>NZ_LMFN01000006.1:0-1513 GCF_001426835.1 Microbacterium sp. Root1433D1 | reverse complement strand
CGTACGGAACATAATCGTCCACACCACCACGCCGGTCGAACACCACATACACGACGAGCCGACGACCACCCACCGGAAAAACACCCGGCACCCGACTCATCGCCGACCTCCCTTGAGAAGCCCCGCGCCGGATCGCAGCACCTGGCGGAGCCCGCCGACGCTGACGCGAGCGACGCGCATGAGCGGAGCGAGCACGGGCCGCATCCGCTCCATCACCTCGGGATGGTTGAGATTCATGTGCATCCGGATCATCGCGACAGCGCCGCCCTTGCCCATCCACCCGGATCGCTGCAGGAACTGGATCTGGTCGATCGGGTATCCAGGGGTCGTCGATGCGAGCTGATCCAGCTTGTACTCCATCGAGACGTGGCTGATCCCCGCATGCTCCAGGCTCAGAACGGTTCGTGTGTGGTAGCCGGCCTCCCCCGCACCGTAGGTGACCAGACGCTCGAGCACGCGCGCCATGTCCGCCTTCCGATGGGTGGCCGGTTTGCCGAAATCCTCGACCTTCCAGTCGGCCTGGAGAAGAGGAGCCAACGCCTGCGGACGGCAGATCCACATGCCGCCGAGGGGCGCCAGAGGAGAGACGCCGTCGAACGGCACCTGGATTCCGAGACGCTTCGCGACCTCGGTCGCCCTGGGCAGGTAGTGCGCCCACCCCTTGCCGGGCGTGGCGTATCCGATGTGGATCATCGGTGGCATGACGATGCCCAGACCCGGCTCGCGCTGGAAGAGCGCGAGCACATTCGCGAAGTACCCGGCCGTGCCGAGGAGGTTCTCGGTCTGGTACCGATGGAAGTAGCGCACCACATTCGCGGAGCGTGTCTTCGGTCGCCTCGCGTGCACCTTGACCACGAGATCGAAGTCGTCGCTGAGGAGCACGTCGCGCATGCCGACCAGGAGCGCACTCATGTCACGTCCGCGTCGCGGAACCACGCGGACGACGGCGGAGAGCCGATCGGCAGAAGGATTCTGGTCGAGGATGTCCTCGATCACGCGCGCGCTGTCCTCGTCGTTGGTCGTGACGAACAGGGACGAGGGCTGCCCGATCTCTGCGATCGCGCCCAGCAGATCCGGAGCCAGCGACGCGTCCGGAATGTGAGCGATCACGGCGATTCGAAACGGCCTCGTCGCGTCGAAGGAGACGTCCTCCGGCGGAAGGACCTCGAGCATTCCCGCATCCGCGTTGAGAATCTTCGGAGCGACGTTGCGCGCGAGGTTCTGCCAGAGGATGGGCATCGGGTACCCGTACTTCTCCACCTCGGCGAGCACGCGCCGACCGATGACGGCATGACGGTCGAGATAGGGCGGGTAGTGGAAGAACTGGCGACGCTTCAGGAGCGGGGCTTCGTCGTGCAGCAGGAGATCGGCGTTGAACAGCGCCGGGTGGTCGGTCGGATACGCGGCTGACGGGTAGGCGACGTCGTGGGTGAAGCCGAGCTGCGCGAAATGATCCGTGAAGATCGTCTCGTGCTTGAGCACCGCATCGAAATACGACGGCATCTCCGGCAAC
>NZ_LMFN01000005.1:0-2732 GCF_001426835.1 Microbacterium sp. Root1433D1 | reverse complement strand
GACGATGAGCGCCATGATGCGGCTCCGTTCTCGCAGGGGCACGGCGGCAGAGAGCACCGTGCGCGGATTCGTCAGGGGCGGATGACGCCGCCGACGGCTGCGAGGGAGGACGTGCGAAAGCGGACCGGAAGGTCAACGCGTGAACGCAGGGAGTCTCGACGCAGCGAGGGCGGCGTCGTAACTGTCACCGGAAATCTGCCGTCGCGCGGCCCGACACCTCTATGGCGACCTTTGTGCACGTTTGATGGACCTTCGTCGAACCGGCCGGTGGCCATGAGCTTGTCCCCCAAAAAGCCTACAGCGGTAGGCCTGCGGTGGTCGGCACTTTTGCTGCACCGTCTTGATGTTGCGCTGTCTGCGCAGCGGCCGGCTAGAACTGAATGGATGTGAGATGAAGAAGATCAAGGTTGCTCTGGTAGCGCTGACAACCGTCTCTCTGGTATTGGCGGGAACTCCCGCTATTGCCGCCGAGGACGACTTAGCGGGGGATGCGGCTCAGTCCGTTGCCGCGGCGGTGGAGAATCACCCCCTCGCCGAAGATGCTGAGATTATTGCGCCCGAGGCTCGTGACGGAGTGTTTGTCGCTGATTCTGAAGCAGCGCAGATCACCGTGCCGCGTACAGTCGATATGCCCATTGATGTTTCCCCAACGGGGCATTGGGCGGGAGCCCTGACTGGGATCAGCGTTGGTCTCCCGGAGCCTGTTCAGGGGGCCGCAACTGAGGTTGCAGATGACGGGAGTGTGGTAGCTGATGGGGACGGCGTGCAAGCGGTCGTCCAGACACTTGAGGGTGGTCTTCGGCTGAGCACAGTTATCGACGGGCCGAGTGCACCTACTTCCTTCGCCTACGAGCTGCCTGAGGATCTGGATATCACCCTTAATGAAGATGGGTCCGCCACGCTGTCAAGGACGGCAACCGGGCTTGACGAAGAAGGCAATGAAGTGTCCTTCACGGCTGAAGTGGGCTATGTGGGAGCTCCGTGGGCGGCTGATGCAGATGGTTCGGAGATCGAGACTCGGTACGAAGTCGTTGGCAACGAACTGATCCAGTACGTGGAGCATGGGCCCGGGACCAGCTATCCGGTTGTCGCCGACCCGACGTTCCGGTGGGGATGGAATGTGTACGCAAGCAACACGGTGGTCAGCCAGATCACCAAGCTGCTTCTGGGCGGGTCTAGCGCGGCTCTCTTGGCGAGCCGGATCACTGCGCTCATCCCCGCGGTTGGCACGTTGACCACGAACGTCATTGCTCTCGCTGGGGCGCTGCTTGCTTTCGGTGCAGCTGCGATCAACGCCTGCAACTGGAACAATCGGGGTGTCTACTTTGGCCACACCTGGGTCACTGGCGTTTTGCCTTTCGCCCCATCTATCGTGAGGAACGGGTACTTCTGCGTTCCCAACTAGTTGGTAGCGTGGGTCCAGGTGGAGCGAGGCGGCTCCCCTGGACCCACAAGGCGTTCGAGGGGCTCATATGACGGCTGTGATCTTGGTTGTCGTCCTGCTTGTGTCAACCATTGGGCTGATGCCGCGTCCTGGCCAGTCGAGGGGATTGTCCCGCGTCGTCCTGGGTGTTCTAGCCCTGGCCGAGGCGGCGTTGATCGTCCTTCTGCTGACGGACGAGGCGATCTCCTCAAGCCCATGGGTCGTTGCGGGCATAGCTGTTCTCGCCGCGATCGTCGTGACCTTCTGGTGCTTCGCTGTGGTCTCCGAATTGCAGCGGCCGACTGACTCATCCTGACCGTTCGCGAAACTGAATCCATCCACCGCTGAAGGACTCATTCGCCGCGATCGCGACGGACCTTCTTCTTTCCCTCGGTGAGATCTGGAAGACGAGTCTTGATCTCAGATTCCTTGAGATTTGTGGGGCGCCTCAGGCAATCGATCTGTCTACACTTAGGCGAGCGTGACGACCTCGCCACCGCGAGCCGCAGAGGCCTGGGCGGCCGTGGCGATCTCGACCGTGCGGATGCCCACGCCGGCGTCGGGCTGCGGCTGCCGGCCCTCGCGCACGGCGTGCACGAACTCGTCGAGCAGCAGCGCGTCGAGGCCGGCGCCCACCGGGCTCCAGGTCTCGCCGTGCGCATCATGCCCGGCGACGCCCTTGGCCGTGCTCTTCCGATCTTGGAAGACGAGTCTTGATCTCAGATTCCTTGAGATTTGTGGGGCGCCTCAGGCAATCGATCTGTCTACACTTAGGCGAGCGTGACGACCTCGCCACCGCGAGCCGCAGAGGCCTGGGCGGCCGTGGCGATCTCGACCGTGCGGATGCCCACGCCGGCGTCGGGCTGCGGCTGCCGGCCCTCGCGCACGGCGTGCACGAACTCGTCGAGCAGCAGCGCGTCGAGGTCGGCGCCCACCGGGCTCCAGGTCTCGCCGTGCGCATCATGCCCGGCGACGCCCTTGGCGAAGGGGCTGACGGTGACGGTGCCGCGCTCGGCGACGACCTGGAGGGTCAGCCCGCCCCAGGTGGCCGAGCTCATCGGCCAGCTCCAGGAGCAGTCGATCGTGGCGATGACGCCGCTCGGGTACCGGATCGAGACGAGTCCGCCGGTCTCGACCTCGAGCTCGCGCTCGGCGTGCAGGATGCTGTTSGACACGGCGCGCACCGACTGGGCCCGCTCGCCCAGGAGCTCGTCGAGCAGGTCGGCGCAGTGCACGACGTGGTCGACCAGCGCGCCGCCTCCGGCCAGTTCCGGAGTCGACCAGCGCGCCGCCTCCGGCCAGTTCCGGA
>NZ_LMFN01000004.1:0-297575 GCF_001426835.1 Microbacterium sp. Root1433D1 | reverse complement strand
AGAGCTCGGCCACCTGGGGCGGGCTGACCCTCCAGGTCGTCGCCGAGCGCGGCACCGTCACCGTCAGCCCCTTCGCCAAGGGCGTCGCCGGGCATGATGCGCACGGCGAGACCTGGAGCCCGGTGGGCGCCGGCCTCGACGCGCTGCTGCTCGACGAGTTCGTGCACGCCGTGCGCGAGGGCCGGCAGCCGCAGCCCGACGCCGGCGTGGGCATCCGCACGGTCGAGATCGCCACGGCCGCCCAGGCCTCTGCCTCCCGCGGTGGCGAGGTCGTCACGCTCTGAGCTCGCTCCACGCGGGAGGGCGATCTCGACTCTCCGACGCCCTCCGTCACCGGTAGCGAATTCGCAGCCTCGACATTCCCGCACTCTGCGCTGAACCTCGCAGGTGCGTGATGACGATGCGACTCGCCAGCGCGACGAGCGCAGCCGCAGGCAGCCCGGCGACGGCCAGCACCATCACCCACACATGTCCTGTGAAGCACGCACAGCAGCTCAGCAGAACTCCCGTGAGCCAGACTCCGGCGCTGATCCCGACCGCGTCAGGGTGATCCACAGAACCGGCGACAGCCACGGCGATCGCCGCGATGAGAGCAACGACCACGCCGGTATACCCGAGGAGCCCGAAAACGGGAGCGAGGTCGTTCGAGATGCTGAGTGTCGAGATCATGTGGCGGGCCCTCCGACGAGCGGTATCAATTGCGTGTTCTCTTTCCATGACGCGTAGAGCGGCGAATCGTGACGCGGACGGCCGGAACTCGCTGGCCGCGTCCACAGGCAGGGGCCCTGGGGAGCGAGGGTCCACCAGATAGGACACGAGCGCTGCGCCGACGTAGCACCGATCTGGGAAGAGAACCGTCGAGGCAGGAATACTGCGTTTCGCGTCATGCCCGGCGGCCTCCGAGGTCTCTACAACGAGGACCAGGGGAGAGACTCCCTCGAGGCGAGAGGAAGAGCATGACCGAACATCGCCGACGCGGCGCCCACGCGATCGAAGCCGGATCCCCGGCCACGGCGAACTGCGTCTTCCTCCATCCGCGGGCGCTCGAAACGTTTCGCCGCCGCACCGGTCGTTCCGTAGCGCAAGTCCTGGACGATGCGCAGATGGATGTGCTCGACTTCAGGGCGCGTATTCACCACCTGGGGTTCGAGCGGGGAGAGGCCAACCGACTTGCCCTCGCACTCGACACCACCCTCCGCGAACTGGCGACGACCAGCACCGTGTTCGCCACCGCCGAGAGAATCCGGCGCACCAGCGACAGTCGGTAGCTCCGTCGAAGGAAGCATCTGCCCCACGTTCCCAGCATCGACGGGTATGCTGACCCGTTGGGTCGTCCGACCCCGAAGAGTCCCGAAAGGCGGTGATGGCGATGTCCGGTGATAGTTACGACGCCGCCTTCGCTGCGTCGAGACTCCCTGCGTTCACGCGCTGACCTTCCGGTCCGCTTTCGCACGTCCTCCCTCGCAGCCGTCGGCGGCGTCATCCGCCCCTGACGAATCCGCGCACGGTGCTCTCTGCCGCCGTGCCGCTGACCTTCCGGTCCGCTTTCGCACGTCCTCCCTCGCAGCCGTCGGCGGCGTCATCCGCCCCTGACGAATCCGCGCACGGTGCTCTCTGCCGCCGTGCCCCTGCGAGAACGGAGCCGCATCATGGCGCTCATCGACAACGGCGTGTACGTCCACGGACGTCGCGTGGAGACCCCTAAGAACCTGGACGAGACCTACCGGCTGCTGGATGCGGCCGGCGGGATCGCCTGGATCGGCCTGTACCGACCCAGCCCCGAGGAAGTGGCGTCCGTCGCTCGCGAGTTCGACCTGCATCCGCTCGCCGTCGAGGATGCGCTCTCCGGGCACCAGCGCTCGAAGGTGGAGCGCTACGGCGACACCCTGTTCGCCGTACTGCRCCCCGCGCGCTACCGCGATGAGCAGGAGTCGATCGAGTTCGGCGAGCTGCACCTGTTCGTCGGCCCCCGCGAGTTCGACCTGCATCCGCTCGCCGTCGAGGATGCGCTCTCCGGGCACCAGCGCTCGAAGGTGGAGCGCTACGGCGACACCCTGTTCGCCGTACTGCGCCCCGCGCGCTACCGCGATGAGCAGGAGTCGATCGAGTTCGGCGAGCTGCACCTGTTCGTCGGCCCCGACTTCGTGGTGACGATCCGGCATGCCGAGTCGCCCAACCTCGCCGCCGTGCGCGCCCGCATGGAGGCGAACCCCGCGCTGCTCGCGATGGGCCCCGAGGCCGTGCTGTACGCGATCCTCGACGAGGTCGTCGACGGGTACGAGCCGATCGTGGCGGGGCTCCTCAACGACATCGACGAGATCGAGGACCAGCTCTTCGGCGACGGCGACGACGACAGCGCTCTCTCCCGCCGCATCTACGAGCTGTCCCGCGAGGTCATCAACTTCCAGCGCGCCGTGCACCCCCTGAACGGGATGCTGGAGTGGCTGCGCCGCGGTTCCGAGAAGTACCGCATCGACGAGGAGCTGCAGCGCTCCCTGCGTGACGTGCTCGACCACACGATCCGCGTGAACGAGAAGATCGACTCCTTCCGCGCGATCCTCGAGAACGCGTTGACCGTGCACTCCGCGCTCGTCGCCCGTCGGCAGACCGAGGCCGGGCTCGCGCAGAACGACGAGATCAAGAAGATCTCCTCGTGGGCCGCGATCATCTTCGCGCCGACGCTGGTCGGCACGGTGTACGGCATGAACTTCGATGTGATGCCCGAGCTGCACTGGGCGTTCGGCTACCCGATGGCCATCGGTGCGATGGTCGCCTTCGCCGTCGGTCTGTTCGGGGTGTTCAAGTACAAGAAGTGGCTCTGATCGCCAGGCGTCAGGGGAGGACCATACGGTCCTCCCCTGACGCCTTCTCTTGGGCTACAGCGCCGGTGCGCGACGCGCGCCCGTCGCCTGCTCGTACGCGTACGCGAAGGAGAGAAGCGACGCATCGCTCAGGCGTGTGCCGATGAAGGTGAGCCCGATCGGCAGACCGGAGTCGGTGAAGGCACTCGGCACAGTGATGTTCGGATACCCGGCAAGCGAGGTGTTGCGCGTGCTGCTCTGGAACGACGGGGGCTTCTGAGCCTGCAGTGAGGCCGCGGGCAGATCGGAGATCGTGACGATCGCGTCGAGGTCATGCTTCCTCAGGACATCGTCCACACTCTCCTGAGCGCGCGTGGTCACCATCTCACGATGTGCGCGATACTCGGGATCCTCGACGTTCCCATCGGTCCTGTCCGCCATGACGAAGTAGTCCTGTTCGAGCGGGATCGGCAGTTCGACGTCGGCGTGCTCCTGGTTATAGGCGATGAGTTCGGTCAGACTCCGCGGGTGATCGCCAGGAGTCGTCTCCAGATACCGGTTGAGATCGTGCTTGAACTCGGTGAGCACAGCAGGAAGGAGATCCGTCGGCACCAGCGACTCGATGTCGGGCACGTCGGCGCCTTCGATCACGGTCGCGCCCAGGCCACGCAGCACCTCGACAGACATGTCGAACGCGTCGTCCGCTTCATCATCGACGCCCTCATGACCCTCGCGCCATACCCCAATGCGACTGCCGTGCAGTGCGCCCTGGTCGAGGAGGTCGTCGAGATCCTGGGGAAGACGCCCATCGACGGAGTCAGCGTCTGCATCGTCGTGTCCTGCGATCACCTGCAGCGTGATGGCCGCATCCGTCACGGTGCGGGCGATCGGGCCGGGCGAATCGTGCTTGCTCGTGATGGGAATGACGCCCGAACGACTGACGACTCCGAGGGTGGGCTTCACGCCGACCGTCGATGCGGATGCGGCGGGGCAGGTGATCGAGCCGTCGGTGTCCGTGCCGATCGAGACCGTGGCGGCCGCCGCGACGGCCGCGCCGCTCGACGAGCCACAGGGCGTCCGCTCCCTGTCGTAAGGGTTACGGGTCTGCCCACCCACGGCGCTCCACCCGGCCGGCTGCTTCGACGAGTAGAAGTTGGCCCACTCGGACATGTTGGTCTTGCCGAGGATGATCGCCCCCGCCTCACGCAGCCGTTGCACGAGGAAGGCATCCTGCGCCGGCTTCGATCCGGCGAGCGCGGTCGAACCAGCCGTGGTCCTCTGCGCATCGGCGGTGTCCATGTTCTCCTTCAGCAGCACAGGGATGCCCTCCAGCGGCCCGCGGGACTCATCGGACCGGCGGCGCTCATCGCTCTCCTGCGCGAGGTGGAGCGCGTCGGGGTTGGTCTGCACGATGGCGTGGAGGGTCGGGTTCAGCTTCTCGATCCTGTCGAGGTAGGCCTGTGTCAGCGCCTCGGCATCCAGCTCCTCCTCGTCCATGGCGTGCTGCAGCTCCGGGATGGTCATCTCATCGAGGAACGTCGACATGTCCGCGCCGGGTTCGGGCGCTTTCACGCCGACCGTGCAGGCCGTGAGTGGTGCGGCCAGGCACGCGACTGCCATCAGGGCCACGAACCCGCGCCGTCGATGTCGGTTCGAGTTGTGCATCTTTCATCTCCTGTCACAGCGTCGGCATGGCGACACCGGGTGCGAATCGGTTGGTGTGCTGCCCCGCTTCTCAGCGCGGGGAAGAGCGCTTGAGCGGCGCCTCTATCGACGCTAGGTTCGCGGGACGACGACCACGAGGGAGCCTGTCACCGCATGGGGGTGTGGCAGGCTGCACCGTTCAGAGGATGGCGGATGCGACCTCTTCGTCGTCGCGGTCGCTGTCGCCGCCCGCGACGTATGTCAGGCACGCGCGCACGCACGCGGATGCGAGACACTCCAGGGAGTCCACCACTGTGGTCAGCAGAGAGGCCGGCCCGAGCACGAGCGGGAGTTCCGTGCATGCGGCGACCAGCACGTCGGCGCCGCCCCTGTGCAGGCGCGAAGCCGCGGATGCCACCCGGTCCTCGGCCAGGGAGAGTCGTCGTCCGCTCTTCACGAGCCCGATGGCCTCGTCGATCAACCGGGACTGGTCACAGTCCGAGGGGTACATGACGCGAAGGCCACGACGCGATGCCGCCGCGTCGTACAGTGCCGCCGCCCTGGTGCCGCGTGTACCCAGGACCCCCACCCGCTCCGCTCCGCTGCGAGCAACCAGGTCCAGCGTCTCGCCGACCATGTCGATCCAGACCAGCCGCGTGGAGGCGCGCAGTTCTGGCAGGAAAGCATGCGCGGTGTTGCACGGGATCGCCAGGATCTCCGCCCCCGCTGTTTCGAGCTTTCTGGCGCCATCCACCATCGCGGGCACCGGCGACGGCCCGCCCGCCAGGATCGCGGCCGTACGATCCGGAATCCGCGGATCGCTCCAGATCACCGTCGGAATGTGACCCTGATCGTGGCCCGCCGGTGTCGCTCGAACCACCGCGTCGTAGAAGCGGGCCGTGGCGAGCGGCCCCATCCCGCCGAGCACGCCGAGGACCCGAGGCTCGCCTGGTGCGCGCAGGCGCACGGAAGCGGGCGACGGATTCATGAGTCGATCGTCCCCCTTGGGGGCAGCGGGATGTCGGTGCTGATGGACGAAAGTGCGTCGCCGGTTCGTCCGAGTGCGGTGGACGGCATACGTCACCCGATCCGCGAGGCCGAGAAGATCAGCTGGTCGGCATGAACGCCGAGGCGATGCCCGGGCTACAGTGGCCTTCGGCTACCCGATGGCCATCGGTGCGATGGTCGCCTTCGCCGTCGGTCTGTTCGGGGTGTTCAAGTACAAGAAGTGGCTCTGATCGCCAGGGCGGATCCGGGGGGATGATGCACGTGCGAGGCCGATGGACGGTCGATGCCGCGCGCGAGGGTCGCGCGATTTTCGACTACGTGTGGGGCCTGCGCCCGCTGTTCCTGCGCTGGCCGTTCCTGGCCGCCCTGGCCGTCGTCGCGGCGGTGGCGATCGGGCTCGTCATCGGGACCGGTTCCGTTCTGGGGTGGATCGTCCTGGGCCTGCTCGGGTCGCTGCTCCTGCTCGTGCTCGTTCTTCGTCTGGTGCTGGTGCGCTCCTTGCGGGCGGGTCTGAAGCCGGGCGTTCCCGACGGTTCGACGGTCGGGGTCGCTCTCGATGACACGGCGTGGACCTCGACATCCCCCGGCCAGAGCCACACCTTCCCGTGGGAGGCGTACGACCGTGTCGCGGTCTCGGACGGATACCTGATCCTGACCGCGGCACGGAAGGGCACGTGGATTCCGCACTCGCTCGTCTACGCACCCCTCGCCGCCTTCGACGCCGACCCGGAGTCCGTCGTGGGGTTCGTCACCGCCGCACGGAAACGGCGGTGACCGCCTGCCGCTTCCGGCAGCAGACCTGATGGAGACTGGGTTCACGCAGAAGGATTCCGAGGGGTTGTCAGTGATCACCGCCACGTACAGGCAGCAGTACATGAAGGCCTATGCCGACGACAGCGCGAAGGGTCGAGGCCACTACCGGGATGTGACCGCGTATCTGGATGCCTGCCGCAAGATCTTCGACGACTACTGCGACGGCAAGCCGGCAGATCAACAGGTCCACACGTGGCGTGGGCTGCTGCGGGTGCCGTGGAAGCTGGCCGCGCACGACGCGCTTCTGGCTGAGGACATGCCGGCCCTGAACGATGCCCTGTTCCACTTCGCCGCCGCCGAGGGCTGCCGGAACTGGACCGGCTCCACCCCCGACTACGCCTACCCCACGGTCAAACGCCTCTTGGCGGCGGGGATGTTCGATCGCGTGCCGCTTCTGCTGCCCGAGGAGTTCCTGGACCGCGGTACGTGGGCGCCCATGGCCTCCGTTGTCATGGTGCTCTGGCACGGGCGTGAAGACCTCGCACCGTCGGTGCGGGTGCGCGCTCACCGCCACCTGGAGCGAAAGCAGCCGAAGCTGTACGAGGCGGAGTTGAGGTACCTGCTCGCGCTGCTCGACGAAGACTCGGAGGAGGCTTCCATCCAGCTGTCCAACTACGTCAACGCGGTCTCGCGTGTCTCCGAATCGGGCGTCGGGCCGTTGGAGAAGCTGTTCTGGCCCTTCGCCCACGGACTGTACAACCTGGCGTGGAAGGTCTGGCCGGAAGACCGGGCCCGTTCGATCCGGCTCCCCGAGCACGAGCGCTTCTGCGACGACCTGGCTCTCTGGCAGAGCGAGAACGGCTTCCCGGCCGGCACCGTGCGCATCAGCTACCCCGAGCCGCTCGGGCTCGTCAACACACTGCTAGCCACCACCCCGCCGCCGCTGCATCTGCTCCCCCACGAGGATGCATTCGACGAGGCCCGGTATCGCGCCGAGCTGACCACGGCGGTCCTCGCCTCGCACGGCCGGAGGTGAACCTGGCCCTCAAGTGGGCTACCGGCCGGTGGGGAGTCCGCTTCGGCCGCGTGGAGATCCGCGTCAGGAGCTGAGGAAACGAGGGCTCGCGGTCTCCACGGGAGCGGGCTTACGCCGGCGCTGCGCTCTCGTCGGGACCGCTGATGTGGTCGAGCAGGTCGTCGAGCGTGTCGAACGCGATGGTCTCCGAACCGTCGAGCTCTCGCACCTCGACGCCGTCGACCTCGAGATCTTCGTCCAGCTGCACGAGGATCCGGGAGTCGGGGAACTGCTTCGGTGCGAGGAAGGCGAGCAGCACGGCGTCTGCGAACACCACGACCGACGTGGCCTCGAGGTCGTCGCGCAGGTCGATCTGCTCGACCACGGGCTCGTCGTCCACCGCGTCGTCGATGTCGGCGGCCACCTCGTCGATGATCGCGCGCCAGCGCGACTCCCCCACCGAGAGGATGCGCGAGACCGCGGCGATCAACGCATCGTGATCGACGTCGTCGCCCTGTTCATCATCGTCTTCGAGCTCCGGGTCGACGTTGACGTTGACCACGGTGCCCGCCGCGTCGATGCTCGCACGCCCGTAGACCAGGCCGTTCTCGGCGAGGGGATCTTCGAGCAGTCCGCTCTCGACGATGCGGGCCAGGAGGGTGTCGAGCGCAGGCGAAGTCATGCCTCCAGTCTTTCGTATCGAGCGCGGTCGTGGGCGGTCATCGCGCACGGAGCAGCGGAGCCAGGAGCACCCCGATGGCCGCCAGGCTCGCAGCCACCACCAGCACCCCGGCCGCCCCGGTCTGTGCGTAGGCGATGCCGGCGACCACAGGACCGGCGAAGGCTCCGAGATTCAGCGCCGCGGTGGCGTAGGCGCCCCCGAGCACCGGAGCACCCGACGCCTGCCCGACGATGCGAGCGATCAGCGCCGAGCCGACGGCGAACGACAACATGCCGCCGGCCGCCGCACCGATGAAGACGCCGGGCACCGCGTCGACGCACGCAGCGAAGACGACCCACGCGGCGGTCGTCGCCACGGCACCGCCCCGGATCCAGGTGCGTTCGATGCCGGCGGCCCACCGACCGGTCGCGGACACCCCGAGGAAGGCCCCCACACCGAAGGCGGCGAGGAGTAGAGGGATCCAGGAATCACCGACGCCGGCATCGGTGCCGATGACGGCGAGGAATGTGAAGACGCCGAAGGTCGCGGCGTTCACCACGACGGCCATCACCACGGCGACGAGCACCGGACGACGCCGAAGCTCGGCGAGCTCCCCGCGCACAGCGATCCGCGGCGAGCGCGCGACGGCGACGAGGGTGCGATCACGCAGCAGGGCCACCACGGCGGGCAGACACAGCAGCACGACGGCCCAGAACGTCGAACGCCACCCGTAGGCGTTCGCCAGCGCCGCGCCGGCAGGAACTCCGACGATCGTGGCCAGAGTCGTGCCGGCGAGCAGCACCGCGACGGCACGTGTCGTCTGCGCCGGCTCGACGATGACCCGCACGGTCGCCAACGCGATCGCGAGGAACCCGGCATAGGCCAGCGCCGCGAACACCCGGCTGACGAGTAGCACCCAGAAGGACGAGACGAGGGCGCCGACCGCATGCGCGGCGATGAAGGCGAAGAGCAGCAGCACGAGAGTGCGCCGCGGTGCCCAGCGGCTGGCGAACACCGCCATGGTCGGGGCGCCGATCACCATGCCGACCGCGAATGCCGACGTCAGCAGCGCAGCGGTGGACGGATCGACGTCGAGGTCGGCCGAGAGGGGAAGGAGAAGGCCGGCGAGCATGAACTCGCTGGTGCCCTGGGCGAAGATCGCCAGGGCCAGGACAGGGACGAGCAAGGGCATGGAGCATCCAGACACGAAGACGCCGCTCGAATCGCTCAGGGCGAGGAACAGCGGGCGAGAAAAGGGTCGACAGGGATGCGGGGAGCGCACGACGTGCACTCGACCCGCGATCTACGGTCTGTCGGACTCAGGGCTCACCCCTCCACGGTAACCCACGCCACGCGGCCGATAGGCTCGGAGCCGTGTCGAACGCCGATTCCCCCGCCTCCGCCTCCGCCGCATCCGACCTCCGCCGCATCGCCGCGTCGCTCGCAGCACCCGCACCGCTGAACTGGGTCATCACGGGCGACTCGATCACGCACGGCCTGGTGCACACCCAGGGCGGGCGCAGCTATCCGGAGCACCTGCACGAGCTGATCCGCGGCGAACTGGAGCGCGTGCGCGACGTCGTGCTCAACACCGCGATCAGCGGCAACCGCATCGTCGACCTCCTCGACGACTGGGACCGCCGCGTCGCGTCATGGCGGCCCGACGTCGTCACCCTCATGATCGGCACGAACGACGCCTCCGACGGCGGACCGCGCGAGGTCATCACCGCCGACGACTACGCGGCTTCACTGCGTGACTTCGTCGCTCGGGTGCGCACGCTCGGTGCCGTTCCCGTCCTGCAGACGCCGCCGGCCATCGACGTCCGCAACGCCCCGGAGCGTGCCCGCATCGGAGAGTTCGCCGAGGCCGTGCGTCAGGTGGCCGCCGGCGAAGACGTCATCCTCGTCGACCAGTACGCCCGCTTCGCCGGGCTCGGCGCCGGCGGTGTGCCGTGGGGACTCATGAACGACCCGTTCCACCCGAACACCGAAGGCCACGCGGCCCTCGCGCTCGAACTCGCGCACGCCATCGGGATCCGCCCCGAAGGTCCTCGTGCACGCACCTTCGCGCTGCTCGAAGGACTCGTGGCGACCGCCCGACAGAACGCGTAGGCGGCCCCGGCACGAGCGACACTTCGCCGGCTCCTGCTGGAGCCGACGCAGGAGGTCAGCGCACGACTCGCAGCCGTGACAGCTCCTCGCACTTCGGGACACATCTCGCCTCCCGCGATCGTGTCCGCCGCAGTGCAGAATGAGAGCGGGCGGGGAACGCCTGGGCGGACTTTGGGGGTACGCCCGGAGAGGAGTACGACGATGAGGTCGACCGATGAGCCGCACGGCCCCGCGCATGAGTCGCGGCGCCGCTCGGCATTGCAGATGCAACAGCCGCCTTCCCGATCGACGATCTTTGATCGCGGGGCGTTCCTGATCGGGACAGCGTCGGCAGTGTGGCTCGTCGTTCTGATCTCCCTTCAGGGCTTTCGAACCCCGTGGTCGGTGCTGCTCTTCGTGCCGGTCTGGGCGATCACGGCGTATCTCGTCCTCCCCCGGCTTCACCGCATGCTCTCGGATCTGTACGTTCCCGACTACTTCTTCGGGCGAACCCGCACCGCCGACGGACTCCTGGGGGACCCGGTGAATCTCGGCATCGACGGCGGCGCCGAGCAGCTCGACGCCGCCATGACCAGAAGCGGCTGGCACCGCGCCGATGAGATCACCGCCGTCTCCACGTGGCGGATCATCAGCTCGACGCTCACACGGCGCAGCTACCCCACCGCCCCGGTGTCCCCGCTCATGCTGTTCGGCCGCCGCCACGATCTCGCTTACCAACAAGAGGTCGAGGGCAACCCGAAGCAGCGGCATCACGTGCGCTTCTGGCACTGCCCCCCAGGGTGGCTGCTCCCCGGCGGCGCGCACGCAGACTGGCTGGGGGCGGCCACGTACGACACAGACGTCGGCTTCTCGCTCTTCACGCTCCAGGTCACCCACCGGATCGATGAGAACACCGACGAGGAGAGGGACTACGTCGTCTCCAGTCTCCGAACTGCGAATCCGGATGCGGACCTGCGCGTGCTGAAGGACTTCACGACCGGCTATCACTCGCGAAACGGCGGAGGGGACAGATTCATCACCGATGGCAATCTGCCCATCGTCGACGTGACCGGGGTCACTGTCGAGGATCACACGACGGATCACACGAAGCTGAACAGCACCGTGTCCACAGACCCGCGGGAGATTGCGCGTCGAGCGCCCTTGAGCGTCTTCGTCGCCGTCTTCTGCATCATCCTCAGCGGACTGCTCGAACTGGGAGGTGCGCTCCTCAACCGCGATCTCCTGGCCGTCCTCGACGAGGGCACGGAGGCGGCGAGACTCGCATATCTGATCGTCGCAGTCTTCTCCGGGGCGCTCACCGTGATCCAGATCGTCCTTGCGTGGTTCGTGCTCCGCGGCGGGCGGCGGTCCCGTGCTGTCCTGATGGTGGTCCTCTTCCTCTCCATCCTGACTGTCGCGTCGGACTTCCTCAGCGGCACCATCGCCCTCGGCTTCAACGGGCCGTTGCTCTCGGCCACTCTCCTCTCGCTTTCGCTTCTGACTCTCTCCTCGGAGTCGGCGGGAGCATGGGCGCGGAGGCCCCGTGACCGTGAACCTGCGATGCGTTCGTCAGCCGACCGAGGGCAGGGGTCATGACCACCACCCGCCCTTCAGCGAAGGCAGCGTGGTCGAGAGGCTACATCGGGAGCTGGATCACGCAGTTCGCGCTCTCTGTCATCGGAGTTCTCGCCATCGCGGACGACAGCAGTCTCTTCTGGCTGCTGTGCTGGTGCGGACTCGCGAGCCTGTACGCGGCGACGGCAGTCTCGGCATTGGGAGTCTCCGCACGGCGCAACACGCCTCCCGCGGATTCAACAGTCGCTGCGACGGGCAAGTACCGGCGCTGGCGGCGAATTCTCGTCCTGCTCTTCACCGTGATCCCCACTCTGATCGGCATCACCGCGGCGATTCAGGTCATCGTCTTCGGCTCCGACCGCGACTACGGCGTGGTGATCAAGCTCCTCAGCATCTGGGCGATGCTGCTCGCGTGGGGCTTCCTGCACTGGGGCTTTGCGCAGATATATCAGCTCAGATGGGAGGGAAGCCCGGCAGTGGAGCAGTTCGACTTCCCCAGCACTCCTCACCCGGGGCTGGTCGACTTCGTCTACTTCGCCTACACGATCGGCACGACGTTCGCGGCGTCTGATGTCAATGTACTCACCACGCGAACTCGCTGGCTCGTGACCGTTCACTCGGTGATGTCGTTCTTCGTGAATGCTCTGCTCATCGGCCTGACCTTCAACATCATCCTCAGCGCATCGTCGGCATAGCCTCCTGCCGGCAGACTCCTCGCTCGGCACAGGCACACAGTCGATTTCGAGAACATTCGGGCATCCGCGTCATCCATGACCCGCGTCTCCGTCTATCAAGTAGAGCAGCTTCTCCCCAGTTCTGCTCTTCCCCGCCGGGTGCACCCACACCCGACACACACGAGGACTCGAAGCGTCCTCCCGGGCGGATCGATATCTCCATGTCGGTCCGCCCGGTCGCACCCCACCCTCCTGATGCGTCACGCTCTCGGAGAAGAGACTCACCCACGTTGTCTCCTGGCACGCAGGTCTTCACATCGACGGTCGTCGCCTGCGCGGGGTCCCCTCGAAAGGCGGGTGGGCCTGCTGCGTCAGATAATGGCGATCGAGTCGTTGTCTCTTAGGGAAGTACCGCACCTTAGGCACGCGACGACAGAGGAGACACTCATGACGCAGATCGAGTTCCGGCAGCCCGCTCGACGGTTGTCGCTTATCGTCGGCGTCGCCTACATCGTCGTGGTCCTGCTCCTGGCGTTCACGTACTCCGATCAACTGTCGGAGTACGTGAACGGTCTGGCCGGGGGCGGATACATGGCCACGGGGTTCCTGGTGGCTGTCGTAGGCTTCATCCCCCTCATCGCCGTGACCGCGCTCCTCCGGGAGAGGGTGGCTCTTCGGCAGGACGTCTCGAATCTCACGATCCAGATCGGGCGTCGAGAGGAAGTGATACCTCGCCGCAGCGTTCAACGTATCGTCGCCCACGACCCTGCACTCGGCCCGGTCCGACTCCACTCAGCCACGGGCTCTGTCCTTCTCACGCTGAATCCGCCAAGGCGAGAATACGCGCGGGTGGTCGAATTCCTCACCAGCGACCACGGCTACTCGGAGGCGAGCCGGCACGCCGTGGCCGGAGGGCGTATGACGGCCATCACCTACGTGGGCGCAGCCCAGGCATGACTTCGCCCAGCCAATGAAACCGTGATCGGAAGTATGGTGAGCTGATGAATCTGGACGCGTACGTTTCGAGCCTTCCGCCCGCGCGGAGACAGCTCTTCACCCTCCTGTCGGCACGAGCGGCTCGGCTCGCGGCAGAACGAGTCGATATCCAGGATTTCGTGTTCGTCCCTGGCCACCCGCACCCGACGTGGGAGGACGGCGCCGCCGTCATGTGGCGCGCGATAGAGCAGCTGATGCTCGTGTCGCCCGCCGGAGCCGACGAGTTGCCGATCATCTGGATCGGCTACGACGTGGCGCTGCCTTTCCGCAAGCGAGACGCGCAGGGCTTTCTGCTCACCGACCGGCGACTCATCGCGAAAGACAGCACTGATCTGGTATTCAGCAAAGGGGAAGAGCGGCAGTATCCGCTCTACGTCGGGCCGAACGGCATTGCGTCGACTGCCGCTACCATCGCGTCGGCGGCCATCGGACGCTACGACTGGGCGGGGGCAGGGTCGCTCGTCGATGCTGAAGATGCGGAGTGGTTCAGCCAGTTGCTCGTCGCGGCGATGACGATGACCCTCGAGGTGCTCGCAAGCAGCGGCGCCGAGATCGCCGAGGAACCCGCCACGTCGCAGGATGTCCGTGGTCGCGTGAAGGAGCTCGGCCTGGGATCCGACGTGAAATATGCGGACGACAAGAAGCATGCCAAGCACTTCGCCAGGTTCTCGAAGAAGATGCCGCTGGACGCTGGTGAGCAGATCGTCGCGTCGTTCAGCGACGGCACGCTTGCCGGGGTGTACGGCCTCATGCTCACCGACCGCAACATACGATCGCGGGACCTCATGGAGGAACCCACGTCCACGCCCCGAAGTCAGGTGGACGCCGCGGTGGTGCGGGTGAGTCCGGAAAGCACGCACAAGATCATCGTCGCCCCTGGAGAGGTGCACGACGTCCCGAGCCACATGAGCGAGGCAGGAGTCGCCGCGCTGGTCACGCTCATTCAGGAGTGGGCCGGCCAGAGGATCAGCTGACCTCCGACGGCTGTGACGCGGTGCACCTACTCGACGATCGACACGGGGATCTCGACGAGCTTCGGCGCCTCGCTGTCGTCTTCTGACGCGCCGACGTACGCATCCTCCGCAATCGCGACGACACGGTCAACGAAGGCATCGACCTTCTTTCGATAGCTCGGCTGGGCGCTCTCGAAGAGAGGGAGGATATATAGACCTTCCTCTGTGTCAGCGAGGCCGATCTGCTCGAGGTACGGCGGGAGCGCGACCGAGCGCCCTCCCGAGAAGACCACGTCCTCACCCTCGATCGCGAGCTCGTATCGGGAGAGCTTCGACTCCTGCGTGCCGAACGACTGCGCAACGTACAGGTATTGGCCGTCGAACCCGAGTCCTTGCACCTCCTTGGGCGCCTGGAACGCCGCGTCCGCGGAGATGTGGAGCTCACCTGTTTCCGAGACCCGGATATGCTCGGCGTCACCGACGCTCAGGAGCTGCACCTCTCCGCTCTCGTCGCGTGTGAACTCCAACGAGAAGAGCTGGATCTGCGACTCCTCTGCGGCGTTCGAGAAGTAGCCGGCCCACAGGAAGTCTCCTGCGAAAGACAGAGTAGAGGTCGCTGGGAGACTGTCGACGTAGAGCGACAGGCCGTACTCCACAGGCATCTTGCTGGTGATGTCGTATTGGTCGAGGACTTCCTGTTCGACCCCGGAGATGACAGCATGACCCGACCGTTTGTCCCCGACCCACAGGACTTCCCTTTCCCGGTCATATCCGATTCCCCCCACGTGCGCCTTGTTGTCGAGGGCGATCGTCTTGACGAAGTTGCCGTCGAAATCGAGGACGAAGATCACCGAGTTCAATTCATGCTCGTGGTCGTAGGCAGAGATGAACACGAACTCATCGCTGACTGCGAGACCCTGAGGGGTGAACGTGTCCGAGCGCTCGAGTTCGAAGCCGCCGTCGATCTTGGCAAGGCCGTGCGCTCCGTAGAGGCCGGGAACGGTGATCGCGTCTGAGGAGGCGTCGCCGATGATCGGAAAGGCCCCCATCGCCGCACGGAACTCATCGTCGGTTCGCAGCGGGTTGACGGAGGCGGCACCTGGCGGGATGTGCTCGTCGGCCAGTTCGGGATTGATGCTGAACGGCGCCGCGCATCCGCTGAGGATCATGGGGACCATCAGAGCGAAGGTGGCCACGGCGGCGGAGCGCCGCAGGCCGAGTGATGTCAGTTCCATCGCAGGACTCCTCTGTCGTACTGATCGCTGGCACCGCGCTCATGAGAGCGCGGTGCCAGCGTAGGCCCGGAGTAGGGAGATCAGCCGCTAGCGCTCACTCATCCAGAGCCCCGACGTTCCGGCTACGGCGTCGTCGCTGCAGGATCACGGCGAAGATCGCGAGAGCTCCCAACGCTCCGCCTGCGAGCCAGAACACGAGGCTGCCCCAGCCGCCTGTCAGCGGAAGAGTGGGTCCCTCGGCTTCGCGGTTCTCGATCGGCTGGTCGAGCGTGGTCGCTCCGAGCACCGTGACGAAGCGCGGAGTCGAATCGAGTTGGAACCCCGCAGGCGCCCGCGTCTCCACGAGCCGGTAGCGTCCGTCGACAAGTGGATCGATCGTCAGCACACCGGCCACGGGATCGATGTCCGCCCCGGTGCAGTCCGTCGCGGAGGCGGCAACGCAATCGACCACGGCGACTGCGGCACCGGTCGGTGCATCGTTGGCGTCGACGGGAGTGAGCTCCCACTCGGACCCGGAGAGGCGCTCCGAAGTTCCCGCTGCTGTCTTCGTCCAGGTCAGGCTCGACGGCAACACCAGCACCCCTGCCGGATCGCAGGACTCCTCGACGGGCGCAGGCTCGCCCGGAGCGGGCGGGGTCGCATCCTGGGGAGCGACGCACGCGGTGTTCACGAGGTAGCCGCCCTCGGGGCGGGAGGTGAGCGGAACGTCATACTCGATCGTCACCGCGTTCGCGGCTCCTGGGAGCAGTTCCGGCAGGATCGCCCCGGCCGTCAGACCTGCAGGCAGCGGGTCGAGCGCCGCCAGGTCGACACGATCGTCTGAGATGACGAGGTCGTGCAACGTCTGATCGCCCGTGTTCGTGACGACGAGGCGATAGTGCAGGGTGGCTCCGGTGTGGAAGGACGGGTAGTCGTCGATGTCGTTGGCATCGTGCCAGACGCCATCGGTGTCCTGGACGTACTTCTTCAGCGCGACCGAGTTGACGGCTCCGATCTCGAATCGACTCGAGGTGCGCATGACGAGCTTGGTCCGATCCGACCTCGCCTCGGCGAGATTCACATACGTGTCCTCGAATGTCGCCCCGGTCGTGGTCACTGCCACGACGAACTCCTGCGCCGTCGAGGAGGCGAGAGCCGGCCCGATCACGCGGACACCGGTGGCATTCGGGACGAATGTCGTCGACCACCCGACGGTGTTCCCGGTGACAGAACCCGCAGATCCGTTCGTCGCGTCCGCGGGGTCGGCGTTGAGTGTCGCAGGGCTCGCCGTCGTGTAGTACACGGTCGCACCGGCGACGGCCTGCACGGGACCGCTCAGCTGATAGCTCCCGGTGAAGCTCGTGCCGCGGCCGTCGCCGTTGTAGGGAAGGACGTCGATCGTGTCGGTGAAGGCCTGCGTCCTGGTGTCGTTGGACGAGATCCGCACGGTCCAGGAGTCACTGGCTACGCCGTCGTCGTGTGGCACCTTGGCCTGGGCTGCTGTCTTGGTCAACATCGTGTATCCACCGTCACGGATAAGGGTCGACGCCGTGTCTTCTGCAGTGACTCCGCCGGTCGCCGCTGTCGCAGTGTTCGCGAAGACGTCTCCCGGCTCCGCGTCTGCGGGGATGCGCGCGCTGAACGTGATGACGAAGTCGGTGTTCGTCGGCACGTTGGTCAGCGCCCACTCGAGGTTCTGGCCAGTGATCGACGTCGGGGCCGTCGAAGCGCTGCCCACGATGTACTCCATACCTGCAGGAAGCAGGTCGCGCACGACCAACCCACCGATAGACGTGTTGACCGGAGCCTGTGCACGGTAGGTGAGTGTGTAGTTCACGGTCGCTCCGGGAACAGTCTCCTGCTGATCGACGTCTTTCTGAATCTGCGGCGTCGCGGCGATGATGCGGAACACGTCGCGCCCGCCTCCCGTGAACGGATAGCGTGCCCCCGGGGTGAGCGTGCCGCTAAGCGGCACGCTGCTCGGGGTGAGTTCGCGGTTCGGGTTGAACCAGCTCGTGCCGCCGTTGAGCGTGTACGACGTCCATGTCCAGATGTCCTGCCCGACAGCTACCGTGGGCTTGATGACCGAATCCACATACAGGCGCGGGACGGCTTCAGGGATGGTCAGGCCGACTGCAGGGCTGATGATCGCCTTGACTGCGCGCACCGTGCTCATGTCGGCGGGGCGTGTAGTGGTCCAGCCGCCGCCATCGCACGTGAACGTGTTCGGATTGTAGTTGGCGTGCGCCGGGTTCAGGTTGTTCAGGGTTCCGGTGCCCGTGTAGTACTGGTACTGCACGCCCGGATACGGCGTCACAACCCCGCCAGACACGCTGCCCATGACGGCGTCGGTGACGTCGAGGTAGCGCGAGTCGACGATCGTGCACACCTGCGTGCTCTGGGTGTCCCCCGGCAACGGCGACCGTACGCCCGAGACCGATCTCGCAGGCTGCCCTGCGAGCGTGCGATAGGTATCGGTCCAGATCGAGCCCGACACCGGCGGCTCAAGATTGTTCAGGCTCCAGCCGCCCGTCCAGACTCCTCGCGTCGACGCGACACTGTTGGTGTTGTTCGCCGCGACATCGACGGACGTGGCCCCGAGCACCGATGTGTAGGTGGGCGTCGTCGCCTGAAGCGAGGTGGTGGTCGGGTTGGTGTAGGTGAACTGAAGCTTCATTAGACCCGCAGCGACGACATCCCACTCAGTGGGCAGAGCGGTTCCTGCCGAATCGAGGGTGGGGCGGAGAGTCTTGGAGTAGTCGATTCCCGTCAACGTGAGACGCACTCGATTCGTGCCGATGCTCACGAGCGTGCAGGCCGTAGGGAACGGCGCCGTCTCTGCCGCGGGCTGACCGGCGCCCGAGTGCGGGTGCCCCGCCTGTGTGGAATTCTGCACCACGCAACCCGCCGACATCGCCGAGATGGTGTTACCTGCGGTCGAAGAGAGTGTGAGGTCATAGCTGACCGTGTTCGGTCCGGCCTCGGCACCGGGAGAATGACGCAACGACCAGGGGAATGACAGTTCTTGGAGCGCTCCGGCCTGTGAGCTGGTCGGTTTTCCTTCATCGAACTTCATGTCCATCGCGAATGCGTTGACGATCGGAATCTCGGGGAGCGTAGCGTCGACGCCGCCGACGGACCCCGAGATCGACACCGCAGAACCAGTCGTACCGTCGACCTGCAGACCAGCGATGAGCAGCTCGGCTGTTCCCTGATCGCGGGTGCCGACGTTGCAGGTGAGGGTCTTGCCATCTGTCGAGATCGACGACGCCGGAGTCACGCCGGTGGTGAGACACACCGACGGCAAGGCCGTGAACTTCGCGTTCTGGGCGACGAAGGTGACGGTGACGTTGTCGACCGGGTCGTTGGTCGGCGCGGGGGAATCATCGTTGATGTTGAACCGCCACGCCGAGCTCAGCACATCGCCGGATTTGACCTGTGTCGGCACCGGCGCCTGCCAGCTGCCTTCGATCTCATAGACCGTCGCTGCGTGCGCAGGGGCGGCGAGCACAGTGCTCATGCCGCCGACGACGAACACGGCGAGCGCTCCCGCGCACAACCTCCGCAGCTGCGCGCGCAGCGCGACTCTCCGCCGCACGTCCATCTTCTTCATAGCTCCCCCAGAGTTGTTGTCATTCATTGCTGTCTGTCCCCACGCCATCGGCGGCCTCTGCCGCCCCGGCCGCACTCATCTCGACGCGCCGCGTGGCTCTCGCCGAACGCGCATCGACGAATCCCTGCCGGAGCAGGTATGCGAGGACGATCGCGATCCCGGCCCCTCCGTACACCGCCCACCAGGGAAAGCCGGGAATCGTCGGACGCGCCCCGGCAGATCTGATGTCGTCAGCCGGCGTCGGGGTGACCCGTTCTGCGGTGACGACGATGCGGTGCGAGTTGATTCCCAGCGGTGTGCACGTGATCAAAGTCACCAGGTCCTCGCCCGGCACGGCACGCAAGGTGTCCGTCTCCTCGGGAGCGATGACGTGAATCTCGCGTACGCGATAGCTGAGCACCTCGCCGAAGGTCTCGATGACGACGGCGTCTCCGACCTCCACCTTGTCGAGGTCAGAGAACATCGTCGCGTTGGCGAGTCCCCGATGCGCTGTCACCACCGATCTGGTGCCGATCCCGCCCACCGGAAGGTGCGAACCTTCGAGGTGGCCTGCCCCTTCGAGAAGGACCGCGTCGCTCGTGCCGTGGTAGACCGGCAGATCCACATCGATGTGCGGAACCTTCACCCGCGCCATCAGACCCTGCGTGTTCGCGCTGAGGATCTGGGAGTAGTCGAGCGCGTCATCGGACAGCGTTCCGTCACTCACCGGAACATTGCCGTTCTCTTCCAGCACGACTCCCGCGCTCAGCGCGTCGTTGTATAGATGCGCGTCGCGAAGCTGCTCCCTCGCGCCGGGTTCGACGTCTCGAAGCTGCTCCTCGTAGGAGCTGATGACCAGGGACTGGTTGTACGAACTGATCCAGGACGCTGTCATCGGGTACAGACCTGTTCCCAACGCAACGATTCCCAGGCACGCGACGAGCCAGGTCAGCGCCCCCGGCGCCCATCTTGGCCGGCGCCTCGGACCAGCGCCCGCGGGCGACATTGCGGTCGCCGCGCTGGTGTCCAATGTGATCGTCATCATCCCCCCACCCCTCCCGAGGTCTCCTCGTGCTGGTGGGGGAGTGATCCCGGCAGCGCCAGGATCACTCCCCTCTCGACTACTCGACGCTCGTGATGTCGAGGTTGCGTCGACGGTGCTTGACCAGCAGCAGCCCGATGGCGATCGCAAGAGCGGCGAATCCGGCCGTGATCAGAATGATCTGTCCGTTCGCACCGGTCAGCGGCAGGGGCGGCACGCCCTGCTGAGTGTTGACGATCTCGACGTTGTCCGACGTGGTCGTCTGCCCGATCTTCACAGCAACCGGTGTGAACGGCTGTGCCGGCAGAACGTACCCCGACGGAGCGGCGACCTCCTTCAGCACGTAGCAGCGCTGCTGGGCGTCGATGACCGGGTTGACGCTGTCGCTCACGAAGAGCCCCGCGATCGAGATGACACCGGTGCCTGCCGAGGTGAACTCAGACTCACCGTTGACCACGACCGGCGAGCCGGTCGCGGTTGCCGCAGAGCAATCGGCGGCATACGGGTCCGCAGCGTTGTACACCTCGAAGACCGCACCGTTGAGCGTTCCCTCGGTGCCCGAGGTGCCGGCCGCGCGCTTCTGCACGTCGAGGCTGCCCCAGTAGGTCTTGACCTCGTTGGACGGAAGCGGCGGGCGCACGGTCGGGTCGAAGCCGGGGTTGTTCGGCCAGAGCTCGGCCTGGTTCGTGATCGCGCCGTCACCGACAGAGGTGACCGTTCCGGCGAACACGACCTGAACCCGTTCGCCGACATGGGCGTTGGGGCCTTCATTGAGCCAGGCGATGCCAGCCGCGGTGAAGTTCATCGTGATCTGCTGGCCGCTCACCGTGATGGTGTAGAAGCTCGGGTCGAGCGGCACTCCGTCGACCGTGACCGCCATGTCTGCAGGTGCGACAGGGGTGAGACGCGCGTCGAGCGTGTCGCGCATCGCGAAGCCGGTCCACGTCTCCTGCATCGTCGGCACCGGGACGGTAACGGGGAAGCGGATCACGGAGCCCAGTCCGGTGTCCTGCTGAGGATCGATCGTCTTCTCGACAACTCCTTCGCCGTTCTTGGGGTATGCATGGACGTCGTAGACCCAGCCGTTCTCGTGCGGCATGGGAACCGCGAGGATGAACGGGATCGCGCGGTCGACGATCTGCGGCGGAGCCGCGGTCTCACAGACCTGGTAGACGCCGAGGGGAAGCGACACCGTCGCGGTGCCCAGGGCATCGGTGGCGGGCATCACGATAGGAGCACCGAGCGTGTAGCCAGACGGCGCCGTGCACGCGGCACCGGGCGCCAGTGCATCCAGCCCTTCCCAGTTCTCCGGGACCGTCAGATCGATCGGCGTTCCGCCCTCGAGGAGCGGGTACACCGTGAACTCCACGCCGGCGACGGGATCGGTGAAGGTACCGTCAGCAGGCGCTTGACTGATGTCTCCCTCGACGGTTCCCGTCTGATGCAGGTACTTGTGCACTGTCAACGAGCCGGTGCGATCCGGGTCGATGTTGCCGTAGTCCTGTGGTGCTGCGTAGGCCGCACCGGCCCCCATCAGCGTCGAGACGCCGAGGGCAGCAGCGCCCATCAGCGTCAGTGTGCGTCTTGCTTTGATTCGTCCAGACACTGAACGTCCCCTCCCTAGAATGGCCTAAGGCCCCGGTATCGGAACGACGGTGGCGCAAGCGCTCCCCAGTCATCCCCGTACATTGCAGACGGAAGATCCCGACCTCGATGACGCGATACTCAACTTTTTTCATCGGGCATTGCCGCTGCGACGAGTGAATTCCGGAATACCGGCCGTGCGCGTCATCGCCTGCGATCTCGCGTGTCTGTAATGCACAAGTCACTTTGACCGGAGGCTGTGCAGATGATTGCGACACTGGGGTTTGCTCGCCGTCATCCTGCGCCCGACGGTCATCGACTTGAGCGGGAGGCCCATGGGGAGTCTCGCGCGGTCCTCGGTCGAAGATCGGGGGGACGGCTGAGGGCTTCGCAGCCCTCATCCAATGGGGAGGGGGCGACCCCTCCCCATTCCCATCGTGACGCGAGCTCTCTCGACCGATTCTCGAACTCGCGTCATCCAGATGGCCTTCTTCTGTCTGAAATCAAGAGTGGATACCCTCCCCGGATTCACTCGATCGTCAAAGGCTCTCCCCACAGGGTCTTCGACTGGGCGATCTGCCCCCCAATGAGGAATCAGATCCTCCCGGTGGCGGGAGGGAATCCACCCCTCCCGCCACTTCGGTCCTTCTCTGCGACCTAGGGAAGTCGAACGATGTCATCACGAACAACAGGTGCACAATGAACAGCCCGCGCGTCAATATCGTCGAGACCGAGCACATCGAGTACTTCACCGGGGATGCGATCCACACCGAAGTACCGGTCCTGTGCCAGTGCGAGATCGGCCACGACCACAGCTACGCGGACTGGATCGAGCGATTCCAGAAGAACGCTGACGCCTCCGTCTCGTAGAACATCACCCTCGCTTCGACGCCGCCGTTCACCCGAACGCGCGCGGCCTCAGCGCGTCACGGGGATCGGGGCTGAAGCCGGCGAGACATTGCCCGCCGTGTCCGCCGCTGTTGCGGTGAGCACGCTGCGCCCTGCCGGGAACCCCGCGATCGGCGCGGTTCGCCACGCGCCGTCCGCGCCCGCTGCAACGGCTGCGTCGACACCGTCTCCGCGAACCGTGACGATGGAGCCGGGGTCGGCACGGCCGCTGACGACGACCCCTTCCGGTTCGTACGTGACGGCGATGCCCGAGGGGATGGAGATGGATCGATCGACGACTATGCCGGCAGTCGCTGAAGCCGAGACGACTCCGACGAGAGACGACGTCACGGTCAGCTGGTGCGGACCGTCCTGCAGACGAGACAGGTCCGCTGTGAGCGTCCATCGGCCATCGGCACCGACCGTTGTCCCTCCGACCGCCTCGCCGCCGGCACGCACGGTGATGGAGGAGCCTGCGGTTCCTGTACCGGACAGTACAGGACGCGGAAGCCGGACCGGTGCGCCGGTGAGATTGAGAACCTGCGGTGCGGCGAGAGGGGCGCGCCACGGCGCCTCGGGCTCCATCGGTGTCGGCGTCGGCGTGGGCGTCGGCGTCGTCGACGGAGTCGCCGCGGGTGTCGACGAAGGCGCAGGCGCGGGCTTCGATGGGAGTCCTGGCTGCTGTGAGGGTTGCGCTTCCGGAGGTGCGAGGAGGCCTGGCAGGACCGACAACATGGCGGCGATGAGGAGCAACAAGAGGATCCCGCCGATGATGTACTTCCTCGTCGCCGGCTTGGGAGCCTCCTCGACCGGCCGTGCCTCTTCGTCGGCCCCGATGCCATCGGCTCCCATCGCCACCGTCTGCACCGCAGCGCCGCCGTGAAGGCTCGCGATCCATCCGGCCAACGCCGCTCCGGTGAGGCCGGTGATCGCCGGCACCACGGTGAGGGCGAGCCGGGAGCTGATCTCGGATGCCTCGCTCGCGATCAGCGCGCATCGCGCGCACTCGGACAGATGCTTCTCCATACGGTCGCGGTCTCGGCGTGCGAGGGCGTCGCGTGCATGCGCGCCCATCCGCTCGAGAGCCCACTGGTGATCGCTGCCTTCAGCAACCGTGTCCAACTGCACCTGGATCCAGGCCTGACGCAAGCCCTCACGCGCGCGGTACGTGCGTGCGGCGACGCTGTTCGCCGAGACGTCGAGCAGGGGCGCGATCTCGGCAGCAGCCATCCCCTCCACGTCGACGTACCAGAGGACCTCCTGCCAGATCTGCGGGAGACTGCGGAAAGCCTCCATCGTCGGCGAGCTCTCGACCGCGGAGAACATGGCCTCGCTGCGCTCATCGGGCAGGTCCTCATCTTCACCCAGAGGGCGCGTGCGGTTGTCTCTTTGCCAGTTGATCGCTGTATTGCGGATCGTCGTATAGAGGTAGGACCGGAACGATGCGGTCGGGCCGCCGCCGGCGTCGATGATCCGCAGAATTCGGGCGAAGGCCTCCGACACGAGATCGTCCGGGTCGAAGCTCTTGGTGAACGAACGGGCAAAAGCTGTGCCGGCATGTGCGTGCCTGCGCCACAGCTCGGCGTAGGCACTGCGATCGCCGTTGCGCAGCGCCGTGATCAGATCCGTGTCGGCGGTCTCCGTCACGAGAATGTCGTCGTCAGTCATGCGATCGTCCGTTCACGGGGCCCACCGCGCGTCCGGGCGCGATGGCTGAGGCGTCGACGTCGGTGCGCTCGTACGGGGTCGATACGCGTTGGGCGACGATGACCAGGTTCTCGACGGATGGTGTGTCGGTGGCCGCTTGGAGACAGGTGATGAGAACGAGTCGGTCGGGAATCGCCGACCAGAGGTCTCGATCCCCCTCGAGTTGCGTCTTCGGCACGATTCTGAGGCTCTCGACGGCGTACTCGACTCCATCGACGACCATCGTGTCGCCCGCCTCCAAGGTCGGCTGCCCCGTGTCCGTCTCGAACAGGTAGTTGCCCGGTGCCATTCCCCCGCCGCGGAGGGAGTGCGTGACGATGTACACGGTGCCGTGCGCTGCCTCCTCGACAGCCACTCCACGATTGCGCACCCAGTACATCGAGGCGAAGCCCGGCGGCGTGATGACACCGTCCACCTCGTTGAGCGCCCCCAACGGGACGTCCAGGTGGACCGACGGAACGACGATGCGCCCGCTGCCCGCATCCACGGCGTCCTGCCGGGCGACGACCTCGCGAGGGGGAACATCGCTCGGCTCGAGAGCGGCGACGGCACCGTTCAGGTCGACAGGACCGCAGCACGGGTCCGCCGTCCACACGAGATGCGTGAGGATCACGCCGGCAGAAAGGAGAAGCGCGACCAAGGCTGCGCTCAGGCTTCTGCCGCGCCACCTGCGCAGGCGCGCGCCTTCCGTGTCCGTGTCAGACCCAGACCCTGGCCCGTGTGCTTCACGTGGCGTATCCAGACGGTGTGCGTACCTCATAGCCGGGCTCGCCTCCTTGCGCGACCGATGATGAGACCGATCGTGCACGCGAGGAAGACGGATATCCAGATCAGTCCCGTCCATCCCGCCTTCGCGAGCGAAGAAGCCGTGTGGCCTCCCGTGCTCACCTGAGCGCCGACGGGGCTGATCGGAGTAGTGACGCGGCAGTCCGGGTTGCGTGTGCTCTCACCGCAGTTCCCTCCGGAGGACGGAGGCGTGACCACGACGTTGAGCAGGTGACCGGATGCGCCCGGCTTCACGGTCATGGAGTAGGTGATGCTGACGCTACCGCCGACCTCCAGAGGCCCCGCCCAGCTGATCACCGGAGATGCGAAAACTGCACCGCTGTCCGCATCACGGTTGTAGTCCGCCTGTGTGAGAGCGCGCGTGAGATCATCCGTGAACGATGCCGGATCGACATCGGTGTAGTCGGCCCGGCCTGTGTTCTTGACCGTGATCGTGTACATCACGGTGCCTCCGGGGTCGACTTCCGACACGGAAGCCGTCTTCGTGACCGCGTACGACATGACGGCGGTCGCGGTTCGGCATGTTCCGGCACACGACCCTTCTGGACCCGTGGGGATGGCGACGTTGTGCAGCATCCGGTCGCCGGCACGGGGGTCGTCGACAGTGACCGAGTAGCGGATCTGCACGGTCGACTCCACCGGCAGGGCACCGGACCAGAACAAGGTGTCCCCGAGGACGACCACACCTTGTGTGGCGCCATCGTCGTATGTGGCGTCGTCCAACACACCGGACAGATCATCGGTGAAGCTGGCCGGAGCGCCCGCGGTGTAATCGAGGCGCCCCGTATTGGTCACCGTGATCGTGTACGTGACTTTCTGCCCGGGCCGTGCCGTATCGGCGTCCACCGTCTTGGCGATCGTGTACGAGCCGATCGGAGTCACCGTGGTGCATCCGGTCGGGCTCGCACATTCGCCCCCGATACCGGTGGGAGCGACCGTGTTGGTCAGTTGCAGATCTCCGGGATTCGATTCATCGACAGTCACGGAGTATCGGACCACGACGGTGCCACCGATCGGAAGCGCACCCTCCCAGCTCAGCTGCGGAGCCGTGAAAACCGCACCACTGCTCGCGTCGCCGTTGTAGGTCGCATCGTCGAGGACGTCGGTGAGGTCATCGACGAAGGATGCCGGATCCGCCGCCGAGTAGTCGACTCGGCCCGTGTTGGAGACGGTGATGGAGTAGGTGATCACATCTCCCGGAACGGCAGACGGCGCCGATGCGCTCTTCACGATCGAGTACCCCGCGACAGGGTTCTGCGTGCACAGCGGATCCCCTGCTGCGCAGACCGCCGGAGGGGTTCCGCCTGACGCGACGACGAAGTTCGCCAGGAGGTCGTCGCCCCGCTCGCTGTCCGGGAGGACTCGCACCGTGTACGAGATGGAAACGGTCTGCAGGGCGGCCAGAGTGCCCGAGATCGAGAATCGTCCGGCAGATATGGCGGTGACGGACAAGGCCGGGTCGGAGGAGACCGGCTCATCGACGATGACCGCATCGTCGAGCACTCCGGCGATGACATCATCCTGGGCGACGTTGACCGGAGAGCCGCCGATGTTCTGCAAGGCGACGGTGTAGGTGACGGACTGCCCCACCCCCACGGGGGAACCGCTGCTCGGATTCACCGACTTGACCACGACCAGTTCGCCGGGCGTGCAGCTGGTGCTCTGCGACCGATTGTCGGCGGGGTCGGGGTCCGACTCGTTTCCGAGCACGTCCGCGACGTTGGTGATGCAGGGCGTCACCGTTGCTGCATCCGTGCCCACGACGACGGTGATCGTGATGCTCTGCCCGACGCTCAGCCGCCCGCCATGGCAAGAGATGTCCTGGCCTCCGCCCGCTATCGAACAGGAGCTTCCCGCGGTCCCGGTCGCAGACAGCGCGACCAGCCCGGTCGGCATGCTGTCTGTGACGTGCCAGCCACTGGATTCGCCCCCACCTTCGTTCGTAACGGTGAGCGTGTAGGCGATCTGCCCCCCGGGGGTGAACTGCGCCGGCCCGGACTTGACGATGCCGAGGTCGACGGGGTCGCCGGGGATCGCCGTTCCGTCGTTGTTGGTCGATGGCGGGCTCGGCGAGACGGCCACGACGCTGAAGGTCGGAGTCGCCGACGTGGGATCGGTGATCTGGAGCTGCACGATGTCGCCCGTGTCGTTGCCGGAGAAGCCGAGGTTGCCGTTGCCGAACCTCCAGGCGCCTCCATAGCCGCCGCTGTCGGCTGGGCCCACGGCGGCGAAGACCGTCACCGCCCCGGTGGCGACATCGATCCGCTGCACGGCTCCGGTCGCTGTCATGGACCAGAGATACCCGCCGAGGAACTCGAAATCCTGCCCGGCGGCGACGTCGGGCGACAGATCGAACGTTCGCACCACGGCGCCGGAGGTGACATCGATCACCGTGACCGGATTGTTGGCCCCACCGCCGTCCGCGACATACAGGAATCCGTCATCAGGGCTGAAAGCTCCGGCGTACCATGCATACTGGCGGGCCGGGTCGCCGGTATGCGAATAGCGCGCGGTGCCGACCCGCGTCACCGCCCCGCCTTCGCCGATACGAATCAGACTGCCACTCGGAATCGCTCCGATCGCCTCGACCACCATCCCATAGACGTAGCCGTCCGCCGGCCTCCACGAGATCGCGTTGTAGAGGCCACTCGAGTCCGTCCCCTCCGGGAGAAACTCGAACGAGCCGTCGTTCGCCGTCTCCGCCCGGTAGAGGCTCGTGCCCTCACCCGCCGGGGATTGCGCGACGAGGACGGTGGGGCGCTGAGCCCCGAAGGGGTCGCCCACGGCCGCGGCGGCCGAAGACACCGACGTGATCGCCCACAGCATCGAGACGATGAGCAGAACCGAGGTTCCGAACGCCAGGTACCTCACTCCGCGCCATCCAGACGATAGCTCCATGTCCACCCCTCCCCGGGAGAGCGACCCGTACTTCCACAGGGATCGCCTTGATTACAGACACGCGGATACGCCGCGGATGACGCTGAGCGCCAGGTTACTCCTAGAGACGGGCGATATACCGATCGACGCAACATCGCGGCCTTTCACGAACCGCGTCATCCGCGGGGCATTCGAGTGTCCTCCCAGTGAGGATGCGAACATCTCCCCAGCTGGTCGCATCCTCAGAGTGAGGCACACGACATCACCTCCCCGATGTCGTTGCGCGGCCGTGAATCGCTCACGGCCAAGAGGGTGGATCGGTGGGGATCGATCCACCCTCTTCTCGAACGCTCGGGCGCGATGCGGACAATGCCCCGACCCCGGCCGGTCGAACGGCGCCCGACCCTGCACCTCGACGAGCCGCCGGGCGATATCGTAGGGACGGGACCTGGGGAGGTGCAGTGTCGTCTTTTGCCGTGCAACGGGACGGGTATCTGCCGCGGGTGTCGGCGCATGCGGTCAGCCACCCCCGTCTGACGGCCGCGCTCGAGACCGCGTCACCGCTGACGCTGATGCGCTCCGCATCCGGGTCGGGCAAGACGACCGCCCTCGTGGAATGGGCGTCCGCCACCGCGTCCCGCGTCGTGTGGATCACCGTCACCCCCGCCATCGCGACCGGAGACGCCCTCGCCGGCGCCCTGCTACGGGCCCTGCCGGAGGCGGATCCCGCGCACACCGCCGCCGGAGAGGAAGGCTGGGCCGCCGTGACGGCACGGCTGCGCGCCGTCGATGCTCCTCTGGCCCTGGTGCTCGATGACGCGGCCGCGGTCGACCGTGAGGGCGTGTTCGCCCTGTGCCGTGCCGTGGCCACCGCCGCGATGACCCGGCTGATCGTCGCCACCAACCGCCCCAGTCCCTTCGACAGCGAGGGCCTCGACCTCGTGATCGACACGACGCTCATCACCCCGGAACAGCTCATGTTCGACACCGACGAGATCCGTCGTGCTCTCGACGTCGACGAGCACACGGCCGCCGCAACGCGAGAGGCGACGGGCGGCTTCCCCGCCCTCATCCGGGCTCTCGCGCTGCGCGGCGCCGCAGTTGATGCCTCATCGCTGCGCGCCGCGACCACCGTGATCGAGGACTACCTGCAGGATCGGCTCGCCGAATGCGCCTTCGATCCTCAGGCCCTGCAGGGACTGCTGCGGATCAGCGTCACCGACTCGGTCGACCTTCCCCTCGCGGTGGCGCTCACCGGCGACTCCGCGATCGCGAAGGCCCTCGACCAGGCCGAGATGTTCGGCTTCGGCCGCTGGTCTGCCGACGGACGCAGCAGCTTCGCCCTCACCCCCCTCACCCGCGGCATGCTGCGCCGTGAACTGCGCCGGACCTTTCCGGACGAGGTCGCTCAGCTGCGACGCGTCGCGGCAGAGGGTGCGGTGCGCCGCGACATGCCGCTCGAGGGGCTGCGCCTCGCGATGGAGGACGACGACCTGCGCCTCGCCACGCATGTGACGATGTCGGGGTGGAACCGCCTGCTCCACCGCGACCGGCATGCCGTCGTCGACCTGCTCGGCGACGTGCCGGTGTCACGGCTCAAGGAGGAGCCTCTCGTGGCCATGCTGCTCGGGATGTGTCTCAAGCCCAATCGCCTCCGCCGCCAGCGCGGGCTCCAGCTCCTGCGCATCGCGGTGGCGGCGGCGGATGCCCGTCGGACCACGCTCTCGGCGACGGAGCGGATCTTCATCTGGGCCGCCGAGAGCGCATCGCTGCGCGCCATCGGCCGACCCGAGCGCGCCGCCCAGGTGGCCGCACGCGCACTGGCCCTGTTCACCGAGACACCCGAGTCGCAATGGCAGCAGTACGCCTGCGACATGCCCCTCCTGTGCACCCACCTCGGCATCTCGCTCTATGACGGCGGACGACGAGACGACGCCGTTCACATCTGGGAGCAGGCGACGGCGCTCGCCGCCGCGCACGGCAACAAGAACGCCTTCCACGGCATCTGCCTCCTGGGCGGGGTCCACGCGCTGAACGGAGACCTGCCGGAGGCCAGGCACTATGTCGCCCTCATCCGCGACGGCGACTGGGATCCGGCGCTCCTCGACAGCTATCGGAGCACGTTCTACCATGTGGCCGAGGCGATGCTCGCGGTGGAGGACGGTGATCTCCCCGCGGCCAAGCAGCACATCCGCTTCTTCGAGCCGTACCGGGCGACGAGCGAGCACTGGACGACGATGGCCGCTGTCGAGGCGTGGGTCGCTCTGCACGACGGTGAGCCCGCAGCGGGACTGGAGCGTCTGGAATCGTTCGTGCGTCTCCGGGGCAAGGAGGCGGCTACAGCCCACGTGCGCCAAGCGCTGTCTCAGCCGCGCGTTCTGCTGCACCTCGCCCTCGGTGACGTGAGCTCGGCCCGGAGCATCCTGCAGCGGGATGCGGTCGCCGATCGTTTCGGCACGGTCCTCAAGCGGGCGCGCCTGGCTCTCATCGACGGTAAGGCCGCCGACGTGTCCCGGCTTCTGGGTCAGACCCGCCTGCGGCCCTCCACCGCCAGAGAACGCGCGGAAGCAGCGGCTGTGCACAGTGCCGCACTGCACCGCGTCTCCTCCGCGGCCGCGCAGCCCTCGAGCGAGGCGCTGAGCGTGCAGCTCATCGACCGGGGTCTCACCACCCCGCTCGTGCTCCTGAGCGCCGAGGACTTCGGTGCCGTGCGTGCCGACCTCGACCCGACGGGCCGTGGGACCTTCCCCCTGCGATCGGCGCTGCCGTCGTTCGCGACGCGGCCACGGCTGTCGTCTCGCGAGCAGATCGTGCTGCGGGCCCTGACCTCGGGCGCGTCTCTGCCGGCGATCGCGGACGAGCTGAACGTCTCGCAGAACACCCTCAAGACCCAGCTCCGCAGCATCTACCGCAAGCTGGGCGCCCACAACCGCACCGAGGCGATGGAGCAGGCGGCGCGCCACGGTCTGCTGCCCGAGTAAGGGCGACCGGGCGAGACACCGCCCGGGAGACACAGAAGGCCTCGTCCGTCGCACGCGACAGACGAGGCCTTTCCTGTGACCGCTAGGCCTGCGACCGGCGTCGACGCAGGATCAGCAGCACGGCACCGCCGAGCAGCAGAGCGATCGCGAGCGCCAGCACCCACGGCGTCAGCAGTCCGCCGGTGAGGGCGAGCGGCGTCAGCACCGGGTTCTCGGTCGAGCTCTTCGGCGGCGTGATCGTCTCACCGCCGGGAGGTGTGGCCGAGCCCACGGCCGCGTTGCGCAGCGTCGCCCCTGCCGCGTCGGCGTGCACCGTCACGGAGTACGTGATCGTGACGCTCTCGCCCTCGGCGAGGCTGCCGGACCAGCGCAGCTGCGTTCCGTCCACGACGGGTGCGGCCACCGTGCGGTCGCCGATGACGGCGGTCGCACCGGGGCGGAGGTCGGCGTGCCGCAGCACTCCGGAGAGGTCATCCGCGATGGCGACATCGTCCAGGCCCGTCTCACCGGTGTTGGTGCCGACCAGCGTGTAGGTGACGGTGCTTCCCGTGGCGACGGCCGTGCCCGAACCGGGATCGGCCGTCTTCGCGAACGTGAAGCCCGGGGTGCCGACCGGGTTCTCGGTCGTCACGGGCGGGGGCGTGATCTCCGCGCCACCGGGCGGGGTGGCGATTCCGGCGACCGTGTTCGCGATCGTCGCACCGCCGGCATCACCGTTCACGGTCACCGAGTAGGTGATCGTGACGCGCTGACCCACGGCGAGCACGCCGGACCAGGTGAGCTCGTCACCCTCCACGACAGGCTCCAGAGCGGGTCCGTCGATCACGGTCGCTGCGGCATCGTCGTTGTAGGCGGCGTGGGCGAGAACACCCGACAGGTCGTCGGTGATGCGCACGGGCGACAACGCCGTCTCACCGGTGTTCACACCGGTCACCGTGTAGGTGATGACGCTGCCGGGGTCGACCCGGGTCCCCGAGGCGGGGTCTGCCGTCTTGCGCAGCTCGAAGCCGGGCTCGTTGACAGGGTTCTCGGTCGTCGCGGGAGGCGTCTCGATCGGAGGCACCCCACCCGGCGGGGTCGCCGAGCCGGAAGCCGAGTTCTCGAGGATCGTCCCGCCGGCATCCGCGTGCACGGTCACCGAGTACGTGACGGTGACGGTCTCGCCGACCTGGAGGACGCCCGTCCACGAGAGGCGATCGCCGGCCACCGCGGGAGCGGTCGTCTCGGCGGCACCGATCGTGGCGGTCGCGTCGCCGTTGTAGTCGGCGTGAGCGAGGACGCCGGAGAGGTCGTCCGTGATCGCGACAGGATCGAGGACCGTCTCGCCGGTGTTCACACCGGTCACCGTGTAGGTGATGACGCTGCCGGGGTCGACTGCCGTACCCGCTGCCGGGTCGGCGCTCTTCGACACCGAGAATCCGGGCACGTTGACGGCATTCGTCGTGGTGCCGGGCGGCGGCGTGATGACCGAGCCTCCGGGCGGGGTCGCGGTCGCACTCGCACTGTTCTCGATCACGGAGCCCACGCCGTCGGCGCCGACCGTCACGGAGTACGTGACGATGACGGTCTGACCGACCGCGAGTGCGCCGGACCAGCCGAGCTTCGCACCGTCGACAGTCACCGCACCGGCGGGCTGCCCGCCGATCACGGCCGCGGCATCGCCGTTGTACGACGCGTACGGCAGCACCTTCGAGAAGTCGTCCGTGATCTCGACCGGGTCGAGAACGGTCTGGCCGGTGTTGACGGCGGTCAGCGTGTAGGTGAGCACGTCACCGGGGTCCACGGCCGTGCCCGCTTCCGGGTCGACCGTCTTCGCGAACGTGAAGCCGGGCTCGTTGACCGGGTGCTCCGTGGTCGACGGCGGCGGCGTGATCGGCGTGCCCGGCGTGGTGGGGCTGTCCGGGTCGCTCGGGTCGGTCGGTATCAGCGGAGTCGCCGAACCGGTCGCGGTGTTGGCGATCATTTCACCGCCGGCGGTCGGGTCGACCTTCACCGAGTAGGTGATGACGACGTCCTGGCCGGGAAGCAGCACGCCGCTCCACGCGAGGGCACCGTCTGCCACGCTGACGTCGCCGCGAGTGGCCGTCACGTCGTCGTTGTACGACGCGTGCGCCAGCGCACCGCGCAGGTCATCGGCGATCGAGGCCGGGTCGAGCACGGTGTCACCCGTGTTGCGACCGGTGACGGTGTAGGTGATCACGCTGCCGGGGTCGACGCGCGTGCCCGTCTCGGGGTCGGCCGACTTCGTGACCGTGAAGCCGGGGGTGGCCACCGGGTGCTCCGTGGTCGAAGGCGGCGTCGTCACCGGGGTGCCGGGCGTGGTGGGGCTGTCCGGGTCCGTCGGGTCGGTCGGGATGAGGGGCGTTCCCTCGCCCGTGACGGTGTTGCGCAGCAGCACGCCGGTCGCGTCCTCGTCGACCGTCACCGTGTAGGTGATGTCGACGCGGGCGCCGGGCGCGAGCGCTCCTGTCCAGGTGAGCGTGGTGCCGGCGAGGTCGACCGCACCGGTCGAGGCCGACACATCGCCGCCGTACTGGGCGTGTGCGAGCACCGCCGACAGGTCGTCGACGATCGTCGCCGGGTCGAGTGTCGTGTTGCCGGTGTTGACGCCCGAGATCGTGTACGTGATCGTGTCACCCGCGCGCACGGCGGTGCCGGAGGCGGGGTCGGCGGACTTCGTCACCTCGAAGCCGTTGTCGACGACCGGGTGGTTCGTCTCCACGGCCGGCGGGACGATCGGCGTTCCGGGGGTCGTGGGGCTGTCGGGGTCGCTCGGGTCGACCGGGATCCGAGGAGTGGCCGTACCGGTGGCGACGTTGTTCAGCAGCGCCTGCTTCACGCCCGCGTCGACGGTCACCGTGTAGCGGATGGTGACCGACTCGCCCCGGGGCACATCGCCGGTCCAGGTCAGCGTGTTGGCGGTGACGGCGACCGAGCCGCGGTCGGCGGTGACGTCGTCGTTGTAGGCGGCACTGTCGAGCACGCCGGAGAGGTCGTCCACGATCCGGGCCGGGTCGAGGTCGGTGTCGCCGGTGTTGGTGCCGGTGATCGTGTACGTGACGGTGTCTCCAGCGGAGACGGCCGTGCCCGAGGCGGGATCGGCGGACTTGCTGATCGTGAAGCCCGACCCGATGACCGGGTGCTCGGTGGTCGCGGTCGGCGGGACGATCGGCTCGCCCGGCACCTGCGGCCCGGTGGGGTCGCCCGGGTTCGGTGTCGTCGGAGTGGCCGTGCCGCTGACGGTGTTCTGCAGGACCTCACCCGAAGACGCCGCATCCACGGTCACGGAGTAGGTGATGGTCACGGTCTGCCCGGGCTGGAGCGCGCCGGTCCAGGCGAGGTCGTCGCCGGTGATGGTGGCCGCCCCCGTGGTGACGGGCGTGCCGTCGATCGAGGTGGTGACGTCGGAGTTGTACGCGGCGTGCGCGAGCACACCCGACAGGTCGTCGGCGATCGAGGCCGGGTTCAGCACGGTGGCGCCGGTGTTGGTCCCGGTCACCGTGTACTCGATGGTCTGTCCCGGCTCCACGACGGTGCCGGCGGCGGGGCTTGAGCTCTTGGCGACGGTGTAGCCCGCGACGGGGTGCTCGGTCGTGACGGCGGGGGGATCGATCGGGGGGAGACCGCCTGGAGGGGTTCCCGAGGCGGTGACGCTGTTGGCGATCCGCTCTCCTTCGACACCGGCGTCGACGATCACCGAGTAGGTGACGGTGAGCACCTGACCGGGCTCGAGTGCGCCGGTCCAGGCGAGGTCGTCGCCCGTGACGGTCGCGGCGCCCGAGGCGACGGGCTTTCCATCGATCTTCGTGGCGACATCACCCTGGTACTCGGCGAACGCGAGCACGCCGGACAGGTCGTCGGTCACGCTGACGGGGTCGAGGCGCGTGTTGCCCGTGTTCTCCGCCTCGACGGTGTAGGTGAGGCGCTGACCGGCGTGCACGGCGACGCCGGCTGCGGGGTCGGACGTCTTGCGCAGCGCCAGGTCGGGCGCGAGGCGCACGTTCGTGAACGTGCAGGTGACATCCGTGCCGAGCGAACCGGCAGGCTGCTTCACCTCACCCGATGCCGTCACGGCCACCGGGATCGTGGAGCCGTCGGAATTGACCTGCACGCAATCCAGGGACTCGGCGTAGCGGGTGCGGTCCGTGGTTCCGGATGCGGCCTCGGAGAGGCGGAAGGTGTCGCCCTGGTTGGTGAACACCGGTCCCGCGTAGTCGGGCTGCAGCCCCGTGCGCTCACCGCGCGTGGTGGCGTCGGTCTGCGCGACCTGGTATCCGGCCGGCGACTGCACGCGCAGCGCGAACTGGTCGGTGGCGGCGTGACGCCCCTCGGGAAGGTCCTTCTTCAGGGTGAGGGTGTTCGGGAAGGTGCAGCTCGCCATGTCGGTGGGCGAGAAGCCGGGGGTCGACGTCGAGTTGACGGTCAGCCCGCGCGGAAGATCGACCTCGATGATCCTCGGATCGCTACCGGCGACCGACACGAAGATGTGCCCGAGGTTACCGAAGGCGATGCCGTTGCCCTGCACACCGGCACCCATGTTGTGGACCTGCTTGGCCTCGATGGTCGCGTTGCTCGGCACGAGCGAGGTGGGAAGGTCAGACGAGTAGATGACGTTGTCCGCCACGAGCACGAGCTGACCCGAAGCGCTGAAGGCCATGTCGCCGTTGGCGCCGAACGCGGTGCTGTCAGCGGTCGGGCGGAGCGTGCCGACCTGCACATAGGCCTGCGGCGTGACGCTCTCGTTCCAGGCGTACAGGTTGATGGCCCCGTCGACGGAGGTACCGCTGGCGAAGTAGTAGACGCCGGTCACCGGGTGCACAGCACCACGGAGCACAGAAGAGTTGAGCGTGAACGTCGTGCGGCTCGTGGAGTCGGTCACGCGATCGTGCTTGGCGAGCACCTTCGAGCCGGCGGCGTTGGTGACCGTGTACGCGTACTGACCGCTGGACGAGATGCCGAGGGCGTTGTTGGAGTAGTCGAGGCCGACCGTGGAGGAGCCCAGCGTGCCGCCGTCGCCCGGTGCACCCTGCTCCTTCACCGTGAACTCGCGCACCTCGGTGGCGTTCTGCACGTACACCGCGCCCGGTGTGCACAGGAACGGACTAGCCGCGGCCGCAGGCGCGGCCGTCAGCGTCCCGCCGACGAACACCATCGACGACGCGACGAGCGCCGTACTCACGGCGCCGCCGATCAGTTTCCTTGCACGGCCCCGCCAGCGGCTCTGCCGCTCGGACGGAAGGCCATCGGCTGTGTGGTCCTTGCGGGCAACACGAAACCCCATGACTGTCTCCCCATTCATCGCTTCACCGCTGCGCGTTCGCACGCGGAAGCCCCCGCCCCCTCAGGCGACCGCCGAGCGTCATTCGGGCATGACGAACTCGGTCCGGGACAAGTCCAGCCTGCCCGGCCCCCGACACGCGGCCCCGCCGATCCCGGAGAATTCACCCCGCCTTTTCACCCCACGCAGAAGGGGCGCACCGATGACTCGGTACGCCCCCGGCCCCGAGGGGCCTACTGGCGCGAGCCGATCTCGTCTATCGGACGCGTGCGCATGGTCGCCGTGGTCCCGATCCACATCGCCACGAGGGCCAGCGCGCCCATCCCTGCGATGATCGCCAGCGATCCGAGCCCGGGCAGCACGGGCAGCGGCTGCCCTGAGATGCCCATGCTCATGCCGATCAGCGGAGGCAGGGCGACGACCACCCCGAACACCATGGCGATCACCGCGACGAGCACGGCTTCGATCCGCATCATCGAGCGCACCTGCCCTCGCGACGACCCGATCAGCTGCAGCAGTGCCAGTTCGCGCGAGCGCTCGCCCGTCGCCATCACGAGGGTGTTCACCACGGCGATCGCGATGTACCCGAGGATCACCAGCAGCGCGATGAGACCCGTCCACCCGTTCTGGGACTGCGTGGCCGCGCCGGCGGCCTCCTGCCCCGACCGGTCGCTCACCAGCAGACCGCGAGCGCCCAGCGCGGCACGCACCTCGTCCGATGCACCCTCATCGATCGTCACGAGCGCGAAGGAGTCGAGACCGGTGGTGGTGTGCGCCCTGACCGCGTCGACGGCCATGGCGAGGTCGCCGAATCCGAGACCGCGCTCGTACACCGCGACGACCGTCGCCTCGAAAGGCGAGCCGTCGCCGAGATGCCCGACGACGGTGCCGCCGATGCCGACCCCCAGCACCTGCGCGGCATCCGTGCTCACCGCGACCGTGGTGGTGCCGTCGAGTTCCGCCAGCGAACCCTCCCGCACGCGCAGATCCAGGGCGTGCGCGACGCTTCGGGGATCCAGGCCCTGCAGCACGTGCTCCGCGCGCTCGAGCTTGCCCTCCAGGTCGTGCGAGTCGAGCACCGCCGTGCTCAGCGAGACCCCCGATGCCTCGCCCACCCCCGGGGTCTCGCGGATCGCGTCGACGGCCTCGGGGGAGAGACCCGTGGGTGCCGTCACGCGCAGGTCGGCGATGACACCGGCACTGGCCTGCGTCGCCGCCTCCGCCGCGATGATCGACGGCGCACCGATCTGCACGAGCCCCAGCCCGATGCCGAGGGCGATCGGCAGGATAGCGGAGGCGAGGCGCCTGCTGTTCGCCGCAGCGTTCGCGGAGGCGAGGAATCCCGCGGATGACATCCGGCGCAGCACGGTTCCGATCAGTCGGACGCTCAGCGACACCAGCCACGGTCCGAGCACCGCGAGCGCGATGATCAGCAGCATGACAGCGCCACCGGCAGCACCGGCGGCGATCTGCCCGCGCACCACGAGCGGCACGGTCGACACCGAGATCCCGGCGGCTGCCAGCACGATTCCGATGATGATGCGCGGCAGGCCGATGGCCGGAGCACCCGTCGTCGACTCCCGCAGAGCCTCGACGGGATCGAGCTTCGCCACCCGAGACGCCGCGATGCGCGCGGCGCCCCAGGCGGAGGCGAGCACGAGCAGCACGGCTCCGACCGCGGGGAGCGGGCCGACGGCCAGCGCGAAATCGCCGGGGATCACGCCGGCTGCCACGAAGGCCGACTGCAGCACGCTCGAGAGCAGGTATCCCGGCGCGAGTCCCAGCAGCACGGCGACCACCGAGACCCACAGCACCTCACGGGCGACGAGCGCATGCACCTGGGACGGACTCGCCCCGACCGCCCGCAGCAGCGCGTAGTCACGACGTCGCGACTGTACCGACAGCGACAGGGTGCCCGCCACGATGAACATCGCCACGAGGATGCACGTGCCGACGAATGCGCTGCCGATGGACACGAGCGTCGACCGAGCGGCACCGGAGTCGAGGAACTCGACGTCTCCTCGGGCGTCGCCGGTGCGGGCGCTCAGGCCGGGGAATGCCTCGCGGATCGCGGTCGCCGTCTGCTCGGGATCTGCCCCGGAGACGAAGACGCCGAGCGCCTGTGCAGCGCCCTCGTGCGGGTCGAGCTCGTCGATGCGATTCTCGCTGAGGAACACGTGCGAGGCCCGCTCCGGCGCCTGGGGAGCGACGACCTCGCCGACGACGCGATACTCCGACGGCACGCCACCGTGAGCCAGGACGACCGTGTCGCCCACGGCATGCCCGCTTCCGGCGGTGACGACGACCTCGTCCGCTGCGGCGGGCTCCTGCCCTTCTCGCAGCTCGAAGCCCGTGAGTGCGGTGGCCTGCCAGGGGTGCGCCTCGATCACGGCGGATCCGGCATCCGCGGCCTCCGCTCCCGCATCCTGCCGCACGAGCGGGATGGTGACATCGACCACGACGCGGTCGACCCCGGGGAGGGCGGCGATGTCGCGCACCGCGTCAGCGGGCAGCGGCACGCGCTCCCGCAGCGGAACCGGCAGATCCTGCGGCACATCCACCTGCTGCGGTGCACCGACCACCACGTCGACCGCGGCGTAGCGCTCGGGTGCCAGTCCTCCACGCATGCCGGACTCGACGAGCACCCCGAGCCCCGTCACGAGCGCGCTCGCGACGAACACGGCCACCGCCACCCCGACGAAGCTGCCACGGTGGTGACGAAGGTCAGCACCGACGAGTCGACCCAAGCCCAGAGACGCCGACATCACCATTCCCCCAATGCGCTCATGCGGTCGTTGATCTGGGCCGGGTCGGCGCCGTCGAGGTATCCGGCGAAGGCTCCGTCGGCGAGGAAGATCACCCGATCGGCGTGCGAGGCGACCACCGGGTCGTGCGTCACGACCACGACCGTCTGGTCCAGCTCCCTCGCGGTGTGGGCGAGCAGGTCGAGAACCTGCTTGCCGGAGCGCGAGTCGAGCGCGCCGGTCGGCTCGTCGCCGAACACCACGTGAGGCCGGGTGATGAGCGCGCGTGCGATCGCCACCCGCTGCTGCTGACCGCCGGAGAGCTCGGAAGGACGGCGACGACGGTACTCGGTGAGGCCCACGGCGTCGAGGAGGAAGTCGAGCCACCGGGCTTCGAGCCGGCGACCGCCGAGCCGCAGCGGCAGGGTGATGTTGTCCTCGACGTCGAGGGCCGGCAGCAGGTTGTACGCCTGGAACACGAAGCCCACGTGATCGCGCCGGAAGGCCGTGAGCTGTCGCGCTTTCAGCCCCGAGATCTCGGTCCCGCCGAGGTGCACGGTGCCGCTGCTCGGCCGGTCGAGTCCGGCGGCACTGTGCAGCAGCGTGCTCTTGCCCGACCCTGAGGGGCCCATGATCGCGGTGAACGTACCCTTCGCGATGGCGAGGTCGACGCCCCGCAGAGCCGTGACGCGGCTGGCGCCTGAGCCGTAGGTCTTGACGACGGACTGCAGCCGCAGCGCTTCGGAGGGCCGCGCGTCGACGGCGGGGGCGAGTGGTGTGAAGGTCATGATTCGACGCTAGGGACGGCCGATGCGGCACCCCATCCCGCCCGCTGCCGCATCGATGGTGGTGCTGGCTATACCGTGCCGTCACGAGCCCTCGGGCAGACTGTGAGAGTGAAGGACGGATGGATGCGCCGCTGGCTGCGTGCGTGGGGGTATCTGGCCGTCGAGGCCGGAGTCTCGATCGCCTCGGTGGTGTTCCTCTGCCTGGGGATCGTCCTGCTTCCCTTCATGGCCCTCACCGGCGGCGTGCTGGTGATGCCCGAGGCCGTGCAGGGCCTGCATCGATGGACGGATCTGAACCGTCGCCGCGTCGGCGCCTACCGCGGCGTGGAGCTGGCGCCGATCGGCCATGTGCTTCCGCCGGGGTCGACCATCGACGATCGTCTGCGCTTCGCGTTCTCGCGCGCCACCGGCCGCGACGTGCTGTGGCTCGCGGTGCAGGGGCTGCCCGTGCTGTTCGCGTCACTGCTGACGATCTCGCTCCCCATCGCCGCGGTCAACACCCTCGCCATCACCTACTACTGGCAGTTCGCACCCGCCGATGATCCGGTCGGTTCTGTCTATCCGGTCACATCGTGGGAACTCGCGGCGACGCAGCCTCTGCTCGCGCTCGGGTATGCGATCGTCGCGGCGTTCCTGATCCCCGCGGTCGCACGGCTGGTGTCGTTCGTGTCGGCGAAGCTCCTCGCGACCCCCGAGAAGTCGCGCCTCGCCGCCCGTGTCGATGCCCTGACCCTCAGCCGTGCCGCGGCGCTCGACGCCCACGCGGCCGAGCTGCGCCGCATCGAGCGCGACCTGCACGACGGCGCGCAGAACCGCCTGGTGAACGTGGTGATGATGCTCGGGATCGCCGAGCGCGCCCAGGAGACCGGGGGCGACGTGCTCGAACCGCTGCGGCGAGCGCAGGATGCGGCGACCGATGCGCTCGCCGGGCTCCGCCGCACGGTGCATGACATCTACCCGCCGATCCTCGACGAGCTGGGTCTGGAAGGGGCGCTCACCTCGCTCGCCGGGCGCAGCGTCGTGCCGTGCACGATCGAGGCGGACGAGGTCGGACGCGTGCCCGCGGCCGTCGAATCGGCCAGCTACTTCGTGGTGGCCGAGGCCCTCACGAACGTCAGCAAGTACAGCGAGGCGACGCGCGCCGCGGTGCGGGTCGCGCGCGAGGGCGAGATCCTGCGCATCACCGTCGAGGACGACGGCGTGGGCGGAGCCGTCGAGCGTCCCGGTGGCGGGGTGGCCGGCATCCGTCGCCGCATCGAGGCCTTCGAGGGTGCGCTGGAGCTGACGAGCCCGGTCGGCGGACCCACCATCCTGAGAGCGGAGCTTCCATGCGGATCGTGATCGCCGAAGACGACACCCTGCTGCGCGAAGGGCTGGCCCTGCTGCTGCGCAGCGAGGGGTTCGAGGTGGTGGCGGCCGTCGACAACGCCGAGGCGTTCCTCGCACGGCTCGACGAGGCGGATGCCGCGGTGGTCGATGTGCGCATGCCGCCCACCTTCACGAGCGAAGGGCTCAAGGCCGCCGCCGAAGCCCGTGCCCGCCGCCCCGGCTTCCCCGTGCTGGTGCTGTCGGCGTATGTCGAGGACCGCTACGCCGGTGAGCTGCTGGCGGCCGGAGCCGACGGACTCGGCTACCTGCTCAAGGAGCGCGTGGGCAAGGTCGCCTCCTTCGTCGACGCCCTGCATCGCGTGGCGGCCGGCGGCACGGTGATGGATCCCGAGGTCATCTCGCAGCTGATGAGCAGGCGTCGCGCCGACGACCCGGTGCAGACGCTCACCCCCCGCGAGCGCGAGGTGCTCGGACTCATGGCCGAAGGCCTCGACAACGGCACCATCGCCGGGCGACTCTTCGTGACCGAGACCGCGGTGAGCAAGCACATCGGCAACATCTTCGCCAAGCTCGGCCTCGCCTCCAGCGACAGCGGCCACCGGCGCGTGCTCGCCGTGCTCGCCTACCTGCGCAGCTGACCGCGTCCCGCGCCCCGCGCCCCCAGCCTCGAGACCCACGCCCATCGCCGATACCCACCGGCGCGGACGCACGCGGGCGTGGGTCTCGACGCGCGCGATGGGTCTCGATGCTTGCTCTCGGAAAAACAAGCCCAGTAATCGGTGTTGCTAAGTACCGGTACTCAGTGCTACTTTGTACCAGTACTCGGCAACACTGAGTACCAACCGACACGAAAGGGGAACCCGATGGGCAAGCAGATGACCGAGATGCTCAAGGGCACTCTGGAGGGCATCGTCCTGGCCCTCCTCGCCGAGCAGCCCGCGTACGGGTACGAGATCACCACACGGCTGCGCGCGCACGGGTTCACCGACACCGCCGAGGGCACCATCTACGCGCTCCTCGTGCGCATCGAGCAGAAGAACCTCGTCGACGTCGAGAAGGTCCCGAGCGAGAAGGGGCCGCCCCGCAAGGTGTACACCCTGAACGCGCAGGGCCGGCAGGAGCTCGAGGAGTTCTGGAAGACCTGGGACTTCCTCGCGCAGCGCATCGCGCAGCTGAAGCAGACCCACACCGACAACAAGAGCAACACCCAGAGCAAGGAGAACTGATCATGGCCGCGAAGTGGATCGAAGCGCTCACCGGATCGCTCGAGGAGAAGAAGCAGTACAAGCAGGCCCAGGCCCGCATCAACGCCCTGCCCGAGCCCTATCGCGAGGTCGCGAAGGCCCAGCAGCGCTACAACATGTACTACGGCGGCGTCACCGACGGCGACATCATCGTGCAGATGTTCCTCGACATCGCCGACCTGTGGGAGCGGGCCGCGATCGACGGCACCCCCGTCAGCGCGATCGTCGGCGACGACCCGGTCGAGTTCGCCGAGAACTACGCCGCGGCCTACGGCGGGCGGCAGTGGATCGACAAGGAGCGCACGCGTCTCATCAAGGCGTTCGACGACGCGAAGAAGAAGGGGCAATCATGACGGATGCAGCCATCTCGGTGCGCGGCATCGAGAAGTCGTACAGAGATCTGCACGTGCTGCGCGGCGTCGACTTCGAGGTGGAGAAGGGCAGCATCTTCGCCCTCCTCGGCTCGAACGGCGCCGGCAAGACCACCGTGGTGCGCATCCTCTCCACCCTGCTGAAGTCGGATGCCGGAACCGCGACCGTGCAGGGCATCGATGTCGCCGCGAACCCGGTGGGCGTGCGTGAGCGCATCAGCCTCACCGGACAGTTCGCCGCGGTCGACGAGATCCTCACCGGACGCGAGAACCTCGTGCTGGTCGCGAAGCTGCGGCACCTGCCAGACGCCGGGAAGGTCGCCGACGACCTGCTGGCGACCTTCCGCCTGACAGATGCCGGCGCCCGCAAGGTCGGCACCTACTCCGGCGGCATGCGTCGCCGCCTCGACATCGCGATGAGCCTGGTCGGACACCCCGAGGTCATCTACCTCGACGAGCCGACCACGGGCCTCGACCCCGAAGCCCGCATCGAAGTGTGGGGCGTGGTCAAGGAACTCGCGAACACGGGCACGACCGTGCTGCTGACCACGCAGTACCTCGACGAGGCCGAACATCTGGCCGACCGCATCGCGATTCTGCACGAGGGCCGCATCATCGCCGGCGGCACGCTCACCGAGCTGAAAAAGCTGCTCCCGGCCGCGAAGGTCGAGTACGTCGAGAAGCAGCCCACTCTGGAGGAGATCTTCCTCACTCTCGTCGGCACCACGTCCAAGAAGGAGGATGCGGCATGACCACGCACTTCGCCGCCGACACGGCGACACTCACCGGCCGCTCCATGCGGCACATCTTCCGCAGCCCCGACACGATCATCACCACGGCGGTCACCCCGATCGCGCTGATGCTGCTCTTCGTCTACGTCTTCGGCGGTGCGCTCCAGCAGAGCACCGGCACCGACAACTACGTGAACTACCTGCTCCCCGGCATCCTGCTCATCGCGATCGCCTCGGGCATCGCGTACACGGCGTTCCGGCTGTTCACCGACATGCAGAGCGGCATCTTCGAGCGGTTCCACTCCATGCCGATCGCCCGATCGAGCGTGCTGTGGGCGCACGTGCTCACGTCGCTGACGGCGAACGCCATCACGCTGGCGATCATCTTCGGCGTCGGATTCCTGATGGGTTTCCGCACCGGGGCGAGCTTGTGGGCCTGGCTCGGAGTGATCGGCATCCTGATGCTGTTCACCCTGGCACTGACCTGGCTGGCGATCATCGCGGGTCTGAACGCCAAGACGGTCGACGGCGCGAGTGCGTTCTCGTACCCGCTGATCTTCTTGCCGTTCATCAGCTCGGCGTTCGTGCCGACCGACACCATGCCGGCTCCGGTGCAGTGGTTCGCCGACAACCAGCCCGTCACCTCGATCGTCGACACCGTCCAGGCGTTGTTCGCCGAGAAGCCCGTCGGCTCCGACATCTGGGTGGCCCTCGCCTGGTGCGTCGGCATCCTCGTGGTCGCCTACGTGTTCGCGATCATCTCCTACCGGAAGAAGGTCAGCTGATCTTCACCCAGCGAGACGGGACGCTCCGACCGGGTCACTCGACCCGGCCGGGGCGTTTCGCCGCGCTCGGATGCTCCTCCCGACGCCGAGAACTCCGCTCCGGAGTGCGCTGACGGTCAGACCGTGCGCAACGCCGAGGTGGGCGACAGCCGCGCGGCACTGATCGCCGGATACAGCCCCGCGATCACGCCGACCACCAGCGCCACGAGCGGGCCGCCGACGAGCACGACGAGGGGTATCGTCGCTGCCTGCCCCTGGATGCCGGCGTAGACGAACACACCCGCGGCGCCGAGCAGCAGCCCGGCCAGGCCCCCCAGGCCGCCGAGCACGATCGCCTCCGCCACGAACTGACCCGCGATCTGACCCGAGCGCGCGCCGAGCGCCCGTCGGAGTCCGATCTCGCCGCGCCGCTCCAGCACCGCCACCACCATGGTGTTCGCGATGCCGATCCCTCCGACCAGCAGAGCGATCGCCGCAAGTCCGACCGCGAGGCCGGACAGCGAGTCATCCGCGGTGTCCCGCGCCCCGGCGAGGTCGCCGAGTCCGGTCACCTGCACATACGGGGACGACGGATTCGCCGCACGGGCGATCGCATCACGGACCTTCTCGCCCGTGCCCCCGTCGGTCATGCGCACGTAGATCGAGGCGATCGTGTCATCGCCCTCAGCCGACACGTGCTCGGCCGCCCAGTGGTCGCCGAGGAACGCGCTCGCGTCGATCGATTCGGCGAGTCCCGCCGAATCGAGGATCCCGATCACGGTGTACCACTGCTCGCCGATCCACACCCGCACACCCGGCTCCGTGATGCCCATGCGCGCAGCCGCAGCCGACCCCAGCACGGTCACCGGCAGCGAGCGGTCGGTCTCGTCGAACCACGCCCCCTTCGCCACCGATCCCTCCACCGACGACAGGAAGTCGGGACTCGCCGCATATGCCGTCAGTCCGTTGCCCTGGCTCTTCGGCATGAGGTCGTTGCGGTACACGCCGGTGCCGTCCGGCACCTTCTCGAGCACCCCGACCTGCTCGACCCCCTTCACCCGTTCGATCATGCCCGCGGCCGTCTCCGGCAGCGCGACCGGCTTGTTGTCCGGCCCGTAGCCCGGCTGCACCACGATCATGTTGGCGCCGAGCGCATCGAGCTTCGCCAGCAGCTCGGCCTGATTCGAGGCGGCGATGCCGGTGATCGCGGTGAGTGCCGCGATCCCCACAGCGACACCGAGCGCCGACAGCGCCGTACGCATCTTGCGGCTGCGCGGTCCGATGAGCGCCGTGCGGATGCTGTCCGCAGCGCTCAGCCGCGGCATCCGCTCTCCCCTCCGCCTCATGCCGCGACCTCTTCCATCTCCGGTGAGCCGGTGTCGCTCACGATGCGCCCGTCGTGGATGCTGACCTGCCGCTGCGTGCGCTCGGCGATGTGCGGATCATGCGTGATGATCACGACCGCGGTACCGGCGCCCGCGATCGAGGTGAGCAGCTCGAGGATGTGCTCGCCCGTCGTCGAGTCGAGCGCGCCCGTGGGCTCATCGGCGAAGAGCACCGACGGGTTCCCGACGATCGCCCGGGCGATCGCGACCCGCTGCTGCTCGCCGCCCGAGAGCTGACCCGGCCGGTGCTTCATCCGAGCGCCGAGGCCGACCCGCTCCAGGGCCGCAGCCGCCCGCACCGAGCGCTCCGTCGCGGGGACTCCCGAATAGAGGAGCCCGAGTGCGACGTTGTCGAGCGCACTGAGCGCCGGCAGCAGGAAGAACTGCTGGAACACGAATCCGATGCGGCGAGCGCGCAGGACCGCCCGGTCTCGTTCGGCGAGGACTGCGGCATCCGTCCCATCGATCAGCACGGTGCCACTGGTGGGGTCGTCGAGGGTTCCCATGATCGAGAGCATCGTGCTCTTTCCCGATCCGGATGCTCCGACCACGGCCACCAGCTCGCCGCTCTCGATCGCGAGGCTCATGCCGTGCAGCACGCGCAGCGGCGGGCTGCCCGGGTACTCCTTGATCACGTCGACCAGCTCGACCACGGTGTCCGGCGTCATCGCGCCACCACCACGGCATCGCCGGCGGCGAGGTCGCCGCCCGTGACCTGCACCTTGGTGTCGGCGATCAGCCCGACCTCCACGGCGACGCGCACGATCTTGCCGCCCTTGCGCAGCACGTCGACCGCGTAGCCTCCGTCGGTCGTCGCGACCAGGGCGGTTACCGGCACGACCAGGGCGTCCTTCACCTCGGAGGTGGCGAACACGACCTTGACCGCACGCAGCCCGATCCCCTCCGCCACAGCGGGATCGTCGAACTCGACGTTCGCGGTGGCCGGCGTGGTCTCCCCCTCCTTCTCGGTCGGCTGACCGCCCGGGTCGACGGCGGTCACCGTCGCCGGCACCTCCGTGCCGTCCGGGAGGACCACGGTCACCCGGGTCGCGGGCAGGATCTCACGCGCTTGCGCATCGGTGAGCTTGGCGACGACCCGCAAAGTGGTGCTGGTGTACTTCAGCGGACTCGTGCCCGCCGGGTCGCCCAGCTGCGCCGTGACCGACTCGACACGCACCGAAGAGGCGGTGATCGCGACGACGTCGCCCAACTTCACGATGCCGTCCTGCGGCACGCCGAGCGACTTCTGCCAGGCCTTGACGTTGGTCTCGGTGACCGCGGTGAACTCGTCGTCCACCGTCAGGTTCCTGCCGAAGCCGAGGTCGGCGAGAGCCTGCTCGAGCTGTCGGACATCGGGACCCTTGTCGACGCCGACGCCGAGGTCGCGCCAGAACGGGCGGTCGCCGCGCATCGCGATCACGGGCCTCCCGTCGACCTCGTAGATCGCCTGGCCGACACCGATCACATCTCCCGCGGTCGGCAGGCGGGTGATGGTTCCGCCACGACCCGGCAGCGCGATCGACGCGCCATAGCTCAGGGTTCCGTTCAGTCGCAGATCGGACGTGAGCGTCGTGAGCTCGGCCTTCGCGGTGATCGGCTTCTTGCCGTCATCCGGAGACTCGGCGACCGAGCTCCACGGCTGCAGCACCGCCAGCGCCACTGCGGCGGCCACGAGCAGGACCCCGACCGGCACCAGCACCTTCGTCAGTCGGCGGCTCATTCGTCGCCTCCGGAGGGGATGGTGGACGCTGCCGCGAACATGCCGTCGAAGAACTCCCCCATCAGCGCGAACCAGTCGAAGTCAGCCGCCTCGATGCTCTCCTGCGTGAACATGGGCGGCATCTCTCCCGTGGTCTCCGCGCACGCCTCGAGAAGGGTGCGCGCCTCGTCTTCGGTGATGCCCGTGGGCAACGTGAGCATGCCGTCGGCGTCGGGATCGGCGAAGTCGGTGAAGCCGTTCTCCCTGGCGCACGAGGCGAACGCGAGTCCTGCCTCGGTGAGCTCCTCGGGAGAGATCATCTGGGTCTGCGCCCCTTCCTTCATCGAGACGTCGGGCTCCGGCTGGGTGAACTCGGGGACCTCCTGCTCGCAGGTCTCCCAGGCGGCGCGCTGGCCACCCTCCTCCGGATAGCCGGATGCCGCGGTCGAGGCGAGCCACGCGCCGTCGTCGTCGGAGAAGAACATCGTCATGGGCATCTCCTCGCCTTCGCCGACGCTGATCGAAGCGGAGCTGTCGCTGAGCGTGCCCATGGATCCCCCGCCGTCGACATCCGGCATCAGCAGACCCACCTGGCCGCCTTCGAGGATCTTCGCCGTCTGGCCTTCGTCGGTCAGGCAGGTCACGAACCGGGCAGCGGCCGCATCGTTCGCGCCGTCCTTCGCCTTGTCGTCTCCGGAGGGGACGCTGCAGGCCGAGAGCGCGAAGAGCGCGAAGACAGCGGGCATCACCACCATGGAACGGCGTGCTTTCGAGTCGAACATGACTTTCCCTTTCTCGCGGTCGCAGCTCATCCGCGACGTGCAGTCAGTTCTACGGATGCGCTGGTTTGCTGGGGGTATGACGCCGCCTAACCGGAAACTAACCGCGCAGCGCGCACCCTCGGAGACGGGAGGTGCCATGCGACTGCTGCTGGTGGAAGACGAGGTCGATCTGGCCGACACCCTCGCCGATGGCCTGCGCCGCGAGGGCTACCTGGTGGATGTCGCACGCGACGGGGCGAGCGCCCTGACCGCCGCCGCGTCGAACGATGTGGACGTGATCGTGCTCGACCGCGACCTACCGGTGCTGAGCGGCGATGCCGTATGCCGCACACTCGTGGCGCAGGAGTATCCGGCGCGCATCCTCATGCTCACCGCGGCCGGCACTCTCAACGACCGCGTCGAGGGTCTCGATCTCGGCGCCGACGACTACCTCGCCAAGCCGTTCGCGTACGTCGAGCTGCTGGCCCGCCTGCGCGCTCTCGGTCGCCGCGGACAGTCGACGCGGGCGAGTGCGGTCCTGGAGTTCGCGGGCGTGCGCCTCGACGTCGTGCGCCGCATCGTGGAGCGGGACGGCAGCCCGATCCGACTCACGCTCAAGGAGTTCGGGGTGCTCGAGACGCTGCTCGCCGCGGAGGGCGGCTACGTCAGCGCCGACGATCTGCTCGACGAGGTGTGGGACGAACCTCTCGAGCGCACCCGTGGCGTGGTCAAGATCGTGGTGCACACGCTGCGACGCAAACTCGGCTCACCCGCGGTCATCCACTCCGCGGCGGGGCACGGCTATCGAGTGGGGACGCAATGAGACGCATGAGCTTCCGCACCCGACTGGTGATCATCATCGCCGGAGTCTTCATCGCCGCGGGCGCCGCGCTGCTCACGGTGCAGTATCTGGTGGTGCAGTCGCTGTTCGCCTCCGCGATCAACACGACCGCAGCGACCTGCGTGCCGTCGATGTCGATCACTCAGATCTCGCAGGAGGCAAGCGCGACCGACCCCGAGGGCGTCTCACCCTTCACCGACAGCAGCGCGCTCTTCTACGGGGACAGCAGCACCGGATGCGCGTACTTCGCAGAGACCGCCGATGTCGCCGGGCTCCCGGCGGCCACTCCGATGCAGACGGTGACGATCGACGCCGTCGAGGGCGCGGTGCTGCAACAGTCGACGTTCCTCGCGGATGAGGTCGGCGGCGGGCTGCTGCTGTGGTCGGTCGTGGTGCTCGTGGCCTTCACCGGTGTCGCCGCCGCGATCGCGTTCTGGCTCGCGCGACGCTCCCTCGACCGGATCGGGGAGGTCACCGCCGCGGCGCGGGACATCTCGGAGCGCGACCTCGGGCGCCGGCTCGACCTGCCTGGTCCCGACGACGAGATCAAGGAGCTGGGCGACACGATCGACGGGATGCTGGACCGGCTGCAGTCGGCGTTCACCGCGCAGGATCGCTTCGTGGCGAACGCCTCGCACGAGTTGCGCACCCCGCTGACCACGACCAGGACGGCCCTGGAGATCCCGCTCGAACAGGGCGCGGTGCCGGCAGACCTGCAGGCGAACATGCAGCGCGCCCTCCGCGCCACCGAGCAGAGCGAGCGCCTCATCACGGCCCTGCTCTCCCTCGCCCGAGCCCGCACCGGGCTGGACGAGGTCGAACCCGTCGAGCTGCGCACCCTCATCGAAGACGAGGTCGAAGACCTCGGCGCCGGGGAGATCGCGGTGCACGCGAATCTGCGCGAGCTCACGGTCGATGGCGACACGGTGCTGCTGGCCAGGGCCGTGCGCAACCTGCTCGAGAACGCCATCCGCCACAACGTGCCGGATGGCGAACTGTGGGTGCGGTGCCGACGCGAGCGTGGTCGTGCCATCATCGAGGTCGAGAACACCGGGGCGCTGATCACTCCCGCCACCGTCGAGCTGCTCACCGAGCCGTTCTATCGTCGCGACGCGAGCCGCACCTCCACCGGCCCCGACGGCACCGGGCTGGGGCTCGCGATCGTGCAGAGCATCGCGAAGACCCACGGCGGCGAAGTTCGCCTGCGAGCCCGCAAGGGCGGCGGCCTGATCGCCGCGATCGTCCTCCCGCTCTGAGACCGTCGTACCGGCGCCAGAACGCAGAAGCTCCGGTCGCACTTCCTGCCGCCCGGCGGACCGGGAAGCGGCAGCAAGTGCGACCGGAGCGAACCTCTGAGAGGCGTGTGTGTGAGGCGGGTCAGCTGGTGACGGTCCAGTCGAACTGGTCGCCGTACTGCTTCAGCCATGCGTCGACGGCATCCGCTTCCTTGCCCTCGCCGTACTCGTTGACCACGAGGTCCTCGAGCGCGCCGTACTGCTCGTCGTCGAGCTTGATCTTCTCGATCAGCTCTGCAGCCTCGGGGAACTCCTCGGCGAAGCCCTTGGTACCCAGGAAGTGCAGGCCCTCGGCCTTGCCCATCGCGCCCTTCGGGTCTTCGAGGTCCTTCACGGGGAAGGCGTCGTTGGCCCAGAACGGACGCCACAGCGTGACGACGATGTCCTCCTGCTTGTCGGTCGCGGTCTTCAGCTCGGTGAGCATGGCCGCGGTCGACGAGGTGACCAGCTCGTACTCGCTGTCGAGTCCGTACTCGGGCATCATCTTCTGGGTCTGCGCGGTGAGTCCCGCACCCGGCTCGATGCCGTAGATCTTGCCGTCGAACTCGGAGCCCTTGCCCACGAGGTCCTCGATCGAGGTGAGCTCGGAGTACTCCGGCACCGCGAGCGTGAGCTTGGCGTTGTCGTAGTACTTGCCCAGGTCCTCGATGTCGTCGCCGTACTTCTCCATGTACGTGGCGTGGGTGAGCTCGGGCCAGGCCGACGGGTACATGTCGACATCACCCTGCGCGAGGCCGGTGTAGAGCGGGCCCGCCTCGGTGAGCGTCTTCATCTCGACCGTGTAGCCGATCTTCTCGAGCTGGTCCTGCAGCAGGTATGCGGTGCTCAGGCCGTCGGTCCACGAGGGCAGGAAGCCCAGGGTGATCGTGCCCTTGTCGTCGGCGTTGCTGTCGCCGCCCGTGCCACCGGCGCCGTCACCGCTGCATCCCGCGAGGGTGAGGGATGCCGCGATGCCGACTGCTGTGATTGCGAGGATCTTCTTCTTCATGTGATTTCTCTCTCTCGGTTCCGTATGTGTGTTGTTCCGTAGGGGTGAAACTCTCAGTGCACTCCGCCGCCGACGGCGTTGCGGCGAGGCGAGGTCGCAGCGCGCTCCGCCTCGTCCGCGGCATCCTGCTGCGCGGTGACCTCGGGGGCGGGGGCGGATGCTGTTCCGCCACCACCGTCGCGCGGCGCGCGGCGCCGCGCGAGCATGCCCAGCAGCGAGGAGCGGTTCTCGCCCGGTGCGCCCAGCGCTGCGGTGACGCGGTCGAGGAAGACGGCGATCAGCACGACGCCGAGACCGGCCTCGACACCCTTGGGGATGTTGATGGTCGAGATCGCCTCGACCACCATCTTCCCGAGGCCGTCCGCACCCGCCATTCCGGCGATGACCGCCATCGACAGGGCGAGCATGATGACCTGGTTGACGCCGGCCATGATGGTCGGCATCGCGAGGGGGAGCTGGATGCCGCGCAGGATCTGACCCGGCTTGGCACCGAACGCGTGTCCGGCCTCGACGGTCTCGGAGTCGACACCGCGGATGCCGAGCTCGGTCAGTCGCACGCCCGGGGGCAGCGCGAAGATCACGGTGGCCACGAGGCCCGGCACCACGCCGATGCCGAAGAACACGATCGCCGGGATCAGGTACACGAACGCCGGCATGGTCTGCATGAAGTCGAGCACGGGCTTGAGCACCGCGCGCACGGTCGCGTTGCGTGCCGACCAGATGCCCAGCGGCACGGCGATCAGCACCGCGATCACGGCGGCGACGAGCACGAGCGCGAGGGTCTGCATGGCGGGGACCCACAGATCCATCGCCACGATCAGGCCGAACGAGACGACCGTTCCGATCGCGAGCTGCCACGAGCGCACGACCCAGGCGATGAGCGCGGCGATCACGATGATGACCGCGAAGTGCGGGGTCAGCAGCATGCGCGTGAGGCCGTCGACGAGGAAGCTCATCACGAACGAGATCACGTCGAGCAGACCGTCGAGGTTGTCCTTGATCCAGTCGACGCCGGATTCGATCCAGGTTCCGACGGGGATGCGGAAGTCATCCATCAGCGCACCTCCTCCGTGGTCGGGGCATCGGCCGGGTCGGCGGTCCACCCGTCATCGAGCACGGCATCGATCTCGGCCTGCGGCATCGGCATCAGCGGGAGGGTGATCTCCTCGGTCGCTCCGGGGCCGGGGCCGAGGGCGGCGAGCAGGGTCACACGCGGGATCACGCCCACCAGGCGGCCGTCGGCATCGGTCACCGCGAGCGGCAGCGGCGACTCGACGGCGGGGACGAACAGGTTCATCAGCACCTCGTCCTCGCGCACGCTCTGCAGCACGGGCTTGAGGATCGAGTCGAGAGTGGTCGCGCCGTTGCGCACGAGCTTGACCGCATCCCGGTCGGTGACGACACCGACGAGCTGTCGGTCGCGACCGACCACGTAGGTCGCCGACATGTACGCATCGCGCATCTGGCGCAGCGCGGTGCGCGGACCTGCGGTGTGCGGCACGACGGGGCGCGGGCGCTCCATCACGTTCGCGGCGGTGAGCACGCGAGCGCGGTCGACGTCCTGCACGAACTGCTCGACGTAGTCGTTGGCCGGGTCCATCAGGATGTCCTCGGGGGTGCCGATCTGCACGATGCGGCCGTCGCGCATCACGGCGATCCGGTCGCCGAGGAACATGGCCTCGTTCAGGTCGTGCGTGATGAAGACGATCGTCTTCTGCAGCTTCTGCTGCAGTTCGAGCAGCTGCTCCTGCATCTCGCGACGGATCAGCGGGTCGAGCGCACTGAATGCCTCGTCCATCAGCAGGATGTCGCTGTCGGCGGCGAGCGCGCGGGCGATCCCCACGCGCTGCTGCATGCCACCGGAGAGCTCGGACGGGAGCTTCTCGCCCTGGCCCTCGAGACCCACCAGGGACAGGATCTCCTCCGCCTTGGCCAGGCGCTCGACCTTGCCGACGCCCTTCAGCTCGAGCGGGTAGGCGACGTTCGCGGCGACGGAGCGGTGCGGCAGCAGGGCGAAGTGCTGGAAGACCATCGAGATGCGGTCGCGACGGATCTCGCGGAGCTTCGACGACGGAATGCCCGTGATGGGATCGCCGTTCACCGTGACGGTTCCGGAGGTGACATCGTGCAGCCCGTTGAGCATGCGGATGATGGTGGACTTGCCCGATCCGGACAGCCCCATGATGACGAAGATCTCACCGCGGTTGACGGTGAAGCTGGCGTCGATGACCGCTGCGGTGCCGGCATCCGCGACGGCGGCGCGGCTCTCACCGGCTTTCAACCGACGGACGGCGGTGCTCGGATTCTTACCGAAAACCTTGTACAGATTGCGCGCTTCGAGAGCGATTTCGGACACGTTTCCCCCGCGGCTCGCCTTCGGGTGGCTGAGCCTGCTTCGGTTACGCCCGGGTGAGCTCTCGGGGCCGTTCGACATGATCGCTGTGGCGGCACAGGCGGCGGATTTCGGATCCGCCGCGATAGAGCATCGACCGTACGTCCACGCCTCTTCGCAGCACAGCTCATCGAAAGAAGGACGTGGTCGCGGACTGGTCTTCGGGCCGTCAGGCCCACGTTCCAACGTAACGAAATGGCCGATCAGGGGCAAATCCCGGGCGCTCGACCTGCACGAGTTTCAGCGGCTGACCGGGGAATTGCACGGGTATTCAACAATCCCCCTGACGAGGGCCCCGGCGTCAGGAATCGGGCGTGTCGGAACGGCGGATGCTGCGCGTCACGGTGAACTTCGCCGTGCGTGTCACCTGCGTGGTCGCACCGATCAGCCGGGTGAGTTCCGGACGATACGCGAGCGAGGAGTTGTAGACCGTGAAGAGCTCTCCGCCGGGTCGGAGCACGCGCGCCGCGGCCTCGAACAGGCGGGTCGCCGCCCCCGTGTGGACGCTCGCCCCGAGGTGGAACGGCGGGTTCAGCAGCACCACGTCGACGCTCGCATCCGGGACGTCCGAGGCAGCGTCGTCGAGGGTGACCACGACCCGGTCGGCGACCCCGTTCGCGGCCGCCGTCGCCCGCGCGGAGGCCACGGCCGCTGCCGACCGGTCGGTCGCCGTCACGCGCACCTCGGGATGGGCGAGCGCGTACGAGACCGCGAGCGCCCCGGTGCCGCAGCCGAGGTCGAGCACGTCGACCGCCGCCCCCGTCGCCTGAGCGCCGAGCACCTCCAGCAGCACCCGGGTGCCGATGTCGAGGCGCGCGCCCGCGAAGGCCCCGCCGTGCGCCACCAGAGCGAGCCCGTCGTGCTGCGCGCTCACGGGGAACGGCGGTGTCGACGGGGCGGGGAGCGGCTCCGACGCCACGATCAGCCGCGACTTGCGCTCCGCGCGCTGGGCCTGCACCTGGGCGAAACGGTGCCCGAGCACCTCGTTCTGGGTGAGGGTCATGTGCTTCACGCGACCTCCCGCGATGAGCACGACGTCGGACGCCGCCCAGCGGACCACCGCATCCGTGATCTCCTCGAGTTCCGCGAGTGCCTTCGGCAGCTGCAGCAGCACGACCTTCGCCCCGGCGAGCAGCTCGGTGTCGAGCTCGTGTGCGGTGAAGCCGGCGAGCCCGAGCTCCTCGGCATTGCGGCTCAGGGCTCGACGACCGGTCGCGAGGTCCTGATGCACCCGGATGCCGTGCCGTCCGGCAGCCGTCAGCGCCAGGGTGATCGCGCCGTACTCGTCACCGATCACGACGGTCTCGGAACCCGGGGCATCGAGAGCGAGGGCCCGTTCGACGAGCAGCAGATCGGTCGCGTCATACGCCTGGAGGTTGTCCGCCTCGACGTCGGGCCAGCGGCGCAGGCGGCTGTAGGGGAACTCCGGCACCAGCCCACTGTACGCGGGGGCCGTGAGGATTTCGCATGCGTCGTCTTCGCCCGATTCACAACTTCATGAATCGGGCGTACGCTCCCGCGCATGACCACCGTCATCGCCACCCAGGACCTCGCCAAGCACTACGGCACCGTGCACGCGCTCGACGGCCTCGACCTCACCGTCGAGCACGGTCAGGTGCACGGCTTCCTGGGGCCGAACGGGGCAGGCAAGTCGACCGCGATCCGCATCCTGCTCGGCCTCGCCCGGCGCACCTCCGGCCAGGCGACCGTGTTCGGCGAAGACCCCTGGGAGCGCGCCGTCGACCTGCATCGACGCATCGCGTACGTTCCCGGCGACGTCAGCGTGTGGCCGAACCTGTCCGGAGGCGAGGCCGTCGATCTGCTCGCCCGTCTGCGCGGCGCCCGCACGAACGACCCTGGGTACCAGCGCGAGAAGAAGCGGCTCCTGGACGCCTTCCAATTCGACCCGCGCAAGAAGGGCCGCGCCTACTCGAAGGGCAACCGGCAGAAGGTCGCGTTGATCGCGGCGTTCGCGGTGCCCGCCGACCTCTACATCTTCGACGAGCCCACCAGCGGACTCGATCCGCTGATGGCGGTCATCTTCCAGCACGAAGTCGCCCGCGCCCATGCGAACGGTGCGACCGTGCTGCTGTCGAGCCACATCATGAGCGAAGTCGAGCAGCTGTGCGACCGGGTGTCGATCATCCGCGCCGGCCGTATCGTCGAGACCGGCACGCTCACGCAGCTGCGGCACCTCACCCGCAGCGACGTGTCGTTCACCCCCGCCGGGGCCACCCTCGACCAGGTGTCCCGCATCCCCGATGTGCACGACGCCCAGCAGCAGGGCGACCGCATCCGCCTCGCCGTCGACAGCGACCGCACGGCCACCGTGCTCCCCGCCCTCGCCGCGCTCGGCATCGATGACCTCCGGGTCGCCCCGCCCTCGCTCGAGGAGCTGTTCCTGCGTCACTACGGCGACGACCTCGCCACACTCGAAGCCGCGGAAGAGGGCGGCCTCGATGACTCCGCACCCGCCACCCGTCGCGAGCGTCGCGCCCTGAGGGGTCGCGCGTGATGTCCGCGTTCGGCGTGCTGCTCCGACAGCGGCTGCGGCGAGACCGGCTGCAGCTGACGCTGTGGATCGTGGGCACCGCGCTCATGGCATTCGCGGGATACGCCGGCGTCAGCCAGTCGTACGCGACCGTCGCCGACCGGCAGAGCATCCTCGCGGCGGCACTCGCGAACCCCGTGATCCTGATGTTCCGCGGGCTGCCCTCCGGCACGTCCGAAGGAGCCTTCCTCGCCTTCGCGGTCCTCCCGTGGCTGGCGCTGCTCGCCGCCCTCATGAGCACGTTCCTGGCGGTGCGGCACACGCGCGGCGATGAGGAGGCGGGACGGGCGGAACTCGTATGGGCCACTCCGGCCGGACGCCGACTGCCGACCATCGCGACCATCGTGCACGGCCTCCTGGCGAACGTGGTGCTGGCCGCGCTCACCGCGCTCGCGTTGATCGCCACCGGACTTCCGGCCGCGGGCTCGCTCCTCGCGGGGGCGGCGGCCGGCGCGACCGGGATCGCGTTCCTCGGCGTCGGCCTGCTCGCCGCGCAGCTCATGCGCACATCGCGCGGGGCGAACTCCCTGACGATCTGGGTACTCGTGGCGACCTTCCTGATCCGCGGCATCGGCAACGCGGCGGGTACTCCGAGCGACGACCTGACCCGCATCACGAGCGCCTGGCCCGCCTGGCTCTCGCCGTTCGGCTGGGCCGAGCAGACGCGCCCCTACGACACCGATCTGGCCTGGCCGGTGCTGCTGGGCATCGCGTTCGGCCTCGTGCTCGCCGGCGCATCCGTCGCCCTGCAATCCGTGCGCGACGTCGATGCCGGCTTCGTCGCGGAGCGCCCGGGCCGGGTCTCGGCGCGAGCGGCGCTCGCGTCGCCGCACGCGCTGGTGTGGCGGCTCACCTCGGGTTCGATCGTGGGATGGGCGATCGGCGGGGCGATCACGGGCATCCTCGCCACGACGCTGAGCGGGGTGGTCGACCGGATCTCGGGCGAGAACCCCGCCGTCGCCGACATCCTGAAGAAGATCGGCGGCGCCGCGGGAGGACTCGACGAGGTTGTGGTGACCGTGTTCTTCACGCTGCTGGGCATCCTCGCCGCCTGCGCGGCGGTGCAGACCGTGGCGCGCGCCCGCCAGGAAGAGGCGCGTGGCACCGCCGAGGCCGTGCTCGCCACCCCGGTCGGACGCGTGCGCTGGCTCGCCGACTACATGATGGTCGGCGTGGCCGCGGTGCTGATCGTCGTCGCCGCCGCCGTGCTCGCCGGGTGGGTCGGCGCCTGGTCGAACGGCGGCGACGACTCGCTGTATCGCATCGTGGCGGTGGCCGGATTCGGGCAGGCGGTCGCTGCCTCGATCTTCGCGGTGCTGACCGCCCTGGTGTTCGTGCTGCTCCCGCGGGCGACGACCGCCGTGGCGTGGAGCCTCGTGCTGCTGGCGGCCCTGCTCGGCATGTTCGGGCCGCTGTTCGGACTGCCCGAGTGGAGCGCGAACCTCTCGCCGTTCGCGGTGACCCCGGTGGTCGACGGCGGCGGAGTGGACGTGCGCGGCCTGTGGTGGCTCGTGCTCGCCCTGGCCGCAGGAGGCGCGGCAGCACTGACGTTGATGCGGCGACGCGAGCTCGCCCTCGGCGCGTAGGAGGAGCCGGGATGCCCGACGACACCGCCGAGAGCCTCGACACCGCCGACCTCGAGACCGCCGACCTCGAGACCGCCGACCTCGAGACCGCCGCGGTGCATCGAGGGATCGAACCGGCGGAGAAGGCGGCGGCCATGATGACCGCTGCGGGAATGCCCCGCATGCCGGCGCGGGTGATGATGGCGCTGATCGCCGCGCCCGCGGGCGGGTATACGGCCTCCCAGCTCGGCGAGCGTCTCGGCGTCTCGGCTGCGGCCGTCTCCGGTGCGGTGCGCTACCTGCAGCAGCTGCACTTCGTCCAGCGCCGCTCACGGCCGGGGGAGCGCCGCGACCGCTACGAGTTCGTGCACGACCCGTTCACGACTTCGATCGCGGGGAACATGCCCGTGTACTCCCGCCTGTCCGCGTACATCGACGACATCGCCGCCGCTCACACCGACGACCAGGGCGCCCACGACCGGGCCGTCGAGCTCGCCGAGTTCTTCCGCTTCCTCTCCGCGCGCATGCTGCAGATCGTCGATGACTGGCACGAGCAGCGCCGCGAGACCGACCCGAGCTGACTCCCGCCCGCCCCTTTCCATCCCGCCCCGCTGTACCGTCCCGCCCGCCGTTCCGTCTCGCCTCGGATCATTTGTCGGGAGGATGCACGACTGTCGGGGCATTCGGTGCATTCTCGCCCGACATCCGCCCGCCCTCCCGACATCCGTTCCGCCAGCCTCCGGACCCGGCGCCCGGGTAGGGGTTGACACTCGTCCGGGTTATGTGGTTACTTAGTCAAGTAAGTAACCCACTAACCACGCGGAGGACTCGTGATCGAAGAAGGCAAGCCGCTCTTCGTCCAGATCGCCGAGCAGATCGAGGACTCGATCGTCGACGGCTCACTCGCCGAAGAGGCCCAGGCCCCCTCCACGAACGAGCTGGCCGCGTTCTACCGGATCAACCCCGCCACCGCAGCGAAGGGAGTCGCCGTGCTCACCGACAAGGGAGTGCTCTACAAGCGCCGAGGCATCGGCATGTTCGTCGCGGAGGGCGCCAGGGATCTCCTCCTCGGCGAGCGCCGCGCCGCGTTCGCCGACCGCTACATCGACCCGCTCCTCGCCGAAGCCCGAACTCTCGGGCTCGGCGCCGAAGACCTCGCGGCCCTGCTCCGGCAGCGTGCCGCACTGACCACTGACGCAGAAGGGAAGGCCTCCGCATGACCGCCGTCATCGAGGTGCACAACCTCAGCAAGCGCTACAAGGAGAAGCGAGCGCTCGACAACGTGTCGCTCTCCATCGAGGGTGGCGCGATCTACGGCCTCCTCGGCCGCAACGGTGCAGGGAAGACGACACTCATGTCGATCCTCACCGCTCAGAACTTCGAGTCGTCCGGCACCGTGAAGGTGTTCGGGGAGCACCCGTACGAGAACGCGCACGTGCTCAGCCGGATCTGCTTCGTCCGCGAGAGCCAGAAGTACCCGGACGACGCCTACCCCAAGCATGCGTTCAAGGCCGCGAGTCTGTTCTTCCCGAACTGGGATCAGGCCCTCGCCGACGAGCTCATCGCCGAGTTCCAGCTGCCGATGAAGCAGACCATCAAGAAGCTCTCCCGCGGTCAGCTCTCCGCGGTCGGGGTGATCATCGGACTCGCCTCGCGCGCCGAGATCACGTTCTTCGACGAGCCCTACCTCGGCCTCGACGCCGTCGCCCGGCAGATCTTCTACGACCGCCTGATCGAGGACTACGCCGAGCACCCGCGCACCGTCATCCTCTCGTCGCACCTGATCGACGAGGTCTCGAACCTCATCGAGAAGGTCATCGTCATCGACAACGGCCAGATCCTCCTGAACGAGGACACGGATGCGGTGCGCGACCGCGCCGTGACCGTGGTGGGCGACGCCGCGAAGGTCGACGCCTGGATCGGCACTCGAGAGGTGCTGCACCGCGAGGCGCTCGGGCGCGTGGCATCCGTCACCGCCCTCGGGGCCGTATCGGCGGAGGAGCGCGCGGAGATCACAGCCTCCGGCCTCGACCTCGCGCCGGTCTCGCTGCAGCAGCTGATCGTACGTCTCACCCAGAAGGCCGATGCCACGAGACCCGCCGCCACGAAAGAGGAGGTGCGCTGATGCGACGCACACTCAACGTCATCCGCCTGCAGATGATCAACCGGCAGACCTTCATCTGGGTCCCGCTGATCATCCTCGCCGGAGCGACCCTGATCTCGGTGCTGATCTACGCGATGATCCCGGGCGATTCCCCCAAATACGGCGGCGGCGGCCAGGCACCCCTGTGGTACTTCTTCGCCATCGGCCTCTCGGCGATGACTCTCACCTTCCCGTTCTCCCAGGCGATGAGCATCACGCGTCGCGAGTTCTTCTTCGGCACGATGCTCACCGCCATCATCGCCAGCACGTTCATGGGGGTCCTGTTCCTGATCGGCGGAGGGATCGAAGTCGCCACGAACGGTTACGGCATGAACGGGTGGGTGTTCTACCTCCCGTGGCTGTGGGAGGCGGGCCCGCTCGGGGCCTTCGTCGTCTACTTCACTCTCGCGCTGTTCTTCTTCGTGATCGGGTTCACGGGAGCCACCATCTACAAGAGCTGGGGCCTGATGGTACTGACGATCGTGTGGATCACGCTGGCGCTCGTGCTCGTCGGCCTGGTGTACCTGGTGACCCGGCTCGAGCTGTGGGGGCAGGTCTGGACGGGGATCGGAAGCCTCGGCGCCCTCGGCCTCGCACTCTGGGGGCTCGTGGTCACGGCGGCCCTCATGGGCGTCTCGTTCCTCGCCTTCCGCAGAGCCATCCCGTAGACCCATCCCTCTCGCCGACGCCGGTCGCCCTCCTGGGCGGCCGGCGTCGCGTGTGCGCGCTACCGGTACGTCGCCGAGCACGCAACCCGCTCGCCTCCTGCGCACCGGAGCGCCTACGCTCGCGGAACCCCCTGCCCCCGACAGAGAGGATGCCGTGACGCAGACCCGCACCCGGCTCCGGGTACGACGAGCGGGCGCCCGACGCGCGCTCCACGACGCCGTCCGTCCTGCCCGGCTGCTGCTCGTGGCCAAGACGACCCTCGCCGTCGGACTGGCCTGGATGATCGCTCCGCACATGCCCGGGGTCACCGACCAGTACCCGTACTACGCGCCCCTCGGGGCCCTGTTGAGCATGTACCCGACGCTGATGGGTTCGGCGAAGTCGAGCCTGCAGACGCTGCTCGGCCTCGCCACGGGAATCGGTCTCGCCACGATCGTGGTGCTGACGGTCGGCCCGACCTGGTGGACGATCCCCCTCGTGGTCGGCGTCGGAGTGCTGCTCTCCGGCACGGGCTGGTTCGGCGTCGGCCGCGAATACGTGCCGATGGCCGCCCTGTTCGTGCTGATCATCGGCGGACAGAACGCCGACGACTATTCGCTCGGCTACCTCACCCAGACGGCGGTCGGCGTGGTCGTCGGGCTGGTGGTGAACCTGGTGATCGCACCCGCACCACTCACCGTCGCCGCGGCGGGACGGGTGGCGGCGTTCCGGGAGCAGTTGGCCGCGCACCTGCACGACATCGGATCCGCGGTCTCGGAGGCATGGCCGCCCGAGCACGAGCAATGGGCCGACGATGCGGCCTCTCTCGCCGACACCTCCTCCGCACTGCGAGCGGCACTGACGGAGGCGGACGAGAGCCGACGGGGCAACCCGCGCGCCAGGGGGCATCGCACACGGATCCAGCAGAGCCACGACGAGCTCGCGGCTCTCGATCGCATCGCCCACCTCATCCGCGACATCTCCGACGAGATCGCCGACACGATCTGGGACCGGCCGTCGGCACTGGCGCTCGACCCCGCTCTGCCTGCGCCCCTCTCTGCGGCCTGTCACGCGGTCGCCGATGTGATCGCGCGGGGGGATGCCTCCTCGAGCGACGATCATCGCGCCCGCGGTGAAGCGGCGCGCGCGATCCGACTGCTCCTCGAGACGGTCGACGACCGCACCATCGATGTGCGGCGTTCGATGGGACCCGGTGTGCTCACCGCGATGCACCTGCGTCGCATCCTGATCCTGAGCGATTCGCGCCCTCCGACCGAGGATTGATCCGACCGGGGCCGCCGCCTCAGATGGTGTCGTCGGCGACGACCAGGTCCATCTGCCAGTAGCGGCCGTCCGGGTCCGCACTGTCGTGCGCGTCGTCGGCCGCACTCAGGATGTCGTTGATCTTCACCATCACGTCGTCGAACTCCGACTCCGTGAGCCGGATCGTGCGCTGGGTGAAGGCGGCGTGCACCTCCCTCGTGCGTCCGGCGACGTACTCCGGGGTCCAGGCCATCACCCGACGGATCAGATCCTGATGGTCTTCGACGAGCGCGGCGACCACCGCGACGCCGAGGGCCTCATCCGGGACGGGGCTCTCCGGACCGCCGACGTTGAGCGCGCCCTTGTGCCCCGTCCAGACACGATCGCGTCGGTCACGAGCTTTGTCTGGTGCCTCTTCGATGAGCCCGGCATCGGCGAGGGCGCGCAGATGGAAGCTGGCGCTGTTCGCCGGAACGCCGAGCTCGGCGGCGATGTCGGCGGCGCGGAGGAAGTCCCGCCGTGAGAACAGCCGGATCATCTGGCGTCGCAGGGGGTGCGAGTAGGCCTTGAGCATGGCCGAGGTCATCCAGACGGGATCGGTGCTCGTGCTCTTCGCGCTGTCCTCCGTCATGTGCCGATCCTACTCGCACCCACTATTGCGCAATAAGACTTGCGCAATAGTTCTTGCGCATCTACTCTCGTCCCATGACCACCGTCACCGAGCCCCACCGTCTGTGGCGCAACACCCGCTACCTCACCTGGTTGGTGAGCGACACGAGCAAGGGCCTCGCGGCCTCCCTGTTCGGCTTCGCCATCCCGCTGCTCGCCCTGATCGTGACGAACGACCCCGCCCAGGCCGGCATCATCGGCGGAGCCGGAATGGTCGCGCGACTGCTCATGACCCTGGCCGGCGGCGTGCTGGCCGACCGTCATCGCCGCATCGCGCTGATGCTCCTCGGCTCGCTCATCGGCATCGTGCTCGCCGGCGGCTTCACCCTCCTCGCCCTCGGCGACGCGATGACGTTCGGATCACTGCTCGTGATCGACGTGCTGCTCGCCGCGCGCAGCGGACTCTTCGACGTCGCCGGTGAGAGCGCGCTCAAGGAGATCGTGCCCGACGACGCGATGGGCCGAGCGCAGGCGGCGAACCAAGGGCGCGACGCGGCGCTCCAGCTCGCGGGCGGACCGCTCGGCGGTCTGCTGCTGGGCGTCGGCGGATGGCTCGTGGGCGCGGTCATGACGCTGTGCCACGCGATCGCAGCCCTGACCGCATGGATGCTGGGGCGTCAGGCCCGTCGTGCAGGAGTGGTCGATGCGGGCGCGGACGACGACCTCGCTCCGGCCCCGACGACGAAGCCCAACGCCTGGGCGGAGCTGCGCGAGGGGTTCGGCTGGCTGCTCTCCCGCCCCGACCTCGGCGGTGTGCTGCTCATCACGACGGTCATCAACCTCGGCTTCAACGCCACGATCACGACCGTCATCTACGCCCTTCAGCAGGACGGGTACTCCGAGCTGTTGATCGGCACCCTGAGCGCATCGATCGGGGCCGTGATGCTCGTGGGCGCCGTGTGCGCTCCGCTGCTCGTCCCGCGGATCAAGACCGGGATCCTGACCATCGCCGGACTCTCGGTCGTCTCGGTCGGCGCGATCGTGCTGTCGATGGTCACCGGGCCCTGGGCCATCGCGGTGGTGCTCGGCGCCTCGGTCCTGCTCGTGCCCGCGCTCAACGCCGGCATGATGGGCTACTTCATGGTCGCCACCCCGAGCCACCTGCTCGGTCGAGCCAACAGCGCCGCCGGAGTGCTCGGCATGGGTGCGATGCCACTCGCTCCCCTGATCGCCGGCTTCGGACTCGCCTGGATCGGCCGCGAAGGCACCATTCTGATCTGCGCCGCGCTGTGCCTGGTCGCGGTCCTCCTCGCCCTGGGCAACAGGGCGCTGCGGGCACTGCCGGTCGAAGCGCGCTGGGCCGCGCACGCGAAGCAGTACGAGACGGCTTGATGCCGCAGCGGTGCGCGCCGGCAGCCGTACGGGCTAGAGCGCGCCGGTCAGTGCCGCGATGCCGGCGAGCAGGGAGACCAGGGCGAGCACGAGAGCGATCGCGATGAGGACGGCGTGCACCTTGAGGAATGCCGTGGCCCTGCCGTTCTCGTCGCGCGCCCGCGGATCCTTGGCGACGCGCGTGTAGAACCGCGGCCAGACGAGGGCGTTGAAGGCGGCGTTGAGCAAGAGCAGGACGGCGAGCGGGATCACCCCTCAACGCTATCGACATCGCCCGTGGGTGCCGACCGCCGCCGGGATGCGGAATTCTTGGATGCGGACTTGTATCAGAAAGCCCTTGCCGCGCTCCTGGTAGGTGTGATCACAATGGGCTTCATGATCGACGGTGCACCCGGCGCCGGTCTCGATCATGCCTCGGATGACGGGCGTGCACGCTGGGAGCGCGCCGCAGATCTGTTCGACGCATGGCGCGAGAGCGACAGCCGCGCGATGGACGAGCTCGTACGGCTGATGACGCCCGTGCTCTGGCACGTCGTGCGCGCCTACGGACTCGAACGCACCCTCGCCGAAGACGTCGTGCAGACCACCTGGCTGCGGCTGGTGCGCGGTCACGGATCGATCAGCGATTCGCGGGCCGTGTCGGCCTGGCTCACCACCACCGCACGCCGCGAAGCCTGGAAGGTCGCGAAGGCACACGGCAAGGTCGACACGACCGATGTCGACGATCTCGACACCCTGCTCCCCGAGCAGGCGTCGGCCGAGGAGCACGCGACCATCGGCGACGAGAACCGTCGGCTGTGGTCGGCCGTACGCCGCCTGAACGACCGCTGTCAGAGGCTGCTGCGCGTGATCGCCTTCGAGGACCGCCCGGACTATGCGCACATCGCCAGCGACCTCGCGATGCCCATCGGCAGCATCGGCCCCACACGGAACCGGTGCCTCGCGAAGCTCCGCGCCCTGCTGGACGCACCGCCGACAGCGCCGGCGGGGGGACTCGCATGACCGACCACGAAGACGCCAGGATGCTCGCCCGGCTCCGCACGCACTGGAGAGCGGTCGACCCGGTGCCCGCGGGCCTGATCGACCGCATGGTCGCCGCAGTCGCTTCGGACGGCCTGAACAGCGAGTATGCGCTGCTTACCCTGGTCGAGGGACAGCTCGGCGAGGTGCGCGGCGAGGCGGATGCACTCACCCTGCAGTTCAGCGACGGCTCCACCAGCATCCTGCTGCATGTGACGACCACCGCTTCCGGCCGCCGCCGCGTCGACGGCTGGGTCGACACCGCGGCCGCCGAGATCGTCCTGACGCAGGGAGAGAAGGCCAGGTCGGTCTCGCCGGAGGAGACCGGACGCTTCGTGTTCGACGAGGTGCCGCCCGGTCTCACGCGCGTGCGCCTGACGACCGTGGTCGGGGACGAGACGCGCACGCTCGCGACCCCGCAGTTCGAGCTGTGACCACGGGCGCCGCCCGTCGATGAGGACGCGGGGCGACCCGCAGGGAGAGGATGACGCATGGATCAGCCCAAGGGATGGACCTGGCAGGACCGCGCGGAGGGATCGATCCGCCGGGGAACCGCGCTCGATCCGAGCACGGAGCCGGTGGACGGCATCCGCGCGTTTCCGACGGCGTATCTGCCGGAGCGGCTGCTGATCACCCGCGCCCTCGGCGACGGGGAGGCCTACGACCGCGAGGTGCGCACTCTGCGTGATGCCGCCGACACCTTCGGATGGCAGCTCGAGATCGAGGACGGCACCCGCTCGGCGGTCGATGGCGAGCTGGTTCCGGGGGTTCCCGGCTTCCTTCGCGCACGGCTGCGGACTCCCGACGAACCGGTCAGGGGCGAGTCACCCGTCGCCCCCGACGCCTGGCGAGTGCTCCAGCGCGCACGCCGCATGTCGCGCTCGACGATGCCGCGGACGAGCCTCGACCACGTGCTGTCCATCGATCCGGTCGGGCTCAATCCCTTCACCAGGACGAACCCCTTCACACGCACCAACCCGTTCACCCGCACGAACCCGGTGCGCGGCGCCGGAGGGGGCGCGGGCGGCAGCGACGACTACCTCGAGCCCGGACGCGGCGCACGGCAGCCCGTGAGCTGGTTGGGCCCCGCCCCTGTGCGCGGACCCGCGCCGAAACGCGGACGGCGCCCGGTGGTCGCGGTGCTCGACACCGGTTGCGGCGAGCACGCCTGGCTGCCTGCCGACATCGTCACGCGCACGGTCGACCTCGACGGCGTGCCGGTCGGGCTGACCGACGACGCCGATCCGGAACGCTACCCCGATCTGTACGGGCAGCTCGACGGTGAGATCGACGCGGTCGCCGGACACGGCACGTTCATCGCCGGCATCGTCAGACAGGCGGCTCCGGAGGCCGACATCCTCTCGATCCGGGTGGCGGGAGCCCTCGGGGTGGTCGACGAGAGCACGCTGCTCGAGACCGTGGCCCAGGTCGTGACCCTGCTGGCCCGCCACCGGGAGGATCCGAAGACCGGCTTCCCGATCGATGTGCTGAACCTGTCGCTCAGCTACTACCACGAGACGCCGATCGACGGATTGTTCAGCCTCACGCTGTACCAGCTGCTGGCCAAGGCACGCGAGCTCGGCTGCATAGTCGTGTGCTCGGCCGGCAACGACGCGATCGACCGCCCCTCGTTCCCGGCGTCGCTCTGGTCCTGGCCCGGCGCCGACAACGGCATCCGTCGGGACAGAGACGCGCCGCTCGTGTCGGTCGGAGCGCTGAACCCCTCGGCGCAGTCGGTCGCCCTCTTCTCGAACATCGGCCCGTGGGTTCAGGCCTACGCGCCGGGGGCCGCCGTGGTGAGCACGTCGCCCGCGTTCGTGGGCGGCACCCAGGCGGTCACGAAGGCCGACGTCGAGGGCCTCCGCCGCGAGACGATCGATCCCGACGACTATCGGGGCGGGTTCGCGGTGTGGAGCGGCACCTCGTTCTCTGCCCCGTACGTCGCAGCGCGCATCGCCGCCCAGCTCGGCACCGTCCCCGTCGGCGGTGTCAGCCCCGCCGCTGCGGCGAAAGCCGTCGCCGCCGTCCTGAAGTCCCTGCCGACCCCGGTCGACCTCGACTGACGCACCCCCGGGACGAGCCGTCCGTACCGATGCGGGCGGCTCGTCCTGGTGCCGAGCGCCGCCCGAGCGGCTCGCGGGACACGCTCCGGCGGCTCGTCCTGGTGCACCTGTCGGGCGGATGTTCGGCTGTCGGATCCGAACGCGGCGTGTCGCCCGACACGTGCTCTTCCTCCCGACAGGTGTCCACTGCCTCACCCGAGCGATCACGCACCGCTCCCGCTCGGAATACGCGCTCTTCCCTGCAGCCCCGACGCAGGGCATTCTGAAGGGATGCCCCTGTCCGCGATCGAGCTGCACCGGCGCGGGGTCGAAGCGGCCAACGCCCGGCGATTCACGCAGGCGCAGCGCGCTCTCGACGCGGCATCCGCCCGCACCGACGATCCCGACCTGCGCGCGCGCATCGACGGCACGACCGCCTACGTCCTCGCCCAGACGGGAGAGCCGGCGGCCGCAGAGCAGCTGTGTCGCGACGCCCTCGGCCGATCCGGGCTGCGCGCCGAGACCATCGCGGTGCTCAGCGGCCAGCTCGGCACGCTCCTGACGCACAGCGGTCGGCTGGGTGACGCCGAGGCCGAACTCACCCGTGCGATCGAGACGCTCACGGCCGTCGGAGACGAGACGACCGAGCTCGCGAACTGCCTCATGAACCGATCCGTGGTGCGGATGCAGCAGCGCGAGCTCGACTCCTGCATCGCGGATCTGCGGCGCGCGGTGGCCGTGTACGAGGCGAACGACGACGAGGAGCCGCTGGCGGAGGCCCGGCACAATCTCGGGTACGCGGCGCTGCTCGGCGGAGACCTCGTCACCGCGCTCACCCTGATGACCCGCTCCCGACCGAAGCTCGCCGCGATCAGCGACCTCGCGGCGGCGATCAGCGACCTCGACCGGGCGGAGGTGCTGCGCGACGCGGGTCTCACGACCGAGGCCGAAGCGCTGCTGGAGCAGGTCGCCACCCAGTTCGGCGCGCAGCGGATGCGGCAGGCCAGAGGCGAGTCCGAGTTCCACCTCGCCCGCTCGCTCCTGCGCCACGATCCCGCCGCCGCCGAGCGCGCAGCCCGCACCGCGGCGCGACGGTTCACGGCACTCGCGAACCACGGGTGGGCGGCGCGAGCCGAGGCGGTGCGCCTCGAGGCGCAGCAGCGGGCGAGACCGCACCGCCCCATCGACGAAGCGGAGTTCGCCCGCACAGCGAAAGCCCTGGACCGGGGAGGTTTTCGCACCGAGGCGACAGGACTGCGCCTGAGTGCTCGACGCGACGGCACCGGACGCCTCCCGCGACTGGACGACGCCGCCCCCACGCCTCTGCGCCTGCGCGCCCAGGAGGTGCGTGCTGCGCGCGCCGCGGCTGCCGGCCGTGACCGCGACGCGCTGCGTGCGGCCGCCGAAGGCCTCGACCTGCTCACCGCCTGGCAGCAGTCCTTCGGTGCACTCGACCTGCAGGCATCCGTCGCGATGCACGGCAGCGACCTGATGTTCGCCGGCCTCGCCGCTGCTGCCCGGCTGCGCGACCCCGCGATCCTGTTCGAGTGGTCCGAACGCGCGCGCCACCTCAGCCAGCAGGTCGCCCCGGTGCGGCCCCCGCGTGACGAATCCCTGGCGGTGGATCTGGCGGAGTTGCGAATGCTGCGCGCCGAGCTGGCCGGCGCCGATTGGACGACCGATGCCAGGGTGCGCGCCCTCCGCGACCGCGTGCGCGAGCGGCAATGGGCGGCCACAGGATCCGGCGGCACCCGCGAACGATGGGGACTCGCCGAGGCGACCTCGATGCTCGACGCCGACGTCGTCGTCCTGTCCTACGTGTTCACCGGTTCGACGCTGCATGCCATCGTGGTCACCTCGTCGGGGGCGACCATCGTCGACCTGTCATGGGAGCGGGTGCAGTCGGCTCTCGACGGCCTCCGCGCCGACCTCGACATGGTCGCACTGACCCGTGGCGGGCTGATGGGGGAGGTCACCGCGCGGGCGCTCGCGTCACGGCTGGCGATCCTCGACGCCGAGCTGCTCACCCCGCTGCTGCTGGCGGTGCCGACCACGGCGCGGCTCGCGATCACCGTGCCAGGAGCACTCGGCGGCGTGCCGTGGGCGATGCTCCCCGGCATGTCCGGCATCGCGTTCACTCTCGCGACCTCCGTGTCGCGTCTGCTGGCCGCGCCCGCCCGCGACCGGACCCGGCCGACGACGATCGGTTTCGCCGCAGGCCCCCGTGTCCCGCGCGCCGGAGACGAGGTCGCGCGTGCGGCTGCGGCCTGGCGTGAGGCGGGCCGCGCACCGCGGATCCTGGAGTCCTCCGCGGCGACGGTCGCGGCGGTCACCGAGCTCGCCGCCGCCACCGACGTGCTCCACATCGCCGCCCACGGCCGGCACGCGGTGGACAACCCGCTGTTCTCGGGGTTCGAGCTCACCGACGGCATCCTCTTCGGCTACGACGTCGACCTGATACCGCGCGTCCCGACGACCGTGATCCTCTCGGCCTGCGAACTCGGGCGCTCCTCTGTGCGCTGGGGAGAAGAAGCGCTGGGCATGACGCGGGTGTGGTTGCACGCCGGAGCCGACTGCGTCATCGCCGCCCCCGTCGCGGTCCCCGACGATGTGGCCGGGGAACTGCTCAGCGCCGTGCACACCGGTCTCTCCGAAGGCGCAGCGCCCGCTGTCGCGCTCGCGAGGGCAGGCCTCGACACCGGTCTGAGCGCGCCGTTCCAGTGCCACGGCGACGGATTCTGAACTTTTTCCTCCATTCGGTGTATCAGAACGGATGCCGCACGCTCCTGTTCTTCGGAAGGTGCCAGGCGAAGGGCCTCGAAGGGTGAGGCGCGAGGGAGGCGCTGTCGGATCTGGGGATCATGCGCACTGGGGAGCGCGAACACGACACGGACACCATCTGCTCGGGGGCATCGCGGCGCACAGCCGTGACGCCCTCAGAGGGCCTCGACGTTGTGGGGACGTCGAGGCCCTCGGGGTGTCCGGGGGGGGTCAGGCGACCAGCACTGCGTATCCGGCCGCCCGCAGCGACGCGAGTGCTTCGGCGTCCGCTCCGGCGTCGGTGATCACGGTCGGGAAGAGGTCGACCCCGCCGACGGCCGTGAACGCCTCGACACCGAGCTTGCTGGCGTCGGTCACCACGACCGCGCGGCGGGCACGCTCTGCCATCATGCGGTTGACCGCGGCCTCGCGCTCGTCCTGCGTGGTCGCACCGGCGGCGGCATCCATCCCGTTCACACCGATGAAGGCGATGTCGAGCCGCACCCCGCGCAGCAGCTGCTCCACGAACGGACCGACGAGTTCGTAGCTGCGCGAGTGGATGACGCCGCCGGTGACGACGACCTTGATCTCGGGCCGCGTGGCGAGCTGGGCGGCGATGTTCACGGCGTTGGTGACGACGGTGATGCCGCCGTTCGCTGCGAGATCGTCGCGCGCGGCGAGGGCTGCCGCGATGGCCGTGGTGGTCGTGCCACCGGAGAGCCCCACCACCATGCCGGGTGCGACGAGGCCGGCGGCGGTCTGCGCGATGCTCTCCTTCTCGTGCGTGCGCAGGTGGCTCTTGTAGCGGATGGGCAGCTCATAGGCGACGGTCTGCGCCACAGCACCGCCGTGGGTGCGGGTGAGCAGGCGCTGCTCGGCGAGCGTGTCGAGGTCTCGCCGCGTGGTCGCGGACGACGCCTCGAACCGATCGACCAGTTCTTCGACCGTGACCTCGCCCTTCGCGGCCAGCAGGTCGAGGATCGCGTTCAGCCGGGCGGCCCGCTTCATCAGGAGACCGGTTCCGCGGGCTGCAGTGCGAAGAGTCGGAGCATGCGGGCGGCCTCTTCCGCGAGTGCCTCCCGGGCGGGCGCGAGGTACTTGCGGGAGTCGACCAGACGCTCGTCGGCGTCGAGCTTGTCGCGCACCGCCCGCGTGAAGAAACCGTTCAGGTGGGTGGAGACGTTGATCTTCGTCATCCCGGCGCGCACGGCGTCGGCGATCACGGCATCCGCGACGCCGGACGATCCGTGCAGCACCAGCGGAACCGGGAGCGCTTCGTGCAGGCGCCCGATCAGGTCGAGGTCCAGCGACGCCGTGCGATCGGTCATCGCGTGCGAGGAGCCGACCGCGACCGCGAGGGCGTCCACTCCCGTGGCGGCCACGAACGCGCGCGCCTCTTCGGGGTCGGTGCGCACACCCGGAGCGTGCGCCCCGTCCTTGCCGCCCACCTCTCCGAGCTCGCCCTCGACGTAGACCCCAGCCTCGTGTGCACGGGCGGCGACCGCCGCCGTCAGGGCCACGTTGTCGTCGTAGGGCAGCGCGCCCCCATCGAACATGACCGAGCCGAAGCCCAGCGCGATGGCCTCGTCGACCAGCTCGGGCCGCTCGGCGTGGTCGAGATGCACCGCTACGGGTGTCTGCGCGCGCCGTGCCACCGCGAGCGTGGCCAGGGCGATGGGCTCGAGCCCACCGTGGTAGTCGGCGCAGTTCTGCGAGATCTGCAGGATGACCGGCAGCTGCGCCAGAGCGGCCGCCCGCACCAGCCCTTCCGCGGTCTCGAGGTGGATCACGTTGAAGGCGCCGATGCCGGTGCCGGCAGCGGATGCGGCGGAGACGAGGTCACGAGCGGAGACGAGGGTCACGAAGGGTCCTTCCGGAACGATTCAGGGTCGGGATGCGAGATGCGCAGCTGCTGCTCGATCTCGGGCCAGCGCGGGGAGATGTCGCCGGCGAGCGGGGTGAGCACGGCGGCGGCGGACCACGCCGTGGCGCGGCGGAGGATCGTCTCGGGGTCGCGCACCCCGTCGGCGTACAGCACGGCACAGGCGGCGACACCGGCATCGCCCGCGCCCGTGGGGTTGCCGGCGAGCGGTTCGTCGAGACGCGCATGCACGAGAGCGGTCGCCGTGACCGCGAGCATGCCCTCGGCTCCGAGGGAGAGCAGCACGAGCTCGGTGCCGCGGGCGATCAGCGAGCGGGCGCCCTCGACCGGGTCGGCCACACCCGTGGCCTCGACCAGCTCGGCGGCGTTCGGCTTGAGCACGGTGGCGCCGGCATCCGCCGCACGCAGCAGGGCGGGACCGGAGGTGTCGACGATCACCGGCACACCGGCATCCTTGCCCACCGCGATGAGCATGGGGATGAGCGATTCCGGCGCTCCGGGGGGCACGCTGCCTGACACGACCAGCACACGCACGCCCGAGAGCCGCTCGACGACTTCGGCGAGCACGGCAGCCCATTCGACGTCGGTCGGGTTCACGCCCCGCTCGTTGATGATCGTGGTGTCTCCGAGGGTCTCGTCGACCACCGCGATGCTGCGACGGGTCTCGGCGGCCACCGGGACCAGAGCGTGCGGCACCCCGCTCGCGATGAGCTCTGCGGCGAACTCCTCGCCGACCCGACCGCCCAGAGTGGTCACCGCGAGCACCTCAGTGCCCTCGGCGTGCGCCACGCGCGCGACGTTGAGCCCCTTGCCGCCGGCGCGTGCGGCCCCAGCATCCGCCCGGTGCGTTCCACCTTCGACGAGCCGTTCGACACGCCAGGTGAGGTCGAGTGCGGGATTGGGGGTGACGGTGAGGATCACGTGAGCTCCCGCGCGCGGAGGGCCGCCCCGAGCAGTCCCGCGTTGCCGGAGAGCTCGGCGGGCACGAGGGCGGGGATGCGGTGGAAGCTGAGCCGTGCGGCCAGGCGGGTGCGCAGCTCGTCGAAGAGTGCGCCTCCGGCGCGCGACAGGCCGCCGCCGATGACCACGGCCTCCGGAGCCACGACGGCGGTGAGCTGAGCCAGCGACATCGTGAGCGCGTCGAGCGCCGAGTTCCAGATATCCGCGGCGATCCGGTCGCCGGCCGCCGCACGGGCGATCACGTCCTTCGCGCCGTCGGGAGCGATCCCGGTCGCCTCGCGGTAGCGCCGGGCGATGGCACCGGCGGAGGCGACGGCCTCCAGGCAGCCTCGGGCGCCGCACGCGCAGATCGGCCCGTCCGCGATCGGGGAGTGCCCGATCTCGCCCGCGTATCCCCCGGCGGTGTAGGGCACGCCACCGACGAGCAAGGCGCCGGCGATCCCGGTGCCGATCACGAGCACCACCGAGTCGGCGTAATCCCGCGCGCCGCCCAGGCGACGTTCCGCCCAACTCGCGGCGCGGACGTCGTGGTCGAACGCCACGGGCAGCCCGAGGCGATCGGCTGCGAGGTCGCGCAGCGGGGAGTCGTGCCAGCCGAGGTTGCTCGCGAAGACACCCAGTCCGGCATCCGCATCGACGATCCCCGGTACGACGAGACCCACCGCCTGCGGCACGACCTCGGGGTGAGCGGCACGGAGTTCCTCCGCCAGCACCTCGAGGCGTTCGAGAAGCACCTGTGTGCGGTCGCCCTCGGCGATCGGCGTCGGCGTGCGGCGCAGCCCGAGAGCGGTGCCGTCGGCGTCGAACAGCGCCGACTTGATGTCGGTGCCGCCGACGTCGAAGGCCAGCACGGGCGCGCCGATACCGAGGGTGCGCACGGCGGCGAGCTTCTCCCCGGTGGCGTCACGCTCGACGTCGGGAACGGCGGCCGTCCCGTCAGCTCGGGTCATGGTCAGCTCCGGCGGCGGGTTGCGTCATGCATCCAGGATGACGGATCGCGTGAGGTTGCGGGGCTGATCGGGGTCGAGGCCTCGCGCCACAGCGCGGTCGAGCGCGGTGCGGTGCAGGCGCACGAGGTCGGCGAGCGGGTCGATCGTCCGCTGCTCGAACCGGGCACCGGTGGCCTCGACCTGCGCCGCGAGCCCCTCGGGAGCCTGGCCGAACTGCCAGGTGACGCGCCCCGGTGCCGCGATCGCGATCGGGCCATGGCGGTAGTCCATCGACGGGTACGCCTCGGTCCACGACTGCGACGACTCCCGCAGCTTCAACGCGGCCTCGTGGGCGAGACCGATCGTCCAGCCGCGACCCAGGAACGTGTACTGCTCGGCGTCACGCAGCTCGTCGTCGCCGTCCTCGGCGAGCACGGCCTCGGCATCGGCGATGGCTCCGGTGAGGTCTTCACCGAGCGAAGCGCGGAAGAGGGCCAGCGCCGTGGTCGCGAATCGCGTCTGCACGACCGACTTCTCGTCGGCGAACGGCAGCAGCACAGCCTCGTCGACGAGCGAGACGAGCGGCGAGTCCGGGTCGCCGATCACGCCGACGGTGGGGATGCGCCCCTTGATGCGGTCGACGAGCTCGAGCACCTCGCTGGTCGTGCCGGAACGGGTGAGGGCGACGACGGCGTCGTATCCGCGGTCGAGGAACGCCTCGGACGCCGCGTACGCGTCGGTCTCACCGTGGCCGGCGGACTCGCGCAGAGCCGCGTACGACTGCGCCATGAACCACGAGGTGCCGCAGCCGACGACGGCGATCCGGGCACCGGAGGCAGGCAACAGCGCCTGCTCGGCCTTCAGATCTGCGGCCGTGGCCCACGTCTGAGGCTGTGAGTTGAGCTCTTCGCGCATGTGTGCGCCGGGCAGCGATTCGGTCATCGATGTGCCTTTCTGGCGATAAGTTGCAGACTTGTGATTGTTTGAAGCTTGATTCGATCATAGTATGGCGTCAGATTGATGCAACACCAGCTTTACCTTGATTTGTTTGTTCTCCTGACAAATAATCAGACGAGTTCCACCCTCGACGCCGACCCCGGCCGACGTCGAGAGCCCCGAGCCCCGGCTTGAACGATCGCGGTAGCCCTCCCGGCGACGCGATCACCACGCACTGTCGCGTGATGTGCTTGCGACTGTGCACCACACCCCCCTCCCGAAGCGGCCCCGCCGCCGAGGGTTCGGACATCACAGTGAGGAATGCAATACACATGAAGAAGTCACTGCGGTTCGGCGCCGCCGCCATCGCGGCCGTCGCCACGCTCTCGCTCGCTTCGTGCGGGTTCGGCGGTTCTTCCGGCGACAGCGGCGATGCCGATGGAGCGACCACGCTCGATCTCCTCGTCCCCAGCTACTCCGACGGCACCAAGGCCAACTGGGAGACGGTGATCGACGGTTTCGAGAAGGCGAACCCCGACATCAAGGTCAAGCTCGAGGTGCAGTCGTGGGACAACCTCGAGAAGGTCGTCTCCACCAAGATCCAGGCCGGCGAGGCTCCGGACATCTACAACGGCGGACCCTTCGCGGGCTTCGTCGGCGATGAGCTGCTCTACCCGACGAAGGACGTCGTCTCCGAAGACACCTTCTCCGACTTCCAGGACTCGTTCATCAAGAACGCCGAGATCGACGGCACCGCGTACGCTCTCCCGCTGATCGCGTCGGCTCGCGCCCTGTTCGTCAACAACGCCCTGCTCGACCAGGCCGGCGTCGAGGCGCCGACCGACTGGGACTCGCTGCTGGATGCCGCCACCAAGGTGTCCGCGCTCGGCGGCGGCGTCGCCGGTTACGGCATGCCGCTCGGATCCGAAGAGGCTCAGGCCGAAGCGGCCGTGTGGCTGTGGGGCGGCGGCGGATCGTTCGGCGACGCATCCGAGATCACGATCGACACCCCCGAGAACCTGGCGGGTGCCGAGCAGATCAAGAAGATGATCGACGCGGGTGCGACCCAGGCCGACCCGGGTTCGACGCAGCGCTCCCCGCTGATGGACATCTTCATCCAGGGCAAGATCGGCATGCAGGTCGGCCTCCCGCCGACGGTCGGCCAGATCGCAGAGGGCAACCCCGACCTGGACTACTCGATCGTCCCGATCCCGACCAAGGACGGCTCGCCGTTCACGCTCGGCGTCATGGACCAGCTGATGGCGTTCCAGAACGACGACGACAAGAAGGAAGCGATCACCAAGTTCTTCGACTACTACTACTCGGCAGACGTGTACGTGCCGTGGGTGCAGGCCGAGGGCTTCCTGCCCGTCACCAAGTCCGGTGCTGAGCAGCTCTCCGGCGAGGAGGCTCTCAAGCCGTTCCTCGACGTGCTGCCCGACGCGCAGTTCTACCCGTCGACGAACCCGCAGTGGTCTGCCGCAGACGGTGCGTTCAAGTCCCTGTTCGGTCAGATCCAGACGAAGCCGGCTCAGGACGTGCTGACCGAGATCCAGGCGCAGGTCGACGCGGGCTGAGCCCGCTGAACGGAGAGGTTCGGGTACCCGAATGAACCAGAAGACAGAGTCCTCGAACCTCGCGGGGGCGGCCACCGGCCGCCCCCGCACCCGGAAGACCCCGGATGCTCTTCGGGGCAGGCCGGGCGGAAAGGACCTCCTCCAGGCGCTGCCCTGGATCGCCCCCGCACTGCTGCTCATCATCGGCGTGGTGTTCTTCCCCGCCGGAGTGATGTTCTTCAACTCGACGCGCGACATCTCGCTGTCGGGCCTCGACAAGGGATCGGTCGGCTTCGACAACTTCGTCACGGTCTTCACGTTCGCCGAGTTCTGGCCGATCTTCTTCCGCACGATCCTCTGGGTCGTGTCGGTCGTGGTCTTCACGGTCGTCATCTCGCTCGGCCTCGCCCAGATCCTGAACAAGGCGTTCCCCGGACGCCAGCTCGTCCGCATGGCCGTCATCGTGCCGTGGGCGGCATCGGTCGTCATGACCACGATGGTGTTCTACTACAGCCTCGAGCCGTACTTCGGAGTCTTCAACAAGTTCCTCTACGACATCGGGCTCTCGGATGACGCGGTCGGATACGGGTGGACGAAGAACCCGACGACGGCCTTCATCTGGTCGATCGTGATCGCGATCTTCGTGTCTCTCCCCTTCACGACCTACACGATCCTCGCCGGTCTCCAGTCGGTACCGGCCGATGCGATCGAGGCCGCGAAGATGGACGGAGCCAGCCCCGCCCGCACCTACTGGTCGATCGTGCTGCCGCAGCTGCGCAGCGCTCTCGCCGTGGCCGTCCTCATCAACATCATCAACGTCTTCAACTCGCTGCCGATCCTGAAGGTGATGACCGGATCCATCCCCGGCTACGGCGCCGACACGATCATGACGCTGATCTTCAAGTACATCGAGCTGCAGAAGAAGGTCGATGTCGCGAGCGCCCTCTCGGTCGTCGCATTCCTCATCGTCATCCTGATCGTCGCGGCCTACGTGAAGATCGTCAAGCCCATGAAGGAGGTCTGATCATGACCGTGACCGAGACCGCCCTCGTGACCACCGCCGGTGGCCGCGGCCGTCGCACACCGCCGACCCCCGGCCGCAAGCGCCGCTACACCGAAGACCAGGTGACGCTGCCCCGCGTCATCCTGCGCACCGCCGCCGGGTTCCTGGTGCTCGCGATCTTCGTGCTGCCGTACCTGATCATGTTCTTCGGCTCCGTGAAGACCAAGCCGCAGATCCGGTCGGTCGACCCGACGTACCTGCCGACGGAGTGGCACTGGGAGAACTACATCACGATGTGGTCCACCCCCGAGACGCCGTTGCCGTACAACCTGATCTCGACGATCGTGATCGCGGTGTTCGCGACGCTGCTCGTGCTGCTGGTGTCGCTGCCGGCGGCGTACTACACGGCACGGTTCAAGTTCCCCGGCCGCATGGTGTTCCTCTTCCTCGTGATCGTCACGCAGATGCTGCAGCCGGCGGTGCTGACCTCGGGTCTCTTCCGTCAGTTCACGGTCCTCGGACTCGGTGACACCTGGGTGGCGATGATCTTCATCAACGCCGCGTTCAACCTGTCGTTCGCGGTGTGGATCATGCACTCGTTCTTCGCGGGCATCCCCAAGGAGGTCGACGAGGCCGCCCAGATCGACGGGGCAGGACGCTTCACGGTGCTGTTCAAGATCAACCTGCCGCTCGTGTGGCCGGGCATCGTGACCGCGATCGTGTTCACGTTCGTCGCCTGCTGGAACGAGTTCGCGGCATCCCTCGTGATCCTGTCGACCGACAAGAACCAGCCGCTGTCGGTCGCTCTGACCAAGTTCGTCGGTCAGTACGAGACCAGCTGGCAGTACGTGTTCGGCGTCTCGATCGTCGCGATCCTGCCGGTGGTCATCCTGTTCATGCTCATCGAGAAGCGACTCGTCGGCGGACTGACCGCCGGCAGCGTGAAGTAGCGCTCCTCGCCGCGCTTCGCCATCCGCCCGACAGCACACCTGTCGGGCGGATGTGCGTCTGCAGGACCGACCTGCGGCGTGTCACCCGACATCCGTCCGTTCTCCCGACATCCATGCAGGGCACGGCACCGGTGAACTCGGCGGCTGATCCGGCTCAGAGGACAATGGGGGCATGACTCCTCTCGGACGGATCGGTCAGGTCGTCGCGACGACATCGCTCGGCGCCATCGGAGCCATCCATCTGCTGTGGGCCTCCGGCGCCTCCTGGCCGGCACCGAACCGGAAGCGGCTGGCGCGACAGGTCATCGGCAGCGACGAGATGCCTTCGGCCGGCGCATGCCTCGTGGTCGGTGGAGGAATGCTCGCCGGGAGCGCGATCGTCGCGGGCGCAGGGGGCACCCGCACGCTCGCCATCGCCGCCCGCGTGGCGGCGGCACTGGCGTTCCTCCTCCGCGGCGCGATGGACGGGGCTCGAGTGACCGCGCTTCTCGGGCGTCCGGGGCCCCATCGCCGATTCGTCGCGCTCGACAGGCGCATCTACCGTCCGCTGTGCCTCATCACCGGCGCCGCGATCGCCCTCGCGGTGCGTGGCGACCGACGAAGCTGACGTCGCGGGGTCGGCTACCGAGGGGCGGGAACCTGGAGCCCTGCCCGCGGCCGCTCCAGGTTCCCGCGCGCACCGACCACCGGCGGCGGAGCGCCCCACTCAGATCCCGAGGCTCCGTCGCCTGATCGCGACCGCACCACCCGCGAGGAGCAACGCCGCAAGCAGCAGTCCGCTGGTGATGAGGATCGGGTCCGCTCCGGTTCCGGCGAGCCCGGCGGGGCCCGACGATCCGGCGCCCGAACCCGAACCGGAACCGGATGCCGCACCTCCACCGGCACCTCCCTCCGTACCGGGATCGCCTCCCGGCACGGCCGCGGCGGTGACGGTCAGCGGCACGGCGATCGTGGTCGTGTCGGCCCTGGTCATCACGACCTCGTGCGCCCCGGCCGGCGTGCCCGTCGGCACCTTCCAGGTGAGCGACACCGCACCGTCGTCATCGGCGATGGCCGCCCCCATGTCGACCGGATCCGAGTGGAGCGCGAAGGACACCCGCTCCCCCGGGGTCAGGCCGGTGGCATCGACCGTGACCGTCGATCCGGCCTGGATGGTGGAGGCGGAGAGCGCGATCACGGGAGGTGCGACGACCTCGGCCTCGACGATGAACGGTGCCGTGATGTCCAGACCCGCCGGCCCCGTCACCCGCACCGAGCCGGTGCCGGCCGCAGCGGAGGGAGCACTGGTGTGGCTGCCGGTCACGGTGAAGAGCGAGGCCGCATCCGCACCGATCGCATCCTTGCCGTCGATCACCCCTGCCGACGTCTGTCCGTCCGGCCAGGTGATCGTCGCGTTGAGCTGACCCTTCGGCACCCGGGGCGAGGCGATCTGTGCGACGACGCCGGCGACTTCGCCCTCGGAGCCCGCGGCGACTCGCGTGCCGGCGAGCTCGCTGACCCAGGCCAGCTCGGGGTCGTTCCAGAAGTTCTGCCCCTGCACCAGCATCCGTGCGCCCTGCGCCCCTGCGCGCTGGGCGAAGTCGGCGAACGAGGTGGTGTCCGCCTTGGTCGACCAGCCCTTGTCGGCGATGCCGAGCGTGCGCGGCCAGAGCATGTACTCCACATCCTCGCCTCCGCGGAGGAAGGTCTCTCCCCACGCTGCCGCTTCGACACCCTGCACGTCGTCCTCGGTGAGACCGAAGGAGGTGTTGAGGTTCTTCTTCGTCGTGGCGTCGACGACACGGCTGGGGTCCCAGTCGTACTGGTACTTGGTGCTGTAGATCGCCTCCCGGAAGCCGAGCGGCGATCCGGGGAACTTGTAGTCCATGTAGGCGTTGTTCACGGGGGAGAGGATGACGTCGCGTCCCTCGAACCAGCTGGTCGCGAGGTGGTTCTTGCGATCAGCCCAGTACTGATGCACGGCGTCCTTGGAGACTCCGGCCTGCGGCATCGGGGTCCAGCCGATGATCTTCTTCCCGTTCTCGGCCGCGATCTGCTCGACCATGCGGATGAACAATGCGTACTGCTCTGTGCTCACACCCTCCACCTCGTCGGCGCCGATGTGGAGATAGTCGCCGGGGGTGATCGCGGCGAGCTCGCCGATCACGTCGCGCATGAACGTCTCGACGATCGGCTTGCCGATGCACAGCGAGTTGGTGGAGATGCCGCCGGTGGTGCGGATCGGGATGCTGCGCTCGGCGCAATCGAGCACGGGGTAGGAGGACAGTGCCGCGTCGACGTGCCCCGGCACGTCGATCTCTGGGACGACCGTGACCTGGCGAGCGGCCGCATAGGCGACGATGTCGCGGAACTCGGCCTGCGTGTAGAAGCCGGACTGCCCGTTCTTCATCGACGACGATGCGCCGTGCGCGGTGAGATTCGGCCAGGAGGCGATCTCGAGCCGCCAGCCCTGGTCGTCGGTGAGGTGCATGTGCAGCCTGTTCATCTTCGCCTGCGAGGCCTGGTCGATGATGGCCTTCACCGCGTCGACCGTGATGAAGTTGCGTGCCGGATCGATCATCAGGCCGCGCTGCTCGAGCCGAGGATGATCGACGACCTCGGTCGCCGGCACCGTCCAGTCGACGACGACGTCGGGGTCGCCGGCGAGCACCCAGGAGGGCAGCAGCTGCAGCAGGGTGCGCGTACCGTTCCACGCTCCGGCCGCGGCCTGCGCAGTGATGGTCACGCTCGAGGCATCGGCGTTCAGCCGGTACCCCTGCTCCTTCTGGTACGCCTTCGCGCCGCCCGTGGCCGGGTCGCCCTCGACGAGCACGATGTCACCGTCTCGCGGCGGGTTCGCGACGACCGGGAGAGCGTAGCCCGTGCCGCTGCGGAGGGTCGCCGCGAGCTGCTCGGCGATGCCGGAGAAGGATGCAGGCGCGACCACGCGCGCATCCGCTCCCAGGGTGAACGCGGCGCCTTCGGCGTCGTTCCGGCTCACGGGCTTCGGGACGATGTCACCGCCCTGCGGGTCGGGCACCTCCACCGGAGGCTTGGCCGCTCCCCAGATCTCGAAGTCGAACAGCGAGTACCCGTAGATTCCGGCCGTCTCCACACCCTGCATGCGCACGAACTTCCAGGCGTCCGCGGTATCGACGACGATCTCCTGCACACCGGCCTTCGTGGCGGCGCCTTCATGGATCGTCGTCCACGCCGAACCGTCACCGGAGACCTGGAGCAGGTACTTCTTGCCATAGGCCGCTTCCCAGTTCAGGACGATCGTGTGCACGCGAGAGGCTTCTGCGAGCTCGACCTGGATCCAGTCGGACCTGTTGTCGTAGGCGGGAGTGCCGCGCGTGTAGTGCGAGCCCCAGCGCGATGCCGAATCACCGTCCGTGGCGTTCGCGGGAGCGAAGGTCGTGGTGTTGTACGAGGACTTCGCCGTGGTGGTGCCGTCGAGGGCAAGGTCCCTGGCCTCCCCCGGAGGGACGCTGACGGGCTGGTCCCAGACCTGGAACGAGTACAGCGACAGGCCGTACTTCGTCGCGACGCTGTGGGACAGGATGCGCACGTACGACCAGGCGTCGGACGTGTCGACATCGCTCTGCTGCACGAGGCGGCCTCCGACGGCCTGCCCGGTGGGAGTCGTCACCCGGCGCAGGGACGTCCACTCCACCGCGTCCTGGGACACCTGGATCTCGTAGTCGGTGGAGTAGGCGGCCTCCCAGTCGAGCACGACCTTGAGGATGTAGGTGGGCTCGGCCAGGGCGATCTGCACCCATTCACCGGCCGTGTCGTAGGTGTCGTTCGGGTTCGTGCGCGTATACCTCGATCCCCAGCGCGTCGCTGCGTCGCCGTCGTTCACGTGCGCCGCGGCGAAGCTGCCGCTCAGCGAGTACGTGGATCGCGCCGTGGCGGTGCCCTCACGGGCGACGTCGCGGCTGTCTGCGGCGCTGGCCGGAGCGGCGGAGAAGGCGAGACCGCCGAGCGTCACGAGCACGGCGAGCGCGCCGGCGAGACTGCGAAGGAGCGATCGGGGACGGTCACGGTGTGCGTCGTTGCGCATCTTGATCTCCAGTTCGAGCTGGTGCGGGGCCGTCTCGACACATTCCGGGAGCGTGCTTGCGACGAGGCGACTCGCGTCTACGGCGTCGTTCCACAGTGAAGCTGACGCCGGGATACTTAATTTGTTAAGTATCCATTCATTATTGGATGGGTAAAGAGTATCCAGAGGATCGGCGAGAGCACAAGGACGCCGGCGAAATCCGCCACGATCGTCTCTCCCTCACCTTGAGGGACTCCACGGCCGCGCCTTCCGCGAGAGAAGGCGCGAGGCGCTCAGAGGCTCGACGCGGATGCGGCGCGCAGCTGCTCCGGGTTCCAGCGCACGCCGAGCGCCGCGGTCAGGGCGGCCTGGGCGGCTCCGGCCGCGAGCGATGCGCGAGGGTCGGCATAGCGGACGGGCACCTGCGCCGTGCCGCGGGCGGGGTACTCGGTCTCCCGACGGACACGGTCGAGGAAGCGGGGCCCGAGTTGCGTCGCCGGTCCGCCGATGACGACCTCGATCGGGTCGAGCAGCGCGCCGATGAGCTTGACGGCCCGTGCCAACGCGCGAGCACCCTCGTCGAGATGCTCCTCATCGGCCTGGGCTGCGAGCTCACGGATCTCCGGCGCATCCATGGCGTCGGAGAACTCCTCGCCGAGCATCGCCCCGAGCGCGGCGGCCGACTCGAGGCATCCGCGCTGACCGCATCGGCAGGCGCGCGCGGCCTCGCCGAAGACGACCTGCACATGCCCGATCTCGCCCGCCCGATCACGCGGCCCCGGCGCCAGTTCGCCGTCGAGCGTGACAGCCGCGCCGACACCGCCACCGAGGTGGATGAAGAGCCGATAGCCGGACGGCGACTCCTCCATGCCGGCTTCGGCGATGGCCTCGGCGTCGACGTCGTTGATCAGCAGCACGGGCGCACCCAGCACACGCTCGAACCGTTCGGCGAGAGGCACGTCCTCCCACTTGAGCTGCACGCTCTCGAGCACCGACCGCCCATCCGTCGTGCCCGGCAGCTGCACACCGGCGGCGAGGAGTCGTCCCCCGAATTCCTCGGCCACCGCGGACACCGCCTCATCGAGGGCGAGATCGCGGTTCTCGACGGAGTAGCTGACCCGCCGGATGTCGACTTCGGTGCCGTCGAGGGCGACGAGGGCGATGTCGACGTGCCGGGGCTGGATCACCAGCACCAGGATCAGGTGGTGGCTCGCGTCGACGCTCAGCGTGGTCGCCCGCTTGCCGCCTGTACTCGCCGCCTGCTCCCCCTCGATGATCAGTCGGTTCTCGATGAGTTCGGCCACCAGAGACGATGCGGTGGCGGCCGTCAGACCGGTCGCCCTCGCGATGCCGGCCCGCGTCTGCGTCCCCGGATTCAGGAAGACCAGCTGCAGCGCCCGCCGAAGGTTCGCGCGCCGGACCGACGCCTGGGTGTCGAAGCCATCATCCGTGCTGAGCATGCGTTTCCGTTCCGACGCTCGTCCGTCGCGAGCAGTTGACAGATCGTGACGCGATCCGTAGTCTCTCCCTAAGTTTATTCATTGAACTTAGTTGGTCAACCGACCTCACAAAGCTCCGGACGGGCGAGTGCTGCACACACCGTCGCCCGTCCGGCTCCTCCTCCTCATCGACTCTCGGCCGCTTCGGTGTGATGACGGATGACCTCCGCCACCACGAAGTTGAACCACTTCTCCGCGAACTCCGGATCGAGATGCGCCTCTTCGGCGAGAGCGCGCAGGCGCGCGACCTGCTGCTCTTCCCGACCAGGGTCGGACGCCGGCATCTCGTGCTCGGCCTTCAGATGCCCGACCTGCTGGGTGGCGCGAAAGCGCTCGGCCAGCATGAAGATCAGTGCGGCGTCGATGTTGTCGATGGTGGCGCGAAGCCGGAGCAGTTCGGCCTTCGGATCCTCGGCGGCGGTCATGCCCCTACTCTAGAGCCGCGTGACATCCTGGTTTCGATCCGTGGCACCGCTATCGTGAGCACATGAGCAACGAAGAGTCGCCGGAATCCGCGCCCCACGACGACGACGCATCCGCCGCAGCTCCCGCCGCATCCGCGACCGCCCGACGCACAGCTCGCCGGGCCCCCGTGACCGCCACGACAGACGCTCCGCTCCCCGTCGTGATCGAGCCGATGACCCCGAGCCGGTCGTTCTGGACACGCATCGACCGCCCGTTCGTGTTCGGCTTCCTGGTGACGCTGGGAGGACTCGGGGCGATCGTGATCGGCCTCGCGCTGTCGAACCTGTCGACCGTGCTCATCTACATCGCTCTCGCACTGTTCGCTGCGCTCGGCCTCGATCCCGCCGTGCGGTTCCTGGAACGTCGCGGCCTCTCGCGCGTCATCTCGGTGGTCATCACGATCCTCGCGCTCCTCGTGGTGTTCGCCCTCGTGCTGTGGATGATCGTTCCCGTGGTGATCGACCAGATCGTGAGCTTCGTGCAGTCCGTTCCCGGCATGATCAGGGACTTCACCCGCAGCGACCTCTACGCGACCCTCGAAGCCCAGTTCGGCGAGCAGTTCCAGGAGCTCGTCTCCCAGGTGCAGTCGTTCCTCACCGACTTCGGCAACCTGGCCACGATCGGCGGCGGCGCTCTGGCTGTGGGGGCCTCGATCGCCACCAGCATCTCGGGCGCCATCGTGGTGCTCGTGCTCACGCTGTACTTCCTCGCCTCTCTTCCTTCCATGAAGCAGGGGATGCTGCGCCTGGCTCCCGCCCGCGACCGCGCTCGCGCCGGAGACATCGTCGAGCAGATCACCGACTCGGTCGGCGGCTATGTGATGGGGATGGTGGTGCTCGCGTTCTGCAACGCGACGCTCGCCTTCCTGCTCTACTTCTTCCTCGGGCTGCCGTTCCCGCCGCTGATGGCGGCGATCGCATTCTGCGTCACCCTGATCCCCCTGGTGGGCTCGGTGCTGTTCTGGATCCTGGGCACGTGCCTCGCGTTGTTCTCCAACCCGATCGCGGCGCTGATCTTCGCGGCCATCTACCTCGTCTACATGCAGATCGAGGCCTACGTGATCACGCCGCGCGTCATGAACCGCGCCGTCTCGGTCCCGGGGTCACTCGTCGTGATCGGCGCCCTCGCCGGCGGCACGCTGCTCGGCCTGCTCGGTGCTCTCGTGGCCGTGCCGGTCACCGCCTCGATCCTGATCATCATCAAGCAGGTGCTCGTCCCGAAGCAGGACGCCCGGCTCTAGGCGTCTCCTCGCGTCTCGCACACACAGAAGCGCCCGGACCCCGTGAGGGTCCGGGCGCTTCTGGCTGTCCGACTCAGATGAGGTCGTTGTCGGCCAGCCACTTCTTGGCGATGTCCACAGCCGACTTCTGGTCGACCGTGCTCTGCACGTTCAGACCCACGAGCTCCTCGGCGGTGAGCTTCTTGCTGATGGCGTTGATCACATCGGCGATCTCGTCAGCGACGTCGCTCGAGGCGATCGGCACGACGTTCGACGAGATGATCAGGTTCTCCGGGTCTTCCAGCGCAACGATCTCCTCCGTCTGGAAGGCCGGGTCGGCGGTGTAGATGTCGGCCACCTGGATCTCGCCGGCGAGCAGCGATTCGAGGGTGGTGGGCCCCGTGGCCGAGAACGTCAGGTCGACACCGTAGGCCTCCTTGGCCTTGGCGGGGCCGTAGGGACGCTCCTCGAACTCCGGTGCGGCACCGATCGTCACTGGGGTGGTGACCTTGGCGAGGTCGCCGATCGAGGTGAGATCGTTCGCCTCGGCGAAGCTCTTCAGCACCGTGTACGTGTCCTGGTCGGAAGCCTCGGCGTATTCGAGAGCGGTGAGGCCCTCGGGCAGCGCCTCCTTCAGTGCCGTGTACACGTCTTCCGGGCTGGTCGCGGTCGCGTTCTTGTCGAGGTACTCGAGAAGGCTGCCCGTGTACTCCGGGAACAGGTCGATCGCGCCGGACTCGACGTCGGGCATGTAGGCGTCGCGCTGTCCGATGCTGAATTTGCGGTCGACCTTGAAGTCGGCGTTCTCGAGTGCCTGGGCGTAGATCTCGGCGATGATCTCGTTCGAGTAGTAGGCCTGCGAGCCGATGACGATGGTGTCGTCGCTGGAGCCCGAGCTCTCAGTCGGAGTGTCGAGCGGATTGCTGCTGGCGCAGCCGCCGAGGACGAGCACCGCGACGAGCGCGGCGCCACCGGCGAGGGCGAGTCTTGACTTGCGTGCTGTGAACATGGGAATTCCTCTTCTCTGGGACAACAGGTGTGAAGCTGTGGGACGTTGTCAGGGCTGTGAACGTGTCAGGCTGTGGCGGGCGACGGAGACGAGGCTGCGGCTCGCGACCGGCGTGTGGTGGTCGGCGCGCGCACCCCGGCGGGGACGGCGGCGTGCTGGAGGAGAGCGAAGATCAGGTCGACAGCGAGGGCGAGGACGGCGACGAGGATCGCCCCACCGAGCACCTGATCGAACTTGCGCAGCGGGATGCCCTGGATGATCGGCCATCCGAGCCCGCCGAGATTCACATAGGCCGCGATCGTGACCGTGGCGATCACCTGCAGGAGAGCCGCCCGGATGCCGCCGACGAGCAGAGGCAGTCCGAGGGGAACCTCGACCTTCCAGAACACCTGCCACTCGGTCATGCCCATCGAACGCGCGGAGTCGAGCACTCGACGGTCGATGGCCTCGAGCCCGGTGTAGGCGCCGGCGAGGAGGGAGGGGATCGCCAGGAGCACGAAGGTGATGATCGCCGCTTCGGGAACGCGCAGCACCCCCAGCAGCAGCACGAGCAGCACCATGAGACCGAACGACGGTATGGCGCGCGCTGCCCCGGAGACGGCGACCGCGATCTCACGACCCTTTCCCGTGTGGCCGATGAGCCACCCGAGCGGGAGAGCGATGAGCGCGGCGATGACGACCGACACGACCGTGTAGTAGATGTGCTGGCCGAACAGGACGGGAAGCGCATACGGGCCCACCCACCTGTCGGGCGAGAACAGCCAGGCGAGTGCTTCGGAGAACAGGTTCACGCTGCCGCCCTCACCGTCGCCGTGCGCGTCGCGGCCGACTTCGTCGAGGCACGGGAGACTGCCCTGGTCCACGGCATGAGAGCACGTCCGGCGAGCAGCAGAAGGAAGTCGATGATCAACGCGATCACGACGACCGCGATCACGCCGGCGAAGACCTCGGGAATGATCCGGCGCTGCAGACCGTCGGTGAACAGGTAGCCCAGGTTGCGCACACCGATCAGGATTCCGACCGTGGCGAGCGAGATGGTGCTCACAGCCGTCACTCTCAAGCCCGCGAGGACGACCGGACCGGCGAGCGGGAACTCCACCGCCCAGAATCGCCGGAACGATGCGAAGCCCGTCGCGGTGGCGGCCTGACGCACATCGTCATCGACCGAGTCGAGCCCGTCGGCTACGGCGCGGACCATGATCGCGATGGCGTAGATCGTCAGAGCCACGATCAGGTTGGGCTCGCTGATGGCGGAGTACCCCAGCACCGCAGGCAGCAGGATCAGCAGCGCGAGTGAAGGGATCGTGTAGAGCAGTCCGGTGAGGGCGATGATCGGTCCCCGCACGAGCCGGTAGCGCCATGCGACCCAGCCGAGGGGCAAGGACATCAGGAAACCGAGCAGGATCGGCACGACGCTCTGTCGCAGATGCGCCGCGGTCAGCTCGAGGATGAGGCCGAGGTTGTCGACGATCCAGTTCACGGAGCGCCCTTCGTGACGCTCTCCTCGCTCAGGAGAGCGTCGGTCACGGCATCCGGCACATCGACGATCGAGCCCTGGGTGCGGCCGTCGGCGTCGACCACCACGGTGCCGCGCGGTGTCTGCTTGAGGTGCAGGGCGCGGCGACCCCGATCGGCGCCGATGAAGGCTGCGACGAAATCGTCTGCCGGATTCTCGATGATCTCGCTCGGGCTGCCCACCTGCACGATGCGCGCGCCCTTGTCGAGGATCACGACCTGGTCGCCGAGCAGGAACGCCTCGTCGATGTCGTGCGTGACGAACACGACGGTCTTGTCGAGTTCGCGCTGCAGCCGCAGGGTCTCCTGCTGCAGGTCGGCCCGCACGATGGGGTCGACCGCGCCGAACGGCTCGTCCATGAGCAGGATGTTCGGGTCGGCGGCGAGCCCGCGGGCGACACCGACGCGCTGCTGCTGCCCACCGGAGAGCTGACTGGGGTAGCGGTCGGCGAGCGCCTGGTCGAGGCCCACCGTGTCGAGCAGCTCACGCGCCCGCTTGTGGGCAGCCGTCTTCTTCACGCCGGTCAGCCGCAGCACCGTGGCCACGTTGTCGATCACCGTGAAGTGCGGCATGAGGCCGGAGTTCTGCATGACGTAGCCGATGCGGCGGCGCAGAGCCACCGGGTCGCCCTGGAGCACGCTCTCGCCGTCGATCTCGACATCGCCGGAGGTGGGCTCGACCATGCGGTTGATCATGCGGAGCAGGGTGGTCTTGCCACAGCCGGACGAACCGACGAACACAGTGGTCTTGCGCGACGGCAGCACGAGGCTGAAGTCGTCGACGGCGAGGGCGCCACCGGGGAACCGTTTGGTGACGTTGCGGAACTCGATCATGGGCTGGTCTCCAGTCGGTCGATCGATGTGCGAGCGGACGAGTCTTGGCTCTTCAGATGGCTACGGGCCGACCTCGACGCGGGGATCGAACGCGACGTACCCGGAGAAGTCCTTGCCCACGCGATCGAACGCGGAGGGGTAGGGGTTCGGGTACGACCAGGCGTAGTCGGTGTAGAGCTCTCCGTCGGTCTGCACCGAGAAGTACTGCGCCGCGCCCTTCCACGGACAGGTGTACGGCGTGGGACTCTCGACGAGTGCCCCGGGTGTGATGGATGCGGGCGGGAAGTACCAGTTCCCTTCGATGCGGGCGAGATCGCTCTCGTCGGCCTCGGCGATGACGGTTCCTGCGAGTACAGCCTTCATGGTCCTGCCTCCTCGGATGTGAGTTCGAGCGTATAAGACGGCTGCGACATCGGGGATGAGGGTTGCGTCGCGGCCGTCAATATGAGAAACAATCCCTTTCCTGTTCGGCGCGATCACGCGAACGGATTGCTCCCGATGTCGGGATCGACTCCCTCCACGGATCAGGCGGAGTCGCGGCCGTATCCCTCGAGCAGCCGCAGCCAGATCTCGCTGATCGTGGGGTACGACGGCACCGCGTGCCAGAGGCGGGCGATCGGGACCTCGCCGACGATCGCCACGGTGGCCGCATGCACGAGCTCCGCCACCTCGGGACCGACGAACGTCGCACCGACCACGACGTCGCGGTCGGTGTCGACCACGAGTCGCGCCTGGCCCTCGAAGCCGTCTTCGTAGAGGCTCGCGCCGGCGACCCAGCCCAGGTCGTAGTCGACGGCCTTCACCGCGATGCCGGCCTTGACCGCCTGGGCCTCGGTGAGACCGACGGAGCCGACCTCGGGAATCGAGAAAGTGACCTGCGGCACGGCGGCCTGGTCGGCGGTGGCGACGTGACGGCCCCACGGGGCGTCGTCCACGTCTTCACCCTGGGCGCGGGCCACGATCACGTCGCCCGCGGCGCGCGCCTGGTACTTGCCCTGATGGGTGAGGAGCACGCGCCCGTTGACGTCGCCGACCGCGTAGAGCCAGTCCGATCCGGGGACGCGGAGCGTGTCGTCCGTCTCGATCCAGCGGCCGGGTTCCAGCCCCACCACGTCGAGGCCGATGTCACCGCTGCGCGGCGAACGACCGGTCGCGGCGAGCACCTCGGTCGCAGTGATCTCCTCGCCACCGTCGAGGGTGATGGTGACGCCGTTCGCGCCGCGGTGCACGGATGTCGTTCCCGCACCGGTGCGCACGTCGACGCCGAGTTCCTTGAGGCCTGCCGCGACGCGTTCGCCCGCGAAGGGCTCCATCCCGCCGAGCAGACCGCTGCGGGCGATCACGGTGACCTTCGAGCCCAGTGCAGCGTAGGCGGTCGCCATCTCGACGGCCACGACCCCTCCGCCGATCACGGCCAGGCTCTCCGGAAGCTCCTCGACGCTGGTCGCCTCGCGGCTCGTCCACGGGGTAGCCTCGCGCAGGCCTTCGATGGGTGGGATGACGGCATCCGATCCGGTGCTGATAGCCACCGCGTGCCGGGCTTTGAGCACGCGCTCTGCGCCGTCGGCATCCGTCACGGTCACCTCGCGCTCGCCCGTGATGCGTCCGTGGCCGCGGGCCAGGTCTATGCCTGCGGAGTCGAGCCACTTCACCTGACCGTCGTCGGACCAGTTGCTGGTGAACGAGTCGCGACGATCGAACACGGCGCGCACGTCGAGCTTTCCGGTCACTGCCTGCGAAGACCCGCCCACGTGCTGCGCGGCACGGAGCGCCTGCGCCGAACGCAACAGCGCCTTCGACGGCATGCACGCCCAGTAGGAACACTCGCCTCCGACGAGCTCGCTCTCCACGATGATCGCGGTGAGTCCGCCCTGCACGGCCCGATCGGCGACGTTCTCGCCCACCGGCCCTCCGCCCAAGACGATCAGGTCATACTCGTCGGTCTTCTCCGCAGCGTTCATGCGTCGCACCTCTCCGTGAGCCGGTTACGTGGCCCAGTCTCGCTCATGAGCAACGCCGAGTCACGGGCGAGTTGTTCCCTGCGGCGTGGCGCGAGAACGCCTGTGGCAGGTCATAGAGTGTGGTTCGTTGTTTCGATCGGCGGCGGAGGCCCGCACGCAGATCCGCTCCGCGCGCTATTGGCCGCACGATCTCCGAGGACGCCCAACGATGAGCAGCGCCATCACTCCCCCGCCGCCTGGTTGGTACCCGGCACCTGATGACACCGAGGCCACGTGGTGGTGGAACGGTACCAGCTGGCTACGACCACGGAACGAACAGGCCACGCTGCGGACAATCACCAAGCTCGCCACCGCGACCCAGGTCATGGTCATCGTCTGCGGCGTTCTGGCGCTCGCGCTCGTTGGCGTCGAGGCCATGGGCATCACGGCGCTCACCAGCTATCTCGACGGGAATACCTCGGCCGTCGAGACTCTCCACCTATACGACTGGGCTTGGACCGTCGGCAACGCACTGGCGACGGTTTCGATGATCGCTGCCGCGGCGCTGTGGGCCACCTGGCAGTACCGTGTCGCCCTGCAAGTCCCCGGGCTCACCCGTCGCGCCGCCGGCTGGCACGCGGGGGACTGGTTTATCCCCATCCTCGCCCTCTGGCGCCCGTTCCAAGACATCTCTGATCTCTGGCGGGCGATCGGCCGCACTCCCCCGCGCTGGCTGATCGTGTGGTGGCTTCTCTGGATCGCCAGCTTCATCTCGTTCAAATGGTCGAACCAGATCGACTCACGCGCCGAAGCACTAGAGCAGATCCGCGCCACGATGTGGTCCAGCATTCTCGGTGAAGCCTTCCTCATCGCCGCCGCCCTTTTGGCCTGCATCATCATCCGTGGAATCACGCAGGGCGTGATCCACCGTTCACAGCAGCGGTAGTCCGAAACCGTGGTCGCGCCGGGGATCAACCCCCTCAGCGCGAAGGAAGACCAAGAGCCTCACGCATCCGCCTCGCGAGGTGCAGCACACGGTTTCGGCGACCGATCGTCGATGGCAACGGAATTCGCTTTCCATTGACGCACTCAATCTCGATCATCCGCAGCGACCCCACGAACGGGAGCCAGCCGACGCCCGCCCCTCCCGCACCGTAGTAGAGCTGCTTGTCGACGGCCGCGATCTCTCCTGATCTGAAGCGGCGTCTACGAAACCAGGCGCACACGACAACCGCGCCTGGCTCCACCCACCAGTCCGTGTCTCCTGTCGACTTCGTCGCGACTGCACGGCCCCACGCGTCATACGCGTACTCGGTCGTGATGGCCCCACCCGAAGCCGGAGTCGGCCCCGTGGTCGACTTCGCCATGCCGTACTGCTTCGTGCCCGAGGGGATGCCACACACCGCCGGCGCGTTCTCGAGGTCACGGTAGTACGTGCTCGTGGTCTTCGCCGTCGCCGTGGACGGGCGGTCAGAACTCGAACGCGATACCTACGCCGCCGCCACCGCGGCCTCCCGCACCCGCCGGTTGTCGGCGAAAGCACGAGGGTAGGCGCGACGGAGCGCGACCACGACCAGCGTCGCTGCTGTCACCTTGATCAGATCCCCCGGGAGGAACGCCAGGCTCGACAGCGCCGTCGGCCCGAGCGGCACCGCCGTCACGAGGGCCTGCACGGGGATGCCGAACGCGTAGACCACGAACACTCCGCCGATGAGCGCGGCGCCAGCGGAACGCCACCACGTGAAGCGCCCGGTGCGCATGAGGAGGCCGATCACCACGACACCGGCGATCCAGCCGAGGAGGTACCCGGCGCTGGGGCCGACGAACACGCCCAGCCCTCCGCGGCCACCCGCGAGCACCGGAAGCCCCACCGCGGCGAGCGCCAGCACCAGCACGACGGCGAGCGGTGCGAGGCGCGGTCCCAGCACGAGACCGGCGAGCATGACCCCCAGGGTCTGCGCGGTGATCGGCACGCCGCTCGGCAGGGGCACGATCACGGTACCGAGCACGACGATCAGTGCGGCGAAGACCGCGATGCGGCCGAGTGCGGCGCTGGTATCGGTGGCGCGGGACGTGGTCATGTTTCCTCCTGAACACCGTTCACCTGAACGGTGTTCATTAGAATAGGGATGCCCTCATCTCCACGCAAACTCGTCCCCACGCAAACCCGTCCCAGGAGTCCTCACGTCCCTCTCCCCGATGCTGCGTCGCATCGCCGCCGAAGACCCCGACCGGCCGGCGATCGTCGGCCGCGACGCCCAGATGACCTATGGCGAGCTCCACACCGATTCGCGCCGGATCTCCGCGGCCCTGGCGCACGCCCTCACGGATGCCTGCGCGACGGCGACTTCAGCAGCTCACCCACCGCTGCCGCCGGTCGTCGCCATCTGCCTGTCCACCGCGTTCGACACCGCGCGCGCCGTCGTCGCGGTGGAGGCGGGCGGGCGCATCCTCACCGTCGTCGACGCGCACTGGCCCGTCGCACTCCAGATGCAGCTGATCGTCGCGACCGGAGCGGCCGCCGTCATCACGGATGTTCCGACGATCCGGGCCGCTCTGAATTCGGCCGGCTGGTCGGGACTCGTCGTCGGGCTCGACGATCTCGCACGAACCCCCTCCCTCGCCTCGACCCACGCAGAAGCATCGGCCGACGATGCGCCGTTCCTGATGCTCACCTCTTCGGGGACGACGGGCCCACCGAAGGCCTTCCTCAAGACGCGCAGGCAATACGCGGCGAACATCGACGTCTCCCGCGACCACCTGGGCGCGAGAGACCGGGTGGCGACCTTCGCCCCGGGCCCGATGTCGTACAGCCTGACCCTGTACACGCTGTTCGAGGTGCTCGCCACAGGCGGTCGGATGCACGTCGCCGACCGCCTCGACGAGCTCTGGCTCAGCTCGCGGGTGCACGACGAGCGCATCACACGCCTGGTCGCGGTTCCTGCGGCGGTGACGGCTCTCACCGACGCGGCGCGGCGCCACCCGGCGCGGTATGACGGCATCGATCTGATCGTCACCGGGGGTGCGGGGTTCCCGGCATCGGCGCGAGCGGCCGTCGCCGACGCCCTCCCCCACGCCCGGACGATCAGCTACTTCGGCACCGGCGAACTCGGCTTCATCGGTGACGACCGCGCCGGCCACGACAGCATCCGGCTCTACCCGCAGGTGGAGGCGCGGGTGCGCGGCGACGACGGCAGTGAGCTGGCACCGGGCGAGCTCGGCAGCCTCTGGGTGCGCTCCCCCTCATGCTCGGCCGCCTACCTGGCGGGCACGACCTCGACGCCGTTGACAGACGGCGACGGCTGGGCGAGCGTGCACGATCAGGGGCGGCTGCGCGGCCGGGACTTCACGTTCGTCGGCAGAGGAGGCGACGTCGTCACCACCGGCGGGCACACCGTCGCACTCGACGAGGTGGAGCGCGCCTTCGACGGCATGCCGGGCCTCAGCGCGTGGTGCGCCATCGCCGAGAGCGACGATCGCCTGGGTCTGCGGATCGCGCTGGTGACCGAGGGCGATGCGCCGCCGGCCGCAGAGCTGCGCCGATGGGCGCGCGAGCGTCTCGCTCCGGCCGCCCGGCCCCGTCGCTGGCACACGGTGGCGGAGCTCCCCCGGACCGCGGGCGGGAAGATCCGCCGCGCTGCGGTCGCGGATCTCGTGGCTGTCGGACGGGGACGATCGTGAGCGCCGGGCGCTCCGTGGTCGTCACCGGCGTCGGGGCGGTCACCCCCAGCGGCCTCACGGCACCGGAACTGTGGACGTCTGTGCGCGCGGGACGCAGCGGCATCACGCGGATCCCCCGGGAGATCGCCGGGTCAGGGCCGGTGCAGGTCGGCGGAGTGGTGCGTGGATTCACCGGCGCCTCCGACCTGTCGGCACCCCTCGCGCGTCGCCTCACGCCGATGCAGCAGTGGGCGATCGCCGCGGCCGATGAAGCACTCGCCGATGCGGACCTGGGCGCGCCATCGGGGATCGCGGACGTCGCGCAGGTGATCATCGCGACAGGGTCGGGCCCGGTGGATGCGACGGTGCAGGCGGCAGTCGCGCTGCGAGATCGCGGCCCCCGCCGGGTACCGCCCGGGCTCACCGTCTACGGAACTGCGGATGCGATCGCGACAGTGCTCAGCAGACGATACGGATTCCTCGGCCAGACCCACGCGATCGCCGCGGCGTGCGCGAGTGGCGCGGTCGCGATCGGAGAAGGTCTCCGGAGGATCCGTCACGGCTACGCCGACGCAGTGCTGGTCGTCGGGATGGAGGATTGCCTCGGCCCGCTGCACCTGGCGTCGCACACCAATCTCCGCTCGCTCGCCACGGGCTTCGGCGACGACCCCTCGGCGGCTTCGCGCCCTTTCGACCGCGCACGTACAGGCTTCGTGATGGCACAGGGCGCGTCCGCCGTGCTGCTGGAGGCCGCGGACCTCGCACACGAGCGCGGCGCTCGACCCCTCGCGACCATCGCCGGATTCGGTGCGACCAGCGACGCGCATCACGCCACGGCACCGGACCCGGCCGCCGCCGGGGCGACCAGGGCGATCGATGCATGCCTCGCCGACGCCGACATCCGCGCCGCGCAGATCGACCATGTGAACACCCACGGCACGGGCACGGTTCTCGGCGACGAAGCCGAGCTCGTCGCGCTCGCACAGGCGCTGGGATCGGGAGCGCCATCCGTTCCACTCACCGCGACGAAGTCGACCACCGGGCATCTGCTCGGCGCAGCGGGCGTCGCCGAAGCCGTCATCGCCGCGATGACTCTTCGCGACCAGGTGCTGCCTCCGACCATCAACCTGTCGCATCCGTGCGCGGACGGGTGGGACTTCGTCCGCGACCGGGAGCGACCGCATCCGGTCCGCACGGTGCTGTCGACCTCGTTCGGATTCGGAGGTCACAACGCGGCGCTGCTGCTCACGGCGTGCGAGTGAGCCCGACCGGCGCCCGTACCCGTGCCAGGTGTCGGGAGAACGGACGGATGTCGGAGCAGGACGCGGCGCGTCGCCCGACATCCGCTCCCACTCCCGACAAGTGTCCCCGGCAGGCAAGGCCGACCCGGCCGCACGAGCCGCGGTCAGCGCACTGGCAGGAAGTGCGTGGGGGTCGGAACCTGCGCCTCGTGGCGGATGCCGAGGGGCGCGCCCGTGCGCTCGTCGAGGTCGATCAGCGTGATCGTGTCGGAGCGCTGCCCCGCGACGAGCATCTTGCCCTCGTGGACGAGGTGGTGCCGCGGCCAGTCGACCCCCGCGTCGGCGAGCGCCACGGACTCCAGAGACTCGCCGCCGCCACGTACCCGCAGCGCCGCGATCGTGTTGCTGCCGCGCAGGGCCGTGTACAGGAACTGTCCGTCGCGCGTGCGGGCGAGCTCCGCGGGGAAGTCCGTGCCCACCTCGGCGATCGGGCTCGTCAGCGTCACCGACACGACGCTCCAGGTGCCATCCGCCGCCGGCGCGAGCGTGAACACTTCGCACGAGTACTCGGTGACCACGTGCAGGTGCCCGCTGGGGTGCAGCACCATGTGCCGCGGACCGGTGCCGAGCGGGAGCACCACCTCGTGGTCGAGGGTGAGCCCGCTGCCGCTCTGCCGCCAGAACCGCACGAGGTCGAACCCGAGGTCGGTGGTCGCGACACGGCCGTCGGGGAGGAACGTCGCCGCATGCGCGTGCGAGACGCGATCGCCGCCGACCCCGTACGGGTCGACCGCCGCGACGCCGTCTCCGGGAGGAGTCGCGGCCGGAGCATCGGGGTCGGCGTCGCCGAACAGGGCCGCACGAAGCGCCGCCGCGGCATCCGGCTTCGGGGCGACGATGCGACCGTCCGCATCCAGATCGAACCGCACCACGCGACCGTCGCCGTAACAGCTGGCGATCAGGGCCGAACCGTTCGGGGCGACCGCGACATGACAGACGTACTGGCCGACCGCGGCGGGCGGCCCCAGAGGCGTGAGAGCGGCTTCGCCCGCGCGGGAGAACGCCTGCACCGCGGAGTCGCCTTCGAGTGCCGCATAGACGACGTCGAGGGTCGGGTGCTGCGCGAGCCACGAGGGCGAGGGCGTCTCGACCACGGCGCCACGGTAGGCGAGAGTGGAGGCCTCGCGCCCTTCATCCCCCGCGAGCAGGCCGATGCCCTCGGCCGAGCCGTCCATCGCGGCCCCGTAGCCGCCCAGCCAGAAGCGCGTCACGACGCGGGTCAGTCGAGCAGGTCGTGACGGACGACGACCTGGTCACGCTCGGGCCCGACGCCGATCACCGAGATTCGCGTGTTGCTCATCTTCTCGAGCGCCAGCACGTAGTCCTGTGCGTTCTGCGGCAGGTCCTCGAAGGTGCGCGCGACGGAGATGTCTTCGCTCCAACCAGGGAAGTACTCCAGGATCGGCTTCGCGTGGTGGAAGTCGGTCTGGTTGACCGGCACCTCGTCGAACCGCTCGCCGTCGACGTCGTAGGCGACGCACACCGGGATCTGCTCGAGGCCCGTGAGGATGTCGAGCTTGGTGAGCACCAGGTCGGTGATGCCGTTGATGCGCGTGGCGTAGCGCGTGATGGGCGCGTCGTACCAGCCCACACGGCGCGGACGACCGGTGGTGGTGCCGAACTCGAAGCCCTGCTTGCGCAACCACTCGCCCTGCTCGTCGAAGAGCTCGGTCGGGAACGGACCGGAGCCGACGCGGGTCGTGTACGCCTTGACGATGCCGACGATGCGGTCGAGCGCACCGGGGCCCACGCCCGCGCCCGTCGCCGCGCCGCCGGCGGTTGCCGACGAAGAGGTGACGAACGGGTAGGTGCCGTGGTCGATGTCGAGCATCGTGGCCTGGCCGCCCTCGAACACGACGACCTCGCCGCGGTCCAGAGCCTGCGCGATCAGGTAGCCGGTGTCGGCGACCATCGGCCGCAGCCGCTCGGCGTACGAGAGCAGGTCTTCGACGACCTCGTCGGCGGTGATCGCACGACGGTTGAAGATCTTCACCAGCAGGTGGTTCTTCTGATCGAGGGCACCCTCGACCTTCTGGCGCAGGATGTTCTCGTCGAACAGGTCCTGCACGCGGATGCCGACGCGGTTGATCTTGTCGGCGTATGCCGGGCCGATGCCGCGACCGGTCGTGCCGATCATGCGCTTGCCGAGGAAGCGCTCGGTGACCTTGTCGAGCGTGCGGTGGTACTGCGTGATGATGTGCGCGTTGGCGCTGACCTTGAGGCGCGAGACGTCGATGCCGCGGGCGGCGAGCGCCTCCAGCTCGAAGAAGAGCACCTCGAGGTCGACCACGACGCCGTTGCCGATCACGGGCGTCACGCCCGGAGACAGGATGCCGGAGGGCAGCAGGTGCAGCGCGTACTTCTCGTCGCCGACGACGACGGTGTGCCCGGCGTTGTTGCCGCCGTTGAACTTCACCACCCAGTCGGTGCGCTCACCGAGAAGATCGGTGGCCTTGCCCTTTCCTTCGTCGCCCCACTGCACGCCGACGATAACGATTCCTGGCATGGGTAACCCCCTGGCTTTCGCCGGGTTTGCACCGGCCGATGAGCTGGCCCTCTTCGGGCGGTCCCATCCTATCGAAGCGATTCGCAGCGCCCTCCCGTGAGGTGAGCGCAGCGGGCGTCGACCGGCGGAGTCGGCGGGAAAGCGACGGCGGATGGCGCTGCGGCGGCTCGCCCGATGTCGGACGCCACTGCCAGGATCGAAGGATGTCAGCAGCCGCATCCGGCGACCCCGGGATCCGCACCGATACCGGAGCGCCGAAGAAGCAGGGCGCACTCGTGCTCGCCGCCGCGCTGGTCACCGTGGTGCTGTGGGCTTCGGCCTTCATCGGCATCCGCGGCGCGGGCCCGCACTACGACCCAGGCGCTCTGGCACTGCTGCGCATGGCGGTCGGCACCGTCGTGTTGACGTTCATCGCGCTGCGGCACGGCATCCGCATCCCGGCCCGTCGCCACTGGCTCCTCATCGCGGTGTGGGGCGTCGGCTGGTTCTGCGTCTACAACCTCGCCCTCAACAGCGCCGAGCTCACGCTCGATGCGGGCACCGCCGCGATGGTGGTCAACCTCGCGCCCCTCATGGTGGTCGTCTTCAGCGGACTGTTCCTGCGGGAGGGATTCCCGAAGCCGCTCGTCATCGGGGCGCCCATCGCGTTCCTCGGCGTCGTGCTGATCGGCATGAACTCCTCCACCAGCGCCGGCCCCGACATCACGGGCCTTCTGCTTGCCCTCCTCGCCGCGGTCATGTACGCCGGGTGCACGCTCGTGCAGAAGCGCCTGCTCACCTCGGGGGTCGACCCGACCACCCTGACCTGGCTCGGCGCAGGCGTCGGCACCATCGCGCTGCTGCCGTGGATCGGCAACCTCATCGGCTCACTTCAGACGGCACCGCTGGATGCCACGCTGTGGGTCGTCTACCTCGGCATCTTCCCCACCGCGATCGCCTTCACGACCTGGGCCTACGTGCTGCAGCGCAGCACCGCAGGGCAGACGTCGGCCACCACCTACGTCGTGCCGGCGATCGCGATCCTCATGTCCTGGGCGATCCTCGGCGAAGTGCCGACGCCGCTGATGTTCCTCGGCGGAGCGCTGTGTCTTCTCGGCGTGCTCATCACGCGCCTGCGGTGGCACAGACGCGCCTGACGCTCGCGAGCATCCGGAGGTGACTACAGTTGCGACCGGAGGCGAAATGACGACCTGGTGGCCCTATCTGCGCATCGCCGCAGCCCTGCTCGCGCTCGCGGCTGTCATCGCGCAGCTGAACCGCTCGGTGCAGAACGCCCTCGATGCGACGACCGAGTGGGGCGGGCATCTGCCGACAGTGACGGCCAACTTCCTCAGCTTCTTCACGATCGAGTCGAACATCCTCGCTGCGATCGTCCTGCTCGTCGCCGCGATCTGGGCACTGCGCCACCGCCGCACCACCGACGCCGAACCGCGCTGGCTCGCGGTACTGCTGGTGTGCGTCAGCACGTACATGATCGTGACCGGCATCGTCTACAACACGCTGCTGCGAAACGTCGAGCTCCCCCAAGGCGTCACCGTCCCCTGGTCGAACGAGGTGCTGCACGTCGTCATCCCGTTGTTCCTGCTGGCCGACGTACTGCTCGCCCCGCGCCGCCGGGCACTGGGCTGGAGCACGGTCGCGGTGACGGCGATCTTCCCGCTGGTCTGGGCGGTGTACACGCTGATCCGCGCGAATCTCATCATCGCTCCGGCGACCGGTCAGCCCTACTGGTACCCGTATCCGTTCCTGAACCCGCACACCGTACCGGGCGGCTACCTCGGCGTCTCGGGGTACATCGTCGGCATCGCGGTCGCGATCATCGTCGTGGCGGCCGGCGTCGTCTGGATCGGGCGGCGCCGCGGAGCCGTGCCGCGTCCCGTCCTCTCCTGATCTGCACGACGACGCCCCTCGCGCCCGGGAACGGGCGGAGGGGCGTCGTCGATTCACACGATGCTCAGGCGGTCGCGAGCGCCTCACGGTCGTCGTCATGCGGCCGACCCGCGATCATGCGCGCCGTCTCGGTGGCATCCGGATCCACGTCGAGGTAGCGCTCGAGGGAATCGTCGAGCTCTTCGAGCCACGGCGTGTGGTGAACCACGGCGATGGTCCCGGTCATGACCGACTCGTAGGTGCGGTCGCGATAGCCCATGATGTCGTCCTTCTTGTCGCGCTTCCACGCGAGGAAGATCTCGACGACCCGGTCGATGTCGAACTCCGGATAGTCGGTGAGCTCGAGCAGGTCACGGATGTAGTCGGCCTGGAAGCGGATCTCCGCCGCGGCCGAGTCGATCCGGCCGAAGCGCGCGCGCCACTCGGCGATGGATGCCGCGCGCTCCTGCTCGGCAGGCAGCGCGAGGCGACCGAGGATCAGGTCGCGCACGTACCAGGCCTGCGCGTCGAACATGTTGAACGTGAACCACTGGTCCTGCGCGCCGAGGTAGGTCAGGCGCGGATTGCCCTGCCAGACCACACCGCGGTACAGACCGTCGGGGTACACGTTGTTCGGCGAGGAGAGGGCGAGGTCGTCCGGGAGGAACGGGTACTTGTGCAGGTATCCGGTGCACAGGATGACCGCGTCGATGTGCTTCGAGGTGCCGTCGGCGAAGAACGCGGTGCTGCCCTCGAAGCGCTCGACGACCGGGCGCTCCTCGATGCCGTCAGGCCAGTCGTACCCCATCGGCGCCGACCGGAAACTCGCCGTCACCGAGCGGGCGCCCATCTTGAACGCCTGACTGCCGATGTCCTCCGCGGAGTAGCTCGCGCCGATCACGAGCACATCCTTGTCCTCGAAGGCCTCGGCGCCCCGGAAGTCGTGGGCGTGGCTGATGTAGCCCGGGAACGTCTCGATACCGGGGAAGTCCGGCACGTTCGGGAAGGAGAAGTGCCCGCTGGCGATGATGACCCGGTCGAACTCCTCCACGGTCGACTGGCCCGTCGGCAGGTCTTCGCTGGTGAGGGTGAAGACCTCGCGCTCGCTGTCGAACTCGACCCAGCGCACCACCGTCTGGAAGCGGATCAGCTCCCGCACATCGCTCTTCTCCAGGCGTCCGGCGATGTAGTCCCACAGCACGGGGCGCGGCGGGTAGGACGAGATGGGACGCCCGAAGTGCTCGTCGAAGCTGTAGTCCGCGAACTCCAGCGCCTCCTTCGGACCGTTCGACCAGAGGTTGCGGTACATGCTGGAGTGCACCGGCTCACCGAATTCGTCCAGCCCGGTGCGCCAGGTGAAGTTCCACTGTCCGCCCCAGTCCGCCTGCTTCTCGAAGCAGACCAGCTCGGGGATCTCCGCCCCCGCGCGGGCCGCGGACTCGAAGGCCCGCAATTGCGCCATGCCCGAGGGGCCGGCGCCGATGATCGCTACTCGTTCTCTGCTCGTCACGTATTGTCCTCATACTCTTCAGTCATGTATCGGCACGGCCGCATCCGAGCGAGGAACAGTTCTGTCCCGGTGGGAGCGGAATGCTCGACCTGCCCGGAAAGCGGCTGCTCTTCGACGTTAGCAGGGTCGGCCACCGGGACCGGAGGCGAGGACTCGGAGTGCGGACCCGACCGGGGGTCCGCACTCCACACCCGGTGTCTACTCCCCCGCGTAGGCGACGAGCGTGGCCCGCGCGATCGTGTGCGGGCCGGCGTTGAAGCCCAGGAACGCCGGGGATGCACCCGCATCCAGCTCGAGCCGCGCGACATCCAGTGCACTCACGGTGATGTAGTACCGGTGCACGCCCGATCCGGCGGGCGGCGCGGCACCGATGTAGCGTGCGAGCCCGGCGTCGTTCGGGAACGCGACGGCACCCGCAGGCAGCAGCTCCTGCGTCTCGGATCCGGCGTTCTCGACGAGATGGGTCGTGCTCACGGGGATGTTCCCGACGGCCCAATGCCAGAACCCCGATCCGGTGGGGGCATCCGGGTCGAAGACCGTGACGATGAAGCTCCGGGTCTCATCAGGGAAACCCGACCAGGTGAGTTCGGGAGAGATGTCCTGCCCGTCGGGGACGCCGAACACCCCGGAGTACTGTGCCGGCGCGAAGGGGGTTCTGTCGCCGACGGTGGAGCTGCGCAGCTCGAAGCCCGGCACCTCCGGCAGTGCGTAGTAGGGATCGTTGTTCGCCTGTGTCTGATCTGTCATGCGAGGACGGTACCGACGGGCACGTGGTTTCCCGCAAGGGGTGCAGGTCACCCTCAGGTAACCACCCTGGTGCGCTCTCAGATGTCGGGGAAGCGCTGGATGTTCGACTCGACCCAGTCGCGAAGGCTCTGCAGCGGCTTCGCCGCATCGGCGCCGAGGCCGGTCAGCGAGTACTCGACGCGGGCCGGCACCTCGGCGAAGATCTCGCGGGCGACGAGGTCGCGGTCTTCCAGCCGTCGAAGGCACGAGGTCAGGACCTTCGGGCTGATCCCCTCGAGCTTGCGCTTGAGCTCACCGAACCTCATCGGTCCGTCCTCGAGCGCGCCGAGGATGAGTGCGCTCCACTTGTCGGCGAGCAGATCGAGGATCCCGCGGCACGGGCACTGAGCGTCGTAGACATCGTGGGGCCTGCCGGCGGCGCAGGTGCTGAGGGTGGTCATCCCCTCATGGTATCCGAAAGTTACCAGCACTCCTTGCGGGTAACTGCTCCCTTTCGAGTAGTAATGGGAGCGCGGCGGTCCCGTCGCACTCGACATCCCCGAAAGAAGGACCCCACCATGGCCTCACGATCGTCAGACCCGCTGTACAGCCTCGCGATCCTGCGCGCGCTTCCCGACCGCCGAGACGAACTGCTCGCGGCCCTGCAGCGGCTGATCGAGCCGACCAGGGCGGAGCCCGGCAACCAGGACTATGTGCTGTTCGAATCGCGCAGCGAGCCCGGGACGTTCTACATGCGCGAGGCGTTCGACGACCAGGCCGCGCTCGACACCCACTTCGCCACACCGCACTTCCAGGCGTTCGCGAAGGGGGTCGATGCGCTGCTCGCCTCACCGCTCGAACTGCTGTTCCTCGACCGACGCTCGGAGTAGTCGCACAATCATCCGCTGGGAGTACGAGCCGGGTACTTCCGACGGATGCCCGTCGACAGGCCCCCGCCATAGCGTGGATGTCATGTCAACCACCGTCTCCGCGTCAGCCACAGCCACGCCGTCAGATCCCGCAATGTCGACCGCGAAGGGCACCGCCAGCCTCGTGCTCGGAATCTGCTCCGTGTTCGCCGGGTGGACCTTCTTCGCGCCCGCCGTCGGGCTCATCCTCGGGATCGTGTCGCTGCGAGGAGAGCCCCGTGCACGCACGCAGGCGGTGTGGGGGATCACGCTCAACGCGATCGCTATGAGCATCTGGATCATCCTGACGCTCCTCGCCCTCACCTTCGGCTGGATCGCGGCCACCTCGGCGATATTCGGCCAGTGACGGCACCTAGCCGTCGCACGACGCGGCATCCGTCGGTGCGGACGCGACGACGCTGGTGGTCACGGCCGTCCAGCCGGTGACCGTCCCCGGAGGGATGCCGGCGTACCCGTCGAGGGTCACTCGTCGTTCGCCGATGTACTGCCCCGTTTCGGGGTCGATGATGAACTCCTGGCGCGTGTTGGAGGCCGTCTCGAGGCGGCCGATCGCGATGCCCGTGGAGCCGTCGAGCGTGGCCTGATCGTCCGTGATCTCCACGCCCGGGATCTCCGCTGCGGCTTTGTAGAGGGCCGCGCGGAAGTCGGCCGGCACGATGCCCCACTGAAGCGTGCTGATGATCCACTCGAGCGCCTGACCATCGCGCGACTGCCCCGAGTTTCCGTTCAGCTCGTAGATCCTGTCGAGAAGCGGGCGCGGCTCTCGAGGGAGAGCGTCGTAGTCGATGCTCGTCGTTACCCCCTCGGCGTAGCCTCCGAAGCTGCCGCCACCCGGCGTGATGCCCCCGGGGAATCGGCGGATGACGTCGAGGTCGTAGGTGTTCATGGCGTCGGCATATTCCTGCGCGTACCGTTCCGATCGGGGTCCGAAGGTCTGCGAGGGCTGCGACGTGCACGTGATCCACACCCACGCGTCGCTGCGATCGGCGGGCACGTAGAGCTCGCCGCGGGTGGAGGCCAGGATGGCCACTTCGTCGGAGGGCTGAACATCACCGCCCTCTGCTCTGATCCGGTCCGCGTCCTCCTCGAGGGACCCCACACCGGCGTACACGCCGTCGGTTCGGACGAACAGATACTGCCCAGGGCCTACGACGGGGTCGCTGACCTGGATCGCGGCGGCCGCAGCCGAACGAAGCGCACTCGCGGCCGCGGGCTCGGCGCCCCCGTTCCACCCGGCGACGCCCAGCACATTGGTGGCCACGAGGGCGACGACCACGCTCGCCGCACCGAGCACGGAGAATCCCGCCCAGGCGACGGTGCGACGACGGCGACGGGTCTTCAGAGGAGTGAACGCGGTCTGCTCGCCCACCTCTGCGAAGAGCGCCACCGGAAGCTCACCGTCGATCTGGGAGACGAGCGCGGCACGCCCGCGCATCAGCGCCTCGCGGCTCGGCTCGCGGGTCAGATCACGTGTGCTGCGGAGCAGTGTCAACTCGTCCATGATCCTTCTCCTGTTCGTTGGCGGGGATTCCGGCGGCACGGCGCAGATGCCGCCGTGCCCTGTTGAGCCGTGAACGCACCGTGCCGATCGGCACCTGCATCGCGAGCGCGATCGATGCGTAATCGAGGTCGCCCCAGGCGTAGAGCAGCAGAGTGTCGCGGTCAGCTTTCGAGAGCCGGCGAAGCGCCTTCTTCAGCCGTCGAGCCAGCCGCTGGGCGTCGATACGCGCGCCCGCCTGCTCGATGAAGTCCGGGACGATCTGGGCCGCAAGGTCTGCAGACACCCCTTTCCACGCGGTGGCCTCCAGGCGCACGTGCTTGCGCATGAGCCGCGTCGCGATGCCCAGCAGCCACGGCCGGGCGTTCTGCACCGTGACGTCGTACGCCGAGCGTCGCTCGAAGGCCACCAGGAACGTCTCCGCCATCACGTCCTCGGCGGCATGGTCGCCGAGGCGCTGCGCCGCGTAGCGGTACACGGACGTCGCATGACGACTGTAGAGCGACTCGAACACCGCCGGTTCGCGGATCGAGCGCTCAATCACCTCGTTATCGGGGCTCACATCCGTATTGCTCGATTCCTTCGATCAGGTTCACGGCAATTCTGGCGGAGTGTCCTCCCGGATGCGGCGACTACCCTGGCCTGGGGGGAGAAGCACCGTGCTCCCCAGGAGGAGAGAGCATGCACGATCTGAACGCCGCAGCCCCGCAGCCCGCGGCACCGCCGCCTCCGCCCGCCCCTGCGCAGGCCCCAGCGCCGGCAGCCCCGCCCACCGCGACGAACGGCGCTCCGACCGACGCCGAGATGGCCAGGGCCTCCGAGGTGCTGCGGATCATCTCCGCCTCGTACTCCGCGAAGATGGTCGGCCAGGACCGGTTGCGCACGAGCCTGCTCGTCTCGCTCATCGCCGGCGGCCACATCCTGCTCGAGAGCGTGCCGGGGCTGGCGAAGACCACCGCCGCCAGCACCCTCGCCGACACGGTGAAGGCGCAGTTCAAGCGCATCCAGTGCACGCCCGACCTGCTGCCCAGCGACATCACGGGCAACCAGATCTATGACGCGGCGACCGGATCCTTCCGCACCGTGCTCGGCCCCGTGCACGCGAACTTCGTGCTGCTCGACGAGATCAACCGCTCCAGCGCCAAGACCCAGAGCGCCATGCTCGAGGCGATGCAGGAGCATCAGACCACGATCGGCGGGGAGATCCACCACCTGCCGAAGCCGTTCCTCGTGATCGCGACGCAGAACCCGATCGAGCAGGAGGGCACATACGAGCTGCCCGAGGCGCAGATGGACCGCTTCCTGCTCAAGGAGATCGTCGAGTATCCGAGCCCCGCCGAAGAACTCGAGGTGCTCAGCCGCATCGACTCGGGAGTGCTCGACCCCGACCGGCACGTGGCCAGCGCGGTCAGCCTCGACGACGTGCGCCTGCTGCAGGATGTAGCCAGCCGCATCTACGTCGACCCCGCGATCCGCAACTACATCGTGTCGATCGCCTACGTCACGCGGAACCCGGCGCCGTACATCGGCGAGGAGCGGGCCCGCTTCATCAAGTACGGCGCGAGCCCGCGTGCGAGCATCGCGTTCCTGCAGGCTTCGCGAGCGCTGGCCCTGCTCAAGGGGCGCTCGCACGTGCTGCCCGAAGACATCCGGGAGCTGCGGCACCTGGTCCTCCGCCACCGCGTGCTGCTGACGTTCGAGGCCGACGCCGAGGGCGTCCGCAGCGAGGAGATCATCGACCAGATCTTCGCGTCGGTCCCCACGCCCTGATCCCCATGCCGAGCCTGATCACGCAGGTGAAGAGCAAGCTCTTCATCCACTCGACGCGCAAGTCGCTGCACGCGCTCGACGGCGCCTACGCGTCGTTGCTGCGCGGGCGGAGCCTCGACTTCGAAGACCTGCGCAAGTACGAGTACGGCGATCAGGTGCGCGACATCGACTGGCGGGCGACCGCGCGACTGGGAACGCCCCTGGTCAAGCGCTCGCGCGCGACGCGCATGCACACCGTGCTGTTCGTGGTCGATACAGGGCGCTCGATGTCGGCCCTCGCCGCCGACGAGCGGTCGAAGAAGGAGCTGGCGATCCTCGCGACCGGGGTGCTCGGGGTGCTGACGCTGCGCCACGGCGACGACTTCACCACGGTCTACGGCGACTCCGCGAAGGTGCGCCGGCTCGCGCCCGGCCGCAGCGAGGGTGCGCTCGAACATGCGCTGCGCACGATCGACAGGGCCATCGACGACAGCAGTGCTCCGAGCGACCGTGACGCACTGCTGTCGTTCGTCACACGCACGATCGCCCGCCGCATGATCGTGGTGGTGATCACCGACGAGGCCCCGGTCACGAGCGAGACGGAGCGGATGCTGCGCCGACTGCGCGTGCAGCACGACGTGCTCTGGCTCACTCTCCGCGACGCCGAGCCCGTGCTGGACCACGCCACCGGACGCATCCGCTCGGATGTCGACAGCCGCTGGCAGGTGCCGGGTTTCGTGCAGGGCGACCGCGAGATCGTGCAGGAGCTGACCGCGCAGCGCCAGGCCGATGCCGCGCACCTCACCGAGCTCCTCACCCGCATGGAGATCAGCCACTCCACGCTGGACGGGCAGGACGACGCCGTCGCCCAGCTGCTGACGCTGCTGAACCGGAGGTCGAATGCCCGGCTCTGACGACCTCTACCCGCCGGTGCAGTACGGCTGGGGCTGGATGCTGCTGGCGATCGGCATCCTTGCTCTGCTGGTGCTGGGCGCCTGGCTGCTGATCGTGCTCACCCGCCCGCGCCGCACGCTGGCGACCGCCGACGCGAATGCCGGCCAGGCTCCGCTGATCATCGACGTGCTCTCGCAATTGCGCACCGAATACCAGGCGCGCATCCAGCAGATCGAGACCGAGTACCTCGAACGCCGCATCTCCGCCCGACAGGCGAACCTCGAGCTGAGCCGGGTCGTCCGTGCCTTCGTGAACGAGTACAGCGGCCTGGAGGCTCCGGTGCTCGCACTCGACGATCTCGTGGCGCGCGGCGTGCATCCCGCCCTGATCGACGCACTGAGCAGGCACTACTACCCGAGCATCTTCCGTCAGGGACCGGTGATCGACCCGGTGGCCGGCGCTGATGCGGCCAGGACGGTGGTGCGCACGTGGCACTAGCCAACATCTGGATGCTGGTGGCCGCCGTCGCCGTCGTGCTGATCGCGCTGACGATCGGCCTCGTCGTCGGACTCCGACGGAGCGGGCGCACCAGCGGTGGGGACGCGGCGCGCATCGCCCGAGCCGAGCGCCTGCGCACGCTGCCCTCCTTCCGCCGGGCACTGGCTCGACGGGCGCTCGCCCTCTCCGGAATCCTCGCCCTCGGCGCGACCACCGCGATCGTCGCGGGCGTTGTGGCCGCACGGCCGATGTCGGCGCAGACCGTGCAGCCCGTCGACACGAGCCGCGACATCATGCTGTGCCTCGACGTCTCCGGCTCCATGACCGAGGTCGACGTCGAGGTGCTGACCGTCTTCGACGAGCTGCTCGACAGCTTCGAGGGCGAGCGGATCGGCCTGACGATCTTCAACAGCTCGCCGGTGCAGATCTTCCCCCTCACCGACGACTACGACTTCGTGCGCGAGCACCTGGCGAGCATGACCCAGAGCTTCGACTACGTCGACCGGGTCCCGGAGCACTGGGTCGGCACCCTCAACGGCGACGGCGCCTCCCTGATCGGCGACGGGCTGGCCGCGTGTGCGATGGGCTTCGACCACCCGGACGACGACCGCTCGCGCTCGGTCATCTTCGCCACCGACAACGAGGTCAACGGCGCCTCGATCGTCACCCTCGAAGAGGCTGCCGCCTACGCGGCCTCGAAGAACGTGCGCGTCTTCGCGCTGAATCCGGTGCAGGGCAAGGATGCCGACGTCAGCGCCGAGCTGAGCGCCGCGGCCGAGGCGACGGGCGGTGCCGCATTCGGCCTGCGCGACACGACGACTGTCTCGGACATCGTCACCCAGGTGCAGGAGCAGGAGGCGACCGAGCTGCGCGGCGAGGCGCAGGTCGTCTGGACCGACACCCCGAACCTGTGGATCGTGCTGCTCTCGATCTGCCTGCTCGGTCTCGTCGTGGTGCTGTGGAGGGTGCGACTGTGATCTTCCAACCCGTGCTCAACCCCCTTCTGATCGCGCTGCTGTGCGCGCCGGTCGCCGTCGTCGCAGCCTGGGCGCTGGTGCGTCCGCCGAAGTCGGCCGGAGTGCCGATCACCGATCGTCGAGCGCTCGCCGGGCATCGTGGCCTGTGGGCCCTGCGCCTGCTGCTCGTGCTCGCCTGCTTCGCGATGCTGCTGCGCCCGGGCATCCCCGGCGGTGCCACCCAGACCCTCGCGACGGACACCGACATCGTGCTCGTCGTCGACACCACGGCGAGCATCGTGGCCGAGGACTGGGGCGACGGCGAACCGCGGCTCGACGGCATCCGCGACGACGTACGCGCGCTCGTCGAGGAGTACCCGGGGGCACGTTTCGCCCTCATCACCTCGGATGCGGCGGCCCAGCTGCGCATGCCGCTGACCACCGACACCACCGCGCTCATGAGCTCGCTCGAAGTGCTGCGCCCCGAGGTCACCAGCCAGTCCCGAGGGAGCTCCATCGGCATCGCGGCTCCGCTGCTGTCGGAGACCCTCGCCTCGGCGGCAGAATCCTCCCCCGACCGCTCGCGCATGGTCTTCTACTTCGGCGACGGGGAGCAGACGGTCGACACACCACCGGAGTCCTTCCGCTCGAGTGAGAAGTACACCGATTCGGGAGCGGTGTTCGGGTACGGCACGGCCGAAGGCGGACCGATGCGCATCACCACGGGCGGCGTCTCGGATCAGGGTGGCGGCTACATCCAGTACCAGGGCACCGACGCGCTCTCGGTGCTCGACGAGGCGAACCTCGAAGCGATCGCCGACGAGCTCGACGTCGAGTACGCACGTCGGACGGCGGATGCCGCGCCCGTGCTTCCCGAGGCGCCGTCGACCACCACCGATTACACCGATTCGGGCGAGGTCGGCAACGTCGCCGAGCTGTACTGGATCGCAGCGCTCGTCATCCTCGGCATCCTCGGCGTGGAGCTCACGCGCGCCACGGTGCTGATCGCACGGCTCCGGCGGTTGCGCGCACCGCGGCGGCCCGACGCACGCCAGAGAGGCATCTCGTGAGCATGCCGAACGAGGCGGCCGCCCTCCTCCGGTCCAACCGCCGTCGCCGACGCATCCGTCGCTGGGTCGCGATCGGCACCATCCCGCTCACCCTCGTGGCGCTCCTCTTCGTGGGCAAGCTGCTGAGCATGTACGCCTTCGCGCATCAGGCCATCACCGCCTACGTGGTGGACGATTTCGCCGGGTCGGAGGCATCCGCACGCGGACAGGGCTTCCTGAACTGGTTCGAGCCGTACAAGGCGCCGTTCAACATCGGCACGACACTGGGCGCGGCGGAGCAGCTGCCGCACGCACGAGCACAGCTCGAAGAGGCGCTCGACCTCGCGACCGGGCTGGAGGTCTGCGGGGTGCGGATCAACCTCGCCCTCGTCGTCGAGCGCATGGGCGATGCCGCCCGCGCAGACGGCGACGGCGCGGGCGCGGCCGAGCTCTACGGCGAGGCGCTCACGATCACGATCGAGACTCCCGAGGCGTGCCGCAGCAAGGAAGCCCAGCTGCAGTCGTCCGACCCGCAGCGTGACATGGCGGACTCCCTCGACGGCACAGCAGACCGGTTGAAGCAGAAGCAGCAGGAGGAGCAGCAGCAGCAACAGCAGCCCCAGCCTCAGCCCGGAGAGAAGGAGCAGCCCTCCGAGGACAAGCTGAAGGGGCTCCAGGACAAGCTCGAACAGGGCACGCAGGAACGCGATCAGCAACAGGGCGACGACCAGGGCGGTTCGGGAACGGAGAAGCCGTGGTGAGCGATCACGAAAGGCAGCGAGCGCGGTACATCGCGGGCACGGAGGGGGCTCCTCCCGTTCCACCGCCCGGGGGCTACCGCGGCGCGCGGCGCGAGGCGTTCGGATCGACGCCGAGCCCGACCGTCGTGAGCAGTGCGCTGCCGGAGGAACCGAAGAAGCCGGCGAACGCCCTCGGGTGGATCGCCCTCACCGTGTCGATCCTGTTCGCCCTGATCCTGCTCGGCACGCTCATCGCCGGCGGCACCGACATCCTCTACGGCGTCACGATGCTCACACTGCAGCTCGTGGTGGTCGGCACGATCGTCGCTGCGCTGTTCTCGGCACGTGGCCGCACGCTCGGGGCGATCGCCCTGGTCGTGACGGTCCTGTTCAACGTCGCCACCGTCGGCGGCATGAGTGCGCTGCAGACCTCGGCCTCCGGCAACTACGAGGGCACGAAGACGGCCGCGCAGAAGCACGCGGAGGCCTATCCCGCCATCAAGGGCACCGATCCGCAGAAGACGCTCTCGCAGGAGTCGCTCGAGGAGGTGCGCGCGCAGGCGGAGACGATGTTCGCCGACATCCGCACGCGGCTGACCGCGGAGTTCGGCTACACCTGGGTGCAGGTGGGCGACGAAGACCTTCGACCCGAGCGCAACGGCTACGGCGGGGAGTCGATGCTGGTCGAGTTCACCTCTGCGTCGTGGGCGACCGTCGAACCCATCCAGGACTACGAACGCAAGCTCGAGGTGATGGCCGCGATCAGCGAGGTCGTCACCGATCACGGGCTGTGGGCTCTGTACTCGTTCAACGATCCGACCGCGTCGGGCATCGACCCCGCGATGATCGCCAAGCTCTACGGCAGCGACGACCCGCGCACGCAGACCACGTGGGAGTACTACACCGAGAACTTCCCCGGTCCGCTGCGCTTCTACGCCACCATCAACGACCTCTCCAACGATCCGGACGGCGGATTCCTGGCCGCCCGCGAAGCGCAGAACGCCCGTACCGGCGAGCCTCTCGAAGGCCTGCAGCTGACCGTGATCGCGAGCGCCGTGCTCAGCGAAGCCGATCGCGAGGAGTTCCAGACGAGGCTGCAGGACTACCCCGGCTTCGAGTGACCGGCGTCAGCGCCCCGGATCGGGCGCGGTTCAGGAGCCGAGCGTCAACAGCATCCGGGCCAGCACGTAGCGGGCATGACCCCGCGACGTGCGCGGGTCGTACCCCAGGGTCTCCACGAGCGCGGTCAAGCGCTCCTGCACGCTGGAGTGGTGCCTCCCGAGCCGCGCGGCAGCCGCGCGCACGCTCTGCTGCTCGGTGACGGCATCCAGAAGCTCGCGACTGCGATGGTCGAGGGCCGCGAGCGCGGCGGCGTCGGGGTGGAGGGGGCCCGACTCGGCTGCCTCGGCGACGAGCAGCAGCGCCCCGAGGTCGGCGGAATCGACCACCGGCTCCCCCGGGCTCGTCAGCCGCACCGCCACGAGCGCCGACGCCCACGACGCGGGAAGACGATCCCCGGGGCCCGGGATGCCGAGACCCAGGCGCAGGTCCACGCCCTGCGGCCAGGCATCCGGCGCGTCCGTCGCAGTGTCGAGGATCGTCGCGCGCGTGAGGCCGTGCCGGGTGGCGACCACGGCAGAAGGATGCGTCGGCAACGGTGCGGGGTCGGGAGGAGAGGCGACCAGCCGCAGCGACCTCGCGGCGAGTCGGAGCCGCGGCAGTGCGGCGGCCCTCTCCTCCGCGCCGGCGTAGGAGCTGATGGCGAGCTCGACAGCGCTCTCGGGTCCGACCGAGCGGCGCGCGCGGATGATGCCGAGCGCGAGGCTCAACCGTTCCAGGATCATCGCGTCGTTCGTGTGCGCATCTCCCTCGCGCTCGATCCAGGCGACGGCATCCGGTCCGCTCTCCCTGACCGGCCAGGCAGGGGACGGCTCGAGCGGATCCACACGCACCCCATCGGGGCGCACGCGCACGATCTGTCGACCGTCGCGCTGTCCGACCGTCGCGCCGCTCAGCACCGCCGCGCCTCGCACCATGCTCTCGACGCCCACAGAACGGGCGACGAGGGCATCGAAGTACGTGACGACCTTGAGCGTCTCGCTGGCATCCGGGTCGAGGGCGGTGAGACGCCCCAGCAGATCTTGCATGTCGGGCTCCATCACGCAGGGATTCCACCCTACGGGGTCGGCGCACGGCCCCGTAGAGCAGAGTCCGGACTCAGGAGAGCAGGCGGTTCACCCAGTTGTCGCGCGCGGCGAGCATGGCCTGGGCGACGGCGGCGTGCGGGGCGAACATGTCGAAGCCGTGGAAGCCGCCTGCCCACACGTGCAGCTCGGCCTGCACCCCGGCCTCCCAGAGCTTCGTGGCGTAGGCGACGTCCTCGTCGCGGAACACCTCGGCGCTGCCGCAGTCGATGAACGCGGGCGGCAGGCCACTCAGGTCGGTCGCGCGGGCGGGGGCGGCATAGATCGAGACGTCGTCGGTGCCCTTGCGGTCGCCGAGCAGCGCCGTCCACCCCGTCACGTTCGACCCGCGGTCCCAGACCCCGATCCCGTCGATCTGATGGGTGGACACCGACTCGTCGCGGTCGTCGAGCATCGGGTAGATGAGCAGCTGACCGATCAGCTCAGGCCCCTTGCGGTCACGAGCGAGCAGGGCTGTGCCCGCAGCCAGACCACCGCCCGCGCTGCCCCCGCCGATCATCAGCCGCGAGAGGTCGATGCCGAGCTCCTCGGCGTTCTCGGCCGTCCACAGCAGGGCCGCGTAGCAGTCCTCCACCGGATACGGATCGGGGAACTCGGGGGCGAGCCGGTACTCGACCGTGACGATCACTCCGTTGAAACGCTCGGCCCACTCGAGGAACCCGGCCACACCCAGCCAGCGGTTGCCGATGATCATGCCCCCGCCGTGGGTGTGGAAGAAGCCGGGGCCCGTGCCCGTACGCCCCTCCTTCTCGACCACCGATACGACGATCTCGTCGCCACCGTGGCCGGCGATCGTGACATCGCGCCGGGTGAAGCCCCGCTCGGCGAGCACGGCGAAGATCTCCTCCTCACCGCTCACCGGCGACTGGCGCATCAGCGGGATCATCTCGGGCGTCAAGGTCGACGGCAGCTGGTCGCCGACGAGGGCGAGGGCGGCCTCGAGCTCGGGATCGAAGGGCGGTCGTCTCAACGTGGTGTCAGTCATCAGAACTCCTTTGTCCTCGGCCGCCATCGCGACGACGTTCCGCCAGCCTCGCGCACGCCGCACTCGAGGCTAACCCGCCAGCCGGGGCCGATCCGGGGCCCGGAGTCCGCCGGATGGCGGGGGCAGAGTGTCCTGCAAGGAGAACCCCTTGAGGGCGTGTGCCGCGCTGGATAGCCTGGCGCCAGAGGGAAGGAGTGCGCGAAATGATTCGAGTGCTCGACGAGCAGCAGTCCTACGAGTTGCTGACCACCACCACCATCGGCCGCGTCGGTTTCGTCCATGAGGGACGAGTGCAGATCCTTCCCGTGAACTTCGCCGTCTCGGGGCACGATCTACTTCTTCGCACCACGCCCGACGGCGTGCTGGGCGCCCTGAGCAGCGAGCCGCTGGAGGTCGCGTTCGAGGTCGACTACCACGACCCCCTCGGCAGCACGGCCTGGAGCGTGCTGATGCACGGCTCGCTCACGCGGGTGCCGGACGACGACGCCGCGGGCGACGCCGCTCGCGTGCACCCGTGGGCGGGCGACGACCGGAGCCTTCCGCTGAGCCTGCACATCGACACCATCACGGGTCGCAGTGTGAAACGGGACCAGTTCCGCGGCAAGGACTGACCCGCGGCCGGATCTCGGCTCACGGATCTGCCCTCACGACGCGAGAGCCAACCCCGCGGCGAGCGCGAAGCCCAGCACGGTCGCGAGTCCTGTCGACTCCTTGGCCTTGGACTGCGCCTCGGGGACCATCGAGTCGACCAGCATCACCAGCAGCGCCCCGGCAGCGAAGCCGCTCGCCGCCGCACGGAACTCGTCGCCGGTGACACTCGCGAGACCGAATCCCGCAACCGTCGCGACAGCGCAGATCACGGCCACGCCCGCCCAGAGAAGCAGCACCCGCGACTTCGCCATGCCGCCTTCGAGCAGGTCGGCGGCCGAACCGATCGACTCCGGCAGGTTCGAGACCAGGATGGCGACCACGAGCGCGATGCTGACGGGCTCGCCGGATGCGAGCCCGATGCCGAGGACCAGCTGCTCAGGGATGCCGTCGAGCAGCGCCCCCACGGCGAGCTGGCCTCCGCCCGCCTTCTCCTTGGCCTTCGCGGCTCGGGCGTCGAGGATGCGGTCGGCGATGTAGTAGCTGATCGCTCCCGCCGCGACGCCGATCACGAGAGGGATGGGACCGGCGAGGTCGAGTCCCTCCTCCCAGAGTTCGAAGGCGATCGAGGCCATCAGCGCGCCGGCGCCGAAACCCAGCACGATGCCGAGCCAGCGCGGCGGCCATGTGCGCAGCAGCGCGAGCACCGCACCGACGAACAGCGGCGCCGCCGCGACCAGACCCCACAGGATCGCTCCACCCATGTCCGACCTCCGTGCGCCCTACTCTCCCACTTCTGCGGGACTCCGCCACCCTGGCGTCGCCGAGGACGGCGACGTGTCGCGTGACGGCGACGGGAGTTCCTTCCCCGCTGCGCCTGGCGCGCCACGAAGATGTCGTTCAGTCGGAGTAGTCGGCGTTCGGGGTGACGAACGTCGCCGTGTACTCCTCGGTGCAGGGTGTCAGGACATAGACCTTGCCCCAACCCCAGCCCATGAGCATCGGATCGTCCTGGCTCAGACGCGTCTGCCGGTCGCCCGCCTCGATGACGACCCACCCCGCATCGTCCGTCCGCCAGCTGGCCTTCCCGACGACCGGGGTCACGTCACCGTCGAGACACACCCGCCCGTCGTCGAGCTCCCGTTCCTCGGTGCCGAGCATCAGCGCCGAGACCTCGGCTGTGCCGTCATCGTTGAGTGTGAAACCGGCGAGTTCCGAGGCCTCTTCGAAGCCGTGATACGTCGCGGGGAACGACAGGTGCGCCGCCATGTCCTGCCGCGCGAGCGTCGACCCGCGGAAGGTCTGAAACGCCGCGACGAGAAGCACGGCGAGGATCACGCCTCCCGCGACGAACCACCACAGTCCACGCAACCGTGCTCTCTGCATGCGGGCACTGTATCGATGCGTCCTGCGCGTATGCCGCCGATATGAAGCACTCCGCATCCGCCTTTCAAATGGTACCGTCATGGCATGAGGGCAACCATGGACAAGGCAGGCCGGATCGTGATTCCGGCCGCGCTTCGCGAGCGCGTCGGATTGATCCCCGGTCCGGTAGATCTCATCCTCGACGGCAACGGCATTCGCATCGAGATCGATACCCCGGACAACGTCGTCGAGAAGGATGGCCGTCTGGTCATCACAGGAGGACCGACACTCACCGTGGATGAGATCCGGGAGCTCCGACTTGCCGATCAGCGCTGATCTCCTCCTCGACACCAGCGCCGCGATCGCGCTGGTCCACGACCAGAATCCGGCACACGAACGCATACTCCAACTCACCCACGGTCGCGTCATCGGCCTCGCCGGGCACGCCTCCGTCGAGATGTACTCGGTACTGACGCGGATGCCGGGCGCCGCGCGCGTCAGTCCCGGGCGCGCGCAGGAGATCATCGAGCGGTCGTTCCCCGCTTCCGCACCGCTCTCGCCGACGTCGGCGGAGGCCGCGATCGCCACCTTCGCCGACGCGGGAATCGCAGGAGGATCGGTGTACGACGGACTCGTCGGCCTCGCCGCACGTGATGCCGCCGTCACGCTTCTCACGTGCGACCGCCGCGCCATGGGCACGTATGCCGCGTTGCGGGTGGAGGTCCTCCTCGCCTGACGGGCTTTCGTCACTGTCATGCGAGACAGGGCGACACGCCGCCCGCGGATAGACTGGGAGCCATGTCCAAGGTCCTCCAGTCCCTGCCCGTCGGCGAGCGCGTCGGCATCGCCTTCTCCGGAGGACTCGACACCTCCGTCGCCGTCGCCTGGATGCGCGAGAAGGGCGCAGTGCCCTTCACCTACACCGGCGACCTCGGTCAGTACGACGAAGACGACATCGCTTCGATCCCGGGTCGCGCACTGGAGTACGGCGCCGAGGCCTCGCGGCTGATCGACTGCAAGACCGCCCTGGTCGAAGAGGGCTTCGTCGCCCTCTCCTGCGGCGCCTTCCACATCCGCTCCGGCGGCAAGACCTACTTCAACACGACGCCCCTCGGGCGCGCAGTCACCGGCACCATGCTGGTGCGCGCCATGAAGGAGGACGGCGTCGACATCTGGGGCGACGGCTCCACCTACAAGGGCAACGACATCGAGCGGTTCTACCGCTACGGCCTGCTCGCCAACCCGCGCCTGCGCATCTACAAGCCGTGGCTCGACGCCGACTTCGTCACCGAACTCGGCGGCCGCAAGGAGATGAGCGACTGGCTCGTCGCCCGCGACTTCCCCTACCGTGACTCCGCCGAGAAGGCCTACTCGACCGACGCCAACATCTGGGGTGCGACGCACGAGGCCAAGACGCTCGAGCACCTGAACGTATCGCTCGAGACCGTCGACCCCATCATGGGCGTCAAGTTCTGGGACCCGGCCGTCGCCATCGAGACCGAAGACGTCACCGTGACCTTCGAGGCCGGCCGCCCCGTCGCGATCAACGGCGTCGAGTACAGCGACCCGGTGGCCCTGGTCATGGAGGCCAACACGATCGGCGGACGCCACGGCCTCGGCATGAGCGACCAGATCGAGAACCGCATCATCGAGGCGAAGTCCCGCGGCATCTACGAGGCTCCGGCCATGTCGCTGCTGTTCATCGCCTACGAGCGCCTGGTCAACGGCATCCTGAACGAAGACACCCTCGCGACGTACCACGAGCAGGGTCGCCGCCTCGGTCGCCTCATGTACGAGGGACGCTGGCTCGAGCCGCAGTCGCTCATGCTGCGCGAGTCGATCCAGCGCTGGGTCGGCCTCACGATCTCGGGCACCGTCACGATCCGTCTGCGCCGCGGCGACGACTGGACCATCCTCGACACCGTCTCGCCGAACCTCTCGTACGGCCCCGAGAAGCTGTCGATGGAGCGCGTCGGCGACGCGGCCTTCGGACCGGTCGACCGCATCGGCCAGCTCACGATGCGCAACCTCGACATCGCCGACTCGCGCGCACGCCTCGAGCAGTACGCGGGCCTCGGTCTCGTCGGAGGTGCAACCGGTGAGCTCGTCGGCCGCGTGACGGCGGGCGAGTCGAGTGAGATCACCGACTCGGTCCCCGGTTCGATCTCCGAAGCCGACGAGACTCTGGCCGGCGCCGTCGACTCCGCATCCGAGGGCGCGGCCTTCGACTCCGGCACCGACTGACCCGACGAACGAACGACGGATGCGCCGACGCCCTGAGGGTGTCGGCGCATTCGTGCGTCAGGCCACTCTGCTCGCCTCGGCGATCCGCGTCGCAGAGCGATCGATGATCCCCGGGAGCACGTCGTCGAACAGGAACAGGAGCGCGGTACACCCCCATCGCGCAACGCGTGACACCACACGGCGCGGACGGAGCCGGCGGGGCACCCGTCGCCGAACGCCTCGCGGCGAGCGCCGGTGCGGATATGATGCGAAGGCGCGACCCTGAAACGCGCACTGGGGCTCGGTGGGACTGAGTTCCACCTGTCTACCCGAAAGAGTTCTCGACGATGATGACCGATTCGCAGGAATCCGCCGTACCTTCTCGCCCCTCGCTGGGCGTTCGCATCGGACGCATCGCGTTCCTCGTGGTCGCCGGAATCATCGTGATCGCCGTGGCTGCGGCGTTCTTCGTCACGTGGACGATCCAGCGCTCGTTCCCGCAGACCGACGGATCCGTCGAGCTCGACGGACTCACGGCCGAGGTCACGGTGCAGCGCGACGACCGCGGCATCCCGACCATCACCGCCGACTCGACCGACGACCTGTTCTACGCTCAGGGGTTCGTGCACGCGCAGGACCGCTTCTTCGAGATGGACTTCCGTCGCCATGTCACCGCCGGCCGCGTCGCCGAGATGTTCGGGGAGTCGCAGGCGGGGACCGACGCCTTTCTGCGCACGCTCGGCTGGCGCAAGGTCGCCGAGGCCGAGGTCGAGGCGATGGACGACACCACCCGCAGCTACTACGAGGCGTACGCGGATGGCGTGAACGCCTATCTGGCCTCGCGGTCGGGCGCCGAGCTTTCGCTCGAGTACGCCGTGATCGGCCTGCAGAATCCCGACTACGTGCCCGAGCCGTGGGAGCCCGCGGATTCCGTGGCCTGGCTCAAGGCCATGGCCTGGGACCTCCGCGGCAACATCGAGGACGAGACCGAACGATCGCTCCTGGCAGCCGAGCTGAGCGGCGGCACGGATGGCGAGGGCACGGATCCCACGGCGACCGAAGACACTCTCGCCAAGCTCTACCCCGACTACCCGTTCGACGAGAACCCCGTGATCGTCCCGAAGATCTCGACCGTTCCGACGCTCGGAACCGACGCGGAGCCTGCGGCGTTCACCCCCACCGAGACCGAGGGAGAAGTCGAGCAGGCCTCCACGACCATCGAATGGGAGGAGACGTCGAGCGTCATCGAGGCAGCGAGCGTTCTGGTGGGCGACGTCGGCGAGGGCATCGGCTCGAACTCCTGGGTCGTCTCCGGCGCCCTCACCGAGACCGGGATGCCCCTGCTCGCGAACGACCCGCACCTCGGAGCATCCCTCCCCTCGGTCTGGTACCAGGTGCAGTTGAAGTGCTCGACGGTGGACGAGGAATGCCCGTTCGACGTCGGAGGCTTCTCGTTCTCGGGGCTCCCCGGCATCGTGATCGGCCACAACCAGAAGGTGGCCTGGGGGTTCACGAACCTCACCACCGACGTCACCGACCTCTACATCGAGCGCGTCGAAGGCGACCAGTACTGGCGCGACGGGGCACTGGTACCCCTCGAAGAGAGCACCGAGACGATCAAGGTCGCGGGCGGTGACGACATCGAGCTCACCATCCGCTCGACCGTGCACGGGCCCCTCATCTCGGGCCTCACCGACGACTTCACCGCGATCGCCGGCGACCCCGAACCCGCGCTCGAGGCTGAGGCCGCCGCCCCGACCGCCCCGGTCCCCGGTTCCGAGGACGACGCCGAGTACGCCGTGAGCCTCCGGTGGACGGCCCTGGACCCCGGCACCGCGGCGACCGCGATCTTCGCGCTCTCCACCGCGCAGGACTTCGAGGACTTCCGCTACGCCGCCTCGCTCTTCGACGTGCCGGCCCAGAACCTCATCTACGCCGACACCGAGGGCAACATCGGGTACCAGACGCCCGGTCGCCTCCCCATCCGCGGCGCCGGGGACGGGTGGATGCCTCAGCCCGGATGGGACAGCAGCTACGACTGGACGGGCTTCATCCCGTTCGAGGAACTGCCGGTGTCGTACAACCCGAACTCCGGGTACATCGTGACCGCGAACAACGCGATCGTGACCGACGACTACGAGTACTTCCTCTCCCGAGACTGGGACTACGGCTACCGAGCGGCACGGATCGCCCACCTCATCGAACGGCGGGCGGCCGTCGCGCCCCTGACCGCGGAAGACATGCGCGAGATCCAGATGGACAACGAGATGTGGATCGGCACGCAGCTGGCGAGCGTCATGGGCGACGTCGACGTGTCCGGCGCCGGTCCGACCGAGGCCGTCGAACTGCTGCAGGGATGGGACGCCCAGAACACGGCATCGTCGCCTGCCGCGGCCTATGCGAACGTGTTGTGGTCGAACCTGGTGCAGAACATCTTCGCCGAGCGCGCCCAGCCCCTCCCCATCGACGGTCAGGCCCGCCTCTTCACGGTCGTCTCCGCGATGCTGGCCGATCCCTCCGACCCGCTCTGGGTCAACGAGCAGATCGACGTCGACGGGATGGAGCAGATGCTGGCGCTGTCGGCGCAAGAGGCCTACGACGAGCTCGCGGCGCTGCAGGGAACCACCGTCTCACGCTGGAACTGGGGCGACCTGCACGCGATCACCCTCACCAGCGACACGCTCGGCTCGTCGGGCATCGCGCCGATCGAAGCGCTCTTCAACCGAGGGCCGTTCCCGGTGGGCGGAGGTGCGTCCGTGGTGAATGCGACCGGGTGGGAGCTCGGCGTCTCGTACGCGACCACCACCGTGCCGTCGATGCGCATGGTGATCGATCTGTCGGATCTCGACGCGTCGACGTGGAACCACCTCACCGGAGCGTCCGGCCATGCGTACAACGAGCACTACACGGATCAGACGGCGGACTGGGCAGCAGGCATCCAGAAGCCGTGGGCGTACTCGGCGAAGGCGGTGAAGGCGGCTGCCGTCGACACTCTGGTGCTGACTCCGGCCGGCTGAGCGAAGGGCGCGCGACGGCGTCCCGAGCGGCGCCTCAGGATGCTCGGCTACCGTTGGTGGGTGCCATCCAGCTATCTCGCCCCCAAGGGCACCTCCGTCACGCTCCTGGAGTTCGAGCACGGAGGTGCGACGCTCATCGCCGAGACGTTCGGCGACGGACCGCACACGTACCTTCTCCTGCACGGCATCGGCATGGGTCGCAGCGTCTACCTCGACGTCGTGCAGCGCCTGGAGGGGCGGGTCATCGCGGTCGATCTGCCCGGCTTCGGCGAAGCGCCCGAGCCCACGCGGACCCTCACGATGGAACGGCACGCCGACCTCGTCGCCGCCTACCTCCGACACGTGGACTCGGGCCCCGTCGTGGTGATCGGTCACTCGATGGGCAGCCAGATCGCGGCCGAGCTCGCCGCGCGGCATCCGTCCCTCGTCGAGGCGGTGGTGCTCGCCGGCCCGACCGTCAACAAGGCGGCACGCAACATCGGCGCGCAGGCGCGGTATCTGCTGACCGACCTCGTCGGAGAACGACCGCTCGTCCTCTGGCGCGGAGCCAGGGAGTACCTCCGCGGCGGCCCCCACCTCTTCCGCAAGATGCGCGCCACCATCGTGCACGAGCCCGAAGACGCCTTCGTGCGCATCGAGTGCCCCGTGCTCGTGCTGCGAGGAGAGAGCGACCCGCTCGCCCCGATGAGCTGGTGCCGCGAGATCATCGACGCCATCCCCGGCGCCGACCTCGAGGTCATCCCCGACCACGGTCACGGCACGCTCATCAGCGACTCCGAGCCGGCGGCGCGCCTGATCCACGAGTTCACCGCCCGCCTCTGAGACGGTGGCCGCGGGTCAGCCTGCGGCGGGCGGGGTCTGCTTCGACTCGGCGAGCTCGTCCACGACGAGGCCCCGCTGTTCGATGGTGCCGTTGCGGTAGGCCTGCCGCCCGACCATGTGCGCCGAGAGCGGGGCGGTCGCGAACTGCATGAGCACGACCGGGGCGACGAGCACGAAGCCGAGCAGGATGCCGCCGATCGAACGCTGCGACAATGCGATCGCGATGCAGATGAGCAGCAGTCCGAGCACCTGGGGCTTGGTCGCCGCGTGCAGACGAGACGGCACATCCCGGAAGTGCAGCAGCCCGACGGCCGCCGACAGGCACAGCACGGCGCCGAGCAGGATGAGCACCAGCACCGCCACGTCGATGACGGCATCGGGGATCATGAGACCGAACACGTTCATGGTGTCGTGTTGTCCCTTCTCGCGACGAACCGGGCGACGGCGATCGACCCGAACACTCCGACGGCCGCGATGATCAGGAGCACGGGGATGTTGCGGGTGTGGCCGTTGATGGCCATCTCGGCACCGATCACGCACATCACCTCGGTGAGGAGCACGTCGGAGGCGACGGCGCGGTCGAGGATCGACGGCCCGCGCACGATGCGGATCAGGGCGAGGACGGCGGCGAGGCCGAACACCACCATGATCAACAGCAGCAGGATGTTCATCGGGCACCGCCCTTCGTCGCTCCGACGCCCGCACGCTCGTCAGCCTTGAGGGCGCGGTACTGAGCAGGGTCGCCGAGGGCTCGCACGACGCGTCGCTCCCAGCGGAGCACCCCGGCGCGCTGCTTCTCGACGTCGTCGAGGTCGCGCACGCCGATCACGTGCAGATAGAGGATCTGCCGATCGCGATCGGTGTCAACGACCAGGGATCCGGGGATCAGCGAAGACACGACAGCGACGTGCGTCATCACCAGGTCGTCGGCGTAGCGCAGCGGCACCGCGATGATGGCCGTGCCCGGCTGACGACGGAAGTCGAACACCTGCACCGTGACCGAGAGGGCGCCCCTCAGCACGGCGAACAGGAACTGCACCACGAACAGCGCGGCGTACCAGAGGTTGATCCGGCCCGAGAGCGCGACGGTCGGCAGGCGGAAGACGCGGGTGACGAAGATCGCGACGACGAGTCCGGTGAGGAACGACAGCACGGTGAACTGCGCCCACAGCAGCATCCAGAGCACGACGAGCCACGCGAGGAACGGCAGCTGCACGCGGATGTCGCGCCAGAGGTGACGTCGGGTGTCACGCGCCATCAGCCCACCTCCTGTTCCAGCTGCACGAGGCTCACGGGCTGCAGCAACGAGGCGCCGATGCGGTCGCACAGTGCGTAGAGAGGGCCAGCGAAGATCGTCAGGGCCAGTGTGACCGCGACCATGCCGCCGGTCGCCAGGGTCATGATCTTCGGGATGCGGCGACGCTCCTGCTGCTCATCGGCGGCCGGTGCATTGCCAAGGTACGAGATGCGCCCCTCGGTCTCGGTAGAGTCCTCCTCCTCGCGCCAGAAGGCGAGGTTCCAGGCGCGCATCAGGGCGTACAGGGTCAGCAACGACGTGACGATGCCGCCGAAGATCAGCACGATCATGATCGGAGTGCCGACCGACGCCGCCGCCTCGAACAGCGCGAACTTGCCGATGAACCCCGAGAAGGGCGGCAGGCCGCCGAGGTTGATCGCGGGCACGAAGTAGAGGATGGCGATCAGGGGCGCGACCTTCAGCAGTCCCTTGACGCGCAGGATCGACGTGCTTCCCGCTCGACGTTCCACGAGCCCCACGGCGAGGAAAAGAGTCGTCTGCACCACGATGTGGTGAACGATGTAGTACACCGTGGCGCCGATCGCGGCGGGCGTCGCGATCGCGAGACCGAAGATCATGTAGCCGACGTGGCTCACCAGAGTGAACGACAGGATTCGTTTGAGCTCGGCCTGCGCCACGGCGCCGAGCACACCGACGATCATGGTCGCGAGGGCGATGATCAGCAGCACGGTGTCGATGCTGTTCGAGGCGAACAGCTGCGTCTCCGTGCGGATCAGCGCGTACACGCCGACCTTCGTCAGCAAGCCGGCGAACACCGCCGTGACCGGAGCCGGTGCGGTCGGATACGAGTCCGGCAGCCAGAACGACACCGGGAAGATGGCCGCCTTGATGCCGAACGCCACCACGAGCATGAGGTGCAGCACCAGCTGGGTCTCCTGCGGGAGTTCCGACATCCGCTCGGCGATCTGAGCCATGTTGACCGTGCCGAGAGCCCCGTAGATCATCGCGATCGACGCGAGGAACAGGATCGACGAGACCAGCGAGACGACGATGTAGACGGCGCCGGTGCGGATGCGGGATTCGGTGCTGCCGAGCGTGATCAGCACATACGAGGCGACGAGCAGGATCTCGAAGCCGACGTAGAGGTTGAAGAGGTCGCCCGCGATGAAGGCGTTGAAGATGCCGGCCGCGAGGATCAGGTACGAGGGGTTGAAGATCGAGATCGGGGTCTCGTCGGTGCCGTCCGCGGCGCCCTGGCCGATGGAGAAGAGCAGCACCGCGAGCAGCACGATGCTGGAAATGAGCACCAGGAGCGCGGCGAGCCTGTCGACGTAGAGCACGATGCCGAAGGGCACGGGCCAGCCGCCGACCGACACCGCCAGCGGCGCACCGGAGTCGACCACGACCAGGAGCACGGCGGCGATCACCGAGACGGCAGCGAGGGTCGCGACCGTGACGACGACCTGCAGGCGCGGGTTCCGACCGAACACGAGCGTGACGGCGGCCCCGAGCAGAGGTAGCGCGACCAGGAGCGGGACGAGGGCGGTCATGGCCTGCCCTCCTCGTTCTCGTCGCGGTCATGGGGTTCGTCGGGGCTCGGTTCACGGCCCTCGTCTGAGGGCGCAACGGGTTCGCTCCCCCATCCGGTCGGAGCGTCGAAGGGCGCGTCGTCGTGGATCGACGGGTGGTCGCGCATGTGCAGAACCGTGATCGGCGCGGTCTGCACGCCGACGAAGTCCGTCGTCGCCTCGTCGTCGTCGGTCTCGGACTCGTCGTCCATGAGGTCTTCGTCGGCGTCGGTGCGCTCGCGGAGCGCGATGTCGGCCTCGTCGTCCTCGACCGTGTCGGCCTGGCCCAGCTGCCAGGAGCGGTAGATCAGGGCGAGGAGGAATGCCGAGACCGCGAACGTGATCACGATGGCGGTGAGGGTGAGCGCCTGCGGGAGCGGATCGCTCATCTCGCCCTCCGTCCCGAAGAACGGGGCATTGCCGGGGACGCCCATCACGATCAGCAGCAGCAGGTTCGTGGCGTTGCCGAGCAGCAGGAAGCCGATCAGCACGCGGGTCAGGCTGCGCTCCAGCATCGCGTACACGCCGCACGCGAAGAGGATGGCCATGATGACGATGAGGGTGAGGGAGACGTCCATCAGCTGCTCCTCCCGCCCCGGGAGAGGAATCCTTCAGGACCCGGCGTGGTGCGAAGTGCCGCCTGACGGTCGACCTCGGCACCGAGGCTGCGCAGCACGTCGAGCACGAGGCCGATCACGACGAGATACACGCCCACGTCGAAGATGGTCGAGGTGACGAACTCCATGTGCCCGATGCCGGGGATCTCCCACTCCCAGAAGGTGCTGGTCAGGGGCGCCAGGCCGAAGAACAGCGGGACGACGGCGGTGCCGACGGCCAGGATGAGGCCGGTGCCGAGCAGCCGACCCGCATCGGTGGGAGCCGCGGCGCCCAGCTCCCAGCGACCGCCGGCGATGTAGCGCATCACCAGGGCCATGCCGGCGACGAGACCGCCGGCGAAGCCGCCGCCGGGCAGGTTGTGACCGGCGAACAGCAGGAAGATCGACACCACGATGATGGTGTGGAACAGGATGCGGACGATCACCTCGAGCAGGATCGATCTGTTCTCGGGCTTCATCTTCTGCCCGCCGACGAGCCAGGCCCGGGGACTGCTCTCGTTCTCGGAGGTCTGGAAGCGGATGCCCTCGGTGGTCTCGACGAGCGGACGGCTGCGCGCGGCCTTGCGCGTGGCGCGCGGGAGGTTCTTGGTGGCGGCGAGCAGGTCGGCGCGGTGCGTGACGAACACGAGGGAGGCCACACCGGTCGCGGCGAGCACCAGCACCGAGAGCTCGCCCATGGTGTCCCAGCCACGCAGGTCGACCAGCGCCACGTTGACGACGTTCTTGCCGTGGCCGATCTCGTACGCGAGCCTCGGGAAGGCCTCCGAGATCGGGGTGGCCACACGGGACTGGGTGGCGACGACCGCGACGAAGGCCATCGTGACGCCCACCCCGATGGCCAGCAGCGCCCGGGGGATGCGTCCGACCGAGGCGTTGTGCTCACCCATGCGTGCGGGGAGGCGACGGAGCACGAGCGCGAAGGTGACCATCGTCACCGTCTCGACGAGGATCTGCGTGAGCGCGAGGTCAGGGGCGCCGCTCGTCGCGAACAGCACCACCATGCCGAGGCCGGTGACCGAGACCAGCACCACCCCGGTGTACCGCTTCTGCGCGCGGACGGCGAAGACGCCGGCGATCGCCATGATCGGCGCGACCACGATCTGCGCCGGGGTGTGCCAGGCCGACAAGTGGTACCGATCGATGTCGCTCGCGATCAGCGCCGTGACCTCGGCGGCGACGAACACGACGAAGATCGTGCCGACGTAGACCGGCAGCGAACCGCGCTGCGTGAGCGTGGTGCTGAGCACCGAGAGCCGGTCGACCCCGCGCATGACGAGGTAGTACACGTCGGCCGCGGTGAAGCGCAGGAACCGCGCCTTGCGGTCCCAGCCGGTCTTCCGAGTGAGCAGGAAGAGCCCGATGCCGAGGACGATCGACAGGATCGAGATGCCCAGTGCGGGTTCGAATCCGTGCCAGAGCGCGAGGTGGCCGGGCCCCTCGACGGCCTCACCGGCGTGGTCGAGCCCGGGTGTCGCGGTGAGGGCGTAGCCCTGCAGAGCCGTGTCGAGTGCGGGGGCGCCGATACCCGCGGCGAGTGTGACGCCGGCGAGGATGATCGGTGCGGACAGGAAGCCGACCGGCGGGTCAGGCCACGCCGTGTCCGGCAGCTGCCCACCCTGTTCGTCGCGCTTCTTCCAGAACGCCCCCCAGAGGAAGCGCACGCCATATGCCGCAGTGAGCATGGATCCGAGGACGATCCCGATCAGGGCGACGAGGCCCCAGGGAGAACCGCCCTGCGCGTCGTCGAGGAGGGCCGTGAGAGTCGACTCCTTGGCGACGAAGCCGATGGTGGGGGCGATGCCGGCCATCGAGGCGACCGAGATGAATGCCGCTGTCGCCATGACCGGCGCCTGCCGCCCGACACCGGAGAGCTCGTTGATGTCACGCGTCGACAGCTGACGGTCGATGACGCCGACGATGAGGAACAACGCCGACTTGAACAGCGCGTGCCCGATGACCAGGGCGAGTCCCGCGAGCGCGGTCGCCTGCGTGCCGTAGCCGACCACGATGGCGAAGAAGCCGAGCTGGCTGACCGTGCCGAACGCGAGGATGCGCTTGAGGTCGGTCTCGCGCAGCGCCTGGATGCCGCCGAGCAGCATCGTCACGATGCCGAGGGTGATGACGATCGGGCGCCACGTCGTGCTGAAAGCGAAGATCGGTGCGAAGCGGGCGATGAGGTAGATGCCGGCCTTGACCATCGCGGCCGCGTGCAGATAGGCGCTCACCGGCGTGGGAGCGGCCATGGCGCCGGGAAGCCAGAAGTGGAAGGGGAACAGCGCCGACTTGCTGATCGCTCCGATCAAGAGCATCACGATCGCGGCATCCACGAGGGGCCCGCTGGGCGCGATCGCGAGGATCTCGCGGATGCTCGAGGTTCCGGTGTCGACCACGAGCAGCACGACGCCCACGAACATGACGAGGCCGCCGAGCGTGGTCACGAGCAAGGCCTGCAGCGCCGCACGACGGCTGGCCGCGCGACGGCGGTAGTGACCGATGAGGAGATAGGAGAGGATGCTCGTGACTTCCCAGAACATCACGAGGATCACCAGGTCGTCGGTCAGGACGAGTCCGTACATGGCGCCCGCGAAGCCCAGCAGCACCCCGGCGAACTGCCCGACGCCCGCCGAGTCCTCGTAGAAGTACCAGCGGCAGTAGAGGAGAACCAGTGCGCCGACGCCCGTGACGATCAGGGTGAGCACCCACCCGAGCACGTCCATGTTCATGGAGAGGTTCAGACCCAGTTGGGGGATCCACTCGACCGATTCGAACGGTACCGGCCCGTCGAGCACCTGCGGCGTCATGACCAGCGCGTGCACGAAGGCGACGGTCGGAACGAGGGCGGCGATCGCGAAGGCCTGAGCTCCGAGCCAGCGCACCAGAACGGGCATCAACAGCGACCCGAGGAGGAACACAGCGAGGAGCATCAGCATATACGCGGCTCCCTCAGGGCTCGTCGGCCGTTTGGCTCAGGCGGGCGGGTGTACCTACAGTTTACCGGCGCGAGAGGTTCCTGAGGTCCACCGTTGCACGATCGTGCGAGAGTAGGCCCATGCGGCGGGTCTGGGTTCGAGAGCTCGCGGGCTGGTCGGGGGCGCTGGCCGTCGCGCTGATCACGGCGGCACAGGTCGCTTCGTCCGCTCGCTCTGAGCTGCTGTTCCGTGACGGGGATTCCCTGATCGTGGCTCTTTTCGCGAGATCCGTCCTCTCAGGTGCACCCCTCGACTGGGCGATGTCGAGCGTGCTGTTCCTGCCCGAGTCCGCGGTGTTCGCCGGCCTCGACACGCTGCTTCCGCTCGACGTGAACGGATTACTCGCCGTCAATGCCGTCATCAACATACTCGCGCTCTACGGTGCCCTCCGGCTGGTCGCGGGCCGGCGGCGGAAAGGCACGGCTCCGGTCGCGTGGGCTCTCGTGGGACTGGTGACCTTCGGCGTCCTGGCCATGACCGACGTGTCGGGATCGAGGGACGCTCTGGACCTCGCATCCCTCGTGTTGACGACGACCTACTACTCGGCGACCGTCGTCGCCGTCGTGCTGTCGGTCGGCCTGGTGCGGCGGCTCGTCGACCGGGATCGATTCGGTGGAGCGCTCCTGGTCGTCCTCGGCGCCACGGCCGCGATCGCCACGCTCTCGAACCCGCTCTACGCCGTCTGGGCAACGGTTCCGATCACCCTGGTCCTCGCCCTGATGCTCCCTCGCGCGCCCCACCGCATCCGCCCGACGATGATCCTCGTCGCGCTCATCACCGGCACCGCCCTCGGCTTCCTGGGTCGCATTCCGCTTCGGGCATGGATCAGCAACACCGGAGCCGACTACATCCAGCCCGAGCAGTGGACGGAGTCGGTGGGGTATTACGGAGCCCTCCTCACCACGCGCGCGGGGACGCCGGCCGGGGTGATCGGCATTCTGATCGTGATCGCGCTCATCGTGCTCGCGGTCGTGGGCACGGCACGGGCGGAAGACTTCGGGTCGCGGTTCGTCTCCACCGTCGCGTGGACCATGCCCGTCCTCGTGATCATCGGCGCGATCGTCCTGGGCACGCACGCCGCCCGCTACCTGCAGCCCCTCGCGTTCGCCCCGGTGCTCGCCCTGGTGGCGGCGCCGCGTTCCTGGCGAGCGCCGTTCCGGGTGCAGTCCGTCGTCGCGGCCACCGTGTCCGCGCTTCTCTTGATCGGCGGCGCGCTCAGCGTTCCCCGGCTGGTCGGCGCGAGCGCGAGCCCCGATCCCGATCTGACGTGCGTGACCGATTGGGTGAACGCCTCGGGTCGCACCGGTGCCGGCCAGTTCTGGACGGTGCGCCTGCCCAAGCTGCATGTGGAGGATCCCGCCCGTCTCGTGCAGGTCGATCATGAGCTCAACGGCTATGCATGGCTCGTGAACCGAGAGGACTTCGAGGCCCGCGAGGTGTCGTTCCTCGTGGAGGATGCGCAGACCGTCGAGTGGCGTCTTCCCACATCGGAGATCCCCGACGAGGTGATCGGCTGCGGTCGATATCGCATCATCGACTTCGGCGACGCCACTGTGCCGCTCGGCCCGCAGCACAGCTGAGGCGACGGTCGTCCCAGCCGCTCAGCGGGGAACGGGGCCGGTCGTCGTGCCGGCGCGGAACACACATGTGAGGTGCTGCGTCATCCCGGGCTCACCGCCGAGCATGCGGGCGACCTGCTCCCCCGCCGCGCGGCCCTTCTCGACGGCCGGCTGCACGCTGGTGGTGAGGGTGAGACCGCCGAGTCCATCGACCTCGATGCCGTCGAAACCGGCCACGGAGAGATCTTCGGGCACGCGCAGCCCGAGTTCCTCCGCCGCGCGGATCACCCCCACGGCGAGCAGGTCGCTCTGTGCGAGCACGGCGGTCGGTCGAGTGGCGGGGTCCGTCAGGAGCATCCTGCCGACCAGCACCCCCTCGTCGATGAGGCTGCCGGATGCCGAGATCGCCGGGGCGTCGGGGAACACCTGGCGCATCCCCTCGAGTCGATGCACGGTGACGTCGACGGTGGCGTTCGCGATCCGCTCCGGGCTCACCGCGGCCCGCTCCCGCTCGCTGTCGAGCGGGAGCGTGACCAGGGCGACATCGCGGTGGCCGAGATCGTGAACGTGTCGCGCGACGTCGGCGGAGGCGGCGACGTTGTCCAGGGTGATGCGCGGGATCTCCCCTCCGGCATCGCCTTCGATCACGACGACAGGCAGACCACGACCGACGACCACTTCGAGCGAGGCCTTCGTCCGCCCGGAGCAGCCGATCAGCACGAAGGCATCGACGGGTGCGTGCGTGATCGCGGCACCCTCCTCCCCCGGCTCGTCCCGCATCAGAAGGATGCCGGCGCTGAGGTCGGCGAGCCCGTCGGTGAGCCCGTCCATCATGGCCGTGGTCACCGGGTCGAGGAATGCCGCGCGCAGATGCCCTTCGAGAACGACGGCGACGATACCGCTGCGTCCGCGGCGCAGGGATGCCGCGCGAGGATCCGGACCGGCGTAACCGAGGTCGGCAGCGGCGGCGAGCACACGCTCCCGTGTGGCAGCCGCCACGTTCGCCTTGCCGCTGAAGACGATCGAGGCGGTGGATGTCGCCACGCCCGCCTCGCGTGCGACGTCGGCGATCGTGGGCCGACGCGGCGTCTCCTGACTGCTCATACTTCGAGGATAGCTCCCTTCGCTTCCCTCGGGTCGAATCGATTCGATAGGCTGTCCGACATGGAAACAGCCCTCTCCCGTTCGCAGTTCGTGCGCTGGCGCGCCGCGATCTTCGCCATCTTCCTCGCGAGCGGCCTCTCGATCGCGACCTGGGCGTCACGCGTCCCCGGGATCAAAGAGGCGCTGGGTCTGGACAACGCGCAGGTCGGTCTCATCCTTCTCGGCATGGGCGTGTCGTCGATCGTCGGCATCTCGACGGGCCCGGCCGTGATGGCGCGCCTGGGTGCTCGACGCGGGATGCTGCTGACGATGCTGACGTTCGCGCTCGGCATCGTGCTCGTCGGGCTGGGCGCCAACGTCTTCGGTTCGGTCCCCGTCGTCCTCATCGGCATGGTGCTCTTCGGCTTCGGCAACGGATCGGTCGACGTCATGATGAACGTCGAGGCGACCGCGATCGAACAGCAGATGGGCCGGACGATCCTCCCGGTCTTCCATGCGTTCTTCAGCTTCGGCACGGTCATCGGCGCGGGGATCGGCGCCCTCGCGGCACAGCTCACGATCGACGTCGCCACCCACGCCGCGATCATGGGCGCACTGATCGCCGTGATCGCCGTCGTCTGCTTCTTCCAGGTGCCCGTGCGCGAGGCCGCCCTCGACCCGGCGCCGCACGAGAAGCCGGCGTTCCGCGCACGCATGCACACCGCGCTCGAAGCCTGGCGCGAACCTCGCACCTACCTGATCGGCGTGGTCATGCTCGGCATGTCGTTCGCCGAGGGCGGCGCGAACGACTGGATCGCCCTGGGCACAGAACAGGGTCACGGCTTCGCCGAGGGCACCGGCGCCGTCTCGCTCGCCGTGTTCTCGGTCGGCATGACCGTCGTGCGCCTGTTCGGCGGACCCCTCGTCGACCGGTTCGGACGCGTCCTGGTGCTGCGCGTCCTCGCAGTGGCGGCGGCCTCGGGCATCCTGCTGTTCATCCTCGCTCCCACCTTCCCGCTCGTGCTCGTCGGGGCGGCGCTGTGGGGTATCGGCGCATCGCTCGGCTTCCCGCTGGGCATGTCCGCCGCGGCGGACGATCCCGCGAAGGCGGCCGCCCGGGTGAGCGCTGCGGCCACGATCGGCTACATCGCGTTCCTCGGCGGACCGCCCGTCCTCGGAATCATCAGCGAGCACATCGGCCTGCTGAACACCCTGTTCATCCTGGTCGCTCTGGTCGTGATGTCCGGACTGTTCTCAGGTGCAGCGCGTCCGCTGCGCGAAGACGAGAAGATCCCGGTCACGACGGCGTCACAGGACTGACGTTCAGCCCTCGCGACCCCGCACGAGGGCCGCGGCGTGCGAGCGGCTGCGCGCTCCGAGTTTGGTGAGCACGTTCGAGACATGCGTCTTGACCGTGGGCACCGAGATGCGCAGCCTCGCGGCGAGCTGGGCGTTGGACCACCCCTGCAGTATCCCGTCGAGCACCTCCTGCTCCCGCACCGTCAGGTCGGAGAAATCCCCCCGACGCGAGACGGGCACCGACGGCATCGCACTCTGGGCGGCCGCGGCGAGCGCGCGTCGGGTCACCCGCGGATCCAGCGCGCCCTCCCCCGCCGCGACCGCGCGCACGGCCTGTGCGAGAGCGGGAGCGTCGACCGTCTTCAGCAGGAAGCCCACCGCGCCGGCACGGATCGCTCCGAACACGAGGTCGTCCTCGTCGAAGCTCGTCAGGACCAGGACATCGCCCAGACCGCGCTCGACGATCTCCCTGGTCGCTGAGATCCCGTCTCGCCCCGGCATCCGCAGGTCCATGAGGACGACGTCGGGACGCAGCGCCGCGGCATTGCGCACAGCGACGTCGCCGTCGGCGGCCTCCCCGACCACGGTGATCCCCTGCGCCTCGAGCATGATGCGCAGCCCCGCCCTGATCGCGCCGTGATCATCCGCCAGCAGCACAGTCGGAGCCGTCATGCCGTCGCCTCCCTCGGGATCCGGGCGTGGACCGACCATCCGCCGGCGACCGGACCCGCTGCGAAGACACCACCCAGTGCGCCGACGCGTTCCCGCAGCATCTGCAGCCCCCAGCCCTCGTCGCCGTGGGCGGCTGCACGGCTGGCGACGCCACCACGCGAGCGCACCTCCACCCGCACCTCGGCGCTGCTCCCACGGATCCCGACCTCGACGTCGGCACCGCTCGCATGGCGGACGCAGTTGTTCAGCGCCTCCCGCACGATGCGGATGACGGCTTGTTCGCGTGCCGCTCCGAGATCGTCGACGTCATCGACGACCATGCGCACCACCAGCCCTCCACGTTCCGCCTCCTGCACGATTGCCCCGAGATCCGCCCACCGCGGCGTGGGGGCGAGGGTGCCGTCGCCTCGCCGAAGCACCGAGATCATGGATCGCAGCGCCCCATGGGCATCGAGCCCCGCATCACGCACGGCCTGCAGGGCTTCTCGGTCCGCCGTGCGGTCGGGCACGGTCGACAGTGCGGCCTCGGCCCGGATCGCCATCGCCATCACGTGACCTGCGACCACGTCGTGCAGCTCCCTCGCCATCGTCTCGCGCTCCCGCTGCACCGCCTCGGCGCGGTCACGCTCGGCGACGGCAGCCGCGGCCTCCGCACGCTGGCGGTGCAGCTCGGCGAGCTCGTGCGCCTGGGAGACGGCCACCGCCCACCAGTAGTCGGTACCGAAGATCGCACCGAACTGGACCCCGATGAGAAAGGCCACGGCGAGCGACACATCGGTGAAGAGCCAGGCGACGAGGAACAGCACGGCCGTCGACAGGGCCAGCGCGATGAGCAGCACCCGTCGCCCCTGCGGCCCCGCGAGGAAAGACGCCGTCCACAGCACGTCCAGGAGCACCACCAGGGTGCCGATGCCCCCGACGGTGAGCAGATCGACAACGAACAGGAGCGTGACGAGCACGAGAACCGTCACGGGCAGGCGCCTCTTGACGAGGGCGAGGGCGCAGGCGGGCAGGGCGAGCGCCAGCGACCACCACGGGGAGACGGCTTCCTGGAGGATCGAGAACGGACCCCAGATCCCGCGGAACCCGAACCAGGCCATGACGACCGACAGGAGCGCCATCCCCAACGGGTCCGCCCACCAGCGGTGCCGACGGTACCAGGCGCCGAATCCGCCTTCGACCTGCTCGTGCATGCCCTCATGCAATCACGGTGCGCGCCACCGCGCATCCGACGAAGGGATGAGGAGGTCGGAGGGAACGGTACTTTCGCCCGATCCGCCGCGGCCCCGGCTCGGCGAGCGTGGAGACATGGAACTCTTCGGCGGACTGCCGCTCCCCTTCTCTCTCGCTCTCCTGGCGCTGATCGACGGGCTGAGCGTCGGCACACTCCTCATCCCCGTCTTCCTGCTCCTGCATCCGGGGCGGGTGCACGCCCGACGCATCCTGCTGTACCTGGGGACGATCGCCGCGTTCTACCTGCTCGTCGGCCTCCTGTTCCTCTGGGGGTTGGTGAACCTCGTCGACGTCGCGTCCGACTTCCTGGCCTCGCCCGCCGGACTGATCATCCGCCTCCTCGTGGGCGGAGCGCTCCTCATCACCGCCTTCGTGATGCCGACCGGTGACAAGAGTGCCGCAGCGGCCTCCCTGTCCGCCTCGCTGCCCGCCTCCGCGTCGGTCCTGCCGGGAACGGACCTGCCGACCGCACACGAGGCGAGCGGATCGTCGATCACGACCCCGCCTCCTGCGCCAGCCGCAGTGGCGGAGCCTCGGGCGCGCACCGGTCGCATCACCCGGTGGCGGGAGCGACTGCTCGACCCCCGCACCCGCGGCACCGCGGTGATGGCCGTGGCTGTCGCGGCAGGGCTAGTCGAGGTCGCCACCATGCTTCCCTACATCGTCGCGATGACGATGCTCGCGGATGCCGGAATCGACACCCCGCTGCGCGTGCTCTCGCTCGTCGGCTACTGCGCGCTGATGATCCTGCCCGCTGTCGTGCTGCTCGTCCTCCGCCTGGTCGCCGCCCCGCTGGTGCAAAGGCCGCTCGAACGATTCGCCGCCTGGATGGAGCGCACCGGCGCCGAGAACACCGCATGGATCATCGGCATCATCGGATTCCTCATCGCGCGCTCCGCCGCCACCGAGCTCGGGCTCTTCCAGGCGATCGGATCCTTCCTCGACCGATGACCGCCGCGCCCGCGGAGTGCGACCGCGGCGCACCCCCCGACGAAGTAGGCTCGACGGGTGCGTCTCGTCATCGCCCGCTGCTCGGTCGACTACACCGGTCGGCTCAATGCCCATCTCCCGCTTGCCACGCGTCTGCTCGTGCACAAGGGAGACGGGAGTCTGCTCGTGCACTCCGACGGCGGCAGCTACAAGCCGCTCAACTGGATGAGCCCGCCGTGTTCGCTCTCGAGCGAAGAGCCGGGCGAGGAAGAGGCCAGCGCCGGCGTGGTCGAAGTCTGGCGCGTCACGCACAAGAAGACCGGCGATGCGCTGCGTGTGCAGATCTACGAGATCATCCACGACACCTCGCACGAGTTGGGCATCGATCCCGGGCTCCAGAAAGACGGCGTGGAGGCCGACCTGCAGCGACTTCTCGCCGAGCAGGTCGAGCGCATCTCCGAGGGCGCCACGCTCGTGCGCCGCGAATACCCGACGGCCATCGGCCCCGTCGACCTTCTGGTGCGCGATGCCGACGGCGCCGCGATCGCGGTCGAGATCAAGCGACGCGGCGACATCGACGGCGTGGAGCAGCTGACCCGCTATCTCGAACTTCTGGGTCGCGACCCGCACCTCTCCCCCGTGCAGGGTGTGTTCGCCGCGCAGGAGATCAAGCCGCAGGCACGCGTGCTCGCTGAGGACCGCGGAATCCGCTGCCTGGTGCTCGACTACGACGACATGAAGGGCATCGAGTCGGGCATCCCCCGCCTGTTCTGAGGCGTCGCCCGTCAGCGCGCGGCGATGAGCCGGGGTGTCGGGCCCTCAAGGCGCGCGATCGCGATCTTCACCTCGACGATCTCTTGCTCGATACGGTCGAACCGCGAATCGAGCTTCGCGTCCTGCGCTTCAAACCGCGCATCGAACTTCGCGTCCTGCGCTTCAAACCGCGCATCGAGCTTCGCGTCCTGCGCTTCGAACCGCGCATCGAGCTTCGCATCCTTCGCTTCGAACCGCGCATCGAACTTCGCGTCCTGCGCTTCGAACCGCGCATCGAGCTTCGCGTCCTGCGTTTCGAACCGCGCATCGAACTTCGCGTCCTGCGTTTCGAACCGCGAATCGAACTTCGCGTCCTGCGTTTCGAACCGCGCATTGAACGTCGCCACCACCTCCGCGAATCGCGCGTCCATCCGGTTGATCATCCAACCGAAACCGCTGATGATCGCCACCAGTAGCGTCACTGCTGTCGCCAGCATCGTGATGACTTCCACCGACACGTACATGCCCCCTATTCTCGCCCGCGAATCCACCGTTGTCACGACCTTATATGTGGACACTAGGCGTTCACATGAGGCGTGCAGAATTGACTCAGTTGCACACCTGTGCAGGAAGAGCGGCCATCGCCGTCCCGGCCCATAGGCTGGAGAGATGCCTCACTCCCCCTACTCCTGCGTGCTGTGGGACGTCGACGGCACCATCGTCGACGCGTCCGTCGGCATCCTTCGCCGGCTGAATGTCGCGCTCACCCACTTCGGGCGTCCGGCACCGACACGCGAGGAACTGGTGCACTGGATCGGCCCGCCCATGTTCCAGTCCTTCCAGGACCAGGCGGGCATGACGCCGGAGCAGTCCGCCGAGGCGGTCGCCTTCTACCGCACGCTCGGCAAGGCCGACGGCTACACGACCGACGCCGCGACCTACCCCGGCGTGGTGGACCTCATCAACGAACTGCACGCTACGGGAATGCCGCAGGCGACAGCCAGCTCGAAGCCCGAGAACCAGGTCGACGCACTGGTCGACCACTTCGGACTCCGGCCCGCATTCCTGACGACCGTCGGGGCAACGCCCGACGAGTCGACCCTCGCCTCGAAGACCGACATCGTCGCCGAAGCTCTTCGTCGGCTGCGCGAGCACGGCGCCGACACCTCACGCCCCGTCCTCATCGGCGATCGGCACCACGATGTCGAGGGTGGCAACGCCAACGACGTCCCGGTGATCTTCGTCGAGTGGGGCTTCAGCGACGCCCACGAGGGTGACGAAGCCGCGTTCCGGGTGGCCTCCGTGGCCGAACTCCGCTCTCTGCTGCTGACCTGACCGGCGCGCTGGTGCGCGACCTGCAGACCACACGCCACGTGCAGGGAGCCGAATCGGACCCGGAAAGCACAGAACTCCCCGCCGGATGACGCATCGGGACGCGATCCGGTGGGGAGTTCTGTGTCTCGCCCGTCTCAGACGGGGCGAATGTTCTCTGCCTGCAGGCCCTTCGGGCCCTGCGCCACATCGAACTCGACTCGCTGGTTCTCTTCGAGAGACCGGTAGCCGGATGACTGGATGGCGGAGTAGTGCGCGAAGACGTCAGCGCCTCCGTCGTCGGGGGAGATGAAGCCGAAGCCCTTCTCCGAGTTGAACCACTTAACCGTGCCCTGGGTGCTCATGTACTGCCTGTTCTGCTGGTGAAGAAGCCGACGCAGGGATGCCCCGACATCGCTAACGCTAGTGGAGGAGGCCCCGAGCGGAATAGCACCTGCAAGAAGGTAATCCAAATGTTGCACGAGCGGCACGCGGCCGTCATCCGGCGCGTTCGGAGGCGCACGGCCCAGAAGGCGCCCAGAAAATGGTGTGGCCCTCACCGCGGGGGGAGCGATGAGGGCCGAAGACGACCGGAGGGTGCGTCAGAGACAGCTTAGCTCCTTTTCGACGCCCTTGTCCCCCTTTTGGGGGACAAATCTGAACTTCGTCGCGAAGGCGAACGATAGCGGCCCCCTCGAGTAGCCCATTGGGGACTGAACTACTCGAGAGGGCCCAATCGCACGCACAGATCGTCTGCCCCTGGGGTGGGCCGCCGCCTCGTGGGGAGAGACGTAGACGATCAATCCCCTCGTGCATGCACCTTCACCATAGGGGAGGAAGCGCCGTCCCGCCATCGAATTTCACCCGGGCGAGACCGGCGCGGTCGGGACTTGACCCTGAGGGGTCCGCGGGTCTCGTCCAGGTGTGTCACGGATGGTCGCGTCGGCGACATCGCACGCGACGTCCGGCTCGCGAGTAGCCTGATCCGGTGACTCTGCTCAACAAGGACATGACGCTGTGCATCTCGCTTTCGGCACGGCCGAGCAACAACGGCACGCGCTTCCACAACCACCTCTACGAGGCGCTCGGGCTGAACTGGATCTATAAGGCCTTCGCCCCCACTGACCTCTCCCAGGCGATCGCAGGCGTGCGCGGACTCGGCATCCGCGGATGCGCGATCTCGATGCCTTACAAGGAGGACGTCATCGCCCTCGTCGACCGGATGGACCCTTCGGCGAGCGCGATCGACTCCGTCAACACCATCGTCAACGATGACGGCGTGCTCACCGCACACAACACCGACTACTCCGCGATCGCGCAGCTCATCGAACGTGATCGCCTCGATCCCGCGGCCTCGGTGCTGCTGCGTGGGTCGGGAGGGATGGCGAAGGCCACCGCCGCCGCGTTCCGCGACGCCGGATTCACGCGCGTGACGATCGTCGCCAGGAACGAGCGGAACGGCCGTATGCTCGCCGACCTCTACGGCTTCTCCTGGCTGGCCGAGGTCGGAGACGCCACCGCAGACATCCTCGTCAACGTCACCCCGATCGGCATGGCCGGTGGCGCGGAGGAGCACACGCTCGCGTTCTCGGAAGAGGCGATCGCCGCGGCATCCGTGGTGTTCGATGTCGTGGCTCTTCCCGCGGAGACGCCGTTGATCGCCGCCGCGCGCTCCGCAGGCACCCCCGTGATCACGGGGGCCGAGGTCGCAACGTTGCAGGCACTGGAGCAGTTCGTGCTGTACACCGGCATCCGGCCGTCGGCGGAGCAGGTGCGCGAGGCCGAGGAGTTCATGCGCGCCGGGAACGCGTGATCGGAGCGTTCTGATCGCGGAGACCGCGTCTGACGCACGCGTAGCAACGTAAGTTGACAGCGCCTCGTTAGCAACGTAGGTTGACGACATGGAATCCCTCGATGTCGCACAGATCGCCGCGGACACGACCGACCCGCGTGCAGGCCTGCGTGCGGTGGCATCGCTGCGCACGCTCGCGGACGCACTCGAATTGCGCCAGGTCGAAGCCGCACTGCGGTCCGGCATGAGCTGGCAGGCGATCGCCGATGCCCTGGGCGTCACCCGCCAGGCAGTGCACAAGAAGCACGCGAAGCGGATCGATCCGACCATCGCCGTTCCCCGGAGGAGCTCATGAGCAGATTCACCCACGCCGCCGCCACGATGCACACCCTGTCGCTGGCCGCCATGGAGGAGGCCTCACGCTTCGGAGTGCGCGACGCCGACATCGATCATCTGCTCCTCGCCCTGACCATCGATCCCGACACGGGAGGGCAGATCCTGCGCGGCATGGGCGCCGGCCTCGATACGGCCCGCGCGGCGGTCGCGGCACAGCACGCAGCTCAACTCGAGCTCGTGGGCATCGCCTCAGACACCGACGGTCTCGGTCGCATCGTCTTCCACGAGACCTCGGGATATGAGTGGACGGAACGGGCGCTCGCTGTCCTGAAGGAAGCATCGAGCGGGGATCGACACGGCGACTCCGCTGCGGTGCTGCGCACCCTCATCGACGAACCGAGCGGTCTCATCCAGGAGATCCTGCGACGAATCGACGTCGACCCGGAGATCCTCAGCGCTCGCCTGGATGAAGTGCAGCGACTGCGACTGGTGCCGCTGCAGGCGCCCGACACGCACACGCTGTCCGGCACGCGCTCCCTCTTCGCCCCGGCTTCGCGGGAAGACGTCTGGGCTCTGCTGTCATCCGCCGGCCGGATTCCCGAGTGGGATCCGGCAGTGGGCACCATCCATGCCGACCATGACACGACCGGGCCGTGGGAGGCGGAGTCCACGACAGAAGCCCCGGACGGCAGACCCGTGCGCGTGAAGGAGGAGTTCCGGCGACAGCGCGTCGAGCTGGTGGAGTGCGAGAAGCCCGCCCTCATCCGGTGGCGCTTCTCCTACCCGGACGCCGTCCGATCGAATCCGAGGCTCGTCGATTTCGAACTCGAACATGCCGCTGGTGGAACGCAGATCCGCGCGACCCTCACGTGGGAGGCAACGCAACGCCGTGGTGGCCGGCGCCTGGTGCGCGCCCTCCTGAAGCCGCTCCACCGTCTCCTCGTCTACATCCAGCTCACCCAGATGGAGAGTGGGATCACCCGCGTCTTCCGTTGACCCTGCGACCCCCATGGCGGGCGCACCACGCGGATGCGCCCGCCGGACCGAATCCGATCAGCCCTTCGCGCCCTTGCGAGGCTTGATGAACTCGGCCGGGGCGTTCTTCTCCCGCTTCGCAGCTCGCTTCTCCTTGAGCGAGAGCTGCGGCGCCTTCTTGCTGTCGCGACCCTGGATGGACTTTCCGGACATGGTTACTCGCTTCCCCTTCGGTGGCTGGCGTAACCTCCGACCATAGCCCGGAACCAGGGGAAGTCAAATTTCCTTTTGACCGGGAAAAAACACACACCGCTCAGTGCTCGTGGCTTTCATGCCGTTTTCGGAATGTTCCCGCCGCAACACCACAGCGCCGACGCGGTTTGCTACCGTGGGGCGGGAAACGACGACGGAGGACGACCTCCGACGGTGAGGCAGATCGGGGACGGCCCCACCTCGAAGGAGTCCGGCGATGTCACGCACGGAGCTTAAGCAGTTGATCGGCGTCACCGATATCGTCCGCGTCGCATTGGGATGGGGCGCTTTCGCGGCCCTCCTCCTCTTCCACCCGGTTCTGGAACCCCCTGTGCCCGTGCCGGTACTCGTGATCGCGCTCGGGGCGATCATCGTCGTGATCCTCGTCTGCGCGTTCGGTGTCGTCAAACAGGCCGAGGCCCTCGCCCACAGGCTCGGCGACCCGTACGGCTCGCTCGTGCTGACCCTGTCTATCGTGCTGATCGAGGTCATCCTCATCTCCGCGGTCATGCTCGGTCCTGGTGAGCACGCGACCATCGCCCGCGACTCGGTCATAGCCGTCGCGATGATCATCCTCAATCTCGTCATCGGGCTCGCACTCCTCCTCGGCGGACTCCGCCACCGCGGCATGGCGCACAACCGCACCGGCACGTCGGCGTATCTGTCGATGCTGGTGGCGCTGGTCGCGCTCGCGTTCGGCCTCCCCGCTCTGATCGGAACGGACGGCTCGTACACGACGGCGCAGGAGATCCCGATCATCGTGCTCACCCTCGTGCTCTACGCCTTCTTCCTCTACCGGCAGATGGGCGCGCAGGCGAGCGACTTCACCGAGGTCGATCCGCGTCTTCTCCAGACCGTGGAGGACCAGGAGAAGGGCGAGGCCAGCGGCGGGATCCGCCAGGTGCTGTCCGCGCACCGCACGGAGGTCGTCGTGCGCCTCGCGCTACTGGTGGTCACCGTGATCCCCATCGTGCTGCTGTCGCACGACATGGCGGCGCTGCTCGACGACGGGCTGGGCCGCCTCGGCGCCCCGGTCGCCCTCGCCGGTGTGCTCATCGCGGGCATCGTGTTCCTTCCGGAGTCGATCACTGCGGTGCGCGCCGCGCTCGGCGGTGAGGCCCAGCGCGTGAGCAACCTCTGTCATGGCGCGCTGGTGTCGACCGTGGGCCTGACCATCCCGGCGGTGCTGATCATCGGCATGTTCACCGGCCAGACCGTCGTGCTCGCGGAATCGCCGGCGAATCTGCTGATGCTCGGCGTCACGCTGCTGCTGTCGGTGACGACCTTCGCCGCGAAGAGGGTGACCGCGATGCACGGCGCTGCACACCTCGTGACATTCGCGGTCTACCTGGTGGTCCTCTTCAGCTGAGCGCGGCCCATCCGGATAGTTGCCGCACGCAACTGAACTGATATCCTTAGTGTCATGGCGGTCGATGACGAGATCGAAGACATCCGCGAGGCACTGGTTCGCGTGGTCGCGGAGTGGACGCAGGGCGAGCTGCAGACACAGGTGGCCGCGAGCGTCGGAGGATCCCTCGACGCCATCGAGGTACGAGCCCTGTACGTGGTCGGCATGCACGGCGGTTCCCTCGGGTTCAGTCGACTGGCCGACCGAGCGGCGATGTCACGCCCGACGACGTCGAAGCTGGTGTCGCGCATGTCGGCGTGGGGGCTCTTCGATCGCGTACGAACGGGGCGGACGGTCGAGGTGCGCTTGACGGATGCGGGCCGAGACGCTTACGCCCGCCTCGTCGCCTCCGGGCAGCAGATGGTCGGCGGCGCGCTCACCGGCTGGTCCGCGCACGAGATCGCCCAGTTCCAGGCCCATCTCAGCCGCTTCGTCGCCGCCCTTCCCGAATCGACATCCAGGGCCACCGCATCCCCGTCGTCATCCGACCACGTCTCATCACCCCAGGAGGAAACATGACCCGCACCTACGTCGTCACCGGCGCCGCATCCGGCATCGGTGCCGCGACCGCCGAACTGCTTCGCGCCCAGGGACACACCGTGATCGGGGTCGACCTGGGCGGAGTGGAGGTCACGGGTGATCTTTCGACACCCGCCGGCCGGATCGCTGCGGCGGACGCCGTTCTCGCCGCCGCCGACGGCGGCATCGATGCGATCATCGCCTGCGCCGGAATCGCCGCACCGATCGCCAAGACCATGGCCATCAACTATTTCGGCGTGACAGAGTTCCTCACCGCGCTGCTGCCGAAACTGAGTCTGGCGGACCAGCCGCGCGCCGCCGTGGTCTCATCGATGGCATCGTTGCAGCCGGTGTCGGCGGACCTCGTCGATGCGGCCCTGGACGGCGACGAGAGCCGAGCCCTCGAGATCGGCGAACAGCTCGCCGTCACGGCCGAGGGCGGGTTCCTCAACTACTCCTCCAGCAAGCGCGCCCTGTCACGCTGGGTCCGCCGCGAATCCGTCTCCGAAGCCTGGGCCGGCGCCGGGATCCCCCTCAACGCCGTCGCCCCCGGCACCGTCACCACGGCGATGACCGCCGGATTGCTGGCCAGCCCGGAGGGTCTGGCGCAGGTCGACGCCGCCGTGCCGATGCCGCTGAACTACCACCAGCCGGCATCCTCGATCGCCGAGTTGCTGGTGTGGCTGACGAGCCCGGCCAACACTCACATGGCCGGCCAGACCATCTACTGCGACGGCGGCGCCGACGCGGTGCTGCGCGGTGACGACATCTGGTCCTGGAACGACGCCCCGCGCGACTGACCCGCCACGCCACGCGACGAAAAGACCCGATCCCGCTGCGGACCGGGCCTTTTCAGCATCTTCCTCTTGTCCCGTCATCTCCTTATTTTTAGCGACTCAAAATAAGGTGTACTCTCGAAGAGAACCGGACGACCACATCCCCTTCTTCCCACCGGCATCCGGCCTCACTGGGGAAGGGTCTGGCCGCCGGACAGCGCGTCGTCCATCGGGGGCAGCATCGCCACCCCGGGTGTGTTCGGCGTGCCCGCGCACAGGACCGAGTGCGCCCGCATTCAGGGGCACCCGAAGACAGGAGAGGAATCGCTGATGGAGGAGAACCGAAACGACTGGAAGCCCAACCCGGTGTTCAGCTCGATGCCGCATTCGATGGGCCGCGGCTCCCGCGAAGACATCGTCTGGGAGGCGCTGGACCGGGTGAACGGCAAGCCGGCACCCACGATGGACGCCATGCGGGCCGCGATGGGGAACGAAGCACAGATCCGCATCGTCCACGACACGATCCGCGCCTACCTCGACGCGCACGGGCTCCGCGACACCAGCGAGCTGGGTGTGCACACCTCGCCCTGAGCGGGTTACGAGCGGGTGCCGTGAGGACCGTCATCCTCCGAACACGGCCACCGAGCCCGCCCGTGCGCGAGCAGCCCTGAGCGCAACGGCACCCAGCGCCCCGGTGGCGAGGATGCACGTCAGGATCAGCACATTGGAGACGAGGATCATCGCGTTCTGGTCGGAGACACTGCCCGACATCATCGCGACCTCCATCAACGACCCCAGCACCACGGCGGCGAGCGCGATCGCAGGGATGAACCGCCACGGCTTCGCCAGCGAACTGCGGAGCACCCCGGCGACGATCACACCGCACAGCCCCAACTTCACGAGGGCGTTCACGTAGACCGGCACCGCCGAGGTGAAGTCGAACGAGACCATCAGAAGTGGCGGCCCCACAGGGAGCCAGACGGCGAGGAGGAACAAGGAGACGATCCCCCCTCTGGAAAGTCGAAGAGTGTCATCGCGGCGCGCAGCTCCGATACCAGCGGCGACCAGCGCGAGGCTGAAGGCCAAGGTCGATGCGGTCGAGATGATCGCGAGGGCATCGACGTCGAGCGTCCCGGGAAGACTGCGGAACGCGGCCAACAGGGCCGACGTGATGAACAGCGCTCCGGATGCCAGCCACCACGTCGACCACCGTGATGACGCGTCCTCGACCCCGATCACCGGGAGATCAGGTCCGCTCATCGCTCACCCTTTCGTCACTCAGGGGCACATCCCGCATCCACCATCTCAGACACCGCCCGGCCGCACGAGAGGGGAGAACGACTCGGCGGTATGGCAACCTGGATCGTGCACCTGTCCGTCTGCGAACACCGAGAGCGTCGTGACCTTTGATGAGCATCCGGATCAGGGATGTCGATCCTCGCGACGTCGCTGAGCTTCTCAGGTGGAACGGCATCCTCCGAGACGGCTACTCGGCCGGGCGGCAGAAGGTGTGGTCCCGCAGCGACGAGGCGACGCGCCTGCAGTTCCAGAGCCCGCATCCGACTCGCCGCTTAGTGCTGCTGCTCGCGGAGATCGACGAGGTGCCGGTCGGGGCGGCCGAAGCGCACGTGCATCCTGGCGAACCTGCCGACGTCGAGATCGCGGTTCTCGACGCCTTCCGCCACCGCGGCGTCGCACGTGCGCTGCTCCACGCCATCCGAAACGCGCTGCGCGGCACCGCCACGATGATGCGCACCGAGACGTACTCCGATGCCGGGGTCTCGTTCGCACGCTCCGAAGGGCTCCAGGTGGGCGTCCGCGAGAGTCGCCAGGTGGTCGATCTCCCGGTCTCCACGAAGACACTCGACCGGCTCCCGACTGCACTCGCAGACGTCGACATCGTCTCCTGGGTGGGCGCGTGTCCGGATGAGCTGCTCGATGACTGGGCGAGGCTTCGCGCTCACATGTCGGAGGACGTGCCGATGGGCGACCTGACACGGACCCCCGCGCCCGCCGACGTCGCGGCCGTTCGCCGGAACGAGGAGCGCATGTCCGAACAGGGGTATGCCCTGGTGCGGAGCGTGGCGCGCGCGGACGGGGAGGCCGTGGGGTACACCGAGATCCTGCTGTCACGGCCGGATCCGAAGATCGTCCTTCAGGACGACACCTTCGTCGCGCAACGGGTTCGTGGTCGTGGGATCGGCCGCGCGTTGAAGGTCGCCAACCTCCGTCGTCTCATGAGCCTCCCGGAGAGCTCGGACTCGCGGTTTCTGCAGACCTACACGGCCCTGACGAACGCGCCGATGCTCGCCCTCAACAGATCGGTCGGATTCGAAGAGGTCGACGTGCTCACCATCCTCGAGGGCCCGCTGGGCTGACGATCTCGTGGACCCTCGGGGCTGAAGGCCGACTGTGGGCCCTCGCCGTTCACCCCGCGGAAGAACGATCGAGCGAGCGCAGTGCGCGCGTGATGATGCGAGCGGTAGCGGCATCGTCGCTGGCGGCGCCCCAGCGGTCGCAGAGTTCGACGGCCCAGTCCGGACGGGTCTTCGCCGCGTCGTTGATCCAGTTGGCGACGGAATCCTGGACGTAGCGGGAAGGATCGTCGCGCAGAGGATGCAGGATCGGCTCTCCGCGCTCCGGCTGCTTCTTGAGCGCAGCGATGTGGGCGGCCCACACGCCTCGCGGCCGCAGCGCTTCGCTGGCGAATCGGCGAACGCGCTCGGAAGGGTCGCCGGTCCACGCGGCGAGCATGTCGATGCTGGCGTCGAGGTCGGTGACGAGCACAGGGCGCGCTGCCATCCACACCCACTCGCGGACCGCGAAGTGCTCATCGTCGGCGAACCGTCGGAGTCGATCGAGCATCACGGCGGGAGTGACTGACGGCTGCGCAGCAATGAGGAAGCATGCCCACCCGCGCACGGTGTCGGACGGGTGCGCGGCCATGTCGTCGACCTCGGCGGAATCACAGCGGATCGCGAGCGCGGCACCGATGCGGGTCATCCGCTTGAGGATGCCCAGCTGCTGCGCCTCGGCGACTTCGGCACTCAGGGCAGCGTCGGCGTCGGGGAAGACGTTGCGGAACAGAGTCGTGTGATCTATCGCGAGCGCGTCGGACAACGTCCTCGACGCTGCCAGGCCCGCATCGAGTGCGCTCAGGTGCTCCGCGTCGGCCCCGGGCGATGTGCGGGCCGCCCGTCCTCCTGCTGTTCTACTCATCGCCGAGGTTCCGCTGCATCGCCGCCAAGACGAGGGAAGCGCGGTCGCGATCGGTGGCACTGATCCCGGCCCCGAGCTGACGGAGCCATTCGGCGTAGACCGGCACCAGCTCGGCGATGAGCCGCTCGCCGGCGAGGGTCGTCACGAGCGTGTGCGTGCGCCCGTCTGTCGGGTGCGGGTGTCGCTCGATCAACCCGTCGCGGTCGAGTCGATCCAGAAGTCCCGTGACGGTCGCCGAGGTCACGGCGAGCCGGGTCGCCAGCAGCCGTGGCGTGATCCCCTCCTCGGCGGAGACCGCGAGGAGGGCCGCCATCCGCCCCTCCGACAGATCGTGTCGAGCGAGCAGCTCCGCGCAGGCCGCGTCGATCCGCCGCGCGGTCGTGAGCACCGTCATCACCAAGCGCGCAGCCTCGTCGTCGCCGAGTCGCGACAGCAGGAGCGCCTGCTTGGTCCCCACTGCATCCGTCATCCCCCCAGATTACTAGGCGGCTTACGAAATCCCGGACCGCGCCTCTTCCGGCGAGTTCTCGACCGTCTCGGCATCGAACGATCCGACACCCGCAGGGGAGGTTTCGGAAGGGGCGGGGGAAGCACAGGCGGCGAGCGCGAGCGCCGAGGTGCTGAGACCGACGGCGGCGAGCGCGAGCGAATCGAGGGCTGGGGTGCGTGAGGTCACGGGACGCCTTCTCTAGGGGAGGGGACACTCCCATCGTCGCCGGGCCGACTGCTCGACGCATCGGTCTGAGGGAGGGGCATCGTCGTACCGCAGGCGGATGTTCCACCACCGCGCATGGGCGTCCGCCGTCAACGGGAGAGCGCGTGCGGCTGTTCGGGCGCGAGTGCGTCGGCGCCCTGTCGGGCGGCCTCGGCATCGGTCAGAGCGGGCCGGCGGGGCCACCAGAACCTGTCACGAGTGATGAACGCGAGTGCGGGGACGATGACCGTCCGCACGAGGAGTGTGTCGATGAGCACGCCGATGCAGACGATGACGCCGATCTGCGTCAGCGTGATGAGGGGGAGAACGCCCAGGACGGCGAACACCGCGGCGAGAAGGATGCCGGCGCTGGTGATCACGGCGCCCGTCGCGGCGAGAGCACGAATCATGCCCTGGCTGGTGCCGAGTCGGGCGGCCTCCTCTTTCGCACGGGTGACGAGGAAGATGCTGTAGTCGACACCGAGCGCGACGAGGAACAGGAAGCTGAACAGCAGCACGTTCGTATCGATGGCGGGGAATCCGAAGAGTGGCGACTGGAACAACCACCAGCTCACCCCGATCGCCGAGAAGAAGCTGGCGACGACGGCGATCAGGAGCAGCAGCGGCGCGACGAAGGCCCGAAGAAGGAGCACGAGCACGACGAAGACCAGCGCGAGGATGAGGGGGATGAGGAGAGCCTGATCCCGGGCCTGGGCTTCGGCGACATCGAGCGCCTGCGAGTCGAGCCCTCCGACGAGCCCTTCGCCCGATCCGACGTCGTCGAGCGCTTCGCGCATGCGTTCGACGGTGGCGAAAGCCGCGTCGGTCTCGGCGCTGGCGTCGAGGGTGACATCGATCCGCGCGAACTCATCCGTCGTCTCTCCCGGCCTCGCCGCGTCGACACCGTCAAGATCCGCGAGAGCGGTGGTCGCCGCCTCGGCGTCCTCGACAGGAACGACGACGATGGCGGGGGAGGTGGTTCCAGCGGAGAACGCCTCGGCGAGGACCTCCTGACCCTGCACCGCTTCGGGCTTCTGCAGGAAGCGGTCGTTCTGGGAGAGTCCGGTCTGCACGAACAGCAACCCGCTGGCCATCGCGCCGAGAACGACGAATCCGACCGTCGCCACCACGACCGGGCGCTTCGACACTCCGCGACCGAGCTTCCCCCAGACGCTGCGGGAGATCGCGTCGGGCGACTGGAACCGGGGGATGTAGGGCCAGAACAGGCCGCGGCCGAAGAGCACGAGAGCAGCGGGCAGCACGAAGAGCGCGAAGAACATCGCGACGACGATGCCGACGGCGCAGGCCAGCCCCAGCGCACGGTTGCCCGCGATCTCGGCGAGGAGCAAGGTGAGCAGTGCCAGTGCGACCGTCGAGCCGCTGGCGATGATGGCGGGACCTGCTCCGCGAAGGGCCCGCTGCATAGCCTCTCTGCGACTCTCATGCAGACGCAGTTCGTCACGGTAGCGGGCGATCAGGAGGAGCGCATAGTTCGTCCCCGCGCCGAAGACGAGCACGGAGAGAATGCCCGTGATCGACGCATCGAGCTGGATGCCGACGGCGCTGGCGACCTGTCGGGCGACGATTCCCGCGAGTGCGTCGGCCAGGCCGATGACGACGAGGGGGACGATCCACAGCCATGGACTGCGGTAGGTGATGAGCAGCAGAACGGCGACGACGATGACGGTGGTGAGGAGAAGGGTGAAGTCCGCCCCGTCGAACACGGCGGCGATGTCGACCTCGAAGCCTTCAGCGCCGGTGAGATAGACGCGAACTCCCTCCAGGTCCGCAGCGGCGATGTCGCGGATCTCCTGCGCGCGTGCAGTCTGCTCCGCAACGTCGGGCTCCGGCTCGAGAGGCACCACCACGAGGGCGACCGTTCCGTCGTCGGAGACCTGAGCGGGCGGTACGGCGCCGTCGAGGGCGAGCGCGGCGAGATCGCCGAATGCCTTCTGATCGATGAGGGAGAGCGTTTTCTCGTCGAGCACGCCGTCTTCGGAGGCGAAGACCAGCAGCGCCGAGGTCGCGTCGGCGCTGGGGAACTCTTCGAGCAACTGATCGACCTTGACGGATTCGGCGGAAGAGGGCAGACCGACCGACGGGGCTGTCTCGGACTCCTCGCTGCCGGCGAGCGCGAACAGCGCGGTTGCGGCGAGCGCCGTGATCACGAGAATGATCCACGATGTCTTCGCGGACGTCAGGAACCGTGTGAGTGCGCCCATGAAAAGTCCCAACCTTGGATAGTAGTTCGATCATCAAACTATATGACTATCGAAAGATAGTAGCGATATCGTGGAGGTCATGCAATCGAGCGGGGTGCCACCTTTCGACGCCGACGGGGCGGACTTCATCCCTGCCCGTCCGGCGACGGCCCTACTTCGGGACTTCATCGAACTCAGCGAAGTCTTCGAGTCCTCCCTCGCGGATGAACTCGGGGTCAACCCCACCGATCTGCAGGTGATGGAGCACCTGCTCATGAGCGGTCCTCTGGCCCCGACCGAGCTCGCGCGGAGAGTGGGGCTGTCCGCGGGCGCTACCACCACGTCCATCGACCGCCTCGTCGCGCTCGACCACGTCTCCCGAGAACCCCACCCGAACGACCGCCGAGGAATCCTCGTAGCTCCGCGGCGCGCGTCGCGTGACAAGGCGATGGGTCGCCTGATCCCCATGATCATGGGGATCGACGCCGAACTGGACGCCTTCACGCCGGCCGAACAAGACGTGATCACCCGCTACCTGCGGCAGGTCAGTGAGTCTCTGCGGCGGCACGCCCATTCGGGATCATCGGACTCCGAATGAAGGGCGCCGGAGCCGCAGGGTGACCCCGATCGATCGGCGTTTCCGGAAAAGCGAAGGGCCCGATCCATGGACCGGGCCCTTCATCTCGCTGTGCGCGAGGGGGGACTTGAACCCCCACGTCCTTACGGACACTGGCACCTGAAGCCAGCGCGTCTACCATTCCGCCACTCGCGCGAGTGTCTCGTTCCGAAGAACTCAACTTCCCAAAGATATCATGCGTTTTCGGCCTCGTTGCACATGCCTGGAGGGCCATCGGCGGCGTTCCCCCAGGACACCTGGCTACGATGTGTCTACCAGTCGGCATGCCAGAGGAGCCCAGTGGGACTACTTGACAGCTTTGAGAAGGGTCTCGAACGCGCAGTTAACAGCGCGTTCGCCAAGACCTTCCGTAGCGGCATCCAGCCTGTGGAGATCGCTTCGGCGCTGCGGCGTGAAGCCGACACGAAGGCCGCGGTCGTGAGCCGCGATCGCATCATCGCGCCCAACAGCTTCGTGGTGCGTCTGAGCGCCGACGATGCGGAGCGGATGCGCGGGCTCGGCGGCGCCCTCACGGACGAGCTGCACGCTCTTCTCACCACGCACGCCACGTCGCAGGGCTACAGCTTCGCGGGCCCGCTCTCGATCAGCCTCGAAGCCGACGAGAAGGTCGCCACCGGCACGGTGCGCGTGAGCTCGGGCACCGTCGAGGGCCGCGTCAGCTGGCAGGCCGTGGTCGACGTCGACGGTCGTCGCCACTCCATCTCCCGCGCCCGCACCGTGATCGGTCGAGGCTCGGATGCCGACATCACGATCGCTGACGCGGGGTCGAGCCGCAAGCACGTCGAGATCCTGTGGGACGGCGAGCGCGCCATGATGCGCGACCTCGGTTCCACCAACGGCACGAAGGTCAACGGGCAGAAGCTGCGCGAAGCCGCCCTCCCGACAGACACGACGATCACGATCGGACGCACCGACCTGGTGTTCCGCATCGTCCCCGTGGCCGCACCCTCGCGTCCTGCGGGCAGAGGCGACGACGCCACCCGAGCGTTCGGAGCCCTCGGTTGAGTGAACTGATCCTTCTTCTCCTGCGCATCGGGTTCCTCCTCCTGATGTGGTTCTTCGTGTTCGGTGTCGTGTACTCGCTGCGCGCCGACCTCTTCGGTGTGCGGGTGCGCAAGCTCCCCGTCGAGGCGACGGCAGGGGCACCTGTGGCGGCGGGTGCACCCGCGGCCCCCGTTTCGAAGCCGGCATCCGCCCGCCCGTCGACCGGACCGGCGACGGTCGCGACCGCCAAGCGTCTCGTGATCACCTCAGGCCCCAAGGCGGGCCTCGAGCTGCCGCTCAGCGCCGACTCCCTCACGATCGGCCGCTCCAGTGAGTCCGCTCTCGTGATCCGTGACGACTACACGTCCAGTCACCACGCGCGCCTGATGCTGCGCGGCGACAGCTGGGCGATCCAGGACCTCGACTCCACCAACGGCACCTTCGTCGCGGGCCAGCGCGTCTCCGGCTCGCCCGTCGCCCTCTCGCTCGGCACGCCCATCAAGGTGGGCGCCACGACCTTCGAGCTGCGAGCCTGACGCCGGCATGGTCTTCGAAGGCTCGAGCGTCGCGATCTCCCACACCGGGAAGGTCCGCTCCAACAACCAGGATTCCGGTTACTCCGGAGCGAACCTCTTCGTCGTCGCCGACGGCATGGGCGGCCACGCCGGTGGTGACGTCGCCTCGAGCATCGCGATCCAGCGTCTGGAGCCCCTCGACCAGCCGTATGCGTCGACGGAAGACGCGCAAGCCTCACTGCAGGCCGCGGCCACCACGGCAGCGGGCGACCTCATCCGTGCCGCGAAGGATCGACCGGAGCTCGCCGGTCTCGGAACCACCGTCAGCGCGATCATCATGGTCGACGAGTACGCGGTCATCGGCCACATCGGCGACTCGCGCATCTACCTCTACCGCGACGACGCCCTGACGCAGATCACCGCCGACCACACCTTCGTGCAGCGCCTGGTCGACTCGGGCCGCATCACCCCGGAAGAGGCGCGCTACCACCCCCGCCGCTCCGTGCTCATGCGCGTGCTCAGCGACATGGACTCCGACCCCGAGCTCGACATGTTCGTCATGCACACGCAACCCGGCGACCGCTGGCTGCTCTGCTCCGACGGACTCTCCGGCGTGGTCGACGAACCCCACATCCTCAAGGCCATGCAGCTCGGCCTCGCTCCAGGACGCACCGCCGACAACCTCCTCAAGCAGGCGCTCGACGGCGGAGCGCCCGACAACGTCACGATCGTCTTGGTCGACGTCGGCGGGCAGCACCCGATCCACTCGGGCACGCCCACGATCGTGGGCTCGGCCTCGAACCCCGACGGCGTGTACGTACCCCCGGTGCGCCCTCCCCGCGGCAACTGGCTGCACCCGGTGCGCCAGGCCGCGAACGAGCCGAGCCACTTCGAGCCGGCCCCCGAGTACCTCGAGGAGCTCATCGAAGAGGATCGTCGCCGTGCCAAGCGCCGTCGACTCGGTTGGATCGCCGGTGCTCTCGTGGTGATCGCGATGCTGGGCGTGACCGCCTTCGCCGCGTACAGCTGGACCCAGACGCGCTACTTCATCGGCGCCGACGAGGACAGCGTGGTGATCTTCCAGGGCGTGCAGCAGAACATCGGACCGATCACGCTGTCGACCCCGATCCAGGACACCGACATCCTCCTCGCGAACCTGCCGCCGTACCAGCGGGCATCGGTCGAGCGCACCATCACCGCGCGCTCACTCTCCGACGCGATGGCGATCGTGGACCGGCTCAAAGCGGGTGCCGACGCGAACACGATCGAGACCCCGCTGCCCACGCCCATGCCGACACCTGTCGACACCCCCGAAGGCGGTGAGGGATGAGCACCGACGTCGCGGCCGACACCAGTGTCATCAAGGCCCTCAAACGCATCCGGATGCCGCAGAACCAGCGCAACCGCGAGTTCTGGCTGCTGCTGTTCGCGTGCGCGATCAGCGGCGCCGCCCTGACGCTCGTGCAGCTGGGCGCACTCGGCGTGATCGACCCGATGATCCTGGCGATCGGTGGCGGCCTCGCCGCTCTCGCCTTCGCCCTGCACATCGTGCTGCGCTTCGTCGCGTCCGACGCCGACCCGTTCGTCGTGCCCATCGCGACCCTGCTCACCGGCCTCGGCATCGCGATGATCTATCGGATCGACATCGCCTTCAAGAACACCGGCTGGAACGCCTACTCGACCAAGCAGCTCGCGTGGACCGCGATCTCGCTCGCGGGTGCGATCGCGGTGGTCATCCTGCTGCGCAACTACCGCATCCTGTTCCGGTACACCTACATCTTCGGCCTCGCCGGAATCCTGCTCCTGCTGCTGCCGTTCGTGCCCGGCCTGCGCATCCCGGACGCGAACGCGGCGGTCTGGGTGTCGCTCGGCGGTGCGTTCGCCTTCCAGCCGGGTGAGCTCGCAAAGATCTGCCTGGCCATCTTCTTCGCCGGCTATCTGGTGCGCACCCGCGAGAGCCTGACCTCCGTCGGCAAGCGCGTGATGGGCATCACCTGGCCCCGCATGCGCGAGCTCGGCCCCGTGCTCGTCGTCTGGCTCATCTCGCTGGGGATCATCGTGTTCCAGCGCGACCTCGGCACGGGAACGCTGATCTTCGGCATGTTCGTCGCGATGCTCTATGTCGCGACGGGCAAGACCAGCTGGGTGCTCATCGGCCTCGCCCTCGTGGTCGCCGGTGTCGCCCTCGCGACGCAGATCCTCAGCTATGTGCAGGGCCGCTTCATCAACTGGCTGTTCCTGTTCGATGCCGATCAGGTCGACCCCGACGGCGCCGGGTACCAGCCCATGCAGGGGCTCTTCGGACTTGCACGCGGTGGACTCATGGGCACCGGCTGGGGCCAGGGCCGCCCGGAGGTCACGCCTCTGGCCCACAGCGACTACATCATCACCAGCCTCGGCGAAGAGCTCGGACTGATCGGACTGTTCGCGATCCTCTGCCTGTACATGGTGTTCGTCAGCCGCGGCATGCGCATCGGCCTCGCGGGACAGGACGACTTCGGCAAGCTGCTGGCCACCGGGCTCTCGTTCACGATCGCGCTGCAGGTGTTCATCATGGTCGGTGGTGTCACCCGCCTCATCCCGCTGACCGGTCTGACCACACCGTTCCTCGCGGCGGGCGGCTCCTCCCTCGTGGCCAACTGGCTCATCGTGGCGCTGCTGCTGCGCATCTCCGACGGGGTGCGCCGTCAGCCCAGGGTGGTGATCGGCTGACATGACCAAGGAACTCCGCCGTCTCAGCATCATCATGCTGTTCATGTTCATCGCCCTCTTCGCCGCGACCAGCTGGATCCAGGTCGTCGAGGCGGATGCGCTGGCCCAGAACAGCAACAACAAGCGCACCCGGCTCGACAGCTACGAGATCCAGCGAGGGTCGATCATCGTCGACGGTGTCGCGATCGCCAGCTCGGTGCCCAGCGACGACCGGTACCAGTTCCAGCGCGTCTACACCGATGCCCCGATGTGGGAGCCGGTGACCGGGTACTTCAACCCGGCTCTGGGCTCGAGCACCGGCATCGAGAGGGCCATGAACGCCGAGCTCTCCGGCACCGGCTCGAACGCGTTCCTCGGCGAGGTCGAGCGCATCCTCTCCGGCCAGCCGCAGCGCGGCTACAGCGTGGAGCTCTCCCTGAACACCGCGGCGCAGCGGGCTGCCTACGAGGCCCTCGACGGGCTCAAGGGCGCGGTCGTCGCGATGGACCCGAAGACGGGACGCATCCTGGCGATGGTCTCGACCCCGGGTTTCGACGCCAATCTGATGGCGACGCACGACGCGGATGCGGCGAATGCGACGTACGACCAGCTGGTCGCCGATGCGAACAAGCCGCTGTCCAACCGGGCGATCGCGGGCGATCTGAACCCTCCCGGTTCGACGTTCAAGGTCGTCGTCGCGGCCGCTGCCTACGCGACAGGCAACTGGACTCCCGACTCGACGCTGCCGAACCCGATCTCCTACACCCTGCCCGGTTCGACGAACCGCGTCTCCAACGCCTGGGGCGGCACCTGCGGCCCCGGCGAGACGGTCACGATCGCCGAGGCGATCAGGCTCAGCTGCAACATCCCGATGGCCGAGCTCGCCGTGGAGCTCGGCGACGACACCATCCGCGAGATGGCGGACAAGCTCGGGTTCAACCAGACGTTCGACACGCCGTTGACCTCGACGGCCTCGAGCTACCCGCGCGCCCTCGATGACGCCCAGACCGCGCTGACCGGATTCGGCCAGGGCAAGGTCACCGCGACCCCGTTGCAGATGGCCATGGTCTCTGCCGGACTCGCGAACGACGGCGTCGTGATGAACCCGCGCATGGTCGACGCCGTGATCGGGAACGACCTCTCCGTCATCAAGGCGTTCCAGGACAGCGAGTTCGGACGGGCGATGGAGGCCGACGTGGCGAACAACGTGACCGCAGCCATGGTCGCGAGCGTCGCTACGGGCGCGGCCCAGGGTGCAAGAATAGACGGGATCGACGTGGCCGGTAAGACGGGCACCGCAGAGAACGGAAACAGGCCGCATACGTTGTGGTTCACCGGCTTCGCGCCGGCGAACGACCCCGCGGTCGCAGTAGCGGTCGTCGTCGAAGACGGCGGCGGACAGGGACAATCAGGTAGCGGCGACACCATCGCCGCTCCGATTGCGAAGAAGGTCATAGAGGCGGTGCTGGGCAGATGAGGCCGACGCAGGGTGTGTCGTTCGGTGGTCGTTACGAGCTGCAGTCGCGTATCGCGATCGGTGGCATGGGCGAGGTGTGGGAAGCGACGGATCACGTCATCGGACGTACCGTCGCCATCAAGATCCTCAAGGACGAGTACATGGGGGACCCCGGGTTCCTCGAGCGTTTCCGGGCCGAGGCCCGTCACGCCGCTCTCGTCAACCATGAGGGCATCGCCAGCGTGTTCGACTACGGCGAGGAGAACGGCAGCGCCTACCTCGTGATGGAGCTGGTGCCCGGCGAGGCGCTCTCGACCGTGCTCGAGCGCGACGGCGCGCTGAGCGCCGACAAGACGCTCGACATCGTGGCCCAGACGGCTTCCGCTCTGCAGGCGGCTCACGCCGCCGGCCTCGTGCACCGCGACATCAAGCCGGGCAACCTGCTGATCACGCCCGACGGCCGCGTCAAGATCACCGACTTCGGTATCGCCCGCATCGCCGACCAGGTGCCGCTCACCGCGACCGGTCAGGTCATGGGCACCGTGCAGTACCTCTCGCCCGAACAGGCATCAGGACACCCGGCATCGCCCGCGACCGACACCTACTCGCTGGGCATCGTCGCGTACGAGTGCCTGGCAGGCAAGCGTCCGTTCACCGGCGAGTCGCAGGTGGCGATCGCGATGGCGCAGATCAACGAGCAGCCGCCGCCCCTGCCGCCCACCGTTCCGATCCCGGTGCAGAACCTGGTCATGGCCATGATCGCCAAGAAGCCCAGTGACCGTCCGTCGTCATCGGCGACGGTGGCACGCGCGGCCCAGGCCCTGCGTCGCGGAGATCTGAACTCGGCGGCCATCGCCGTTCCCGCCATCGCGACCGGCGGCATCGCCGGCGGCGACGACGCGACCAGGCTTCTGAACGCTTCTGGCGACGACGGCACCACGCGCATCCTCCCCACCACCGCTCAGCTGCCCACCGAGGACGCTGCGGAAGAGGAGAAGAAGAAGAAGAAGCGCAGCCCGTGGACCTGGCCGCTGATCGCCCTGATCGCGTTGCTGGTCATCGTGCTCGGCGGAACGGTGTGGGCGATGCTGGCGAACCAGGGCAACGGCGACGACAAGCCCTCGGCCTCGCCCAGCGCGTCGGCATCCCGCACCCCGACGCCGACGCCGACTCCGACACCCGAGGTGACCCGCGTCGATGTGACCGCGCTGAATCTGAACGGCAAGGACTGCGGGGCGGCCACCGCCACGCTGACCGAAGCAGGCTTCAACAGCGAGATCACCTGCGTCGACGGCGACCCGGCGCCCACCGATGCCGAGGTCGGCACGGTTTACCGCGTTGCGCCTTCCGGCAACGTCGAGACCACCCAGCCGATCACCCTGACGGTCTACGCCGCTCGCGCCGGTCTGCCGACGCCGAGCGATGCCCCGACCATCACCGGTGACCCCGTCGCCGGCTCCACGGTGACGATCTCCTGGGGCACCGGCTTCACCTGCCCCAGCGGCACGACCCTCTCCGGCTACGTCGTCTCGGTGCAGAACGGCTCGTTCGTTTCGGGCGGACCGAACTTCCAGCCGACCCAGCGCAACACGCAGGTGAAGATCGCCGACGCCGAGGGGCAGCAGCTCATCGTCACCTACCAGGGCATGTGCTCCGGCGGCGACCAGCGCACCTCGGCCGCCTCTCCGCCGCTCTCGGTCACGATCACCGCGGCAGCGAATCCCGGCGATGGGGACACCGGCACCGACGGGTAACCTGTAGTTCAGTTTCAGCAAGAGTAGTTTCCAGGGGGGGTCATCCGTGTCCACAGAGCCACGAGTCATCGCGGGCCGGTACCGCGTCGACGAGCTCATCGGGCATGGCGGAATGGCGAAGGTGTACCGCGGGTACGACCTGACGCTCGGGCGCGAGGTCGCGATCAAGGTCCTCGACCCCGAACTGGCGCGTGACACCGCCTTCCGCAACCGATTCCGGCTCGAGGCGCAGGCTGCGTCGCGCATGTCGCATCCGTCGATCGTCCGCGTCTTCGACGCCGGCGACCCGTCGACGAGTGAGATCGGCTCCGACGAGCCGCCGTACATCGTCATGGAGCTCGTCAAGGGCACCCTGCTCAAGGACATCATCTCCGCCGGCCCCGTGCCGGTGGCCGACGCGGTGCGTTACGTCGACGGCATCCTCGAGGCGCTCGACTACTCGCATCGCGCCGGTGTCGTGCACCGCGACATCAAGCCGGGCAACGTGATGGTGACCGACAAGGGTCAGGTCAAAGTGATGGACTTCGGGATCGCCCGAGCCGTCTCCGACTCGTCGTCGACCGTGGCGGAGACCACCCAGATCATCGGGACCGCCGCCTACTTCTCGCCGGAGCAGGCGAAGGGCGAGCCCGTCGACGCTCGAGCCGACCTCTACTCCACCGGTGTCGTCCTGTACGAGTTGCTGACGGGCCGCCAGCCCTTCCGGGGCGAGTCACCGGTGGCCGTCGCCTACCAGCACGTCAGCGAGACCCCCGTTCCTCCGACCGAGGTGAACGAGGAAGCTCCCCGCACCCTCGACCCGATCGTGCTCCGCGCGCTCGCGAAGGACCCGTACCAGCGATACCCGGATGCCGCGCACTTCCGCGCGGCCTTGGATTCCGCCATGACGGGAAACGCTCCGACCCGCAAGGAACTCGGAGCGCTGACCAGCGAGCTCTACGGCGCGAGCCCGCGGCAGGCGCAGGAGACCGCGCGGTCGCTGCGTCAGCTCAGCACCGACACGACCATGACCAGAACCCAGTCCGGTCCGCCGGTCGCGTGGATCTGGGCGGGCGTGGCTCTGCTCGCCGTGCTGCTGGCCTCCGTGCTGTTCTGGGTCGTCACGATCAGCATGCGGCCCCCTGAGGTGTCGAGCAGCTCACGGATCATCCCGAACCTCGTCAACGTCTCCTCGGAACGCGCGCAGGACGACCTCGCAGGGCTCGACCTCTCGTCGAAGATCGTGATCGAGACGAGCTCCGAGGTCGCCGAAGGCAACGTGATCCGCACCGACCCCGAAGCGGGCGTCTCGGTGGAGGAGGGATCCACGGTCACGTTGTACGTCTCCGCGGGCGAAGAGACCGTGGTCATGCCCAAGATCGAGGGCATGGCGCTCGGCGACGCCACGAACGCGCTGAAGGCGGCGGGGCTCGAGCTCGGCACGGTCATCCAACGCAACGACAAGGCCCTGGCGGCGAACACCGTCATCTCCGCCAGTGAGAAGGCCGAGACCGAACTGGATCCGGGAACCGTCATCAACCTGGTCGTGGCCAGCGGCAAGGTGACGCTGACCGACCTCGTCGGCTGGACCGTCGATGCCGCCACGACCAACCTCGGCGATCTCGGTCTGGTCGCCGTGCCGGCCGAGACGGCGGAGTGCCCGGCCACACAGCCGGCGACCGTCCACTCGATGTCGGTGGCTCCGGGTGACGTTCCCGTCGGCTCATCGGTGCAGATCTTCTTCTGCACCGGATAGCGGTCGCAGGTCGGAGAGCCGACCCCGCCCGTCACCTCGACAGCGGGTGCAGGTCCTCTGCGCGCGCCACGGCATTCTCGTCCCCGCACAGCTCCAGCCAGTTCGCCAGAAGCCGGTAGCCTCCCTCGGTGAGCACGCTCTCCGGATGGAACTGCACACCCCACAGCGGCAGGTCACGGTGCGCCAGGGCCATCACCGTGCCGTTCTCAGTCCAGGCGGTCACGATGACATCGGAGGGCAGGTCGGACGCCGCGAGCGCCAGCGAGTGATAGCGACCCGCGTCGAACGGAGAGGGGATGCCGTCGAACAGCGGGGAGCCGTCGTGCGTGACCGCCGACACCATGCCGTGCATGAGCTCCGGCGCGGCGATCACCGGTGCCCCGAAGGCCTCACCGATCGTCTGATGCCCGAGGCACACACCGAGGGTCGGTATGCGCAGCCGCGTGGCGATGCGCACCGCGTCGAGCGAGGCACCGGCGTCGGCCGGGGTGCCCGGCCCGGGCGAGAGCATCACCGCGTCGTATGCGGGGAGCATGTGCTCGAGCTGTGCGGCATCGGTGGCGTCGGACTCGATCAACACGGTGTCGGCCCCGAGCTCGCTCAGGTATCCGACCAGGGTGTGCACGAAGCTGTCGTGGTTGTCGACCACGAGCACTCGCGTCATTCGACGTCGACCTCGCCCGGAGCGATGATCGGGCTCACCCAGGGGAAGACGTACCAGAACAGTCCGTAGAGCACGGCGGCGATGACGACCACGAGGATGAGCACACGCAGCCACCACGGACCGGGCAGCAGGCGCCAGATTGCGGCGTACATCAGTCTTCTCCCTTGTCGACGTCCACGATCACACCGATGGTGCGGCCGGCGGGGGCGGCGGGTCGGTCAGAGCGGTCGGCGGGCCCTCAGCGCGCGGCTGGAAGCTCTCGAAGACCCCGTAGGCGACGATGCGCTCGGCGAGGGAGTAGAGCGGGGAGCAGGCGGTGAGGGTGATGTACTGCTCTCCGGTCTGCTGCTCCGGCATCTGCGGCACATCGGCGAGCACGTCCGTCTGCGTGGGCTTCACGTATTCGAGGGTGCGGAAGCGGTAGGTGTACCACCCGTCGGGCGTCTCCACGACGATGGCGTCGCCGAGCTGCAGCTTGTCGAGCTGGTTGAACGGCTTGCCCCAGGTGGTGCGGTGTCCGGCGAGGGAGAAGTTGCCCACCTCGCCGGGCATCTTCGAGTTCGTGTAGACCCCGATGCCCTGCTGATCCAGGGTGCGTGCGCGGCTCGTGCCCCCGAAGATCCCGAAGTTGTAGTCCGCGCCGAATCGAGGGATGTGCATCTGTCCGAACCACTGGGCGTCGGCCGGAGCTGCGGGCACCGGCGGGACGTATGTGGTGACACCGTCTTCACCCTCGACGACGGGTGGGAGCTCTGGTGCCTCGGCCTGTGCGAGCGCCTGCGAGACAGCGGCCCCCTCATCGTTCTTCTGGGCGCTGATGATGATGTCGCCGATCCACATCTGCCAGGCCACGAAGAGGAGGACCACCACGCCGGCAGTGAGGAGGAGCTCGCCGAGTACACTCGCGAACGTCGCGCGAGAGCGTGGTCGCTGCCGCCGCGGACGTCGCCCCCCAGGCACGACGGATGCAGTCATGCGGTGATCATATCCGGGAACGCTGGGCGGACGCCGAGGCCTCCCCGTCTGTGCGGGCATATGTGCCTCGGCGGAGGACAGGTCTGATGGGTACAATGACGGAATGGCACGTGACCGCAAGACTGAAGAACCCGCCGTCGAGCGCGCCGAAGGCGAGGCCGCTCCCAACGCCGTCTGGTTCAAGCCGGTGATGATCGGCTTCATGCTGCTGGGCCTCGTGTGGATCCTGGTCTTCTACATCTCCGGCATGCAGTACCCGATCCCGGGACTGTCGAACTGGAACCTGGCCATCGGCCTCGGCATCGCGCTGATCGGCTTCCTCATGACCACCCGCTGGCGCTGACGCTCCCCCCTTCTTTCCAGAAAGGCCCTCTCGCATCGCGAGAGGGCCTTTCTCACACCTGGAGGGAAAGTTATCCACAGGTCCATCCACAGCCTGGGGAGAATTACACCGGTGTTATTCACAGGGGCTAACAACCCTGTTAACAACTCGGGATCAGGACAAAAGGATGAGCGGCGGCACGAACGCCACGACGACGATCAACAGGACGACCACCGCGGACAGCAGCACGATCTGCTGGGTGCGCTGTTCTCGGCGCTTCGTCTTGACGAGGATGAGGGCGACGAGGGCTCCGACGAGGGCTCCGCCCAGGTGGGCTTGCCATGAGATGCCCCCGACGAAGAAGCCGAAGGCCAAGTTGATGCCGAGGATGACGAGGATCCCGGTAACGTTCGCGCCGATGTGGCGGCCGATGATCAGCAGAGAAGCAAGGAGCCCGAAGATCGCCCCGGAGGCTCCCACGGTCCACGAATCCGGCGCGAGGATAGCGACCATCACCGATCCCCCGAGACCGCTGATCAGATACAGGGCGAGGTACCGGGTGCGGCCGAGCATGGGCTCAAGGCTCTGGCCCAGCATCCACAGGGCGAGCATGTTGAGCGCCAGGTGGATGAAGCTGCCGTGCACGAGCAGCACGGTGAGAAGACGCCAGGGCTCGAAGGGCACGGCGAAGAGATTCGGGTACAGGAATAGGGCGAAGAACCCCAGAGCCTGAATGATCGGTTCCTTGAACCCCGGGATCAGCTGCAGCAGGCCGATGAACGAGGTGACCGCGAGCAGCGCGTAGGTCACGACTGGCTTGCCGCCGCGGGTCATCGCCATGGTGGCGCCGCCGCCGCGCCAGCGTCGTGCCGCCTTCTTCTGCGCGGGAGTGCGGTTCTTGCGATCGGCGCTCATGCACTCCGGGCAGATGACGCCCACGGGCGCCTGTGTCTGGCACTCGGGGCAGATGGTGCGCATGCACCGCTGGCAGAGCACGAAGCTCTGCCGATCCGGATGCCGGTAGCAGAAGTTGTCGCGATTGCTCGTGAACTCAGGCGTGGTCATCCGGATCGGCCGCAGCTGTCGTCAGGCCGCGACGATGTCGATCGACTGCAGCACGACCGGCTCGACGGGGCGGTCGCCCGCACCGGTCTGCACAGCGCCGATCGCGTCGACGACGGCCTTGGAGGCGTCATCGGCGACCTCGCCGAAGATCGTGTGCTTGCCCTGCAGCCACGGGGTCGGGTCGGTCGTGATGAAGAACTGCGACCCGTTGGTGCCCTCGGGCTTGCCCGTGATGGCGTTGCGACGCAGGCCCGCGTTGGCCATCGCGAGGATGTAGGGCTCGTTGAAGTTGAGCTCCATGTTGATCTCGTCGTCGAAGTTGTAGCCGGGGCCGCCGACGCCCTGTCCGAGCGGGTCGCCGCCCTGGATCATGAAGTTCGGGATGATGCGGTGGAAGATGACGTCCTTGTAGAGAGGTCCCTCGCCGGGCTTGCCGGTGGCGGGATCGGTCCACTCCTGGGTGCCGTCGGCCAGGCCGACGAAGTTCTTGACCGTCTTCGGGGCGTGGTCACCGAAGAGGTTGATGACGATGTCACCGTGGTTGGTGTGCAGGGTTGCGACATGAGAAGCGTGAGCCATGTCAACATTCTCGCAGAGCTTCCGGTGAGTTGGCCGTGGTGACTACCCCTGTTCGGTCGAAGAAGCAAGGGGCGGGCGATTCCCGCCCGGCTTCCAGCCTCTCGTGGCAAGATGGGGAACCCGTACTCCAATGGACAGGAGAGCATCGTGAGCCTCAGCCGCAAGCGGAAGAAGGAACTGCGTCGTCTTCAGAACGACGCGAACCAGCTCTGGGAGAACCAGCAGGTGCTCGTCGGTCACGCCGCCGATGTCGCCCGTGAGGCCGGCCGTCAGCTCGGCAACCTCAATCGTGAGCAGGTCGTGCCGGTCATCCAGGACACGTACAACCGCCGTGTCGCCCCGGTCGTCGACCGCGGCGTGAAGATCGGCAAGCACGTCGTCGACGACAAGTTCGTGCCGATCGTGGGCGGAGTGGTCGGAACTGCTCTCACCGCGTGGGACGTCGCCAACGCCAAGCGCCACGGCGTCGCCGTGAAGGTGCGCAAGGCGACCGCGCCGCAGAAGTCGGGCCCCGGCCTGGGCTCCATCATCGCGATCATCCTCGGTGCTGCCGCGGCGGTCGGTGTGCTCTACGCCGCATGGCAGACGCTGCGCGCGGACGATGAGCTCTGGGTCGCGGACGACCCGCTCGCCGCACCCGACGCGTGAAGCCGTCTGACCCCGCCTCCGTCGCCTCTGGTGACGGAGGCGATCAGCATGCCCGGGTGAGGGAGGCGGCCGCGGCCCGGGGGCTCGAGATCGAGATCCGCGAACGACCCGCCGCCGGCAGCCTCTTCGAGGCAGCAGAACTGCTCGGCATCCCGGCGTCGGGCATCGTGAAGACCCTCGTCGTGAAGCGGTCGGATGACACGTTCCTGTTCGCGCTCGTGCCGGGTGGTCGATCGATCTCCTGGCCCAAGCTGCGTGCTCTGGTCGGTGTGAACAAGCTGCGCCTGCCCGAGCCCGAGTTGGCGCTCGCGGCGACCGGCTACGAACGGGGAACCATCGTCCCGATCGGCAGCACCACGGATTGGCCGATCTACGCCGACGAGTCGATCGTCGGTGAGCGGATCGCCATGGGCGCGGGTGCCCATGGGTACAGCCTGTTCGTCGAGGCGGACGACCTGATCGCCGCGTACGGCGCCATCGTCGCCGACATCTCAGTGCCCGAAGAGCGCTGATCCTCATCGCCGCGTTCGCGGCACGAGCGCCGCACGTCGACAGGGTCGGTCAGAGGATGCCGGCCATCCTGAGCGCGATGTCGACCAGTTTGACGCGCTGCAGCTCCGCGACCGTCTTCAGGGGGAACCACTCGGCCATGTCGGTCGAACCGCCGGTCTCGAACCGGAGCTTGCCACCCGTCACCTCGGCGCGGTACACGATGCGCAGGGTATGCAGCGGATCCGCGGCCTTCTGCACGCGACGACCGGCGGGGATCACCCGGGAATGGATGCCGAGCAGTTCGCCGACCTTGACCGTGTAGCCGGTCTCCTCGCGAAGCTCGCGACGCACCGCGTCCTCCGGCGACTCACCGGCCTCCAGCCCGCCGCCCGGCATCGTCCACGCCACGCGGCGGCCCTCGGTCCAGCGCGCGAGCAGCAATCGCCCGTCGTCATCGGTGACGACCGCGTACGCCGCGACACGCAGGTCCATGGATCACACACTATCCGTCGGCGAAGACGCTCGATGACAGCGCGTCAGACCACTCGCACACCGGCCACGTACGTGGACTTCACCTGCGTCGCGGCGAGGTCTTCGGAGGACACCGTGACCGGGTCGCGATCCACCACGATGAAGTCCGCGAAGAGGCCGGGGGCGAGGGCACCCACCTCGTGCTCGCTGAACAGCTGCCAGGCCGCGTTCACCGTGTGCGCGAGGAGCGCCTGATCCCTGGTGACCGGTGAGCCGCCGGGCATGCGATACCCGTTGCGGGTGGTGCGGGTCTCGGCGACTGCCATGTTGCGGAAGGGCTCGTCGGGGGTGACCCACCCGTCGTTGTGGAACGTCACGCGGTGACCGGCTGCGAACGCGGCGCCGGCATCCGCCCATGCGCCCCCGTGTTTCGGACCGAAGAGGTCATCGACGAGCACCTCGCCCCAGTACGTGATGTGGTCGACGAACAGGCTGACCGTGACTCCCAGAGACGCCGCGCGCTCGAACTGCGCTGGCGTCATGGCGCCGCAGTGCTCCAGCCGGAACCGATGATCGGTGAGTCCGTGCCGCGCGATGATCTGCGCGTAGACGTCGAGGGTCGCATCGATCGCGCGGTCCCCGTGCGCGTGACAGGCCAGCTGCCAGCCCACGGCGGCATAGGGCTCGGCGATGGCCGAGAGCTCGTCCGAGGTGTAGTTCGCCCGCCCGATGTGGTGGGGCTCGAGTCCGAGCGCACGAGTCGCCGGGGTGTCGAGATAGGGGAAGGACGTGGCGATGTTGCCGACCCACGGAGAGCCGTCCGACCACGTCTTCACGCCCGTCTGGCGGAAGAACGCATCGCCGCCGCCTCGTGCGGAGGGAATCCCACCAGGACGGGACATCTCGTACCACCGCAGGCGCACCGGCATCGCACCCTTCGCGCGCAGGGCGTCGATGAGCGGATCGAGTCCTCGATTCCACGACAGGTCGGACACGGTGGTGATGCCGCGCGCGGCCAGATCGCGCAGGTGCGCAGGAAGGATGCGGGGGAGATGCTCCTGCGCCGTGGCGAGCATCGGGGCGACGACCATCTCGACCGCAGCCGCCTCGAGCGCGACGCCGGTGAGCTCCCCCTCGGCATCACGACCGAACGAGGCGCCGACCGGATCGGGTGTGGTGCGGTCGATACCCGCAGCGAGCGCGGCGGCGGTGTTGAAGTAGACCGAGTGCCCGGAGTTGTGGATCACGACGAGAGGAACACGGCCGGCGAGGTCGTCGAGGAAGCGGATGTCGGGGTCGGGGAGTCCGCGCTGCAGCAGCGAGTCCCATCCGTTCGCGAAGACGGGTTCCCCGTCGGCCTCCGCGACCGCCGTGCGCAGAGCTGCGAGGACATCCTCGGCCTGGGGCACGACCACGGGGCGGAGGTCGACGACCAGATCGGACAGAAGGATCGCGGCGAACCCGGGATGCCCGTGCGGCTCGATCAGCCCGGGCATGACCCATCCGTCGAGTGCGACCATCTCGGCGTCGGGGTAGGTGCGGCGAATCTCCTCCGCCGAACCCACGGCCACGATCGTGGCGTCGTCGACCGCCATGGCTTCGACTTCGATGTCTGTGCTCGGCGCGAACGGGCGGATGCGGCCGGTGAAGACTGTCGTCATGGCGTCAGTCTGGCACTCGGGCGCGGCGCGGCGAGGGATCGATCAGGAATCGAGAAGCGCATCCGTGTCCTTCCTCCGTAGTGTGAGCACCACACCGGCAGCACATCGAGAGGACCGATCATGGCCGAGAACGAGAAGAACTTCAGCGCCGAGGAACGCGAGGCCATGCAGGCTGCCGCGAAGGAGGCCCGCACACGGCGTTCCCGGGCGAAGAAGTCACCGGAAGAGCTGCGGGCAGCGGGGGAGGCCGACCTCAAGGAGGCCATCGAGAAGCTCACTCCCGAAGACCAGGCTCTGTCGAACAAGCTGCACGCTCTCGTCTCCGAGGTCGCCCCCGAGCTCGTCCCTCGCACGTACTACGGGATGCCGGCGTGGGGTCGCGACGGGAAGGTGCTCTGCTTCTTCCAGCCGGCGAGCAAGTTCAAGGTGCGCTACGGCACTTTCGGCTTCGAGCCGATCTCGAACCTCGACGACGGCACCGTCTGGCCTACCGCGTATGCGGTGACCGATCTCACGGAGGCAGACCTCGCTTTCCTGGCCGAGCGCATCCGTGTCGCGATCAGCTGACGCGCAGTAGCGTGGAGCGCGTGAGCACACTGCCCTTCCCCGCCGCCGTCTACGCCGCCCGCCTCGCCCGTGCCGCCTCCCTCGCCGCCGAGGCCGGGCTCGACGCCATCATCGTGGGACCGGGCCCCGATCTGCAGTATCTGGTCGGCGTCGAGGGCGACACGATCGAGCGACTCACAGCTCTGGTGCTCGGACCCGGCGTCACCCCGACGGTCGTGGTGCCGAGGATGGAACTGGCGAAGGTGCGCACCACCGCGGTGGGCGAGCTCGGACTCGCCATCGCCGACTGGGTCGACGGTGAAGACCCGTATGCACTGGTCACCGCAACCGTGGGCACCGCATCGCGCGTGGGTGTCTCCGACGCCCTTCCCGCCCTTCACGTCATCCCGATCGGCGAACGACTGGGCGTGCGCCTCGAGCTCGCGACTCCGGTGCTGCGGGAGGGGCGGATGATCAAGGACGCCGAAGAGATCACAGAACTGCGTCGAGCAGCCGACGCCATCGACGCGGTGCACCGCCGCGTGCACGAGTGGCTGCGGGCAGGACGCACCGAGCGCCAGGTGGCCGCCGACATCGCCGAAGCCATCGTCGCCGAGGGCCACCGCACGGTCGAGTTCGTGATCGTCGGGTCGGGTCCGAACGGCGCCGACCCGCATCATGAGGTCTCGGACCGGGTGATCGAGAGCGGCGATGTGGTCGTGGTCGACATCGGCGGCGCGGTGCCGAGCGGCTACAACTCCGACAGCACCAGGACCTACGCCGTCGGCGCCCCCGACGCCGCAGCGGCTGAGCGCATCGCGGTTCTCGTGCGGGCGCAGCAGGCGGCCGTGGATGCCGTGCGTCCAGGAATCACCGCAGCCGAGGTCGATGCCGCAGCGCGAAGCGTGCTCGCCGAGGCGGGCCTGGGTGAGGCCTTCCTGCACCGCACGGGGCACGGCATCGGCGTCTCGGTGCATGAGGAGCCCTACATCGCCCCGGGCAACGATCTGTTGCTGCGCGAGGGCATGGCGTTCAGCATCGAGCCCGGCATCTACTTCGCCGGCGAATGGGGTGCCCGCATCGAGGACATCGTCGTGGTCACGGCCGACGGGGGAGAGCGGTTGAACGTCGCGCCGCACGAGCTCACCTCGGTCGGCCTCGGCTGACGCCCCGCATGTCCTCCGGGGCGGTGGGGGAGGCGGAACGCGCTGACCGCCGCTCCCTACCGCGATAACATCGGGCCATGCGCCGCCGCCGCAAGGTCTCTTCCGCCAATGTGTCGCCGGCGACCCGTGCACGCTATGCCAAGCGCCGACAGAATCGGCTCGCGCGCGTCGACAACGACCTCACCGACGAGCAGTGGTACGACCTCATGGAGGCCTGGGGCGGATGCGCCTACTGCGGCGGCGAAGGCGCCGCTCTGCAGCGCGACTGCATCCAGCCCGTGTCGCGCGGCGGCCGCTACACGCTCCAGAACGTGGTCCCGGCGTGCGCCTCCTGCAATGCGAGCAAGCACAACGACGAGGTCACCGCCTGGCTGCGTCGCAAGAAGCTCGATGAGCGCACCTTCCTCGTGCGGCACGCCATGATCCTGCAGGCACTGCGTCCTGTCGAATGACGTCTCCGCCCACACTCGCTACTCTCGACTCATGACGACGATCGCGCCGATCACTGCCGACGACCGCGCCGAATGGGACGCCCTGTGGAGGGGATACCTGGCCTTCTACGAGACCGACCTGGATGACGCGACCACCGCGGCGACCTTCCGAAGGCTCGTCGACCCCGGGTCTGGCATCCGCGGAGCGATCGCGCGCGACGACCGCGGCGCCGCGGTCGGCATCGTGCACTGGCTGACACACCAGGGAACGTGGACGATGACGGACTACTGCTACCTCGAGGACCTCTTCGTCGCTCCCGGGGTTCGTGGCGGCGGAGTCGGCCGGGCACTGATCGCTCACGTACGTGCCTGGGCCGAGCAGCACGGCTCAGCGAAGCTCTACTGGCTCACGGCGGAATCGAACACCACCGCCCGCGGCCTCTACGATCGCGTCGCCTCCCGGTCGGGGATGATCCACTACGAGATCGATCTCGACTGACAGCGCAGGAAAAGAAGAAGCCCCCGGCAGGTGCCGGGGGCTTCTCGATCCTGTGGAGCCTAGGAGATTCGAACTCCTGACATCCTGCTTGCAAAGCAGGCGCTCTACCAACTGAGCTAAGGCCCCGTAAGGGATTTTCTTGAGTTAAGGAGTGGGGCTACCAGGACTTGAACCTGGGACCTCTTCATTATCAGTGAAGCGCTCTAACCGCCTGAGCTATAGCCCCGTCAACCTCCAAGACTTTACCGGAGAAACACGGAAAATCCGAATCGAGGGGGAGCACCCGGGAGTGTCTTCCCCCTCGACCGTGTTCAGCGGCCCGGTCTGATGGTCGCGGTACCCGCCGAGAGCGAGACGTCGATGCTCCTGCGCGAGCTCGATGCCTCCTCGATCTCGGCGTTCAACGTGCCGGCACTGATGTCCTGAGTGATCGCGTACTCGACGTCGGGAACCGTCAGATCCAGGGTCCCGGCGCTCACGTCGACTGCCGTCTGCGTCGGAGGGGTCCCCGTCAGCTCCACCGTGAGATCACCCGCGGAGACACCCAGATCGGCCATGGTGACGCCGTCCAGGAGGATGTCGGCGCGACCCGCACTCATCTGCACGTCGAGTTCCTTCGCGGCTCCCTCGACATCGAGCGCACCGGCGCTCACGCTCACATCGAGCACTCCGAAGTCACCGACCACGTCGAGGCTGCCGGCATCGAGGTTCAGGTCGGCATCGAGTCGCGCGTCACGCAGGCTCTCGGGGAGGGTGAGCACCGCGATCTCCTCGTCGCCGAACCAGCCGCCGATCCACCAGCCGAACACCCCCTGGGGGCTCCGCACGACCAGCTCATCGCCGTCGCGTTCGAACGTCCACGGCGTACCGCGGCCGTTCGTGATGGCGAGCGTCGCCTCGTCGACATCGCCGAACTCGACCCGCATGCTGCTCGCGTCGGCGGAGACGTCGACGCTCTCGAGTCCGTCGACCTCCACGCTCTGCACGGAATCAGGACGGCTCGAGGAGACGATGGTCCCGGCCGCCGCGGCTGCTGCCGTTCCCCCGGCCCCGAGCAGGGCGAGCCCGCCGACGACCGCGGTCACGACCATGACCGCGGTGGCCCCCGACGATCGTCCACCCCCCGAAGGAGGAGGCGTCGGAGCGGACGGCGATGCCGGCGCCTGGGGAGGGGATGCGGGCGGAGGGGTGAGCGGGGTGTGCTCGCCCTGGGTGCCGTTGTTGTCGGTGGTCATCGTGCCACTCCTGTCTGGCCGGTCGGCGGCGTCGGGCCACCGGTGTTCTCGATGTGGGCGAGGGCGGCGAGCACGCGGCGGTTTCCCGACTCGTCCTGCTCGAAGCCCAGCTTCTGGAAGATGGAGGTGATGTGCTTCTCGACACTGGCCTCCGAGAGGAACAGGATCCCGGCGATCGCCTGGTTCGACTTCCCTTCCGCGATCAGAGCGAGCACGGTGCGTTCGCGCTCGGTGAGCCGCAGCATCCGGTCGTCCCGGTTGCGACGGGTCAGCAGCTGCGCGACGACCTCGGGGTCGAGCACGGTGGCCCCCTCGGAGATCCGCTGCACGGAGGCGAGGAACTCGGAGACATCGGCGACGCGGTCCTTGAGCAGGTAGCCCAGCGGACCCCCCTGCGCTGCGATCAGATCCGAGGCGTACCGCTCCTCGACGTACTGCGAGAGCACGAGGATCGCGAGCGTCGGATGCGTCGAGCGCAGACCGAGCGCGGCACGGATGCCCTCGTCGGTGAATGTCGGCGGAAGGCGTACGTCCAGGATGCACAGGTCGGGCGCCGTGGTGGCGACGGCCTGGTCGAGACCTTCGATGTCGGGGAGGGCCGAGACCACGTCGTGGCCGGCGTCTTCGAGAAGACGGACCAGACCTTCTCGAAGCAGGACCGAGTCCTCGCAGATCAGGATGCGCATGGGACGTTCACCTCCAGGCTGGTCGGTCCGCCCTGCGGACTGTCGAGACGGAAGGTTCCCCCCGCGGCGAGGATGCGGTTGGCGATCCCGTCGAGTCCGCCTCCCGGCTGCACCTGCGCGCCACCGATGCCGTTGTCCTCCACGCGTGCCCAGAGGGTGTTGCCCTCGCGGAGCCGCACGATCACCCGCGCTTCACTGGCCCGCGAGTGCTTCGCCGCATTGGTCAGGGATTCGGCGATGGAGAAGTACACGGCGGCCTCGGCCTCGCGACTGCAGCGACCCTCCATGCGCACATCGAGGTGCACGGGGATGTGCGAGCGTCCGGCGAGTGCCGACAGAGCAGCGTCGAGACCGCGGTCGTCAAGCACCGAAGCGTGGATGCCGCGGGCCAGCTGACGCAGCTCGGTGATGGCTGCCTTGGTGGAGGTGTGGGCCTCGTTGATCAGTTCCTTCGCGGCGTCGGGATCGCTGTCGATCTTCTGCTGCGCGAGTCCGAGGGTCATGCCGACCGAGACCAGTCGGGGCTGAACGCCGTCATGCAGGTCGCGCTCGATGCGGGTGCGCTCCACGTCGGCGGCCCGCACGGCGCCTTCCCGCTGCGCCGTGGAGGTACGCACGCGTTCGGTGAGCTCGGTCTCCTTGCTGCGGATCACGATCGCGAGCGACAGGGTGCGATGCAGCAGGGCCAGCCCGATCATGCCGACGACGCACGCCGCGATGCCGAGGATGCCGACCAGGGGAGCCCAGGCGACGGGGATGCCTCCGCCGCCGAACGGCCCCATGACGGAGTCTGCCGCGGTGAGGGGAGCGAACGAGATGATGATCGACCACACCAGGCCCCAGAACAGACGGAGGACGACCCAGCCGAGCAGTGCGGAGATGGCGAAGTTGGCGATCGCACGCCACATGCGCCCATCGATCGCCTGACGTCCGAGCGCACGCAACCAGCCGACGAACCCGGGGCGGTCGCGCGGCTGCAGGCGCAGCGGAGCGATCGGCGTGCGGTACAGCGTGCCGACGCGCGCGACCTCGAACCAGCCGAGTCCGTACAACGCGTAGACCAGTCCCACCAGCAGGACGAGGCCGATGCCCGCGGCGAAGAGGAGGCCGAGGCCGGTGCCGAGAAGCCCGCCGAGCATGCTGAAGATGGCACCGCCGAGGATGCCGACGCCTGCCAGGTGCAGGATCGTGAGGAAGATGCGCAACGGCGGCTTCACCGCCGTTGCGGGAGCCGGGGTCGCAGTCTGAGTGGTCATGATTCCAAGGTACGGCGGGCCGGGTGAGCACGACACCGAGTCAACCGGACACTCCGATTCGGGTTTTCCGTAACATGCCCGCTCGTCTCTTCCTGCTTCGTTGACACTCTTCAGCAGTACAGTTAGATAACAAAAGAAGACAAGTCTTTTGTTTTGTCATGCTTTGAACAGGAGGACATCGACTCATGCCGCTACGTCATCCGGCTCCAGATCTTGTTGAACTTCAGTCACGTGTGCTCAACAAGGACGCCGATAGTGTGCGTGGGCTCCTGTTCACCCCTCCACTGGACGACTCGCGCTACCTCCACTGGGAGCAGTTGATCCGCCGGACTCCGCCAGACGGCCTCACTCATGATGAGTGGTGGTTTCGGCTCAAGCTCCAGCGCAGTGCCCAGATGCGAACGGTGCCGTTGCGAGCAAAGGACGGATCGTCCTTCACCTTCGCGATGACCGACGAAGTTCTGCAACTCACCGAGGAGATCGGACGCAGAGCCGGAGGCAGCGTAGCCGGGGGCGGCACTGCCATGACCCCGGGCGGCCGCGATCAGTTCATTGTTCGATCTCTCGTTGAAGAAGCGATCACATCGAGTCAACTTGAAGGCGCTTCTACGACCCGGCGGGTCGCCGTGGAGCTCCTGAGCACTGGACGAGACCCGCGGACTAAGTCCGAACGAATGATCCTCAACAACTACCGCGCTATGCGCCAGGTCACCGAGCTCTCGAGTGACCCGCTCACGCCCGGGTGGATTCTTGAGCTGCACCGAATCCTTACCGAAGGAACCCTGAGCGACCCCGCAGATGCCGGACGCATCGAAACTCCTGAGCACGAGCGAGTAAGCGTTTGGGCAGGGGAGGTCCAAGTTCACATACCACCTCCGGCAGAGGAGCTTCCCGATCGCCTAGGAGAGCTCAGCGCCTTCGCGAACGGCTCGTCGTCCGAATCGCCCTACATCCCTCCCATTGTCCGCGCGATCATCACCCACTTCATGTTCGGGTATCATCGCTACTTTGCTGATGGAAATGGCAGGATCGCCCGAACCTCCTTCTACTGGTCGATGCTTCACAACGGGTACTGGCTGGCCGAGTACCTTGCGATATCAAAGATCCTCCGTGCCGCTCCCGGAAAGTATGGCGACAGCTACCAATACACCGAAGATGACGGCAATGACCTCACGTACTTCATCCTCCACCAGCTCCACGTGATCGCACGGGCTCTCGACGAGCTCGACCTCTACATCGAAGGCCGCCAGCGTGAATCGCAGCGGGTGCAGTCCGCGCTTCGCAGCGCTGTCCGGGACTTCAATATGCGTCAGACTCAAATCCTCGAATGGCTCACGCGAGAATCTCCTTCAGGAATCACTGCGATCGAGATCGCCAACCGCTATCGAGTTTCCACCCAAACGGCTAGGAACGATCTCTCATACCTAGAGTCGTTCGGACTACTCACCCGCGGGGTGGCCAAACACCCGATCGTTTGGCACCCGACGAACGATCTATCGTCACGGCTTGCTCAGCTGGGAGATCAGGAGAGCTCATAAAGCCAAACGCATGTTCTTCTTTGGCTTTCTTGTCGCTTCGGAGTCGAACTGGGCACCCTCGTCACATCCCCATCGCCGATCTGCTTCACTGGGGGCATGACGACACACGAAGGGGAGCCGCACGGCGCCGGGCTCGGTCAGCGACTGAACTGGTTGCGCGCGGGGGTGCTGGGCGCGAACGACGGCATCGTCTCGGTCGCCTCGCTCGTGGTCGGAGTCGCCGGCGCGACGACCGACAACGCCGCACTCCTCACCGCGGGAATCGCCGGCCTCGTGGGTGGAGCCATCTCGATGGCGCTCGGCGAGTACGTCTCGGTGAGCAGCCAGCGCGACAGTGAGCGTGCCCTCATCGCGAAGGAGAGCGAAGAGCTGCGCACGATGCCCGCAGCGGAGCTCGACGAGCTCACTCAGCTCTACCGCGACCGTGGACTCTCCGATGAGACGGCGCGTCAGGTCGCGGAGGAGCTCACGGCGCACGACGCCCTGGCTGCGCACCTGGAGGTCGAGCTCGGCATCGACCAGGACGACCTGGTGAATCCGTGGCACGCGGCGATGTCGTCGGCGATCGCCTTCACTCTCGGCGCGCTCCTGCCCTTGCTGGCCATCCTGCTTCCGCCCCCCGAGTGGCGGGTCCCGGTCACCTTCGTGGCCGTCCTCCTGGCTCTGGCCGTGACGGGCACGCTGTCCGCGAAGATCGGAGGTTCGGCGCCGGTGCGCGCATCGATCCGACTGGTCATCGGCGGCGGGCTCGCCCTCGCCGCGACCTGGCTCATCGGCACCCTTCTCGGCACCACGGGCGTCGTCTAGCGATCACCGCGACGAGGAACGACGAAGGGCGGATGCCGCAGCATCCGCCCTTCGTCTGATCCGTTCCGAGGATCAGTTCGACATGAAGCCGACGAGCAGTCCGCCCGTCACCTTCACCGCGAGGTTGTAGATTCCGGCCACCACGGCGCCGAGCACCGTGAAGACGATCAGGTTCAGGATGGCGACCACAGCCGCGAAGGCCATCACCTGGGGAAGACCGACGACCTCGGAGAGAACGAAGGTGTTGTCGGTGATGCCGAGCAGGAAGCTCTCCGCCGTCGTCATGATCCCCGTCGCCTGGAACACCAGGAAGATGAGGAAGAACGACACCATCGTGACGACCGCGAGGGCGACCGCTCCGAGGAACGAGAGCTTCACGGCCGACCAGAAGTCCACGTAGACCAGTCGGAGGCGTACCTGCTTGCCACTGGTCTTGCGGGTCGACTTCTTCGCCAGCTTGTCGGCCACTGTGCTCATGCGTCTGTATCCTCGGGGGTCTGTGTCGTCTCGGGGGCCTGGGTCTCGGCATCCTCCGCTTCCGCCTCGTCTTCGGCGAGGCCACGCTCGCCGTTACGGGCGATGGCGAGGATGCGGTCGGCCTCCGTCGTACGGGCGAACACCACTCCCATGGTGTCTCTACCCTTGGCGGGGACCTCGGCCACGGCAGAGCGTACCACCTTGCCGCTGGAGAGAACCACCAAGACCTCGTCGTCCTCGGAGACGATCAGACCACCCGCGAGAGTGCCCCGATCGTCGTTGAGCTTGGCGACCTTGATGCCTGTTCCACCGCGTCCCTGCACGCGGTATTCCTCCACCGCGGTGCGCTTGGCGTACCCGCCGTCGGTGACGACGAAGACGAACTTGCCGGGCGCTGCGACGGAAGCCGAGAGCAGGCAGTCCTCGTCGATCTTGAACTTCATGCCCCGGACACCGGCCGTGGCACGACCCATCGGACGCAGTGCCTCGTCGGTCGCCTCGAAGCGCACCGACATGCCGCGACGGCTGATGAGGAGGATGTCGTCCTCGGCGTTCACCAGGAGCGCGCTGACGAGTTCGTCCTCCTCGTTCAGGCGGATCGCGATGACGCCGCCCTGGCGGTTGGTGTCGTACGCCTCGAGTCGCGTCTTCTTGACCAGACCCTCGCGCGTCGCCAGCACCAGGTAGTCCGCCACCTGGTAGTCGCGGATGTCGAGCACCTGCGCGATGTTCTCGTCCGGCTGCAGGGCGAGCAGGTTCGCGACGTGCATGCCCTTCGCATCGCGCCCGGCCTCGGGCACCTCGTAGGTCTTCGCACGGTAGACGCGACCCTTGTCGGTGAAGAACAGCAGCCAGTGGTGCGTGGTCGTCACGAAGAAGTGCTCGACGATGTCGTTCGCGCGCAGCTGCGCACCCTTGACGCCCTTGCCGCCGCGGTGCTGCGAACGGTAGTTGTCGCTGCGCGTGCGCTTGATGTAGCCCTCGCGGGTGACGGTGACGACCATCTCCTCCTCGGCGATGAGGTCTTCCATCGAGACATCACCGTCGAATCCGTGCAGGATGTGCGTGCGACGCTCGTCTCCGAAGCGGTCGACGATACCGGTCAGCTCTTCGCGGATGATCGTGCGCTGACGACCCTCATCGGCCAGGATCGACTTGTAGTCGGTGATCTGGGCCTCGAGCTCGTTGGCCTGGTCGATGATCCGCTGACGCTCGAGAGCGGCGAGGCGGCGCAGCTGCATCTGCAGGATCGCGTCGGCCTGGATCTCGTCGATGTCGAGGAGCTTCTGGAGTCCCTCGTTCGCATCCGCGGTGGTCTGCGAACGACGGATCAGCGCGATGACCTCGTCGAGCGCGTCGAGCGCCTTGAGGTATCCGCGCAGGATATGCATGCGCTTCTCGGCCTCGCGCAGACGGAACTCCGTGCGACGGACGATCACATCGATCTGGTGCGAGATCCAGTGCGTGATGAAGCCGTCGATCGCGAGGGTGCGCGGCACACCGTCGACGATCGCGAGCATGTTCGCGCCGAAGTTCTCCTGCAGCTGGGTGTGCTTGTACAGGTTGTTCAGCACGACCTTCGCGACGGCGTCGCGCTTGAGCACGACGACCAGACGCTGTCCGGTGCGGTCGGAGGACTCGTCGCGGATGTCGGCGATACCGGTGATCTTGCCGTCGCGGGCGAGGTCGCCGATCTTCACGGCCACGTTGTCGGGGTTCACCTGGTAGGGCAGCTCGGTGATGACGAGGCAGGTACGACCCTGGATCTCCTCCACGTTGACGACCGCGCGCATCGTGATCGAGCCGCGACCGGTGCGGTACGCCTCGTGGATGCCCTTGTTCCCGAGAATCTGCGCGCCGGTCGGGAAGTCCGGTCCGGGAACACGCTGGATCAGACCTTCGAGCAGCTCCTCACGGGAGATGCCGGGGTTGTCGAGGGCCCAGAGGGCGGCGTCGGCCACCTCGCGCAGGTTGTGCGGCGGGATGTTGGTGGCCATGCCGACCGCGATGCCGACCGAGCCGTTGACGAGCAGGTTCGGGAACCGGGCCGGCAGGACCGTCGGCTCCTGCGTCTGGCCGTCGTAGTTGTCGGTGAAGTCGACGGTGTCTTCTTCGATGTCGCGCACCATCTCGAGCGCGAGCGGGGCCATCTTGGTCTCGGTGTACCGCGGGGCCGCGGCACCCATGTTGCCGGGCGAGCCGAAGTTGCCCTGGCCGAGGGCGAGCGGATACCGCAGCGACCACGGCTGCACCAGTCGCACGAGGGCGTCGTAGATCGCCGAGTCGCCGTGCGGGTGGTACTGGCCCATGACCTCGCCCACCACACGGGCGCACTTCGAGAACGACTTGTCGGGGCGGAACCCGCCGTCGTACATGCCGTAGATCACACGGCGGTGCACGGGCTTGAGCCCATCGCGCACATCGGGGAGCGCGCGCCCCACGATGACGGCCATCGCGTAGTCGAGGTAGCTGCGCTGCATCTCCGACTGCAGGTCGACCTGATCGATCTTGCCGTGATCGTGTTCCGGTTCGGTGCGTTCTTCGTCAGTCATGAATCAATCTCTCTGTCACACATCTGGTCTGAGCCCGCGGGCATCAGATGTCGAGGAAGCGGACGTCCTTGGCGTTGCGCTGGATGAAGCTGCGTCGGGACTCGACGTCCTCGCCCATCAGCACGCTGAAGATCTCGTCGGCCGCGGCGGCGTCCTCGATGGTGATCTGCTGCAGGGTGCGCGTGGTGTGATCCATCGTCGTCTCCCACAGCTCCTTCGGGTTCATCTCGCCGAGACCCTTGTAGCGCTGGATGCCGGCATCCTTCGGGATGCGCTTTCCGTTCTCGATGCCGTGCTTGAGCAGGGCGTCGCGCTCGGCGTCGCTGAACACGTACTCGTGCGCGGAGTTCGACCACTTCAGGCGGTACAGCGGCGGCATCGCGAGGTACACGAAACCGGCCTCGATGAGTCCGCGCATGTAGCGGAAGAGCAGCGTGAGCAGCAGCGTGGTGATGTGCTGGCCGTCGACGTCGGCATCGGCCATCAGCACGATCTTGTGATACCGCGCCTTCTCGATGTCGAACTCTTCGCCGATGCCCGTGCCGAAGGCCTGGATCATCGCCTGGACTTCCTTGTTGCCCAGGGCCTTGTCCAGACGCGCGCGCTCGACGTTGAGGATCTTCCCTCGCAGCGCCAGGATCGCCTGCGTGTGCGGGTCGCGACCCTGCACCGCGGAACCACCGGCCGAGTCACCCTCCACCAGGAAGATCTCGCTGATCGACGGGTCCTTGCTCGTGCAGTCCTTGAGCTTGTCGGGCATCGCCGCCGACTCGAACACGCTCTTGCGACGGGCGGTCTCTCGCGCCTTCCGCGCCGCGAGGCGCGCGGTCGCGGCGTCGATCGCCTTGCGGATGACGTTCTTCGCCTGGTTCGGGTTGCGCTCGAACCAGTCGCCGAGCTGATCGCCGACGACCTTCTGCACGAAGGCCTTGGCTTCGGTGTTGCCGAGCTTGGTCTTCGTCTGGCCCTCGAACTGCGGTTCTCCGAGCTTGATCGAGATGACCGCGGTCAGTCCCTCGCGCACGTCGTCGCCGGAGAGGTTGTCGTCCTTCTCCTTGAGGAGGTTGTTCGCGCGGGCGTACTTGTTGACCAGGGTGGTCAGTGCCGCGCGGAAGCCCTCTTCGTGGGTTCCACCCTCGTGGGTGTTGATCGTGTTGGCGTAGGTGAACACGTTCTCGGTATACGACGTGGTCCACTGCATCGCGACCTCGAGCGAGATCTTGCGCTCGGTGTCTTCCGACTCGAAGGCGATGATCTCGTCGTTGACCACTTCGGCGTGACGCACCTTGTTGAGGTACTCGACGTAGTCGACCAGGCCGCGCTCGTAGAAGAACACGTCTCCCGGCTGCTTGGTGACGGTCGAGCCGTCTTCCTCGACCTCGTAGGCGGAGGACTCGCGCTCATCGCGCAGCTCGATGCGGAGGCCCTTGTTGAGGAAGGCCATCTGCTGGAACCGCGTGCGCAGCGTGTCGTAGTCGAACTCGATGGTCTCGGTGAAGATCGAGGAGTCCGGCCAGAACGTGATGCTCGTCCCGGTCTCGTCCGTCGCCTCGCCCTTCTCGAGCTTCTGCTGCGGGATGCCGCCGTCGGCGAAACTGTGCCGCCAGACGAATCCCTTCTGCTTCACCTCGACGTCGAAGCGCGTCGACAGCGCGTTCACGACGGAGGATCCGACACCGTGCAGACCACCGGAGACGGCGTAGGCGCCGCCACCGAACTTTCCGCCGGCGTGCAGGATCGTGAGCACGACCTCGACCGTCGACTTGTTCGGGTCGGAGGAGTGCGGATCGACCGGGATGCCTCGACCGTTGTCGACGACGCGCACGCCGCCGTCGGCGAGCATCGTGACGAAGATCGTGTCGGCGTAGCCGGCCAGAGCCTCATCGACCGAGTTGTCGACGATCTCGTAGACCAGGTGGTGGAGTCCTCGAGGCCCGGTGGACCCGATGTACATACCGGGGCGCTTGCGCACAGCCTCGAGGCCTTCGAGGATCTGGATCGAATCCGCACCGTACTCACCAGGCTGCTTCGCCTTGGGTGCAATGGTGCCCTCGGTTGCGGGGGTTCCCCCGGTGTTCGATTCCGTCTCGTCAGCAGGGGATTCAGGCGTCATCAGAGGGCATTCTCCACATCGATATCACGAACTCCCATTCTAGCGGAGTTTCGTCGGGAAATGCCGCTCAACGGCCGTGTGTGGGCCTGTGAGCGTTTCGACCCCCTTGCGTGGTGCCCTACCCGTAGGTATCGCGCGGACCCCGTCCTGGAACGGCTCTGGGACCCCATTTCCACGAGGGAACGTCCGGTCCGATGAAGCGAAGATTCTCGACCCCCGCGTCGGGATACCGTCGGCCGATCTCCGTGAGAATCGTGGCCCGCATGAACTGCAGGTTCTTCGCCCACGCGGTCGAGTCGCACTTCACCGTGAGCAGGCCGCGCTCCAGGGAGACGGGTTCGGAGTGCTTCGCTGTGTCGGCGCCGGCGAGATCGGCCCACTGACGGACGAGATCTTCCCGAGCGAGGGTGATCTGCCAGCCGGAGTCACGGCTCAGCTTGTCGAGCACCGCGCCGAGAGCACCAGGATCGCGCCCAGGAGTGAAGGGAGCGTTGTCATCGTCGTTGGCGATGCGCCGCTTGCGCTTCCAGCTTTTGGAGCTCGGCTGCAGGCCCCGAAGGCGCAGGTACGTGCCGATCGTCTCGGGAACTTCGGCCGCGGGAGTCGAAGCCGCGTCAGTCATCCGCCGCCTCCCGTTCGTCGCTGATCGTTCCGGCGCTGATGCGCACCACGTGGGCATGCAGCACCTCGGGGATATCCTCCTCCACCGCCGCCGTCACCACCACCTGCTCGTAGCCGGCCGTGAGGGCCGCGAGTCGCTGACGCCGATCGGCGTCGAGCTCGGCGAAGACGTCGTCGAGGATGAGCACCGGGTCGCCGGCGGGGGATTCGCTGCGCAGCAGCTCGGCCGAGGCCAGCCGGAGGGCGAGGGCGACCGACCAGGACTCGCCGTGAGAGGCATAGCCCTTCACGGGGAGGTCGCGAACACGCAGAACCAGGTCGTCCCGGTGCGGCCCGGTGAGGGTCAGCCCGCGATCGAGCTCGTTCGACCGCTTCGCCGCGAGCGACGCGCGGAAGAGATCGGCGATGCGGTGCGGATCGCCGAGTCGGTCGATGGCCGATCCGCCCTCGACTCCTTCACCACCGTCTTCTCCTTCTTCGGGGTCGCCGCCGCCGACGGAGAGCGCCCACTCGAGTTCCGGACGATGATCAGCACCGGCGATCGCCTCGTAGGCATCGGCGACCGGCTGCTGCAGATCCGCCGCGAGACGCTGACGTGCCGTGATGATCTCCGACCCGAGCGAGACGAGCTTGTCGTCCCACACATCCAGCGTGCTCAATCCTTCGCCGCGGACACCGCGAGCTCGGGCAGACTTCAGCAGCGCATTTCGCTGTTTGAGCACACGGTCGTAGTCGGCGAGGACGGCCGCGAGCCTCGGAGTGCGTTGGATGAGGAGCTGATCGGTGAAGCGGCGGCGGGCCGAGGGGTCGCCGCGCACGATCTGCAGATCTTCCGGAGCGAACAGCACCACATGTGCGTAGCGGGGGAGTTCGTTCGGCTTCGAGGGCGATCCGTTGATGCGAGCCTTGTTCGATCCCTGCCTGTTCACCTGGACCTCGGCGAGCACGCGACGCTCGCCATGCGAGAGTCGCGCGCGGATCACCGCGAACTCCTGCCCGTCACGGACCATCGGCGCATCCGAGGAGACACGGTGCGATCCGAGCGTCGCGAGGAACACGATGGCCTCGGCGAGATTCGTCTTTCCCTGACCGTTGCGACCGACGAGGACGTTCGGTCCGCGATGCAGGGTGAGTTCGGCGGTCGCGTAATTGCGGAAATCGACCAGACTCAGGTGCTCCACAATCACGGAGTCAGCCTACCTTCGGGGTCTGACACAGGTTCTTCTCTGGTTTTCATGTGGGGCGCAGGTGACGACGCGCCCCTCGCTCGCAGAGCGGGTTCCCTCCCGCTTCGCGGGCCCCTCCCGATGCTCATTCCGGGAGCACCATATCTCCCGAAGGATCTATGTGAGCGCCAAGGCGCCGGCCGAACCGGGAACGTTTCGGGTAGGGAGGTAGCGGAGAGGATCAGCGCAGGAGCAGGTTGGGCTGAAGCAGGTACTTGAACGAGTCGAGGCCGGCCTGGTCCACGGAGGTCTGACTCGTGATCAGCACCGGGCTGAGCTTGTTGGCGTTGTCGCTCGAGGTGAACGTCACGCGGACGAACTCGCTCTTCACGGCGCCGAGGGCCTCGATGAGGTACTGCGGGTTCAGGCCGAGCGTGACCTCGTCGCCGCCGGAGAGGATCGCATCGACGGATTCGGAGGCGCGTGCGTGGTCTCCCCCGGAAGCATCCATGGTGACGCTGTCGCTGGAGAACGTGAAGCGCAGCGGGGCAGCGCGATCCAGAACGAGAGATACTCGGCGGACGGCCTCGACCAGGTCGGCCGTGTTGACGACCGCGTAGTGATCCGTCTGCTCCGGGAAGAGTCGGCGAACAGGCGGGAAATTGCCCTTGATCAGGAGAGAAGTGACGGTCTTGTTTCCCGCGGTGAAGGCGATGATCTCTCGGTCGCCTGCTCCGGAGAAGGCCACCTGGATCGTGCCGGCGTGACCGAAGGTCTTACCCACTTCGAGGAGCGTGCGTGCGGGAACCAGTGCGGTGGCCTCGACGGCTTCGCCGTCCCACGGCACATCCCGAAGCGAGACGCGGTAGCGGTCGGTCGCGACGAGGCTGAGGTTGTGTCCGGAGACTTCGAGCTGCACACCGGTGAGCACGGGGGTCACGTCGTCACGCGACGCGGCGAATCCGACCTGGGAGATGGCGGTGCCGAAGTCGTCGGCGGGAACCACACCGGAAGAACCCGTCACCTCGGGGATCGACGGGTATTCCTCGACCGGCATGGCAGCGAGTGTGAACCGTGCGGAGCCGCAGGTGACGGCGATGCCGCCGTCTTCCTCGACCGCGATCTCGATCGGAGCGTTCGGGAGGCGGCTCGCGATGTCGGAGAGCAGCCGGCCGTGGACCAGAATCGTGCCGGGTGTCTCCACCGTGGCTTCGATGGTCGTCCGCGCGGAGGCTTCGTAGTCGAAGGCGGAGAGTGTCAGACCGGAACCATCGGCTTCGATCAGGACTCCGGCCAGGATCGGCTGGGGGTTGCGCTGCGGCAGAAGCTTGACGACGAACGAGACAGCCTCGCTGAAGACATCGCGGTTGACCTGAAACCTCACGGGTGCTCCCTTGTCGTCGAACTGTGACGCGTTGTCGTCTGCCCTGCCGGTGCAGGGCTTCCCATGCTAGCCCCACACTCCGGCGTATCCCTACGCCGAGGTTCTTGTCGTTCGTCCGGCGGTTCTCCCCACCGTCTGGTGATCGGATCGCGCCTTGAATGACTTAACTCCTTAACGGTGTTAACAGCTGTGGATACTGTGGATAAGTCGGTGGATAGCAAGAGCGAGTAGGGAACTACACAGTTGTCAGTTGTGGAGACCCTGAGGAATCCGGGGGCTGGGGGGTTGTGGGCCGAGGACCGCCCTCCCAGAGTTATCCACAGGTTTGGGTGATCAACCCACATTCGTCCCGACCGAATCCACTTTCATCCACAAGTTATCCACATGTGCATAGAGGCATCTATCCGAGGATCAGAACCCCTGTCCGTGTCACAAAAATGGGGAGGACGGCACCCGTTCAGGTGCTGTCCTCCCCATTTCTCGGAGACGCGGCGTGTCAGCGTCGGCCGAGCTGCGTGGTGATCTCTGTGACCTGGTTGTAGATGGAGCGTCGCTCCTTCATGAGCTCGCTGATCTTCTTGTAGGCGTACATGACGGTCGTGTGGTCGCGGTTGCCGAAGAGCTGCCCGATCTTGGGCAGGGAGAGGCTGGTGCGCTCACGGCACAGGTACATCGCGATCTGTCGGGCGGTGGCGATCTGCTGCGAACGGCTGGAGCCGTACAGGTCGTCGACGGTGAGCTTGAAGTACTGCGCGGTGGCGGTGATGATGTCGGTCGGCGAGATGATGTTGTCCTCGGCCGTGTCGATGATGTCTCGGAGCACGGTCTGCGCGAGGGAGATGTCGAGCGCGGAGCGGTTCAGGCTGGCGAATGCCGACACACGGATGAGTGCGCCCTCGAGCTCGCGGATGTTCGACGACACCACGGTCGCGATGTACTCGAGGACCTCGTCGGGGATGTGGAGCGCCTCACTCTGTGCCTTCTTCCGGAGGATCGCGATACGCGTCTCGAGGTCGGGCGCCTGCACATCGGTGATGAGACCCCACTCGAAGCGGCTGCGCATCCGGTCTTCGAACCCGGTCAGGTGCTTCGGGGCGACATCGCTGGTGATGACGACCTGCTTGTTGTGGTCGTGCAGCGTGTTGAAGGTGTGGAAGAAGGCTTCCTGAGTCTCGGCTCGTCCCTGGAGGAACTGGATGTCGTCGATCAGGAGGATGTCGACGTCGCGGTATCGCGCCTGGAACGCGGCACCGCGGTTGTTCGCGATCGAGTTGATGAAGTCGTTCGTGAACTCCTCGCTCGAGACGTACCGCACCTTCACCCCTGCATAGAGGGACTGTGCGTAGTCTCCGATCGCGTGGAGGAGGTGCGTCTTGCCGAGGCCCGAGTCGCCGTAGATGAACAGAGGGTTGTACGCCTTGGCCGGCGCTTCGGCGACAGCGACCGCCGCGGCATGAGCGAAGCGGTTGGACTGCCCGATGACGAAGTTGTCGAAGGTGTACTTCGGGTTCAGGCGGGACTCATGGCGCAGCTGCGTCGGCTGCTCCATCGGGGACTCGATGCGCACCTGCTCGTGCCGGCCGAAGTCGCCGACGGCGATCGGTGCCGTTTGCTGCTCGGCCAGTTCGTGGTTCACGACGACGCGGTAGGAGGTGACCTCTTCACCGATGTGGGAGAGGGCCTCCATGATCGGCAGGCGCAGTCTCTTGTTGATCTGCGCGGCTGTGAGGTCGTTCGGTACCTCGAGGTAGAGGGTGGCCGACATGACACCGGCCGGGACGGCCAGGCTCAGGAAGCCCTGCAGTTGCGGGGTGACTCGATCGTCGTCGACCAGAAGCTCCTGCACCGTGGTCCAGATGGGGACGTCGGGCTGGGCAGGTGATGACATGACGCTCCGGACGAGTGATCGAGGCGGGGTCGACGTGCCGTGCCCCCTGTGGATAACTTAGGATGCCACGGTAGTCATCCCGGCTGTGAACGGCAACCTGCCCTTGAAAATACGCGCGCGTGTTGCACCTGCCGGGCGTGGTCCGGTTGTGGATAATGGCTGTGCGGTTCGTACCGGGAGACCACCACGTGAGCGCGCAGATTTGCTCTGTGCGTCGGTAAGACGTACCCTTACTTGGTTGACTTATGCCATTTTTGGCAGTACCCCATGTCTCCGGTCGCAGTGAACCCGGTGGCAGCATTCCCGGAGTGATTCCATGAGCAAGCGCACCTTCCAGCCCAACAACCGTCGTCGCGCCAAGAAGCACGGCTTCCGTGCCCGCATGCGTACGCGTGCAGGCCGCGGCATCCTCGCTGCCCGCCGCGCGAAGGGCCGCACCGAGCTCTCTGCGTAGTCTGCTGTGCTCGCCCGCCCGTATCGGCTGACCCGCGGGAGCGACTATCGTCTGGTCGTTCGTCGTGGTTCCCGTTGTGGCGGGGCGCGCGTCATCACCTCGATGTTGACGACGGGCGAGAGCAGAGCCGCGAGGTTCGGATTCATCATCAGCAAGCAGGTGGGCACCGCTGTGGTGCGCAACACCGTGCGTCGTCGGCTCAAGGCCGTGTGCGCGGAGGCGCTCCCGCGAGTTCCCGAGGGCACGGATGTCGTCATCCGTGCCCTTCCTGCGTCTGCCACCGCATCGTTCGCCGAGCTTCGTGCCGATGTCGATCGCTGTCTGAGCAGGCTGACGCCGGCGTCCGACGCGGTGTCGGCATGAGCGCCCTTCCGGCTTCGTCGATCGGGACTGCGCATCTTCGCTCGCAGGACCTGGTGCGCAGCATCCCCTTGATCCCCCGCAATCTGGTGCTGGGGTTTCTGACCGCGTATCGCAAGGTGATCTCCCCGATGTATGGAGATGTCTGTGCGTACTACCCCAGCTGTTCCGCCTACGCTGTAGGTGCGGTGCAGCAGCACGGCGCAGTGAAGGGAGCGGCGCTCTCGGCATGGCGCATCCTCCGCTGCAACCCCTGGACCACCGGCGGCGTCGATGACGTCCGTCCGCACGACCACTTCCGCTACGACCTGACCGCACACGGTTTCGTCGTCCCTTCCCGAAAGGACTGAACGGTGGGTCTTGACCTTCTGCTCGCCAGCACCACCCCCAGCGATGCGCCCGCGGCGGGTGGCTTCGACCTGATCGGCACGATCCTGTGGCCGCTCAAGTGGGTCGTCGAGATGATCCTCGTCGCCTGGCACTGGCTTCTCACCGCTGTCGGTCTGCCCGCGGCATCCGGTCTGACCTGGGTACTCTCGATCGTCGGTCTCGTCATAGTCGTCCGTGCCGCTCTGATCCCGCTCTTCGTGAAGCAGATCAAGAGCCAGCGCAAGATGATGGAAATCGCTCCTGAACTGCGGAAAGTCCAGGAGAAGTACCGCGGCAAGAAGGATCAGCTCTCTCGTGAGGCCATGAGCCGCGAGACCATGGGCCTCTACAAGAAGCACGGCACGACGCCGATGTCGAGCTGTCTTCCGCTGCTGGTCCAGATGCCGATCTTCTTCTCACTCTTCAGTGTGCTGAGCGATGTGAAGAAACACGCCGTCGATGGTGTCGGTGGAGTCGGTTTGCTGAGCGCTGAGCTGACAAAGGAGTTCTACGACGCGAAGCTCTTCGGTGTGGCGTCGTTGCACGAGACACTGGGCGACGCGGTCGATGCGCAGAACACCACGGCGATCATCATCCTGGTCACCCTCGTCGTTCTGATGATCGGCTCGCAGTTCTTCACTCAGCTGCAGATCATCTCGAAGAACCTGTCTCCGGAAGCTAAGACCGGCCAGGCGTACCAGATGCAGAAGATCATGCTCTACGTGCTGCCGCTCGGCTTCATCTTCTCGGGCATTTTCTTCCCGCTCGGTGTCGTCGTGTACTGGTTCATCTCGAACCTCTGGACCATGGGCCAGCAGTTCCTCGTCATCCGCGAGATGCCGACTCCCGGTTCGGAAGCCGCCAAGGCTCGTGAAGAGCGTCTGGCACGCAAGGGCAAGGCGCTCGACTCCTCGGGCAAGGTCGTCCCGATGGCCGCCTACGAGGCAGAGCAGCAGCGTCTGCTCGAAGAGGCTGAGAAGGCGAAGGCAGAAGCACCGAAGCGCCAGCAGCCGGTAGGTAAGAAGCGCGCGAAGAAGAAGGGGAGCGGTTCATGAGCGAAACCATGACCGACAACGCCGAGCCCACCGTGGCTCAGCTCGAGAACGAAGGCGACGTCGCCGCGGACTACCTCGAGGAGCTCCTCGACATCGCCGATATCGACGGTGACCTCAACCTGGATGTTCGTCAGGGACGTGCCTATGTCTCGGTCGAGGCCGAAGGCGATGCGCTGTCAGTGCTCTCCGCTCCGGAGACGGTCCAGGCGCTGCAGGAGCTGACGCGCCTCGCCGTGCAGAGCAAGACCGGCTCGTTCTCGCGACTGATCCTCGACATCGCCGGCTCCCGCGACACTCGTCGCCGTCAGCTGGAGACCTTGGTGGACGCCGCTGCCGCGAAGCTCGATGAGGGCTCGTCGCAGGCGTCCCTGCCTTCGATGTCGAGCTACGAGCGCAAGCTGGTGCACGATATCGCGGCCGAGCGCGGTCTGGTCTCCGAGTCCTACGGTGAGGGTGCTGACCGTCACACGGTTCTTCGCCGTCGTTGATGTTTCACGTGAAACATCGCTCGATCGGAGCCACGCATGAGTGAGCTGGAGCCTGAACCTTCTGTCGCCGTAGATCTCTTCGGAGACCGCATCGATGTGGCGCGATCGTTCACTGCAGCTCTCGCTCGCGAGGGCGAGGAGCGAGGACTCATCGGGCCGCTCGAGCTGCCACGGCTCTGGACGCGACACATCCTCAACAGTGTGATCGCTGCTCCTCTCTTCCACGGCTCCGTCGCTGATATCGGCTCCGGTGCTGGACTTCCTGGGCTGGTGCTCGCGATCGCCCGCCCGGATGTGCAGTGGACGCTGGTCGAACCGATGGAGCGGCGGATCACCTGGCTCAACGAGCAGGTCGAGGCTCTGGAACTCACCAACGTCACTGTTCTTCGTTCTCGTGCGGAGGACGTGCAGCCCGGGGATGGCTTCGATGTCGTGACTGCTCGAGCCGTCAGCGCGCTGCGTACCCTGATCCCGTTGACTGCTCCGCTGGTACGAGACGGCGGCGAGCTCGCGCTCCTCAAGGGGATGAACGCACCGAACGAGATCGATGCGGCTCAGAAGCAGATCAAGAAGTTCCGGCTGTCCGATGTGAGGGTCGAAGTGTTGGGGGAGGGTGTCCTCCCCGAGACCACTCGGGTGGTTCGCGCCCGCGTTCGCTAGCTTCGTTGTGACAGGTAGGCGGGGTGTTTCACGTGAAACACCCCGCTTTCCGTGTCTAGGGGATGGGCATCAGGGCACCGCACGGCGCTGCTGACAGGTGTCGACCTGATTGTTCGTCGGATGCTGGATCCCTCGTCTAGCTTCGCTCGCCCGGGGCTATGAGATTTCGCGCTGCAGTGTCGATCGTCATCGGTTCAGGATCAGGCACTCTTCTGCTCTGGGTTCGCTTCGATGGCCTTGATGGCAGGTTGGTTCGTCGGCACTGCCCCATTCGGATGTCGAGGTCGTTTGGTATGTTTCACGTGAAACATGGGCACCATCTTGCTTCCAGCCGTGAACCTGGGTATGTAGAGGTGTATCGCCGGTCGATCGAAACGCGCGCGAGGGTGATGGCATCGCCAGGGTGGGATTCCGTCAGGAGCGAGGGTAGAAGGGATGCGGGTCTGCGGTGCGGGTGCTGGCACTAGTGCCGGCGCTGCTGATGGGTTGCTGCCGCTCCAGACGCTGCTGTTGCGGTGGACGTTGCTGGTCGTACGGACAGGGTTCGTCGGATTGTTGCGCGCTAGCGGGCTCTGTGAAGGGAGATACCTGCGATATCGGACGCGTATCATGTTCGGTTTCACGTGAAACGCTGACGTACCTGACGTACCTGACGTACCTGACGTACCTGACGTACCTGACGTACCCGACGTGGTCTGCCTGGTGTGCGGTGCGATCTGGTGCCATGGGCGTCTCAGAGATTTCTGCGGCTGGAGTACCCTGGTGTACGGGCTACCCCGCTCGCCTCCACTGCTTTCGAGCATCAAGGGATGCATGTTTCACGTGAAACGTACCCATCCGATCGCCGTCTCTTGGTGTGAATGACCCCTCTACGCAAGGCCGCCGCAAAAAGTAGCGTGGAGAGTGATGCAGACATGGCGGGAAGGTGGGGGAGGGGTGGCTGTCCCTATCCCATGAGCGGTAGAGGCCAGCGGCTGCGGCGACAGCCGTCTCCTGGGTGCGCCTCTCTTGCGTGCAATGCTCCTACGTTCAGGCGACTCCTGATCACGGGTCTTGTGCAGCGCGGTCAGCTTGGGGAGGGTGACGCGTCGTCAGCTTGCAACGCCAGAGCGACAGGGCCGGATCGGATCTCGTGAGAGCTTGTTGAACGGCGCGAGTGGACACCATCCAGGAGTCATGTCGGTGGCTGTGGGGATCCCCTCGGGCGCGTACGGCCACCCAACACATGTTTCACGTGAAACGGCGTCGATGGTGCCATGGGTGTTCCTACGTGTTCTCACTGCGGCCAGTATCCCTTCGGTTGTCAGCCGGCATGAAACGCGCACTTCCGTGCGAGTGTGTGGCGGCCCGATCGGCAGACGTGTGTGGCGATCCGTGTGTGCAGTCCGCAAAGGGTGATGTGGGGGAGGAGGGATCAGGACCAGAGGAGCGCAAGCGCTCGGGTCACGCCGCGGGCCCAGCGTCATGGGAGGTGCGACGTGAACGGGCGTCTCACGCACCGCTTGTCGCATGGACGCGGCGTACCTACGGGGGTAGACAGCCCCCGGACGCGACCGTTTCACGTGAAACATCGACGTTCCTGCTCAAAGCGACCGCCATCCGGACGCAATTTCCAGTGCTGCCCCGCGCCCCAGCTGTCCGGGGATGGAGCGCACCGTGCGCCCCTCCGTCATCGAACGTCACTCCCAGCGGTTAGAGTGGAACGCGGCCCCGAAAGGAGTGGATGTTTCACGTGAAACAATCCGAGAAGACGTCATCGAACGGATCGTTCGGGATGGATACACCGCTTGCGCGGGAACTCGCTGACCTCTCCGCCCGTAGGCGCGCACTCGAGGCCGCCACCGTCGAGTTCACCGGGGAAACCCGTGTGCTGACCGTGTCGAATCAGAAGGGCGGTGTGGGGAAGACCACCACCGCCGTGAACATCGCCTCCGCCCTGGCAGGAATGGGCGCGAAGGTCCTGGTCATCGATCTGGATCCGCAGGGCAACGCCTCCACAGCATTGGGTGTGCCGCATAGCGCCGAGGTCCCCAGCGTCTACGACGTATTGATCGACGAGTTCCCGCTCGCGGACATCATCCAGGAGTCCCCTGAGGACTCGAACCTCTTCTGTGCGCCGAGCACCATCCACCTCGCGGGTGCAGAGATCGAGCTGGTTGCACAGGTTGCTCGAGAGCATCGCCTACGTCGTGCCCTTGAGGTGTATCTCGCCGACCACCCGATGGACTTCGTCATCATCGACTGCCCTCCATCACTGGGGCTGCTCACGATCAACGCTTTCACGGCCGCGACAGAGGTCTTCATCCCCATCCAGTGCGAGTACTACGCACTCGAGGGACTGAGTCAGCTGCTCGGGAGCATCCAGATGATCCAGAAGCACCTGAATCCCGTCCTTCATCTCTCCACGATCCTGCTGACCATGTTCGACGGTCGCACACGCCTCGCGCAGCAGGTCGCGGAAGAGGTCCGCACACACTTCCCGGAACAGGTGCTGGAGACGGTCATCCCGCGTTCGGTCCGGGTATCGGAGGCCCCGAGCTTCGGGCAGACCGTGATCGCGTACGACGGTCAATCCGCTGGCGCGATCGCCTACCGTGAGGCCGCCGTTGAGATCGCATCGCGCACAGCGACGCAGAGCAAGGAGAAATGATGGCGAAGCGCACTGGGCTGGGCCGGGGTATCGGCGCCCTCATCCCCACGACTGATCAGTCGGAGCGTCCTGTCGACGTGTTCTTCCCTGGCGCGAGCCTGCGACAGGCGAATGCGGAGGCAGTACCCGAGGTCGAAGCCGACGCCGCCGAACTCGAGGTCGTCCCCGGCATCCACCTGATCCAGGTCGATCCGAACACGATCGTCGCCAACCCCCGTCAGCCGCGAACGCACTTCAACCCGGAAGATCTCGCCGAGCTCGTCCACAGCGTTCGTGAGTTCGGTGTGCTCCAGCCCGTCGTCGTCCGCAAGAACAGCGAGGGTCAGTACGAGCTCATCATGGGGGAGCGACGTACCCGTGCTGCTCGTGAGGCCGGGCTCGAAGTGATCCCCGCGATCGTTCGCGAGACCGCCGACGAGGATCTCCTCCGTGACGCCCTGCTGGAGAACCTCCACCGTTCCGAGCTGAACCCGTTGGAAGAGGCCTCGGCGTACCAGCAGCTCCTCGAGGACTTCGGGATCACGCAGGAGGAGCTGGCCACACGCATCGGCCGCTCACGTCCGCAGATCAGCAACACGATCCGGCTCCTGAAGCTTCCTGTGCCCGTGCAGCAGCGGGTTGCGGCCGGGGTGCTGACCGCGGGGCACGCGCGAGCCATCCTCAGTCTCGAGACTCCGGAGTCGATGCAGCGTCTCGCGGACAAGGTCGTGAACGAGGACCTCTCGGTGCGCGCCACCGAGGAGGCCGCCAAGTCGCAGCCCAGCGCCGGCAAGTCCGTCAAGCCGACCCCCGGTGCGCGCCGCGCATACCTCGACGAGGTGGCCGGCAAGCTCGGTGACCGACTCAACACCCGCGTGAAGATCGCTCTCGGCGCACGGAAAGGCCAGGTCACGATCGATTTCGCTTCCATTCAGGATCTCAATCGCATCCTGGAGGAGATCGGAGAGAGCGGTTACGGCTCGTCGAAGTGAGGCCCCGGCGACGGCAGCGCTAGCCTAGACTCGCGTCATCGTGACGACGAGGGGGATGTCATGTCGAGTACAGCCGGTCCAGTAGCCATCAAGCGCCGTGTGATCGCGGTGAGCATCGCGGCCGCGTTGGGTGGTTTCCTCTTCGGATTCGACACGGCCGTGATCAACGGCGCCGTGGATGCCCTGGCCGGTGACGTCTCCGGGTTCGATCTCGGCACGGCCCTGAAGGGCTTTGCCGTCTCCTCCGCTCTCATCGGTTGCGCGGTGGGTGCCTGGTTCGCAGGACCGGTCTCCAATAAGTACGGACGCATTCCCGTGATGGTCGTCGCAGCGGCGATGTTCTTCATTTCCGCTATCGGCTCTGGTCTCGCCTTCAGCGTCGTCGACCTCATCATCTGGCGAGTGATCGGTGGACTCGGTGTCGGCGCGGCCTCGGTCATCGCGCCGGCATACATCGCTGAGGTGTCGCCGGCCGCTGTTCGCGGTCGCCTCGGATCCCTGCAGCAGCTCGCCATCGTGACCGGTATCTTCGCTGCGCTGCTCTCAGACGCGCTGCTCGCCGGTCTCGCCGGTGCAGCGGATCAGCCGTTGTGGGGTCTCACGGCCTGGCGGTGGATGTTCATGGTCGCGGCTATCCCCGCGTTGGTCTACGGGCTCATGTCTCTTCGGCTCCCGGAGTCTCCGCGGTACCTGGTGCGCAAGGGAGAGCTGAAAAGGGCGGCTGAGGTTCTCGAAACCGTCACCGGTACCGTCGACGTCCAGGGGAAGATCGACGAGATCACCGGAACCATCGACACCGAACGCTCCGAGTCTCTGCGCGACCTGCGCGGCAACCGTCTGGGACTGAAGCCGATCGTCTGGATCGGCATCCTGCTGTCGGTCTTCCAGCAGTTCGTGGGCATCAACGTCATCTTCTACTACTCGACCACGCTCTGGCAGTCGGTGGGTTTCGACGAGTCCAGCGCATTGCTCACCTCCGTCATCACCTCTGTCACCAACATCGTCGTGACGATCGTGGCGATCCTGCTGGTCGACAAGATCGGTCGACGGATCATGCTGCTGGTGGGCTCGGTGGGGATGACCGTGACCCTGGGCCTCATGGCTGTGGCTTTCTCGTTCGGCACGCTGGACGCGCAGGGGACGGCGACACTCCCCGACCCCTGGGCCACCATCGCGCTGGTCTGCGCGAACGGATTCGTCGTGTTCTTCGGCGCGAGCTGGGGCCCGCTCGTGTGGGTTCTGCTCGGCGAGATCTTCCCGAACTCGATCAGAGCCGGCGCCCTCGCGGTGGCCGCTGCGGCGCAGTGGGTCGCGAACTTCTTCATCTCCACGACGTTCCCGGCCTTCGCGGAGATCGGACTCACCTTCGCCTACGGCTTCTACGCGTTCTTCGCGCTTCTGTCGTTCTTCTTCGTCTTCTTCAAGGTGCCGGAGACCAAGGGGAAAGAGCTCGAGGAGATGACAGAGAACATGAAGGTGCAGCGCCGGAGGGGTCCCCAGCCGACGTAGGCTTGAAGCATGACCGAGTCCGTACAGCGTCGCGCCAGCCTGGAAGTGCTGCGGGCCGAAGCGGCCGACGAACTCGCGGTCCTCATCCAGGAGCGCCTGCTCGGAGGCGAGGATCCGTGGGAGTTCATGGAGGAGCTCCCGAGCGTCGACGAGCTCGTCGTCTACCTTCTTCGCGCAGACAATATCAATGCGAATGACGGCGTGCGTCCCAACGCGGCCCGACACTATCGTGTGCTGCGACAGATCGCACTGGAGTACCCGGAGCTGACCTCCGCCGTCTGGGGCCTGTTGGACGAAAAGCAGCGCCACCGCCGCTGGGATCCGTCCGTCGCCGACGCCTCCTGACGTGGAGGCAGTCCTCGATCCGTACGATCCGGCCTGGCCGGACGCCTTCCGGAGGGTCGCGGCAGAGCTGCGGACGCAGGGGAACCCGAACTGGATCGTCGAGCACATCGGCTCGACCAGCATCCCGGGGATGAGTGCCAAGCCGATCATCGATGTCGCGGTGCGGATCGCCGACGAGGAGGACCTCGACCGGCATCTGCCTGCCCTCGAGACCGTCGGGTGGCGGCTCGGGAGCGGAGTGCGAAGCCACCAGGTCATGGTCTTCGAGGAGGACGGCGTGCGCACTCGAATCGCCCACTTCTTCGAGGCATCCGGGTGGGATGAGGTGAACCAGAGGATCCTTCGGGACTGGCTGCTGCAGAACCCGGAAGATGCCGAGCTCTACGAACGCGCGAAGCACGCTGCTGTCGAGGCCTCGCGCATGGGCGAGGAGTCATACAACGCGGGCAAGACCGCAGTGATCCAGCTCCTCGTCGATCGAGCCCGTGCTGCTCGTGGACTATTACCCGTCTCGGTGTACGACAAAGACTGACGGAGAGGCGCATCGCGCACGACACGGGGCACGGAGACGAAGAAAGGGCCGTACCTCCCCGGGAGGTACGGCCCTTTCGAATCGCAGGATCAGCCGATGAAAGCGGCGAGGTCCTTCTCGAGAGCGAACTTGGGCTTGGCGCCGATGATGGTCGTCTTGACCTCACCACCGTGGAACACCTTCATCGCCGGGATCGACGTGATCTGGTACTTCATCGCCAGCTCGGGGTTCTCGTCGACGTTGAGCTTGAGGATCGTGATCTTGTCGGGGTTGTCGGCCTGGATCTCGTCCAGAACCGGCGCGACCATGCGACACGGACCGCACCACTCGGCCCAGAAGTCCACCAGCACGGGACCTTCGGCCTGCAGAACGTCCTGCTCCCAGGTCGCCTGGCTCGTAGCCTTTGCACTCATCAGAGTTCTCCTTGATTCGAGGTTCGTCTGCTACAACAGCCGACGAGGGAAAAGTGTTCCCGGCCTATGCCCTGGCGGTGAGGATCTCGGCGGCCTCGGCGGCCGGGACCTCCACGGACGCGTCCTCCAGGTCTGCGAGGAAGTGCTCCGCATCGAGCGCGGCGACCGTGCCGCTGCCGGCAGCCGTGATGGCCTGACGGTAGGTGGGGTCGATGACGTCACCCGCAGCGAAGACACCCGGAACCGAGGTCTTCGACGAGCGTCCGTCGACCCAGATGGTGCCCTCGGGCGTCAGCTCGAGCTTGTCGTGCACGAGGTGCGTGCGCGGGTCGTTGCCGATCGCGATGAAGAGCCCGTCGAGCGGGAGGTCACGGAGCGTGCCGTCGACCGTGGAGCGCAGCTGCACACCCGTCACGGAGTCGCCACCGAGGACCTCGGCGACCTCGCTGTTCCACACGAACTCGATCTTCTCGTTCGCGAAGGCGCGCTCCTGCATGATCTTCGAGGCCCGCAGGGTGTCCTTGCGGTGGATGACGTAGACCTTGTCGGCGAAGCGCGTGAGGAACGTGGCCTCTTCCATCGCGGAGTCGCCGCCGCCGACGACGGCGATCGTCTTCTCGCGGAAGAAGAAGCCGTCGCACGTGGCGCACCAGGAGACGCCGTAGCCGGAGAGGCGCTCCTCACCGTCGATGTTGAGCTTGCGGTAGGCCGAGCCCGTCGCGTAGATCAGCGACTGGGTCTCGTGCTCCGCACCGCTGCCGAGGATGACCTTCTTGACGGGGCCGTCGAGCTGCAGCTCGGTGACGTCGTCGTAGACGACCTCGGTGCCGAACTTCTCCGCCTGCTCCTGGAACTTGGCCATGAGCTCCGGTCCCTGGATGCCCTCGGGGAAGCCCGGGTAGTTCTCCACCTCGGTGGTGTTCATCAGCTCGCCGCCGACCTCGACCGAGCTCGCGATGAGCAGCGGCTTGAGGTTCGCCCTGGCGGCGTAGATGGCAGCCGTGAATCCGGCGGGGCCGGAGCCGATGATGATGACCTGACGCATGTGCTCTCCGTCTTTGAAACTGCAGTCGAATGACCTTCGAGTGCTTCAACCCATGGTAACCGCGAGGCATTCCCCGCACACTGTGTGCCGCCGGGCTGGGAGAAGGCTCTGGGCGCCGATCAGCGACCGGGGAGAAAGCGACGGACCAGCGCGCGGCCGGCCGTGAGCTCGGGGGCACGCATGATGGCGAGGATCGCGATGTAGACGATCACGACGGCGAGGCCGACCATCGCGGTCGCGAGGGTGGCGGGGATGACGCCGGAGGTGGCCCAACCCGTGGTGCCGCCGAGAAGCTGGAACGTTCCCCATCCGGCGGATCCTGCCGGGATCGCGGCGATCGTGAAGCGACCGATGGCCGTGATCCACGAACGAATCCTCAGGCCGCCGATTTTCTTGTGCAGCAGCCAGGTGGCGACGATCGTCTGCAGGATGCTCGCGATCGACTGGCCGAGGGCGATCGCCGCGGCGAGAGAGGTGAGAGGGATGATCCCGGCTTCGCGCAGACCGAGCGCGGCGAGGGCGGTGACCACGATGAGGACGCACTGGAAGATCGTGAACCAGAACGGGGTCTTCGTGTCGTCGTAGGCGTAGAAGGTGCGCTGCACGATGAAGAGGATCGTGAGAGGAATGAGCCCGACGAGGTAGGCGAGCAGCACCATTGCGGCGGCTTGGGCGTCTTCGGCGGACTCGGTGAACACCCGAGACGCCGGGATGGCCGCGGCGGCGACGGCCGCGGTGGCCGCGACGATGAAGAAGAGCAGCGTGCGGATGCTCTGCGCGATGTCGGCGCGGACGTCGTCGTCGCGACCGGCAGCCGCGTGCGCGCTGATCTGGGTGAAGTAGGGGGTTCCGATCGAGAGCACGATGACGGAATACGGGAGCATGAAGATCAGCCACGCGTTCGCGGTCACGGTGGCGGAGGCACCGAGACCGGCGACCTCACTGACGATGTAGCCCTGGAGAACTCCGGCAGACAGGCTCGCGAAAGCCATGAGGAAGGTCCAGCCGGCTAGGCGGCCGACGTTGCCGAGACCGACACCGCGCCAACGGAAGTCGGGCTTGAGAGCGAGGCCCGTGCGACGCCAGAAGATGAGCAGGACGACGGCCTGCAGTGCGATGCCCAGCGTGGCCGTGCCGCCCAGCAGGGTGATCATCTCCGGCGTCCAGTCGGTGGCCTTCGTGGAGACGGGACCGAACAGCGCGCCGAGCGCGAGGAAGCCGACGATCGAGACGATGTTGTTGACGACAGGCGCCCAGGTGAAGGGACCGAAGATCTTCCGCGCGTTGAGGGCTTCGCCCAGCATCGCGTAGAGACCGTAGAGGAGGATCTGAGGCAGGCACCAGTAGGCAAGTGCCGTGGCGAGGGCGAGGGTGGCCTCGGTCGCTCTACCGGCGACCAGGTGCACCAGCCACGGTGCCGCCGCCGTTGCGATTCCCGTCACCACGACCAGGACGACAGTGCCCAGGGTGAACAGCTTCGAGATGAAGGCATTGCCGCCGTCGGCATCCGCCGTCGCCTTGACGATCTGGGGGACGATGACCGCCGTGAGGATTCCGACGGAGATCAGAGAGAAGACGCTGTTGGGCAGCTGATTCGCGTAGGTGAACGCATCAGCCGCCTGCGACCCGAGAGAGCCGATCACCGCGACGAGCACGATGCTGCGCAGCAGACCGGTCAGGCGGGAGACGAGGGTGCCCGCGCCGATGATGGCGCTCGCGCGGCCGAGGCTACTCATTCTTGTCTTCGGTCGCGGTGGCATCCGGTCGTGTGTGCACGGCACCCTCTTCGAGCGTCTCGATTTCGGCTTCGACGGCGGCCTCTTCGGCTGCTTCGTGGCGCTTGCGGCGCACGGTGCGGATCACGCCGAGCGCGATCAGGACGACGGCGAGCCCTCCGAAGACGATCAGGCCGATGGTCTCCCACTCGGCACGGACGGCGACCCGGATCTCCTCCTGGCCTTGGATCTGCACGCCGGTGGGGCTGTACAGGCTGAGCCGCAGGTCGACTTCGCCACTGCCGACGCGTGCCGACACGGGAACCTTGACCCGCTTGGTGGAGTTGGCCTCGACCACCGTCTCCGTCATCGGTGTGACCTCGAGACGAGGGTCGGTCGGCGAGACGAAGAGCTGAACCGTCACCGGCCACGGAAGGTCGTTGCGCACGGCGATGGGCAGGTCGGCGTTGGCGGTCAGCAGCTGGATGGTGCTGGACGGCGGCGTGCTCACGGCGCTCAGCGTCTGCGTGGTGCGCTTCTGGTGCTTCTCGACGTTCTTGGCGAAGGCGCTCGCCGGTGTCCCGACGGCCAGCGTGCGCAGGATGCGGATGCGCTCGGGGCTCAGCAGGACCTGCGGATCACTGAGCATCGATGAGAAGGCGGTGAGTGCTGCTTCGTCGGTGAGGAGATCCGTCACCGCCGTTGCCCGTGCCGGGTCGGCTTGGGCTGTGACGGAGGCGGGGATCGCCGGAGTCGCACGCAGCGCCGACAGCTCGAATCCGATCGAGTCGGCGGAGGAGATCGCATCGCGCAGCGCATCGGCGTCACGGTTCTCATCACGGTCGAGACCGATCAGCAGCGGAGCACCGGCCACGCGATCCGCTGCCAGCAGGAGCAGGGCGGATGCCTCGGCGAGCAGACGCTGGCGATCCACCTGATCGGACTCGGCCGCAACCTCCGACAGGGACTCGGACAGAGCGGTGTCCGTGACCAGCAGGTCGTTTCCGCCGGCAGTGGCGTGCGCCGCGCTCTGTCCGCCGACGGCGGCGGAGGAGACGATCGTGGTCGTGCCCTCACCGAGATACCTCGTGAAAGCGGCCAGGTCATCCTCGCTGAGCTCGTCGTCCGGCCACAGGATCTGAGCGAGCGCGCCGTCGATCGCGGTGAGTTCCTCGTCGTCGGGCAGCTGTGGTGTTCCGGTCGGGCCGGGCGTCGGCTCGGGTGTCGTGGTCGGGGTGCCGGTCGGCGCAGGCGTGGCCGGGGTCTGCGAGAAGTTCGCCGCGTCGAGGAACGGGGCCAGCGTCGTCGGCTGCAGGAGTTCGGGCAGACCCGCTTGCGACTGGGCCGCGGCATCAGCATCCCCGAACTGCAACGCGAACCGCGCATTGGGCAGGGCATCGAGGCGACGCAGCCAGTCCTGGGCGCTCTCGGGTGCCGCGGAACCGAGAGCGCGGATGGCCGCGACGATGGCGGGATCGATCGCGAGGACCGCGGTGGTGCCCGCCACGCCGTCGAGCTGGGCGGTGAGAGCGCCCTCGGGGCCGGTGAGGGCAGCGAGCTCTTCCGAACTGAGCAGTGCACCGCCCTCGGGGGTCGCCGTGATGGGGACGAGCACCCCGACCTGAGCGGTCTGAGAGTCGGCGACGACCAGCACGCTGGTGGCGGTGGTCGCCGCTGCGTCATCGTCGTCGGTGTTCTGCGTCTTCGCGCCGGTGAGCTCCGCCCGCAGCGGGTAGACGCCCGGAGCGAGGGCCCCGAGGGTCTCGGCCGGCACGAAGACCGTGGTCATGGCCGACTCTCCGGCATCGAGGGCTGCCGTCGTGTCGGAGCCGATGGCGTCGAACTCGCCCGGGGCCGTGCCGTCGTCGAGCCAGCTCGCGACAGAGGCCTCATCCGTCAGCGGCGTCCTGCTGAGCTCCACCTGCACCTGACCGCCGGAGAGCTTCGACTCGGTGTCGTTCTGCACCGTGAGCATCGCCGTGGTCGCGGAGCCGGGGGCGACGAGGCCGCGCAGGCCCGCAGAGATGTGGAAGCCCACCCGTGCATCGTCGTCCGCACCCGATGCCCCGGCTGCACTGGCCGCGCTCGGTACGACGACCGCGCAGGCGCCCAGCACGATCGCGAGAACAGCGGTCCTGCTTGCGAGCCTTCGAAGGCGCGCACGGAGGCCGTGCTCGGGGGTGATCGCGGTCATGGAGGTCTTCCTCGAACGCCCGGAGACGGGCTGATCGTGAGTACTGACCTCCCGATTCTAGGAGGCGCAGGGAAAGAGAACCCTGAAGACGCGTAGAGTGACGGCCGTGTCCGACACCCCCGCACCGCTCCCAGACCCCCTTCGCTGCGCCGCGCTCGCTGCCGATCTCGACGCCGCCGACCTCCGTTCCGAGCCGCTTCGTCGTCTGTGGGGGGAGGAAGCGGACGACGCTCTCGCGCGCGGCATGCACGAGCCGATCCTGCGCGCCATCGCCGGCGACTCCGGCGTGCTGGCGACGCTCGGGCGGTTGCTCGTGCTCGGGAAGCCGCAGCCGCGGGCGGCCGTCGCCGCCGCGTTGCCGCACCTCGGAGTGGACGGGCTCGTAGCTCTCGGACTGGGCACGTCCGACGCCGAAACGGTGACCCCGACCGCGCTGCTGCGTCCGCAGTCTTTCGTCGATGCGGATGGTGTCGGGGAGTGGTGGATCGCCAGCGACCTGGACGAGGTGGCGCTCGATGGCCCTCTTCCTGCCGACCATGTGCTCGGGGTCGGGGGAGCGTCGCGCACGCTCGCCGAGACGATCGTTCCCATCCAGGTCGATCGGGCTCTCGATCTGGGCACCGGCTGCGGTATCCAGGCGCTCCTCGTCGCCCGTCGCGCCGGCACGGTGATCGCGACCGATATCTCGGAGCGCGCCCTGGCCTTCGCGGAACTCAACGCCCGCCTCAACGGGGTGGTCAACATCGAGTTCCGGCACGGCAGCATGTTCGAGCCCGTCGCGGGAGAGGCCTTCGACCTGATCGTCTCCAACCCGCCGTTCGTCATCACGCCGCGGGTGGAGGGGGTCCCGGCCTACGAGTACCGAGACGGCGGACTGGTGGGCGATGCGTTGGTCGAGCAGTTCGTGCGGAGCGCGCCTGCGTACCTCACGCAGAACGGCATCGCGCAGCTGCTCGGCAACTGGGAGTCCAGGTCCGGCATCACCGGCCTCGCCCGTCTCGAGGCCTGGGTGCCGAGCGAGCTCGACCTCTGGGTGATCGAACGCGAGGAGCTGACCCCGCTCGGGTATGCCGAGCTGTGGATCCGTGACGGGGGGACGACGCCGCGTGACCCGGCCTTCACGCCACTGCTGACCGCCTGGCTCGACGACTTCTCCGCCCGGGGCGTGACCTCGATCGGCTTCGGTTACGTGCTGATGCGCCGCGGGGCGCCGGAGCATCCACTTCGACGCACGGAGAGGATCGCCCAGCAGGTCTCGAACGTCGGGACCGCTCTGGGCACGGGCCTTGCCGCCCACGACGTGCTCGCCGAGGGCATTCCCTCGACCCTGGTGACGGCTGCGGACGTGACCGAGGCGCGGCACCTGCTGCCGGGCAACGACGACCCCAGCGTCATCGAGCTGCGACAGGGCGGTGGTTTCGCCCGCACGGTGAACGTCGATCCCGCGCTCGCCGGGTTCGTCGGCGCCTGCGACGGCGAACTCACCGTCGTGCAGATCGCTTCGGCGCTGGCCGACCTCTTCGAGGTGCCGTTGCCGGATCTGTGGGCCGAGCTCGAGCCCCGCATCCGCTCCCTGGTGCTCGACGGCATTCTGGTGCCGGGGGAATAGTCCCCAGATCTATGCGTTGGAATGGATCATGAAGGCTTTCGGATTCCTCTCCTTCGGGCACTACGCGGATGTGCCCGGCTCAGCGACCCGCACGGCGGGCGACATGCTGAAGCAGACCATCGAGATCGCCGAGGGCGCCGACGAGATCGGTGTGAACGGCGCCTACGTGCGCGTGCACCACTGGGCGCGTCAGGCCGCCTCGCCGATGCCGCTGCTGGCGGCCATGGCGGCGCGCACGAAGCGCATCGAGGTCGGCACGGGCGTGATCGACATGCGCTACGAGAACCCGTTCCAGTTCGCGGAGGAGGCGGCCGCTCTCGACCTGATCTCCGACGGTCGCATCGCGCTCGGCGTGAGCCGTGGTTCACCCGAGACGGCTCTGCGCGGATACGAGACGTTCGGCTACGTCGATGAGGAGGACACCGAGCGCGGAAGCGTCATCGCGCGGGAGAAGTTCGACCTGTTCCTGCGTGCGATCGACGGGGAGGGAATCGCCCCCGGCGACCCGCGCATGGTGGGGGCTGGTCGCTATCTCGCGATCGAGCCGCAGTCGCCGACACTCCGCGATCACATCTGGTGGGGATCGGGTTCGCGCCCGACCGCGATCGAGACGGGTCGCAAGGGCCTCAACATGATGAGCTCGACCCTCGTCACCGAGGCCACGGGGCAGCCGTTCCACGAACTGCAGCGTGAGCAGATCGACCTCTTCCGGTCCGCATACAAGGAGGCCGGGCACACCGGCACCCCGCGGGTCTCGGTCAGCCGCAGTGTGTTCCCGCTGGTCTCCGACATGGACCGCGCCTACTTCGGCCTTCGGAGCGAGGAGAACGCCGATCAGATCGGCATCATCGACGGGTTCCGCTCCACGTTCGGCAAGACCTATGCGGCCGAGCCCGACGTGCTGATCGAGCAGCTTCGACAGGACGAGGCGGTGATGGCCGCGGACACCCTGATGCTGACGATCCCGAACCAGCTCGGACCGGAGTACAACCTGCACGTGCTGGAGGCGTTCGCGAAGCATGTGGCCCCGGCGCTGGGCTGGAAGCCGAACACCGAAGGGCCGGTCCAGGGCGATCCGGTCTGATCACGACCCACCTCCTTGACACGGCGTCGTGGAACCCTGACGCTGGGTGACGGCGCGTCGATGGACGCACCGTCACCCCGCGCAGCTCCGGAGGCAGCGATGACCCGTGTTCGCGTCGATCTCAACATCTCGCTCGATGGCTTCGCCACGACGACCGATCAGACTCCGGAGAACCCCTTCGGGGAGGACTGGGGAAGACTGACCGCTGCGTACACGGCCACCCGCACCTTCCACGAACGCGTCTTCCTCGACACCAGTGGCGCCGGCACCACCGGTGTCGATGAGAAGTACGCCGCGCACTACTTCGAGAACATCGGCGCCGAGATCATGGGCGCCGGGATGTTCGGGCTCCACGCGAACCCCGACGACCCCGACTGGCGTGGGTGGTGGGGAGAGGAGCCGCCGTTCCACGCTCCGGTGTTCGTGCTGACCCACACACCGCGACCGTCGATCGAGTTCGCCAACGGCACGAGCTTCCACTTCCTCTCGGCCGCGCCGGACGAGGCGCTGCGCACGGCGGTGGCTGCTGCGGATGGACGCGACGTGCGCGTCGGAGGTGGGCCGACCACGGTGCGCGAGTATCTGCGTGCCGGTCTCGTCGACGAGCTGCACGTCGGCATCACCCCCATCCTCATCGGGAGCGGGATCCGTCTGTGGGACGACCTGCGCGGGTTCGAGTCCGGCTATCGCGTCAGCTCGGAGGTCGCGGAGTCGGGTGTGACGCACATCACGTTCTCCCGCGAGGGCTGACTCTCGCGGGAGGATCGGATCTGGGAGGCTGGACCTGTGCGCATCCGACCGTTCCAGCCTGAAGACACCGACGCCGTCGTCGCTCTGTGGGCGGACGCAGGGCTCACACGACCGTGGAACGATCCTCGGAAGGACATCGCGCGGAAGCTGACGGTGCAGCCCGAGCTCTTCGTCGTGGCGGAGGACGAGACCGGGCGCATCCTCGGCGCGGTCATGGCGGGCTACGACGGGCATCGCGGGTGGATGAACTACCTCGCCACGCAGCTCGACTCCCGTGGGCTCGGGGTGGGCAGGGAGCTCGTGACCCACGTCGAGACCCGTCTGCGCGACCTGGGCTGCCCGAAGGTGAATCTGCAGGTGCGTGCGGGCAACGCGCAGGTGGTCGACTTCTACCGGCGGCTCGGCTACGAGATCGATGACACGGTCGATCTGGGCAAGAGGCTCATCCCCGACCTGAAGTCGTGAGGCCGCCGCGCAAGAGATCGACCGATACCTGGCTGAGGTCGCGCGGGAGATCGACCCTCGGTGCCGAGTACAACACCATGCACCTGGTCGCCGGCGACGCCGATGAAGCCCGACCCATCTTCACGGATGGCCTGCGGCGTGAGTCTGGAAACCGCGGAGTCGAAGCTTGGGCGAGTGTCGGGCACTCGGTTGGAGCTAACCACCGGGAAACGTAGAACGCCGAGGACCCGTGAGGGCCCTCGGCGTTCTGCACGCTACGTCCGGCGACGGCGACCGGATCGTAGCAATCGTGCGATGCCGTGGCTGGCGGCAGCCGGAGCGTTCACCGAGCGCGACCCGGCATACCGTTCACTCCCCCCGCATGCTCGCGGCTTCAGTGCGCCGGTTCGCGGGGAAACTCTGGGAGTGAGGGTGGCATTCGGCTCTTTGCAGCGATTGCTCAGCGCATCCTGAGGTCGAGTAGTCCTCTAGCCACACTGGAGCTTGTAGTCACCTGAGCTATGCGGAGCCTCCGCAGCGATGACATCCTTCGCCCCGGAGGCTTTGAAGTACGACACAACGCGGAACGTGTGCTGCCCATTCCCATTGCATTTGTAAAGGACGCTCTTCTGCTCCATATTCCCGGTGCCAAAACTCTCGAAGGCCTCGGTTACAGCAACCCAAATCCACCCATTGTGCATGAAGACGATTGACCTGATGAACGTCTTTGTTACCGCTCCCCAACAACTAGAAATAGCTGGCTTCGCGCCAACCCCGCCGTGGGGAAGCCCTTTTGCGGAGGATCGTTTCCACATATTTCCCACGGCAAAAAGGCGTCAGCCGGAAGTGGCGTTCCTTTCTGGGTAGACGAGATATTCGTCCGGGACATTCTCCGAACTTGTCGCTGTGAGCGGCGGGAGATCGAGTTCATCGCTCCCCGAAGAGGCTGCGTAGGCCGGGCCACCGGCTGCCATCATCCCGAGGATCAGCGATCCCGTGGTAAGAAGACCGACCTTACGGTCGTGGAGTTGAAATTGCTTCAAGATAGTCGCCGAATGAAGCGCGTTGCGCACTTATGGCGTCTATTGTGAGTAGAGAGACGCATTTTTTCCTGTGGCCCGGTAGGGCACCGTAACAGGGGTAAGCAGAACGGAGAGGCCGCTGTCAGCTGCGTATCTCTCCTGGAATTCGTACGCGTCATCTTCAGCGTCGAACACGCCGATGAAACCAGGAGTATTTTCCAAGTACACGATCCACACCACCATAGATGGAACGTAGCACTTGCGGCTCGATCATCGGGAGATCTGGTTTTCAATGCTCCTGATGATCCCCCTGGCCTATCACCGTTGTGGCCCCGCCTGACAATGCCCTCAAGAACTTCCTCGTCATGACCTCCTCTCATTGAAGAACCGGAAGCCTCAGTGTCTCCGACCCGTTAGCTCCGTGTCTGTAGGGTGTCTGGCCGACAGACAAAGCCCTGGCGACCGACTGAGATTTCCGCCGCTCCGTCCAGCGATCGAGCTCGTCACCGCGAAGACCGTCAACATAACGCGTGCGGTGCGCGAGCCGGCGGAAGGGAGCGGTTCCCGTTATCGAATACGGTTCGGCAGCTGCGACTGGTCTGCCAGGTCGCCGCCCTCATCGATCGAAGCGGGGGTGACGGTGTCGCTGCCACCTGGTTCCAGGGAATGAAACCTCAGCTCAGAGACCTCTCCCCGGTCCCAGTGCTGAATGAAGAGCGCACAGACGATGCCCGGCTTCGGGTGCTCCGCGTCGCCCTGGGTTTCGTCGGCGCGTGCTGGGATCCTTGGAGCTGGTCGACGCGGTCTGCATGCCCGTATGGCGGGTCGGCTGCGCCCCAGAGATCCGTGGGCATGGATCGATCGAGACTACGCCTGCAACCCACGCTGGGATGATCCCTTCGTGTCGTTCCGCACACCTACACGGCCGATTCACTGTGGGCTCGCGATTTGAAACGTCGAGACCGTTTTCGGTCGCCGATGAGGTCGGACATGTTGCGGTAGAGCGATGCGGATGAGTTTCCGCCCGTGCACCCTTGGAGCGCGGGTCAGCTGCCCGTCGGCGGGCCGAACAGCTCCTCGCCGTGCTCGTGCAGGAGCTTGTAGGCGTCGGCGAAGGTCTCCGGCTCCGGTTCGCCGGGCTTGCCGTATCGCGCCAGGAGCAGACCCAGCAGGCCGCGCGCGGGCGGCGTGAGCGGCTTCAGCTGGTCTTTCTCCCCGGGCTGCGGTGCGGAGTCCTCGGGATTCGGCGGCGTGTAGGCCGGGGTGGTGACCGGCCAGTCGGACGGATGCCGCGGCTTGTCGAGGTTCACGACGTTCAGCAGCGTGTTCGCGGACTGATCGCGGTCGTTGAGCGGCTCGAGACCGTGCAGGCGCGACAGGGTGGCGGTGACCGAGCCGTGGTGCATCTCGTCGTGGATGATGCTGCCGCGCTTCGTGTAGGCCGACACGGCGATCGCCGGCACCCGGCATCCGAGTCGATCGAACGTGAAACCCATCTCGCCCGGTCCGGTCTCGGCTGTGGGCTTGGTCACGGCAGGGGGCGGCACATGGTCGTAGCAGCCACCGTGCTCGTCGAACGTGATCAGCAGCAAGGTGTTGACGGCGTTGGAACCCTTCGGGGAGGAGCTCGTGCGCACCGCCTCGTAGATGTCGTGGATGAGGCGGTCGCCGGCCCGCACATCTGAGATGGCGCTGTCGAACACGGCCTCGCCGTCGACCTCGCTCTCTCGGGGCGATCCGAACGGAGGGTGGAAGTCGTTGTGGTCATAGACCATCCGCGGCTCGATGAAGGCGTACGCGGGGAGCTTCCCGGCCTTCGCCTCGGCGTAGAAGTCCTCCATCGTGCCGAAGTGCTCGGTGCGCCAGTACTTCTCCAGCACGGCCGCATGCAGCATCCCGGTGAACGAGACGAGCTGGAGCTTGTCGATGTAGATCTTCCAGCTCACCTTCTTGTCTTCGAGCCGGTTGAACACCGTGGGCGCTGCCGGCGCATCCAGCCACTTGCGGTAGCCGCCGCCCGCCTGATTGGTCACGAACCCGTGAGAGGTGGAGGCGTGGAAGAACGAGCGGTTGCAGAAGGTCTGGGAGGGGACGCCGGCGTACCAGTGGTCGAACACCGCGAACTCCGCAGCGAGCGTCGACAGCACCGGCAGCATCTCGGGGGAGAAGGAGCCCATGATGTGCGCGGCCTCTTCGGGCTTCGGGGCGACGCCTTTGCGCAGACGCCGGAAGTTGATGATGTAGTCCTCGAGGAACCCCGACATCGTGGCCTTCTCGCCGTGCGTCGGGGCGTTGAAGGGCGCGGTCATCTCGTCGACGAAGAGGTCGGCGTTCGTCGGAGGGTCGACCGTGCCGAAGATCTGGGTATTGACGTGCGGATACTCCTCGCCCGGATCCGGATCGGGGAGGCTCATGATGCGGTCGGTGTCGCCCTCGTACACATGGGCGTCGACGACCGTGCCGTCGGAGGCGGTGTTGCTGTAGGAGCCGAAGGCGAGGCCCTCGAACTTGTCGCCCTGCGGCAGGCTCTCCTTCGAGTACAGATATCCGAGGAGGTTGTCGAACGAGCGGTTCTCGCCCATCACGACGACGAGGTGGTCGAAGCCCGGTTCGCTGCGCGGGGTGAGGGCGGCGAACTGATCGGGTTCGGCCGCGAATCCGTCACGCGCGTTGCCGGCGATCGATGCTCCGATGGCCGCACCCCCGGCTCCACCGATCACGGCGCCGGCGAGGGCGGCCCCGCCCACCTTGAAGAAGCCTCGGCGGGAGGAATCGCGGGGAGCGTCGGGGGAGGAGGGTACTTCTTCGGCCATGCCGCGATCCTATGACCGACTGCTCCTCGTCGGAGGACGACCTCCGACGAGGAGCGGATCCGGCCCTCAGGCGGCGGCGATCCAGAGCACGGCACCCTCACGCCAGCCGAGACCGGCCGTGCCCTCGGGGATCGGCTCCTCGTGCCGCGGACGCACGACGCGCATCCGCTTGCCCGCGAGTTCGACGATGTAGACGATGTCCGCTCCACGGTAGACGTGCGTGACGACCTCGACGCTCACCGGGGCGTCGGGGCCGACGACGGGGGAGAGGCGCAGGTCTTCCTGACGGAGCACCACTTCTCCTGCGCCATCGGGTCCTGCGCCGGTCATCGGCACTGAGATCGCGGTGCCGTCGAGCGTGGCGACCGCACCGGAGCGGGTGGCCGGGAGCAGGTTGGCGGCGCCGATGAAGTCGGCGGCGAACGGGGTGCGCGGCGCGCCGTAGAGCTCGGCCGGTGCGCCCTCCTGCTCGATCACACCGCCGTCCATCAGGACGATGCGGTCGGAGAGGCTCATCGCCTCCTCCTGGTCGTGGGTGACGAACACGGTGGTCAGGCCGAGCGTGCGGTGCAGCTCCTTCAGCTCGACCTGCATGTCCTCCCGCAGGCGGGCGTCGAGGTTCGACAGCGGTTCGTCGAGCAGGAGCACACGGGGCTCGAACGCGATCGCACGGGCCAGCGCGACGCGCTGCTGCTGCCCGCCCGACAGCTGTGCCGGCATCCGATCGGCCAGATGGCCCATCTGCACCCGCTCGAGCGCGCGGACGGCGAGTTCCTTCTGCTCCGACTTGGATTTCTCGCCCGACATGCGCAGACCGAAGCGCACGTTCTCGACCACGCTCATGTGCGGGAAGAGTGCGTAGCTCTGGAACATCATGCCGAGATGGCGCTTCTCGGGCGGAAGGTTGGTGACATCCTCTCCCGCGATCTCGATGGTGCCGCCGCTGGGCGACTCAAGCCCGGCGATGCAGCGCAGGAGCGTGGTCTTGCCGCAGCCCGAGGGGCCGAGCAGCGAGACGAACTCCCCGGACTGCATCGAGAGGTCGATGCCCTTGAGCACCGAGGTCCCCTTGAAGTCCTTGGTGAGAGCAGTGATGGTGAGTGTTGTCATCAGACGAACAACCTTCCCAGGCCGATGATGCGTTCGAGGACGATCATGAGGACGACGGTGAGCAGGACCATGAGAGTCGAGACCGCCGCCACGGTGGGCGACGTGCTGAACTCCAGCTGGCCGTAGATGGCGATGGGGAGCGTCTCGAGCTGCGGGGTGCGCAGGAAGAGGGCGATGACCGCATCGTCGAACGAGATGTTGAAGGCGAAGAACGCTCCGGCCGCGATGCCGGGGCGGGCGATCGGGAGCACCACCAGGCGGTAGCGGTTCCAGGCGCTGGCGCCGAGGGTGCGCGCGGCCTCCTCGGTGAAGTGGTCGGCCCTGGTCATGACGCCCGTGACGGTGCGCATCACGTACGGGATCGCGATCACCACGTGGATCGCGATCAGGACGCCGACGTTCGGCGCCCCGATCGTGAGGGACGAGATCGACAGCGCACCGATGGCGAGGATGATCGTGGGGATCGTCAGCGGTGACATCAGCAGCCCCTGGATGGCGGCACCGCCCGGAACCTTGAACCGGGTGAGCGCGAGCGCGGCCGCGGTGCCGATGGATGCGGCGACGATCGCGACCGTGATGCCCACCAGCAGGCTCAGACGGAACGGCTCGAGGTAGGTGTCGGAGGTGAGCGCCTCGACGTACCAGTCGAGCGTGAAGCCCTGACCGGGGAATGTCAGGAAGCGGTTCTCGCCCACCGATGCACCGGCGACGACCATGAGCGGCACGAGCATGTAGAGCGTCACGACGACGCCGAGGATGATGGCGAGGACCCTGCCGAGGATCGGAACGGAACGGACCATGGTCACACCTTCTGCTTCCCGAGTCGGGACGTGGCTGCGAGCACGAGCATGACCCCGGCGAACAGCAGCACGGCCTGTGCGGCCGCGAACGACCAGTCGAGGTTGGTGGTCGCGTCGATGTAGATGGTCTGGGCGAACACCGGGATCTGCGCCCCGCCGATGAAGCGCGGCGTGATGAACGAGCTGACCGACAGGACGAAGACGAGCGAGGCGCCGGCGACGATGCCGGGGATCGCGAGGGGGAGGACGACGTGCCACAGCGTGCGCCAGAATCCGGCGCCGAGCGTGCGTGCGGCCTCTTCGAGCTGCGGCCGGATGCCCGACACGACGCCGAGGATGCTCAGCACCGCGAAAGGCAGGAGCACCTGCACCATCGCGATCACGACACCGGTCTCGGTGCCGAGGAAGCCCTGTGTGCCGCCGACGAGGAGCTCGGCTCCGGGGATCTTCATCAGCAGACCCGACGGGCCCATCAGCACCACCCAGCCGAAGGTGCGGACCACGACGCTGGTCATGAGGGGGAGGATCACGACGATCAGCAGGAAGGAGCGCACCTTCGAGCCGGCGCGGGCCATGACGTAGGACAGCGGGATCGCGATGATCAGCGTGATCACCGTCTGGATCACCCCCAGGCGGAGCGAGCGCAGCGCCGCCTGGAGGTGATATTCACTCGTGAACAACCGGGTGAAGTTGTCGAGGGTGAACCCGCCTGCCGACGATTGCACGCTCATGAGGAGCATGCCAGCCACCGGGGTGATGAAGGCGAGCGCGAGCAGCACGATCGCCGGCAGGAGCAGGAGCCAGGGCTCCCTACGGGTTCGCACACTCATTTGGTGATCAGCGCATTCCACTCATCGGTCCAGGCCGGTCGCGAGGCCGCGACATCGCCCGGAGCGTAGACGACGACCGTCTCGAGCTCGTCACCGGTCAGCACGGCGTCCGCAGCCTCGTCGGAGAGCTCGGTCTTGGTGTTGACCGGCGAGTACCGCATGCTCTCCGCGAAGACGGCCTGCGCTTCGGGGCGCAGTTCGAAATCGATGAAGAGCTTCGCGAGGTCGGGGTTGTCCCGGCCCTCGACCACGTTCGCCGTGATGAGAGAGGCGGTGACGCCTTCTTCCGGGACGATGAACTCTACCGGAAGGCCCGCGTCCTGCAGCGTGCCGGCGTAGTCCATCGCGTACGGTGCGAGCCAGGTGTCGCGCTGGGCGAAGGCGGTCTGCAGATCGGGCGAGGTCGGGACGACGATCGCGTCACCCGAGGAGGCGAGGGCACCGAGGTCGGTGATCGCCTGCGACGGGTCGTCGATGCCCCCACCGAGCGCGTCGGCGACACGGAGCATCGAGAGCACGCCGTACGTGTTCGAGAAGTCCGTGAGCGCGACATGGCCCGCGTAGGCCTCGTCGAACAGGTCGAGCCAGGAGGTGGGCGCCGGAGCGTCCGCCTCGGTGTTGTAGACCAGCCCGATCGGGGCGAGCTGGATGACCGGACCTTCACCGCGCTCGAGCCCGGCGGTCGCCAGGTCGATCAGGTCGCCGGACTCGGACAGCTCGTCGGCCGCGATCGGCGCGATGAGACCGTCCGCGGCGGCGGTGAACTCCTGCCCTCCGGAGAAGTGCACGACATCGATCTGCGGGCTCGCCTTCTGGGCGGTGACCTGCGCGAGGGCGTCGGCGCTGTAGAGCGTGATCAGCTCGACCTTGGCGCCGGTCTCCTCCTCGAAGGGATCGACGACGGCCTCGATGAAGGCCTTCTCCCAGTCGCCGCCGAACGAGGTGACGACGATGGTCTCGCCGGCGAACTCCTTGTCGCCGGACGAAGCGCTGTCATCACCGGCAGCACAGCCGGCGAGGACGAGGGCGCCGGTGGCGACGAGCGCACCGGTGGTGAGGATTCTTCGGGTATTCATGCACTGCTCCTTCGGGATGGGTCCAGCACTGAGTAGACGCCTAGACCAGGCGTCCGATGGTGAGCTGCTTCGCTCCGTCGATGCGGATCGCCGCGCTCTCCTTGGCGAACTCCGCGAGTCCTTCGGTGATGCCGCCCCAGATGTTGACGGGTGTCCATCCGAGCGGGCCGAGAGTACGGGCACCACGATCGTAGAAGACCCCGATCTCGTACCACTCGAACGGCAGGCCGCCCATCTGCATAGGGCGCTGCCAGTACCACTGCAGATCACCCGGCGCCGGCACGACCTGCTGGTTCTCGAACGGCACCTTCTCGGGGTCGAAGTTCTGCGCCTCTTCGGGGAGGCCGACCATGACCTCGGGGCCGGCGTACATCGCGTGCATCGCCTGCATGGTGACCGGCTTCTCCAGCGCACCCCACATGGCCTCGCAGGTGCGAGGGGCGAGGTCCTCGAACAGGGTGGCGACGGCGCGGACGCCGTTCTCGTACTCGAGGAAGACCTGCTTGGTCATCGTGTTCCTTTCTCCGCAGCGGGGTGTTCCGCTGCTCGTTCACGGGCGGCCGAGACGAACGCCGCGAACAGCGGCATCTCCTCTGCGGCCTCATCGGGGGCGATCATCTTCTCGGGGTGCCACTGCACCGCCCAGAAGGGCCAGTCGTCGTCGGCCTCGACGGCTTCGACGATGCCGTCCGGTGCCCACGCGACCGCGTGGAGGCCGGGGGCGGGGACGTCGATCGACTGGTGGTGGATGGTGTTCACGATCCGCTGCCTGGTGCCGTAGAGCGCGGCGAGACGGCTGCCCTCGCTGAGGACGATCGGATGCCGAGCCGAGAGCTGCTGGTCGGCCCCGCGGACGGGTTCGTGGTGCTCGGTGGACGGGATGTCGACGACGAGGGATCCGCCGAAGGCGATGTTGCTCACCTGGAGTCCGCGGCAGATCGCGAGTACGGGGATCCCCCGGCGGCGCGCACCGAGGGCGAGCGCGATCTCGAACCCGTCGCGGGACGGGTCATAGCTCTTCCCCTCCTGCGCCTGGGCGCCGTAGCGCGACGGGTGCACGTCCTCTCCGCCGGAGAGGACCAGCCCGTCGAGACGGTCGAGCACGTCGTCGACCCCTGCCGTCGGGGGCAGCAGCACGACCGCGCCGCCGGCTGCCTCGATGGGGGCGGCATACTCCGTGCCCAGGCTGTGCGCCGGGCGACCGCTGCCCAGGTCGGTGTCGATGAAACGACGCCAGGTGGTGATGCCGATGAGCGGTCGGGTCATGAGAGCTCGATCCAGGTGGTCTTCAGATCGGTGAACTTCTCGAGCGCGTGCAGGCTCTTGTCCCGGCCGAAGCCCGAGCCCTTGACCCCGCCGAAGGGGATCGTCATATCGCCCTCTTCGAAGCAGTTGACCCATACGACACCCGCGCGCAGGCGGCGTGAGAGCGTGTGCACGGCGTTGAGGTCGGTGCTCCACAGGGCGGCAGCGAGGCCGAACTCCGTGCCGTTGGCGATCGCAAGTGCGTCCTCGACATCGTCGTAGGCGATGACCGAGAGCACGGGTCCGAAGACCTCGCGCTGCGCGACCTCGTGCTGAGGCGTGACGCCGAGCACGACGGGCGCGAAGTAGCTGCCGCCGTCGACGGCGTGGAATCGCTCGGCGCTGCCGGCCGCGAGTTCGCCGCCCTCGGCCTGGGCACGCTCGACGAAGCCGGTGATGCCCGCGAGCTGTCTCTCGCTGACGATCGCGCCCATCGAGGTGGAGACCTCGAACGGGTCTGCAGGCAGGCTGGTGCGTGCGACGTCGGCGGCGATCTCCAGCGCGCGGTCGCGCTGGGCGCGCGGGACGAGAAGGCGGGAGGATGCCGTGCACATCTGGCCCTGGTTGTAGAAGCAGCCGTCGGCGGTGGCCCGCACGGCGCGCTCCAGGTCGGCATCCGGCAGCACCAGACTCGCGGTCTTGCCGCCGAGCTCCGGCCAGACGCGCTTGCCGTTGGAGGCGGCCGAGTAGCCCAGGAACTTGCGGCCCACTTCGGGCGAACCCGTGAAGGTGACGACGTCGACGTCGTGGTGCTCGCCCAGAGCGCGGCCGGCGACCTGTCCGGTGCCCGGCGTGACGTTGAGGACGCCGGCGGGGATTCCGGCCTCGTGTGCGAGCTCGGCCAGACGGAGCGCGGAGAAGGTGGTGTGCTCGGCGGGCTTGAGTACGACGCTGTTGCCGACGGCGAGGGCGGGGGCGAGCTTCCAGGCGGTCATGGTCAGCGGGAAGTTCCACGGCACGACGGCCGCGACCACGCCTGCCGGCTCCCGCGTGACGAGGGCCAGGCTGCCCGGGGCCGTGACCGGGATCTCGTCGAGGACCTTGTCTGCGGCCTCGCCGTACCAGCGGAAGCAGTTCACGACGGCGCGGAGCTCTGTCTGGAGCGCCTCGCGGACGGGCTTGCCCATCTCGAGCGAGATGGTGAGCGCGAGTTCTTCGGCGTTGTCGTGGATCCTCTGGGCGAAGGCGATCAGCAACTGCCCGCGTTCACGAGGGGCGATCCGCGACCACACGCCGGAGTCGAAGGCTGCGCGGGCGGAGCGGACGGCGCGATCGACATCGCCCACCGAGGCGGCGCTGATCTTCGGGAGCGCACGTCCGTCTCGCGGAGCCACCGGAGTCAGGGGCTCGGCCGAGCCCTCCTCCCACGCGCCGCCGATGAACATGCGCGTGTGCAGGGGCAGGGTCGCCGCGCGATCCGCCCAGTCGTCTCCAGTAGCCGTGAACACGTTCGTCCTCTCCAGGGGTGATGGCCCTGGAGAGGATACTTGCTCTATTTCGCCACTAGGTCAAGCTGTTAAGAACGATCTCGCCATTTCGTTACATGCCAGTAACAGAATCAGACTACAAACGGATGGCTCCGGTGGGCATGTCATTCGCCAGCGCCTCCGGGGCCTCGTCCACGATCAGCGATCCGCGCAGCACCGGTGTGATGACCACCAGCGACTCCACGACCTCCAGGCCCTCGTGGCCTGCCACGGCCGGCCCGGTGAGGAATTCGTAGAACTCGTCGGCGTCCTTCACGAGCACGTTGGCGAGCAGCTGCGAGGTGCCGGTGGTCGCGGCGATGAACTTCACCTCGGGCGCCGCCGCCAGAGCGGTACCCACCTTCTCGAGGCGCGCCATCGGCACGCGGAGCCAGACGAGCGCCTCCAGTCCCAGGCCGAACAGGCTCGGTACGACCTCGGTGCGCGGATGCATCAGGCCACGGCGATTCAGGGACTCCATCCGCCGCCGGGTGGTCGTGACGTTCAGGCCGAGCGAACGTGCCAGCTGGGCGACCGGCATGCGCCCGTCCTTCAGCAGCAGCCGGATGAGTGCCTCTTCGTCTTCGCTCAGCGAATCGGCCGGGTCGACCTCGGAGCCGGACGACTCGTCGAGCAGGCGCGCCTGTTCGTCGGTGAGCACTCCCGCGCGCCAGTCATGCCCCGAGCGGAAGAACTTCAGCACCGTCGTGACGTTGATCGAGTCGATGCCCTCGAGCTCGGGGAAATCGGTGAAGAGCAGCTCTCGGATCGAGGCGTCGTCGTGGGGGAGCAGCATCCCGGCGATGTCGCTGCTGCCTTCGAGCACCGATACCGACGAGGCATCGGCTCGCCGCGCCAGGGTGCGCGCCACGTGCCACAGGGCGTGCGGCTCGGTGGTGATGCGGAAGAGCACGGCCCTGGCATGGAGAACGCGCGAAGGATCGACGTACGTGGAGACACGCACCAGACCTCGGTCGAGCAGCCGCTGGCCGCGACGGGCGACGGTACGCTCCGGCAGATCGACCACGCGGGCGATCTCCCCCCAGGACGCACGGCCGTTCACCTGCAGGGCCGCGGCGACGATCCGATCGGTCTCGTCGGCCATCACATCGTTCGCGGGCACTTGCTCTCCTTCACCGGGGACGGACTCGGTGGAAGGTTATCCCAGTACGGGGCCGACTCCCGGTGCGCGACTTCGCAGAGGGCGGCCGACACGCCGCCCGTGGTGCCGAAACGACGGCGTGTCATCGACGGCATCCGTCACGGTGCGCCGCGTCGGCCGGAGCGCGGCGAAGGGCGCCGTCGAGACCGAAGCCTCGACGGCGCCCTCGTGGACGGATGCCTCTGCTACTCGGCGTCCGCCTCCGCGTGCTGGCGACGGCGGCGCATCGCGAACAGGCCGAGACCCGCCGCGAGCAGGACCACCGCGGCGATCACGTACGGCGCGCTGTCGGCGCCGGTCGTGGCGAGGTCGCCGCCGGTCGACCCTCCGGTGTTCGTGCCCGGGGTTGTGTTGCCACCACCGGCTGCCGCGGTGACGGTGAGCGAGGTGGTGATCTCGGTGCCGTCGGCGCGGATCACAGCGAGCGTGTGCGCGCCGGCCGGGGTGTTCGCGGGGATCGTCAGCGTGCGCTGGAACGAGCCGTCCGTGCCGGCGGTCGCCGTGCCCAGCTGCACCGGGTCGGACCGCAGCTCGAACCGCAGCTGAGCGCCCTCCGCGAAGCCGCTTCCGGACACCGTGACGGTGCCACCGGCCTTCACGGATGCCGCGCCGAGCTCGACCTTCGCCGGGACCTCGGGCTCCGGAGGCGTGACGCCGTCTTCGGTGACCCACTTCTCACCGGCATCCGACTTGGTCACGGTGAACGTGTCGTAGACGGCGCCGAGGGGAAGGTCGGTCGTGGCGCCCGGCTGCTTCTCGGCGAGGTACGAGCGGTAGACCAGCTGGTTCTTCGACACGTCGATCACCTGATAGGTCGTGACGCCCTGGCCGCGCAGCACCTGGGTGGCGCCGTTGTTGGTCCAGACGTTCTTCTCGGGCGTCTCCAGGTCGTAGTGCTTCGCACCCGAGTTCGACACGACGTAGACCGGGCCGGTGGTGAGTCCCGGGGTCTCGGTCGCATCGGTGTTCACGTAGCCGCGGGCGTACGTGTGGTCGTGGCCCATGAGCACCAGGTCGATGTCGTTGCGCTGGAAGACCGGCAGCCACTCGGCGCGCAGCACCGGCTCGTCACGACCCTCGGATGCCGAGAACACCGGCTGGTGGAACGTGACGACATTCCACTTCGACGGGCTGTTCTGCAGCAGCAGGTCGAGCCAGGCGCCCTGGAAGCGGGTCCAGAGCACGCCGATCTGCGAGGAGGGGCACTCCGCGCCGGTGCAGGAGGGGAGGCCGGCGGGGGTGAGGAAGGTGGTGTCGCGGGTCGCGTTCAGCGTGATGAACCGCACGCCCTGGTAGTCGGTGTAGTACGCGGTCTCCGCGGCGAACGAGCTCCAGTGGTCGAAGAACGCGCGGTACTGCTGTGCGACCGCGGAGTCGCCCTTCGCGAGCTCGGCCAGCTCGCCCACCGAGCTCGTCGACGGGTTGTTGTGCGGGTACTCGAACGCGGCCTTCCATGCCGTCAGCAGCTTGTCGCCCGAGTACTCGTGGTTGCCGGGGGCGGCCATCACGTTGGTGCGGACGGCCGAGTCCTTCATGCCCTTGAACCAGTTGACCCATTCGTTCTCGTTGCTCGACGAGTTGATCAGGTCGCCTGCGTGCACCGAGCCGATGGAGCGAGGCGCCTTGGCCTCGGCCTGCTTCACGACGCTCGGCCACGTGGTGTCGAGGCCGATCTGCGCGTCGCCGTAGTAGATGAACTGGAAGTCCGTGGCCGCAGGATCGGCGGTGCGGAAGGTGAACCAGTCGCTCCAGCTGCCGGGGAGGCCGACACGGTAGCGGTACTCGGTCGCGGCGGTGAGTCCGGTCACGGTGGCCGAGAAGTGCTTGTTCGGGTTGCCGTTCACCACACCCGCGTCATAGGCGTCGATCGTGCGGGAATCGCCGCCGGCGGACGGAGCGATCTCGACCTGTCCGACCGTGTGCGAGGCGTCGCCGGCGAGCCAGGAGAACGACTGCGAGACGGCGGGCTGCTCGGTCGGTGTGAGGATCACCCGGGTAGGCGGCGCGACGACGGGGGTGCCGGGAGCGGATGCTTCGACGAGGGTCAGCGACGACATGTCGAAGAAGATGTCGGAGCTGGTCTCGCGGTCCTGGAACAGCGACACGGCGATGGTGTTCGTGCCGTCGTGCAGCAGGTCGCCTTCTGCGCTGAACGTGCTGGTGAGCGGGCTGCCGTTGCCGTCTCCGGCATACTCGACGTTCACGGTGTCGGTGATGCGTCCGTCGACGTAGCGGGCGACCTCGGTGCCGTTGATCCAGACGATGATCGCGTCGTCGTACGTGATGGTGCTCTGCAGAGCCGCGACCTGCTCGGCGACGCCGGCTTCCAGCTCGAACGTGGTGCGGAAGAAGTAGGTGGGAACGGTGGGGGCGGCCGCACCGTCGAGGTAGTGGTTCAGCAGCGTCTTCGGCGTCTGCGAGCCCACAGGCGCGAGCTTTCCGCCCTTGGCGCCGAACGAGCCCGCTGCCGACTTCCATGCACTGTCGTCGTAGGCGGGCAGGGTCCAATCGCGCAGAGCTGCGGGAGCGGGAGACGGGTCGGAGCCGTCGTCGAGGTAGTGCCAGGCCGTGTCGCCGGTGATCAGCGATCCCGTCGGCACCTCGGGGTCGGGAGCAGCGAGGGCCGCGGGGGCGACGACGGCGCCGCCGAGCAGGGCGAGCAGCGCGACGGAGGTCAGTCCGCGACGCCGCCACCGCACCGCAGGGGTGGGGGAGGTCATGTCAGTCCTTCAGGGTGGGGGTTTCCGTGCGCAGTCGCACGATGCCCCTCCACCCCATCGAAGACGGATGACCGGGGGTTGGCCTTCGGGCGACCGGGAGGTGAACGGGCGTCGCGGGATCGGGCGCACCCGCCCCGGTACGCTGGAACCCATGCTCAACATGGCTGACGGCCTCGCCCGTCTCGGTGCGCTCGCCGAGAATCCGGTCGTCCGCACCCTCGCGACGGCGTTCGAGGATGCCGGGTTCGATCTGGCCGTCGTCGGCGGCCCGGTGCGCGACGCGTTGCTGGGACGCACGACCCACGACCTCGACTTCACGACGAACGCCTCGCCCGACGAGATCCTGTCCATCGTCACGCCGATCTCGACCGCGCAGTGGGACATCGGCCGTGCGTTCGGCACGATCGGCGCACGCGTGCAGCGTGAGCAGGTCGAGATCACGACCTATCGAGCCGACAGCTATGACGGCGTGACCCGCAAACCCACCGTGGAGTTCGGCGACACGATCGACGGCGACCTCGTGCGCCGTGACTTCACCGTCAACTCCATGGCACTGCAGGTGCCGGCCGTGAAGCTCGTCGACCCGACCGGCGGCGTCGAAGACCTCATCGCGGGGGTGTTGCGCACGCCCGCCGATCCTCGGGTCTCGTTCGGCGACGATCCGCTCCGGATGCTGCGGGCGGCTCGCTTCAGCGCGCAGCTCGGCTTCCGTGTCGAGGACGCCACGGCCGAGGCGATCACCGAGTTGCGCGAGACGCTGAAGATCGTGAGCCCCGAGCGCATCCAGTCCGAACTCGTGCGCCTCATGCAGACCGACGACCCGGTGCGCGGCATCCGCGTGCTGGTCGACACCGGACTGATCGACGAGTTCCTCCCCGAGGTCACCGACCTGCGCCTCGAAGTCGATGAGCACCACCACCACAAGGACGTCTACGAGCACTCGCTCACGGTGCTCGCCCAGGCGATCCAGCTCGAGCACTCCCGGCACCCCGGCGCCGCCCCCGACGTGCCGCTGCGCATCGCTGCTCTGCTGCATGACATCGGCAAGCCGCGCACCCGCAAGCTCGAGGCCGGGGGAGTGGTCACCTTCCACCACCACGACGTGGTCGGCTCGCGCATGGCCCGCAAGCGACTGCAGGCGCTGCGCTTCGACACCGACACCACCGACGCCGTCGCGACGCTCATCGAGCTGCACCTGCGCTTCTTCGGATACGCCGAGGGGGCGTGGACGGACGCGGCCGTGCGCCGCTACGTGCGCGATGCCGGCGACCTGCTGGAGCGTCTGCACATCCTCACCCGCGCCGACGTGACCACCCGGAACAAGCGCAAGGCAGGTCGCCTGGCCAGCGCATATGACGACATCGAGGCGCGCATCGCCGCACTGCGCGAGCAGGAGGAGCTCGACTCCATCCGTCCGGAGATCGACGGCAACCGCATCCAGCAGGTGCTCGGCATCAGCCCGGGGCGCGAGGTCGGCGAGGCGTACAGGTTCCTGCTGGATCTGCGTCTGGACGAGGGCGTGCTCGGAACCGAGGTCGCCGAGCAGCGGCTCCGGGAGTGGTGGGCCGCACGCGGCTGACCCGGCTCACCCCTCGCGTCGGCGTTCGAGCTCGGTGAACACCACGCCGCTGTCGTAGGTGACGGTCTCGACCGCGTCGAACTGTTCGGGGCGATAGGGGCGCTCGCCGAACAGGGGGATGCCCGAGCCGAACAGCAGGGGCTGCCGCTTGAGGACGAGGCGGTCGATCTCGTCGGCGAGTGTGGCGGCCAGAGCACCGCCGCCGCAGAGCCATATGGCGGCGCCTTCCTCGAGTTTCAGCCGGCGCACCACGGCGATCGGGTCTTCGGACGTGACCTCGAGGTTCTCTCCCTCTGCGGTGCGCGAGCGGCTGAAGACGATCTGGCGCAGGTGCGCGTAGGGGCTGGGCACACCGCCCACCTGATACGTGTTCCACCCCATCAGCACGGTGTCGAAGAGCGCGCGCTTCTGGGGGATGCCGAGCGCTGCGGCCGCGACGGTGGGGAGGGTGTCGGCGAACCGGGCGTTGATGCCCTCCATGTGGTCGCCCTCGATGAGGAATGCGTCGAACTCGCCGTTCGGGCCGGCGATGTAGCCGTCGAGGGTGACGGCGGCGTAGTACACGAGCTCTCGCATGATTCTCCAATCACTACATCTGTCGCAGTTACGGTACAACAGGCGTAGTGATTGCGCTAGTGTTCCGTGCATGGTGAAGAACGACTCCCGGCGACGGCTCATCGCGGATGCAGGACTCACGGTGCTCGCACGAGAGGGATCGCGAGGTCTCACGCACCGCGCGGTCGATACCGCCGCGCAGGTTCCGACGGGCACCACCTCGAACTACTTCCGCAGCAGGGACGCCCTGATCGAGGGTCTGGTCGAGCGGATCGGAGAGCGTCTCGCCCCCACCTCCGAAGACCTGGAGCGTCGTGCGACGGCGGAGCCCGGGCCCGCCCTGTTCGCCGACTACATCCGCGACATCGTGCGGCGACTGACCGAGGACCGCGACGTGACGCTCGCGCTGTTCGAGCTGCGACTCGAAGGCGGTCGGCGTCCCGAGGTCGCCGCCGTGCTCGCTGCCTGGCAGCGCGCCGGCTTCGACGGCGATGTGGCGTTCAACACCGCGGCCGGGCTCCCGGGCGGACGCCGCGAGATCGCGCTGTTCCACTACGCGATCGACGGGTTGCTGCTCGACAGGCTCACGACGCCGATCGATCCGGACACCTCCACCGACGAGGTGATCGACGACCTGGTCGCCGGGCTCCTGCGCTGACACGGTGAGGTGTTCCCTCCGGGGCAGTGCTCCTCGTACACTGAGGCAACGCACGCTCTCGACGATCGGAGACCGCTGTGTCTGCGCCGTGGCAGGTATCCCGCGAGTCCCTTCCCCCGACATCGCGACTTCTCATCGAGCGTGCGCACGAGGAACTGCTCGCCGGAAACCTCGACGATCGGCGTCTGCAAGAGGTGCGACCCCTCGTCCGTGAGTCGTGGGAGAGGTCCTGGCGCGGGCGGGTCGGCCCTGAGGGCGCTCCGCCGCTCGACCTGGTCAGCGACGAGCTCGACGCCTACCGTCTCGCGCATCCGCTCGCCTCGGTGATGGACATGATCCGTGCGCTGCTGCTGCCGGGTGAGGCAGAGGACACGGGAGTGATCATCGCGGTCGGCGACCAGGCCGGTCGCCTGCTGTGGATCGAGGGCGACAGCCAGCTGCGCTCGCTCACCGACGGCATGGGTTTCGTGGCCGGGGCCAACTGGTCGGAGGATGCCGTCGGCACGAGCGCGCCGGGAACCGCCCTCGCGCTCGGGCAGTCGGTGCAGATCCGCGGCGCGGAGCACTACAACCGACTCGTGCATCCGTGGTCGTGCACCGCGGCCCCCGTACGCGACCCGGAGACGCAGCGCGTGCTCGGCGTGATCGACATCACGGGCGGCCCCGAGGTCGTCTCGCTGCAGGCGCGACTACTGGTCGATGCCACGGCCCGCGCCGTCGAGTCGGAGCTGATGGTCGCCCGGCTCCGGCAGCGGAGCGAGGGATCCCGACCCCGATCCGCTGCGACGAAGGGACGCACTCCGGCGACCGCCAGGGCGACGCTGCATGTGCTGGGCCGCGACAGGGCGCGGCTGGAGACCGAGTCCGCGCACGACGAGTCGATGATCGAGCTCAGTGCGCGCCACGCTGCGATACTGCTCATGCTCGCCGTGCATCGCCAGGGCCTCTCGGCCGAGCGCCTGTGCGAGCTCGTCTACGGCCCCGGTGTCTCACCCGACACGCTCCGCCCGGAGATGGTGCGCCTGCGCAAGGTGCTCGAGCGCACCGCCCCCGACCTCGTGCCGGAGTCGCGTCCGTATCGCCTTCCCGTCGCCCTCGACACCGACGCACACGACGTGCTGTCCCTGCTCGATCGCGGCGCGCACCGGGTGGCGCTCACGGCCTATCGGGGTCCGGTGCTGCCCGAGTCGACGTCGCCCGGTGTCGAGGAGTTCCGCGAGTCGGTGAGGGCAGCGCTGCGTGAGGCGATGCTGTCCGAGGCGAGTCTCGACGTGCTGCTCTCCTACGCCGAGATCCCCGAGGGTCAGGGCGACGCCGAAACCCTCCGACTGGCGCTGGAGATGCTCCCCGCCCGGTCGCCGAAGCGCGCGGGACTGGTCGCCCGTATCGAGCGTCTCGAGGCCTGACCGAGCCTTGCAACCCGGCGCAACGTTGCGCACCAGGGTGCAACCTCGTGCGACCTACCTTCGAAGGACAGCCGCTGCACCGATGCGCGGCCCCGTCGAAGGAGACTCCCATGAGCATCGTCGAAGAAGACGTGTCCCTCGCCTACGCGGCCCCGGGCCAGCCGGGCGCCCTCGCGAACTACCGGCCGCGCTACGGCCACTACATCGGCGGCGAGTTCGTCGAACCGGTCAAGGGCCAGTACTTCGAGAATGTCAGCCCCGTTAACGGCAAGGCGTTCACCGAGGTCGGCCGCGGCACCAGCGAAGACATCGATCGGGCCGTCGAGGTCGCGTGGCAGGCGTTCGCGGGCTGGGGCAAGACGAGCCCGGCCGAGCGCTCGGTGATCCTCAACAGGATCGCGGACCGGATCGAGCAGCACCTCGAGGAGATCGCGGTCGCCGAGACGTGGGAGAACGGCAAGCCGGTGCGCGAGACGCTGGCCGCCGACATCCCCCTCGCCGTCGACCACTTCCGCTACTTCGCTGGCGTGCTGCGGGCGCAGGAGGGCGGCATCAGCCAGCTCGACGAGAACACGGTCGCGTACCACTTCCACGAACCGCTCGGTGTGGTCGGGCAGATCATCCCCTGGAACTTCCCGATTCTGATGGCGGTCTGGAAGCTGGCGCCCGCGCTCGCCGCAGGCAACTGCGTCGTGATCAAGCCGGCCGAGCAGACGCCGGCGTCCCTGCTGTTCCTGTTCGAGATCATCGGCGACCTGCTGCCCGCCGGCGTCGTGAACATCGTCAACGGATTCGGCATCGAGGCGGGCGCTCCCCTCGCGCAGCACAAGCGCATCCGCAAGGTCGCCTTCACGGGTGAGACCACGACCGGTCGTCTGATCATGCAGTACGCGTCGCAGAACCTGATCCCGGTCACGCTGGAGCTCGGAGGCAAGAGCCCGAACGTGTTCTTCGAAGACGTCGCCCGCTCGACCAGCGACCCGTTCTACGACAAGGCGCTCGAGGGCTTCACGATGTTCGCGCTGAATCAGGGCGAGGTGTGCACCTGCCCCTCGCGGGCGCTCATCCAGCGCTCGATCTACGACGGGTTCCTCGCGGACGGACTCGAGCGCGTGAAGAAGGTCGTGCAGGGCAACCCGCTCGACCCCGCGACGATGATCGGCGCGCAGGCATCGAACGACCAGCTGGAGAAGATCCTCAGCTACATCGACATCGGCAAGCAAGGCGGCGCGCGCCTGCTGACCGGTGGCGAGCGGGTCGACCTCGGCGGGGATCTGAGCGGGGGCTTCTACGTCGCCCCGACCGTGTTCGAGGGCACGAACGACATGCGCATCTTCCAGGAGGAGATCTTCGGGCCCGTGCTCTCGGTCACCTCGTTCGACGGATTCGACGACGCGATCTCGATCGCCAACGACACGCTCTACGGTCTCGGCGCCGGCGTCTGGAGCCGCAGCGGTGACACCGCCTACCGGGCGGGCCGGGCGATCGAGGCCGGACGCGTGTGGACCAACACGTATCACCAGTACCCGGCGCATGCCGCGTTCGGTGGGTACAAGCAGTCGGGCGTCGGTCGCGAGAACCACAAGATGATGCTCGACCACTACCAGCAGACGAAGAACCTCCTCGTCTCGTATGCAGAGGGCCCGATGGGCTTCTTCTGAGTTCGATCCCCGGGCGGGCGCTGCTCCCTCAGCGTCCGCCCGGCTCCCCCCGGAAGGCGGCAGTCATGGTCAGCATCGGCACCTACCAGCGCGTGGACGTGACGGAGGCTGCGGCCTCGCTCATACGCGAGCTGACCGCCCAGCACGGGCCGCTCATGTTCCACCAGTCCGGCGGCTGCTGCGACGGCTCATCCCCCATGTGCTATCCGGTCGGAATGTTCATCACGGGGCCGGGCGACGTGCTGCTCGGGGCGCTCGATGTCGGGCTTGATCAGTCGGTCGAGGTCTTCATGTCGCAGTCTCAGTTCGAGTACTGGAAGTACACGCACCTCACGATCGACGTCGTGCCGGGGCGCGGTGCGGGATTCAGCGTCGAGGGGCCGACGGGCATGCGGTTCCTCATCCGCTCCCGGATGCTGAACGACGCGGAGCTTGAGTACTTCGGGCTGGCGTCGCCCTCGGCGTGACTCGCCCGGTACTCAGCGCGGCAGTCGCGGAACAGCGTCGACGAGCGCCCGCGTGTAGGGGTCCTGCGGGGCGTGCAGCACGGCCGATGTCGCGCCCTGCTCGACCACGCGGCCGTCCTTCAACACCACGGTCCGGTCGCAGGCCGAGGCGATCGCGGTCAGGTCGTGCGACACCATCACGAGCGACAGGCCGTTCTCGCGGCGCAGCCGGTCGAGCAGCTCGAGCACCTGCACGCGCGTCGTCACGTCGAGTGCGCTGACCGGCTCGTCGGCCAGCAGCACCCGGGGGCGCGAGACCACGGCGCGCGCGATCGCGATGCGCTGACGCTGTCCTCCGGAGAACTCGTGCGGGTAGCGACGTGCGGTGTCGGCGGGGAGTCCGACCGAGTCGAGGGCTTCCGCGATGCGGCGCTGCGCATCGGCGCCGGATGCCAGACCCAGCGAACGGAGCGGTTCGCCGACGATCCGGTCGATGCGTTGGCGAGGGTCGAGAGACGAGTACGGATCCTGGAACACCGGCTGCACGCTCGCGCGGAACCGACGCATCTGTGCGCGGTCGCGCAGAGCGAGCGGGGCGCCCTCGAACAGCACCTGTCCGTCGCGCGGGGCGGTGAGCCCGAGCATCAGCCGCAGGATCGTGGACTTGCCCGCCCCCGATTCACCGACGAGGCCCAACGAGTCGCCCTCATCGATGCGCAGCGACACGTCGTCGAGAACGCGGCGCGATCCATAGGCGAAACCGGCCCCGCGCAGTTCGAGCAGCGTCATCGTCCGACCTCCCCGGCGTCGAGGAACGCATCGAGCGCACGGGCGCTGTCGACCAGCATCCGCGTGTACGGCTCGGCCGGCTCCTGCAGCACCTGCGCCACCGACCCCGCCTCGACGACGAGCCCGTCGCGCAGCACGACGATGCGATCCACCATGCGCGAGACCACGGCCAGGTCATGGCTGATGAACAGCAGCGCCATGCCGCGTTCGTCGACCAGGCGTTCCAGCAGTGCGAGCACGCCGTCCTGCACGGTCACGTCGAGCGCGGTCGTCGGCTCGTCGGCGATGAGCAGCTGCGGGCGGGCCGCGAGGGCGATGGCGATCGCCACGCGCTGACGCTGACCACCCGAGAGCTCATGCGGGTAGGCCCGCGCGATGCGGGTGTCGGACAGGGAGACCTCGTCGAGGGCCGTGGCGACGGCGCTCGTCAGCTCCGCCCCGCGCAGCCCGAGATGGCGTCGCAGCGGCTCAGCGACCTGCCGCCCCACCCGCATCAGCGGATCGAGCGCGGTGAGCGGCTCCTGGAACACGATCTGCGCGACGGGCCCGCGCAGCGGTCGGAGGTCGGCGTCCCGCGCTCCGATCACCTGGCGGCCGTCGAGCAGCACCGAGCCCGAGGCGCTGAGGGCATCGGGCAGCAGGCCCGTGACCGCGAGCGAGGTCAGCGACTTGCCCGAGCCGGACTCGCCGATCAGGCCCAGGCGCTCACCGGGCGCGAGGGAGAACGAGACATCGCGCACGAGCGCGCCCGCGCCGGAGCGGACCGTGAGGCCGGAGACGTCGAGGATGCTCATCGGCTCCTCCTGCGGGTCGGGTCGGCGAGGTCGCGCAGACCGTCGGCGAGGAAGTTCACACCGAGCACCAGCGCGATGATCGCGACGCCGGGAGCGATGGCGCCCACAGGGGCTGTGAGGACTGTGCCCTGCGCCTCCTGCAGCATCCGTCCCCACGACGCGTTGGGCGGCGGTGCTCCCAAACCGAGGTACGACAGGCTCGCTTCGGCCAGCACGGCGGCGCCGAACTGCAGCGCCAGGCTCACGGCGAGGGTGGGCGCGATGTTCGGCAGCACGTGCTGGAACACGACGCCGAGCACGCCGGTGCCGCTGGTGCGCGCCGCGGTGATGAACTGCTCCTGCAGGACACGCCGCGCAAGGATGCGGGTGAGACGGGCGACGACGGCCGACATCGCCAGGCCGATCGCGAGCACAGCCGACCACAGCGACGCGCCCTGCACGGCGACGACCAGCATCGCCAACAGCAGCACGGGGAACGCGATCACCACGTCGAGTCCTGCCGAGAGCGTGTCGTCGACCCACGGCCGGGCGAACGCCGCCAGGAGCCCGACGATCGTGCCGAGGAGAGCGGCGATCGCGACCGCGCAGGTGCCGACCACGAGCGCGATCCGCGCGCCCCACATCAGCTGTGAGAGCAGGTCGCGTCCGAGCCGATCGGTGCCGAGCAGGTGCAGGGTGCTCGGCCCCTCGAGACGGCCCCCGCTGGTGTCGGCGAGCGGGTAGGGCAGCCAGAACAGGGAGACCAGGGCCATCAGCACGATGAGACCCGTGAGCATGATTCCGATCAGCAGGGTCGCCTTCGGACGTCGGCGCACGGGCGCGGATCCGGTGACCAGCTGTTCGGCGACGCGGCTCATCGGTTCCCCGAGACACTCGTGCGCAGGCGCGGATCGATCAGCCGCTGCGCGATGTCGGCGGCGAAACCGACCAGCAGCACGAAGAGCGTGCTGACGACGAGGACGCCCTGGATGACCTGGAAGTCATGCTGCTCGATGGCGGACAGCAGGAGGCTGCCGAGACCGGGAAGCGTGAAGACGCTCTCGACGACCACTGCGCCGAGGAGGGTGGTCGACAGTTCGATGCCGAGGACCGCGACGACGGGGACGGCGCCGTTGCGCACGCCGTGGCGCAGCAGAGCCTCACCCATGCGGGAACCGCCGGCGCGGGCGGTGCGCAGATAGTCGCTGCCCAGCACGTCGAGCGTCGCCGAGCGGACGTAGCGACTGAGGGAGGCGCTCATGACGATCACGATCGTGATCACCGGCAGCGCGAGCGAGCGCAGTGCGTCCGCCGGATCCTCCCAGTCCTTTCGGGGGAAGCCGCCGGAGGGCAGCACGCCCCACCCGAGCGCGAACACCCAGACCAGCACCACACCCACCCAGAACACGGGCACGGCGACACCGAGCTGCGCGAAGCCCGAGAGCGCGATGCCGTACCAGCGGTCGGCCTTCACGGCGGCGGTGATGCCGATCACGAGCGAGACGAGCAGCGCGATGGTGAAGGCGATGAGGGTGAGCGGGAGCGTCACGGCGAGGCGATCGGCGATGTCGGGTCCGACGGGACGGGAGCTCAGGAACGACTCGCCGAGATCGAGACGGAGCAGCTGCGTCGCCCACGTCGTGAACTGCTGCAGCAGGGGCTGGTCGGAGCCGACCTGGGCGCGCGCGGCGGCGATCTGCTCCGGGGTGGCGTTCACGGAGAGCAGCGCGTTGGCCGGGTCGCCGGGGAGGAGGCGCAGCAGCACGAAGATCGCGACCATCGCGACGACGAGCGATACCGCGAGGAACGCGAGGCGGCGCAGCAGGTAGGCGAGCATGGCTTCTCAGGATGAGGTGGGGGATGCCGACGCGCGGCATCCCCCACGCACGTCAGGACTTGACGATGTCGTAGGCGAAGAACTGCGAGTTCAGGCCGTTGACCGGGTATCCGCTGAGGTCACTGGAGGCGACCACGATCTGCGGGTACAGGTACAACCATACGCTCGCGGCATCCGCGGCGATCTTCTCGTTGACCTGCTTCAGCAGGGCCGTCTGCTCGTCGGTCGTGGCGGCCTGCTCGGCCTGGGCGACCCACTGCTGCACGTCGGCGTCGTTGTAGCCCCAGTAGAAGTCGGGGTTGCCGTACCAGACCACGTCGCGGTCGTTCACGTGCTCCTGCAGAGTGGCCTCGAAGTCCTGCTCCTTGAACACCTTCGTGTACCACTCGTCGGCGCTGATCGTGTTGATCTCGACCGTGATGCCGACCTCGGCGAGCTGCGACTGCAGGAACTCCGCCACGGCGGGGTGCGGATCGTAGCTCGGGGTGTCGAGCGTGAACGTGAAGCCGTCGGCGTAGCCGGCCTGCGCGAGCAGGTCCTTCGAGAGCTCGACGTCGTACGGGTTCACGGAGGTGAGGTCCTCGTACCAGGGGTCGGTCGGCGGCACCATCGACCCGATCAGCGTGCCGTAGTCGCCCCAGATCGACTCGAGGAGCTTCTTCGTGTCGATCGCGGAGTAGACCGCCTTGCGCACGAGCGTGTTGTCGAAGGGGGCGACGCGGTCGTTGAAGGCGAGCAGCTCCTTCGTGGTCGAGGTGCCCTCGCTCACGACGTAGTCGTCGGAGTCGAACTGCGTCAGCGAGTCCGGGTTCTGCACGCTGGTGATGACGTCGATCTCACCCGTGAGGAGGGCGTTGTTCTCCGCCGTCGCGTCGGTGAAGTACGTGTAGACGACCTCGCCGTTCTTGGCGGGCTCGCCCCAGTAGTCGTCCCAGCGCTGCAGGGTGAGCGTCGAGCCCTTCTTCCACTCGTCGAGCGTGTAGGGGCCGGTGCCGTCTTCCGTGCTGGTGATGTCGCCGGCCTCGTCGTTCACGATCCACACGTAGCTGAGGTTGTACAGGAACGAGATCGACCGCTGCGACAGCGTGAACACGACCGTCTTGTCGTCGGGGGTGGCGATGTCGGCGATCGTCTTGAAGCTCGACTTGCGGGCCGAGACCGAGTCCTCGGCGGTGACGGCTTCGACGCTCGACTTCACGTCGGCGGAGGTGAGCGGGTCGCCCGAGTGGAAGGTCACGCCGTCGCGCAGAGTGATCGTGTAAGTGAGGCCGTCGTCGGACACCTGGGCGTCTTCGGCGAGGAGAGGTTCGACCTCGCCGTCATCCGTGAGCCGGTACAGGCCCTCGTAGACGTTGCCGGTCAGAGCCTCGGTCACGCCCTGCCCGCCGCCCTGGGTGTTGCTCAGGTTGGTCGGCTCGTACAGCGAGCCGATGAAGATCGTGGCGTCTTCGCTCGCGGTGGCGTCGTCGCTCGTACCGGACGCGCAGCCGGCCACGAGGGCGAGCGTGGCGACGGCACCGAGCGCGCCGAGGATGCGGGTTCTTCTCATGAGTGCTCCAGGGTGAGGGTGTGCGGCGTCACGCCGCGTAGATGTCGAAGCCGTCGTGGAACACGACGTTCTTCTCGCCTGCTCGGATAGGCAGGGGGAAGCGGTTGGAGGCCGGCGGCAGCGGGCAGTTGTACTGGGCGCTGAAACCGCACGGCGGTACGAACGCACGGTTGAAGTCGAGGACCACCGAGCCCTCGTCGTCGCGCAGCTGCACGAACAGGAAGCGACCGGATCCGTAGGTCTCCGATCCGTTGGTCTCATCGCCGAAGACGAGCAGCAGGGTGCCGCCGTCGTCGAAGGCGGCGAGGGTGTACTCCTGGCCGTCGAGCTCGAGGCGGATGTCGCCGGGGACGACCAGGTCGCGCGTGCCGCCGTTGTCGCGGATGTGCTCGAAGGACACGCGACGGTCGCCGGAGACCGGGGTGAAGTGTCCTTCCAGAACCCACGCAGGGTCGTAGTCGTAGGTGTCGATGCGGTCGAAGGCGCGGATGGCGGGCGCCTCGGCGTCCCATGCACGCAGGCCGTGTTCGGCCTGACCGGTCTCGATGTTCGTGCGCTCGATCGGGGTCACGGTCACCGTGGGCGGCGCGTCGCGCTGCGCAGCGTCCAGGTCAGGGCGCTCGCCGGTCCAGCGGGTCTCGATCAGGGCGAGGTTGCCGGTCGCCGACGTGACGGCGGCGCGGCGCTCGGCCTGCCAATGGGTGTGATCTTCGCGTTCAGACATCACTTTCAATTCTCTTGCATGGAGAACGCGGTCGGGTCGCGCACGTCACTCGGAGTAACGCATGGCGGCGCATCGCCTCAGCCCTTTCGGCGTACGGGTATCTGCCGTACACTCCGAGGATGAGCACTTCGACTTCTCCGCTGAAGAGCGCCCGCCTGGAGTTCCGCGTCACCGCGGACCAGAAGGAGGTGATCGAGGAGGCAGCCGCGATCGAGGGTCGCACTGTGACGGACTTCTCGGCGTCTGTGCTGGTGGAGAGGGCGCAGGAGGTCATCGAGCGCGAGCGTCGGTTGCGCGTCGATGCCGTCCGGTTCGACGCCTTCATCGAGGTCATGGAGCGTCCGCCCCGCACCGTCGAGGGTCTGCGAGAGCTGATGAGACGCGATTCGGTCTTCGTTGACTGAGTTCCTGACCCCGCGACCTCTCGCGTCCGGCGACAAGCTCTCGGACTTCCGCTGCGGGGAGGAGAGCCTCGATACCTGGTTGCGGGGACGAGCCCGCTCGAATGAGAAGAGCGGCGCTTCGCGCACGATGGTCTCGGTCACGCGGGAGGGGAGGGTCGCGGGGTACTACTGCCTGGCTTCCAGTGCCATCGACCGCGGCGACGGGCCGCCGCAGCTGGCGGGCGGCATGCCCGTGTCTGTTCCCATCGTGCTGCTCGGGCGTCTGGCTGTGGACCGGGAGTACGCCGGTCGGGGTCTCGGGTTCTCCCTCCTGCAGCACGCGACGATGCGAGCGCTCGAAGCCGCAGACGCCATCGGCGTCCGTGCCATCCTGGTGCACGCGATCAACGACGACATCGTCCCGTTCTACGAGCGATTTGGCTTCACCGCCTTCCCCGAGGCGCGTCGTACCCTCTTCCTCCTCGTGCAGGATGCACGCGCGACCCTCGCGCGGTGATCCGGCTGCCCCGCTCCTCGGAGTAACGCATGGCGGCGCTCAGCCGCTCGCGCCGTCGAGCATCGCCTTCGACGCACGCGTCTGCGCGCGCAGGGCTGCGGCGAGAGCGGAGACGGCCGGCAGGCGCAACGACTCGGGCCGTGCGACCAGGTAGTACGGCAGCTTCTCGGCGAAGACCGTGGGCAGCAGGCGCACGAGATCGGGATGGCGGTCGGCCGCGAAGCAGGGAAGGAGCCCGATGCCGGCGCCTGCTCTGGTCGCCTCCACGTGCACGAAGACATTGGTGGAGGTGAGTCCGTCCTGCATGCGCGGGACGAGACGGCGGGGGAGATCGAGGGCGTCGACCTGCAGCATCGAGTCGACGAAGTAGACCAGCTGGTGCTGCTCCAACTCGGCGGCAGAGCTCGGCGTTCCGACCCGAGCGAGGTAGTCGCGCGACGCGTACATGCCCAGCGTGTATGTGCCGAGCTTCACCGCATGGGCGCGACGCGTCTGCGGAGCCCCCACCACCACTTCGAGATCGAGGCCGGCGCGGTGCTCGGCGGCGCGTCGGGTCGCCGCGACGATCTCGACCGTGAGCCTCGGATGCGCGATGCGCAGAGCGGCGACGGCGGGGGCTGCGATGTAGGCGCTGAAGCCGTCGGTCGCCGACATGCGGACGACTCCCGAGACCGGATCGGGTGTCTCGGCGCCGCCGTCGAGCTGAGACAGCGCCGCTTCGATACGGCCCCCCGTCTCCGCAGCGGATCGGCCGAGGTCGGTCAGCTCCCATCCCGTCGCCGACTGTGCGACCACGCGACCGCCGAGCGCGTCTTCGAGGGCGGCGATGCGCCGGGCGACCGTCGTGTGGTCGAGGCCCAGATGGGTGGCGGCGCTCGTGTAGCGCCCGGTGCGCGCGACCGCGAGGAGCACGAGCAGGTCGTCGGCGCGCGGGCGCTTGGCGGCATCCATTCTGCAATTATGCACATGCCATGTGCAGCACTGGGCGTTGTTGCAAAGCGGCGGGTGCCTGACACTGGGACGCGGGTGTCACCGGCGACATCCGAAGGAGACAGACATGACATCCTCAGTGAGCGCGGCCCCCACCGCCCCCTCCGTCCCGACCTCGAAGCTCAAGCGGGTCGTCGCGGCCTCCATGGCCGGCACGGTCGTGGAGTGGTACGAGTTCTTCCTCTACGCCACCGCGGCCAGCCTGGTGTTCGGCACCTACTTCTTCCCGGCGACCGGTTCGCCCCTCGACGGCATCATCGCGGCCTTCGTCACCTACGCGATCGGCTTCATCGCCCGCCCCCTCGGCGGCATCGTCTTCGGCCAGATCGGCGACAGGTTCGGCCGCAAGCCCACCCTCCAGGCGACGATCATCATCGTCGGCGCGGCGACCTTCCTGATGGGGTGCCTCCCCGGCTTCCAGAGCATCGGCTACTGGGCACCCGCGCTGCTGGTGGCGCTCCGCTTCCTCCAGGGCTTCGCCGTGGGAGGGGAGTGGGGCGGTGCGGTGCTGCTGGTCGCCGAGCAGAGCCCCGACCGCTCGCGCTCCTTCTGGTCGAGCTGGCCTCAGGCCGCTGTTCCGGTGGGCAACCTCCTCGCCACCCTCGTGCTGCTCGTGAGCTCGTGGGTGATGAGCTCGGCCGCCTTCCTCGAATGGGGATGGCGCATCGCCTTCTGGCTGTCGGCGGTGATCGTGCTGGTCGGGTTCTACATCCGCCGCCACGTCGAGGAGGCGCCGATCTTCCTCGAGGCCAAGGCGCAGGTCGAGGCCGAGAAGGCCACGTCCTACGGTGTCGTCGAGGTGCTGCGCCGGTACCCGAAGGGCATCCTGCAGGCCATGGGCATCCGCTTCGCCGAGAACATCGTCTACTACATCGTGGTCAGCTTCACGATCGTGTACCTGAAGACCGTGCACGAGTACGACACCAGCCAGCTGCTGCTCGCTCTGCTCATCGCGCACGTCGTGCACTTCGCGATCATCCCGCAGCTGGGGCGACTCGCGGATCGGTGGGGGCGCAAGCCCGTCTACCTCACCGGGGCCATCCTCAGCGCGACGTGGGCGTTCTTCGCGTTCCCGATGTTCGACACCCTCAACCCGGTGCTGATCGTGCTGGCCGTCACCATCGGGCTCTGCTTCCACGCGTTCATGTACGCCCCGCAACCGGCGGTGATGGCAGAGCTCTTCCCCACCCGCATGCGCTACTCGGGAGTCTCGCTCGGCTCCCAGGTCACGGCCATCCTCGCCGGGTCGCTCGCGCCGATCCTCGCGATCCAGTGGCTGCGCGACTTCGGCTCCTGGCTGCCGATCGCGATCTACATCGTCATCGCCTGCGTCGTGACGGCCGTCGCCGTGGTCTCGCTGCGCGAGACGAAGGGCATCTCGCTGCAGGCGATCGACGACGCCGATGCCGCCCGCACGGCCGCGGCTTGACACACCGAAGGAGCACGACATGACCGATCTGCGAGGACGCACGGCGCTCGTCACGGGTGGTGCGAGCGGGATCGGCGCCGCGTGTGCCCGGGAGTTCGCTTCGGCGGGCGCGCGGGTCACGGTCGCCGATGTCGATCGTGAGGCCGCGGAGGCTCTCGCCACGGAGATCGGCGGGCAGGCGTGGTGCGTCGACCTGTCCGACCTCGGTGCGCTCGCCGATGCCCGCATCGACGTCGACATCCTCGTCAACAACGCCGGAGTGCAGCACGTGAGTCCGATCGAGGACTTCGCACCGGAGCGGTTCTCGTTCATCCTGCGCCTCATGCTCGAAGCGCCGTTCCTGCTCATCCGCGCCGCACTCCCGGGAATGTACGAGAGGGGCTTCGGGCGGGTGATCAACGTCTCGAGCGTGCACGGCCTGCGCGCCTCGGCCTACAAGTCGGCGTACGTCGCGGCGAAGCACGGTCTGGAGGGGCTGTCGAAGGTGACGGCGCTGGAGGGTGGGCCGCGCGGGGTGACGAGCAACTGCATCGATCCGGGGTACGTGCGCACGCCGCTCGTCGAGAAGCAGATCGCCGATCAGGCCCGGGTGCACGGCATCCCCGAGGAGGAGGTCCTCGCGAACGTGATGCTGACCGAGTCGGCCATCAAGCGGCTCGTCGAGCCGAGCGAGGTCGCCTCCCTGGCGCTGTGGCTCGCGGGCGACACTGCGGGGATGGTGACCGGGGCGAGCTACACGATCGACGGCGGGTGGTCGGCGCGCTGACCGGTCGGCAGAAGCGCATTCGTGCGAATGGATGCAAGGGGTTGCAACCTCGCCCGGTATACCATTTCGCCATACGCCCAGCAGTGTCAGTCCCCAGCTGACCGTGGGCGGGGCGGCTCAGCCGTCATGCGGAGGGAGAGTGGATCTCTTTTCGATCCCGAGGGGGGATGGGGTGGGAGTTCGGTCCCCAGCCGGCACCCACCCCCACACTCGGCCCCTCCGCCACTCCGCGCGGTCGCATCGGCTCAGTTGATTCTGCTCACGATCCAGAACCCGGCGATCATGAGCGCGATGACGATGGGTATCCAGGTGCCGCCGCGTTTGAGTCGCCGCCCTTGAGGGGCGACTCCGGGCGGCGGGGTGAGCAGGCCTGCAGGCGGCGCGAACGGCAGCGACGGACTCGACGTCGGGGCCGATGCCCCCGCTCCCGTCTCGGCGACGAGCCGCTCATCGCGCCACCGCGCCCACTGCTCGAACTTCGTCAGCAGGGCGCCGACGGTGCCGAACAGCCACGCCCAGGTGTCGGGATCGAGGGTCGACACCTTCCGCTGCGTGTAGAGGAAGAGCCAGTCGTCGACGATCTCCACGTCGAGCTCGGCGGCGTTGTCGATGAACCGCGCCATGATGTCGGGCGTGAAGAGATAGAGCGCGTCGCGTTCGTAGCCCTCGGGGCAGTAGAGCGTGAAGTGCTGGTCGAAGTCGCCCTCGAGCGACAGCCGCTGGCTTCGCTGGAACGATGCCGGCAGGTTCGAGCCGAACCCGTTGTTGCCCTTGGCGTCGAGGACGATGTTCGGCAGCGGTGCATCGAGCTTCACGGCCACGTAGCCCCAGCGGTAGGTCGTGGAGTTCTTTCCCGACTGCACCGTGTACTGGTAGTTGCCGAATTCGACGAAGCGTGGCCTGGTACCGCGGATCAGATCGGTGGACTGCCGTCCGCGCCCGAGGTGGAAGATCATGCCGGGCAGCGGCGGGTCGACGACCTTGGGCTCGTAGGTCATGCCGTTCGTCTGCGCGAACCGATGCAGGCGGAACCGCGTCGTCTGGGCATTGCGCACGCCCAGCCAGATCATGACGCCCGCGGCGGCCAGCAGAAGCGCGATCAGCACGAGGGGGATCGCTGCGGACGCGGGGGAGCCGCCGAAGGATGCCAGGCTCAGGACCACGCTGATGAGGACAGGCAGCATCACCACGGCGACGATCGCGACCGCCACGATGCCGATGATCGTGGATGCCCCGATGCTACCCGTCGGCCGGGAACGGAGCTCCGCGGCGAAGGCGCGCACCGCGCTCGCGTCGACCGGATCGGTGAGGGGTCGGGCGTCGAAGGTCATCGGCGGGGACGTCACCTGTTCACCGCATCGGCGTCCCACGTGAGATCGGCGCCCTCCGGGAGCGGGAGGGCCTCCAGGTGCTCGTCCGCGCACAGCGCCTCGATCAGTGCGGGCGAGCCGGCCACGATCGTGGAGTCGAAGTCGACCTCGCTCACCAGCACCCAGGCGTGATCCTCCGGCCAGAGGAGGCTCGGGCTCTGTGCCGCCGGCGGGAATCCGCGCTCCTCGGCGGGGAGATCGCGCCAAGGCACGTGCAGCACCCACTCCGGATCGGCGAACGCACGCGGGGCAGCGGAGAACAGCACGTGTCCCCGTCCTGGCAGCTCGAACCTCGGCCCCTCCGAGATCTCCTTCGAGAGGATGCCCTCCTGCCAGGTGGGCTTGCGGAAGACGTTGTTGAACGGATCGCGCGCGCTGCGGTCGAGCATCGCCTGATGGTTCGGATCGTCCGAGAATGTCGGGAACGAGCGCGATGGGGTGATGCCGACAAAGCCCAGCAGATCGCCTCGCCCCTCCCAGAGCGCGGCGAAACCGGCGTCCGGCGTCTGCGTGTGCTCGACGAGGTGGGTGACGATGTTCGCCAGGTGGGCAGGTTCCAGCTCGCCCTCCATCGGCGCGGTGAACTCGCGACCGTCGGGGGCGATCCGCGTGCGCCAGTCGCCGTCGGACGGGGTGCGCACGAGCCGGTTCCACTGCGCGAGCGGGTGGAGGACGGTGCCGAACGCCGCCGCCGTCTGCGCCCACGACACCGGCTCGTCGACGAATCGGGCCATGAGCGCGTGCTGCGCGGACTCGGGCATCCGCACCCACTCGTCCGCCGTCGGAATCGCCCGATCCGGCGATGAGCGGACGATGGCCGGATGGAAGATGCGCGCATACGCGGGAAAGCCGCGGGGCACCACCACATGCATGGTCTCGTTGCCGGCGTCGAGCCGCTCACGCAGCCATGCCCCCGCCGAGGGATCGGGCGTCCACTCCATGCGACCACGCTACCGGGCACTGCGCTGTTCGTGCGGTCGGCGGACAGCGGGTGCGCACAGAGCCGCCCTAGGCTGACGTCGTGGAGACCGAGAACGAGATCGAGACCGTCGCGCCGCAGACCCGCCGCGCGTGGGGAATCGGCCGCATCGTGGTCGGCGCCTCGGTCATCGCGGTCCTCCTCTACGCCTACGCTCTGCGCATCTCCGTGGGGGACGCGAGCCCGTTCGACTACTTCGGGTACTTCACCAACCAGACCAGTCTCATCGCGGCGCTCGTCCTGATCGGCAGCGGTGCGCTAGGGGCGACCGGCCGATCGGTTCCCTCGTGGTTCGCGTTGCTGCGCGGCATCGTGACCGCCTACCTGCTCGTGGTCGGCGTGATCTACAACGTGCTCGTCCCCGGCACGGGCTCGGCGCCGCCCTGGGTGAGCGTGCTGCTGCACGTCGTCTTCCCCCTGCTCGTGGCGCTCGACTGGCTGCTCGTCGGCGATCGCCCCCGGCTGCCGTGGTCCCGCCTCTGGATGCTCGTGCCTTACCCCTTGATCTGGCTGGGCGTGGTGCTGTGGCGCGGAGTCAACGACGGCTGGGTGCCTTACGGTTTCCTGCTCCCCGAACGCGGGCTCGGTTCGCTGATGCTCCACGTGCTCGGGCTGCTCGTCGCCGTGCTGCTCGCCGGCGTCCTGGTCTGGACGGCCAGCCGATTCCGCGGCGTGTCGTTGAGGGAGAACGCATCCCCCCTCGACTGAGCCGATTTTCCTTGGTGCTCCCCGGGCGGGCACTACGGTGGGAATCGCGTCACGCGAGCCGACTGTCATGGGGGAGAGTTCGAATGCTGAATCAGGCCGAAGCCGTGTCCGGCGAGCGGGTCTTCCGCAGGAACCCGCTCCGCTCGGCCGTCGGCGCGATCGTGCTCTCCGCGGTGCTGTCGGCGGTGACGCTCTTCGTGCTCCCTAAGTTCCTGCCGCGCACCATGAACATCTCGACCCGCGGCGTGCTGGTGCTCGTCCTCGCGAGCGCGCTGACCGTGGCGGTGTTCGCCGGCTTCTTCTGGTTCCGCAACATCCGGATCGTCATACGCCCCGATGCGGTCGAGATCGGCAAGGCCGGCAACCGCGAGACGTTCCTGCGCGCCACGACCGCCTTCCGCTCGAAGATCACCGAGCACCGCACGAACGGACTCCCCAGCGGCACCACGCGCGCCCTGATCGTGCACACCGGCGACCGCGAGATCACGATCGAGCTGCCCGGGTACTCGCGACCCCTGTTCAACGAGCTCATGGCGACGCTGAACCCGATCGCGCTGCCGGTGTTCGACGACCCTGTCGCGGCCGCGCGCGCCGGAGCCCAGCTGCCGACGCAGTTCACGATCGACGCCACGGGGGAGCGGCGCCTGGCCACGCGGATCACGGTCGCCGCCGTCGTATTCCTCGTCATCGCGATCGGCGTCGGGCTGCTCGTGGCGGTGCCCGGTTTCGTCGACAGCGAGCTCTCGGCACTCATCCTGCTCGCGCCGTTCGCCGCGGTCGCTGCCATCGGCTTCGGGATCGGCGCCGTGCAGCGTCGGCGCCTGGTGCGATCGATCCCCGCTCAGGTGTCGGTCGACTCCCAGGGCATCCGCATCGACGGTGTCGACACGCCCTACGCGCAGCTGGCTCGCATCTGGTTGACCCCGCCCGCGTACCCGGTCAAGCGACTCCGCTTCGACCGCGCTGCCGGCAAGACCACGACGCACCTGCTCGCCTCCTCCCGCGTCGGCATCGCGCCCGACTACGGCGATCTCCTCCTGGCTGTGCGCGCCCGTACGGCGCATCTGCCCGGCCTGCTCTCCCTGGACCTCGAGTGACGGGGGAGTCGGGGTACGACCCCGAGTACCCGATCATCACGGAGCGTCTGCTCCTGCGCCCGATCGCGCCCGCCGATGCCGCACCGATGCACGTCTACAAGTCCGACCCTGATGCCGTGCGGTACGTGCCCTACGCGCCGCTGGAGCTCGCGGAGGTCGAACAGCGCATCGCCACCACCTGGTCGAACACGCGCTTCGCGAAGGAGGGCGACGCGGTCTCCCTCGCCGTCGAGGAGCGTTCATCCGGCGCACTCCTCGGCGACGTGGTGCTGTTCTGGCGCAGCGAGAGCGACCGATCCGGCGAGGTCGGGTACATCTTCGACCCGCGCGCCGGCGGCCGTGGCTATGCGACCGAGGCGGTCGACGCGCTCCTCGCGCTGGGCTTCGACGGCGTGGGCCTGCACCGCATCGTGGCGCGCATCGACGAGCGCAACACGGCATCGGCCGGGGTCGTGGAAAGGCTCGGCTTCCGCCGCGAGGCCCGTCTGGTGGAGAGCGAATGGTTCAAGGGCGAATGGACGACGTTGCTCGTCTACGCCCTCCTCGAAGACGAATGGCGGGGGCGCGACGGCGCGGACGGCTCGTGACGGGATCCCCCATAATCGAGGATGTGACTGCGACTGCAACCCTTCCCTCCCTCGACGGCCGCCGATTCCGCATGGTGTCGTCCACGACCTCTGCGGTCGACCCGGAATCCCCGAGCATCTTCGAGTATTTCGAGCGCGACGGCGCGATCTGGGGCGGGTACGAAGGTGACACGGTCACCTTCGGCAAGTTCGTCGGCACCCGCACGGGTGACACGATCTGGGTGTCTTTCGTGCACGTGCTCAAGGCCGACGGCACGGTCGTGACCGGCGACGGCGAGAGCGAGCTGGAGCTGACCGACGAGGGCGGCATCCGCCTGGTCGAGCACTACGAGATGCACGGACTCCCGCAGCTGAGCGTGTGCGAGGAGATCACCGCCTGAGGCCTGCGCCTCAGCGCGGCGGCAGCGCGTCGCGACCGGGCGAGGCCGGCGTCCACCGTGTCATCCCGAGCGGTGCGGTGACGCTGCTTCGTTCCGGCAGGTCCCCCGGCAGCAGGTAGGGGCGGCGGATCACCTCGTCGAGCACCACCACGCTGACCACCGTGCGCACCTCGGGCAGCTGAGCGATCACTCCGGTGGAGAACTCGTGCACGCCGCTGACATCGACGGCGCGGATCAGCAGCATCGCGTCGTGCTCGCCTGTGGTGATCGCGCACCACTCCACATCGGGCATCTCCAGCACCCGCTCCCGGAACGACGCCCAGGCCTGCGGCATCACGGTGACGAAGACGAGGGCGCCGATGGAGAGCCCCGCCTTCGCCTGATCCACGCGGGCGCTGAAGCCCGTGATGACGCCGTCGTGCACGAGCGACTCGACGCGCGTGTAGGCGTTCGCGCGTGAGATCCCCACCTTGTCGGCGAGAGCCGCGATCGAGACACGACCGTTATCACGCAGGACTTCGAGGATTCTGTACGCCGTCTCGTCCAATGGGGCGGCACTTCGTCCAGAATGCTTCGAATCTTCCGCATTCTTGCTGGACATATTGTTCCTCACATCCGAGGTTCTGGACAGAGCGTGTCGAGGTGACCCACTCTTGCTGGACACATCGTCGCATATGATGCGAATCTGATCCACGGTCGTCCACATCGGTGGCGACTCACCCGAATGTACTCCTCGCCTCTGGAGGCCCTCATGTCGTCACGCCGTATCACGCCGGTCATCGCGCTCGGAGCCACAGCGCTCCTCGCGCTCGCAGGTTGCTCTGGAGGGAACTCGGCGACCGGCGGCGGGCAGTCCGGATCCGACTCCCTCGTCATCGACACCGCGTTCTCGATCGAGACCACCGACCCGGGACACACCTACGACCCGACCGGCAACATGATCGCGAAGGCCCTGTACGAGACCCTCGTCGACTTCGAGGGCTCCGACGTCTCCACCCCCGTCCCCGGCCTCGCGTCGTGGGAGCAGAACGACGAGGCGACCGAGTTCACCTTCACGCTCGACGGCGACCGCGTCTTCTCCGACGGCTCGCCGATCGAGGCGAAGGACGTCGTGTTCTCGCTGCAGCGCATCCAGGGCATGGAAGACGCCAAGCCCAACTTCCTGCTCGGCGGGCTCACCATCACCGAGGTCGACGACAAGACGATCGAGTTCACGTCCGAGACCCCGCTGCTGCAGCTGCCCGCGATCCTCGCGAACCCGGCGCTCGGCATCGTCAACTCCGACGTCGTCATCGAGAACGGCGGCGCGACCGACGGCACCGACTCGGCGCAGAAGTTCCTCGACGGCGCCTCCGCGGGCTCCGGCCCCTTCGTGCTCGACACGCTCGACCTCAGCTCGCAGGTCGTGCTGACCAAGAACGACGAGTACAACGGCGACGAGGCATCCGACTACAAGCGCGTGGTCGTGCGCAACGTCTCGGAGAGCGCCACCCAGCTCGCCAACCTCAAGGGCGGCGACTCCATGGTCGCGATGGACCTGAACGGCGACCAGGTCGCCGGCCTCGGCGACGGCATCACGGTCGACTCCGTCCCCTCCGGCCAGACCATCTTCCTGCTGCTCAACCAGTCCGAGGCCGTCGCCGGTGACCTGGCGAACGTCAAGATCGCCGAGGCGATCCGCTACGCCCTCGACTACGACGCACTGCTGGAGCTGGCCGGTGCCGGTTCCGTGCAGGCGACCGGCGTGATCCCGCCCGGATTCGAGGGCGCCCTCGACGGCGGCGTGGAGCAGGACCTCGACAAGGCGAAGGCCGCGCTCGCCGAGGCCGGCTACACGGGCCAGACCCTCAAGCTGCAGTTCCCGAACGACTACCCGGTCGGCGGCGTGGAGTTCACCCCGCTCGCCGAGCGCGTGCAGGCACAGCTCGAAGACGCCGGCATCACGGTCGACCTCGCCCCCGCGCCCTTCGCGACCGAGCTCGACGCCTACGTCAACGGCACCGAGGGCTTCGGCCTGTGGTTCTGGGGCCCGGACTACGCCGACTCCGCGAACTTCCTGCCCTTCGCCCCGGGTCTGAAGGTCGGCCTCCGCGCCGGCTGGGCAGCCGAGGCCAACCCGGAGATCGCCGGTATCGCCGCCGGTGCCGCCGCCGCGACCGACCCCGACCAGCGCACGGCCGCCTTCACCGAATTCGCCGAGGCGATGCAGGCCGAGGGCCCGTTCGTGCCGCTGATCGTCCCCGGTCGCAACATCTCCTCCGCGGACAGCGTGAAGGGTGCGGTGTACAACTCCGTCTGGGAGATGGACATCGCCGAGATCACGCCGGCCGGCTGAACGGACATCTCATGACGACAGTGGCGGTGCAGAGGCAGGCGCAGCGGCGCCGGTCGCCTCTGCTCGGATACCTGCTGCGGCGGGCCGGCACCTCCCTGCTCCTGTTGGTGGGCGTGACGATCGTCACGTTCGCGCTCACCAACCTGGTGCCGGGAGACCCGGTCTCGGCCGCGCTCGGTGAGGGTGCGTCGCAGAACCCCGCGACGCGTGACGCGTTCATCAAGGAGCACGGTCTCGACCAGCCACTGTTCGTGCAGTACTTCATCTATATGGGGAACCTGCTGCGCGGGGACCTCGGCACGTCGCTGGTGACCGGACGCCCGGTCACCAGCGACCTCGCCACCGCGGTGCCGGCGACCATCGAGATCGCGATCGGGGCGATCATCGTCAGCCTCGCGGTCAGCATCGTGCTCGGTACGCTCGCCGCCTACCGTCGCGGACTCGTCACCGACCAGGTCATCCGCGTCGTGACGCTGGTCGGGCTCAGCGTGCCGACCTTCTGGCTGGCACTCGTCAGCTTCTACGTCTTCTTCCTCGAGCTGCGCATCGCACCGGGATCCGGCCGCATCTCCCCGTCGATCACGCCGCCGCCGCGCGTGACGGGGCTCTACACGGTCGACTACCTTCTGGGCGGCGACGCCGTCGGCTTCTTCGACGCCCTCGCGCACCTCGCGCTTCCCGTCATGGTGCTCTCGCTCGTGACCATCGGTCTGCTCACCCGTTTCATCCGCACCTCGGTGCTCGAGGTCCTCGGGAGCGATTACGTGCGCGCCGCCCGAGCCAAGGGGCTCCCGGCCATGCGGGTGATCCTCGACTACGTGCTGCGGGGAGCGTCGCTGCCGATCCTCACGGTGGTGGGTGTCGCGTTCGGCGCTCTGCTGTCGGGCACGGTGCTCGTCGAGTCGGTGTTCGCCTGGCCGGGCCTGGGCACCTACGCCTACAACTCCGCCGCGAACCTCGACCTGCCGGGCATCATGGGCGTCGGTCTCGTGGTCGGCGTCATCTACCTCCTCATCAACTTCATCGTCGACCTGCTGTACGGCGTGCTCGACCCGAGAGTGAGGATCGCATGAGCCGCATCGCCGCCGCCTCCCCGGCCGGGCGCTTCCGCTTCCGCTGGCCCCGCGCCTGGCGCACGCCGCTGGGGATCATCGGCACCGTCATCGCCGGAGCCTGGATCATCGTGGCCTTCACTGCCCAGTGGTGGGTCCCGTACCCGCCGAACGCGCAGGTGCTGCCGCGCCTGCAGCCTCCGGGGATCGACACGCTCCTCGGGACCGACGGCAACGGACGCGACATCTTCTCCCGCCTGATGAACGGCGCCACCGTGAGCCTGCCGCTCGCCCTCATGCTCGTGATCGCGGCCATGATCATCGGCACGCTCATCGGAGCGCTCGCCGGGTACTTCGGCGGCTGGGTCGACGAGACGCTCATGCGCATCACCGACCTGTTCATGGCCTTCCCGACCGTGATCCTCGCGATGGTGGTCACGGCCTCGCTCGGCCCGTCGCTGTTCAACGCGGTGATCGCGGCGATCGTGGTGTCGTGGCCGCAGTACTCCCGTGTCACGCGCAGCATCGTGCTGGGGCTCCGCGGCCAGAACTACGTGATCGCGGGACGACTGCTCGGGCACTCGCCGGCACGCACGCTGTTCGTCGACATCCTCCCGAACATCGCCGGCCCCGTCCTGGTGCTGGCGACGCTCGACATCGGCGCGGCGATCCTCCTGCTCTCCGGACTCTCCTTCCTCGGTCTCGGTGCGCAACCGCCGACGGCCGAGTGGGGGTCGATGATCTCGGGTGCGATGCAGAACTTCGACGCCTGGTGGCTCGGGGTCTTCCCGGGTCTCGCGATCCTGACCGTGGTGCTGGCGTTCAACTTCCTCGGAGATGCGATGCGCGACGTGCTCGACCCGACGGCCGAGATCACGCACGAGAAGGCTGCGGAGCACAAGGCGTCGGCGGGGGTGGCCGCATGAGTGCCCAGAGCGCTGTCGCGCAGCAGGCCGCGACGCTCAGCATCCGCGACCTGACGGTCGACATCGGGCGTCCGCTCGTCAAGGGTGTCTCCCTCGAACTCGAGGCGGGTCGCATCCACGGTCTGGCCGGAGAATCCGGGTCCGGCAAGACCCTCACCTCGCTCGCCGTTCTGGGACTGCTGCCGCGTCAGGCCCATACCGGGGGATCGATCCTGCTCGGCGGCGAAGAGCTCCTGGGACTCAACCGGCGCGCGCTCAACAGGGTGCGCGGCAAGCGGATCGCGATGGTGTTCCAGGATCCGTCGGCCTCGCTGCACCCGCAGCTGCCCGTCGGCCGCCAGCTCACCGACCACATGCGGGTGCACCTCGGTCTCAAGGGCGCCGCCGCCCGAGCGCGGGCTGTCGAGCTGCTCGAGACCGTGCAGGTGCCGAACCCGGCCGCGGCCCTGGGGCGCTACCCGCACCAGTTCTCGGGCGGGCAGCGTCAGCGCATCGCGATCGCGTGCGCTCTGGCCTGCGACCCCGAGGTGCTGCTGGCGGATGAGCCCACCACCGCTCTCGACGTCACGGTGCAGGCGGGCATCCTGAAGCTGCTGCGCGACCTCGCGATCGAACGCAACCTCGCCGTGCTCCTCGTGACCCACGACCTCGGCGTGATGAGTGCGATCGCCGACCGTGTCGCGGTCATGAAGGACGGCCGCATCGTGGAGCTCGCCGACCGCGAGACGCTGTTCCGCGATCCTCGGCACGAATACACGCGCATGCTGCTCGCGGCCCTCCCGGGTTCGCGCATCGACGAGGCACCGGAAGGGCAGGCCGCAGATGAGTGAGGTAGCAGTCCTCGACGCGCGCGACGTGGTCGTGCGCTACCCGGGCAACCCGCCGGTGATCGCCGTGAACGGTGTGTCGATCAGCGTCGCCGCGGGGGAGACCGTCGCGCTGGTGGGTGAGTCCGGCAGCGGCAAGTCGAGCCTCGCCCGTGCCGTGGTCGGCATCGAGAAGATCGCCGCGGGGACCGTGCTCTTCCGTGACGCCCCGGTGTCGCCGCTCGGCATCCGCCGTCGCTCGATCGCCCTCACCGGCATCCAGATGGTGTTCCAGGACCCGGCGACGTCGCTCAACCCGCGGCGCCGCGTCGGCGACCAGATCGCGGACGGCATCGCCACCGCCCGTGCGCGCGGCGCCGAGGGATCGACCGTGGACGAATGGCTCGAACGCGTCGGATTGCCGACGAACGTGAGCACGCGCTTCCCGCACCAGTTCTCGGGCGGGCAGAAGCAGCGCATCGCGATCGCCAGGGCCCTGGCCGCGCGGCCGTCGCTCCTCGTCGCCGATGAACCGATCTCGGCGCTCGACGCATCGACCCAGACGAGTGTCGCCGGACTCATGCGCGACCTCGTGGCGGAGTCGGGTGCGGGAATGCTGTTCATCTCCCACGACCTGGCCGTGGTGCGGCGCATCGCCGACCGCACGTTCGTGATGTTCGGCGGGCGCGTGCTCGAGTCGGGTCCGACGGACCAGCTCTGGGCGGCACCCGGGCATCCCTACACGCAGGCGCTCCTGGCCGCGATCCCTGAGCCGGACGGATCCGGGCGCATCCCGGTCGCGCCGACAACGGAGGAGCGGATCGTCTGGTCGGAAGTGCCGCCGGTCCTGAACTGAGGTCGCTCGCAACCGCTCCGCCCGGCCGGGACGATTCGTCAGCGCACGAGCCTCCACACCGCGTCGCTGCGAGCAGCCGCGTTCACCGGACCCGGAGAGAGCCGATCACTCTCGAACCCCCGCGTCGACCAGCACCGCTCGGGCCGCGCGTTCTCCCGACGCCAGGGCTCCCTGGATCGATGCGGTGTCACGGTGATCGCCGGCGATGTACATCCGCGCGGCGAAGCGCGGCGAGCGGGCCGGCTCCAGGGGCGCCGGTTGGGTCGGGAGTGCGTCGGCGATGTCATCGCGACGAAGCAGCTCCCACGCGCTCACGTCGGTGCCCCAGATCCCGCTCAGGTGGCGGCGCACCTCGCTCTCGGTGGAGGGATCGCCGCCGTGCGGAAGCAGACATGTCGCGGCGATGAGATGGCGTCCGGCCGGGGCATACGACGGGACCGTGTTCGTCATCACCACCGTGTTCACGATCGGACCTCGGCGCCGGCCGTCGACGGTGAGCAGTGCGGAGGAGGTCGGCGCTTCGGCGGCGGCGAACCACCAGGTCTGCAGGCCGTTCGTCGCCGGCGTGGAGAGTCCGGTGAGTTCGTTGACCGCTTCCGGCCCGACCGCGACGACGACCCGGGCCGCGTGGAGGGAGTCGCCGTCGGCCACCTCCACCTGCACGCCCTCACCGAGTGAGCGCACGTGTGCGACGGGGGAGCCGAGACGGAGTTCGGCTCCGGCTCTCCGTGCCTGTGCGGCAAGCTGCTCCGGCACCGCAGCGATCCCCTGAGCCGGCAGGCCGGGGCGCCCGAGCGCGAAGTACCGCACCAGCAGCCGCGCGAAGGCGTTCGATGTCACGCCGCGGTCCTCTGCCAGCACCCCGGCGAGGAACGGCTCGAGCACGGCGGTGCGGAGAGGGCCGCGCAGACCTGCGGCATCCCACCCCTCACGTACCGTGACATCGTCCTGCGCGAGACGGGAGAGCGGGCGCACCAGAGCCGGCGCCGCCCAGCGCGCGAGCGCGACGGCATCTGCTCCGTTCACCAATCCGCTGCGCAGCGTGGGGATGATCGAGAGTGGATGCCGCAGGGGATGCCGTAGCTCAGCCGTGCCGTGAGCGGTGCGTACCCGCACGCCGACCGGGAAGCTGCGCAGGGCGAGGGCATCCAGATCGATGCTGCGGCGCAGTGCCGGGTAGGCCGGATTCAGCACCTGGAAGCCGCGATCCAGCCGGAACCCGTCGACGATGTCGGTGCGCTGGCGGCCCCCGACGGCATCCGAAGCCTCGAGCACCACGACCTCGAGTCCCTGTGACGCGAGCATCCCGCCGCAGCGGAGTCCTGCCAGCCCTGCCCCGATCACGATCACGTCAGGCATTCGCTCCGACCTCTCCTCTGCGGATCGCCGCCGCGCGTCCGCTGATCGCGGCCCGTTCCTCTTCGTCGAGCAGACGTGTATTGCGCAGCCTCGGGCTTCCCCTCCGGTCTCATGAGGATCCCGAAGCGTCGACGCTGTTCGCGGTGCGGACGGGCTGCATGGCACCAGCGTACGACCGTCACGCACGACGGGCCGAGGCAGCTGCCCCGGCCCGTCGTGCCACGCTCCCGCTCAGACGGGTGCGACGATCTCCTGCCTCACGTCCCACTCGGTGATCTCCATCGTGACCTCCACCGTCTGGCCCTCAAGCGACGCGCTGCTGGACGAGGCGAGGACGACGTAGTCCGCCGTGACCTCGAAGACGACCTCGACCGCGGTTCCCTGCTGCTCCATGGTGCCGGACAAGAGGTAGACCGCCTGCCCGAGGCGCTCTCCGGTGCCGGTCACGGTGAACGCGCCCGTGACGGCGTCGGCGGCCTTGGTCGGGTCGAGCAGGGAAGCATCGGCGGCGCTCGCGCTGAGCGCGGCGATGACCGGGTCGCTCGACGACGGGTCCGCGGCCTGCCAGTCGCTCGTCGCCGACTTCACCCAGACGTCATCGCCGATGACGATCAGGGAGCCCGCGGGCGAGATCGTCTCGATGGCCTTGTCGGACGGATTGACGCGGGCCGTCGAATCGATGCCCATGACGCTGGACGTGGCGGCATAGCCTGCGGTCTCCGACATCGCGTCCGCGACGCAGTCGCCGAGCACGGAACCGTCGAGGCTCGCGCCGTCCTTCAATTCGGGGCAGTCCATCTCGGGTGCTTCCGCCTCCTGCGAGGCGCCGGCACTGGGCTTCTTCTCGGTGGTCGAGTCCGACCCGCCTCCGGTGCAGCCGGTGAGCAGTACGGCGGTGGCGAGTACGACGCCGACCCCCCATTTGTTGACGTGCATCGCGTCCCCCCTCTGGTCGAGTGCCCGATGACCGTCATCCGGCACTCTCTCCAGCATGCCAACAACCGCCGTCGTCCCGTCACCGCTTGCCGCTGTGCCCGGGGATCCGTTCGCGGCATCACTACTCTTCCGCTAGACTGTCAAGGTTGTCTGTCTCGCGGCGTCCATTCGGGATTCCAGAGACCGGCACGTGCACACACCCTCCTGCTCCCGGGAAAGTCCCGAGAGCCGTTCTAGTCCGAAGGAGGTGGGTAAGTGACGCACCAGTACGAACTCATGGTCATTCTGACCCCCGAGATCGACGAGCGCACGGTCGCCCCGACGCTCGACAAGTTCCTGAAGGTCATCACCAACGATGGTGGCTCGATTGACAAGGTCGACATCTGGGGCAAGCGCCGTCTGGCTTACGAGATCCAGAAGAAGACCGAGGGCATCTACGCCGTCGTCAACTTCACCGCTACCAGCGAGGCCACGCAGGAGCTCGACCGTCAGCTGAAGCTGAACGAGCAGATCATGCGTACCAAGGTCCTCCGCTCGGAAGAGGCTCAGGCGATGGTCGCTTCGGAGGCCAAGCGCTCCGAAGAGAAGGCTGCTCGCAAGGCCGCCAAGGCTGCGAAGGCCTAAGTCCCATGGCCGGCGAAACCGTCATCACCGTGGTGGGAAACCTCACGGCCGACCCCGAGCTGCGCTACACGCAGAACGGGCTGCCGGTGGCGAACTTCACCATCGCATCGACGCCTCGGAACTTCGACCGTGCCGCGAATGAGTGGAAGGACGGCGACGCGCTGTTCCTCCGCGCATCCGTCTGGCGCGAGTTCGCCGAGCACGTGGCGGGTTCGCTGACGAAGGGCATGCGCGTCATCGCGCAGGGCCGTCTGCGTCAGCGCTCCTACCAGGACCGCGAGGGCAACCAGCGCACCGCGATCGAGCTGGAGGTCGACGAGATCGGCCCCTCGCTCCGGTACGCGACCGCGCAGGTCACCCGTGCGGCCTCGACCGGCGGTGCCGGCGGTGCCGGTGGCGGTGGACAGTCCCGTCCCGCGCAGCAGCAGGTGTCGGAGGAGCCGTGGTCCACGCCCGGTTCGTCGACCAGCGCGGATGCCTGGAGCACTCCCGGCAGCTTCGGCGACGACACCCCGTTCTGAACAACTTCTGGATCCGGCCTTCACGGCCGGCATCCGCTCATCACTAAGGAAAAACAATGGCTGGAAAGTCGAGCGGCGACCGCCGCAAGCCGCGGAAGGGTGGCAAGCCCACCGCTCCCGCGAAGTCCATCCGGGTCGGTGTCATCGATTACAAGGATGTCGCCACCCTTCGCAAGTTCGTCTCGGAGCGCGGCAAGATCCGTGCCCGTCGTATCACCGGTGTCTCGGTGCAGGAGCAGCGTCTGATCGCCACGGCGATCAAGAACGCGCGCGAAATGGCGCTCCTGCCCTACGCTGGCGCCGGCCGGTAAGGGGTATCGAGATGGCAAAGCTGATTCTCACGAACGAGGTCGCCGGGCTGGGTAGTGCCGGTGACGTTGTCGAGGTCAAGAACGGGTACGCCCGTAACTTCCTCATCCCGCAGGGCTTCGCTACGGCGTGGACCCGCGGTGGCGAAAAGCAGGTCGCATCGATCCAGGCCGCGCGTCAGGCACGCGCGATCCACGATCGTGACGACGCTGTCGCGCTGAAGAACGCTCTCGAGGGCACCAAGGTGCGCCTCACGGTCAAGGCCGGCAAGGAGGGTCGTCTCTTCGGCTCCGTCAAGACGGACCACGTCGCGGATGCTGTCGCAGCCGCCGGCCTGGGCTCGATCGACAAGCGCAAGGTGCACATCACGTCGCCCATCAAGGTGACCGGTGAGCACGAGGCGACCGTGCGTCTGCACGACGACGTCACCGCAGTGATCACGCTGCAGGTCGTCGCCGCCAAGTAAGGCACGTCGAGAACGCCCCTGTCCTCCGGGACAGGGGCGTTCTGCATTCCCCGGCCCGGTCGCTCGTGCGCCTCACCCGTCTCGACCGTGCACCGGCCGTGCACCGGCCGGCGGCTCTCCGACCTCATCGACGGTGTGACCGCTGCAGGCCGCCTTCGTGACGCTGGCCCTCTCGACGCGCGACACGGCGAACCACCGCATGGCGTCACGCAGACGGCACCACCCGACCAGGTACCACTGGCCGTTCGTGGAGGCGAACAGCACGGGCTCGACATCACGCGTTGTCGTGTTCCCGTCTCTGGCCGTGTACCGGAGGCGGACCACGCGCTGGTCCGACATCGCCTCCTCCAGCGCCGACCGGATCGCGCGGGAGGAAGAGGGCGGCGCATCGATCCACACACGGTGGGCGAGCGCGTCGGCTCGGGCGCGCGTGTGAGGGTCGAGGACGTCCAGGATCTTCCGCACACCCGCCGCGGCCAGGTCGGCGTAGGGGGCGTCGGGCGCTGCGGACACGGCAGCCATGAGCGCCACGGCCTGCGCGGGAGACAGGCTCACCGGCGGCAGCGATGCTCCCACGGCCAGGCCGTAGCCGCCTCCGGGACCCGGGCGCGACCACAGCGGTGCGCCGCTGCGCTCCAACGCCGCCAGGTCGCGCTTGACGGTGCGCACGGAGACGTCGAACTCCCGCGCCAGACGCTCGGCCGAGCAGCCCCGCGATCCGCTGCGTCGCAGCATCTCGGACAGGGCATGCAGGCGCTCTGCGCGCTTCACGATTCTGCCTGGAAATTCATGACATAAATAGTGACACACACCTGCCCGCAGTGCGGAACAAGCTGGGGGTATGACACAGACGACGAGCAGCCCGACCATCCTCTTCATCGCCGGCCACTGGTTGGGTGCCTGGGCGTGGGATGAGGTCCTCGAACACCTGAACGCCGCGGGCCCTCGTGCGGTCGCGATGACGCTGCCGGGTCTCGACGCGAACGATCCCGAGCGTGCGACGAAGACGCTCGACGATCAAGCCGCCGGGATCCTGGGGGAGCTCGCCCGGCTCGGTGTCTCAGAGCAGCATCCCGCGATCATCGTCGCGCACAGCGGCGCGAACGCGCCCGTCAGCCTCGTGCTCGATCGGCACCCGGAGCTGTTCGGCCGGGTGGTGTGGGTCGACTCCGGCCCGGTGGCGACCGGGAGCGTGTTCGCGCCCGACCTCCTGGAGCAGGTGGACGAGCTTCCTCTGCCGCCGTTCGAGGTGCTGGGGCAGCAGGCGAGCCTGGAGGGACTGAGCACGGAGGTGCTCGAGCGCTTTCGCGAGCGGGCAGTGCCGCAGCCCGGCCCCGCGCTGCGGCAGCCCGTCGAGCTCGTGGACGATGCGCGTCGCAGGATCCCGACCACGCTCGTGTGCTGCTCGATCTCGGGCACGCAGGTGCGGGAGCTGGCGCAGGCGGGTCATCCCATGTTCGTCGAAGTCGCGGAGCTCGACCACCTCGACGTCATCGACCTGCCGACGGGGCACTGGCCGATGTGGAGTCGTCCCGGCGACCTCGCGGAGCTGATCCAGGCGGTCGCCTCCTCCAGCGACTGAACCCTGCGCCGTGCGGGCCTCAAGCCCGCACGGATGTCGGGAGAATGCACGGAAGTCGGGAGGATCCGGCAGATCCGTACGGGATCCGCGGGAACCTCCCGACATCCGTGCGGCGATCACCGCACCTCAGGGGCGCGCGAGGGGTTACTCCCTGTCGGCCGCCACCTCGAAGACGTCCGTCGTCTCCTCGGCGGAGGCGGCACGGCGTTCCTCACGGCGGGCCCGTCGCTCGGCACGCTTGGCGATCCGGCGATCCCGGCTGCGCTCCACGAGCGTGTACAGGACCGGCACCAGCACCAGGGTGAGCAGCGTCGATGAGACCAGTCCGCCGATCACCACGATCGCCAACGGCTTCGAGATGAACACGCCACCACCGGTCAGGCCGAGCGACATCGGGACCAGCGCGAACACGGTCGCGGCCGCCGTCATCAGGATCGGACGCAGACGCAGACGCGTTCCGTGCTCCACGGCCTCGTCCAGGCTCGCCCCGGCCACCCGGAGGCGGTTCACGAGGTCCATCAGCACGATGGCGTTCGTCACGACGATGCCGATGAGCATCAGCAGTCCGATCAGCGCCGGAAGCCCCATCGGCGTACCGGTGAGGAGGAGCCCGAGGATCGCACCGGTCGCCGCGAACGGGATCGAGATGAGCAGCACGAGCGGGCCGCGGAAGTTGCGGAACGTCGCCACCATCACCAGCAGCACGAGAACGATGGCCCCCAGCATCGCCAGACCGAGCTGACTGAACGCCTCGTCCTGCTGGGCGGACGCGCCGCCCTGCTCGAACGTGACGCCCGCCGGCAGGTCGGTCTCGGCGATCGCCTCGTCGATCGCCCGGCTGGCCGCCGACAGACCACCCTTCTCCGGCGTGACCGTCAGGGTGACCTGCCGCTCGCCTTCCGCGCGGGTGATGGTCGGAGCGGTGAGCTCTTCCTCGACCGTGGCGATCGCGGCCAGAGGGATCGCGGTGCCCGTGACCTCGGTGGCCGCCTTCTGCTCCGCCTCGGCGGCTTCGGCCTCGACCTGCTGGGCGGCGGCGTCGGTGCGGCTCTGACGCAGGGCCTTGATCTGCTCGTCCGCCGCCTTGATGCCGGACTGCGCGCCTTCGATCGCGCTCTGCAGCGCCGAGAGCTGCTCGGCGCGCTCCGCCTGCGCCTGGAGCACCGCCTCGTCCTCAGGACTCAGCGGGTCTGCGGGGACGATCGGCGCCGCCGACAGCTCCGCGAGCTGCTTGTTCAGGGCGCCGATCTGACCCGCGAGCTCGGCCCGCTGCTTCGTGGCCGTGTTGATCTGCGAGTCGAGTTCTTTCTCGGCCTTTGTCTTGGCCTCCTCGGCCTTGGCCTTGGCCTTGGCCTCGAGTGCGTCGGCGGCGGCCTTCTGCGCCTCTGCCGTCTGCTGGGCCGTGACGGGCAGCATGATCTCGCCGAGCTTGTCGGCGGTTCGTGCCGAGCCCGGCGTGCGCACGACGATGTCGCGCTCCCGACCCTCGTACATGAGGGTGCCGACGGTGGTGCCCGAGAGCGCCTCCTGCACGGCCTTCGCGATCGTGGCCCGGTCGAAGCCGAGGCGCGCGGCCAGCGGCTCGTCGACCTTCACGCGCAGCACCGGCTGCTCGCCCGCGAGCTCGCTCTTCACGGAGCGCACCCCGTCGGCGTCGGCAAGCTGCTTCTCCAGCAGATCGCTCGCGGTCCGCAGCGCGGCCGGGTCGTTGCCCTGGATGGCCAGGGCGATGCCGTCACCGGCACCTGCGAGGGAGGCGTCCTGCGAAGCGAGCTCGATCGTGCCGCTGTCGGCAAGACCGTCCAGCGCCTTCTGCACCTTCGACTCGACCGCGGCGACGTCGGCTCCGTCCTTCACCCGCAGGTCGTAGGTGATCGACGTCGGGGTGCCGGGTGTGGGGACCGGGATCGAGGTGGTGATGTCATCGATCTCCGCGATCTTCCCGAGCGTCTTCTCGACCGGCTCCGCGGCGGCGACCAGGTCGGCCGTGGCCTCCTTCGGGGGCGTCTGCACGACCTGCAGGCTCGCCTGACCCGATGAGCCCAGGAAGTCGGTCTGGATGAACGGCGTCATACCCAGCGTCGCGACGAGCAGCAGGGCCGAGGCGACCAGGGTGATGACCGGGTGTCGACGGGTCGCGTTCAGGGCCGGCATGAACGTGCGCTGCAGGCGGTCGGGAGCCGTATGGATCTCGTCGAGCTCGGACGGCACCTCGTTCTCGTGGGCGAGCGGTGCGTCGTCCGCCGATCCCTCGGACACTGGCTGAGCCGCTTCGGCAACTGCGGCACGGTGCTTCGGAGCCCTGTTGAGGAACCAGGAGGCGAGCACCGGCACGATGGTGAGCGAGACGACGAGAGAGGCGAGAAGGGCGATCGAGACCGTCACCGCGAACGGCCGGAACAGCTGCCCGGCGATTCCGGAGACGAAGGCGATGGGCAGGAAGACCGCGACGGTGGTGAGCGTCGAGGCGGTGATGGCACCGGCGACCTGGCGCACCGACGCGACGATGCCGTCGATGGTGAGCGGTCCGTCGCCGCGTCGTCTCGAGATGTTCTCGATCACCACGATGGAGTCGTCGACGACACGTCCGATGGCGATCGTGAGCGCGCCGAGGGTCAGGATGTTGAGGGTGTTGCCGCTCCACCACAGGCCCACGAGCGTGATCAGCAGCGACAGCGGGATCGACACGGCAGCGATGACCGTCGAGCGCCACGAGCGCAGGAACGCGAGGATCACGAGCACGGCGAAGAGCAGGCCCAGCCCGCCCTCGACGGAGAGGTCGTGGATCGACTGCTCGATGTAGGGCGCCTGGTCGAAGATCGTCACGAACTCGGCCTTGACGATCGGGGCGAGCCGGTCGAGCTCGGCGTTCACGCCGTGCGAGATGTCGACCACGTTGGCTCCCTGCGACGGGATGATCTGGAGCGTGAGCGACGGGTTGCCGTTGACCCGTGAGATGGTCTGCGCCGGCACCGTCTCGATCGAGACGTCGGCGAATTCGGCGACCGTGACGGCTCCCTCGGGCGTGGGTACAGGAAGGGCCTGGATGTCTTCGAGAGTGGCGAGTCGCGACCCCACGGTGATCGACAGAGGCCCCTCGGCGGAATCCGCCTGCCCTGCCGGAAGCGCGGCGCCGTGCGCCTCGAGGATCGGGCCGAGCGTCGAGGGCTCGACCTTGAGCCGCGTGACATCCGCGGGGCGGAGATCGATCGTGATGCGCTGCGTCTCCTGGCCCGCGAGCTCGACGGCGCGCACACCCGGTACGCCCTTGAGCGCCGGGACGACGGTCTGCTGCAGAGCATCGCCGAACTTCTCCTGGTCGCCGCTGGTGCCCGCGCTGAGGACCATCGCGGGCAGATCACCGGCACCGCCCGACGCCACCTGGACCTCTGTGCCCGAGGGGAAGCTCGGCTTCAACGACTCGGTCGCACTGCGGATCGTGCGCAGGGTCTCCTCGTCGTTCTCCCCGAACGACCACTCGACGAGGATCTGCGCACCCCCGCTGGAGGTGGTGGACGTGACGCTCGTCACGCCGGGCACGGCGCGGACGGCCTGCTCGACGGGCTCGGTCACGCTGCTCGCCATCTCTTCGGGCGCGAGACCCTGCGACTGCGCCGAGATGAACGCCATGGGCGCCTGCAACGACGGCATCAGCTCCTGCTTGAGCGAGCCCATCGAGATCAGGCCGAGAGCGACGATCGCCAGTGTCGCGAGCGACAGGATCAGGCGGTTCTTGAGACTGCTGCGTGTGAGGAACGACATGGAGCGATGAGGTGCTTTCGGCTGGGTCGCAGCGGCGGGCGAAGTGGCACGCGCGCGACGCGGAAGCCGCCTGTGATCACTCGACTCACGTCGCCCCGTGCCGAATCCTGTGGGTCCGGCTCAGCGCGACGAGAGGCGACTGAGCTCCGGCGACACGATCGACGATTCGAGCCTGCCGGGTCGCGCGCGCCGGGGCATCCTCCCGCAGGGTGATCCTCGTCCCCCCGCGGGAGGACTCGGGCGCCCTGGGCGCATGGGAGGCGGCCGTGTGCGGAACCGCTGCGGCCACTCTCGCCGCCGCAGCGCTCGACTCGGCAGCGCTCGACTCGGCAGCGCTCGACTCGGCCACCACTGCCCCGTTCGCGGTCGATTCGGCCTCGAACGGCCTCGCTGTGCACGATCTGACCCAAAAGTCGTAGTCCGAGGCGCGAAAACACTGGCCGAAAGTTCTCAGGGTTTCGGCGTAATGACTGGGCCCTCACCTTCGTCTCTTCACTGTGAGGGTTGTCCGGCCGAAAGGGGGCCGGGCTTTGCGAGGGGTGAGGGAATCGTGAGTGGTCGAAGTCGAGTGGATCGACTCTTCGAAGAGTTGGAGGTCGAGTGCGGCACGAGTGTGCAGTGCATCCTGGAACGAGCGTCCGCCCTGCTGAGGCTGGACATCGAGGTCGAGGTGCTGAACGAGGAGGAATGGAACGCGGTCCCGCGCTTCGTTCTCCTCGACGGTGACCGGGCGAGGATCCCGGTCCGCCGGGCCGATCCTCAGTGGTTCCGCCTGCACGTGGTGATCCACGAGCTCGCGCATCTGCTGTGCGGACATGCGCGTTGCGAGAGCCTGCCCATGACTTTCGACCAGCTTCGAAAGCCCGCGCAGGCCTGTGTTCTGGCGGGAGTGGGCGGGGGTGCCGGATCCGCCGCGTTCGCCGATTCTCCGCAGGAGGCGGATCAGCAGGCGGATCAGGAGGCCGAGGCGGAAGCACTCGCGCACCGACTGGGCTCATTCGTCGTCGTCCCGCAGTTCGCCTCCGCCGAGGCCGGCTGAGGCTGCGGCCGTACGGTTCCGATCAGCGCGCGAGTGCGTGCTCCGCGTCGAACACGATCAGCGGGCGGTCGCTGCCAGGGCGTGACAGCACCTCGGCGTCGACGCGCCAAACGCGGGCGATGAGCTCGCGCGTCAGCACGCTCTGCGGGGAACCTGCGGCCTGCACGTGGCCGTCGGCGATCACTACGACCCGGTCGGCGAAGGCCGCGGCGTGGTTGAGGTCGTGGAGCGCGGCCAGCGCCGTCATGCCGTCGCGCGCGAGGACGTCGAGAAGGACGAGTGCGCCCGGATGTCGAGGTGGTTCGTCGGTTCGTCGCACAGCAGCAAGGTCGACCTCTGGGCCAGGGCCCGCGCGAGGTTCACCCTCTGGCACTCACGGCCGGACAGGGTCGCCGCATCACGATCCGCGAACTCGAGTGCACCGGCGCGGAGCATCGCCGCATCGGTGGCCGCCGACCGCGTCATCGGCCCGATCGCCTGGACTATCTACGCGACGCCGTCGATCGCGTATCAGTACGTACTTCGGGGCGGATGGAGAGGGAGCCTTCGATGGTTTGGTGATGCGTGGCCCACAACCCATCCTTAGCGTTCGCTTCTGACATGGCCTCTGTTGCATCGGGAAGCCGTGAAGTAGCATCGCTCATCATGGAGCGCTATGGAAAATGGAATCTGCTGGGGGCGGCCGCTTTCTTGAGCGTTGGTATCTTCTCGCTCGTCAAGGGTGTGGGACCGGAGTGGTACTCGTACGTCACTGTGGTCGTCGCGTTCCTCGCATCTGCGGCGTGGATTTTTCGCTTTGTCTATGAGGTGCGCAAGAGCAAGACTGAGGAGTCTTCAGATCGCGCCCCCAGCACCTAAACCCACTGGACGGACGGTGCGTGATTTGGTCGTCGTGTTCAGGGGATCGCCGTGGCGATCATGGTAGAGCCTGCTCCGTCAATCGATCGAAGTCATATCCGCGTCAAGGCGATGCTCGTCGCGCCGAACGTGAAAGGGACCGCGCATGCGGTCAGCGTCAATGCCGCGACCGCGGAGAATCCGGGCGGGTATCACCGCCTCATCGGCGGCAGCGTCGAGGTCGGCGAGACCCACATCGATGCGGTCCGGCGCGAGGTGCGCGAGGAGCTGTCGGCGACGATCCAGGATCTGAGCTACCTCGGGGTGGTGGAGAACATCTTCCACCTGGACGGGGACGTCGGACACGAGATCGTCTTCGTGTACACCGGACGCCTCGATCCGGAACCCGCAGCGGAGGGCGCGACGCTCACGGAGAGCGACGGGGCGGTGGTTCCCGTCGTCTGGCGCAGCTTCGACGACGCCGCCGAGGTGCTGCCCCTCTATCCCGCCGGGGTCATGGGGCTCTTCGCTCAGCGGTAGATCTCGCGGCGATGCCCTGCGGCGAGAACGAGCACGACCAGACGATCGTCCTCGATGTCGTAGATCACCCGATAGTCGCCCACGCGGACGCGCCACGCGCCATCGCTGTTGGCGAGCATCTTCGCCGCGGGCGGTCGTGGTTCTTCGGACAGGAGTTCGATCGCCGCCTGCACGCGACGTCGGGCCTGCGGATCCAGCTTTCGCAACTGCCGCTGTGCCGGCGCAGCGATGTCGATCCGATAGCTCACACGAGCCCCAGTTCCGCCTTCACTTCCTCCCACGGCACGGGGAGCGATTCGGTTTCCGCAGCTTCGCGGCGTGCTGCCACGGCGGCGGCAGCGTCCTCGGCGTCCTCGGCGATCTCGCGAAGTCGATCGAATTCATCCGCGTCGACGATGGCCACGACGCGACGCCCACGGCGGGACAGGAACACGGGCTCGTGCGTGAGGTGGGCACGATCGACGAGCGCGCCGAGTTGACGCTTGGCATCGGAGACGGGCAACACATCAGTCATGGGCTAATGGTACCAAACGATCAAATCGATCGTTTGGTAGCTCGGCCTCAAGGAGAAGTCGCGCCGGAAGATCCTGCTCGCCGCGATGCAGGGCCGCCCCGCCGACCTCGCCGAGGCGACGACCTCGCGCTTCGCATCCAGTCCGTTCTTCCTGTGGAGGGCCGCATCGTGAGCCGGTACATGATGAACAAGTTCATCCGCGCCGTCGAGATGAGCACCGCGAACGTGAACGCCTACGTCGCCGACACCGAGGGTTTCGTCGATGGCTGGCTCGCCGGGGGAGCGGGCCCCGATGCGGCTGCCGACGACCGGGTGCTGACCCCCGAGGAGCGCACTGCTTTCGTGGAACGCGACTACGGGGCGCTGTACGGTCTCGGCGCGCACCCCTATCTGCTCTGGCACTTCACCGAAGCGGTCTACGAGCACGAGTACACCGAGGGTTCCGGATGGCGGGAACTCGTGGAGCGCTACCGCGCCGCGATCATCCCGCACGGCGAGGTCGACGACATCCCCTGATCCTGCCTCACCGCGTGCACCGGGTGCCCCCGATTCCCGGCGCGGGTTCGCGGGACCAGCTGCGCACCGGTTTCGCGGGACGTCTGTCGGGAGGATCCGGCCGCGCGCGGTCCGGGCGGGCACTTGCTCCCTGCATCCGTCCGAACTCCCGACAGGCGGACCGCCGGGTGCTTCCGCGCGGGCGCGACGGATGCCCCGTGGGTGGGGTTTCCACGGGGCATCCGCCCGATCTGCGCCGGCGTCGCACGACGGGGTGAGCGGGGGGCTACGACCTCGTCGATGTGTGGGGTGGACGCAGCGGCGCACCGGCGGTGCGGGTCTCCTCCCCCGAGGACGGCCGCACCACCGGCGTCATCGCTACGCCGTCAGGCGACGTCGCAGGAGTCCCGCACCTCCGAGGAGGAGCAGGACGGCGGCGAGTGCGACCAGTCCGACCGACGACGTGCCGCCGGTCATCGCGAGTCCTGAAGCCTGACCGGTCGTCGCCGCGCCAGAGGCGAAGGCGGCTGCGGTCGTGCGGACAGGGGTCGTGCCGGGGTCGGTCCCCGGGTTCGTGCCCGGGTTCGTGCCCGGGTTCGTTCCCGGGTTCGTGCCGGGGTCGGTGCCGGGGTCGGTCCCCGGGTTCGTCCCGGTGCCGGGGTCGGTCACCGTCGCCTCGCCGACCACGGAGATGGCGTTGCCGCCCAGCGTGATCGGAAGGCTGATCGGCAGCGCCAGCTGGGTGCCGCCGAGGATGCTGTCAGCTCCCGTGGTGGTGCTGCCTCCGGTCGCGGGTGCGGCCGGAGCGGTGGAGGCACCGGTACCGGTGCGGGTGACGGTGGCGTCGTCGAGCAGCGAGATCGCGTTGCCGGTCACGCCGATGGGAGCGGTGACGGGCGCGGTGATCTGGGTGCCGCCGAGGACGCTGTCGGTGCCGGTGGTGGTGTTGCCTCCGGTGGCCGGGGTGACCGCTGCGGGGGTGGTGCCTCCGGTGCGGGTGACGGTGGCGTCGTCGATCAGCGAGATCGCGTTGCCCGACACCGTGACAGGTGCCGTGATGGGCGCCGTGACCTGCGTGCCGCCGAGGATCGCGTCGTCACCCGAGGTCGCCGCCGAGGTGGCGGGAGCGGTGGAGCCGCTCGGACCGGCAGCGCCGGTACTCGTCGACCGCGCGTCGTCCAGAAGCGAGATCGCGTTGCCCGACACCGTGATCGGTGCCGTGATGGGCGCCGTGACCTGCGTGCCACTGCCGATGCCGTCGTCGCCGGACGTCGTGGCGTCCACCGGGGCGGAGGATGCCGGTGCTGCGGCGCCCTGCCCGGTCGGCGCGGTGCTCTCGCTGTCGCCGAGCAGCGACACGGCGTTTCCCGTGACGGTGATGGGTGCGTTGACCGCGAGCAGCGCCTGGGTGCCCGAGAGCACTCCGTCCAGGCCGTTCGTGGTCACCAGAGGCGCCTCGGCCGGGGTCCCGGCCTGGGGAGCCGGGCTCTGGGGAGTCGCGGCCGGGGCGACGGTCGTCGACGTGTCGAGTACGCTCACCGCGTTGTTCGCCACGGTGACCGGGAGGTTCACGGTGACAGCCGCCTGGGTGCCGGATGCCGTACCGGAAGCGCCGTTGGTCTCGACGGCGACAGGCGCCGGGGCCGGAGCGGGTGCGGGAGCCGGTGCTGCGGCGGGTGCCGGAGCCGGAGCGGGTGCCGGAGCCGGTGCTGCGGCGGGAGCCGTGGACACGGCGTCGCCCAGCACTGAGATCGCGTTGTTCACGACCGAGATCGGTGCGGTGATCGCCGTCTCCACCTGTGTGCCGGAGAGAAGTCCGTCGTCCCCGGTCGTCTCGGCCGCGTTCGCGGCCGTCGCGCCGAGAAGCGTGACGCCTCCGGCGATGAGCGCGCCCCAGAGGGCCCGCTTGATGAATGTACGCATGGTCTTTCTCCTGACTGGATCGTTCGTCTGAAGGGTGCGCGCGATCAGAGTGCGCGCGCAGCACTGCTTCTGTCGTTCCCGGGGGAACGACGTGACGAACCGTCAGTCAGGAGAGACGTCGGTGTCGGCGACCGGCGACGAAGGAAGCTCGTCGTCGGAGGCCCCGGATGTCCGCTCACCAGCACGGAGCGGAGAAGAGTTCGCGTCGCTGAGGCGCGCGGGAGAGGCGCCGCTTCCTCCGCCGGAACCGGCGGAGGACGACGCGGGAACCGTGCTGCCCGGCGGGCTCGACGGCGGCGGGTCGGCGGGCACACGAGTGGTGTCGTCGCCGGCGCCGGTGGCGCCGTCCGCGGCGGAGAGCACGCTCGGAGGCGGGGATCCGGCCGGGGGCAGAGCTGTCGACGTGACCGGGGGTATCGTCGCGATGTCCTCCGCGATGATCACGGTCGGGGTCGTCGTCACCGCAGGCTCGGTGATGCTCTCCGGCCCCTCGCCGGGTTCGGGCGAGGTCGGGTCGAGGGCCTCGAGCACGGGAGGAATGGTCTCATTCGTGACGTTCCCGAGAAGTGCGGTGGTGTCATCGACCACGCCGACCACGTCGCCCACCGCGGAGATCAGGCCGAGGTCGGAGGCGAGCCCGCCGACCACCGGGATGCCGGAGACCGTGTCGAGAATCGGATCGGTGATCTGGGAGACCGGTGCGCCGGTCAGTACGTCGGTGACCGGCGCGACGACCGCCGTCGTGGTCTCCGTCACGGCATGGACCACGGGAGCGACCGCCGGCCCGACGACCGGAGCGTTCACGACCGGCGCGGTCACGGTGGTGACGACGGCCGGGACGGCCTGCTGCACGGGGGCGACCACCTGTGTGACCACGGGAGCGACGACCTCTGTGACGATGGGTGCCACGGGGGCCGTGACGGCCGACACCGTGTTGCTGACCAGCGAGGTGAGCCCGTCGAGCGGCCCGTCTTCCTGGTCGTCCGCATGCGCGGATCCGCCCGAGAGGAGGACGGTGAGCGTCGCCCAGGCGAGCACGCCGATGCCACCCCAGAAGACGACGGCAGGTGTGCCGCGTCGGGTGGCCCGAACGTCCACGTCAACCTCCCCCTCAGAAGGTGATCTCGTGTGCCTCCCCCTCAGAAAGCCACGAATCTCGACGGAGCTGCGTCGATTGGAGGCGACGATACTCGCGGCCGCACGATCTGTCTAGGGGGTTCTCCGCGCGTTTCCGGGGATGTCGGGGTGTGACGCGCCCGGAGAAATCTCGGCTTGACTTTCCCCAGGTTCTACACATCCCATCCCCGAAGAGGGCAACCTTCAACGCCCGATTTAAACTGATTTTCATCCACAGGCTGGGGAAAGGGTAAACGCCAGATCAGGGCAGATAAAAAAGTTTGCTTTCCCACTCCTCCACGGGGTTATCCACACCCGTTGTGCACAGACACTCCGACTTTGTCCGCACGCTTTCCACATGGTTATCCACAGGCCGTGTTGCATGTGGAAAGAGTCGCTCGTAGCGTGGGCGAGCGACCGAATGTCGGAGGCACCTGTTTTGCTGTTCAGGGTGGCGTGAGGGCCGAGATCCATACAGGCCCCGCCGTCGAGGCGTCTCCTCGGAACATCGCATCGGAAACGTCGCATCGAAGGGAAGACTGTGTCGATCGCTGACATCTCAGAGGAGCGCATGGGCGCGAAGCGCGCGCCCGAGCGCACGCCTCCCCACGACCTCCTCGCCGAGCAGAGCGCGCTGGGCGGAATGCTCCTGTCGAAGGATGCGGTCGCCGATGTGATCGAGACGCTCAAGGGCGCCGACTTCTACATCCCCAAGCACGAGCTGATCTTCGAGGCCATCCTCTCGCTGTACTCGCACGGCGAGCCCACCGACGTGGTCGCCGTCACCGATGAGCTCATCAAGACGGGCGAGCTCGGCCGTGCCGGCGGTGCCGACTACCTGCACACCCTGACCTCGATCGTGCCCACGGCCGCGAACGCCGGCTACTACGCCGGCATCGTCTCGGAGCGCGCGATCCTGCGCCGGCTCGTCGACGCCGGCACCCGCATCGTGCAGCTCGGCTATGCCGGTGAGGGCGACGCGACCGACATCGTCAACAACGCCCAGGCCGAGATCTACTCGATCACCGGATCCGAGACCGCCGAAGACTACGTCCCCCTGCAGATCGCCGTCGATGCCGCCCTCGAGGAGATCGAGGCCGCCAGCGGTCGCGACGGATCAATGACCGGCGTTCCGACCGGCTTCAAGGAGCTCGACGAGCTCACGAACGGCCTGCACGGCGGTCAGATGATCGTCGTCGCCGCTCGACCCGCCATGGGTAAGTCCACGCTCGCGCTCGACTTCGCCCGCTCGGCATCCATCGGCCACAACCTCCCCTCCGTCTTCTTCTCGCTCGAGATGGGCAAGAGCGAGATCGCGATGCGTCTGCTCAGCGCCGAGGGTGCGATCCCTCTGCAGAACATGCGAAAGGGAAACCTCGACCCGCGCGACTGGACCACCGTCGCCGCGACCCGAGGCCGCATCAACGACGCCCCGCTCTACATCGACGACAGCCCGAACATGACGCTCGTCGAGATCCGTGCCAAGTGCCGTCGACTCAAGCAGCGCGAGGGCCTGCGCATGGTCATCATCGACTACCTGCAGCTCATGACATCGGGCAAGCGCGTCGAGTCGCGTCAGCAGGAGGTCTCGGAGTTCTCGCGAAGCCTCAAGCTCATCGCCAAGGAGCTGCAGGTTCCGGTCATCGCCCTCTCGCAACTGAACCGTGGTCCCGAGCAGCGCACCGACAAGAAGCCCGCGATCAGCGACCTGCGAGAGTCCGGCTCGATCGAGCAGGACGCCGACATGGTCATCCTGCTGCACCGCGACTCGGTCTACGACAAGGACGTGCGTCCGGGCGAGGCCGACCTCATCGTCGCCAAGCACCGTAACGGACCTACCGCGACGATCACTGTCGCGTTCCAGGGGCACTACTCGCGCTTCATGGACATGGCCCCCGGCGGCGACTTCAACTGAGTGTAGGGTCCAGCTGAGTATGGCGGATTCCACGCTTAGCTGGTGGCGACATGGCGGGCCTTCGGCCAACTGCATCCTGGACCTGGGGACAGAACGAGATTGCACTGGCCTGTCCAGGCAGGCTGGTAGGGGGAGAGGTCCCAAGCAGTCGCGGAACTGACGCGGAGCTCTTTCCTCCGGTCGTCGTCGAGTGGTCAAGCCTGCCCAGTCGACGGAGAAGCCGACTTCGGTGATCGCGAGGGATCCCGGGGTTCGGAACCGCGTCTCCGCGACGAAGGCGAGCGTACCTTCGGATCCGACGATGAGGTGTTCGAGGATGCGCACGGGCTCGCCGGTATCGGGTCGGCCAGCCGTTGACCGACCGCAGTTCACGGCTCACCGGCACCTCTCGGCCCCAGAGATCAGGTGTCACCTATCCGTGACGCAGACCCTCTCGGTTCCTGCGTCACCGGGTCGAGGCTTCAGGTCTTGTGCTCCTGCCGGGACAGAACCGCATCATTCCGCTGGTTCCGCCTGCTACTCTGCTAAAGTTGCGGGTCATTTTGCCTGTGACGGGGGTTCGCAAGTGCGTGCCGACCGTGCGTTGGGCTTCTGGGGAAGCTGTCTCGGTACGGATCGCACTGCGATGTCATGCCGGCCCAAAGTTGGCATCAGATCACTGGGGAAGTAGAACATGGGGAAAAAGCTCGTCCTTCGGCGCGCCCGCAAGACGGCCGTCGGCGTGGTCGCCGGGGCATTGATCCTGACCGGAATGGTCTCATTCGGTGCCGGAGGGGCGGCTGCGGAGGTCTCTCCTTCCTTGCCGCCGCTGCTGCAACGTGACGACAACGTCGTCACCTCGGATCCGATTCCGACGGTGCAGATCGACAACGGCTATGTGTGGGCGCAGACCACCATCGGCTCCACCGTCTACGCTGTCGGCAAATTCGACAACGCCCGCGAGCCCAAGGCAAAGCCTGGCACCGCGCTCACAGCACGGTCGAACGTGCTCGCCTACGACATCAACACCGGGGCCCTGCTGCCGTTCGCGCCCACGGTGAACGGCGTCATCAAGGCAGTCACCGCGTCACCGGATGGCAGCAGGATCTACATCGGCGGCTCATTCAACAAGGTCAACGGCAAGGACCGCTGGAACATTGCGGCGATCGACGCGAAAACTGGCGAGCTGGTCCCCGGATTCATCCCCGCCATCGGCGGATCTGGCGTGTATGCACTGACGGCTTCCGGGACGTCCGTCTACGCCGGCGGGCTCTTCACTCAGGCCAACGGCACGGCGCGAAAGAACCTCACCGCGTTTGACGCGTCGAACGGCAAGCTCATGCCCTGGGCCCCCAGGACCGATCTGCAGGTGGATGCAATGGTGATGGACCCCGCGGGGAGAGACGTCATCATCGGTGGACGGTTCTCGCAGATCAACGGCAACACCGAGATGCGCGGGAGCGGGGCTGTGGATAAGACCACAGGAGTGCTGAACACGGCCTGGGAGCTGGCCAAGACGGTGAAGAATGGCGCCGGCAGCGGCACCTACGCCGGAAAGGCCGGGACCTTCGGCCTCACGACCGATGCTACTGGCGTGTACGGCACCGGCTGGGGCTATGCCGATGCTGCCACGGGCCAGCTCGAAGGCACCTTCGCCGCTGAGGCCGGCACCGGCAAGGTCCGTTGGATCGCAGACTGCATCGGCGACCACTACGGCGTCTACTCCACCGGCAAGGTCGTCTACACGACCAGCCACACACATGACTGCAGGACGATGGGCCTCCATCCAGAGCAGACTCCGCGCGTGCACCGCTACTCCGAGGCGTATACAGCGGATGCCCGGGGCGTCCTGGGACACCGGACGGGAGGCCGCAAGGACTGGGGCGGCTCGCCCGCACCGTCCGCCTACAACTGGACTCCGGACTGGGCCGTCGGTCTGACCACCGGCATGGGTCAGGCTGGTCTCTCGATCACGGGCACGGGCAACATGATCTCGATCGGGGGCGAGTTCCGCTCCGTCAACAACGGCCAGTTCGAAGGACTCGTCCGCTTCTCGACCACGCCTCCGGGCGGCGCGAAGGATGGCCCCCGGCTTTCGGGTGAAAACTGGGTGGGCATGGCGACCCGCAACGCGGACGACCCGAGCCGGGTCACAGTCTCCTTGCCCACCAACTGGGACCGAGACGACCTGACCCTGACTTACGAGCTCTATCGATCGGGGACGACGACCCCCGTGGCGACGGCCAAGGCCGACGCCACCTGGTGGATCCGACCGAACGTCGACCTCGTCGACACGACTGCGCCCGCCGGAGAGCTGCAGTACACTGTCGTCGCGCGAGACAGCAACGGCAACACCGCGACCAGCGGGATCGCCGTCGCGGGGACCACGGATCTTGCCCTCAAGTCGCTCACGAACGCCAATAGCACCATACTCAACCAGGCGTCCATTTACCCCTACCAAGGGCAACCCGTCTACATGGACAACCAGAGCTACCACCACTATGCAACGATTGAAAATCGGGGCAATCAGGCGATTCCGGCGGGCTCGACGATCACCTTGCGGTATCCAACCGGGACGGGGGTCCAGGTGGTCAACAGCACCAAGGTCAGCGAGGTGAAATCCAACTCCTCGGGAGTCACCCTTGGCTCGGTGACGGCAGTAACCCCCGGGGCGCTGGTAAACGGTGTCTTCACGCGAACATTCGCTATCAACGCGCCTATACCCGCAGGGTCCGTTTTCTCCTTGGTGCTGGAAATCGGAATCCTCAACAAGGACCCGGGGCTCTACCCACACAACTTCGTCGAGGGCGTGGTCACTCAGCCCGCGGGGACGGGAGACGCCAATCCAGAGAACAACAGTCTCGCTCCGACCGCACGCTACGCGATCGCCGGTTCGTAGTAGGACGCCGCGGGTCGCAACTCATGTTGCGACCCGCGGCCTGCGTCCGCTGCGGCTGGACAAAGGGGTGCCATACGGGGGTGGGGGCGGGGCAGTGCCTCGCGTGCGTCCTATCATCGGGGGAAGAGTCCCGAGATAGCCTTTCCACGCGTTGCGAGCGCCCCGCTCCGCGGCGGGCCGGTCGTGAGATGGGGCGTCGTCGCTCCCGGCACCATCGCCGACGACTTCGTTTCGACTCTGCACGCGAACACCGATCAGAGAACGACAGTTGTTGCTTCACGGAGCCCGGAACGTGCTGCCGCGTTCGCTGCGAAGCACGGCATCCCGACGGTCCGCCTCTCCTACGAGGCGCTTGTTTCGGATCCTTCCGTAGACATCGTGTATGTTGCGGCACCGCACAGCGAGCATCAGATCTTGCGAGGCGCCGGCTGCTTCGTCAGCACGCCTGGGGCTCGCTCCAGCGATGCACCGCGACGATCTCGGGCGGCGTGCGAATAGGATCTCGCTATCTTGAGTGGAAACCTGATCGCCGGGGTCACGCCATTTGCCCTGATTCTCGGTAGCGAGCGCCATCTCGATCGAGAACCTACACGATCGCGGTCCAGCGCCTCACAGCGCGGCCGGAACCAGTGCCACGAAGTCGACGGGGTCGGAATCCTGTCGGTTCACGTCGGCCCGGAGCCACTCGACCGCGTCGTACAGATCGTCGCCGATGCGTGCCAGCGAGTCGAAGCGCGTGGTGTGGAAGATCGGCAGTTCGCCGTCGTGGCTCCGGCTGCCGGTGTCCCAGGCGAGATAGTCGCCGTTCTCACTCATGGCGAACACCACCGGGCGGTCTGCAAGCTCCCAGGAGCCGTCGGGCTCGATCTTCCAGTTGTAGCCCTCGGTCCGACCTTCGCGGAAGTCCGGGCGTAGTCGGTCGGTCAGATGCCCGCCTCGGCCCACCACGCCGTCGCCGAACCCCGAGGGAACAGGGGGGGTAAACGAGCCAGAGCCCGTGCAGGCGTCCCCAGCCGAACGTGCGGACGAACGAGAGGTACGAGGGCGGAAACCCGGCACCGTCGCGCAGCCGGTGGTGCTCGATGGTGTGCTCGTCGAGCAGCGGAGTCGGCGCCTGGCCGACGGTCAGGTTCCATCGCGATGTGTGTTCCACTCCTGAAGACTACTGAGCGCGACGCGGTGTGATGTCGGTGCGGCTGATGGTGTCTCGGAGGTTGTCGCCGGTGACAGTGAGAGTGGTCATTGTGGTCCTTTCATTCCGAGCCGTGGGTAGCGGGGGCGGACGTCATCGGATGACGGGGAGACCGGTGGCCTCTGCGGCCTCAGAGATCCCGCCCGCGTCCTGCACGTCGAGTCCCGCGGCTTCCATCGCGGCGACCGCCTGCGCGGATCGGTTGCCGGACTGGCAGTAGACGACGTACTCATCCTCGGGATCGAGCTCCGAGATGGTCGTGTCGAATTCCGGGGATTGAAGGTCGATGTTGATGGCGCCGTCGAGATGGCCCTCGGCGTACTCCGCGGGGGTGCGCACATCGACAACGACCGTGTCTTCGCCGATCGCTACAGAGGGAGACGCCGTGGCAGCGCAGCCGCTCATCGCGACGGAGAGGGCGAGAGCCGCCCCGAGTGCGACGGCTCGCAGGCTACGCCGCGCCATGAGGGTGCCCCTCGCACCGCTGATCGTCGGGGACCCCGTAGAGCGCCTCCTCCACATGCTGACCGCAACCTTCCCACGTTGCTTTACCGCACTGGCCACACGTCACGCGAGCGCACATCTCCTGCACCTTTCCTTGGACCGAAGTGATTCCGATTATACCCCCCGGGGTATTATTTCGTCCATGCGCTCATCTCAGCCCGTGAAGGAACAGCCCGTCGTCGGTCAGTGGGTCGAGGGCATCGACACTCCGGTCGTGAACGAACGCGCGGTTCGAGCGTCAGCGGGGATCCTGTTCCTGGCTGGTTTCTCGGCGTGGCTCTGGAGTGTGATCACCGGTGACCTGCAGCCGATGCGGATCTTCGGAATCGTGTTCGCCATCGAGATGATGCTGCGGTTGTTCGTCGGAACAGCTTTCACTCCTACGCTCATCCTGGGTGCGCTGATCACTCGCCCGCAGCGTCCGGAGTGGGTGGAGGCGCGGTCGAAGATCCTTGCCTGGGGCATGGGGTTCGGAATGTCCCTCGCGGGGTGCTTCAGCTTGGGATGGTTGGGCCTGCCGACGATCGTCGCTCAGGTGATCTGCGGGGTGTGTCTTCTCCTGCTGTACCTGGAGACAGCCTTCGGGATCTGCCTGGGGTGCGTTGTCGCGCAGCGCTTCGCGCGGCGCAAGCCGCAGTTGTGTGCGGGTGACACCTGCGCATACACACCGCCGGCGAAGGGCGAGCAGCACTCGATTCTCCGCGACTGAACCCGGGTCGATGCAGCGACCTCGATCAGCGAGAGGCGTCGCGACGCGGTGCGGTGTCGTCCCAGCGGGGCGAGGGGAGGTGCAGCAGCACCAGGCCGATGCCGGCGATCACCGAGTTGCGGAAGGCGGGATCGAGTCCGTTCCACGAGGTGGAGCGCCACATCTGGAACCACTCGCCGCCGATCGAGATGAACCCGCCCACGAAGAGGAGGATGATCATCACCAGTCCGATCGACGACCACACGCGGGCGGCGTGGAAGCCGTGGTCGAGGAATCCGCGCACGAAGAACACGACCGCGACGATCAGGACGATCGCGCTCAGCGACTCCCAGATGATCACGCCGATGTAGGCGATGTTCCACAGCACGGGGTTGTCGATCGCCCGCCACATCACGTCGGGATCGAGCCCCTTGCCGGCCTCCTGGCCGAAGTTCGTGGTGTCCATCGCCAAGACGTGCTGCACGAAATCGAAGTTGGTGCCGTAGTCGGTGATGTTCCCGAGCGCCACCAGGAAGATGTAGAGCCCGTTCACGAGGACGAGCGCGGCCGCCGCGAAGGGCAGCGAACCGAGAAGGTGCCAACGAGGTGAGCGCACCGGCGCGTCGGTCGTAGTCATGACCAGACAGTATCGGTCGTCGTGTCCGGGCGTCGAGGGGGTGCTGCTGCGGGAGCCGGATACCGTGGACGACGGTGATCGCGAATGGACGCTGAGGGGAGAGCCGTGGTGGACGACTCAGGGAGTGACCGGCGCATCCGAGACGGATACGCCGCACGTGCCGCCGAGTACGCGCAGCTGTTCGGCGACATCGGGCAGATGGACGAGGTCGACCGGGAGCGCATCGGGGGCTGGGCGGATGCGGTCGACGGGCGCATCCTCGATGCCGGGTGCGGCCCGGGGCACTGGACCGCGTTCCTCGCCGAACGAGGGATCGACGCCGAAGGCATCGACCTGGTGCCGGAGTTCGTCGCCGGTGCCTGCGCGCGGTTCCCGCACGTTCCGTATCGGGTGGCATCGCTGACGGACGTCGGCGTCGCGTCGGGCTCCCTCGGCGGCGTGCTCGCCTGGTACTCGCTGATCCACGCAGGGCCGGATGAGCTCGCGGTCCTCCTCGCCCATGCTCGACGCGTTCTCCGCGACGAGGGAGCCCTGTTGGTCGGGTTCTTCGCCGGGGTCGACGGAGAGCCCTTCCCGCATGCCGTCACGACGGCGCACTACTGGTCAGTCGAGGGGCTGTCCGTGCTGCTGGAGCGCGCCGGCTTCCGCGTGGTCGACAGCGACGCCCGGGTGCAGGACGGACGCCGTCCGCACGCATCGATCAGCGCTGTCGCGGTCTGATCAGGGCGCCGGCGCTGTCCTTGCTGCGTCAGGGGATCGGCACGGCCCGATCGGCCCCGAGCCGCTTCATCACCATGGTCGAGGTGAGACGCTGCACGCCGGGCAGGGCGCCGAGGGTGTTGTCGTAGAGCTCCTGGTAGGCGCCCATGTCGCGGGTGAGGATGCGCAGCATGTAGTCGGGGTCGCCGAACAGACGCTGCGCCTCGACGACCGCGGGGATCGCCACGACGGCCTCTTCGAACGCCACGATCGTGTCCTTGTCGGTGCGCCCGATCGTCACGAAGACGATGGCCTCGAAGGTGAGGCCGACCGCTGCCGGGGCCACCACCGCCCGATACCGCTCGATCGCGCCGGACTGCTCCAGTTCTTTGAGCCGGCGATGGCAGGCGGACAGGCTCAGGCCGACCTGCGAGGCGAGGTGGGTGGCGCTCATCCGGCCGTCATCCTGCAGCAGAGAGAGGATCTCCCGGTCGAGTGCGTCCATGCCGACAATTCTTGCAGGTGAAGGCGCGGATGGCTCGAAGAATCGGAGCACCTTTCGCGTGATCCTTCGTAGTCTCTTCCTCGGATTGAGGAGAACCGATGGATATCGCTCTGGTGCTGCAGTTCTGGGTGGTCGCCGTCATGCTCGCGCTGACCCCCGGCGCCGACTGGGCGTATGCGATCTCGGCAGGCCTGCGTGCCCGCTCCCTTGCACCGTCGATCCTCGGGATGATCGCCGGATACACCGTCGTGATCGTCGCCGTCGCTCTCGGTCTCGGCGCGCTGGTCACCGCGTATCCCGTCACCCTCACGACCCTGACGGTGGTCGGTGCGCTCTACCTGATCTTCCTCGGAGCCACGACCTTGGCCAGCCGTCCGTCTCCGATCGCGGAGAGCGGCGAGCCGATCGCGACCGGAGGGTGGGGGCAGTTCCTGCGCGGATCCGGTGTCAGCGGCATCAACCCGAAGGGGCTCCTGCTGCTCCTCGCCCTTCTGCCGCAGTTCACGAGTCCGAATGGCTGGCCGTCGACGACGCAGATGCTCGCGCTGGGCGGACTGCACCTGCTCAACATCGCGATCGTCTACACGACGGTCGGTCTGCTCGCCCGTCGACTGCTGCGCACCCGGCCCCGCGCGAGTTCGGTGGTCACGCGGATCGCCGGCATCGCCATGACCGTCATCGGCGTGGGCATCCTGATCGAGCAGGTGCTCGAGTGGATGTGACGCCGGTGTGAGCGGCGGCTGACGAGGAGTCAGACAGTCACGGGCGGACGCGGACGGTTCGTCCCTCGAACGACACCAGGTCGCCGTCGCGCAACTGGCGTCCTCGGCGGCGGTCGATCTCGCCGTTCACCGTCACGTACCCGTCGATGATGACCTCTTTGGCGTCGCCGCCCGAGTCGAGGAGTCCGGCGAACTTGAGGAACTGCCCGAGGCGGATCACCTCACCGCCGATGGAGATGTCGTCGATCGGATCGGAGTTCGTCATCCTTGAATGCTAATCGGCTTCGAGGCCCGGTGGATGCGACGATGCCGCCGCCCCCGGGTGGGAGCGGTGGCACCGTCGAGCCGGGCGTCTCGGGTCCGCCCGACAGGACGCGGCCCTGATCTGCTCAGTCGATGTCGGTTCCGACGACGGCGAAGTCGGCGCTGAAATCGATGTCGATCGAGCGGTTGTCCGAGGTGAGCACTGAGGCGTCGTAGGGGCTCACGTCGTCGCCGTCGACATCGAGGTCGGTGATCATCCCCTCGGCCTCGGCGAGTGCGGCGGAGACCAGGGCGCGGATCGTCTCGTCGTCGAGGGTGAGCGTGGGGCCGGTGTCGTCGCCGTCGGCCGCGTCGGTGGAGGTGACGGATGCGACCAGGGCCTCGTCGACCCGGACCTCGGTCTCCGCCCCGGCGGCTGTGGTCAGCTGCACCTCCCAGGTGCCGTCGCGCTTCGCGTCGATCGAGGTGACCTCACCGTCGGCTGCTCCCCGCGCGGCGTCGGCGATCGCGATGAGCTCGTCGGCGGATGCCGTGCCGATTCCGGTCACCGGGCCGCGGCCGTTCGAGGGGGCGTTGCCGCGGTCGTCGTCGCCGCGGTCGTCGTCACCGCGGTCCTCGCCGCGCGGACCGTGGTCATCGGCGTCGTGGCGGGGGCCGTCGTCGGACATCGAGGAGCGATCGTCGTCGCCGAACTCGTCGCCGATCGCCGCGCCGACCGCGACGCCGCCACCCGCCAGGACGACGGCCGCAGCGATGCCTCCGCCGATGAGGAGCGCGCGCGTGCGGCCGGGCTTCGATGCGGATGTCGTGGGAGCGGGCACGGGTTCTGCGGCGGGGAAGACCGGGTGCTGTCCGGAGCCCGCGATCGGGGCTTCCGCGCCGGGCGTCGGGGGCGGGGTCACCGGCACGGTCTCGGCATCCGGAGTGCTCTGCGGCGTCTGGTCAGGAGCGGGCGTCTGGTCGGGGGTGGGTGTCTTGTCGTCCATGTCTCGATGGTCTCCCGCGGGCGCTGAAGCCTCCCTGAAGCGTCCTGAAGACCTCTTCAGGAACCTCGGGTCCGTCTGGTCAGGCGCCGAGGGGCAGGGTGAGCACGAAGCGCGCACCACCCCAGCGGGAGTCGTCGACCGTGAGGGTCCCGTGGCCGCTGGCGGCGATGCCGCGGGCGATCGCGAGGCCCAATCCGCTGCCTCCGGCGTCGCGGCTGCGGGCCTCGTCGAGGCGGACGAAGCGTTCGAAGATCCGCTCCCGCTCCTCGGCCGGCACTCCGGTGCCGTCGTCCTCGATCGTGACGAACACGTATCCGTCCGATGGCGTCACCCCGATCGCGACGCGCCCGCGGCTGTGGCGCACGGCGTTGTCGGCGAGGTTTCGCACCAGCTGCCCGAGCAGTCGCGGGTCGCCGTGCACCCGGGCGGCGTGGATCCCGGAACCGTCGACGTCGATTCCCGCGGCCCGGAGCCGGCGCACCTCGCCGAGGGCGATGTCGTCGAGGTCGACCGCCTCGTCATGGGTGCTCGCTCCCTCATCCAGGCGGGCGAGCAGCAGCAGTGATTCGACGATGCCCTGCAGGCGCAGTCCCTCCTCCGACACCACCTCGGCGAGTTCGCCGATGCTCGTCACATCGGGATGGGCCTGGGCCAGTTCGGCATGCTGACGGATCGTCGCGAGGGGCGAGCGCAGCTCGTGGGAAGCGTCCGAGACGAAGCGCCGCTGCGCGGTGGCCGCCGCGTCGAGCCGATCGAGCATGCCGTTCATGGTCGTCGCGAGCGCGGCGATCTCATCGGCGGTTTCCGGCACCGGTACCCGCTGGTGCAGGCGCTCTGCGGTGATGCCGTCGACCTCTTCGCGGATGAGCTCGACCGGGCGGAGGGCCCGGCCGACCACCGACCATGTGGTCACGGCGACGAGCAGCAGAAGCAGGGGGAGGGCGATGGCCAGCAGCGTCGCGACCGTCGCGAGGGTCTCGGCATCGTCCTCCATCGAGACGGCGAGCACGAGCGTCTGGTCGCGCTCGATGTCCTCCGAGACGACGAGGACGGTCTCTCCGTCGACAGTGGTCGTCTGCGGATCGTCGTCGACGGGGAGGGGTGTCGACCCGAGCTTCTCCCTGGCGTCTTCGCTGGCGGCGCGCACCGAACCGTCCGCACCGATGATCTGCAGGATCTCGTCTTCGAGCGCATCGATGCTCTTGCCGCCCGGGCCGCCCGCGCGTTCGGTGAGCTCTTCGAGGCGCTGGTCCGCCGCGCGCTCGGTGCTGCCGTGGATGCTGGCGCTGAGCACGCCGTAGAACGAGAAGGCGCCGATGAGGAGTGCGACGGCGACGACGACGGTGGCGCCGAGCGTGGTCCTGCCGCGCACAGAGCGCCAACTGCGACTAGCCACCGTCGGCCGCCAGCCGGTAGCCCGCTCCGCGGATGGTCTCGATCGCCTCGCGTCCGAACGGCTTGTCGAGCTTGCGGCGCAGGTGCCCGACGTAGACCTCGACGATGTTGGGATCGCCGTCGAAGTCGTCGTCCCAGACGCCGTCGATGAGGGTGCGCTTCGACAGCACCTGGCCGCGATGACGCATCAGGTATTCGAGCACCGAGAACTCCCGAGCGGTCAGGCTCACGGGAGTCTCGCCCCGCCAGACCCGGTGCGCTGCGGGATCGAGCCGCAGATCGCCCGCTTCCAGGATCGCCGGACGCGCGACGGCTCCGCGCCGCACGAGAGCACGCAGGCGCGCGACGAGGATCGCGAACGAGAAGGGCTTGGTGACGTAGTCGTCGGCCCCGGTCTCGAGCGCTTCGACCTGGTCCCACTCGCCGTCCTTCGCCGTGAGCATCAGCACGGGGGTCCAGTTCTCTTCGGCCCTGAGCGCCTCGCACACCTTCCAGCCGCTCATGCCCGGCATCATCAGGTCGAGCACGATCGCGTCGTACCGTGTCTCACGCGCGCGCCAGAGTCCGTCGACGCCGTTGTGTGCCACGTCGACGGCGAAGCCCTCGGCCTCCAGGCCGCGGCGCACGCCCTCGGCCAGACGCACCTCGTCGTCCACCACCAGGATCCGCATGCCTCCAGTGTGGCCGCTCGACGCTGAATCGGGGCTGAAGCGGGTCGTGAGCCTCAGGCGTTGAGAGCGGCCTGGATCTCGCGGATCACCTCCCCGAGCGTGCCGGAGGCGAGCAAGCCCGGGCCGAGGGGGCCCGCGGTGTCGGAGCCGAGGGGAGGCAGTCGCCGGAGTGCGGATGCGACCTCGGGCGACAGGGCGGCGAGCTGCCACCGCACCTCGGCGGCGCGGGCATCCGGGTCCTCCGGGTGCGTGAGCTCCACGGCCTTCGCGGCGTAGGCGGCGGCTCCGAGCGCGTGGGCACCCATGTGCGCGACCCCTGCGGCCTGGGCGGCCGCGCAGGCTGCGGCGACCCCCGCGGGTGAAGCGGCGCTGTGGGCGGCCCGGCCCGCGACGAAGCGGCGACGGATCTCTCCCGCGGCCGTGAGCTCACCCCGTGCGAAGGCTCGAGCTCGCGCGATGGCGTCGCGCGCGCGGTCGTCGTCGGGTGCCTCCGCGTCGAACAGGGGCAGCACCCGTTCCGCGCAGTCGGCCGCCCACGCCGCGACGATCCGTCGCTCGGCCTCGGTCATGCCCTGCGCAGTGGTCATGCTCGCCCCGCCCGCCGTTCGGCACCCTGCGGGAAGCCACGGACCGTCTCGATGATCTCCTGCATCTCCATCCCTCAATGATGAACGTCACGTGCGTAGGTGCACTCGGATGCCGAAAGGATGGGGAACATCATGGCAAACCCTCCAGAGCATGTGATGACCACGGTCGTGCTCGGGTGACGGGTGGGGTACTCGGCGCAGCAGCTGCGCGACCTCGCCCGGGCGCTCGTCATCCGCGGCGTCGGACGGCTCGCCTAGGGTGGCTCGTATGACATGCAGCTCTCTGTCGGCGACGCCGACGCGCGGGGTCGCCGCGCCGACCCGGAAGCCGGGGGGCTGAACGTGCAGAAGTCAGGACGCTACGTCCGCGTCGGGAACACGGAGTACCCGCTCGCCACACCCGGAGGCCATTGGGCGCTCTGGAGCTCGACCCCGGTCGAGGGTTTCCGGCGGATCGGGAACGGGTGGGTCCGCAACATCGCTCCGGATGAACAGCTGGAGTGCTTCCGCGTCGAGTACAGCGGCACGTATCGCGGCATCACGGTCACCGTAGAGCCTGGCGGAGACGGGCCGGACCGTCGAGGGCTGGCGCGGCTCGACACCCTCGATCCGCGAGCAGCCGAGCAGGGATTCGAGATGCTCGGGTTCGAGCGGCCGGAGCTGCAGCCGTGGCTGAAGTTCGTACCCATGGATGATCCCGACCTCGACTTCGAGACGATCCGCACGCCTGAGCCGATGCCGTGGGCTGCGACGAGCCGAGACGCCGTCGCGCAGCGTTCCGTCCCGCGGGCATCCGACGCGCAGCCGTCGGCGTGGGGAGCCTTCGGGCTCCGTCTCGTCACGGCGCTCCGCGGTGTGACCGACCAGGTGTTCCTCATCGTGTCGGTCGACGGTGACCCGCTGCGCTACGTCCAGTTCGCCGGAGATCCCGACAAGCTGTACGCCGAGGCGCCGGGACTCGATGTGGTCACGGATGCCGACGTGACGGTGCTGAAGGCCGCCGGCTGGGAAGAGCCGGGGGTCGCGCAGCCGAACTGGACCTCGGAACTCGCGCTGCCTGCGTACGCGGCCGACTATCGGGAGTTCGCCGATCGGTGCGTCGCTGCGCTGCGCGACGCCTATCGGGTGTCGAGTCCCGACGTCCTCGTGCACCGTGCCTGGCGCGATCAGGAGCAGACCTCGCTCGACTTCCCCGGACTCGGTCGCGCCCAGCTCTGATCGGCGTCGGCCGGAACCGAAGGGGCGTGAAACTCAGGGGATCATGCTCGTGCGCTCGCCGCCCACGCCCATCACTCCCGTCCGGCGATCCTCGACTCGACCTCCGCGGTGAGCGGGTTGTCGTCGGCCGGGTCGGTGATGATCGCGGTGACGGCGTCGAGCGCGAGGATGGGATAGCGCGCGACAGCGCCGATCTTCTCCTCGCTCGCGAGCACGACGGTCTCGGTGCAGCGCGAGGCCAGTGCCCGCTTGGTGACGGCATCCTCGAGCTCGCCGGTGGTCAGGCCGCGTGCGGGATCGATGCCGGTGGCTCCGAGGAAGAACGTGTCGGCCGCGAGGTGCTGGATGGCCTCCATCGCCATTCCGCCGCCGGTCACCAGTGAGTGTCGAGAGAGCTCCCCACCGACCATGATCACCCGTGCGTCCGAGTGCTCCGCCGCCGCGAGTGCGACAGTCGGGCTCGCCGTGATCACCGTGAGCCCCGTGCCGGAGGGCAGTATCCGGGCCATGGCGAGAGTGGTCGTGCCGGCATCGAGGATGATCGTCGAGTCGGGCCGGATGGTGGCCACCGCCGCGCGTGCGACGCGCTCCTTGCTCGCGGTCGCCAGCTCGGTGCGTTCGCTCACCGGGGCCTCCGGGGCAGGGATCGGCAGGGCGCCGCCGTACACGCGCTGGAGCTTTCCCTCTTCGGCGAGTTCCCGGAGGTCGCGTCGGATCGCGTCCTCCGAGACCCCGACCTCGTCGGCGACGGTCTTGGCCACCACCCGTCCATCACGGGCGAGAAGGTCGAGCAGGTGGTCTTTGCGCTGGGCGGCGAGCATGCGTTTCCTCACGAAGTTGCACGATTGTGCATGATTCAGACTACAGTCATCCCCATGACGACGCCACTGCTGATCCTGATCGCCGGCCCCTACCGCTCGGGCACCGACGGCGACCCCGCCCTCATCGCGAGGAACCTCGCCCGCCTGGAGGAGGCCGCGGGCCCGATCTTCCGCCTCGGCCACGTGCCGATGATCGGAGAATGGGTGGCGCTCCCGGTGCTGCGCACGCTCGAACCGGTGGATGCCGGAGAGGGCGACGTGATGTACGAGACGGCCCGCCGCCTGCTGCAGCACTGCGATGCCGTGCTGCGTCTGCCGGGGGAGTCCTCGGGTGCGGACAAGGACGTCGAGATCGCGCAGGAGCTCGGACTTCCCGTCTACCGGTCGCTCGACGAGATTCCCTCAGCCGCGACTCCGTAGGCTGGAGGCATGACCAAGAACATCTGGACCATCCTCGGCGTCATCCTCGCCGTCGTGATCGCGTGGTGGATCGTGAGCGCGCTGTTCTCGGTGCTGGCCTTCATCTTCAAGCTCATGATCGTCGCCGTCGTCGCGGTCGTGGTCTTCCTGGTGCTCCGCGGGATCTTCAGCCGCAGCGACGACTGACCAGCCGTCACCGCGGGTAGGTCACGCCGCTCAGCTGCTCCGAGAGGTCCCAGCTGCGCGCGGCATCCGCCGTGCTCCGCAGCGGACGGTACAGAGCCTGCTCGGCTGGAGCGCCGCCCATGTGACCCGGACCGCGCGGTCCGTACAGCCGCCCGGGGACGGCGGATGGCGACACCGCCGCGAACAGGGCGGGCAGAGCGGCGCTCTCCGCCGTGCCGACTATCAGCCCGCGCTGGGAAGCCCACCGGATCACCCTCACCTCGACGGTGTCGTCGGCGCGACCGAGTTCCGGACGAGCGGCGAGCAGGCTCGTGGGGGCGACTCCGGGGTGGGAGAGGTTCGACGTGATGCCCCATCCGAGCGCTCGGCTGCGCCGATCGAGTTCGAGCCCGAAGAGTCCGAACGCGATCTTCGACTGCCGGTAGGCCCGCATCCCGTCGTAGGACTGCCCCCAGTTCGGGTCCTGCCAGTTGATCGTTCCACGGGCCGCGGCCACGCTCACCTGGGAGGTCACGCGCGCCTGCCCGGCGCTGAGCAGGGGGAGCAGGTGCGCGACCAGGGCGAAGTGCCCGAGGTGGTTCGTCCCGTACTGCACCTCGAACCCGTCGATGGTCGTCTGACGGTCAGGCGGGGTCATCACCCCGGCGTTGTTGATGAGCAGATGCACGGGGCTGCCGTCCCTCCGCATCGCCTCGCCGAACTCCGCCACGGAGTCGAGCGATGAGAGGTCGAGCGGCGACGTCCGCACCTGCGCATCCGGCGCAGCATCCCTGATCGTCGCGGCGGCGGCATCCCCCTTCCGCGGATTGCGCACGGGAAGCACGATCTCGGCTCCGGCGCGGGCGAGACGCGTGGCGATGTGCAGGCCGATGCCGTCGCTCCCTCCGGTCACGACAGCGCGGCGGCCGACGAGAGAGGGGACCTGGATGGGGGGAATGCGCGGGGTCATGATGCTCCTTCGTTTCTTCTGCCAGCGTGGAGGCTGCGCCGGCGCGCAACCAGGACTCCCCATGCAGTGGATAAGCGCATCGGGCGAGTGCGAGGATCGGGACGTCGGCAGGAGGACGCGGATATGGCCATCGACAGGGCGGCACTCGCAGGGTTCCTGCGACTACGGCGAGACAGCCTGCAACCGGAGGACGTGGGGCTGACGCGCGGAGCGAGGCGTCGGACCGAAGGCCTTCGGCGTGAGGAGGTCGCCGCCCTCAGCCACATGTCGGCCGACTACTACGCCCGTCTCGAACGGGGTGATGGCCCGCTGCCGTCGGAGCAGATGCTCGCTGCCATCGCGCAAGGGCTTCACCTGTCGATCGATGAGCGCGACCATCTGTTCCGCCTCGCCGGGCACCCTCCGCCCACCCGAGGAGGAGTGAGCGACCACATCAGTCCCGGCATGCTGCGGATCCTCGATCGGCTGCAGGACACTCCGGCCGAGATCGTGACCGAACTCGGAGAGACACTGCGGCAGACCCCTCTCGGCAGGGCGCTCACCGGCGAGACATCCCAGCTCACCGGGCTGGAACGCAGCCTCGGATACCGCTGGTTCAGCGACCATTCGACCCGCGACCTGTACGACCCCGCTGAGCATGAGTTCCTGTCGCGGCTGTGGGTGTCGAGTCTGCGCGAGGTCATCGCTCGGCGGGGTCCGACATCGCGCGCTGCGCGTATGGCCGACTCGCTGCAGGAGCACAACGCCGAGTTCCGCGAGATCTGGGAGCGTCACGAGGTCGGGCTCCGGCCCCGCGAGACGAAGCACTTCGTGCATCCCGAGCTCGGCGCGCTGGAGCTGTCCTGCCAGAGCCTCGTGGACCCCGAGCAATCGCACTTCCTGCTCGTGTACACCGCGGTCCCGGGCTCCGCGAGCTACGAGAAGCTCCGACTCCTCTCCGCCCTGGCGCCGCGCTCTCTCGTCTAGCGGCTCACGCCTTCGCGAACGCCCCGACGCGGTACTTCGCGGCGCGGTGCGTGTCCTGCACCCGGTCGCCGCGGCCGTGGAGCTTGTTGCGAAGAGTGCCCGGCACGTACTCCTCGGGATAGGCGCCGCGCTCGCGCAGCACCGGAATCACGTGCTCGATGATGTCCTGCCAGGTGCCGGGGGTGACCGCGTAGGCGAGGTTGAAGCCGTCGATGTCGGTCGCCTCGACCCAGGACTGCAGCTCGTCGGCGATCTCGACGCCGGACCCGACGATCGTGGGGCCGAGGCCGCCGATCGCGTTGTGGCGTCCGAAGTCGCCGACGGTCCATTCGCGGCCGAGGTCGGCCTCTTCCTTCAGGTGCTGCAGAACCGACTGGATCGCGTTCGACTCGACGTTCCCGACCGGCTCGTCTTCGGCGTACTGCGACAGATCCACGCCCATCCACCCCGACATGAACGTCAGGGCGCCTTCGGGGCTCGCATAGGAGAGGTACTCCGCGTGCTTCGCCGTCGCCTCTTCGGCGGTGGCGGCGGTGATCACGGTGAGCAGCGTGTAGATGCGGGCGTCGTACCGGTCGCGTCCTGCCGCCTCGAGGGCGTCGCGAATGCGCTTGACCGTTCCGGCGAGCACCTCCTTCGAGGGGGCAGCGACGAAGATGGCCTCGGCGTTCTCGGCCGCGAACTTCACGCCGCGCGGACTCGCACCGGCCTGGTAGATCACCGGCGTGCGCTGTGGCGAGGGTTCGGAGATATGGATGCCGGGCACGCTGAAGTGCTTCCCCTCATGCCCGATCGGGTGCACCTTGGCCGGGTCGGTGAAGATGCCGCGCTCGCGGTCCTCGACCACGGCGTCGTCCTCCCACGACCCCTCCCAGAGTTTGTAGAGCACCTCGACGTACTCGTCCGCGTGGTCGTAGCGGTCATCGTGGGCGAGCTGGTCCTCCTGGCCCATGTTGCGCGCGGCGCTGGGCAGGTATCCGGTCACGACGTTCCAGCCGACGCGGCCCTGCGTGAGATGGTCGAGGGTGCTCAACCGGCGCGCGAACGGGTAGGGATGCTCGAACGCGGTGCCGGCCGTGATGCCGAAGCCCAGGTTCTCGGTGACCGCGGCCATCGCGCTCACCAGCAGGATCGGGTCGTTCACCGGCACCTGCGCGCCGTTGCGGATGGCGGCCTCGTTCGTGCCGCCGTACACGTCGTAGGTGCCGAGCACGTCGGCGATGAAGATGCCGTCGAAGGTCGCGCTCTCCAGCAGCTTCGCAAGCTCCGTCCAGTACGAGATGGTGTTGTACTGGCGCGAGCGGTCGTCGGGGTGCCGCCACAGGCCGGACGACTGGTGGGCGACGCAGTTCATGTCGAAGGCGTTGAAGCGGATCTGACGGGTCATGCCCCCCATGAAAGGGGAAGGGCACGGACGAATCCAGAGTCCCCGAAATGCACGGACACATTCCGGGTGCTGGTCTGCCTCGCCCTGGCATTCGGCCACCCCCGCGGGCTCTACCCTTGACTGGTGACCGACGAGACCGTGACCGCCCAGCGGCTGGTGCGCCGCTTCGCCCGTGAGACCAACCTGCTCGTGTCGGGCCGGGACTTCTCGGTCATCGGGACGGATGGCGTGGCCGAGGCTCTCCGCGCTCTGCTTCCGGCGCTCGGTGCGCATCTCGGCGACGCGGGGGTCGTGTTCGCGCCGGGAGGGACGCCCGAGATCCTGCTCGACGGTGAGGCGCTGCCGCCCCGCGAGAGGGCCGAGGATCGCGTCGATGCGGCCGGACGCCATATGCCCGTCGCGACCGACCGTGCGCGGCGTCTGCGCGAGAACGGCACGGTGCGCGGAGTGCGCATCGGCATCGCGATGGTGCTCGAGCCGAAGACCGCCCAGCTCGCCCTGCTGCTGCGGGATGCGGGAGCCACGGTCGCCGTCTACGCCCACCCCGATGAGATCGACGTCGAGGTCGCCGAGGTGCTGCGTTCCCGCGGGATCCCGGTCGACGGCGATCCCTCGCTCTCGGGAGCCGCCGAACGCGCCGCCGCCGTGTCGTTCCTGCGCCGCGGCTTCGACCTGCTGCTCGACGACGGCTCGCACCTGATCCGCCTCGCGCATGAGGAGTCTCTCGCGCCGCAGCTGCGAGGTGCGGCCGAGGAGACCACGAGCGGTCTCACACCGCTGCGGCTCATGGAGCGGGAGGGCGTGCTCGAGATCCCCGTGATCGCGGTGAACGACGCCCTGACGAAGACCTCCTTCGACAACCGGTACGGCACCGGGCAGTCGTGCGTGTTCGCGATCGCGGACGCGTTGGACGACGCCGGCATCGACCTTCGTGACCAGCCGGCGGTCGTGGTCGGCTACGGGCCCGTCGGCGAGGGCGTCGCCGCCCATCTGCGTGCGCTCGGCGTGCAGGTCGGCGTCAGCGAGACCGATCCGGTGCGCGCCCTCCGGGCCGCGCACGACGGGTACCGCATCGGACGTCTGCACGATCTCGCCCCCGGTGCGCTCGTCGTCTCGGCCACAGGGGCGCCGCACACGGTCGACGCCGAGGTGCTGCGCACGGCGGCGATCGTCGCGGTCGCGGGTGGGGTCCCACACGAGATCGACCTCGATGCGTCGACGCTGCGACCGTATGAGGGTGTGAACGGCGAAGCCTCCGCTTTCGTCGAGCGCGCCGGCACCGGAGCGCTCGTGATCGCCCGCGGCGGATGTGTGAACCTGTCCGCGGGGGAGGGCAACCCGATCGAGATCATGGACCTGTCGTTCTCGGTGCAGCTCTTCGCCGTCGAGCACCTTCTCGCCCACGAACTGCCCGCCGGCGTGCATCCGCTCCCGGCCGAGGCCGACGTCACGATCGGCACCGCCGCTCTCGCCCTGCGCGGAGAGCACATCGACCAGCGCAGCCGCGCGCAGGTCGACGCGCAGCGCGAGTGGCGCTCGCCGCGATTCCGAGGAGAGTCCGCATGACCGCCGTCACCGTCTACTCGGCAGGTCTCGTGGTGCCGATCACCGCGCCTCCCATCGTCGACGGCGCGGTCGCCGTGCGCGAGGGGCGGATCATGCATGTCGGCGAACGCGAGTGGGTGCTCCGATCGCTGTCCGAGCGCGGCATCGACGCGGACGAGGTGCACTGGCCGGGCGTGCTGACCCCCGGACTCGTGAACGCCCACACGCACCTGCAGTACACCGGCATGGCCTCGGTCGGCCGTGGCCAGTACGACGGCTTCGACGACTGGGTGCGGGCATTCGACCCGGTGTACGAAGGCGGTCGCGACTGGGCGGCGGATGCGGCGGACGGCGCGGCTCAGGCGCTGCGCTCCGGTACGACGGCCGTGGCCGACGTGGTGACCGATCGTGCGGCGGCGACCGCTCTGCACGACGCCCGGCTGCACGGCATCACCTACTGGGAGGTGATGAGCTGGACCAACGCCGACTGGGCGCGCACCGGACGCACCCAGGTCGAGCAGGCCCTCGACGCGCTGCCGACCCCGCCCGGAACCGGCCTGTCGCCGCACGCCCCGTACTCGCTCGACATCGAGCCGCTCCTGGAGATCCCCGACATCGTGCGCGAGCGCGGCGGGCGCATCCACATCCACCTCGGAGAGGCCGCGTTCGAGAGCGAGTTTGCGCACGAGCATCCACAGGCCTGGCATACCGCGGGGCTCGCCAGCTTCCAGGAGCTGCGCAAGGCCGGATTCGGTACCAGCGCCACGGAGTTCGTCGATCAGCTCGGCGTGCTCGGGCCCGACTGCCACATCGCCCATGGTGTCTACATGAGCGCCAGGGACCGTGCCATCCTGCGCGAGCGCCGCACGACCGTGGCCCTGTGCCCGCGGTCGAACGCCGTCATCGGACTCGAGGAGCCGCCGATCGCGGCGTATCTGCGCGAGGGCAGCCCGATCGCCGTGGGCACCGACTCGCTGTCGTCGAGCCCCTCGCTCGATGTGCTGGCCGACGTGGCAGAGCTCGCGCGCATCGCCCGCTCGCAGGGCTACACCGACCGCGACCTGCACGCCCGCCTGCTGGGCGCCGCGACTCTCGGCGGGGCGCACGCCATGGGGATCGACGTGGGCCCCGACCGCACCGGCTACCTCGCTGTGGGGGCGCTCGCCGACCTGACGTTCTTCGACGTCCCGGCCGGCCCCGACGCCGTTCCCGAACTCGTCGAGCACGGGGCGGGCCGCACCGCTGCCACGATCGTCTCCGGCGAGGTCCGTTTCGCGATCGACTCCTTCGACCGCGCCGCGGTCACCCCCGAGACCGGAGGTGTCTCATGACACAGCGCCCCACGACCGCCGAGCGGCTCGACCTCGCCCCGCACCCCGAGGGTGGGTGGTTCCGCCGAACCTGGACGAGCCCTCTGCCGGTCGAGACGCCGAACGGTCCACGACCGGCGGCCACCTGCATCCACTACCTCCTGCGTCCATCGGAGAAGAGCGAATGGCACGTCGTGACCAGCGACGAGCTGTGGCTGTGGCACGGACCTGGGCGACTCGAGCTGAGCCTCGGCGGCGATGGCGCGGAACCGGGCGAGGCGACCGCCGTGGTGCTCGGCCCCGACGACGCCGCGCAGGTGCTGGTGCCCGCCGGGGTCTGGCAGGCCGCCCGTCCGCTGGATGCGGAGGAGGTCCTGGTGTCGTGCTTCGTGTCCCCAGGTTTCGATTTCGCCGATTGGCGACTGGCCGCATCGCCTACTCTGTAGAGGCAGACCCGTCTCTGCAGAAGCAGACCCGTCCTGCCTCGCCGTCTTCTCCATACCCTTCCTCGCCCTGGAGTCATCGTGCCCTTCGCCCCCTCCCTCCGCCGCGCGACGGTCGTCGCCGCTGCGGCCGCCGCCATCGCCCTCACCCTCTCCGCGTGCAGCACGCCGTCGACCGACTCCGGCAGCGGAGACGGCTCGGGACTTCCGACCGTGACCGAGGGCAAGCTCACCATCGCCACGGGTGAGCCCAACTACGAGCCGTGGTTCGTCGACGACGACCCCTCCAACGGCGAGGGCTTCGAGGGTGCGGTCGCCAACGCCGTCGCCGAGCAGCTCGGCTACACGGCCGACGACATCGTCTGGGTGCGCACCACCTTCGATGGCGCCATCGCCCCCGGCCCCAAGGACTGGGACATCAACCTGCAGCAGTTCTCCATCACCGACGACCGCAAGAAGGCCGTCGACTTCTCGTCGCCGTATTACACGACCACGCAGGCCGTCGTCGCGGTCGGCGGCTCGCCCGCGGCGTCGGCCACGACCATCGACGAGCTCAAGGCCACCAAGGTCGGCGTCGCCAGTGGCACCACCAGCTACACGGTCGCCAAGGCTCAGCTCGGCGAGGCCGACCTCAACGTCTTCAACTCGGTCGACGACGTCGTGCTCGCACTCAAGGGCGGTCAGATCGACGCCATGATCACCGACCTCCCCGGCGCCTTCTACGTCGTCGGCGCCCAGCTCGACGATGGCGTGGTCACCGGACAGTTCGCCGACGCGAACGGCGGAGACGACTTCGGCATCGTGCTGCCCAAGGGCTCAGCCCTCACCGCCGATGTCACCAAGGCGGTCGACGCCCTGCGCGACAACGGCACGCTCGACGAGCTGCAGCAGAAGTGGCTCAGCGACGCGGTCGACGTCCCCGTCCTGAAATGACCTCGACCTCCGTCGACGCGGAGTGGCAGCCGAGCGAGCTCGAGCTGTCACGCCGCGCTCTGCGGCGTCGGGCGACCACCCGATCCGTCCTGATCGCGTTCGGCAGCAGCATCGCGCTGTTGGCGGTGCTGATCGTGGTCGTCGTCAACACCCCGGGTTGGGCGATCGTCAGCCAGACGTTCTTCGACCCGCAGGTCGCACTCCAGAGCATCGGACCGATCTTCCAAGGCCTGCTCGTCAACCTGCTGGTGCTCGTCATCGCCGTGGTGTGCGTCGCGATCCTCGGCACGCTCCTGGCCACCATGCGCTCGCTGCGCGGCCCGGTGTTCTTCCCGCTGCGCGCGCTCGCCGCGGCCTACACCGACTTCTTCCGCGGCATCCCGCTGCTGATCGTGCTCTACCTCGTCGGCTTCGGCATCCCCGCGCTGGGGATCTTCCCGCGCATGCCTCCGATGTTCTGGGGCACGATCGCGCTGGTCCTGACCTACTCGGCCTATGTCGCCGAGGTGCTCCGTGCGGGCATGGAGGCGGTGCACCCCTCGCAGCGCATCGCGGCGCGCTCGCTCGGACTCACTCACGGCCAGACCCTGCGGATCGTCGTGATCCCGCAGGGTGTGCGCAAGGTCGTCCCCGCACTCATGAACGACTTCGTGTCGATGCAGAAGGATGTCGGTCTGATCTCGGTGCTCGGGGCGGTCGATGCGGTGCGCGCGGCTCAGCTGATGGTCGCCGAGACCTACAACTTCACGCCCTACGTCGTCGCCGGCCTCATGTTCATCGTGCTCAGCTGGCCGATGATCCGCCTGACCGATGTCGTCACGGCGCGTCTGAACAAGCGCGAGCAGGCCGGAGGAGTCGTATGAGCGTCCCCGTGATCGAGGCCAGGGGCGTGCGCAAGCGCTTCGGCGACCACGACGTGCTGCGCGGCATCGACCTCTCGGTCGGCACGCACGAGGTCGTCGTGCTGATCGGCGCCTCGGGCTCCGGCAAGTCGACGCTGCTCAAGACCATGAACCTCATCGAGGGCATCGACGACGGACAGATCTTCCTGTCCGGCGAAGACATCACCGACCCGCGGGTCGACGCCGATGCCGTGCGGGCGCGGATCGGTGTCGTTTTCCAGCACTTCAACCTGTTCCCGCACCTCACCGTGCTCGACAACGTCACGCTCGCGGCGGTGCGCGTGCACGGCATGCGCAAGACGGAGGCGCGGGCCAAGGCGCGCGAGCTGCTCGATACTCTCGGGCTCGGCGCCAAGGCCGACGAGTATCCTGACCGGCTCTCGGGCGGACAGCAGCAGCGCGTGGCGATCGTGCGCGCCGTCCTCACGCAGCCCGAGGTGCTGCTGCTCGACGAGATCACCAGCGCGCTCGACCCGCAACTGGTCGGCGAGGTGCTCGACCTGGTGCGGCAGCTGAAGCAGCAGGGCGCCACGATCGTGATGGCGACCCACGAGATGTCGTTCGCCCGCGAGGTCGCCGACCGCATCGTGTTCCTCGAGCACGGCGTCGTCGTCGAGCAGGGCCCGCCCTCTCAGGTGTTCGACGCCCCGCAGCACGCCGCCACCGCGGAGTTCCTGGCACGCGTGCAGCACTGAGTCGAGGTGCTCGACGAAGCGCTCAGGCGAGCTCGTCCTCCGGCCGTCGAGGACTCGGGTCGGGCGGCAGGATCTCGATCGGATGCGCGGCGGTGCGCTGAGCCCGCCACCAGATCACGAAGCCGATCGCGGTGAAGACGCCGTAGAACACGTACATGAAGCCCGTCGCGTAGTAGCCCGAGCTGAACAGCAGGGGCACCCCGACCACGTCGACGGCGATCCAGACCAGCCAGAACTCGGTCCAGCCCTTGGCCATGCCGTAGGTGGCGAGCAGCGACCCGACGAATGTCCAGGCGTCTGCCCAGACCGGCTCCCACGACCCCAGCAGACGGAACAGCGGCGTGAGGGCTACGGTGCCGACGACCATCACCAGCACCATGCCGATGCGCGCGCTCGTCGGTGCCCAGCGCGGCACCACACGTCCGCCGTCGAGATTCCGCCAGCGGATCCAGCCGTAGATCGCCACGGCGATGAACATGATCTGCCGCCCGGCCTGACCCAGCAGATGCGGCAGTGACGGATCGGGGCTGAGTGCGGAGCCCAGGAACACCGTGAGCAGCAGCAGGTTGCCGATGATGCCGACCGGCCACGCCCACACCTTGCGACGCATGCCGCCGAGCGCACTCGCGAGACCGAACGCGTTGCCCACGACCTCGCGCACCAGGAGCGTCTGCCCGCCGGGCAGCATCCACTGTGAGTTGAAGGCGTCGACGAACCACTCGAGCAGGTTCATCGTCAGGAACCGGCGTCGGGCTCGACGCGGTCGTCGAGCACCAGCTGCAGCATGCTCAGATCGAGCCAGCGCCCGAACTTGGTGCCCACCTGCGGCATGCGTCCGACCTCGACGAAGCCCAGGCGTTCGTGCAGGGCGATGGAGGCGGCGTTCCCGCTCTCGATCCCCGCGATCATCACGTGCATCCCCGCGGCGGTGGCGCGCTCGACGAGCGCGGCCATCAGGGCCGTTCCGATGCCGCGACCGTGCTGACCGCCGAGAACGTAGACCGAGTGCTCGACCGTGAGTCGGTAGCCGCTGTGGGGACGCCACTGCGCGTATGACGCGTAGCCCAGCACGCCGGTGTCGTCGACCGCGACGATGACCGGGTAGCCGCGGGTGGTGCGATCGGCGAGCCAGGCGACGCGGTCGGCGAGGTCGACCGCCTCCTCGTTCCAGATCGCGGTGGTGTGCAGCACGGCATGGTTGTGGATCGCGGTGATCGTCTCGAGATCGGCGGTCTCGGCATCCCTGATTCGCACGGCTGTCATCGGCGGGCGGTCTCTCTTCTTCAGCGCTTCGGGTGCGCGTGCTTCGTCGGCGCTCGGGTGCGCATCGCCGACGCTAGCAGGAGGAGCCGGCGTCCGGGGGGAAGCAACCGAACAGTTACGCAGCTCAGCCCACGGGCCTCGCGCTCACGGCCTCGCGCACGAGGATCGCGCGCCTCATGTCGACCATGATCGGGTCGAAGAAGCGCTCCCGATAGCGGGCCTCGCTCACGGCGGAGAACACGAACGGCAGGGCCGCGATCACCGAGAGCAGGGTGGCCGCCTTGAGCAGGTTCACGGTGAGCGGCAGCTTCGCTCCGAAGAACTCCAGAGGCTGGACGGCGAGCGGCTGCGCGGCGCTGCCGGGGCCGAGCCAGATGCCGACGACCCCCGTGGGGACCGCGATGCCGCCGATCACGATCAGCAGCGCCGCGAGGAGACCCGCGAAGAACAGCGCCTGCACCAGCTGCGCGACGGTCATGGCGAGCAGGATGTTGATGCGCTGCGGTGCGCGCAGTCGACCCGGAGCGCCGGGCACGAGGCGGCGCCCTTCGGCGGGGGTGCCGAGCAGCAGTGCGCTTCGCTGTTCCGCCGTGGGCGCCTGCGCGTCGTCGTCGATCTCGGAGGCGCTGACCCGCAGCACGACGATGCCGGCGAGCACGGCGACGACGAGGCCGAGCAGGGCGATCGATCCCCAGGACAGGGCGGACGCCATCTGCCACACCTCGGCCGAGAAGAAGGAGAACACGACCAGCATCAGGATGACCGGGAGAGCGATCGAGGCCATGTGTCCGATCGCCGAGGCGTTGCGCACCGCGAGGCGCGAGGCCCAGGAGATCATCGCGCCACCGCCCATGCCGGTGACCAGGATGCAGAGAGCGAGGACGAGGATCGTCCGCAGGACCGGACCGACGGTCGCATCCGGCTGGACGCTGTAGCCGTAGCTGATCGTGAAGGCGAGGCACGCGGCGATCAGGAGGAGTGCGACTGCCGTGCCGATGCCCATCGGGAGGCGACGCAGCACGGCGCGCACCAGGAAGTAGGCGGCCCAGGCGAGCCCTGCCGAGAGCGTGAAGAGCACGACGGCGACGACCACGACGAAGGCGGCCTCCTCGGCCGAGTCGTCGAGGGCGAAGTCGAACACGACCTCGATCCCGTCCTGGAAGAGATAGGCCGCCACAGCGACCCAGGCGATCAGCGGCGCCACGCGTCGCGGAAGGTCGGTGAACCAGCGCCGCAGCGGCACGAACGTCGGAAGGCCCTGTTCGCGGAACCAGCGGTCGGCGTCGCGCTTCGTGCTGTGCGGCTTCGGCGAGGGCGGGGACGTGGGCATGGCGATGAGATTACGGCATCCGCGATGCCCGAGTTATCCACAACCCTTCTGAAGCTTCGAATATATGTTCTAAACTGGAGACATGGCGAACCCGCATCTGAACCCCGTCCTCGAGGCAGTGAAGTGCCTCGAAGACGCGTGGGGCGATGCGACGAACGCGAGCGACCTGACCCGAGCGGAGCTGCTCGAGGCGCACCGGGCGTTGGGGCTGGTGCAGCGTCGGCTCGACGGCGTCCACGCCGAGATCGCGGCGAGCATCGCCCGGGAATCGCGTCCCGAACTGGGAGCTGCGGGTCTCGCGAAGCAGCAGGGCTTCCGCAGCCCGGCGACCATGATCGCCGCAACGACCGGCGGATCGACAGGCGACGCGGTGCGGCTCGTGAAGGTGGGGGAGGCGACCGCGCCTCGGACGAACCTGATCGGCGAGCCCCTTCCGCCGCGGTATCCCGAGGTGCAGCGGGCGATCGGTGCCGGCGTGCTCGGTGCGGCATCCGCGGCGCTGATCGTGACCCTGCTCGATCGGGCGCGACTCAAGGTCGGCGTCGACCGCCTCCTCGAGGCCGAGCGACTGCTCGTCGAGCGTGCCGAGGGGCTCTCGCTCGATGATGTGCGCAAGCTCGTCGCGCATGCCGAAGCCTGGCTCGACCCCGACGGTGTGGCACCGCGCGAAGAAGAGGCCAGGTCGCGGCGCTCGCTGACCATGTTCGAGCGCGACGGGTCGCTGCACCTCACCCTGCAGACCGACATCGCCTCCGGGGCTCCCGTGAAGGCGGCGATCCAGGCCTACGTCACGGCGACGTTCCAGGCGCGGGCGCACGCGCTCGACCCCGAGGCGCCCGATGCCGACCGTCGCACGGTCGGAATGATCCAGGCCGACGCGCTCACAGAGATCTGCGCGCATGCGAGCGGATGCGACAACGGCGGGCTGCCGGTGTCCGGGGCGACCGTCGTCGTCCGTGTGGGGCTCGGCGACCTGACGACCGGCGCCGGGTTCGCGACGGTCGACGGCCTCGACGAGCCGGTCAGCATCGCTGCATGTCGTCGGATGGCGGCGGGCGGTGGCATCATCCCCGTCGTGCTCGGCGGAGAAGGCGAGATCCTCGACTGGGGACGCGAGAAGCGGTTGTTCACCCGTGCGCAGAGGCTCGCGCTCGTGGAGCGCGACGGCGGCTGTGTCATGTGCGGGCTGCCCCCGCAACTGACCAGGGCGCATCATCTGCGCTGGTGGCAACGTGATGGCGGATCGACCGATCTCGACAACGGCGTGCTGCTCTGCGACAGCTGTCATCACCGCATCCACGACAACGAGTGGGAGATCAGGATCGAGGGGTGCGGCTTCGCCGCGCGGGTGTGGCTCATCCCGCCGCCGAACGTCGACCCCGAGCGCAGACCGAGACTCGGCGGCAGAGCCCGGTACGACATCGCGGCGTGAGGGTGCCGTCTGCTCGGACAGACACCTTCGTCGCGCTCGCCGGTGGACTCAGCGCGCCGAGGTCGAGGCGGTCTCGATGGATCTCAGTCGGGAGGTGATGGTGGCGAAACCCGCTGACCAGGCGGTGCCCAGCCCCGCAGCCGTGGCTCCGGCAGCAGTGAGTTGGCCCCCGGACTCGTCGATGGCGGCGAAGACGAACCAGACCGCGGCCGCACCGATCCCCACGATGGCGGTGGCGGAGATCAGGCGCCGGGTCCGACGCAACTGCGTGGCGTGATCGGTGCTCATGCTCCGATCAAACCGGAGCGGACGACAGGCCACATCCCCCGCACGGCGGACGCTCAGGCTCAGGCTCAGGCTCAGGCTCAGGCTCGGGCTCAGACGTGCACGTCGGCGGGGGATTCCTCGCCCTCGTGGAAGTTGGGCGTCTTGCCGAACAGCCGCGCGATGCCCAGCACGATCCCGACGATGACCAGTCCCAGAAGAAGACCGGCGATCGCGGAGATGATCGTGTCCACGATCCAGACCACGACCGGACCGAGGCCGTGGAGCGCGTGCTCCACGGCGTGCAGCATGTCGACCGGGAAGTGCCAGCCCACCTCGCCGAGGTTGACGAGCACCAGGTGGCCACCGACCCACAGCATCGCGACCGTGCCGAGGATGCTGATGAACCGGAAAACCGCGGGCATGGACCGCACGATCCTGGTGCCGGTGTGACGCACGCGCTGCACCGGGTTCTTCGCCATCTTCAGGCCGATGTCATCGATCTTCACCAGCAGCGCGACGGCGCCGTAGACGACGCCCGTCATCAGAAGCGCGATCACGGCGAGGATCGCCAGGGTCGCCCAGATGTCGAGGCCCTTGTCCAGGCTCGCCAGCGAGATCAGCATGATCTCGGTCGAGAGGATCAGGTCGGTGCGCACCGCACCCAGCACGAGCTTCTTCTCATCGCGCGCGCCTTCGTCGGCGTGGCCGTGCTGCACGCCGAACCACTCCAGCACCTTCTCGGCACCCTCGAAGCAGAGGTACGCGCCACCCAGGATCAGCAGATACGGCAGCACCCAGGGCGCGAACGCGGTGAGCAGCAGGGCGGCCGGGATGATGATCAGGAACTTGTTCGCAAGCGACCCCAGAGCGATCTTGCCTACGACGGGCAGCTCCCTGGCCGGTGTGAGGCCCTGCACGTACTGCGGGGTGACCGCGGCGTCATCGATCACGACGCCGGCCGCCTTCGCCGACGCCTTCATCGCAGCGCTCAGGATGTCATCGACGACGGCGAGCAGTCCAACGGACATGGGCGGTTCCCCTCGGCAGGTGTGCAGTGCGGAGGCAACTCTATCGAGTCGGAGGGGCCTGGAAACTCACAGCCCGCTCCCAGGGCCACGGGACCAAAACGGGCCGCTCGTCGGTTCTCCTTCTATGACGCCGCAGCCAGCGGCGTCGGACAAGGAGTCAGATCATGTCGAACGACTACCGCAAGACCCCCGAGGCCGTCAGCGGCCTCAGCCACCTGCAGTACGAGGTGACCCAGGAGGACGCGACCGAACCGCCGTTCCGCAACGCGTACTGGAACAACCACGAAGACGGCATCTACGTCGACGTCGTCTCGGGAGAGCCCCTGTTCTCGTCGACAGACAAGTTCGACAGCGGCACCGGGTGGCCGAGCTTCACCAAGCCCATCGAGGCGGACGCGGTGACCACGCGCACCGACCGCTCGCTGTGGATGAAGCGCACGGAGGCGCGGTCGGCCGGGGCCGACAGCCACCTCGGGCACGTCTTCGACGACGGGCCCCGCGCCGAGGGCGGACTGCGCTACTGCATGAACTCGGCGGCCCTCCGCTTCATCCCGGCTGCCAGTCTGGAGGAGGAGGGGTACGGTCGCTACAGTCCCCTCTTCGCCGCGACGACGGACACCCCCACCACCGACACCCCCACCGACACCTCTGAGGAGCAGTCATGACCGACACGGGAAACATCACCCGCACCCCTGGCACCGAGACCGCCGTGCTCGCCGGCGGCTGCTTCTGGGGCATGGAAGACCTGATCCGCCGCCAGCCCGGTGTGCTCAGCACCCGGGTCGGCTACACCGGCGGCTCGAACGACCACGCCACGTACCGCAACCACCCCGGTCACGCCGAGGCGGTCGAGATCGTGTTCGACCCGGCCCAGACGACCTACCGCGACATCCTGGCGTTCTTCTTCCAGATCCATGACCCGTCGACCCTGAACCGTCAGGGCAACGACGTCGGGTCGAGCTATCGCTCCGCGATCTTCCCGCTCTCCCCTGAGCAGGAGACGGTCGCCCGCGACACGATCGCGGATGTCGACGCCTCCGGCCTCTGGCCCGCGAAGGCCGTCACCACGATCGAGCCTGCCGGCCCGTTCTGGCAGGCCGAGGAGGAGCACCAGGATTACCTGATCAAGTACCCCAACGGCTACACCTGCCACTTCCCCCGTGCGGGATGGGTGCTGCCGAAGCGCGACGAAGCCGCCGCCGTCTGACGACAGCGGTCTCCGGCTGCGCGTAGCCCGGTCGTTTCGACCGGGCTACGCCTCTGCCAGGAACGCCACGGCCGCGTCCTTGAAGTCACGCGAGCCCGGGGCGTTGAAGTGATTCCGGTTCGGGATCTCGAAGAATCGTCCGTCGGGGGTCGCTGAGGCCAGCGCCCGCGAGCCCTCGATGATGGCGTCCTTCGATCCGGTGGCGAACAGGATGGGCCGGGTCGGCGCATCAGAGGGGTCGGGGTCGATCATGCCCGACGCCCGCATACCCTCCGCGAGTGCGACCAGCGCCTGCAGGTCGTTGCCCGGCACCCGCTCGGTCAGCGCGATGTAGTTCTGGGTCGTCCGATCCGCCACCGGCGTGCCGTCGGCGATGTATCTGCGCACCTGGTCGAGATCCAGGCGGGCCAGCGGAATGCCGTCAGGAACTCCGCCCAGCACCGCGCGTCCGATGCGGTGCGGCAGCTCGCGCACCACCTCCCAGCCCACGCGCGCACCGAGCGAGTACCCGACATAGAACGCGTCGTCGACGAGATAGGTGTCCATCACCGTCTCGACATCGGTGACGAGGGTGCGGATGCGGTAGCCGTCGGGGTTGTGCGGCTTCTCGCTGAGCCCGTGCCCGCGCTGGTCGAGCGCCAGCACGCGATAGCCCGCGCGGGTGAGCTCACGCACCCAGCCGGTCAGCACCCAGTTGTCGCGTGCGTTCGAGGCGAAGCCGTGCACGATCACCACGACGGGGGCGTCAGGCTCGCCCCAGGTGTAGGTCGCCAGCCGGGTGCCGTCGGCGGCGTACACCTGCTGGGGCTCGGGCATGCTGGTCAGGTCGGAGAGAGGGACGGCCACTCCTCCATCTTGGACCCGTTCCCGGGTCGTCGGCGCAGGACGGTTCCCCCGGGAAAGGCGACACGACGAAACGGCCTCCCGGGGACGAGGTGTCCCCGGGAGGCCGTGCGGATCAGGTGACCGTGCGGATCAGGTGACCCAGCCGATCAGATGATCGTGCGGATCAGAAGCGCGCACGCAGCGCGGCGCCGAGGTCGGCGTCGACGTTCGTCCAGTACTGGAAGAAGCGCTCGCGGATCGCGTCGATCGTGATCGAGCGCCCCTGGCCGGTGAGGGTCTCCAGGAAGCGCGCCCGCTGCTCGGCGTCGAAGACCTCGCGGTAGAGCGTGCCGGCCTGGCCGAAGTCGTCGTCTTCGGAGTGCAGGGTGGCGGCGGCGCGCATGAGCTCGCCGTCCGACTCCCAGCTCGCCTCGACGCCGGCCGCGGGATCGGCCTCGGGGCCGCCCGCAGCGCCGTAGGAGTTCGGGGTGTAGGTGCGGTGCTCGGCCGGGTTGAACCGGTACTGCATCTGCCCCTCGTGCATGTAGTTGCGCACCTCGGCGGCGTGCGGCTGGTTCACCGGCAGCTGGTTGTAGTTGGCGCCGATGCGGTAGCGCTGCGCGTCGGAGTAGGAGAACACGCGGGCCATAAGCATCTTGTCGGGCGAGATCCCGGTGCCGGGCACCTGGTTCCCCGGCGAGAACGCGGCCTGCTCGATCTCGGCGAAGAAGTTCTGCGGGTTGCGGTTCAGCGTGAACGTGCCGACCTTGATGCGCGGGTAGTCCTTCTTCGACCAGGTCTTCGTGAGGTCGAAGGGGTTGAAGCGGTAGTCCTTGGCCTCGTCGTACGGCATGATCTGCACGAACACATCCCACGAGGGGTTCTCGCCGCGCGCGATCGCGTCGAACAGGTCGCGACGGTAGTAGTCGGCGTCCGAGCCGGCGAGCTTCTCTGCCTCGTCGGCCTCCATGGTCTCGAAGCCCAGGGTGGAGAGGAAGTGGTACTGCACCCAGAACCGCTCGCCGGCCGCGTTCACCCACTGGTAGGTGTGCGAGCCGTAGCCGTTCATGTGGCGCCAGCTGCGGGGAAGGCCGCGGTCGCCCATGAGGTACGTGACCTGGTGGGCGGTCTCGGGCGAGAGCGTCCAGAAGTCCCACTGCATGTCGGCATCGCGCAGACCCGAGTCGCCGAGGCGCTTCTGCGAGTGGATGAAGTCGGGGAACTTCATGGCGTCGCGCAGGAAGAACGTGGGGGTGTTGTTGCCGACGATGTCGAGGTTGCCCTCGGTCGAGTAGAAACGCAGCGAGAATCCGCGCACGTCGCGCCAGGTGTCGGGCGACCCCTGCTCTCCGGCGACCGACGAGAAGCGGATGAGTGTCTCGCTCACGGCGCCGGGCTGGAACACCGCGGCCCTGGTGTACGCCGACACGTCTTCCGTGACGACGAACTCGCCGAACGCGCCGCCGCCCTTCGCGTGCGGGTTGCGCTCCGGCACACGCTCCCGGTTGAAGGAGGCGAGCTTCTCGACCAGGTAGCGATCGTGCAGGACGGTGGGGCCGTCGGCGCCGACCGTGAGGGAGTGCGCGTCGCTCGCGACGGGGGTCCCGGTCTGGGTCGTGGTGGCAGGTTTCGTCATGGTGTTCTCCTTCTCCTTATCCGCATCCGTGCAGGCGCGACGAACACCCCATCCGAGGATGGGCGATCGGCGGACTGCTACTGTGCGGCGTTCTGGCAACTGGGACAGAGGCCCCAGAAGGTGACTTCGGCTGTCTGGACGGTGAATCCCCCCGTCGAGGACGGGGTGAGACACGGCGCTTCACCGACGACGCAGTCCACATCGCCGATGGCACCGCAGGAGGTGCAGACGACGTGATGGTGGTTGTCGTCGATGCGCCGCTCGTAGAGCGCCGCGGAGCCTGCCGGTTCGATCCGGCGGATGAGGCCCGCCGTCGTCAGGTCCGCGAGGATGTTGTGCACCGACTGGATCGACGTGGTCGGCAGCACTTCGGACACAGCGCGGTAGAGCCGTTCCGCGTCTGAATGGGCCATGGAGTCGAGAGCCTCGAGAACGGCGACGCGGCCCGCGGTCGCACGAAGCCCGGCACCGCGAAGCGCTGAGTCGAGTTCCGTCTCCATGCCTTGAGTGTACCCCGTGATTTGAATAACTCAAAAGAAGGAATGCCGGGATGCTGCCTCGGGTCCTTCAGGCCGTTCGGACCTCACCCAGGTGAAGTGGAAAAAACCTGTCGGCTCCGGTGACGCCTCCTGTACTCTGGGCAAAATCTCAGCTTGAGCGACGAGGACGTCGCTTCTGCGACGCGAGGGGGCCTCGATGCATTCTCAGACCAGCACGTCCGGTGCCATCCAGCGAGTGCGCGAGCGGCGACGCGAATCGTTCCTCGCTCGTCTTCGGCTCTCCCGGGCGCGTCGCAAGCCCTTCGCCGTCGTCGCACTGCTGACGCTCGTGCTCGCGGGTCTCGTCGTTCCTGCGACGACGGCGGCGGCCGCCCCCGGTGACGCCGCCCAGCTCTACCTCGGCCCGTCTTTCGAGGCCGCGGTGGTGGGATCCGACAAGGATCTGACCGCGCCGACCGAGTGCCCATCGAACTCCGTGCTCACGGGAGTGCAGACCGAGAACCGCCAGAACATCAACCCGACCAGCGCGAATGCCATCCTGACGCGCTTCGCCGTGCAGTGCTCGACGATCACGGTGAGCAACGCCGGCGTCGTCACCGGCACCGTGAACCCGACGTGGATCAACGGCCCGGTCTACGACCAGAGCCGGGGCAACCTGCGGACCGGCACGTGTCCCGCCAACACGTTCGTGCATCGCATCACCGGCACGACCTTCGTCGGCGACGGGGTGGCACGCTGGCCGTCATCCGTCCAGATCACCTGCCGACCGATGATCCTCACCGCAGCCGGGCAGCTCCGTGTCAACCTGGCGGCCACCCCGACGGTGCTGACCATCGGCGAGAACTTCAACACCACCGGGGGGCTCCAGACTCCGACCCCTCGCTGCGGTCCCGGGACCACGACCGGCACGAGCGACATCGTGGTGCGCGGCTACCGCGCGCAGAGCGGCGGCGAGGGCATCGACGGATTCAACCCCTCGTGCGCCACCATCCCGGACGACTTCGGCGATGCTCCCGCCAGCTACGGCTCCGCCTCCCACGAGCTGAACGCCGCGACGTATCTCGGATGGTCCGCCGACACCGAGGCGGCGATGCAGTACAGCGCGAACGCGACCGGTGACAACCAGGTCGGCGGCGCGGCCCCGAACCAGTTCATCAACGACGAGAACGGCGTCTCGACATTCGGGCCCATCACGGCCGGCATCACGAGCAGCTACTCCGTATCGGTGCTGGTGGCGAACAAGGCGCCGGGAACGAACGCGACCCTCGTCGGCTGGGTCGACTTCAACCGAAACGGTGTCTTCGACGCCAACGAGGGTGTCTCCGCGCCCGTGCCTGCAGGAACTGCGGACGGTTCGTCCGTCACGCTCACGTGGCCGGGGATCATCTCCCAGACGGTCGCCGGCCCGACGTTCGCGCGATTCCGGATCGCGAACGGCACGGATCTGACGACGGCGACTCCGACGGGTGCCGCCATCACCGGCGAGGTGGAGGACTACGCCCTCACCATCGCCGCCGTGAACCCGGGGATCTCGCTGGTCAAGTCCGCGACACCCTCCGGCCCGGAGGCCTTCACCGTCGGGCAGGTCATCGACTACTCGTTCTTGGTGACCAACACGGGCGACGTGACTCTCACCGACGTCGCGGTCACCGAGACCGCGTTCGACGGCTCGGGGACGATCTCGCCGGCAGTGTGTCCGACGACGACCCTCGCCGCCGGCGCCTCGACGACCTGCACGGCGAGCTATACGCTCACACAGGCCGACATCGACAGAGGCTCCCTCTCCAACACGGCGACGGCGACGGGAACACCTCCGGGCATCCTCGTTCCTCCGGTGTCTCCCCCCTCCACTGTGACGGTGCCCGCCGCGGCGGCCCCGGCGTTGACGGTGGTCAAGAGCGCTGACACGACGGAGATCACTTCGGCGGGTCAGACGATTGCGTATTCGTTCCTGGTGACGAACACCGGCAATGTGACGTTGACGGACGTGAGTGTGGATGAGACGGCGTTCACGGGGACGGGGACTGCTCCGGTGGTCACGTGTCCGGCGGGTGCGGCATCATTGGCTCCTGAGGCGGCGGTCACGTGCACGGCGACGTATACGGGTACTCCGCCGTCGGGTGAGCCGCCGGTGTCTCCGCCGTCGACTCTGGAGATTCCGGTGGTGCCGGCTCCGGGGATCACGGTGGTGAAGTCGGCGGATGCGACGGAGATCAGTTCGGCGGGTCAGACGATCGCGTACTCGTTCCTGGTGACGAACACCGGCAATGTCACTCTCACCGATGTGAGTGTGGATGAGACGGCGTTCACGGGGACGGGCACCGCTCCGGTGGTGACGTGTCCGGCGGGTGCGGCGTCGCTCGCGCCGGGGGCCAGCGTGACGTGCACGGCGACGGTACTCCGCCGTCGGGTGAGCCGCCGGTGTCTCCGCCGTCGACTCTGGAGATTCCGGTGGTGCCGGCTCCGGGGATCACGGTGGTGAAGTCGGCGGACACGACGGAGATCAGCTCGGCGGGTCAGACGATCGCGTACTCGTTCCTGGTCACGAACACCGGCAATGTGACGCTGACGGACGTGAGTGTGGATGAGACGACCTTCACGGGGACGGGGACTGCTCCGGTGGTGACGTGCCCGGCGGGTGCGGCGTCGTTGGCTCCGGAGGCTGCGGTGACGTGTACGGCGTCGTATGTGGTGACGCAGGCGGATGTGGATGCGGGTGGGGTGTCGAACACGGCGACGGCGACGGGTACTCCGCCGTCGGGTGAGCCGCCGGTGTCTCCGCCGTCGACTCTGGAGATTCCGGTGGTGCCGGCTCCGGGGATCACGCCGGCTCCGGGGATCACG
>NZ_LMFN01000003.1:0-965742 GCF_001426835.1 Microbacterium sp. Root1433D1 | reverse complement strand
GGATCAAACTCTCCGTAAAAAAGAAATGCATACCCCACCGGGAAAACGGTGACGCAGCGAGTTTGATGCTGACCAAAGAGACAAATTCATTGCTGACTTTATCCGTTGCCAACCCCCAGAGGAGGTTGGTCTTTGATCCAAAGGAATTCTCAACTAGCCGAAGCTAGACGAGGATAATTTGGCATTTGACAAGTGCACGCTGTTGAGTTCTCAAGGATCGGATGCTCCCACGACCCAGCNTTGGTCTTTGATCCAAAGGAATTCTCAACTAGCCGAAGCTAGACGAGGATAATTTGGCATTTGACAAGTGCACGCTGTTGAGTTCTCAAGGATCGGATGCTCCCACGACCCAGCCATCACAGCCAGGCCCGAAGGGCAACTTCTCTATCTTACCCACCTCGACCCGCTTGTCAAATCGGCGCGCCGTGCGAATCGAAGATCCGCAGCGCGGCTGATGACAGCCACAGAAGAGGTGGAGTCCCTATCCTAGACGCAAGCGCCTGTTCTCTCAAGTGAGAGTGGATCGGGAGTGGTTCTCCGCTTGAGGGGGGTGAAGCTCTTGGCTCCTCCGCTTCCCTGTGGGGCGAACAAGTAATAAGTTACGTGGATCCGCGGCTTCTGGCAAATCGGGCCACACCACCCGGGCGTGTCGCTCCGACCCCGCGCTCGGTTTCCGCCGGATCAGCCGAGGTTTCTGCTCCGCGCTCGCCTCAGAGTACGATCGCGCCATGCCTGCGTCCACGGATGATCGTCGCTCCCCTCGTGCATCCGCGAACGGGGAATCCGACGAAGGTGGACAGCGTCGCGCGGGTGTCGACCTGCTCGCCCGTGTGCAGCGTGAGCTCGGCCTCGCGGGCGCGGAGGTGGTCTCTCCCCCGCACCGTGCCGTCCCTCTTCCGTCCCGATTGGCCACCGCTGATCTCGCCTGGGCGAGCGTCAGCGCAGCGATGCTCGCTGCCGGGCGCTCCCCCGCTTCCCTCGATCCCGAGCGCATCGCCACGGCCTACCGGAGCGACAGGGTTCTCACCATCAGCGGCGAGGCTCCCCCTGTCTGGTCCGTGTACTCAGGTTTCTGGCGAACGTCGGACGGATGGATCCGCACCCACGGGAACTACCCGCACCATGCGGCCGGCCTGCGCGCGGGGCTGCGTCTTCGGCACGATGCCGCAGTCGACGCTGTTCGCGATGCGCTCGGAGAGCGGACGACCACGGCCGCCGTCGCCGACATCACGACCGCGGGCGGTCTGGCGGTCGCGGTCGCCGCGGAGGAGCCCGCCGTCGATCGCGCACTCCGCGAGCATCCGCTGCTCGAGCTGGTTCGCATCGACACGACACCGGCTTCGCATGCGCCCCGGGCTACGGCGGCGTCGACGCCGCCGGCTTCGCTCCCCCTCCAGGGCATGCGCGTACTCGATCTCACGAGAGTCATCGCTGGTCCGGTCTGTTCACGCACGCTCGCCATGCTCGGTGCCGACGTGCTGCGTATCGATCCCCCACATCTGCCCGAACCGGAGTGGCAGCACCTCGACACCGGACACGGCAAGCGATCCGCGGTGCTGGACGCCCGCACGTCTCGGCTGCAGGAGTTGCTCGCGCATGCCGATGCCGTCGTACTCGGCTACCGTCCCGCTGCTCTCGACAGGCTGGGGCTGCAGCCGGAAGTGCTCGCGCGCCGATATCCGCGTCTGGTCGTCGCGCAGCTCAGCGCTTGGGGCGTGGAGAATCCCGAGCGGGCAGGGTTCGACAGCCTCGTTCAGGCGGCGAGCGGAATCTCGTTCATCGAGTCGGCGGACGGCGACCGCCCCGGTGCGCTTCCGGCCCAGGCTCTCGACCACAGCGCCGGCTACCTGCTCGCTGCGGCGGTGTCTGCTTTGCTGCGCCGCCGCCCAGAGGAAGGTTCGTGGATCGTGCGCGCCTCACTCCGTCGCGTCGCGGCGGAACTGCTCGGGATGCCCCGCAGCGGAGAACCCGCAGCCGAGGTCGAGTTCGACACACGGCCGCATGTGGCGCGATTCGATGTCGACGGAACGGCTCTCGTCACCGCTCGTCCTGCGCTGGCGGGCTTCGAGTATCGGGCGCCGCACAAGTGGGGTTCGGATCAGCCCACCTGGTGACGGCGCCCGCGCATCGAGAGAACGAGGCAGAGCACGAACGTGATCGCGCCCCAGATCGCACACGCCGGCGGGAGAACCCGGTAGGCGAGGTGCTGAACGGTGAACTCCGCATCCAGCGGACCGAAGACGACGAGTCCGCCGACCCACGCGCCGACCAGGATCACGGGGAGCGAGGCCCACCATGCCACGCGCATCCACGTCGGCGAAGACTGCACGACGGTCGGTCGCGGGTCCTGTCGACAAAGCCACAGCAATGCCCAGATGCCGATAATCGCGAGGCCGATCAGACTCGACCCGTGCTGCAGCCACTTGAATCCGGGGAGCGGGCCCCACATCTCCTCGAGTCCGGGAATCGCCTGGACACCCCAGCGTCCCTCATGCGTGAAGAGGTCCCACACGATGTGCGAGAGCACTCCGAGCACGAACGACCCGGCGAGCAGGAACGGATACGCGCGCTTCTGCCCGACGCCGACCGCCGACCGCACCGCGGCGAGACCCCTGTCATCCCAGTCGTCGGGCAGGCGTCGCGCCAGCCACAGCGGAACCAGCTCGGGAACCGCCGGACGCAGGACGACGCGCCAGATCAGGAACAACGCGAACGCGAGCAGTGCGGTCCACACGACATTGCCGAACGTGTGGGTGAACGAGTAGTTCAGCCCCACGCCGCGCACGAACAACGGGAGATCGGGTGTCATCGCGCCGATCGCGATCGCCGCCGGCACCAGCGGCGTGCGGATGAACGGCAGCGCGACCAGTGCGTGGCTGGGAGTGAACGGCATCCGTCTCTGCTATCCGCTGGCCGGAGACTCAGCCGAGGAAGACGCCGGCGAGGGTCTTCTTGCCGCGGCGGAGGACGGAGACGCCGCCGGGAAGTGTGCCCTGAACCGTGGCTGCCTCGTCTTCGACGCGTTCGCCGTCGAGCGTGACACCGCCCTGGGTGATCGCGCGCCTCGCCTCGGAGAGGCTCGCCACGAGCCCGGTCTCGACCAGCGCCTCGACCACCGGAGTACCGGCGGCGACCGTGGCGTGCGGGAGCTCTTCGAGCGCAGTGCGGAGCGTATCCGCATCCAGTGCGGTCAGGTCTCCCTGACCGAACAGCGCCTCGGATGCCGCGATCACGGCCGCAGCCGCCTCGACGCCGTGCACGGTCGCGACCACCTCGAGCGCAAGGCGCTTCTGGGCAGCGCGACGGAACGGCTCCGTGGCCACGAGCTCCGCGTACTCCTCGATCTCGGCCCTGCTGAGGAAGGTGAAGACCTTCAGGCGGTCGATCACGTCGCCATCCGCCGTGCTCAACCAGAACTGGTACATCCGGTACGGACTGCACATCTCGGCGTCGAGCCAGATGGCGTTGCCCTCGCTCTTGCCGAACTTGGTGCCGTCGCTGTTCGTGATCAGCGGGGTACCGATGGCATGCACCGACACTCCCTCGGAACGACGGATGAGGTCGGTGCCGCTGGTGAGGTTGCCCCACTGATCCGACCCGCCCGTCTGCAGCACGCAGTCGTACTGCCGGTACAGCTCGAGGAAGTCCATGCCCTGGAGGATCTGGTAGCTGAACTCGGTGTAGCTGATGCCCTCGTCGGAGTTCAGTCGCGCAGCGACCGCATCCTTCTTGAGCATCGTGCCGACGCGGAAGTACTTGCCGATCTCACGCAGGAAGTCGATCGCACTCAACGGTGCGGTCCAGTCGAGGTTGTTGACGATGCGGGCGGCGTTGTCACCCTCGAAGCTGAGGTAGCGCTCGACCTGCGCCCGCAGGCGTCCGACCCACTCCTCGACGGTCTCCCGCGTGTTCAGCGTGCGCTCGGCTGTGGGACGCGGGTCGCCGATGAGTCCGGTCGATCCGCCGACGAGACCGAGCGGCTTGTGGCCGGCGAGCTGGATGCGACGAAGAGTCAGCAGCTGCACGAGGTTGCCGAGGTGCAAGCTCGGCGCCGTCGGATCGAACCCGCAGTAATACGTGATGGGGTCTCCCGCGAGCAGGGCGCGCAGCGCCTCCTGGTCGGTGGACACATGGACCAGGCCACGCCACACGAGTTCGTCCCACACGTTCTCGAACGTGGGGTCGATCGCCTGGGGTGCGGTCGTCAGAGCGGGAGTTGACACGCCTTCCAGGCTATCAGCGCACCGCAGCTCAGCTGTGCGCGGCCCACCACACGAGGAACGCCGCGCTGAGCGCGATCACCCAGCTCACCAGGCTGCCGACGAGGAAGTACTCGGCACGGGCGCCGGTCTCGCCGTCGCGGGAGATCTCGGGGAAGCGGACGATGCCCTTCGCCGCGAGCATCGCGGCAAGGATCGGATAGGCCGCAGCGAGCGTCAGGATCAGGACGAGGATGCGCTCCAGTGGTCCGATCAGCCTCCCGCCCTTGAATCCGCTGCGCGGGTCGCGTGGCGCCGGCACCACGTCGGTGGCGGCGTCTCCCCCGGTGGCGGCGTCGCTCCCGGTGGCGGTGTCGCTCCCCGCATCGGAGGCCACCGCGACTTCGGCGCCCACGGTGGTGGGCGCCGTCGTCGGCGCCGAAGTCGGGGCCGACATCGGGTCGGTGGGACGCCAGGTGTGCTCGCCGTCGAGCGCCGCACGCACCACGAGGTTCGAGGACTCGAGGAGGAACACCCCGGCACCCAATGCCAGCATCGCGAGATCGAAAGGGACCTCTCCGAACGGCGATCGGAGTTGCCAGGTCGCGCCGATCAGACCGACGTCGGAGCGCGCACCGAGCCAGACGACGGCGCCGACGCTCACGATGGCGAGCAGCACGGCGGGCCAGAACCCCAGCGGCGCCGTGCGTTCGGTGGGCATGCACCACACCCAGAGCGCTCCGACGACGAGCGCGAGGACCATGGGCAGGAGGGCATCGCTGACGCTGCCCAGCAGCAGGAGGATGACGGCGACGGAGAGGTAGCCGATCCATCGACGCGGTGCGAACTGACGCACCAGGTCGGCCGCGCCGACCGCCAGGAGGATGAATCCGGCGACGATCATGCGCGTTCCCCTCGGAGTGCAGCGACACCCTCGATGAGCGCCGCCGTGCCGGCGGTGCGCAGCGACTTCGAGACGCTGGGCTGCGTGATGCCTTCTTCGGCCGCGAGTTCCTGCTGCGATCGTCCGAGCAGGCGGCCGTAGGTCAGGCGCCGTTCGCGCTCGCTCATCGCACCGACCAGCTCGTCGCGGACGAGGAGGTAGGCGTTCGAGGCGGCGATCGTGCTCTCCATGACCTCATCCTGCCGGGGGGCTCCGACAATCCAGGTCCGCGTGCGTGGCACGGAACGTCCCTCGCGCGCGTGCACGGTCTCGATCGCGGCCCGAGCCGCGTACCACCCCGGGCCGTCGGCGAGCTCGCCGTGGACGGATTCGACCGGCCGCACCTCGCCCACTCCGATGCCGAACCGGAAGGCGATGCCGTCGGGCAGCCTCAGCTGGATCATCAGGAGCGACACCAGCGCGTCACCCAGGTCGAGGTAGACACCCTGCTGCTCGTCTCCTACGGTGGGCGTGAGCGGCTGCGTCGCCAGCGGGAGATCGGCTTCGACTCCGGCGATGGTGTCGTCGAGAACACGTTGCGCGGCAGTGCGATCGTCGAGCCGCCGAGAGCCCACGATGTCAGCGAGTACCGCGATGACCATGGGATAACCGTAACACGAATAACTCTCGACTTATGCTCTATCCGGCTATATGTTGAGAACATGCCTGAATCGCACATCATCCCCTGGTCCGACGGAACCTGGACGAACGCTCCCACCTCCCCCTCCGAACTGCCGGTCGGATCCGAACACCTCGACGTCACGGCTGTAGAGGGCAGCGACGCCTGGCGGCACACCGCCTACGGCTTCGTGCACGACACCGAACACGCGCTGCTCGCCCCGCTCGCCGTCGGAGAGGCGATGGAGGTCTCGTTCCGCGCGCCGTGGGACGGCCAGTTCGACCAGGCAGGGGTGTTCGTGCGCATCGACGACGAGCACTGGATGAAGACCGGTCTCGAATACGCCGACGACCATCTCGGGCTCGGTGCCGTGGTCACCGCCGGAGGCTCCGACTGGTCGGTCGGCCACGTCGACGAGTGGCTCGAGAGCGAGATCACGGTGCGCGTCAGTCGCTGGGCGGACTCGCTGATCGTGCGCGCTCGCGCCGACGACGGCCCCTGGCGTCTCGTCAGGGTGGCACCGTTCGACGGACAGGCCACGGCTTCGGCCGGGCCCTTCCTCGCGGCGCCGACCCGCGCCGGACTCACGGTGCGGTTCACCCGATGGGAGCGGTCGGCGGCCGACACCGAGCTGCACTGAGCTGCGGGCGGCCGCCGACTCGCGCGGCTAGAGCCCGAGAGCGTGGGCGGCGGCCTGTGCGCGCGCGACGAGCTCTGCCCGCTGCTCCGCGACCCGGACCGGGGCGGTACCGCCGACGCCGGTCCGGGACGCGACCGATCCCTCGATCGTGAGGACTTCACGCACCTCGGGCACGAGATGCGGAGACACCGAGAGCAGCAGTTCGTCGGAGGCGTCCTCCAGACCGATCCCCTGCTCCTCGCATGCACGCACGAGCGCGCCCGAGATCTCATGGGCGTCGCGGAACGGCACCCGACGCTTCACCAGCCACTCCGCGACGTCGGTCGCGAGGGAGAAGCCCTGCGGTGCCAGCGCCGCCATGCGCTCGGTGTCGAAACGCAGCGTCGCGATCATGCCTGCGAAAGCGGGGAGCACGACCTCGAGCGTCTGCACCGAATCGAACACCGGCTCCTTGTCCTCCTGCAGATCGCGGTTGTACGCGAGCGGGAGGCCCTTGAGGGTGGCCAGCAGCCCCGAGAGGTTGCCGATGAGGCGCCCGGACTTGCCCCGCGCGAGCTCCGCGATATCGGGGTTCTTCTTCTGCGGCATGATGCTCGACCCGGTCGAGTAGCCGTCGTCGAGAGTGACGAAGCCGAACTCGCGGGTGTTCCAGAGGATGATCTCCTCGGACAGGCGCGAGATGTCGACGCCGGTCATCGCCGTGATGAAGGCGAACTCCGCCACCACATCGCGGGCGGCGGTGCCGTCGAGCGAGTTCTCGGCGGGGCGGTCGAGGCCCAGCTCGGTCGCCACGAGTGCGGGATCGAGGCCGAGCGTGGAACCCGCCAGCGCTCCCCCGCCGTAGGGCGAGACACCGGCGCGGCGACGCCAGTCCACGAGCCTCTCGAGTTCGCGCACCAGCGGCCAACCGTGTGCCTGGAGGTGGTGGGCGAGCAGCACCGGCTGCGCATGCTGCAGGTGAGTGCGTCCGGGGAGGATCGCTCCCGGGTGCGCCTCGGCCTGGGCGACCAGCGCATCGATCACCCGCAGGATGTCGCGGGCGATCACGCGCGCGTGGTCGATCAGATACATGCGCACGAGAGTGGCGATCTGGTCGTTGCGGCTGCGACCGGCACGCAGGCGCCCGCCCAGCTCCGGTCCCAGCTCGGCGATCAGCGCCTGCTCGAGTGCGCCGTGCACGTCCTCATCCGTCGGCACAGGGCGCAGGGTGCCGTCGGCGACCTTGCGCGCCACGGCATCCAGTCCCTCGTGCATCCGCTGCGCCTCATCGGGTTCGAGGTACCCGGCTGCGGCGAGCGCGGTGGCGTGAGCATGCGAACCGGCGATGTCGTACGGCGCGAGGATCCAGTCGAAATGCGTGGAGCGGCTCAGCTCCACCAGCTCGGGCGAGGGGCCCGTGGCGAAGCGGGCGCCCCAGAGCGCGCCCTCGTTGGTTCCTTTGTGCGTCGAATCGCTCATCACGCGTCCTTCTTGCCGAGAAGCCAGACCAGGAGCGCCTTCTGCGCGTGCAGCCGGTTCTCCGCCTCGTCCCACACCACGCTCTGCGGACCGTCGATCACGCTGGAGTCGACCTCGTAGCCGCGGTCGGCGGGGAGGCAGTGGATGAAGATCGCCTCGGGGTCCGCCAGGGCCATCGTCTCGGGGGTGACCTTGTAGCCGCCCAGATCGCGGATGCGCGCGATCTTCTCCTCTTCCTTGCCCATCGAGACCCAGGTGTCGGTCACGACGACGTCGGCACCGGCCGCAGCCTCGACCGGGTCGGTGTAGAGGGTGATCGAACCACCGGTCTCGGCGGCACGGCGATCGGCCGCCTCGATGACATCGGCGCGAGGGGCGTAGTCCTCCGGTGAGGCGATCCGCACGTGCATTCCCGCCGTGACCCCGGCGAGGGCGTACGAGTGCGCCATGTTGCTCTGCCCATCACCGAGGAAGGTGAGCGTGAGCCCCTTCAGGTCGCCCTTGTGCTCACGGATGGTGAGCAGGTCGGCGAGCAGCTGGCAGGGGTGGAAGTCGTCGGAGAGCGCGTTGATGACCGGCACCCGAGTGCCTTCGGCCATCTCCTCGAGCCCGGACTGCGCGTAGGTGCGCCACACGATGGCGGCGACCTGGCGCTCGAGCACGCGTGCGGTGTCGGACGGCGTCTCCTTGCCGCCGAGCTGGCTGCTCGCGGTCGAGATGATCAGGGGCGAACCGCCGAGATCGGCGATCCCCACCGCGAACGAGACGCGGGTACGCGTGGAGGACTTGTCGAAGATGACCGCGACCGTCTGGGGACCGGCGAGGCTCTTGTCGGCCCACCGATCCTTCTTCAGCTCGATGGCGAGATCGAGGATCTCGGCCTGCTCGGCGGGGGTCAGATCGTCGTCACGCAGCAGGTGGCGGGTCATGCGGATACCTTTCCGGCAACAGAGGCCTGGATGTCGGCGAGAGCGGCCGTGAACAGCTCGCGGAACTCGGCGAGCTCGGTGTCGCCGATCGTGAGGGCCGGCGCGATGCGGACCGTCTCGGGATTGGCGGCGTTGACGATGAGGCCGCGCTCCTGGGCGGCCGCGACGACCGCACCGGCGACCGGGGCGGTCAGAGCCACACCGACCAGCAGACCGCGTCCGCGCACACCCTCGATCAGAGGCGAGTCGATGCCGAGGATCATGTCGCGCAGCTCGACGCCGCGCTTCGCGGCGTTCTCGACCAGTCCGGCACTCTCGATCTCGGCGAGCACCGCGTCGGCGACAGCGGTCGCGAGCGGATTCCCCCCGAAGGTGGAGCCGTGCGATCCGGGCGTGAAGAGGGCACTGGCGGCGCCGAACGTGACCAGCGCGCCGATCGGGAAGCCGCCGCCGATGCCCTTCGCGAGAGTGATCGCGTCGGGAGTGATGCCCTCGTGGCTGAACCCGAACCACGCGCCCGTGCGACCGGCGCCGGTCTGGATCTCGTCCACGATCAGCAGTGCACCGTGAGCGAGGGACAGCGAGCGCGCGGCGGCGAGGTACCCCTCCGGCAGCTCGACGACTCCGGCCTCGCCCTGGATGGGTTCGACGATGAGGGCCGCGACGCGGTCGTCCATCGCCGCTTCGAGGGCCTCGATCGTGGCCGGGATGTGCTCGACACCGGCCGGCATCGGCTCGAACGGCGCACGCATCGACGCCTTCGCAGTGAGCGCGAGCGACCCCATGGTGCGACCGTGGAAGCCGTTGTCGAGCGCGAGGATGCGCGGCCGCTCGGTGCCGCCGTGCAGCCGGGCGAGCTTGAAAGCGGCTTCGTTGGCCTCGGCGCCCGAGTTCGAGAAGAACACCCTGCCGTCGATGCCGGCCCCCGCGAGACGCTTGAGCCGTGCGGCCAGGGCGAGCTGGGGCGGGGTGGCGAAGTAGTTGGACACATGGGCGAGCGTGGCCGCCTGGGTCGAGACCGCCTTCACGAAGGCTGGGTGCGCGTGTCCGAGAGAGGTCACGGCGATACCCGCCAGGAAGTCGAGGTGGCGTCGGCCGTCGGCATCCCACAGGTAAGAGCCCTCGCCGCGGACCAGCAGTGCGAGCCGCTCCCCTGCGTTGAGCACGAGATCGCGTGCCGCATCCTCCTGCCAGACGGTCATCCCGTCACCTCCGACTTCCCCAGGACCACTTCGGTCCCGATTCCCTTGCTGGTGAAAAGTTCGACGAGCACCGAATGCGGCACCCGCCCATCGATGATCGCTGCCGCGTCGACGCCGCCCTCGACCGCGTCGAGGCACGCCCGCATCTTCGGGATCATCCCCGACTCGAGCTTCGGCAGCATCTCGATGAGCGCTTCCGAGGTCAGGTGCGAGACGAGCGAGTCACGGTGGGGCCAGTCGGCATAGAGCCCCGGCACATCCGTGAGGATCACGAGCTTGCGCGCGTGCAACGACACCGCGAGGGCGGCGGCCGCGGCATCCGCGTTGACGTTGAGCGACTGACCGGGGTGGTCGAGGTCGGGCGCGATGCTCGACACCACCGGGATGCGCCCGGCTGCGAGGTGGTCGAGCACGGGGGTCGGATCGACCTCGACGACATCGCCGACGCGTCCGAGGTCGACCTCTTCCCCGTCGATCACGACACCGCGGCGGCGTCCGCCGAAGAGGCCGGCATCCTCACCGCTGAGACCTGTCGCGATCGGACCGTGCGAATTGATCTTGGAGACGAGCTGCGGGTTGACCTGGCCGGTGAGGACCATGCGCACGACGCTGATCGCCTCGGTGTTCGTGACGCGGTAGCCGCCCTTGAACTCACTGGGGATCTCGAGACGCTGCAGCATGTTCGAGATCTGCGGACCGCCGCCGTGCACGACCACCGGCATCACTCCGACATAGCGGAGGTAGGCGATGTCCTGCGCGAAGGCGTCTTGCAGCTCCTCCGACACCATCGCGTTCCCGCCGTACTTGATGACGACGATCTGGTCGCGGAACTTCTTCAGCCACGGCAGCGACTCGATGAGGGTGGTGGCCTTCTGCGCGGCGACCTCGGCCGGGGTGTCCTGGATGTCGGTCATGAGGCGTACGCGCTGTTCTCGTGCACGTAGTCATGGGTGAGGTCGTTGGTGAGGACGGTGGCCGTCGCCTCGCCGACCTTGAGGTCGATCACGAGGTGCGTCGCGCGCGGGGTGAGGTCGACCTCTTCGCGAGGACGGTCGGGACCGCCCTCGGTGCACACCCGGACGCCGTTCATCCAGACGTCCACGTCGTAGGGGTCGAACTGCGCGCTCGTGGTGCCGATCGCCGCGAGCACGCGTCCCCAGTTGGGGTCGTTGCCGAAGATCGCGGCCTTGAAGAGGTTGTTGCGCGCGACGGACCGGCCGACCTCGACGGCGTCCTGCTCCGACACCGCGTGCTGCACCTCGATCGTGATGTCGTGGCTCGCGCCCTCAGCATCGCCCTGCAGCTTGACCGCGAGCTCCTGGCACAGCTCGGTGAGCGCTGCGGCGAAGTCGTCGAGGTCCGGCACGACGTCGGATGCGCCGTTGGCGAGGAGGGTCACCTGATCGTTCGTCGACATGCAGCCGTCGGAGTCGAGGCGGTCGAACGTCCGGCCCGTCGCGCGGCGCAGCGCCTCGTCGGCCTGAAGCGGCTCGAGGATCGCATCGGTGGTGAGCACCACCAGCATCGTGGCGAGGCCGGGCGCGAGCATGCCCGCGCCCTTCGCCATGCCGCCGATCGTCCAGCCGTCGCGGCTGATGACCGCGGTCTTCGCGACCGTGTCGGTGGTCATGATGGCGTGCGCTGCGCTCTCGCCACCATCGGCGCTGAGCTCCGCGATCGCCTGCGCGGTTCCGGCGAGCACCCTGGCCCGGAACGTCTCATCCCCGGTGCCGATGAGACCGGTCGAGCAGATCAGCACGTCGCCGGCGCTCACGCCGAGGAGCTCGGCCGCCTTCTCGGCGGTCTGATGCGTGGTCTGGAACCCGAAGGATCCGGTGAAGCAGTTCGCCCCTCCGGAGTTGAGCACCACGGCCTCCACCACGCGGTCGGCGACGGCCTGCTGCGACCAGATGATCGGGTTGGCCTTGGCCCGGTTGCTCGTGAAGACGGCGGCGCCGACCTTGCGCGGTCCACGGTTGACGACCACGGCGACGTCCGGCTTGCCGGTCGACTTGAGCCCTGCGGCGACTCCGGCCGCTTCGAATCCTGCGGGGGCGGTGACGCTCACGGCGCGACTCCGTTCACTGAGAGGGCGCGGGCTTCGGGAAGCCCCAGCGCGATGTTCATGGATTGGATGGCTGCTCCCGCTGTGCCCTTGACGAGGTTATCGACGGCGGTGACCACGGTCACCCGGTTCGCGGCACGATCGATGGCGAGGCCGATCAACGCGGTGTTGGCGCCGAGCACGTCGGCCGTGCGCGGGAAGCGTCCCTCCGGGAGCAGGTGCACGAAGGTCTCGCCGGCGTAGGCGCTCTCCCAGGCGTCGCGGATCTGCGTGTCGGTCGCGCCATCGACGATCGGCGCGGTCGAGGTGGCGAGGATCCCCCGCGACATCGGCACCAGCACGGGGGTGAACGAGATCCGGATCCCGTCGGCGTCCGCGCCGGAAGCCGCGGCGAGCGCCTGACGGATCTCCGGGATATGCCGGTGCGTCCCGCCGACCGCGTAGGGGTTGGCGGTGCCGAGGATCTCGCTGCCGAGGAGGTTCGTCTTGAGGCTCTTCCCCGCTCCCGACGGGCCGACGGCGAGCACCGACACGATGTCCGAGGGGTCGATCACTCCGGCGGCGACGCCCGGAGCGAGGCTGAGGCTCACGGTCGAGGCGTTGCAGCCGGGGGCGGCGATGCGCGTCGCTCCCCGGAGGTGCTCGCGCTGCTTGGCCCCGCCGACGACGAGTTCCGGCACGCCATAGGTCCACGGATCGTGGAAGGCACCGCCGTAGAACGCATCCCATGCCGAAGCCGAGGTGAGCCGATGATCGGCCCCGGCATCGATCACGAGAGGGGCATCGCCCAGAGCGTCGGTGTACTGCCCCGACTGCCCATGCGGGAGCGCGAGGAACACGATGTCGTGGCCGGAGAGGATCTCCGGCGTCGTGTCCTGCAGGGTCAGGTGCGCGAGGGAGCGCAGGTGCGGCTGGTGGTCAACGAGAGGCTGTCCGGCGTTCGAATGCGCCGTGACGGTGCGGATCTCCACGTCGGGATGATCGGCCAGGAGGCGCAGAATCTCGCCGCCTGCGTAGCCGGATGCGCCGGAGACGGCGACGGAATACGTCATGCTTCTACCTTAACGGTCGGGCCCGCGAGGAAATCGGGGCCGGGGACGGGGCCGGAGGCGGCGACACCGGCACTCGACCGCCGTGCGGGCACAGGCAGGAGGGCGGGGTCGCCTACAGTCGGCGGCCGCGGCGTCGGCGCACAGCGATGACGCTCGGAGCGAGCGTCGAAGAAGCGGTGGCGGCCGAAGGCATGTCGCGACAGTAGCGCGGCCCCGGCGGCCACCGCAAATCCGCTCCGTCATCTGAGACGCTGCGGCCCCATCGGCGCGGCGAAGAACGCCAGCTCGTGGGCGCTCGACGCCTCGAACGCCCGGCGCATGCGTGCCCGTGTTCCGGGATCCGCCTGTGCCGCGGCGTCGGCGACGTAGGCGACCGCCGTCCGTGTGGCCTCCTCGAATGCCGGATCCGCGTACGTCGCGAGCCACGAGGCGTACGGATGCCCCGCAGCTCGCGCGTACTCCCCGAACTCCCCCGCGTGCAGGCGCCGCCCGAGATCGGTGTAGAGCCAGAAGCACGGGAGGACAGCGGCGATGATCTCCGCATAGTCGCCGCCGAACGCGACGGAGCGCAGATGGTCGAGGTATGCGGTCGTCGCGGGCGCCGGCTCTGCGGCGAAGGTGGCCGCACTCACGCCGTGCGAGGGGGTGAGCCATGAGGCGTGCAGCTCGAGTTCGCCCACGATGGAGCCGCGGGCGGAGTCCGCCCAGAAGGCCTGCTCGTCGGATGTCGGTGCCAGCCGGGCCGCCTCGGCGAGCACACGCGCGTACTCCCGCAGATACAGGGCGTCCTGTGCGAGGTAGAACAGGAACGGCGCGCGCTCCAGCGTCCCGGCGGCGAGCGCACGGATGAACGGCAGCTCCTCGATCCCCGTACGGATCGCGGCGATGCCCCGCCACCATTGCGTGGCGACGTCGCCCGCCGCGGGTCGGGTCTCGGCGCCCCCACGTTCCCAGAGTCCGGCGAAGTGGTTGATCGGCCCGTGTCCACGACCCACGCGCAGTGCGTCTCCTGCGCGCAGGGACTCGCGGAGCCAGTCCCGCGCGGCGCTGACGGCATCTCCGGGCTCTTCGCCACGAGCGAGCAGGGTCGCGAGCGCGGACGACAGCGAGCAGCCGGTGCCGTGCGTGTTCCGGGTCGGGATCCGGGGAGCGATGAACTCCTGGCGCAGCCCTCGCCGCGCATCGACCAGCGCATCGGGGGCCTCGTCGCCGGGAAGGTGGCCACCCTTGACGAGCACGGCTGCTCCCACCTCGGCGGAGAGCTGCTCGGCCGCGGAGATCGCGTCGTTCCAGTCGGCGAGGTCGCGCCCGGCGAGCACCGCCAGCTCGGCGAGGTTCGGGGTCACGAGCGTCGACAGTGCGAGGAGATCGCGCAGCGCCCGTTCGGCGTCCGGATCCAGCAGTCGGTCCCCCGAGGTCGCCACCATCACGGGATCGAGCACGACGACGGGCGGACGCACAGCGTCGAGCCAGGCTCCCACCGCGCGGATGACGTCGGCGTCGGCCAGCATCCCGATCTTCACGGCATCGATCACGATGTCGTCCGAGACCGCGTCGAGCTGCGCGCGGAGGAACTCCACGGGCGGAACGTGCACCGCTCGCACTCCCCGCGTGTTCTGCGCGGTCAGCGCCGTGAGCACGGCCATGCCGTATCCGCCGTTGGCGGCGATGGACTTGAGGTCGGCCTGGACGCCCGCGCCTCCCGAGGGGTCGCTTCCGGCGATGCTGAGCACCCTCGGGACGGAGCCGCTGAGCCAGCGTCGCCGGAACTGCCGGGCGGTGGTGGCGGGATCGTCGGCGGCACACAGCGCCGAGACCACGGCGAGCCCGGCCGCACCGGCCTCACGAAGGGCCTCGGTGTCATCCATGCCGACCCCGCCGATCGCCACGCACGGCAGCGCGCTTCGCGACACGAGGCCGCGAAAGCCCTCCACGCCGAGAGGGGCAGGGTGATCCGGTTTGGTGGTGGTCGGACGGATCACCCCGACGCCCAGGTAGTCGACCGTGCCGGAGGGCAGAGCCTCGACCGCGTCGAGGTGCGCCGGGCTGTTCGCGGTGAGGCCGATCAGAGCCTCCGGTCCGAGTACCTCGCGTGCACGCAGCACCGAGGCATCACCCTGTCCGAGATGCACGCCGTCGACCCGTGCGCCGCGCTCGCGAGCGGCCACGGCGGCATCCAACCGATCGTTCACGACCAGAAGAGCGCGGCCGTCGATCGCCTGCGACAGTGCCAGCAGCTGATCGACCGTCTCGGCGTCGGTCGCGTCCTTGTCACGAAGCTGCACGATGCGCACGCCGCCGTCGACCGCGCGGCGGACGGTCTCGACGACGCCACGGTCTCCGCAGAGGGCCGCGTCCGTGACGAGGTAGAGCGAGAGATCGGCGTTCACAGGGCACCGCCTTCGATGCGTGCGGCAGCTCGGATGTCGTCGGCGCCCACCGCGGCGAGCGCATCCAGCAGGGCGACGGCGAAGCTGCCGGGCCCTGCCGATACCGCTGCCGCTCGTTCCGCCGCGATCGTGTAGACCAGGCTCGCCGAGGCCACGGCGCTGAGCGCGTCATGCGTCGTCGCTCTGGCCGCTCCGAGGAAGGCGGCCATCACCGCACCGAGAGCGCAGCCTCCGCCGGTCACTCGGGTCAGCAGTTCGTGACCGTTGGACACGCGCAGCACCCGCTCCCCGTCGGTGATGAGGTCGACCGGCCCCGAGACCGCGACGACGCCGCCCGTGCTCCGAGCCAGCGAGAGGGCTGCATCGGCCGCGGAATCTGTGCTGTCGGTGGCATCTACCCCGCGACCGCCCGCGCTCAGCCCCGCGAGGGCCAGGATCTCGGAGGCGTTGCCGCGGATCGCGGTGGGGCGGTGCCCGACGAGCTGATGGGCGAGTGCGGTGCGAACCGGGAGCGCGCCGATCGCGACCGGGTCGAGCACCCAGGGCGTGCCGGACGCGACGGCACCGGCGACGGCCTCCAGAGTGGCCGCGCGCTGTTCGGGCGTGGGTGTCCCCAGGTTGATCAGCACCCCGGAGGCGATGCCGGCGAACATCCCCGCCTCATCGACGATGTCGACCATGGCGGGAGCGGCACCGAGAGCCAGCAGGACGTTGGCGGTGAACCCGGTGACGACCGCGTTGGTGATGCAGTGCGTCAACGGGGGCGCTTCTCGCAGCACCCCCAGCAGGGTCGCGGCATCGCCGGCGAGGTCGTGGGTGGTCTCAGGACGCAGAAGATCGCTCATCGCGACATCCCTTCGCTAGTACGAACTAGATCAGGTTCGACGGGTCTGTTCTCAGCCGCGGATTGCGGCACCCCGTGTCACTGCTCGCAGTCTAGCGATCGGCCAGCAGAGCCTTCTCCTGCGCCCGCGTGAGTCCGGCCCGGCGCTCCCTGTCCACGCCGCGCACCCGTTCGTCGGCGACGACGCGTCGAGCGGTGTCGGCGAGGGGGCGCAGGTGTCCCCCGCTGTCGTGGAATGCGCTGTTCGAGCGGGTCATGAAGCCGGACATCTCGGGAGGAAGCCACAGCGGAAGCGAGAGCGGACCTGCCCAGTGCGCGACGCCGTGTGCTCGCAGCCACTCCTCGTCGGCGACCACCGTCTCCCCGGTGTGCCCTGCCTCCTCGCGCACGGTCTGCAGCAGTTCGGCGAGGGGATGCTCGTCCCCGATCGCGTTGACCGCTCCGCTCCGCGTGGCGGCGACAATGTAGGCGGCCACGTCGTCGACGTCGATCACCTGCGCGCTGCGCCTCTCGAGCGGAGGCAGCAGCACGGGCTCCTCCCCGGCTCGGGAGAATGCCGCAGCCCAGTACCCGAAGCGGTCGCTGGGGTCGCCGTCCCCGACGATGAGTCCGGGTCGCACGATGAACGCGCGATCCCCCAGCATCGTGACGGCGTCTTCGGCCGCCGCCTTCTGCGGGCCGTACTCGTACTCGTCGCCGGGGCGGGCGGCAGGATGCCGCGGCGCCGATTCATCGGCGCCGACCGTGGCGTCATCGGCGTACACCGAGAGGGAGGACACGTACGTCCATCGCGCCGTGCGGTCTCCGAGAGCCTCGACCGCTGCCACGACGTGCGCGGCCTGAGAGGAGATGTCGACGACGTGATCCCAGTCCTTCCGCGCGAGCGCGGCGTAGATCCCAGGGTCGTCACGGTCGCCGGTCACGAGCACCGCTCCTGCCGGCGCGAGGCGCTCGCCCCGGGCCAGACATGTCACGGCCGCTCCGGACTCGAGCCATCTCCGGGCGATCCGCCCGGAAAGCCACCCCGTCCCGCCGAGGATCAGAACATTCGTCATGGCTCCATGCCACCAGCAACCGCTGCGAGAGGGAAGCCCTCTCCGCTCAGGGCAGAGGGCCCCCTCCGGGACAGCGCATCGCTCAGTCGCGGAGCGCTGCTCCGAATCGCTGCGCGGCGACGTCGACACCCGCGAGCTTGGCCGCGGTGGCCTCGGCCGCCGTCAGGGTGCGATCGTCGGCGCGGAATCGCAGAGCGAAGGTGAGGCTCTTGGAACCCTCCGGCACGCCGTCTCCGCGATAGTCGTCCACGAGACGCACCGATTCCAACAGCGCACCGGCTCCCTCGGCGAGGGCGGCCTGCACATCTGCGGCCGGAACTTCGGCGGGCAGTGTGAGCGAGACGTCCTGCGTGGCGGCGGGGAACGTCGACAGCGATGCGGCGACGACGCGACCACCGGCGAGCGACAGGATGCGGTCGAGATCGAGCTCGAACACGGTCGCACGCCCGGGGAGGTCGGCCCCTTCGGCCACGGCGGGGTGCAGCTCGCCGACGTAGCCGACCTCTTCGCCCGCGACCAGGAGCGATCCTGTGCGTCCGGGGTGGAGTGCCGCACGCTCGGCCTGCACGACGTCGATCTCGACGCCGGCCGCTGCCGCGATCACGCGGACGGCATCCAGCGCCTCGACGAGACCGGCGGCCTCGGCGGGGCGGCCGGGCTGGCGCGGGGCGACGTTACCGGTCAGCAGCGCCGAGATGAACCGGTGCTGCGGCGGGATGGAGGCGTTCAACTGCGCGAGGGTCTCGTCGGACGGACGCTCGCCCAGCGGCGGCACGTCTTCCGTGCCGTACTCCACTCCGGGCTCCGGCAGGAAGACGACACCCGTCTCGAAGATCGCGAGGTCGGTGAGACCCCGCGAGATGTTGCGGTGCGCGGTCTGCAGCAGGCCCGGGATGAGCGATCGACGCAGGTACGGAGCCTGCCCGTCGAGCGGGTTCGCCAGACGGATGCTCGGCAGGTGCGCGCCCGAGGCGGATCCGTGCAGGTCGTTCTGCACATCGGTGGTAAACGGGAATGACGGCGTCTCGACGAGCCCCGCTGCGGCCAACGCATCGGCCACCCGGCGGCGACCCTGCTGGTGCGCCGTGAGTCCGCGGCCGGACGGAGGCGTCGGCAGCACCGAGGGGATGCGGTCGAGCCCGTGGATGCGGGCGACCTCCTCTGCCAGCGTCCACTTGTCGGTGAGGTCGGGGCGCCAGGTCGGCGGGATCACGGTCCAGCCGGAACCCTCCTCCGACGCGGTGACATCGGCGCCGATGGTGGTCAGTGCGCCGGTGATCTCGTCGTCGGTGTAGTCGACGCCGATGAGCCCCTGTACGAAGCCGGCGGGAAGCTCGATCTCGCCGACGAAGACCTCGGCGAACAGTGCGCCACCCTCTTCGGTGAGCGTGCCTCCGGCGAGCTCGACCATGAGGTCGGCGGCACGGCGGGCGGCGACGAAGGGGATCAGCGGGTCGACGCCGCGCTCGAAGCGCTTGGATGCCTCGCTGGGCAGCTTGTGCCGGCGCGCCGACCGGGCGATGGTCGTCGGGTCGAAGTTCGCGGCCTCGATCAGCACGTTCCGCGTGGTGTCGCTCATCTCGGTCGTGCCACCGCCCATGACGCCGGCGAGGCCGATCGGGCCGGACTCGTCGGTGATGAGGAGGTCTTCGACGTGCAGCGTGCGCTCGACACCGTCGAGGGTGGTCATCTTCTCGCCGGGGTTCGCGCGACGAACGGTGATGCCGCCGGCGAGCTTGTCGAGGTCGTAGCCGTGCAGCGGCTGACCCAACTCGAGCATCACGTAGTTGGTGATGTCGATCAGCACGCCCAATGAGCGCATGCCCGCGAGGCTGAGCCGCGCGACCATCCACGGCGGCGTCGGACGCGAGGGGTCGACGCCCCGGACGACGCGCGTCACGAACTCGCTCGCGCCGATGTTCCCGCGCACGGGGGCGACGTCCTCGACGACGGTGGTGTGTCCGCTGCCAGGCTGCAGCTCGGCGAAATCACGCTCAGCGGGGTCGCGGAAGGTCGCCCCGGTGGCGTGCGAATACTCACGGGCGACGCCGCGCAGGGAGAAGGCGTAGCCGCGGTCGGGTGTGACGTTGATCTCCACCGCGACGTCGTCGAGACCGAGCAGCGCGATCGCGTCGGTGCCGACAGGCGCATCGATGCCGAGGTCCGAGAGCACGACGATGCCGTTGTGCTCATCCCCGAGGCCGAGCTCGCGGGCCGAGGCGATCATGCCGTCGGACACGTGACCGTAGGTCTTGCGCGCGGCGATCGGGAACGGACCGGGCAGCACGGCGCCGGGAAGCGTCACGACGACCTTGTCGCCGGCGACGAAGTTGTGCGCGCCGCAGACGATGCCGCGGATGCCACCGTGCTCTTCGCCGACATCGACCTGGCACCAGTTGATGGTCTTGCCGTTGGACTGCGGTTCGGCGTCGAGCGAGACGACCTGCCCGACGACCACGGGACCCGTGATGTCGAAGCGGTGCACGTCCTCTTCCTCGAAGCCGACGGTCACCAGCGCCGCGAGGACATCCTCGGGCGTGGCATCCGCTGCCAGATCGACGTACTCACGCAACCACGAAAGCGGGACGCGCATCACACCACCATCCCGTACTGCTCGCTGAATCGGACATCGCCCTCGGCCATGTCGCGCATGTCCTGGACGTCGCTGCGGAACATCAGTCCTCGCTCGATGCCCATGCCGAACGCGAAGCCGCTGTACACCTCGGGGTCGATCCCGGCGGCGCGCAGCACGTTCGGGTTGACCATGCCGCAGCCACCCCACTCGATCCAGCGCGCGCCGCCCTTGAAGGTCGGGTGCCACAGGTCGAGCTCGGCGGAGGGCTCGGTGAAGGGGAAGTAGTTGGTGCGGAAGCGTGTCTCAGCCTCGGGGCCGAAGAGCTGCTTGGCGAAGTGGTCGAGCGTGCCCTTGAGGTGTGCCATCGTGATGCCCTTGTCGATCACGAGACCCTCGAACTGGGTGAACACCGGAAGGTGCGTGGCGTCGAACTCGTCGGTGCGGTACACCCGCCCTGGGCACAGCACGTAGATCGGCACCTCGCGGTCGAGCATCGAGCGCACCTGCACGGGGCTCGTGTGCGTGCGCATCACGAGGTGGCGCGAGGTCGGGTCGACGTAGAACGTGTCCTGCTCCTGACGGGCAGGGTGGTCGACGTCGAAGTTCAGGGCATCGAAGTTGAACCACTCGTGCTCGAGCTCCGGCCCCTCCGCGATCTCCCAGCCCATGCCGACGAAGATGTCGCAGACCTGGTCCTGCAGGAGGGTGAGCGGGTGGCGCGCGCCGGCCCGCGTGCGCGAGGGCACGGCGGTGATGTCGACACGCTCGGCCTCGAGTCGCGCGGCGACCTCGGCCTCGGCGAGCTCGGCCTCCTTCGCGGCCAGCGCCTGGGTCACCTGCCCTCTCCCCTGACCCACGAGCTTGCCGAACGCGGCCTTGTTCTCGGGGGCGACCTGGCGCATCGAGGCGTTCAGGACCGCGAGCGGCGATCCGTCGGCGACGTGTGCGGCGCGAGCCGCTTTCAGCTCGGCGGTGTCGGCGGCTGCGGCGATCGCCGTGAGGGCGTCGGCGACAGCGGCTTCGACCGCTTCCGGGGTGATTTCAGGAGACTCTGACACGAGAATCGAGTCTACCGGGGGCTCGTGGGTCCCTTTCGCGGATCAACGCGTCTTCTCGGACCCGTCTCCCTGCAGGACGATGAGCGAGGTGTTCGTCTCGCCGCCGTGCTGACGGGGATCCTGCACCGCCGGCCCGGCTTTCGGCGAGCGCTTGGCCCGACGCTGCAGGCGGTAGGCGATGTAGGACAGCAGCAGACACACGGCCACGTACATCGATCCGCCGACGATCGCCGCGGGGATCAGCGGCGACCCGTAGGGCGCCTGGTTGCCGATCTGGTTGATGACGTAGAGGAGCTCCTGGTACGTGATGATGAACCCGAGCGCGGTGTCCTTCAGCGCGACGACGAGCTGCGCGATGATCACCGGCATCATCGCTCGCACGGCCTGCGGGATCAGGATGAAGTACATCACCCCGGTCTTTCGCAGTCCGATCGCGTAGCCGGCTTCCTTCTGCCCACGGGGCAGCGACTCGATGCCGGCACGCAGCACCTCGGCGAGCACGGAGCCGTTGTAGACGATCAGGGCGATCACGACGGCCCAGTACGGCGGCATCTTCACACCGATCACGGGGAGGCCGTAGTACAGCAGCATCATCAGGATGAGCACGGGCACCGCTCGCAGCACCTCGATGATCCACCGGACGGGCTCACGCACCCAGGCGTGCTCCGACAGGCGCCCGATGCCGAGCAGGAAGCCGAGGGCGATAGATCCGACACCGGCGACCGCGAATGCGGCCAGCGTGGCCACCAATCCCTCGCCGAACCGGACCCAGACCGCGGAGAAGGTGAAGATGTTCCACTTCTCCGCAGAGAACTGTCCCGTGGCGAAGAGTCTCCACACGACCCAGCCGAGCACGGCGAGGACGACGAGGACCGTTGCGGCTCCGATGAGCCGGTTGCGGACGACGGCACGAGGGCCGGGGACGTCGAAAAGGACGGAACTCATCGCGCGATCCTCCACTTGTTCTCGAGAACGCGCTGCACCCAGGCGAGCAGCAGCACCAGCACCACGAACAGGACCATGACCCACAGCAGGACGACGAGGGCGTTCTCCCCGCGCTCGCTGAGCGCCGCGCGGATGGTGCCGAGGTTGACGACGGAGAACCCCGCCGCCACCGTGGTGTTCTTCATGAGTGCGATGAGCACGCTCATCATGGGCGGGACGACCGAGCGCGTCGCCTGCGGCAGCACCACGTAGCGCATGACCTGTCCGAAGTTCAGGCCGATCGCACGCGCGGCCTCGGCCTGTCCGACCGGCACCGTGTTGATGCCGGCGCGCAGCGCCTCGGCGACGTAGGTCGCGGTGTAGAGCCCGAGGGCGATCACGGCCAGCAGGAGGGAGTTCACCCGCTCCCCCAGCAGGATGGGGAGGCAGAACGCGAAGAAGAACATGACGAGGGTGAGCGGCGTGTTGCGGATCCAGTTCACATAGATGCCGCCGACGGCTCGTGCGATCGGAACCGGCGATACTCTCGCGGCCCCGACGATGAGTCCGAGAACCAGCGCGATGATGCCACCGCCCAGGAACAGCACGATGGTTCCCCACAGTGCCTCTCCCCAGAGGTCGAGGTGGTCGGTGATGACTCCCACAGCTGCTCCTGTCGATTCGAGTTCTCGGATGTTCCTGCCGATGAGCGGGGCGGTCGAACCTGTCGACCGCCCCGCAGGAATCAGCCGATCGGGTCGACCTCGGGCTGCGTCGCCTTGACGCCGGAGGCACCCAGGTTGTTGTCGAAGATCTGCTGCCAGATCTTCGCGCCGTCGGTCAGCTGCGTGTTGAAGTACTCGACCAGTGCGTCATCGCCCTTGGCGAGTCCGATGCCGTAGCGCTCCTCGCTGAACGGCTCCCCGACGACCTTCAGCTTGTCCGGGTCCTGGGCCGCGTAGCCGATGAGGATCGCCTCGTCGGTCGTGACGGCATCCACCTGACCGTTCTTCAGGTCCTCGACGCACTTCGAGTACGTGTCGTACTCCTTGGTCGGCACGTCGGGGTAGTTCGTCTTGATGTTCTGGATCGGCGTCGATCCGGTCGCCGAGCAGACCGTCGTCTCGGCACTCAGGTCGTCGACGCTCTTGATGTCGCTGTCGGCGCCGACGAGGAGGCCCTGACCGGTGACGAAGTAGGGACCGGCGAAGGAGATCTGCTCCTTGCGCTTGTCGGTGATCGAGTAGGTGCCGACGTAGTAGTCGATGTCGCCGTTCACGATGGCCTGCTCGCGGTTCGCGGAGGCGATCGCCTGGAACTCGATCTTCTCCGGGTCGACGCCGAGCGATGCCGCCATCCAGCGGGCGATGTCGACGTCGAATCCGGTGCGGTCGCCCGTCACCGGGTCGAGGTAGCCGAGGCCCGGCTGGTCCTCCTTGACGCCGACCTTGATCGTGCCGGAAGACTCGATCCGGTCGAACGTCGGGCTGCCGTCGATGCTGACGTCGGTCAGGACGGTCCACGGGGTGCTGCTGGAGGCCTCGCCCTCGTCGCCGCCCTCCGGAGCTCCTGTGCTGGACGGCGTACCGCTGTTGCAGGCGGTGAGCGCCAGCAGCGCGGCCGCTGCGATTCCGATACCTGCCAGTGTCCGTGTGCGTCGCATGTGCGTCTCCTTCGTGTGCTGTGTGTGCAGGGTCTGTGTGGTCGGTGCGTGGACGTCAGTGCGTGAGGAGCTTCGAGAGGAAGTCCTTGGCGCGATCGCTCTTCGGATGCGTGAAGAACTCCTCGGGAGTCGCCTCCTCCACGATCCGTCCGTCGGCCATGAAGACCACGCGGTCGGCGGCCTTGCGGGCGAAGCCCATCTCGTGGGTGACGACGATCATTGTCATTCCGTCGTGCGCCAGCTCGACCATGACGTCGAGGACCTCGTTGATCATCTCGGGGTCGAGGGCGCTGGTGGGCTCGTCGAACAGCATCACCTTGGGCTGCATCGCGAGAGCGCGGGCGATCGCCACGCGCTGCTGCTGGCCGCCGGAGAGCTGGGCGGGGAGCTTGTTCGCCTGCTGGGCGACGCCGACGCGCTCGAGCAGCATCATCGCCTCCTTCTCGGCGTCGGCCTTCTTGATGCCGCGGACCTTGATCGGGCCGAGTGTCACGTTCTCGAGGATCGTGAGGTGGGCGAAGAGGTTGAAGGACTGGAAGACCATGCCGACGTCCGCCCGCAGATGCGCCAGGCCCTTGCCCTCGGCCGGGAGCTCCTTGCCGTCGATGCTGATGCTGCCGCTCGTGATCGTCTCGAGACGATTGATCGTGCGGCAGAGCGTCGACTTGCCGGAGCCGGACGGGCCGATCACGACCACGACCTCCCCCGAGTTGACGGTCAGGTCGATGTCGGTGAGCGCCTGGAAATCGCCGTAGTGCTTCTGGACGTTCTCGACCACGACGAGCGGGGTATCAGAGGTCATCATTTCTCCAAACTAGCCACGTCGGACGCGGGTCTCCAGGCACCTCGGTGAGATTTACACGTTCGTAATCACCTGATCGCGGCACCAATGCAGCTGTGCATGGGTACCCCGCGGCCCGCCCCCACGGGCCGCGGAATCGTCCTGCTGCAGCACCCCAAAGACAGTTGAGCAGCAGGCGACGATCGTTCACGATCGACCTCACAATGACAGAGGGTGGACCCCGGTGTCAGACTTCTTGAGGATTTCTTGAGCAGTCAGCCGCGCAGGTCCCGGTAGTAGTCCACGGCCCCGGGGTGCAGAGGGACGGGACCGGTGAAGATCGCCGAACGACGGTCCAGCAACGCCGCGGTGGGCACCTCCCCCGCGATGCGCAGACGCGCGTCGAACAGCCCGGCGAGCACGTCGCGCACGACGGCGTCAGGGGTCGCGGCTGCCGTGACGAGATAGTTGGGCACCGCCATCGTCGGCGCGGAATCCACGAGGCCGTAGGTCCCGGCCGGGACATCTGCCGGACGGTAGGCGTGCGAGTACCGCTCGTTCACCTCGTTGACCCACTCCTGCTCGATCGGGAGCAGGCGAACCGGCGACCTCTCGGAGAGCTCCGCCACTCCAGGGGTCGGCAATCCGCCCACCCAGAAGAACCCGTCGATCTCCCCGCGCTCCATCGCGCCGATCGACTCGCTGAGGTCGAGCTGAGGGTTGCGGACAGACCCGAGATCGACGCCGGCCGCATCCAGCACGCGGGCGGCGATCACGTTCACCCCGGAGTTCTCCGCGCCGAGCGAGATCGTGCGGCCGGCGAGATCGCCGACGTCGTCGATCTCGGAGTCTCCCCGCACCACGACCTGCACGTATTCGTCGTAGAGCCGAGCGAGGGCCTGCACCTCCAGCGGCGCGTCGAAGGCCCCGGTGCCGGCCACCGCATCGGCGGCCGCATCACCCTGCGCGAACCCGATCAGGGCCTCCCCCGAGCTGACCCGCAGCAGATTGTCGACGGATCCTGCTGTCTCCTGCGCACCCATCCTGATATCCAGCGATGCGGACAGCTCTTCGGCCAGGTGACTCCCGTAGTCGTAGTAGACGCCGGTCGACCCGCCACTGGCGATCGCGTACTCCGCATCCGTCCACTCGCTCGCACGGGGATTGCACGCGGTGAGCACCGCCAGGAGCGTGATCGCGAGCGCTCCGGCGACGAGCCGCCGCGCGAGGGCCCTCACGGCGTCGTCCCGTCATGGAGCACGAGCGCGACGGCGAGGCCGCCGCCCTTCGCCGAGGCCACGGAGAGTTCCCCGCCGACCGTCGCGAGCAGGTCGCTCGCGATGGCGAGGCCGAGCCCGGATCCGGGAGTGTCTCCGCTCTCGGCGCTGCGCCAGAACCGGTCTGTCGCCGCTGCCGCCTCCTCCGCGGTCAGACCGGGACCGTGATCGCGGACGGTGATCCGGCAGAGCCGGCCATCGCGTCGCGCACCGATCTCGATCTGCGCCCCCTCAGGGGAGAACTTCACCGCGTTGTCGATCACGGCATCCAGCGCACTCTCCACGATCGTCCGATCGGTCACGCTCATCACCGACGAGTCCCCCGTGGCGCGCAAGCCGACTCTGCGCTGTGCGGCGACGTCGCGCCACGCGTCGAGGCGCCGGGCGGCGAGGGTCGCGAGGTCGACAGCGGAGATGGCCGTATCCCCGCGTCCGCCGCGCGCGAGGCCTAGCAGCGTCTCGAGGATACGGGTCATCCGTCGCCCCTCCTCCCGCGTCTCCTCTACGTCGTGCTGCCACTGCGTCCCGAGTCCGGTCGCCAGATGCTCCACGCGCAGGAGGAGAGCGTTCAGGGGGTTGCGCAGCTCATGAGAGGCGTTGAGTGCGAACTCCTGCTGGCGCGTCATCACCCGTTCGATCTCGTCGGCCATCCCGTTGAACACCTGCGCCATGCGGCGCAGCTCCGGCGGACCGTCATCCGCCGCGACCCGCGCGTCCATCTCACCCCGCTCGATCGCGACCATCGCCTCATCGAGCCGGCGCACCGGCGACAGCACCCATCGAGCGAGGCGGAACACGAGGAGCACTCCGAGCGCGATGAGCACCAGCGCGATCGCGGAGATGAGGAGGAACTGCTGCAGGATCGCGGCACGCGGCGCTTCGACGTCACCGGTGACCAGCACGGCGCCGATCACGTCCCCGTCGTCGAACACCGGCTCGGCCAGCGCCGCATCCGTGACGGTCCAGGGGAACACGACCGTTGGCTGCTCGGCCCGCCGCCCGGAGAGGGCCAGCCTGACCCTCTCGGCGTCTTCCTCAGGAAGGACCGCCGGGTCCTGCTCGCCTGCGGCCCACACGCTGCCGCCGAGATCGAAGACGGTGACCTCGATTCCGTAGACCTCACGGAAGCGCATCACCTCGGCATCGATCACCGCCGCGCTGCCGGATCGCAGAGCCTGACGCGCGCTCGTGGCGAAGTACCCGAGGTCGCCGAGCTGCTGCGTGTAGAACGCCTGCTGCACGCCGTGGGCGGCGCTCCATCCCGCAGCCCCGCCGAGCGCGGCCAGGATGGCGACGAGCGGTACGAGGAAGACGATGATCAGACGGCGCCGCATGCGTCACGACCCCGCAAGCCGATATCCGACGCCACGCACGGTCTCGATGACCCCGCGGACTCCGGTCTTCTTCCTGATCGCGCCGACGTGCACCTCGAGGGAGTGCCCGAACCCTCGCCAGTCGGTGTTCCACACCTCGCGGATCAGGCGCTCCTTCGGCACAGCCACCCCCGGGTATCGGGCGAGGACCGCGACGATGTCGAACTCCTTGCGCGTGAGGTCGATCGGTGTGCCGTCGACGAGGACCTGCCGTGCGACGAGGTCGATCTCCACATCACCGTCATGCAGCAGCACACGGGCATCGGCCTCGGGTCGCATCGGTCGTGTTCTTCTGGTCACGGCTTCGATCCGGGCCAGGAGCTCGTGCACGTCATAGGGCTTGACCACGAAATCGTCGGCTCCGGCCCGCAGTCCTTTGATGCGCTCGGCGACCTGATTGCGCGCGGTCACGATGACGATCGGAACCTCCGAGCGGCCACGGATGCGACGGCACAGGTCGACACCGTCGATGTCGGGAAGCCCGAGATCGAGCAGGACGACCTCGGTGTCCGCACCCAGCAGGTCCAGAGCTGCCGCTCCGTCCGCCGCGCGCACGGTCGCGTATCCCGACCGAGCGAGGAACGCCTCGAGCGCGCCGGCGACGCGGTCGTCGTCCTCGACGATCAGAATCCTCATCGACTCCGTCTCCTGCTTCCTTCGGGGCCGAGAACTCAGCCGGCGGACGTCGCCCGCTGTGCGAAGGCGCTCTCGTAGAGGCACACGCTGGCGGCCGTCGCCAGGTTGAGGGATTCGGCACGGCCGAAGATGGGCAGCTTGAGCACCTGGTCCGCGAGCGCGAGCGCCTCGTCTTCGAGCCCGCGCGCCTCGTTGCCGAAGAGCCATGCGGTGGGCTCTTCGAGCACGCCCTCGGCGCGTGCCTTCAGCAGATCGTCGCCCTTCACATCGGCCGCGAGGATGCGCAGACCTGCGGCATGGGCGCGCGTGACGACATCGGCCAGGTCTCCCCCGACCGACACCGGCAGGTGGAAGAGCGACCCTGTCGTGGCGCGCACGACCTTCGGGTTGTACGGATCGACCGTGCGGCCGGTGAGCACGACGGCATCCGCACCGGCGGCGTCGGCAGCCCGGATGATCGTGCCGAGGTTCCCGGGGTCCCGCACCTCCTCGCAGATGGCCACCAGCCGTGGCGAGGAGTCGAAGATGTCGCGCACGGAAGTCGGTGTCTGCTGCACCACCGCGACCAGCCCCTGCGGGGTGACGGTGTCGGCCATCGCGTTGAGGACGTACTCGGTCACGTATTCGACATCGACCTCGGCCTCGGCGGCCTTCGCACGGATGTCGGGGTGCCTCTCCCAGCCGTTCGGCGTCGCGAACAGCTCGACGATCGCCTCGGGACGGTAGGTGAGCGCCTCGCGGACGGACTGCGGACCTTCCAGAAGGAACAGGCCCGTCTCGGTTCTCGCGCTGCGCTTGGTCAGCTTCGCGACGGCTCGGACTCGGGGCGAACGGGGGTTCTCCAGCACGATCACAGTCTAGAGAACGCGCGGCTGGTTCCCGCACCATCGGGATAGGGTGCCGGGATGAGCGACAGCCCCACGGTGAACAGCACTCGCCGACGGATCACCCTCGCCGTCGTCGCCGCCGTCACGGTAGGGATCGGTCTCGTCGTTCACCTCGGTGTGAGCGGGATGATCGGCGACATCGTGGGCGATGCCCTGTACGCCGTGCTCATCTACCTGCTCGTCGCGTTCCTCGCCCCGCGCCGGCCTCGTCCCGCGATCGCGGTCGTGGCATTCGTGTTCTGCGCCGCCGTCGAACTGCTCCAGCTCACCGGGCTTCCCCGCGAGTGGGCAGCCCGGTTCCCGCCGATCCGTCTCGTCCTCGGCTCGGGCTTCGATGTCCGCGACCTCGCGGTGTACGCCGGCGCGGTCGCCGTGGCGGCCCTCGTCGACGTGGTCGTCACCCGCGCATCCGCCGGTTCCGAGCCAACGAACGCCACAGGGCGCCCTCCCGAAGGAGAGCGCCCTGTGTGAAGAGATGCTTACGCAGCCGACTTCGGTGCGTTGACGTCGGAGGGCAGAGCCTTCTTCGCCGTCTCGACCAGCGTCGTGAAGGTCGCCGCGTCGTTGACCGCGAGGTCGGCGAGCATGCGACGGTCGACGGTAACACCCGCGAGGCCGAGGCCCTGGATGAAGCGGTTGTACGTCATGCCGTTCTGGCGAGCCGCAGCGTTGATGCGCTGGATCCACAGACGACGGAAGTCGCCCTTGCGCTTGCGACGGTCACGGTACGAGTAGACCAGCGAGTGGATGACCTGCTCTTTGGCCTTCCGGTACAGGCGCGAACGCTGTCCGCGGTAACCGGAGGCGCGCTCGAGGATGACCCGGCGCTTCTTGTGGGCGTTTACTGCCCGCTTGACTCTTGCCATTTTCCTGTGTTCCTATTCGTGCGTTCGGTGCGCGTCAGCGACCGAGAAGCTTCTTCGCGACCTTGGTGTCAGCCTTCGACAGCACCTGGTCCTGGTTCAGACGACGGGTGCGACGGCTCGACTTGTGCTCGAGGTTGTGGCGCATCCCGGCCTGCTGCTTCTTCAGCTTTCCGCTGCCGGTGATCTTGAAGCGCTTCTTAGCACCCGAGTGGGTCTTCTGCTTCGGCATCTTCTCTTCCTTCGTATGGCGCCTTCTCAGGCGACGGTGTCAACCCGCGGTGCGGGAGTTCTGGGGGCGGGGATCACTCCGCCGGAGCTGCGGCTGCGGGCGAATCGCTCTTCGCGTCGCGCGCCGCCTGCTTCTTGTCGGCACGCTGAGCATCGCGCACGGCGTTCTGCTCCTGCTTCGCCTCGGACTTGCTCTTGAGCGGAGCCACGACCATCACCATGTTGCGACCGTCGATGGTCGGGTTCGACTCGACGGTGCCGAACTCGGCGACGTCTTCAGCGAACTTGCGCAGCAGGCGGACGCCCTGCTCGGGACGCGACTGCTCGCGACCGCGGAACAGGATCATGGCCTTGACCTTGTCGCCGGCCTTGAGGAAGCCCTCGGCGCGCTTGAGCTTGGTCGTGTAGTCGTGCGCCTCGATCTTCAGACGGAAACGGACTTCCTTGAGGATCGTGTTCGCCTGGTTGCGGCGAGCTTCCTTTTCCTTCTGGGCGGCCTCGTACTTGAACTTGCCGTAGTCCATGATCTTGACGACGGGCGGCTTCGAGTTGGGGGCGACCTCGACGAGGTCGAGATCGGCTTCCTGCGCGAGGCGCAGCGCGGCCTCGATGCGGACAACGCCGATCTGCTCACCCGCGGGGCCGACGAGGCGGACCTCGGGGACGCGGATGCGCTCATTGGTACGGGGATCGCTGATGCGGAACTCCTTAGACGATGTGATTCGGCCACCGCGATGCTGTCTGCATCACGGGCGAAATCGGAATCGTCCCCGCCCACCGGCATTCAGACGCCGGCTCCGCACCCTTCCTGCCGGGTCCGTCTTGCGAACGGAGCCGGTGGAGTGCAAGACCCGGTAGCCTTGAACGGCAAGCGCGGGTGGGAAGTGAATCCTCTTTCGATCCGGAGCATGACGCTCCGGAGCCCGCCAAAGTCTAACAGAAAGCAAGGCGAAGTGACGAACCAGGCACCGGACGAGGCTGCACGTGAGCGCGAAGAGCGCTGGGCACGTCAGGAGGAGGCCGCATCGTCGGCCACCCGAGACATCGCCGATGTACCCGCTGTCGAGGTGATCACCACCGCCGCCGTGCACCTCATGAGCGCCGCAGCCGTCAAGCTCGGACTCGCCGACGATCCCGACGCCGCGGCGCAGATCGACCTCGACGAGGCGCGCAAGCTCATCAACGCTCTCGCCGGCCTCATCACCGCCGGCGCTCCCGAGATCAGTGACATGCACGCCCGCTCGCTGCGTGACGGTCTTCGTTCGCTGCAGCTCGCCTTCCGCGAGGCATCGACGATTCCCGACCCGATCGGCAAGGGACCGGGCGAGAAGTGGACCGGTCCGGTCAACTAGTCAGGGCTGCAGGATCAGGGGTTCCGCGGTGGAGGGGCCGGGGCAGGCGCCTCCGGTGTGGGTCCAGGCAATCGCCTCTTCAGCCTCGTGGATGAGGGTTCCCTGCGCGTCGAAGAGACGGATGTCGACGTCTTCCGGCGTGGACATGTCGAACATGAGGCTCCACGTCCCGTCGTCCTGACGGGACGTGGAGAACATGTTGGTCGAGGAGGTCTCGTCCTCCCCCGGCGCCGGTGAGCACTCCGCGTCCACGCAGAACTGGACGGCCGCGACCGCGGGGAATGCGCTCACGTCGACGACCGCCCCGTTGACGTAGCCGATTGCCGGGCACGCGGTGAAGCAGCCCGTGGTGCCGGTCGCGGCACCACACAGGAGCACGACCACGGCGAGGACTCGCATCAGACCGCGGGACATGCCCCGATCGTAGCGAAAGCGGTCAGGCGCTGCGGCGGAGCTTCACCGTGAGCGAATCCGCGAGCACGGCGATGCGGTCGTCGGACGCCCAGCGCTGAGCGAGGCGAGAGAGCACGGCGTCGAGCACCTCACGCTCCAGACCGTCGACGAGCTCGAGGATCACGATCAGCTCGGGGCCCCGGAGCCGTGCGTCGGGATCGCCCGCGGCCACCGCCACGTCGATCACGGCCAGTTCGTGCGCCACGCTCTCCTGGAGCGCGGTGAACACCTCGGTGGAGAGGAAGCTCGGCTCCCAGCGGTGCTCCTGAGCGATCGCCCACACCGCGGGGCGCCGGATGACGAACTCCGTCTCGGAGGTCGGGTCGAGCACGATCAGGTCGGTGTCTTCCGCGGAGGCCGCCAACGCGGCGCGAACCGCCTCGACCGGAATCGGTCGCGCGGTCGGATCCCAGGCCTGCATGGCCTGGACGGAGGAGAAGACCGGCTGCACGCGGCGTCCGTCGGGAGCCGCCACCGTCACGATGGACAGCTCCTGCGTCTTGTCGACGGTGAGTCCGTTCGGCGCGACGCCCTCGTCGCCCTTCTCCGCGATGAGCGGCACCAGCACCCGCGCACCCCGGAAGGCGTCGACCACCTCAGCCTGGCTGCCCTGTCCCGCACGGAAGCGAAGGATCGCGGCCAGGAGAGCGGGGTCTGCGGAGCCGTCGTCCCCCGCGTGCGGGTTCGACTCGAAGCTGCGCCCCTCCCAGGGGACGCCGGCCGAATCGCCGTGGTTGTGCGACTCGGGCCCGCAGGCGTGCGCGTCAGTCTCCTGCGACATCCAGTGCCTCAGCCAGCGTGAACGCGCCGGCGTAGAGTGCCTTGCCGACGATCGCTCCCTCGACGCCCAGCGGCACGAGCTCACGGAGCGCGGCGATGTCGTCGAGGCTCGAGATCCCACCGGATGCGACGACCGGCTTCGGGGTGCGCGAGGTGACCTCACGCAGCAGTTCGAGGTTCGGGCCGCGGAGCGTGCCGTCCTTCGTGACGTCGGTGACGACGTACCGGCTGCAGCCGGCGTCCTCGAGGCGCTCGAGCACCTCCCAGAGGTCACCGCCCTCCTTGGTCCATCCGCGGGCGGCGAGAGTCGTGCCCCGCACATCGAGGCCGACTGCGATGGCCTCGCCGTAACGACCGATCACGTCGGCAGCCCACTCCGGGTTCTCCAGCGCCGCGGTGCCCAGATTGATCCGGGTGGCGCCGCTCTCCAGAGCCGCCTCCAGCGTCGCGTCGTCGCGGATACCGCCCGAGAGCTCGATGTTCACGCCCTTGAACTGCTTGATGACCTTGCGCAGGATCGGCGCATTGCTGCCGCGGCCGAATGCGGCGTCGAGGTCGACGAGGTGGATCCACTTCGCACCCTGCGCGGCCCACTCCCCCGCTGCATCCAACGGGTCGCCGTAGCTGGTCTCGGTGCCGGCCTCGCCCTGGGTCAGGCGGACGGCCTTGCCCCCGGCGACATCGACCGCGGGAAGGAGCGTGAGCGAGGGGGACTGCGCGAAGTCGTTCATGGGGTCCTTGGATCGGGAAGCTCTTCGGCCCGGTGCGGGCACGAGAACCGAGGGTAGTCCGCCGGACGGCGGGGAACAAAACGGATGACGCCTGCCGGCGTCGTCAGAGGCTCTGGACCCAGTTGCGCAGCAGCTGGATGCCCGCCTCGCCGGACTTCTCCGGGTGGAACTGCGTCGCTGAGAGCGGGCCGTTCTCGACCGCCGCGAGGAAAGGATCCCCGTAGGTCGTCCAGGTGAGGACGGGCTCGGGGAACGGCGGGATGACGTCGAGCTCCCAGGACTGCGCGGCATAGGAGTGCACGAAGTAGAAGCGCTCCTGCTCGATGCCTCGGAACAGCACGCTGTCGGCACCGGGCTCGACCGTGTTCCAGCCCATGTGCGGAAGCACCGGTGCGTTGAGCTGGGTGACGGCCCCCGGCCATTCGCCGAGGCCCTCGGTGTCGTGGCCGCGCTCGACGCCGTGCTCGAACAGCACCTGCATCCCGACGCAGATCCCGAGCACGGGGCGACCGCCGGCCAGACGACGATCGATGATCTCGTCTCCGCCATGGGCGCGCAGGGCATCACGCACGGCCTGGAACGCTCCGACACCGGGCACGACGAGACCGTCGGCCTCGAGAGCGGTGGCGCGGTCGCGTGTCAGCACGGCATCCGCACCCGCGGCCACGAGCGCCTTGACCGCCGAATGGACGTTGCCCGACTCGTAGTCGAAGACCGCGATGCGAGGTGCAGCGCTCACAGCGCACCCTTGGTGGAGGGGACGCCGTCCACGAGAGGGTCCAGCGCCTTGGCCTGACGGAACGCACGGGCGAACGCCTTGAACTCCGCCTCGGCGATGTGATGAGGGTCGCGTCCGCCGAGTACGCGCACGTGCACCGTCAGAGCCGCGTTGAACGTGATGGCCTCGAACGAGTGACGCACGAGCGAGCCCGTGAAGTGCCCGCCGATGAGGTGGTGCTCGAACCCCGCGGGCTCACCCGTGTGCACGAGGTAGGGACGACCGGAGATGTCGACGACGGCCTGAGCGAGCGCCTCGTCGAGCGGAACGAGCGCGTCGCCGTAGCGGGAGACGCCGGACTTGTCGCCGAGGGCCTCGAGAATCGCCTGGCCGAGCACGATCGAGACGTCTTCGACAGTGTGGTGCGCGTCGATGTGCGTGTCGCCGGACGCGCGCACGGTCAGGTCGGTGAGCGAGTGCTTGGCGAACGCGGTGAGCATGTGGTCGAAGAACGGCACCGACGTGTCGATGCGACTCGCACCGGTGCCGTCGAGATTCAGCTCGAGCTCGACGGTGGACTCCGACGTGCTGCGCACGCGGCTCGCTGTGCGCGGGGTCAGTGCGGGGGTGCTCATGAAGCCGATCCTATCGAGGCCAGGGCGTCGAGGAACGCGGTGGTCTCGGCCTCGGTTCCGGCACTCACCCTCAGGTGGCCGGGGATGCCGACGTCGCGCACGAGCACGCCGCGGTCGTAGAGCTGCTGCCACGTCGCCTTCGGGTCGGCGACTCCGCCGAACAGCACGAAGTTCGACCACGTCTCGTGCGGCTGATAGCCGAGCGCCTCGAGGGTCGCCGTGATCCTGTCGCGCTGTTCGACGATCTCCTCGACCATCCCGAGCATGACGTCGGCGTTGCGCAGTGCCGCGATGGCCGCTGCCTGGGTGAGGGCGCTCAGGTGATAGGGCAGACGCACCAGCCGCAGCGCGTCGATGAAGGCCGGATCCGCCGCGAGATAGCCGACGCGAGCGCCCGCGAACGCGAACGCCTTGCTCATCGTGCGCGAGACGGCGAGCCGCGGACGCCCTTCGAGCAGCGTCAATGCGGACACCGCGTCGCGGGGAGCGAACTCCTGGTAGGCCTCGTCGACGATAACGATGCCCCGAGCCGCGTCGTAGACGGCTTCGACGACGTCGAGCCCCAGCGGCGTGCCGGTGGGGTTGTTGGGCGAGCAGAGGATCACCACGTCCGGGTCGGCGGCCCGCACCTGCTCGGCGGCCTCCTCCGGCGTGATCGTGTAGTCGGGCTGCCTGGTGCCGGCGATCCACCGCGCCCCGGTCCCCTGGGCGATCAGCGGGTACATCGAGTACGTGGGCGCGAAGCCGAACGCCGTGCGCCCCGGCCCGCCGAACGCCTGGAGGATGTGCTGGAGCACTTCGTTGGACCCGTTGCCCGCCCAGATCTGCTCGGGGGTGAGCCCGTGCCCCAGATACTCGGCGAACGACTCACGAAGGGTGCTGAACTCCCGGTCGGGGTAGCGGTTGACGTCGCGGATCGCCACGGCGATGTCGTCGAGGATGTCGCTGGCCACTTCATCCGGGATCGGATGTGTGTTCTCGTTCACGTTGAGCGCGATCGGAAGGGGCGCCTGCGGAGCGCCGTACGGCGTCAGTCCGCGAAGATCATCACGTAGCGGGAGATCGTTGAGGGAGAGGGTCACCCTTCCCATGTTAAGCGGCGCCCCGAGTCGATGACGCAAAGTTGCTGCAGCGACGCTGCGGCAGGATCAGTTCACGTACTGGGCCGGGATGGCCAGTGTCTGACCGATCTGGAGCTCGCCACCACGCAGCAGGTTCATCCGGCTGATCTCACCGATCACGTCGCGCGGGTCGGCGTCGGGGGCGACGCCGGTGGCGATCGACCAGAGCGTGTCGCCGGGCATGACCGTGACGGTCTCGACGCTGACGGCCGCGGTGTCTGCACCCGAGGCGATCGCACTGCCACCGCTGAGTGCGGCGAACGCGATGCCGACCGCGAGCGGCACGGAGGCGAAGGCCAGCAGCACGGCGCGGCCACGCGTCGTCAGTCGGAGTCGCGTCGAAGGACGGGTCGACGCCGGAACGACTGCTGCGGTGCTGAAGCTGATGCTGCTCATGTGGTGCTCCTTAGCCTGTCCCGGAGCCGTGAGGCGACCGGGGAAGTTGGCGTAGCGTTCGCATTCCCGCCTCGGCCGGGAGCCGTGAATGCGAAGCTACGTACCGAAGATATCTTCGAGTTCGAACATCTGTCAAGTATTCTTCGAAACCCCGCCGACGATAAGGCCGACACGCTCGAACAGATCTTCCAGATCGGCCCGATTCTCGGATACGGTTTCGATAAGGACACCCCACCACGGGCCTCCGACATTCGAAGAGGGACGTCGGATCACGCACTGAAGGAGCACCATGAGCGAGAACTCTGCCCCCGAGTCGGAGGCACCGCGCACGCGCCGCCGGAAGAGCCTCAGCCCGAAGCAGATGGCGATCCTCGAGGTCATCCAGAACTCGATCGCGCACCACGGCTACCCGCCGAGCATGCGCGAGATCGGCGACGCCGTCGGCCTCAAGTCCCTCTCCAGCGTCACCCACCAGCTCGGACAGCTCGAGCTCAGCGGCTATCTGCGCCGCGACCCCGGGAAGACGAGAGCTATGGAAGTGCTCATCGATCTGCCTGGTACCAGCACCGAGAGCCCCGCCGACGTGGCGACCCCGGTCGGAGACGCCGCGCTCGTCCCCCTCGTCGGGCGCATCGCAGCCGGCGTGCCGATCACCGCCGACCAGCAGGTCGAGGAGATCTTCCCCCTCCCCCGCCAGCTGGTGGGCAAGGGCGACCTCTTCATGCTCAAGGTCTCCGGCGAGTCGATGATCGATGCCGCCATCTGCGACGGCGACTGGGTCGTCGTCCGCTCCCAGAACAGCGCCGAGAACGGCGAGATCGTGGCGGCGATGCTCGACGGCGAGGCCACCGTGAAGGTGCTGCGTCGCCGCGACGGCCACACCTGGCTGCTCCCCCGCAACTCCGCGTTCGAGCCCATCCTCGGCGATGAGTCCGTGATCCTCGGCAAGATCGTCGCGGTACTGCGCGCGGTCTGAGACAAGACGGCACGACGAAGCCCCCCGGGTACCGGGAGGGGCTTCGTGGCGTCGGGCAACGGATCAAGACCGCGATGCTCCCGTCCTGACGCACGGGCGTCCACCTTCGACGCCTAGGCTCGAAGCATGTCGTCGTCCCCCTACGGTTCCTGGCCCTCGCCCTTCTCCGCGGCCTCCGTCGCGGCCTCCTCTCCGCGCATCGACGGAGCCCGCTTCGTCGGTGCGGAGATCTGGTGGGGTGAGTCGGTACCCGCCGAGAAGGGACGCGTGACGGTGCGGAGTTCTTCCGGCTCCGAAATCCTCCCCGCCCCCTGGAGCGCGCGCTCTCGCGTGCACGAGTACGGCGGAGGCGCCTGGACGGTCGATGAGCACGGCACGCTGTTCTTCGTCGATGCAGGAGACCAGCGGGTGCGCCGCCTGAGCGTCGGAGCCGAACCGGTCGCCCTTACCGCCCCGGGCCCCTCACACGGCGGTCTGCGCGTGCAGAACGGCCGCCTGCTGGCCGTGCGCGAAGACCTCTCGACCACGCCGCACCTCCGCTCGGTCGTCGAGATCCCGCTCGATGGATCCGCCGCCGAAGACCCGTCCGCGATCAGGGTAATCGTGCAGGGAGACGGCTTCTTCGCCCACCCCGCCCTCTCTCCCGACGGCACCCGCGCGGCATGGGTCGGCTGGGATCGAGGACGGATGCCGTGGGAGGACGCGCACGTTCAGATCGCAGAGGTCCCCGGCGGGGCGCCGCACACGATCCCCTCGCGGGCGGCGCTGCAGCCGGAGTGGCTCAGCGACGCGGAGCTGATCTTCGCCGACGATCCCGACGGTCGCTGGGCTCTGCAGCGTGTCACGCTCGATGGGGTGACTCCCACCGGGCCGGCGCGACCGTTCGCCCCTGCCGGCGCTCCTGTCGATGCGGACACCGGCTACGGGCTGTGGGTGCTCGGCAACCGCTGGTACCAGCCGCTCGACGACGGCCGCATCGTCGCCGTCCGTACGAACGGCCGCGACGAGGTCGTCGTGATCGATGCCGACGGCGGCGTGAGCGTGATCGACTTCCCCGGTGACGGCCACGTGAGCATCGATGCCGTCGACGGCACCAGGGTGCTCCTCTCCGGCAACGGCTCTCGGGCGACGGCGGGCCTGTGGTGCGTCGACATCGAATCCGGCGAGTTCACCGCCGTGCGCGGTGGCGAGCCGGTCGATCCGGAGTGGATGCCCGCGTCCATCCCGATCGAGATCGAGGGTCCCCGCGGCGCGGTGCACGCATTCGCCTATCCTCCGGCCAACCCCGACGCGTCGGCGCCCGACGATGAGCGCGCACCCTACGTCGTGCTGGTGCACGGCGGACCGACGGCGCACGTCACCGGCGCGGCGTCCGCGGCGATCGCCTTCTACACGAGCCGGGGCATCGGCGTGCTCGACGTGAACTACGGAGGATCCACGGGCTACGGACGCGCCTACCGCGAGCGTCTCGACGGCCAGTGGGGCGTGGTCGACGTCGACGACGTGATCGCGGCCGCCCGCGGACTCGCCGACGCCGGACTCGCCGACCCCGCCCGCATCGCGATCCGCGGCGGTTCGGCAGGTGGTTGGACAGTGCTGTCGGCGCTGGTCCGCGGTGGTGCCTTCGCCGCCGGGATCAGCCGCTACGGCGTGGCCGACCTGCGCATGCTGGTGGCGGAGACGCATGACTTCGAGGCGTCGTACATCGACGGCCTGGTCGGACCGCTCCCCGAGTACAAGCACCTGTACATCGAGCGTTCGCCGCTCACCCACACCGATCGCATCGATGTGCCCGTGCTGCTCCTGCAGGGTGGGGAGGACCGCGTGGTTCCGCCGTCGCAGTCCGAGGCGATCCGCGATGCGCTCGCGACCCGCGGCATCGACCACGAGTACGTCCTGTACCCCGCCGAGGGGCACGGCTTCCGCAGCGCGGAGACGATCGTCGACGCCCTCGAACGGGAGCTGAGGTTCCTCGGCCGCGTCTTCGGGTTCGAGCCGCGCCTGTGAGGGCCGGGGACTACTCCCCTACACGGTTGCGCAGCCGCATGGCGCGGTCGGCCTCTCGGGTGTCCTGACGCTCGCGCAGGGTCTGGCGCTTGTCGTATTCGCGCTTGCCCTTCGCCAGAGCGATCTCGACCTTGGCGCGACCGTCCGAGAAGTAGAGCTTCAACGGGATCAGTGTGTATCCGCCTGCTGACACCGCGTGTGCGATCTTGGCGATCTCCTCGCGGTGCAGCAGGAGCTTGCGGATGCGCTTGGCCGAGTGGTTCGTCCAGTGCCCCTGCGAGTACTCGGGGATGTGCACGGAGTCGAGGAAGACCTCGTTCCCCTTGACGAACGCGTAGCCGTCGCTGAGGTTGGCGCGCCCCTGACGCAGTGACTTGACCTCGGTGCCGGTGAGCACCATCCCCGCTTCGTACGACTTCTCGATCGTGTAGTCGTGACGTGCGCGACGATTGGTCGCGATGACCTTCTCTCCGCGTTCCCTGGGCATGATGCTCTCCTGTTGCCGTGATGAGCTCGATCGATCGATCCGACCGAGCAGCCTTTCAGGCTATCAGGTACGCAGCCAGCGTCGGATCGCGAAGCCGGCCGAGAGCGCGGCGAGGATGACACCGATGCCGATCAGCACGGGAACCACGAGCGCGGCATCCTGCATCGTCACCCATGTCGTGATGAACGGAACCCGGCCCCGCAGATAGCCGTTCACTCCGAAGTGCACGCCGGCCACGACCGCGGCGCTGGCCAGGGCGGAGCCGAGGAAGGCGGCGAACACGCCCTCGAGGACGAACGGCGTCTGGATGAAGCGGTTGGACGCTCCGACCAGGCGCATGATGCCGATCTCCTTGCGTCGGGCATACGCCGACAGTCGGATGGTGGTTCCGATCAGCAGGGTGGCGGCGATGAGCATGAGCACCGCGATGCCCACCGCGATGTATGTCGCGACGGTCAACGCGGAGAACAACGGCTCGAGGTATTGGAGCTGATCCTTGACCTGCTCCACACCGGCCTGTCCGCTGAACGCCTCGGCGAGCACCTGCGACTGGCCCGGGTCCTTCATGGTGACGAAGAACACCTCGAAGGCCTGGTCGGGCGTGAGTACGCTCGCCTGGTCGGCACCGAGCTGATCGACGAGCTTGGCGTAGGTCTCTTCCTTGGTGTCGAACGTCATCGAGCTGATGAGCGGCTTGAGCGCATCGCCCTCGAGCTGTGCACGGACGGCGGCGACCTGCTCCTCGCTCGCGGCACCGTCGAGGCAGGTCTCGGATTCCGAGACCGCGGAGCACATGTACACCGCGACCTGGGCGCGCTCGGCCCAGTAGCCGCGCATGACGCCGATCTGTCCCTGCATCAGGATCGCCGCACCCACGAACGTCAGGGAGACGAAGGTGACGAGCACGACGGAGATCACCATCGAGATGTTCCGCCGGAGCCCGCCCAGGGCTTCGGTCAGGATGAGTCCGATTCTCATGAGGTCGGGCCCACTTCCTCGTCGTCTTCATCGGAGAGGCCGAGGCGATCGGCGACTCCGAGCTCGGCGACGTCGACCGTCGGCAGCGTGATGGGGTGTGTTCGCGGGCGGATGACCGCCGGAGGTTCGACGGCGGCGGGAGGCTCCACGACGTTCGCGCCAGAATCAGCGGCCTGCGAACGTGCGGGCTCTGGGGGCTCGACCGTGCGCGGGGCCGGGGGAACCACGGTCTCCCCGTCGCGGTCGACCGCGGCCGCGGCCGCGGCCTTGCGCTGCGTGCTGAGCTCCTCCGCCAGGGCGGCACGCACCATGGAGAGGTCTGCGGTCTGACGCTGTACTTCCTGCACGGCGGTGAGCGCGGCCGCTGCCGCGGCCCCACGCACCTCCTCCGGGACGAGGCGCGGGATGTTGGAGGTGTCGCCGTACCCGCCGTGCACCTCATCGCGAACCATCTCGCCGTCACTCAGCTCGATCACGCGGCGCTGCATCTGGTCGACGAATCCGGCTTCGTGGGTGGCCATCAGCACGGTGGTGCCGCCGGCATTGATGCGGGCGAGCAGCTGCATGATGTCGACCGAGGTGGCGGGGTCGAGGTTTCCGGTCGGCTCGTCGGCGAGCAGCACCTGAGGACGATTGACCAGAGCGCGCGCGATCGCGACGCGCTGCTGCTCGCCGCCGGAGAGCTCGTGCGGCATCCGCTTCTGCTTGCCGTCGAGACCCACGAGCGCCAAGGCCTCCGGAACAGCCTGCTGGATGAAGCCGCGCGACGAACCCGTCACCTGAAGCGTGAAGGCGACGTTCTGGTAGACGGTCTTCGACGGCAGAAGTCGGAAGTCCTGGAAGACCGACCCGATGTGGCGGCGGAAATACGGCACCTTGCGGTTGGCGAGCGCCCGCAGGTCCCTGCCCAGCACAGCGACCCGCCCCGTCGTCGGGACGTCTTCGCGCAGGATCAGGCGCAGACAGGAGGATTTGCCGGAGCCCGAGGCGCCGACGAGGAAGACGAACTCCCCGCGCTGCACCTCGAAGTCGACACCGGAGAGGGCGGGCTTCGACGTCCCGCGGTAGCGTTTCGTGACGTTCTCGAACCGAATCATGGCGCTACGAGCCTAAGCGCGGGCTCTCCCCTGGCCGCGAGCGACACCCCGCACGACGCTTCCGTCCTCCGACCGGATGGGGATTGCTCCCCATCCACGACCCACTGCCACGTCGCCTGCCACTGCTATACATGAAGATGTCGGCTGCAGGAAGTGGCCGCCGAGTTCTTTCAAGGGGGACCCATGACTACGCCCGCAGGATGGTACGACGACGGATCCGGTCGACAGCGCTGGTGGGACGGCCAGCAGTGGACCGAGCACTTCGCCCCGGAGACCACCGATGCCCCGGCCGTCTCCGAGGAGCAGCTCGTCGTCGAGGAGCAGGTCGCCGAGACCCCATCGATCGATGACACCGTCGTCCGTCCGTCCGACGAGACGCCGATCTCCCCCGAGTCGTCGGATCCGTCGCAGACGGCTTCCGCAGGTCTCACCGCTCAGGATGTGAATGATGCTCCCGGGGCGACGGCGGCGACGACCCCGCTCAGCGACGACCTCGGCGCATACTCCGCCCCGGCGGCTCCCGCCTACCCGGTCGGCGCAGCCGCGCCGTCGTCGGATTCCTACCCGGGCGCCGCGCCGGCCTACCCCGGCAGCACGACGGGCTACCCCGCCGCCGCCGGGTATGGGCAGCCCGGTCCCGAGGAGCCGAAGAAGGTGTCGGTCCTCGGACTCGTCGGACTCGGGCTCGCGGCGCTCGGCACGATCCTGGTCTTCATCCCGGTGATCGGCTTCATCGGCTTCTTCCTGCTCGCCGCCGGGTTCATCGTCTCCCTCGTCTCGGTCTTCCTCAAGGGCAAGAAGTGGCCGGGCATCACGGGGCTCATCCTCGCGGTCGTCGGGACGATCATCGGCATCGTGATGTCGTTCGTCTACCTCTTCGCCTTCGCCCAGGGAGTGAGCGAAGAGATCGACAGGATGCCCACCTCTTCTCCGTCGATCGAGGCGACCGCGCCGAGCGAGACCGAAGGAACCGACGGCACCGAGGGAACCGATGCCGGCGTTCGCCCGACCGCTCCCGAAGTGGCTCAGGGACTCACGGCGATCCTCGCTTCCACCGGAGCCGAGGGATACACCGAGCCTCAGATCTCCTGCCTCGCGGACCTGTTCGTCGCCTCCGACCTCGACAACGCGACGCTGCGCACGATCGCCGAGAGCGATGGCGCGCTGACCGACACCGATGCCCTGTACGGCTTCGCCGAGGTGCTCGGGGACACGGACGCGGTCGCCGCGTGCTTCACGCCCTGACCACCGCAGAGTGACGTCGAAGGCCTCAGGAGCATCGCGCTCCTGAGGCCTTCTTCGCGCGGTCGTCCTGGCATTCGACACAGGGCGCCCAGCGCCGCTACCGTCGTCATGACGGCCACACCGCTGAGGATCGGCCGGCGTAGCGAGAATGACCTCACCACGCATTCGCCGACCGAGAAAGACACACGGGGAAGCCTGATGACAACACCTGCCGGCTGGTACGACGACGGCTCCGGGAACCGACGGTGGTGGGACGGTCAGCAGTGGACCGAGCATGTCGTCACGGGGAGGCCGGCGCCTAGCGACGAGTCGACAGCGTCTGAACCGACAGTGCAGGAGCCGACGGCTTCCGAACGGGCGCCGGAGGCTCCTGTGCCGGCCGCACCCATCACCCCGCCAGACGCCGCCGAACCGGCACCCTTCGTCCCGCCGTACACGCTCGCGGGCCAGATGCCCGCGCCCGCTGCGACCACGTCCCCTGCCGGTATGACGTATCCGGCATACGGCGGATACCCGGCGGCGTCGTGGCCGGTCGCACCGTCTCCGCAGCCCGCGACCGGAGTGCCGGTGGTGGGGATCATCGGACTTGTCGCCGTGGTCATCGGCGTCGTCTGCGCCTGCTTCCCGGTGATCGCGATCGCCGGTTGGGCGCTGCTCGCCGTGGGCTTCGTGATGTCGCTGATCTCGCTCTTCCTGCGCGGACGGAAGTGGCCCGGCATCACCGGACTGGTCGTAGCCGTCATCGGCGCGGTCCTCGCCGCCGCGGTCTCTTTCCTCGTGCTGGCGACGTCGTCGATCGCGGAGAACGGCGACAGTCCGTTCGCCGCTCCCGGCGATCGCCCGTCGTCCGAGGGCGATTCCTCCACCGGACGCGAGGATCCCTCCACCATCGAGGGTGCGGAGATGGTCCCCTTCGAGGAGCTCGAGGTCGGCGACTGCCTCCCCCTGGTCGAATACACCGACGACGACGTGATCTTCGATCTACCCGTCGTGCCGTGCGAGCAGCCCCACACCGACGAGATCTACCTCATCTTCGACGTCGAAGACGGCGAGTTCCCCGGCGACGACGCCCTGGGCGTCACGGCGTCGGACGGCTGCCTCGCGGCGTTCGAGTCGTACGTCGGCGTCTCCTACGACGTCTCCGAGCTCGATTACTACTACTACCAGCCGACGAAGTCATCCTGGAACCACGCGTCGGATCGCACCGTGCAGTGCATCCTCTTCAGCTACGAGGAAGTGACCGGAACCCTCAAGGGCGCGAACTACTGACCGACGACGCACACGAAGAAGGCCCCGGATCTCTCCGGGGCCTTCTTCGTGTGCTCAGTCCTCGATCTTGCGCTTACGCCAGCGGATGCCCGCCGAGATGAAGTCGTCGAGGTCGCCGTCGAACACCGCCGCCGGGTTGCCGGACTCCTGTCCGGTGCGGAGGTCTTTGACCAGCTGCTGGCCGTAGAGGAAGTACGAGCGCATCTGGTCGCCCCAGCTCGCGGTGATGTTGCCCGCGAGCTCCTTCTTCTTCGCCGCTTCCTGCTCCTTCTGCAGGAGCAGGAGTCGCGTCTGCAGCACGCGCATCGCGGCGGCGCGGTTCTGGATCTGCGACTTCTCGTTCTGCATCGACACGACGATGCCGGTCGGGAGGTGGGTGAGGCGCACGGCCGAGTCGGTCGTGTTGACCGACTGCCCACCGGGGCCGGAGGAGCGGAAGACGTCGACGCGGATGTCGTTCTCCGGGATGTCGACCTCGGTGGCCTCTTCCATCAGCGGGATGACCTCGACGGCGGCGAACGACGTCTGGCGCTTGTCGGCGGAGCCGAACGGGCTGATGCGGGCGAGGCGGTGGGTTCCGGCCTCGACCGAGATGGTTCCGAAGGCGTAGGGCGCATCGATCTCGAAAGTGGCCGACTTGATGCCCGCGCCCTCCGCGTAGGACGTGTCCATGACCTTGACGGGGTACTTGTGACGCTCGGCCCAGCGCAGGTACATGCGCATCAGCATCTCGGCGAAGTCGGTGGCGTCGTCGCCGCCGGCGCCGGAGCGGATCGTGATGATCGCGGCGCGCTCGTCGTACTCGCCATCGAGGAGCGTCTGCACCTCGAGCTGGTTGATGAGGTCGGTGAGAGCGGCGAGCTCGGCGCGGGCTTCCTGCGCGGAGTCCTCATCGCCCATCTCGTTGGCGAGCCCGATCAGCACCTCGAGGTCATCGAGACGCTGAGCGATGCCGGTGATGCGGGCGAGCTCGGACTGGCGGTGGCTGAGTGCGCTGGTCACCTTCTGCGCGTTCTCGGTGTCGTCCCAGAGGTCGGGGGCACCGGCCTCCTCGCTGAGACGCGCGATGTCGTCGCGGAGACGGGAGACATCGACGACCTCGCTGATGTCGCCGAAGGTGTGCCTGAGCGCCTGGATTTCGGCGGAGAGATCTAGTTCGAGCATGACACCTCAGCCTAACGTGCCGCCTGCCCGCGCGGGGACCCCGTCGTCGGAGACCTTTCCGCAACGGGAGTAGCGTGAAGCTGTGAGCAGTGCTTCGACGGTCCTTCGACAGTTCGGGCCCATGGTGTATCTGCCGACGATCCTCTTCGCCCTCGGCGAAGGCGCCGTGATTCCGCTCATCCCGGTGCTCGCCGCATCCATGGGCGCCGACGTGGCGTTCGCCGCCCTCGTGGCCTCCGCCCTCGTCATCGGTCAGTTGTGCGGCAATCTTCCTGCCGGCTGGGCCGTGGGCAAGGTCGGCGAGAGGTACACGATGGTCATCGCCGGCGTGATCGCCATCGTGGCCGGACTCGGAATGGTGTTCGCGCCCTCGCTCGGCGTGCTGGCGGCCTCGGTCTTCCTCCTCGGGATCTGCGCGGCGGCCTTCGGTCTCGCCCGGCACGCGTTCATGACCACTCGCGTGCCGGTCGCCTTCCGTGCGCGTTCGCTTTCGCTGCTGGGCGGCAGCTTCCGCCTCGGCATCTTCATCGGCCCCTTCGTGGCTGCGGGGCTCCTGCAGCTGTTCGGGAGCGAGAGTGCGGCGATCTGGTTCTTCCTGGGCTGCCTGATGGTCATGGTCGTGCTGGTGCTCTTCGGGCCCGACCCCGAGAAGATGATCCCGCCGGTACCGTCGACCACTCACGAGCGCTATCTGGAGGACTCCGGCGAGGCGGTGAGCGGGTCGATCCCGACGATCGAGCGCCTGGGCATCTTCCAGACCATGTGGCGTCAGCGCGCGGTGCTCGGCCGGCTCGGGCTCGCCGCCGCGTCGCTCTCCGCGGTCCGCTCGGCGCGACAGGTGGTGCTGCCGCTGTGGGGACTGTCGCTGGGATTGGATGCCTCGACCATCGCCCTCGTGGTCGGCGTCTCGGGCGCCATCGACTTCGCGCTCTTCTATGCGAGCGGCCAGGTGATGGACCGCTTCGGCAGACTGTGGGCGGCGATGCCGGCGATGGTTCTCATGGGCGCAGGGTTCCTCGCCCTGTCGTTCACGCACGACGTGGATGCGGCGGTTCTGTGGTTCGGCATGTTCGCCGCCGTCCTCGGTGTCGGCAACGGCCTCTCGAGCGGCATCCTGCTGACCCTGGGCGCCGACGTCGCCCCGAAGCGGGAACCCGCGGCGTTCCTCGGATCCTGGCGCACGCTCACCGATGCGGGCGGGGCGATCGCCCCGCTGCTCGTCTCGGCCATCACGGCTGTCGCCGCCCTGCCGTTCGCGGCGGCCGCGATGGGCGTGGTCGGCCTCGTCGGCGCTCTGGGGTTCCTGCGGTGGATCCCGCAGTTCGTGCCGCGGGAGCGACCGGAATCCGGCGACGACTCCTCCGAGGGGGAACAGGAATGACCCAGGCTCTGGAGGCGGATGCCCACCGACTGGTCTCGACCTTCGTGCCCCGATCGGAACGAGACCGTGCAGCGCGGGCCGACTTCAGGTCGTTCTTCGCGGCAGAGGGTGGCCCGGTGCATCGGGAGGCAGGACCCGACCACCTCACCGCGTCGTGCGTGGTGTTCGACGCATCACTGCAGCACACGCTGCTCGTCTTCCATCGCAAGGGGCAGTTCTGGGTGCAGCCGGGAGGCCACGTCGAGCACAGCGATGATTCGGTCGTGGCGGGAGCTCTACGTGAACTGCGCGAGGAGACGGGCATCGTGGTGGAGCCGACGCCCGCCCCTCTCGCCTACGACCTCGACCACCATGGGCTTTCCTCGCGCTTCGGCGCCTGCGCCTCGCACCTCGACATCGGCATCGCGGTCGTCGTCGACCGTGAGTCCGCGCTGACCGTGAGCGAGGAGTCGGAGGACGTGCGCTGGTGGCCGGTCGACGCCCTGCCCGCCGAGGTGCCGCCGCAACTCGTTCCCCGGCTCGACGGACTGCTCACGCAGCTGCGCGACCCTCGCTGAGCCGAGGCAACTGTCATCGCAGGGCCGTGCGGCTGGTGGCGGTCGATTCCAGCGGGACGCCGTCGGGCACGAACACGGACACCAGCGGAGGATGCCATTCCGCGGCGACGGTCACCCGGGCGGTGACGCCGTCGGGCGTGCCCGCGGCGGTGAGCGACGCCTCGCCCGGCAGCGCGCTCATGAGAGCGTCGGCCTGTTCCTCGACGCCGGCATCGGTCAGCTCGGCCCGCACGCTGTCGTCGTACACCGCCAGGGTGAAACCGTCCGCTCCGGCGAGCGCCGCGGAATCGGCGAGTGCGTCCAACCGCTTCTGGGCGATGTAGAGATCGGTGGCGCAGACGCACACGAAGATCACGGCCAGAGCGAGCAGTACGTAGCCGAGAGTGAGCAGCAGCACGCTCCCCTCCTCCTGGTCGCCGACCGCGCCGTGAGCTGTTCGGGTCTGCTCCCTCATCCCGTTCCCCACAGCCGCGACACCTTCTGCACCGCTTCGGCCTGCACAGGGACGGCCGTCGAACGATCGAGTCCGAGCACCTCCGGCACCAGCGGCAGCCGCACCCGCGTGGTGACGGTGACGACGATCGTCGTGCCGGCCGACGGACACTCCGCTGCGGGCGGTGCGCAGGAGAGCATCACATCGACCGCGTCCTCATCGAGGCCGTACTCGTCCACGATCCCTGCGAGAACCGCGTCGCTGCGGTCCGCCGCGGTCGCAGCGTCTGGCGCTCGCGCGATCACGCGGGCGATGTGCCGTGCTGCCGCTTCCGCCCCGAAGGTCTGCTCCTGGATCGCTCCGAGCGCGATGACGAGATAGATCAGCGGCACCAGGAGGATCACCCCCACCGCGATGAACTCCAGGGCGGCCGATCCCTCGTCATTCTTCCCCGAAAGTCTCGGCAGGTGCATGAGCCTCCACCTCCATCGCGAGGGGAAGGCCGATCAGTCCGAGCAGCGGAAACGTCGTGCGGACCCGGACGTCGACCGTCTCGTAGGGCGGGGCGCCGGAGACGCCGATTTGGATGTCCTCGGCGTAGTCCGCGCCGACCGCGCGGGAGATGACGTCTCTGGTGCGTTCGATGCCCTCCTCCGGGGTCGTATCGGCGAGAGCCGCGTGGTAGGCGCCTTCGACGGCGGCGTCGTGCACCACGTTGCGCACGTACACCGCGAACGCGAGCTGCAGCACAGCGAGCGTGAGGGCGGTGAGGAGCGTTCCGACGAGCACGAACTCCACCGGGCTGGAGCCGCGATCATCCGCGCAACCACTCCGGTCGTCCACGTCAGAGCCCCGAGACCCTCTGGATCGCCTGCTCGAACAGTGAGGTCAGAGCGGGACCGGCGACGGCCCAGATGAGCACCACCAATCCCGCAGTCATCAACGTGACGAGCACCCATCCGGGAACGTCACCCGCTTCGTCGTCGATGAAGGCGCGGAACCGGGTCTTGACGTCATGCCACCGGCGTCGCCGGTGCTCCTGTGTTCGTGCGGTCATGGTGGTCCTTTCGTCGGGCGGTCAGCCGATGCCGAGCCGGAGGATGAAGAGTCCCGGATACACGGCGAAGAGCACCGAGAGCGGAAGGATCAGGAAGACGAGCGGGAGGAGCATCAGGATCTCTTTGCGCCCCGCCTGCTCGATCAGTACGCGCTTCGCGTCTTCGCGTGCATCGCCCGCCTGCGCATGCAGGACGGCGGCGAGCGGGGCACCGTGCTCGAGCGCAGCGATCACCTGGTCGACGACGCGAGACAGTCCGGGAAGCTGCAGCCGTCGCGCCATCTCGTTCAGCGCATCGGCCAAGGGCGACCCGGTGCCGACCGCGAGCACCACCTGGCGCAGCTCGGCGGTGAGCTCACCCGACCCCACATCGGCGACCCGGCGCAGCGAATCGAGGAACCCCTCACCCGCGGAGAGACACAGAGCCAGGAATTCTAGCGTCGTCGGAAGCTCATCGGTGAGCCGCGCCCGGCGGGACCTGGCGCGCGCGGAGAGCTGCACGTCGTATGCGGCGGCGGCCGCCGCGCCGCAGAGCAGCGGCATCGCGCCCGTCGGCACTGACAACCGGCCAGTCACCGCCAGCACGGTCAGCACAACCGCGCCCACACCGATCCCGGCGAGACCCCACCCCAGCTGCCGCCCGCGGAACGCAGCCGGGTCCGTGCGCAGACCCGCCTGCGCCAGCCGCTGCCGGAGAGCCTCTCCCCCGCCGAGCATCCTCTCGAACCCGCTTCGCGCGCGCTCCCACAGCGTCCGCCCGCTCGCTGGCAGTGCTCCCGCAGCGGGAAGAACCCCGCTGGGCAGCTGATCATCGGCGACGACGTCGCGCACGTAGGGCCCGATCCGCACGGCCAGAGATGCCGCCCTCCACCGCGGGAGGGCGGAGAGGATGCTCATCACTCCCGCGGCGAAGCCACCCCCCGATCAGGATGGCGCTCGCGAGGACCGAGATCGCGCTCATCCGAACCACCGCCGAGGCTCGGGAAGCCGGCCGATGCGGACCATGACGTGGAAGGCGAGGACCGACACCGCCGCCCCCAGACAGATCACGATCACGCCTTCGGGCGTGCCGTATGCCGCAGCGCCCTCAGGTCGGAGCACCAGCAGGCCGAGGATCACCCACGGCGCGACGGCTCCGAGAACCGCGGCACCGCGGATCCACGACTGTCGCGCCTCGACCTCGCCCCGGAGCGCCGCATCCGCCCGCACCGAGCTCGACAGGGCGCGCAGCACACTGATCAGTTCCGTGCCGCCGACCTGACGCGCCATCCGCAAGGTCTCGGCGATGCGATCGCCGATGGGGTCGGCCAACGTGGACTTGAGCCGATCGAGGCTCGACTCGAACCTTCCGCTCGCCCGCAGATCTCTCGCGAAGACGATGAACGCCGGCCTGAGCATCTTCGGTGCGGACTCCGCCAGACTCGCCACCGCGTCGGGGAGCGACAAGCCCACGCGGATCGATGCGATCAGGAGATCGCAGACGTCCGGCCAGAGCTGTCGCCGCAATCGTCGCAGTCGCGTGCGGCGCCCTCGGAGGAGCATGATCGGCGCCGCCGCCCCCGCAAGGCCTGCCAGTACGGAGAGCACCGCGATTCCGGTCAGAAGCCACACCACGGACGCCGCGACCAGCCCGGCCGCGATGATGACGGTGAGAAAGACACGTCGCGAGAGCCCGTCGAACCCCGCCTCCTCGATCAGACGGACGAGCCGACCCTGTCGCGGGAGCGGTTCGGCCTCGTCCGACAGGGGCCACATCCATGGCGAGAGGCACAGGAGCACACCCGCAGCGAGGACAGCGCCCACGAGCACCGTCACGATGCGGCCTCGATCGGACGCAGGTCCCCGCGCTCCCTGCCGAAATCGTCGCTCTGCCGGGTTCGCGCCCGGTAGACCGACCTCGTGCGCACCTTCCCCTCGTCGATGTCGCCTGTCGGAGCGATGATCTCCTGCACGTGTCGCCGTCCTGCCCGATCTCGGACGCAGTGCACGACCAGATCGATCGACGCGGCGAGCGCCGGTGCGATGAATGCACGATCGATGTTCCGTCCGGCCAAGAGCGGGAGGATCGTGAGCTTCTCGATGGCTTCGGTCGCCGAGTTCGCGTGCACGGTGCACGCCCCGGGTACGCCGGTGTTGAGCGCGAGCACGAGATCAAGGGCTTCGGCGTCGCGGACCTCGCCGACGACGAGACGGTCGGGGCGCATGCGCAGCGCCTCCTTCACCAGTCGACGCAAGGTGATCTCCCCGGTCCCCTCGAGACTCGCCTGGCGCCCCTGGAGCGAGACGAGATCTGGCCCCTCCACGGCCAGTTCGAACGTCTCCTCCACGGTGACGATGCGCTGCGTACCGGCGCAGGAGGCCAGCAGCGCGCCGAGCATGGTGGTCTTGCCCGCGTGCGTCGCACCCGAGACGATCACGCTGCGGCCGTCGTTCATGGCGGTCGTCAGCAGCTCCGCGACGTCGGTCGGCATCATCCCCTGCGCCGCGAGCGCGTCGAGGGATCGATACTTCGGCAGGAACTTGCGGATGTTGACGGCCCAGGAGCCGCGCACCACATCGGCGATCGCCACGTGCAGACGGGATCCGTCCGGCAACGAGGCATCCACGAACGGCTGGCTGATATCCACCCGCCGGCCGGTCGACTGCAGCATGCGCTCGACGATGTCGCGCACCGCGACATCGTCGAGACGAAGGCCCGTCCGCTCTGCCTCGCCCTCGCGGGCGATGTGCACATGGCCGGATCCGTTCAGCCAGATCTCCTCGATCTCCGGATCGTCGAGCAGCGGCTGCAGCGCACCGAATCCGCTGAGCGACGCCATGACCTCTCTCACGCACGCCGCTTCATCGTCGATCAGCGCCTCGCCGCGAGCGAGGGCGAGATCGTCGTGGCGGCGAACCTCGGCGTGGGTGATGCGCCAGGCCGCCTGCGGATCGATCGACGGGTCGATACCCTCAGCGCGCAGACGCGACCGCACACGCTCGGCGACAAGGGCGGACGGATGACTCACCCAGGCATCCTCGCAACAATCGCCCTCCGCCCTCCGAAGTTATCCACAGCCGCCCTGGCGCGCCCGAGCGCTCAGGGGGAGACGGACTGCGGGCTGATCCCCAGACAGGCGGTTTCGACGATCAGTAGACTGTTTCCACCGCGCGGGAGTGGTGGAATTGGCAGACACGCAGGATTTAGGTTCCTGTGCCCCAGGGCGTGTGGGTTCAAGTCCCACCTTCCGCACGAGAGACGACGGCATCCTTCTCGGGTCGCCACGACATCGCTCTGTTCTACCGCCGACCATTCACGACCGACGGGACTCCCCCTGTGCTCGAAACCATGCTGCACGCGCCGACCGCTCTCATCCCCTGGCTCGACCCTGCGACGATCATCGGGACCGCCGGGCCGTGGGCACTGCTCGTGGTGTGCTTCATCATCTTCGCCGAGACCGGTCTGCTCGTCGGGTTCCTGCTTCCCGGTGACACCCTCCTGGTGATCGCCGGCCTCCTCTCGCACCCGATCGCGGGCTCCGAGCACGGCGTCTTCGGCATCAACGTCTGGTGGGTCGCACTCCTGATCGGCCTCGCGGCGTTCGTCGGCGGTGAAGTCGGATACGTCATCGGGCACAAGGGTGGACCGGCGGTCTTCGAGCGCAAGGAATCGGGCCTGTTCAGCAAGAAGAACGTCGAACGCACGAACGCGTTCTTCGAGCGCTTCGGCGGCATCACCGTGATCCTCGCGCGCTTCGTGCCGATCGTGCGCACCTTCGCGCCGGTCGCCGCTGGTGTGGGCCATATGCCATGGCGCAAGTACACCCTCTACAACCTGATCGGGGCAGTCCTCTGGGGCTTCGGGCTCACCATGTTCGGCTATCTCATCGGCTTCATCCCGCCGGTCGCCGAGTTCGTGGAGAGCTACATCGACCTGATCCTGCTTGCGGCCGTCGGTGGCACCGCGCTCGTCACCCTGTGGCACTACCTCTCCGAGCGTCACAAGGCCAAGAAGTCCGCTGCGGCAGGCGAAGACGTGGTCACCGACGCCGAGGAGGCACAGGAGCTCGTGCTCGACGCCGACGTCTTCGACCGTTCTCCCGACCTGGACGGCGACGGCAAGCACTGATCGCGCATCGGGGGCCGACTCCTCGGCACCCGATGATCACCCCGCGTTCTTGGCGCGCTCTTCCTTCGACCGCGCCACGCTCGCGCGCAGCGCTTCCATGAGGTCGATGACCTCGCCGCCCTCTGCCGCCTTCTCGGTTTCACCGAAGGTCTCGGCCACGTCGAACGTGTCGCCCGCCTCGATCTTCGCGTCGATGAGGGTGCGCAGTTCCTTCTGGTACTCGTCGACGAACGCCTCGGGGTCGAAGTCCGCCGAGTAGCTGTCGACGAGGGAGGCCGAGAGCTCCAACTCCTTCTTCGAGATCCGCACGTCCTCCTCCAGCGCCGGGAACGCGGCTTCGCGCACCTCGTCTGCCCACAGGAGCGTCTGCAGCACGAGCACCTTCCCTCGCACCCGGAGCGCGGCGAGGCGGGTCTTCTGCCGCAGGGTAAAGCGCACGATCGCCGTGCGGTCGGTCTGCTCGAGGGTCTTCCTCAGCAGCACGTAGGCCTTCGGCGACTTCGAATCGGGTTCGAGGTAGTACGGCTTGTCGAGTGTGAGCAGATCGACCTGGTCGGACGGCACGAACTCGACCACGTCGATCTCCCGGCTCTTCTCCGCCGGAAGCGCCGCGAGGTCGTCTTTTGTCAGCACGACGGTCTGGCCCTCATCGACGTAGGCGCGATCGATGTCCGCGTAGGCCACGGTCTCGCCGCACACCTCGCAGGTGCGCTGATAGCGGATGCGTCCGCCGTCCTTCTCGTGCACCTGATGCAGCGGCACGTCGTGGTCCTCGGTCGCGGAGTACACCTTGACCGGGACGTTCACGAGCCCGAACGTCAGTGCGCCCTTCCAGATCGTCCTCATCACACCAGTAGACACCAGCCGCAGCCGTCACGACCAGCCCCTTGACCACCCGACCCCTCGACCACGCGGACCCTTGACTACGCTGGCCCCATGGTCACAGAAGGGCAGATCGTGCAGGTCGACGGCCGACGCCTGCGTGTGACCAACCTCGACAAGGTCGTGTACCCCGAGACCGGCACCACCAAGGGCGAGATCATCGCCTACTACACGGCCATCGCTCCACTCCTGCTCCCCCTCCTCGACGGCCGCCCCGTCACCCGCAAACGCTGGGTGGAGGGCGTCGGGAGCGCGGAGGCCCCGGCTGACTCGTTCTTCACGAAGCAGATCGAGCCGGGCGCGCCGTCGTGGATCCCCCGTCACGCGATCCAGCACTCGGACGGCCCCAAGGAGTACCCCCTCGTCCAGGACGTCCCGACCCTCGTCTGGCTCGCGCAGGTCGCCGCCATCGAACTGCATGTGCCGCAGTGGCGCTTCTCCCCCGAGGGCCTTCCCGGCAAGCCCGATCGGCTCGTGCTCGACCTCGACCCCGGGGAGGGGGTGGGGCTGGAGCAGTGTGCCGAGGTCGCCCGCATCGCCCGCGTCATCCTGTCCGACATGGGGCTCGACCCCCTGCCGGTCACCAGCGGCAGCAAGGGCATCCACCTGTACGCATCACTGCCCGGCGAGCAGACGAGCGACGAGGTCTCGACCGTCGTCAGAGAGCTCGCGCGAATGATCGAGAACGACCACCCCGACCTTGCCACCAGCGTCATGGCGAAGGCGGTCCGTGGTGGCAAGGTGTTCCTCGACTGGAGCCAGAACAACGGCAAGAAGACCACGATCTCGCCCTACTCGCTCCGCGGTCGTGCGCAGCCCTGGGTGGCTGCTCCTCGCACCTGGGACGAACTCGACGACCCGGGCCTCGCCCAGCTCGACCTCGATCAGGTGCTCGCCCGCGCGGCCGCCGGCGTCGACCCCCTCGCGACGCTCCGCCCGCCCGAGACCGCTCCGCTCCCGCAACCGGCGAAGGCCCGACGCTCCCACCGGTATCCCCAGAGCTCTCCCGCGCCCGCCTCCCCTCCGATCCCGGCATCGGTGGCGCCGATGCTCGCCGAGAACGGCTCCCCCGGGGTCGCCCGCGCTCTGAGCGACCCCTCGTGGGTCGAGGTCAAGTGGGACGGCATCCGCGCGATGGGCACCTGGGCAAACGGGCGGATGCTGCTGCACGCACGCAGCGGAATCGACATCACCGCCCGCTACCCCGAGCTCACAGCCGACGGAGCGCCCTTCCTGCCGGTCGCAGACGCGATCGTCGACGGGGAGATCGTCGCCTTCGACTCCCACGGTCGCCCGAGCTTCTCCCTCCTCCAGAATCGGATGCACCTCACCCGCCCGCGAGAGATCGAGCGCGAGGTGGTGCGCACGCCCATCGTCTACATGCTGTTCGACCTGCTGCGTCTCGACGGACACGACCTCACCGGCATGCCTCTGCGGGAGCGTCGCACACTGCTCGAAGATGTGATCGCCGACCTCGACGCCCCCGTGCAGATCCCTCCCGTGTTCGACGACGTCGACGCGGCACTCGCTGCAAGCCGGGAGTTCGGGCTCGAGGGCGTCGTCGTCAAGGATCCGGTGTCGCGGTACCGCCCGGGGCAGCGCTCCCCCTCCTGGCTGAAGCTCAAGCACACCAGGATGCAGGAGGCGGTGATCGTCGGGATCCGCCCCGGCAAGGGCGACCGGGAGAGCACGCTCGGGTCACTGCTGCTCGCCGTGCCCGACCCGAACCGAAGTGGGGGCGGCCTGCGCTACGTCGGACGCGTGGGGACCGGATTCACCGACCGCATCCTGCGCGATCTGCTCACGCGACTCGAACCGCTGCGGGTGGACGCCGCACCGCTCGACGGAGTACCCGCCCCGGATGCCTCCGACGCCCTCTGGGTGCGGGCGGAAGTCGTCGGCGAGGTCGAGTTCGCGAACTGGACTCCGGACGGCGTGCTCCGTCATGCCCGCTGGCGAGGTCTGCGCCCGGACAAGAGCCCGGACGAGATCTCCGTCGAGGCCTGAGGCTCGATCGAGCAGATCAGGCGTGGTGCGGCTCGCAGTCCGACTGCTCGGCCGGCTCGATCTGGAAGGTGGAATGCTCCACGTCGAAGTGATCGGCGAGGCACGCCTGCATCTCGGTGAGCAGTTGGGCTGAACGGCCGTCGGCGTACAGCGCCGGCTCGATGCTGACGTGGGCCGTGAACACGGGTGCTCCGCGTGTGAGCTGCCAGACGTGCACATCATGCACGCCGACGACGCCCTCGTATCCGAGAAGGTGGGTACGGATCTCGCTCACCGCCGTGCCCTTCGGCGCGGACTCGGCGAGAACCGAGAACACCTCCCGCAGCAGGGCGATGGCCCGAGGGATGATCATCGCCGCGATGAACAGCGACGCGATGGCATCGGCCGGCATCCATCCGGTGACGAGGATGACCACCGCTGCCACGATGACCGCCACAGAACCGATCAGATCGCCCATCACCTCGAGGTAGGCACCGCGCACGTTGATGCTGGTGCGCTGGGCGCGACTCAGCAGCCACATCGACACGGCATTCGCGAGCATTCCCACCACCGCGACGATCAGCATGAGGCCGCCGGCGACCTCGACCTCTCCCGGATCGATGAGTCGCCCGATGCCCTCGATCGCGACCCAGGTCGCGAGGGCGATCAGGATGACGGCATTGATCAGCGCACCGAACACCTCGGCGCGCTGATATCCGAAGGTGCGCCTGTCATCCGCCGGGCGCGCGGCGACAGTCGCGGCGATGAGAGCGATCACGAGGCCGGAGGCGTCCGTGAACATGTGTGCCGCATCGGCGAGCAGCGCGAGAGAACCGGAGAGCAGCGCGCCGACGATCTGGACGAGCATCACCGTCGCGGTGAGGGACAGCGAGATCGCGAGCAGGCGTCTGCTGCTCGCGGAGCGGATGCCGCCGGGGGCGGGTGCGTGATCGTGCATGCCCCCAGGCTAGACCGGGACGACGGCCCGGAAGGCCTGTTCCGGCTAGTCGGGAAGGGTAACGATTCTCAGCTTCAGCAGCGGTTTCTCGCGACCGAGAGCCGAGCGCGCTCAGAGCGCGGCGAGCAGCGGAACCAGTTCGGCGAAGGCGCGGGCACGGTGGGACTGCGCCTGCTTCTCCTCGGAGGTGAACTCGCCCACCGACCGCTCCTCCCCTGCGGGCTGACCGTCCGGGACGAAGATCGGGTCGTACCCGAAGCCCCCTTCTCCCGTTGCCGCGTGGGCCAGGCGCCCCGGCCAGCGTCCCTCCACGACCTGCTCACGGCCGTCCGGCAGCACGAGGGCGATCGTCGAGGTGAAGTGCGCGGTCCGGTGCGGGTCGGCGATGTCACGCAGCTGGTCGAGCAGCAGCTCGAGGTTCGCCGCGGCGTCCTTCTTCTGACCGGCCCAATAGGCCGAGAACACCCCGGGAGAGCCGCCGAGAACGTCGACGCAGATGCCGGAGTCGTCGGCGAGAGCCGCGAGTCCGGTGTGAGCGGCGGCCGCCCGTGCCTTGATCAGCGCGTTCTCGGCGAACGTCACGCCGTCTTCGACCGGCTCGGGACCGTCGTAGCCGACGACCTCGAGATCGGGACGGGCCTGCGCCACGATCTGCTGGAGTTCCGCGACCTTGTGCGGATTGTGCGTCGCGAGCACGATCCGCATGGTCACTCCCCTGCCAGTGCGGCGAGCTGCGCGCCCTTCAGGTCGGCGCATCCGGCCAGACCGAGCTCGAGCAGCGCGTCGAGCTCCCGCTTGTCGAACGGAGCGCCCTCGGCCGTTCCCTGGACCTCGACGAAGAGTCCGCGGCCGGTGACGACGATGTTCATGTCGGTCTCCGCGCGTACATCCTCGACATATGCCAGATCGAGCATGGGCTCGCCATCGATGATCCCCACGGACACGGCGGCGACCGAATCGAGCAGCGGCGTGGAGTTCTTGCCGATGAACTTCTTCTCCCGGCCCCACTCGATGGCATCGGCGAGCGCCACGTACGCACCGGTGATGGCCGCCGTGCGCGTGCCACCGTCAGCCTGCAGCACGTCGCAGTCGATCACGATCGTGTTCTCGCCGAGCGCCTTCGTATCGACGACGGCACGCAGGGCGCGACCGATCAGGCGCGAGATCTCATGGGTGCGACCGCCGATGCGTCCCTTGACGCTCTCCCGGTCGTTCCGGCTGTTCGTGGCCCGCGGGAGCATGGAGTACTCGGCTGTGACCCATCCCTTGCCCTTACCGGTCAACCAGCGCGGAACGCCGTTGGTGAAGGAGGCGGTGCACAGCACCTTGGTGCCGCCGAAGCTGATCAGTGCGGATCCCTCGGCGTGCGCACTCCAGCCCCGCTCGATGGTGATCTCACGCAACTGATCGGTGGAGCGGCCGTCGACGCGGACGATTTCGGACATGTGCTTCTCTCAGGTCGGGGTGGCGGATCGAGTCGGAGCGACTCGATCCGGATTACTCGAAAGCGTTCTCGGGAAGAGTGATCACGCCGGTCTGGACGAGCTGCACGTCGCGGACCTCACGGCCCATCAGACGGTTGGCCAGAGCGGTGAAGTCGTCGGTCGACGCTCCGGTGGCCTCGTAGACGTAGCTCGCGGTGGCATCCGGCGAGGCGAGCAGGTCTCCGCGGACGAGCTGGCGATAGACGTCGCCGGCGGTCTCGTCGTCGCTGGAGACGAGCGTGACGCCCTCTCCCATGACGTAGCTGATGGCGCCGCGAAGGAACGGATAGTGCGTGCAGCCGAGCACGAGCGTGTCGACGTCAGCATCGCGAAGAGGGGCGAGATACTCCTCAGCCACAGCGAGCACCTCCGGAGTCCCGGTGATCCCGGCCTCGACGAACTCGACGAAGCGCGGGCAGGCGGCGGTGAAGACCTGCAGCCTCTCGTTGACCTCGAGCATGTCCTGGTACGCGCGTGAGCCGATGGTGCCGACCGTGCCGATCACGCCGACGCGCCCGTTGCGGGTCGTGGAGACCGCGCGGCGCACCGCGGGACCGATCACCTCGACCACCGGGATGTCGTAGCGTTCACGAGCATCGCGGAGCATGGCGGCCGAGGCGGTGTTGCACGCGATCACCAGCATCTTCACGCCCTGCTCGACGAGGGTGTCGAGCACCTCGAGAGAGTAGCGGCGCACGTCGGCGATGGGCTTGGGGCCGTACGGCGAGTGCGCGGTGTCGCCGATGTAGACGAACGACTCACGGGGCAGCTGGGCGCGGATGGCCCGCGCCACCGTGAGCCCGCCGACACCGGAGTCGAAGATCCCGATCGGCGCGTCGTTCATGACTCCCCAGCCTACCTGCGCGGGAGCTGCCGCGCGCATCAGCACGCTCACTAAACTGAGCGCATGACCACGTCGACGGCGCTGCTCACCGACCGCTATGAGCTCACGATGCTCGCCGCCTCCCTCCGGGACGGAACGGCATTCCGCCCCAGCGTCTTCGAGCTGTTCTCCCGGCGTCTGTCCGGGGGCCGCCGCTTCGGTGTCGTCGCCGGCACCGGCCGCCTGCTCGGTCTCCTGCGCGACTTCCGCTTCGGTGACGACGAGCTGCGGTTCCTCAGAGACCAGAACGTCGTCGATGCGTCGTCGATCGCTCACCTCGAGGACTACCGGTTCTCGGGAACGATCCGCGGCTATCGCGAGGGTGAGCTGTACTTCCCCGGCTCCCCCATCCTCACCGTCGAGGGCACGTTCGCCGATGCCGTCGTACTCGAGACGCTCGCCCTGAGCGTGCTCAATCACGATTCCGCCGTCGCGACCGCTGCCTCTCGCATGAGCATCGCCGCCGGTGAGCGTCCGCTGGCAGAGATGGGATCACGACGCGCAGCCGAGCGCTCGGCCGTCGCCGCCGCCCGGGCTGCCTACATCGCCGGCTTCGGCGCCACGAGCAACCTCGAGGCCGGACGAAGCTGGGGCATCCCCACCATGGGCACGGCCGCCCACTCCTGGACGCTGCTGCACGACTCCGAAGAGGAGGCGTTCCGCTCGCAGGTCGAGAGCATGGGCATCGGAACGACGCTGCTCGTGGACACGTACGACATCCGCACGGGCGTCGAGACCGCCATCCGGGTCGCCGGCACGGAGCTCGGCGGCGTGCGGATCGACTCCGGCGACCTCCCCATCGTCGCCGGAGACGTTCGCGCGCAGCTCGACGAGCTCGGGGCGACGTCCACTCGCATCACGGTGACCAGCGACCTCGACGAGTATGCGATCGCCGCCCTGGCCGCATCGCCGGTCGACGCCTACGGTGTCGGAACGTCGGTGGTCACCGGATCCGGGTATCCGACCGCGAGCATGGTCTACAAGCTCGTGGCACGACAGGATGCCACCGGATCCTGGATCGGTGTCGCGAAGGCATCGGCGGACAAGGCGTCGCACGGTGGTCGCAAGGCCGCTTTCCGGACCCTGGTGGACGGCGTCGCCACCGCCGAGACGGTCGTCGTCTCCGATGGTTTCGAAGAGCTCGACACCGCGGCGGAGCATCCCGACGGCCGCCCACTGCAGGTGACCTTCGTCGAGGCTGGTGACATCGACTCGAGCTACGAAGGCGTCGAGGGCACGGCAGCCGCGCGGGCGCACCATCTGCGCGTGCGCGAAGAACTCCCGGTGCGCGCTCTCGCGCTCAGCAAGTCCGACCCGGCGATTCCCACCGTGTACGTCGAAGCAGACTGAGGTCAGCCCATCATCGACTCGTAGATCTCCTTGCACGTGGGGCAGATGGGGAACTTCTCCGGGTCGCGGCCCGGGGTCCACTTCTTGCCGCACAGTGCCCGCACCGGCTTGCCGGTGATCGCGGACTCGAGGATCTTGTCCTTCTTCACGTAATGCGAGAAGCGCTCATGGTCGCCCGGTTCGAGATTCTCCTCACGGAGGAGCTCTTCCAGTTCGCGATCAAGCGTTGCCACGCCGCCCTGATCGGGGCTGTCCAGCGGAGTACTCATCCCGTGAGTCTAGCGGCGTCGAATGCCTCGTGGGCGGTCGTCACGCTGTCTCGACGAACTCCATCAGGCGCTCCCCGCTGCGCTCGAAGATGCGACCGCCGATGACCGCCCCCGCGGCCAACACCGCGAGGCCGCCGAGGAGCCCGACCCAGAAGGTCGCCGGGGCGTATGCGGAGCCCTCGAGCATCGTGGCCGCGAACAACCAGATGGTGGGGGCGCTCAGCACGATCGCTCCGAGGAACGCCGCTGCGGGACCGTATGTGCCTCGGGACGTCGGCCGTTGCGGCTGCTGGAACGGGCTGTCACCGGGTCGCGAGACCGCGTACGGGGCGACGACCGAGACGATGCTCGAGATACCCAGAGCGCAGAAGAGCAGGCTCGCGGCCACGCCGCCCATCGGCAGCAGCAGGCTCCAGTTGCCGACGAGGAGGAGCGACAGGGGAACCGCGATCGCGAGCACCGGAATCGCGACGAGAAGGACCGGCACCAGGCGTCCGAGACGGTCGGGAAGACCCCGGACGCCACTGGCCACGTGGGTCCACAGCGCCGTCGAGTCGTAGGCGACGTCGTTGTGCGGCAACCAGCCGAAGAACAGCGCCATCACGGGCACGGGCACGAGCGCTGCGACCTCCAACGGGACACCGGCGACGATGAGCGGAAGCACGGTGAGGACACCGGCCACCGGCACCACGATGATGTTCATGATGTAGCGACGGTCGCGAAGCCAGTAGACGAGGCTTCGAGCCGCGATCGCACCGAAGGCGTTCGACGGCAGCAGACCGAACCAGCCGAGGCCCGTGCGCTCCCTCAGCGTGACCGGACGCTCCGTCGTCGTGAGCAGACGCCGCACGAGCCAGGCCCATGCGATCCCGAGCAGAACGACCGTGAGGACCGCGATGACGCCGCTGACCCACGCCGAGGCGGTCGCCCCGGCTGCGGAGTCGAAGAGGAACGCGGGTGCCGCGGCGAACGGGCTGAAACCGAAGACGCTCGAGAGCGTCGCGAGCGACGGCGGCACGAGGCCGTCCCAGCGGAGCGATCCGAAGAACACCGCGACGGGGAACGCGATCACGATCAGCGCGAGCGCGAACAGCGCCGTGAGCTCTCGGGATCGGCGCTCCGGAAGAAGCAGAGCGTTGAGCGCCATACCGATCCTCGAGACCAGCATCGTCGTGATGACACCGATGATCGTCATCAGCACCGCCAGCGGCCAGGGAGTCCCTGCTCCGATCGCCACGATGCAGACGCTGATGTAGACCGCGAGAAGCGCCAGGCTGGGCACGCTGATGAAGGCGGCCAGCGTGAGCACCCAGGGCATCTGCCGCTCATCGACACCGAAGACCGCGAACCGTCGGGGGTCGAGCTGGTCGACGGCACCGACGAGGATCGGGCCGACGAGGAAGCCGATGAGGAGGGCGGCCCCGCCGAGCACGGTGACTGCGCGTGCCACCGGTACCGGGGCTGCCGCGAGGCTGAACACGGCGATGCACACCACGGCGGTGACGGCGATGACCGCCGCGAGCGAGATGAGCGTCCGGATCCGACGATCGCCGCGCACAGAGCCCAGCAGCAGCGCGAGCCTCAGTCGGAGAACGTGTGCAGCCACTCGAGCCCCTCCACCTCTCCGCTGGAACCGGCGAGCTCGACGAAGCGCGCCTCGAGAGTCTGACCCGCGCGGACCTCGTCGATCGTGCCTTCGGCGAGAACCTCTCCGCCGACGATGATCGCGACGCGTGAGCAGACACGCTCGACCAGATCCATGCCGTGGCTCGACAGGATCACGGTGCCGCCGTGCGAGACGTAGGCGCGGAGGATGTCCAGGATGACCGCCGAGGAGACAGGATCCACCGACTCGAACGGCTCATCGAGCACGAGCACGCGCGGCGAGTGGATCATGGCCCCGGCGAGCATGATCTTCTTCGTCATGCCGGCCGAGTAGTCGGAGACGACGCGGCTGAGGGCATCGCCGAGATCGAAGGCTCGCGCGAGGTCGGCGGCGCGCTTCTCGATCACATCCGCCGCGAGGCCGCGCAGCAACCCGTAGTAGTAGAGCAGCTGACGACCGGTGAGACGGTCGAAGGTGCGCAGCCGATCAGGCAGCACGCCCATCAGCCGCTTCGCCGCCAGCGGCTGCTTCGCCTGATCGATGCCGCAGATGACGACGCTGCCCGCGTCGGCGCGCAGAAGCCCGGCGACGATCGAGAGTGTCGTGGTCTTACCCGCGCCGTTGGGACCGACGACCCCGTAGAACGAGCCGGCCGGCACGGTCAGGTCGATGCCGTCGACGGCTCTGTTGTCACCGAACTGCTTGACGAGACCGCGAATGCTGATCGCCTCGCCGGCGGAGCCGGCATCGTGGGGATCCACGACCCCGGAAGCCGCATCGTCGGACTCCGCCACCGCCGCGGCGATCTCGACGGAACCATCGGGTTCGACTGCGGCAGCAGCCTCCGCAGGCCCGGCATCGACAGGATCGGCCTCGACGGGTTCGGCCTCGACGGGTTCCGAGGCGACCGTCGCTTCCGCGACGGCCGCGGTCTCGACGACGGCGGGCTCGACGACGGCGGGCTCGACGACGGCGGGCTCGACGGCCACGGTATCGACGACGGTGACCTGCTCGATCGCCGCGGGAGTGGAATCGGCCGTCGGGGTGAGTTCCACCGCGGGAGCCGTCTCGACGGTCACCGGCTCGATGACGGGAGTCGCTTCCGGCGCCGCCGTGGCGGTGTCCGCCGCGGCCTTCGCCGCCGCATCGGCAGCCTTCTTCGCCGCGGCCTTCTTCGCAGCCGCCGCCTTCGCGGCCGTGGTCTTGGCCGCCGTGGTCTTCGCTGCGGCCGATCGCGCAGTGGACTTGGACGCCGCTGCCTTGGTCGCCGCCGTCCTCGCCGCTGCCGTCTTCGCGGCGGTGGTCTTCGCCGCGGTGGTCTTCGCTGCCGCCGTCTTCGCCGCGGTGGTCTTCGCTGCCGCCGTCTTCGCCGCGGTGGTCTTCGCCGCAGTCGTCTTCGCCGCGGTGGTGGCCTTCGCGGCGGCCGTGTTCTTCGCGGCGGCCGAGCGTGCGGCTGTCGTGCTGCGGGGGGAGCTCGTGGTCGACGACGGCTCACTCGTCTGGCCGGGCATCGCCTTCACGAGCGGTTCCACCACCACTTCCGCTGTCGGCGCCGCCTTCTCCGCAGCAGCCTTCGTGGCTCCGGTCTTCGCCGCGGATGCCTTTGCCGCAGCGGGCTTCCTCGCGGCGGAGGCCGTGGTCGTACGAGTGGTCGCCGGGCGCTTCGCGGCCGGCCTCTTCGCCGCCGGCTTCTTCACAGCGGGCGCGGACGAGGTCTCATCGGCGGCCGCTGCCGCGGTGGGGGTCTGCTTCTTGGCCGGCGCGCGCTTCGCCGACGTCTTCTCTTGCGCGATCTCGGTTTGGTCCACCTGGGCGGTGCGGTCGTCAGGGGAGGCAGTCACCGTCCTACGGTATCAACGGGTGGCTGTACGCCAAGGCCGCCGCGCAATAAACTGCCCTCGGATCGCGCAGATCCGCCGAGATCCCGAGGCGATCGGAACCCTGTGCATCCGGTGTGTAGTCGATCACGAAATGACAACGGGGGCCTCCTCACCCCGAGGTTCCCAGGCGGAATCGATACCATGACAACGGCACGACGAAGTGTCTGGTCGGTTAATCGACCGTGAACACAACTTCCTTTAGGAGCACTCGTGACTCTTCAGACCGTCATCCTCGCCGCCGGAATGGGCTCGCGCCTCGGCCGCGCGCTGCCGAAGCCGCTCACCGAACTGAGCGACGGCCGCACGATCATGGGCCAGCAGCACGACAACATCCGCGCCGCTTTCGGTTCCGACGCCCGCATCACCACCGTGGTCGGCTACCGCGCAGAGACCATCATCGATGCGTTCCCCCAGGTGAACTACGTCCACAACGAACGCTACGACGAGACCAACACCTCGAAGAGCCTGCTGAGGGCCCTCGGTGCGACCGGTCGCAGCGGAGTGCTGTGGATGAACGGAGACGTCGTCTTCGACCCGATGATCCTCGGCCGCGCGCTCGAGTACATCGAGCGCGACCAGTCCTTCGTGACGGTGAACACCTCCAAGGTCAGCGATGAAGAGGTGAAGTACACGGTCACGGCCGAGGGCTTCATCAACGAGCTGTCCAAGACCGTCAAGGGCGGTCTCGGCGAGGCCGTCGGCATCAACTACATCTCGTCCGCACACAAGAAGGCGTTCATGCGTCAGCTGCAGCGTGTCGAGGACCAGGACTACTTCGAGCGCGGTCTCGAGCTCGCGATCGCCGAAGACGGCCTGCTGCTCGAGCCGATGGATGTCTCCGACCTGTACGCGGTCGAGGTCGATTTCGCCGAAGACCTGGAGCGGGCGAACCTCTTCGTCTGATCGCCGGTCACGAAAGCCCGGTCCCTCCGAGGGACCGGGCTTTCGGCGTTTTCGCGGACTGGCTCCATAGGATCGCAGCATGGCTCCCAAGGTGCACAAGATCCATTCGCTCCCGGACGACGCCCCGTGGGACAAGGGGGTGCCTCCCACCGGATCGGCGGAGCATCCGATGATGGTGCGCGGCCTCGACCGCGTGCTGTCGATCCAGCGCCCGCTCGTGCTAGCGCACATCCGGAGCATCCGCCTGCGCAATCCGCAGGCCTCGCCGGCCGAGATCATCCGCATCCTCGAGCGTCGCTACCTGGCGGCCGTGACCACCGGTGGAGCCGCGGTCGGCGCGACCGCTGTCGTCCCGGGCATCGGCACGGGTGTCACGCTCGCACTCTCCGGCGTGGAGACGGTCGGCTTCGTGGAGTCCACAGCTCTGTTCGCGCAGTCGGTCGCCGAGGTGCACGGGATCGCGGTCGCGAACCCGGATCGCGCCAGAGCGCTGGTGATGACGCTGATGCTCGGGAAGGAGGGCGTCGACCTGGTCGGACAGCTCGCCGGGCAGGTGGCAGGGCGCGGCGGGAGCAGATCGTCGTACTGGGGCGAGCTCGTCACGAAGTCACTCCCCCGCGCCGCCGTCGGACCTCTCGTCGACCAGCTCAAGAGCATGTTCGTGAAGCAGTTCGCTGCCAAGGGCGGCGCGTCGGTCATCGGCAAGGCCCTCCCGTTCGGGATCGGTGCCGCGATCGGAGGCGCGGGGAACAACATCCTCGGCCGCCGCGTGCTGACGACATCCCACAAGGCCTTCGGTGCCGCCCCGATCGACCTTCCCCTCGAACTGGAACCCGTACCCGGCGCCGAGAAGCTGGAGTTGCGGGTGCTGCGTGGTGCCCGCTACGCCGGCAATGCGGTCGCGGGAGCGGCCGGTACGACCGTCCGCGGGGTGGAATGGGCGGGACGCAAGGCCCGCTCGATCGGCCGCCGCCCCAAGGCCGACCCGGAACTCGAGTCCGGTGAGCCCGAGGGCTGAGCGCACCTCGCCAAAGGATCGGCCGACCCGTTGTGGCGAGCATCCAACAGCCGGAGGCGAGCCGACGATAGGGTGGAATCCGTGACGGACAAGCCCGACCTCTTTACCACCGCCGGCAAGATCGCGGATCTGCGCGCTCGCTATACAGAAGCCGTCGTCGACGCGGAAGCGAAGGCGAAGGAGAAGCAGCACGCGAAGGGCAAGATGACCGCCCGCGAGCGCATCGAGCTGCTCGTCGACCCCGGGAGCTTCGTCGAGTTCGACGAGTATGTGCGCCACCGCACCACGGCCTTCGGCATGGATCGTTCGCGACCCTACGGCGACTCGGTCGTCACCGGCGTGGGCACGATCAACGGCCGCACGGTCGCGGTGTACTCGCAGGACTTCTCGACCTTCGGCGGTTCGCTCGGCGAGGTCGCCGGCGAGAAGATCATCAAGATCATGGAGTTCGCCCTCGCCGGAGGGATGCCCTGCATCGGAATCCTCGACTCCGGTGGCGCGCGCATCCAGGAGGGCGTCGTCGCCCTCGGCAAGTACGGCGAGATCTTCCGCCTGAACACCCGTGCATCCGGCGTCATCCCGCAGATCTCCATCATCATGGGCCCGGCTGCGGGCGGAGCGGTGTACTCCCCCGCCCTCACCGACTTCGTGATCATGGTCGACAAGACCAGCCAGATGTTCGTCACCGGCCCCGACGTGATCAAGACCGTCACGGGCGAGGACGTGGGCATGGAAGAGCTCGGCGGTGCGTACACGCACAACACCCGCTCGGGCGTCGCGCACTACCTCGCCGAGGATGAGGACGACGCGATCGACTACGCGCGCACGCTGCTGAGCTTCCTCCCGGACAACAACATGGCGGAGCTGCCGTCGTACGAGAGCGCCTTCGAGTTCGAGACCACCGACGCCGATCGCACGCTCAACACGATCGTCCCCGATTCGACGAATCAGCCGTACGACATCCACACCGTCATCGAGCATGTCGTCGATGAGGGCGACTTCCTCGAGGTCCAGCCGCTGTTCGCGCCCAACATCGTGATCGGATTCGGACGCATCGAGGGCCGGTCGGTGGGTATCATCGCCAATCAGCCCTCGCAGATGGCCGGCACCCTGAACATCGAGGCCGGAGAGAAGGCGAGCCGGTTCGTGCGCTTCTGCGACGCCTTCTCGATCCCGATCGTCACGCTCGTGGATGTGCCCGGCTATCTGCCCGGCACCGACCAGGAATGGACCGGAGTCATCCGCCGTGGCGCGAAGCTGCTCTACGCCTACGCAGAGGCCACCGTGCCCCTCGTCACCGTGATCCTGCGCAAGGCCTACGGCGGCGCATACATCGTGATGGGCTCGAAGCAGCTGGGCGCGGATGTGAACCTCGCGTGGCCGACAGCGGAGATCGCGGTCATGGGTGGCCAGGGCGCCGTCAACATCCTGTACCGCGGCGAGATCAAGAAGGCCGAGGAGGCCGGTGAGGACGTCGCCGCCGTGCGCACCCGGCTCGCGAACGAGTACACCTACAACGTGGCGTCGCCCTTCCTGGCGGCAGAGCGCGGCGAACTCGACGGCATCATCGAGCCGGCGAACACCCGCGTCTCGATCGCCAAGGCGCTGCGCGCTCTGCGCGGCAAGCGTGCGGAGCTGCCTCCGAAGAAGCACGGGAACATCCCGCTGTGACCGCGCAGAACGCTCAGGACGGCACACCGGCCCCGGAGACCCCGGAGGCGCCGATGCTCGACATCACCCGCGGGGCGGCCACCGAGGAAGAGCTCGCCGCGCTCATCGCGGTGATCAGCGAGGCCTATGCGACGGAGGCGGCTGCCGCCGTCGCCGACGAGCCGTCCGTGTCGGCATGGACGCGGACGCAGCGACCGCTGCGACGCCCGCTTCGTCGCGACATCCCCTGGGGGCGCTTCTCCGGCTGACCGCCGCGCGCAGCTGCGGGACGCAGGCGTCTGGAAGGAATCCGACTACGTCTGCGTGATCCGTGAACCCTCCGCCTCACGAATCACGCAGACGATCGTCGCAGGACCCCCAGCGCCCTGCTCGGCGACGTTCCCCGTCGCCGCCTCGCCCTGCCCTGTGCAGGATGGGGCGTGTTCACCCCGACTCGGACCGGGACCGCTTCCCCCCTGCATGCCACGGTGCCGAGCATGCGGAGAGAGGGCGCAGTTCCGTGATCCGACGATGAGGGAACCCTAAATATTACATCGATTAGACATATACCCGCAAGCCCTGATCCGTCGACGGCAGAGACCGGGACGGCGTCTCGGATCAGCTGTCGAGCAGCAGATCCGAGGCACGGGGACTGAGGACCGAGTCGAGGACCACGCACCCGGCACCCACCGCACCGACGTCGTCCCCCACCACCGTGCCATCGACAGGAAGCGTGCGCACCGCGCGCGTCGCACTGGCACGATCGAGCCTGGCGGGGATCTCCCGCAGGTAAACGTCGGCGAGCCGAGCCCAGAAAGGCCCGCCGAACACGACCCGATCCACGTCGAGCATGTTGGTCAGCGCCGCCGTCAGCACGGTGATGTGCGCAGCCGCCTGTCTCAGCACCCCGACAGCCGCTTCATCGCCCTCGGCCGCTCGCTCGCACAGCCGACTGAATCTCTCATGGACGGCGGCGACGTCGCTCGCCTGGCGGTCGTCGCCGAAGACACCCGCACGCTCCGCCTGTTCGACGATCGCCTGCGGGGTGCAGACGACCTCGACGCACCCGCGGGACCCGCACGAGCAGGAGGGCCCGTCCGGGTCGACGATGATGTGCCCGATCTCGCCGATGTTGCGCGTGCTGCCACGCACCGCCTCCCCGTCTCTGGCCAGGGCCGCGCCGATCCCGGTGCCGAGGTAGACGAAGACGAACGAGTCGTCGGCCGACTCGCGTCGAGTCCACAACTCCCCCACCGCGGCAGACGTCGTGTCCTTCTCCAGCACCACGGGCAGCCCGGTGGCCTCCGCCAACACCTCGCGCAGCGGAACACGGTGCCAGCCGACGAGCTTCGGGGGATCGATGACCGTGCCCTTCTCCACGTCGAGCGGGCCGGGGGCCGCGACCCCCACCCCCGCGATCCGCGAGCGATCCACACCCGATCCCACGATCAGGGCGTCGATCGTCGTCGCCATGGCCTCGACGATCCGGTGCGGATCCTCGGCGGGCGTGCGCACGCTCAGGCGTCGAACGATGGCACCCGACAGGTCGAGCAGCACGAATGTCATGAGGGCGGGGTCGAGGTGCACTCCCACCGCGAAGCGGCTGTCTGCGACGAGCCTCAGGGTGACGCGCGGCTTGCCAGGCCCGTTGATCGTGCGCCCGGCCTCCCTGATGAACCCGTCATCGAGGAGCCTCCGGGTGATGTTCGTGACGGTCTGCGCCGAGAGCCGGGTCGCCGTCGCGAGCTCGATCCTGCTCAACCCCTCGCCGGACTGGCGGATGGCCTCGAGAATCACGGACTGGTTGAAGTCACCCATACGCGGGAGATTGGTGCCACGACGCGTTGCCATCGTCCAATGATCCACCATCGAGGCGGATTCTTGTCCCCCAAAATACCTACAGACAATGTTTGCGCAAGCCATCAGACTGAGGGAGACGCTTCGCGTTCGGCTGGTCTCTCTGTCCCAGGGTAGACAGACGCTGATCGGCCACCAGCGGACGGTTTTCGGGTAACTGTCCGCACGGAGAGGGGCAGGCGGATTCGCCGCCCCTCTCCCACTCTCATCATCCTCGACTCCGGTCGCCTCCCCCGGCCGGGGCCGAGGACGTTCGCGAACCGCGTCAGACGACCGGCATTCAGCGCGGGATCTCGTGCCAGAGGTCGACCGCGTCATCGTCGCCGGACGATCGCGAACCGGCGCGGCCGACCACGGTCACCGCGATACGAGGGTCCGGTGACGAGCGGATGATGAGTCGAGAGGTCTGCGCCCGGCTGAGCACCACCGCCAGTTCGTCTCGGATCGCTTTGCGACGCGCCTCGTCGATACCGTCGAAGCCGCCCTCATCGAACACGGTGACGACCACGCCGCGCCGTCGCGCCGCCTCGATCGCGTTGCGCACCGCGTCGTTGAGGAGGTCGGCTCCGCGCAACTCGTCGCGCAGCCGCCCCTCGGCGAGACGTGCATCCAGACGCTCCTGATCGTTCAGCGCGCCCCTCGCCGCCACGACCCTGCTGAGGACCGGGCCGGCGACGGCCAGGGCGAACTGCGTGCGAAGACGCCGCTCACGCTGCCGGACCCGCTGCGTGGCGTGCCATGCGGACACCGCCTGCTGGATCTCTGCGAGACGCTCGGTGTCGCGCACCGCCCGGTCCCAGAACATCACGAGCAGTCGCGCAACGGCCACCCACATGATGGAGCCGACCAGCCCGAGGTTGAGCGCCACGACGAAGCCCAGCGACGCGGACGCCGCCACCACGAGCACCACGAGCACGAGCCAGCCGATCAGGGACCGCCGGCGAACGACGCACACGATGCCGAGCAGGCCGAGAGCACCGATGTACCAGGTCGCGAAAGGGGCGGTGCGATCCGCCGGTTCGAGCGAGAAGGTGACGAGCACGGGGATCACCGCACTCGCCAGCAACGCGAGGACCGCCGACCACATCGGCATCTTCACCGAGGCGCCGTCGCCGAGGATCGCGATGTTCACGACCACCAGGTACACGGCGATCGCGAGGACCATCAGCAGCGGAGCGGTCGGCTGCTCGATCCACCAGATCCCGCGGGCGACGAAGTACAGTGCGAAACCGACGGCGAGAGAGGTGGCGACGCTGCGCACGGTGCGGTTCACGAGCGCACCCATCCCAGCGTCACGGTGGTGCCGTGCTCGTCGGAGACGATGTCGGCCGTGCCGGCGACGCCCGCCATGCGCGCGAAGATCGACGCGCGGATCCCGAGGCGGTCGGCACCAATCGAGTCGACGTCGAAACCCGACCCGGTGTCCGAGACCGTCACGACGACCCCTTCGTCTGCATGCCCCTCGACGATGATGTGGAGCCCGCGTCCGTTGGCATGCGACACGGCGTTGCCGATGGCCTGCCGCGCCGCGAGTACCAGCGCACGAGCCGCCCGCCCGGGGATGAGGCCGATTCCTCCGCGCTCTTCGACGATCGCGTCGGCACCGAGCTCGGACAGGGCCCGACGCAGCTCGACGACGATCTGCGCCGTGCCGACGGGCTCATCGCTGCCCTCCTGTGCGACGGCGGCCTCGGTGTTCGCAAGGCGGGTGAGAGCCTCCCGCGCCATGGCGACGGCCAGTTCCTCCGCACGCTCACCCTCGGCCCTCTCGGCGGCGATCAGCGCGGCGAGGACGCTGTCATGCATCAAGGCGGACATCGCCGCCCGCTCCTCTTCCGCTGCGGCCGCTGCGGCAGCCGTCGAGTACGAAGCCACCGCCTGCCCCCTGGCCTCGTCCACGCCGGCGGCGACGGAGCGGAACATCCAGCCGAGCGAGACGATGACGACACCGAGGATGAGTGTGAACGACACATCGAACGCGGTCGTCACCCAGAACTCACGGGAGAACTCCCCCTGGACGAGGCGCACGTAGCCGTAGACGAACGGCATCCCGGCAGCCCACGCGAACTGGAGCCACAGCGGGAACGCGAGCATGGCCGCGACGACACCGACGTTGACCAGGAAGAAGATCCAGGGCTGGTCTCCCGCGCCCTTGTCCGAGGGGTCGACGACGGTCGGCCAGGCGGCGAGCGCGAGGACGTAGACCACGGCGAAGATTCCGGAGAAGGTGCGAACGCCCCGACCCACCACACAGGCCAGCAGCATCGCGGCGAGCGGCACGAACACCACGATCAGCGTCACCAGGTGCGCAGGATCCGCTGCGGACAGGGAACCCATCGCGGAGATCAGGGCCTGCGCTCCGAGCACGGCCGAACCGATCGCGACGACGATCGCGAGGATCCGTTCCATGCGCTTGCCGGTGAAGCGCTCGTACGCCGTCTCCGTGCTGCCGGGAGAGGGGATCTTGCTCCAGGCGTCGCGGATGCTCAGCGGCTCAGCGGCCACCGGGTGCCTCGTCAGCCGTGACGATCCCGTCCTCCATCGCTCGGCGCAGGAGATCGACCTTCGTCGGCGCGGGGCGCCCGACCTCGACGTACTTCACGCGGATGCGGGTGATGTTCTCCTTGGCGGTGGAGTAGGCGACGCCCAGCTTCTCGGCGACGGCCTTCAACGGCAGGCCGGTCGCATACAGGCGGAGCACCTCGCGCTCCCGTGTGGCGAGCTGCGCATCGGCGAAGGCGCGGTCTCCGTCGACGGCGCTCGCCCACTCGACGTTGTTGAGGGCCTCGCCCTGCGCCACGGTACGGATCGCATCGAGGACGTCGTCGAGGGCAGAGGACTTGCTCACCACTCCGGCGGCACCGGCAGCGAGCGCCTCGCGCACGGCTGCCGGCCGATCGGCGACGCTGTGGATCACGACGCTCGCACCGTCGTTCACGAGGGAGGTCACGTTCTCGGTCACGGTCGTCCCGTCGCCGAGAGTGAGATCGAGCACGACGACCTCGGCAGGCGCCGCCGCGGTGGCGCGGCGCCATTCGAGGTACGACACGACGGTGCTCCCGGAGAAGACGACGGTCTGCGAGTCACGCGCGCACGCGGCCTCGAGACCGAGGCGAACGGACTCGTGATCGTCGATGAGTGCGACCGTGCTCATCCCCTCAGCCTACTGAGTCCCCCGACGAGCCGAGGATCGCTCACCGGGTGAGCAGCGCGACGACCTCGAAGTGATGCGAGTGCGGGAACAGATCGAAGCCACGAAGGCGGTCCACGTTCCATCCGAGAGTCCGGAAGGTGCCGAGATCGCGAGCGAGGGCCACCGGATCGCACGCGACATACGCGATGGCATCCGGCGCGAGCGCGTGAATCGCCTCGACCACCTGACGACCGGCACCGGCGCGCGGGGGATCGAGGACCACGGCTCCTGTGCGCCCGCGCTTCTGCGTGGCCAGGAAACGATCGACGCGCGCCGTCACCGCATTCACCTCGAGGGGAGCGAGGTTCGCGGCCGCGTGCTGGGTGGCGCGGGCGCTGGACTCGACCGTCACGATGTCGGTGCCGCCGAGATCGGCGAGTGTCGCGGCGAACAGACCGACCCCTCCGTACAGGTCGTAGTGCGACTTCTGCTCGTCGACGTGCCCGTCGAGGATCCCGTAGACGGCGGCATCGAGCACCGAGGCCGCGCGCGGGTGCACCTGCCAGAAGCCCGTGGAGTCGACCTGGAAGCGCCGGTCGTTGACCATCTCGTGGATGACCTCGGGAATGGGACGCTTGCGGAAGCCCCTCTGCACCCGTGGTGCACGCTCGGTCTCCTCGCGACGGATGATGCGCACCGTGCCGTCGGCGGGCTCGACGAGTTCGATGCGGCCAGGGGCCTCGCCCTGCAGTGCGAGTGCCGCTTCGGCGATCGCCGGCCGTGCGAGCGGGTGCGAGGTCACGGGGACGACGCGGTGGCTGCGAGCGGCGAACGGCCCGGCCACTCCCGTGTCGTCGACGTGCAGGGTGACGCGCGTGCGCCATCCGAGGCCGTCGCCCGACTCCACGGACTCGATCTCGGGGGCCTCGAGGCCGCTGCCCGCGAATCGGTCCAGCGATTCGGTCAGAACACGCCGCTTGAGCTCGCGCTGGTGGTCCAAATCGATGTGGCCCAGGTCGGCGCCGCCCGGGCGGTCCGCCGGATCACGGGAGACGTCGGCCTCCGCCCACACGTGCGGGCGGCGGTGCTCCGAGGCCTCGAGCACCTCGACGGTCTCCGCCCTCCAGAAGCTGCGGGTCGACGCATCAGCGCCCTCCTGCGGGGCGATCACGCGGGCACGCACGCGCTCACCGGGGATCGCATCGGAGACGAAGACCACGCGTCCCTCGTGGCGGGCGACGAAGGTGCCCCCGTGTGCGATGCCGGTGATGTCGAGTTCGAGCACGTCGGCTGGGGAGGAAGTCATTCTTCGAGGATACGGTGGTGGACATGCGCGTCTGCCTCGCCTCCACCTCCCCCGCCCGACTCATGCTGCTCCGCCAGGCCGGCATCGAACCGCTCACGGTGTCGCCGGATGTGGATGAGGACGCCGTCGCCGCCGCCGCAGAGGCGGAACGAGGCGCACCCCTGCCGCCGGCGGAACTGGTGCTGCTGCTCGCCCGTGCGAAGGCCGCGGCCGTCGCGCACGGTCTCGCCGACGAGGGCACCTTCGACGGCCTGGTGATCGGCGGGGACTCGATGTTCGCCCTCGGTGGGCGGGTGTACGGCAAGCCCTACACCCCGGAGGAGGCGACCAGGCGCTGGCAGGAGATGCGTGGAGCGACGGGCATCCTGCACTCCGGGCACTCCGTGTTCCGGGTCGCTCCCGGATCAGAGCCCACCGAAGCCACCGCCGTCGCCGAAGCCGCCGTGACGTTCGCGCACGACGTGAGCGACGCGGAGATCGCCGCGTACGTCGCCTCCGAAGAGCCACTGCACGTGGCAGGGGCCTTCACTGTCGACAGCCTGGGCGGCGCCTTCATCACGCGGGTGGACGGCGACCCCTCGACGGTCGTCGGCATGTCGCTGTCGACCGTCCGCCGCCTGGCGGCCGAGCTCGGCGTCCGCTGGACGGACCTGTGGTCGTAGACTCCCCTCCACGTTTTCTCGACTTTCTTGTGGGGAGTCGTCAAAGGGATCGGGATCGTTCTCGCTAGGCTGGCAAGCATGCCTGCTATCGCCAAGGTGCTCATCGCCAACCGCGGCGAGATCGCCGTCCGCATCATCCGCGCCGCCCGGGACTCCGGAATCGCCTCGGTCGCCGTCTACGCCGACCAGGATCGCGACGCTCTGCACGTCCGCCTCGCCGACGAGGCCTACGCCCTCGGCGGCTCGACCAGTGCCGAGACCTACCTCCAGATCGAGAAGATCCTCTCGATCGCCCGCCGCGCCGGTGCCGACGCGGTGCACCCGGGATACGGGTTCCTCGCCGAGAACGCCGAGTTCGCTCGCGCCATCATCGGTGCGGGGATGACCTGGATCGGCCCGTCGCCCGAGGCCATCGAGGCGCTCGGAGACAAGGTGACCGCGCGTCACGTGGCAGAGAAGGTCGGCGCACCTCTCGCCCCCGGCACTCCCGGTCCCGTGGAAGGCGCCGACGAGGTCATCGCCTTCGCGAAGGAGTTCGGTCTGCCGATCGCCATCAAGGCGGCCTACGGCGGCGGCGGACGCGGCCTCAAGGTGGCGCGTGAGCTCGACGAAGTCGCCGAGCTGTTCGAATCCGCCACCCGCGAGGCCGTCGCCGCTTTCGGACGCGGCGAGTGCTTCGTCGAGAAGTACCTCGACAAGCCGCGTCACGTCGAGACGCAGTGCCTGGCCGACGCCGAGGGCAATGTCGTCGTCATCTCGACGCGCGACTGCTCACTGCAGCGCCGCCACCAGAAGCTCGTCGAGGAGGCGCCCGCCCCCTTCCTCACGCAGGAGCAGAACGACCTCCTCTACTCGGCGTCGAAGGCCATCCTCAAGGAGGTCGGCTACGTCGGCGCCGGCACGTGCGAGTTCCTCATCGGCGCCGATGGCACGGTGTCGTTCCTCGAGGTGAACACCCGCCTGCAGGTCGAGCACCCGGTCTCCGAAGAGGTCACCGGCATCGACCTGGTGCGCGAGCAGTTCCGCATCGCGGCCGGCGGCACCATCGACTACGACGACCCGAAGCCGCAGGGGCACTCGATCGAGTTCCGCATCAACGGCGAGGACCCCGGTCGCGGGTTCCTGCCCCAGCCCGGCCCGATCCACGTCTTCAAGACGTTCGGGGGTCCCGGCATCCGGCTCGACTCCGGCGTCACCGCCGGCGACGCGGTCTCGGGTGCGTTCGACTCGCTTCTGGCGAAGATCATCGTGACGGGCAAAGACAGGGCGGAAGCACTGGAGCGCTCGCGCCGCGCGCTCGACGAGTTCGAGGTCGCGGGGCTCCCCACCGTCATCCCGTTCCACCGCAAGGTCGTGCGCGATCCCGCGTTCACCGCGGAGAACGGCGAGTTCGGCGTCTTCACGCGCTGGATCGAGACGGAGTTCGTCAACGACATCCCCGCGTGGGACGGCGAGCTCGAGGCGCCGACGCCTGCGGAATCGCGTCACACGGTCGTCGTCGAGGTCTCCGGCAAGCGTCTCGAGGTGAGCCTGCCCGATCGCGTCGCGGTCGCGGCCGGCACTGCCGGGCGCCCTGCCGCCGTCCCGCCGTCGCGTCGCAGCCACGCCACCACCGCCAACGCCGGAGCATCCGGTGACGCGGTCAAGTCGCCCATGCAGGCCACCGTCGTCAAGATCGCCGTCGCCGACGGACAGCAGGTCGTCAAGGGCGACCTGGTCGTCGTGCTCGAGGCCATGAAGATGGAGCAGCCGCTGCAGGCGCACAAGGACGGCGTGGTCGGCAACATCAACGCGGACGCCGGCGCCACGGTCTCCGCAGGACACCAGCTGCTCACGATCAGCTGACGCACCGCATCGACGCGAAAGGCGCCCCACCGAGGTGGGGCGCCTTTCGCATGTCTCCGCGGATCAGGAGATGTTCACGAGGTGCATCGCCCTGCTCGCATCGGTGATGCTGCTGGACAACGAGGGGTACGCCGCGAAGACCCGGGAGACCTGGTCGACCGTGAGACGGCGCTCGACGGCGACCGCGATCGGGTAGATCAGCTCCGAGGCCTTGGGAGCGACGATCACGCCGCCGATCACCGTGCCCGATCCCTTGCGCGCGATGAGCTTGACGAAGCCGTCCTTGATGCCCATCATCTTCGCGCGCGGGTTCGCCGCGAGCGGGAGCTTGTAGACCAGGCCGTCGGCCACGCCGTCCTCGACGTCCTTCTCGCCGTAGCCGACCGTGGCGATCTCGGGCGCGGTGAAGATGTTCGAGGTGATCTTGATCTGCTCGAGCGGGATGACGATGTCGCCCAGGGCGTGGAACACGGCCGTGCGGCCCTGCATCGAGGCGACGGAGGCCAGCGGGAAGAAGTTCGTGCAGTCGCCGACGGCGTAGACGTTGGGGACCGAGGTGCGCGCGACCCGGTTCACACGGACGTGCCCCGACTCGTCGAGCTCGACGCCGGCCTCCTCCAGACCGATGCCCGCGGTGTTCGGGATCGACCCGACCGCCATGAGGCAGTGGCTGCCGTCGACGGTGCGCCCGTCGGACAGCGTGACCGTGACGCCCTCGTCGGTGACCTCGACCCGGTCGGCGCGGGACTTGGAGAGCACCTGCATCCCCCCGCGCTTGAACACCTTCTCGAGAACGGCTGCGGCATCCTTGTCCTCGCCGGGGAGCACCTGCTCGCGGCTCGAGACGAGCGTGACCTTCGCCCCCAGGTTCATGTAGGCGGAGGCGAACTCCGCACCTGTGACACCGGATCCGACCACGATGAGGTGCTCGGGAAGGGCCTTCATGTCGTACAGCTGGGTCCAGGTCAGGATGCGCTTGCCGTCGGGCTTGGCCGAGTCGAGCTCGCGCGGCGAGGCGCCGACGGCCACGACGATCGTGTCGGCCTCGACCCGGTCGAAGTCGGTGCCGCCCTGGCCCGTCGACACGATGATCGCGGTGGGCCCCTCGAGGCGGCCGTGTCCGGACAGGATGCGCACCCCGGCTTCGAGGAGCGTGGCGCGCATGTCCTCGGACTGCTGACCCGCCAGTGCGAGCAGGCGCTTGTTCACCGCGGCGAGGTTGATCGCGATCTCCGGCTTGAGCGGCCTGGAGTGATCGCCCTTCGCGTAGAAGTTCACACCGAGGTCGCTCGCCTCGGAGATGGCGACGGCGGCATCGGCGGTGGCGATCAGGCTCTTCGAGGGCACGACGTCCGTGAGGACGGCGGATCCGCCGACTCCCACGCGCTCGACCAGGGTGACCTCGGCCCCCAACTGGGCAGCCGCGAGGGCCGCCTCGTAGCCGCCGGGACCGCCGCCGAGGACGGCGACGCGCTGAGTGCGCTCGAAAGTGGTGGAAGACATGGAATCCATTCTCGCGCAATCCTGGCACCCGAGCCTGCACCTTCCTAGAGTGGATCCATGCCCGAAACGCACAGCAACCCCCTCGACGACCCGACCGCGAACCCGTTCGAGGTCGCCGCGCAGGCCGCAGCCGACATCGCACGTCTGACCGGTGTCGAGAAGCACGACATCGCCCTCACCCTCGGCAGCGGCTGGGGCAAGGCCGCCGACATCATCGGCGAGACCGTCGCGACGATCCCCGCGACCGAGGTCACGGGCTTCTCCAAGCCCGCGCTCGAAGGCCACGTCGGCACCCTGCGCAGCATCCGCACCCCCGACGGCAAGAACGTGCTCGTCATCGGTGCACGCACCCACTACTACGAGGCTCACGGTGTGCGTCGCGTGGTGCACAGCGTGCGCACCGCCGCCGCCACCGGCGCCAAGATCATGGTGCTGACCAACGGCGCCGGCGGCATCCGCGAGACGTGGACGCCCGGTCAGCCCGTGCTCATCAGCGACCACATCAACCTCACCGCGGACTCCCCGCTCGAGGGCGCCACGTTCGTCGACCTCACGGACCTCTATTCGAAGCGCCTGCGCGACGTCGCCCGCACCGTCGACCCGACGCTCGACGAGGGCGTCTACACGCAGTTCCGCGGCCCGCACTACGAGACCCCGGCGGAGGTGCAGATGGCCAAGCACATCGGCGGTCACATCGTCGGCATGTCGACCGCGCTCGAGGCGATCGCCGCCCGCGAGGCCGGCATGGAGATCCTCGGCTTCTCCCTCATCACCAACCTCGCCGCGGGCATCCAGCAGACCCCGCTCAGCCATGGCGAGGTGATCGAAGCCGGACGTGAGGCCGAACCCGTGATCTCCGCGCTCCTGGCGAGGGTGGTCGAGGCCCTGTGAACGAGGAGCTGCTCGCGCAGGCCAGGGCCTGGCTGCGACAGGACCCGGATCACGAGACGCGCGACGAGCTGGCCGGTGTGATCACCCGTGCCGCCGCCGGCGACGAAGGGGCGATCGCCGACCTGGAGGACCGTTTCCGCACGCGGCTCGCGTTCGGGACCGCCGGTCTCCGCGGCGAGCTCGGTGCCGGCAGCAACCGGATGAACAGGGTGCTCGTCGCGCAGGCCGCCGCGGGCTTCGCCGCCTACCTGCGCGAGAAGTCCGACGGACGCATGCCGACAGTCGTCGTCGGCTACGACGGACGCCGCAACTCCCGCGTGTTCGCGACGGACTCCGCCGAGCTGTTCGCCGGGGCAGGTCTGCGCGCGATCCTGCTCCCCCGGCTCCTCCCGACGCCCGTGCTCGCTTTCGCCGTGCGCCACTTCGGAGCCGATGCCGGCGTGATGGTGACCGCGAGCCACAACCCGCCGAACGACAACGGCTACAAGGTGTACCTCGGCGGCGCCGACCACGGGTCGCAGATCGTCGCCCCCGCAGACGCCGAGATCGCCGCGCACATCCAGCGCACGGCCGACGCGGGATCCGTCGCGACGCTCCCGCGCTCCACGGACTACGAGACAGCCGGTGAAGAGGTCGTCGAGGCCTACATCGCCGCGACCGTCGCCGTGGCCCCGGCCCCGGCGGGCACCACGGGGATGCGGTGGGTGTACACCGCGATGCACGGGGTCGGCTGGGAGACGCTGTCGCGCATCGTGAAGGATGCCGGCTACCCTCAGCCCTTCGTCGTCGACGAACAGCTCACCCCCGATGCCACGTTCCGCACCGTCTCGTTCCCGAACCCCGAGGAACCGGGAGCGATGGATCTCGCCTTCGCGAGGGCCCGCCGGGTCAAGGCCGACTTCATCCTGGCGAACGACCCCGATGCGGACCGCCTGGCCGTTGCCGTGCCCGATGCCTCGACAGCGGACGGATGGCGACGTCTCACCGGCAACGAGGTCGGTCTCCTGCTCGGCGCACGGGCTGCCCGCGCCGCGGCAGGAACCCCTGGTGCATCGCTCGCGTGCTCCCTCGTCTCCTCCCCCGGTCTCGGTGCCGTCGCGGCGCACCACGGACTCGACTTCCACGAGACCCTCACCGGGTTCAAGTGGATCTCGCGCGCCCCCGGCATCGTCTTCGGCTTCGAGGAGGCACTGGGCTACCTCGTGAACCCGGAGACCGTGCGCGACAAGGACGGTGTGTCGGCCGCGGTCGCCATCCTCGGCCTCGCCGCGGAGGCACGCGACCGGGGAGCCACGCTCGTCGATCTGCTCGATGAGCTCGGAGAGACCTACGGGCATTTCGCGAGCGGCCAGGTGTCGGTGCGCGTCGAGGACCTCGCGGTCATCGGCAACGTGATGCTCGCGCTGCGCACGCTTCCTCCGACGCACATCGCCGGACGTTCGATCGCCTCCGCCGAGGATCTTCTGCAGGCAGCGCCGGGCCAGCCATCCGGCGACGTGCTGCGGTACCGTCTCGTCGACGGATCACGGGTGATCGTGCGCCCCAGCGGCACCGAACCGAAGCTCAAGGTCTACATCGACGCCCGCGCGGAGTCGGCGGAGAGTGCGCGCGAGGCGGTCGCAGAGCTCGAAGCCGGAGTCCGCGCCCTGCTCGACGAGCGTTCCTGAGCATGCCCGTCCGACACCTCGTCGTCAGCGCGCACAACGGTGCGCACGCCCGACCGGTGGCCGAGCTGGTACGACTCGCGCAGTCCCACACCGCTCCGGTGACCCTCCGCACGGGCGACGGCACGATCGTCGACCTGACCAGTGTGCTGGCGGTCATGGACCTCGGGATCGCCTCGGGGGATTCGGTCGTGCTCGAGACGGCGCCCTCAGCGACGGCTGAGGCCGTTCTCGATCAGCTCGCGGAGGTGCTCGCTCCCCGCGGATGACGGGTGACCGCGGTCAGCCGTCGATCACGGAGACGAGCTCGTCGAGGAACGCCTCGAAGGTCGTCCCCTTCCGGACGATCCGCTGCACGCTCTCGCGCTCGCTGAACACTTCGACCAGCTGCTCGAACACGGTCTGGAACGCCGCACGATCGCTCTCGCTGAAGGCCGCGAGCGCGACGACCTGCACGCGTCCTCCGCCCCACGCCGCAGAGCCGTCGGCGACGCCGATGGCGATGGCGGTGCGGCTCGCGGTCATCTGGAGCGCGTGCGGGACCGCGAGCGCATCCGTGAAGGCGGTCGAGGACATCCGTTCGCGCACGATGGTGTTCTCGACGTAGTCCTCGCCGATCAGCCCCGCCTGGACGAGGAGCCCGCCGAGGCGTCGGATGATCGCCTCCTCCCCCTCGTCCGGCAGCGGGAACACGTAGGCGTCGGCCAGGAAGTAGCGGGCGAGCTCACCCCGAAGGCGCGTGAGACGTCGTCCCCGACGCACCCGAGCCGCCGCCTGCTGGATGCGGTCGACGTCGGCGTCGGTCAGGAACGGCTGGATGCGCACGAAACGGTCGCCGGAGGACCCAGGTTCGATCGTGCTGAGCACGAGGTCGGTGTCGAACGACGACCAGTCGGGGTCGACGTTCGTCACGACGGTCGTGACCTCGATCGCCGAGCCCAGCGAGCGGTCGACGCTGGAGCGGAGCAGCTCGTGCAGCTCGTGATACCCCGGGCAGACGATCGTGGCGGTGAGGATCGACTCCGCCTTCCGACTGCGTTCGAGGCGCCCGCCCACGTGCATCGCGATGTACGCGATCTCATCGTCGTGGATGGGCGTGCCGACGCGGTCGTGCAGGCCGCTCGCGATCGAGACGGCCACCTCGAAGATCATCGGGTAGGTGGTCTTGAGCGACCGGGTGAGCGGGTTGCGGGTGAGGGCGCTCTCCTCGGCTCGCCGCAGCAGGTTCTGCACGTGGACCGCGAGGCGGAGGACGAACGTCTCATCCACGAGGTCGACCTGGAAGTCTTCCGCGGCTCGTGCGATCTCCGCGCGCACGGCCGCCTCGACGGCCGGATCCACACCGCTGCGCGCGACCTCGCGCGTCGCATCCTCTCCCGGCGCGACGATGCGGGTGAGGACCAGGGAGGCGAGATGGCCGCTGTCGCCCTCGCCGAGGGCCACGGAGAAGTGCTCGAAAGCAAGGCGGGCGATGACGGTTCCGACGCGCGGGATCTCCTCGCGAGTACCCGCCGGGCTCGACTCCAGGGTGTGCCCCGCCGCGACCCGCTCCGCGGCGATGGCGATGTGCAGCAGCACGTCGGAGATGGCGAGCTCGTTCACGTAGTAGCCGAGCTCACCGAGCTCGCGCACCAGTGACGACTTGAAGGGTCCGACCGCGCTCGCAGCGACTGCGGAACCGGAGAGCGCGCGGCGGAATGTCTCGGGATGGAAGGAGGCGTCATCCATCTCGTCATGGGCGAGTCTGCTCAGAAGACGACGCTGCGCCGTCTCGTTGCCTCGCAGCCGCACGGTCTCGCGCTCTCGCTCGAGCACCAGGTCCGTCCCGTCGAGCAGACCGCGTACGCGCACCAGGTCGGCCTCGAGCGTCGCCTCGCTGACGTGCAGATCCTCGGCGGTGTCGAACACGTCGATCCCTCCGTGCTCGTCGAGCAGGAGGCGCACCAGCGTGTGCAGGCGGTCGCGCGGTGCGGACTCTCCGCTCTGACGCATCCGCAGCGCGCCACGGGCACCGGATCCGGCGCGATAGCCGGCAGGGCCCGACTCGATCACCGCAGCCCCGGGAGCGCGGGCGTTCAGCGCCGCGACATAGGAGCGGATGCTGCGCGGCGTCACCCCCATGAGGTCGGCGAGGCTCGCGGCCGTCGCCCAGCCCTCCTGACGCAGCAGCGCCGCGAGGAGCTGGTCCTGGCGCTGGCGCGACATGGTCCTCCCCTTCCCGCGTGCTGACCGCACTGTCTCGACGTGTTCTCCATGATGTCAGGTGCCCTGCGTCCGCGGGCGGAAGAGCCTGTTCCGCAGGGGCGGAAAGGAACGTGTTGGCGCCGACCCCTCGGCGGTTCCCAGACTGTTCTCAGGAAGGGTGGGCATCGATGAGGATTCTCGTGGTGTGCGGTGCGGGCGCATCGAGCACGTTCGTCGCACAGCGGCTGCGCCGCGCGGCAGCCGCTGCCGGTCTCGATTGGGAGACGGCAGCGGGCATGGAGACCTCCGTCGCCGGCTCCGCTCACGACCTCGTCCTCGTCGGCCCGCACCTGGCCGAACGCCTCGCCGCGATCCGCGACCAGGCGAGCGCGCCGGTCGCCGTGCTGCCGGACGACGTCTTCGCCGACCTCGACGGCTCACGCACCCTCGTCTTCGCCCGATCGATCCTCGCCGCTGACGGCGAAACCCCGAAAGGAACATCATGACCGCCACTCGCACCGTCCGGATCGGCTCCTCCCACGGACTGCACGCGCGCCCCGCGAAGCTCTTCGCGCAGGCGGCCAAGGACTCCGGCATCGCCGTGACGATCGCCAAGGATTCGGGCAAGGCCGTCAACGCCGCCAGCATCCTCGGGGTCATCGCGCTGGCGATCGAGCACGGTGACTACGTCACCCTCACGGCCGACGGCGCCGGTGCCGAGAACGTGCTGGACACGCTCACCGAGCTCCTCACCACCGACCACGACCAGGACGCCGCCGGATGAGCGAGCTGCGCGGGGTGGGGATCGGCCTCGGGGTCGCCCAGGGACCGATCGTCCGCATGGCCGAGGCGATGCCCGCCCCGGAGAACACTCCCAGCACCGCGGGTGCGGATGCCGAACGCGCCAGGGTGCGCGACGCCGTCTCGATCGTCGCGAGCGAGCTCAACGAGCGCGGGGAGGCCGCGGGAGGATCCGCGCAGGAGGTCCTCGAGGCACAGGCGATGATCGCCGAGGATCCGACGCTCCAGGACGAGGTCGACACCCGGATCGACGCCGGAGCGACGGCGGAGTGGGCCGTGCACGATGCGTTCGCCGGCTTCCGCGCCACGCTCGAGGCCGTCGGCGGCTACCTCGGCGAGCGCGCGGCCGATCTCGACGACATCGCACAGCGTGTGCTCGCCCGCCTTCGTGGCGTCGAGGCCCCCGGCGTGCCGAACCCGGGACACCCGTTCGTCCTGGTGGCGCGCGACCTCGCCCCCGCCGACACCGCGCTCCTCGACCTGGACCAGGTGCTGGCGCTCATCACGACCGACGGCGGACCCACCTCTCACACCGCGATCCTCGCGAGGGAGAAGGGCATCGTCGCGATCGTCGGCGTCGCCGACGGCGAGATGCTCACCACCGGCGAGACCGTGATCGTGGACGCGGCCAGCGGCGTCGTCACGTGCGAGCCGACGGAGGACGAGAAGGCGCGCGCCACGGAGCGCGCGGCTGCTCGCCGGTCGGCCGATTCCGCCCCACCGACTCCCGGCGCCCTCGCCGACGGCACGCCTGTCGCGCTGCTCGCGAATCTGGGGAAGCCCGCAGACGCGGCCGATGCGGTCGTTCGGGGGGCCGAGGGCGTCGGGCTGTTCCGCACCGAGTTCCTGTTCCTCTCCTCGGCGCAGGCGCCGACGATCGCCCAGCAGCGCGAGTCGTACCGCGAGCTGCTGGCGGCGTTCCCCGGCAAGAAGGTCGTGGTCCGGATGCTGGATGCCGGCGCCGACAAGCCGCTGGCGTTCCTCAACGACGCGCACGAGGAGAACCCGGCCCTCGGTCTTCGCGGCCTGCGGGCGCTGCGCGCGAGCGAGGACATCCTGCGCGAGCAGCTCACCGCTCTCGCCGAGGCCGATGCGTCCACCGAGGCCGACCTGTGGGTGATGGCGCCGATGGTGGCCACCGTCGAGGAGACGGTGTACTTCACGACCCTCGCCCGCGAGTACGGGCTGAAGACGGCCGGCGTCATGGTCGAGATCCCGGCGAGCGCGCTGCTCGCCGACCGCGTTCTCGCTCACGCCGACTTCGCCTCGATCGGCACCAACGACCTCACGCAGTACACGATGGCTGCCGACCGGATGCTCGGCTCGGTCGCCGGCTTCCAGGACCCCTGGCATCCTGCCGTCCTGCGCCTCGTGCGCGAGGTCGGCGATGCGGGCGCGCGTCTCGGCAAGCCCGTGGGCATCTGCGGCGAAGCCGCAGCCGACCCGCTGCTGGCCGTCGTGCTGGTCGGGCTCGGCGCGACCAGCCTCTCGATGGCCCCGTCGGCGCTGGCCGATGTGCGACACGCGCTGTCCGAGCGCACCCCGTCCGAGGCGCGGAGCCTCGCTGCGGCCGCCCTGGCTGCCGATGATGCCTCCTCCGCCCGAACCGCCGTGGCAGCTCTCGCCGCGGAACTCCCCCTCCACAAGAAAGAGACGACATCATGACGACGACGTCACCTGCCGCCACCAGACCCGGCGGCCTCCGCGTAGGAGTGCAGCGCTTCGGCACATTCCTCTCGGGCATGATCATGCCCAACATCGCAGCCTTCATCGCCTGGGGCTTCATCACGATGCTCTTCATCCCGAAGGGCTTCTTCGGCGCGGAGAGCCCCTTCGGCTGGCACTGGGCCGGTGTGGCCGAGATCGTCGGCGGTGGCGGCGATTCCGCCGTCATCGGCTGGCAGGGCGCCATGACCGCAACCGCCGAGGCAGCCGACGGCAACATCCTCGCCTACGTCGGCCTCGTCGGCCCGATGGTCACCTACCTGCTCCCGCTGCTCATCGCCAACACGGCCGGCCGTATGGTCTACGGCGAGCGCGGCGGTGTCGTGGCCACGATCGCCACCGTCGGCGTGATCGTCGGAACCAACATCCCGATGTTCCTGGGCGCCATGATCATGGGCCCGATCGCCGCGTGGATCATGAAGAAGGTCGACAGCATCTGGGACGGCAAGATCCGTCCCGGCTTCGAGATGCTCGTGAACAACTTCTCCGCCGGCATCCTCGGCATGATCCTCGCGATCGTGGGCTTCTTCGCCTTCGGTCCCGTCATGCTCGGTATCAGCGCGGCTCTCGGCGCGGCCGTCGACTGGCTCGTCGCGCTGCAGCTGCTGCCGCTCGTGTCGATCATCGTCGAGCCGGCCAAGGTGCTGTTCCTCAACAACGCCATCAACCACGGCGTGTTCACCCCGCTCGGCATCGAGCAGGCGGCAGAGACCGGCAAGTCGATCCTGTTCCTCATCGAGGCGAACCCCGGCCCCGGCCTCGGCCTGCTGCTCGCCTTCACGTTCTTCGGCGTCGGCGCTGCCAAGGGATCCGCACCGGGCGCGGCCATCATCCAGTTCTTCGGTGGCATCCACGAGATCTACTTCCCGTACGCCCTGAGCAAGCCGACCACGATCCTCGCCCTCATCGCGGGCGGTGCGGCCGGAGTCACCACGAACATGGTCCTCGGCGGCGGTCTGGCCTTCCCGGCAGCACCGGGCAGCATCATCGCGGTCACCTTCGCAGCCCTCGGGGCCGGCGTCGGCAATCTGGTGGTCGTGTACCTGTCGGTCATCATCGCCGCCACCGTCACCTTCCTCATCACCGGCGTGATCCTGCGCGCGTCCCGCAAGCGCGACCTCGAGGCCGAGAGCGACACCTTCGGCGCCGCGATCGCACAGACCGAGGCGAACAAGGGCAAGTCGTCGGCAGCGATGGATGCGCTGCGCTCCTCGACGTCGGGCACGGCCGCCGAGTCCGCTGCCGTCCCGAGCCCGACGGCGGTCGCGACCGCGCCGATCGAGCGCATCGTGTTCGCCTGCGACGCCGGCATGGGATCGTCCGCGATGGGTGCCAGCGTGCTGCGCAACAAGCTCAAGAAGGCCGGCATCGAGGACATCACGGTCACCAACCAGGCGATCGCGAACCTCGACGGAACGGCCGACGTGGTGATCACGCAGCAGCAGCTCACCGAGCGCGCCACCGCGAAGTCGCCGAACTCGGTCCACGTGTCGGTCGACAACTTCATGAACTCGCCCAAGTACGAAGAGGTCGTCGAGATGGTGCGACAGCAGCGAAAGGAAAGCGAATGAGCGTTCTCACCCCCGAACAGGTCCGCATCCACCCCGGAGGCGCATCGCGGGACGAAGCTCTCCAGGAGGCGACCGACATCCTCGTCGCCGCCGGAGCCGTCACCCCGGCCTACGTCGACGCGATGCGACAGCGCGAGGAGACCGTCTCGACCTTCATGGGCAACGGGCTGGCGATCCCGCACGGCACCAACGATGCGAAGGATACGATCCTCGCCTCCGCGCTCTCCGTCGTCCGCTATGACGGCGGTGTGGACTGGTCCGGCGACCCGGCCACCTTCGTGATCGGCATCGCCGGAGTGGGCGACGAGCATCTGGAGATCCTCTCCCGGATCGCGATCCTGTTCTCGGAGGAGGACGATGTGGCACGGCTCTCCGCGGCGAAGACCTCGGAGGAGCTCTACGCCCTCCTCTCGGAGGTGAACGAAGGATGAAGGCGGTCCACTTCGGGGCGGGCAACATCGGGCGCGGATTCGTCGGTCTGCTGCTGCGCGAGGGCGGGTACGAGGTCGTGTTCTCTGACGTCGCCGATGCGCTGGTCGATGCGATCAACGCGGTCGACTCGTACACCGTGCACGAGGCCGGCCCCGGAGGGACCGATCACGTCGTCACCGGATTCCGGGCGGTGAACAGCCGGACGGATCCCGCGGTCGTGGCCGAGGAGGTCGCATCGGCCGACGTCGTCACCACAGCGGTCGGACCGACCGTGCTGAGGTTCGTGGCTCCGTCGATCGTCGCGGGACTCGCCCTCCGCTCCCCCGATGCCGCACCTCTGCAGGTGATGGCGTGCGAGAACGCGATCGGCGCCACCGATCTGCTCCGCCGTGAGATCGTGACGGCCGCAGGACCGGATGCCGAGACTCTGCTCGCCCGAGCGGTCTTCGCGAACACGGCGGTGGACCGCATCGTCCCGGCGCAGCCGGAGGGGTCGGGCGTCGACGTCACGGTCGAGCCCTACTTCGAATGGGCGATCGAGTCAGGGCCGTTCGGGGGGAACCTGCCGAACATCCCCGGTGCGCACTTCGTCGACGATCTGGCCCCGTACATCGAGCGCAAGCTGTTCACGGTGAACACGGGCCATGCGGCTACCGCGTACTTCGGAGCCCGCGCCGGCATCGAACGCATCTCGGATGCTCTGGCGGACCCCGCCATCGCGGCGAGCGTCTCGGCGGCTCTCGAGGAGACGTCGGCGGTTCTGGTCGCCGAGCACGGCTTGGACCCGGACGATCTCGCCGGCTACCGTGCGACGATCCTCGACCGGTTCCGCAACCCAGCACTCATCGACACCGTCCAGCGCGTCGGTCGCCAACCGTTGCGCAAGATCTCGCGGCACGAGCGCTTCGTGGGTCCTGCCGCCATGGCCGCGGAGCGCGGCCTGCCCACTGAGGCTCTGGTGGCGGCCGTCTCGGCGGCGCTCGAGTTCGACGACCCGGCGGACGAGCAGTCGGTCGAGCTGCAGCAGTTGCTGCGGACCGAGGACCCTGACGCTCTCACCACGAGGACGACGGGCCTCGACCCCGAGCATCCGCTGTTCCGCTCGGTCCGCGACGCCGTCGCCGCCCGGCAGCACGGCCTCGAGGTCGCCTGACCCACAGCTCATCCACGCCCCCGCGCTGCCGATACGATCGGTGGGCGGGGGCGTTTTTCGAGCACGACGATGTGCGGGGAGCCAGATGAACAGATATGCCGTGATCGGCGCAGGGCCGTCGGGCCTCGCCGCAGCACGTGCGTTGCACACGCGCGGGGTCACCGTCGACGGTTACGAGGCGTCGCACGGCGTCGGCGGGCTGTGGGACATCACCAACCCCCGCAGCACGATGTACGAATCCGCACACCTCATCTCCTCGCGCACGACCACCGAGTTCGCCGAGTTCCCGATGCGCTCTCGCGTCGACTACCCCGGTCACCGGGTGCTCAAGGAGTACTTCGACGACTACGCGGAGCACTTCGGACTCACCGAGCTGTTCCGGTTCGACACCAGGGTCACCCGCCTCGAGCCGCGCGACGGCGGCTGGGACCTGACCAGTGCGGGCCCCACGGGGAACGAGACCCGCTGGTATCCCGGAGTCGTCCTCGCGAACGGGACGCTCGCCGAGCCGAACGTGCCGACGTTCGCCGGGGAGTTCAGCGGCGAGCTGCTGCACACGAGTGCCTACAAGTCGCCCGAGCAGCTGAAGGACAAGCGCGTGCTGCTGATCGGCGCAGGCAACTCCGGCTGCGACATCGCGGTGGATGCCGTGCACCATGCGGTCTCGGTCGACATGAGTGTGCGGCGCGGGTACTACTTCGTACCCCGCTACCTGTTCGGCAGGCCCAGCGACACCCTCAACCAGGGACGCCCACTGCCGGCGCGCATCAAGCAGGCGGTCGACAGCCGCGTGCTACGGGCCTTCACGGGTGACCCCGTGCGGTTCGGGTTCCCCCGGCCCGACTACCGCATCTACGAGTCGCACCCGATCGTGAACACACTGATCCTGAATCACCTCGGGCAGGGCGACCTGCGCATCCGGCCGGACATCGCCCGATTCGAGGGGACGACGGTGCACTTCCGCGACGGCAGCGCCGACGACTACGACCTGGTGCTGCTCGCCACCGGGTACACCCTCGACTACCCGTTCGTGGACAGGGAGCACCTGCACTGGCGCGGCGCCTCGCCCCGGCTGTTCCTCAATGTCTTCCCCGCATCGTTCAACGGCCTCTACGTGATGGGCATGATCGAGGCCTCCGGCATCGGCTGGCAGGGCCGCTACGAACAGGCCGAGCTGCTCGCGGCCTACCTCTCCGCCGTCGAGGAGGACCCCGCGCGCGCCGCCCGTTTCCGCGAGCGGGTGACCGGAGCACCCTGGCCCGATGTGACCGGCGGCTACCGCTACCTGGGCCTGGACCGGATGGCGTACTACGTCAACAAGGACGCTTACCGGGGCGCTGTGCGACGCGAGAAGATGGCGCTGGAGGTGTCGGCGTGAACGTCAACGACGTGGTCCTGTCCTTCACGCCAGGCACACTCACGATCCTCAACGTCGTGCTCGGCCTGATCATGTTCGGCATCGCCCTCGACACCTCGCCGAGCGACTTCCGCGTCGTGGCGAAGCATCCGAAACCGTTCGTGATCGCGATCCTCGCACAGCTGCTCCTGCTGCCGATCGCCACCTTCGCACTCACCCTCGTGCTTCCCGTTCCGCCGTCGATGGCGCTGGGCATGCTCCTGGTCGCGTGCTGCCCACCCGGGAACATCTCGCAGGTGCTCACCCACCGCGCCGGCGGCAATGTCGCCCTCTCGGTCTCGCTCACGGCGGTCGGGAATCTGATCTACATCTTCGCGATGCCGCTCAGCATCACCTTCTGGGGATCGCTGCACCCGACGGCACGCACGCTGCTGCGTGACGTCGCCGTCGATCCCTGGCGCATGCTGCTCGAGGTCCTGCTCATCGTGGGGCTCCCGTTCGCGCTGGGCCTGCTGCTGCGTGCCGGCGCTCCGCGGTTCAGCGCCCGTGTGCAACCGTTCGTGAAGTGGTTCAGCCTCATCGCGCTGCTCGGGTTCATCATCGCCGCGCTCGTGGGCAACTGGGCGGTGTTCGTGCAGGTCCTCGGCATCATCCTGATCGTGGTCGCGGTCCACGACGCTGTCGCCCTGGCCCTCGGCTACGGCACAGCGGTGATCGGCGGGCTCGGCACCCGCGAGCGCAAGGCCATGACGTTCGAGGTCGGCATCCGCAACGCCGGCCTGGGCCTCGGGCTGGTGTTCCTGTTCTTCGACGGGCTCGGAGGCATGGCCGTCGTCGCCGGCTGGTGGGGCATCTGGGACATCATCGCCGGCCTCGTGCTCGCCGGGCTCTGGGCGCGGCACACCAGAAGACGAACAGGCTCCTCGTCCGGCGACGCGAGCGGCCGCACGAAGGCGGAGGCCGCCTGATGCCGCGCGTGCTCATCACGGGAGGAAGCGGGTTCCTCGGTTCGCATGTCGCCGCGGCCCTCGCGGCCCGCGACGACGTCGAGCTGGTCGTCTGCGGCGATCTTCGACACGGGGCGCCTCGCGACGGCATCATCGACGAGACGCTGGATGTGACGGACTCTGCCGGCCTCGCCCCGCTCCTGCGACGGCACGCGATCGACACGGTCGTGCATCTGGCAGCCATCGTCAATCCCGGTCGCGACGTCGAGCAGGAGTATCGCGTCGATGTCACCGGGTCCGCGAACGTGCTCGCCGCGTGCGTGGAGGCAGGTGTCCGGCGGATCGTGGTCTCCAGCTCCGGGGCCGCCTACGGCTACCATGCGGACAACCCCCGATGGATCGACGAGGAACAGCCTCTGCGCGGCAACGACGCCTTCCCATACGCGCGGCACAAGCGCCTGGTCGAGGAGATGCTCGCGGAGCACCGGGCTGCCCACCCCGGGCTCCAGCAGGTGGTGTTCCGCATCGGCACGATTCTCGGGCCGACGGTGCGGAACCAGATAACGGCGCTCTGGGATGGACGACGGATACTCCGGATAGCCGGAGCCGCATCGCCCTTCGTCTTCATCTGGGTGGATGACGTGGCTGCGGCGATGGTGCGCGCGGCGACCGACGGCCCACCGGGCATCTTCAACGTCGCCGGAGACGGATGCCTGACCGTTCCCGAGATCGCCGAACGCCTGGGGAAGCCGCAACTCGTCCTCCCGGCGTGGGCGTTGTCGGGGGCCCTGCGCATCGGGCGGATGCTGCGTCTCACGGAGCACGGACCGGAGAAGGTCCCCTTCTTGCGGTACCGGCCGGTCCTGGCCAACGGAGACCTCAAGAGAGTGTTCGGCTACACCCCGCTGCGCACGAGCAGGCAGGCCTTCGAGGAGTACCTCCGCACGCACCCCACGATCGCCCGGGAGAGACGCCGGGCGCAGTAGCGTGGAGCCATGCAGAAGAAGCGTGGACGCCGGATCCTGAAGCGTGTTCTGTGGAGTGTCGCGATCGTGCTGGTGCTCGCCGTCGGCGGCGTGCTCGCGTGGTCGCAGATCGGCGTCATGGCCGCTGAGCCGGAACCGCTCGCGGCCGTGCGAGAGAACCCGGCGATCACCGTGACCGACGCGGACGAGGGCATCGTCCTCACCCCGGCCGACGGCGCGTCGGAGCGCGGACTGGTGTTCATCCCCGGAGCCAAGGTCGACCCCTGGGCATACGCCGCGATACTGCAGGTGCTCGCAGAGGACGGGGTCACCGTCGTGATCACCCGCCCCTGGCTGAACCTGGCGTTCTTCGATCCGCGCGGCCTCGATGCCTTCACAGCTGCGGCCCCCGACGTCGATGTCTGGAGCGTCGGCGGTCATTCCCTGGGTGGCGTACGCGCCTGCCAGCTCGCCGCCGACGCCGATGCGCTCGTGCTGTTCGCCTCCTACTGCGCGAACGACCTGTCCGAGAGCGGGCTCCCCGTCCTCAGCCTGTCCGGAAGCGAGGACGGGTTGTCCACCCCGGAGAAGATCGCCGACGCACGGGACCAGCTGCCCGCCGACGCCGACATGGTCGAGATCGACGGCGCTTCGCACGCCTCCTTCGGCGACTACGGCCCGCAGGACGGGGACGGCACTCCCTCGATCTCTCGCGAGCAGATGCACGCAGAGGTCACCCGTCTCACCGAGAGCTTCCTCGCGCCACTCGCCCCGTGAGGGTCACTCCCCCGCCGTCCCGAGGATCGGGTCGAGCAGCGGATGCAGGTGCCGTGTGCGCAGAACCGATGCCGCGGCTCGGGCCCCTGCTCCGAGTGCGGCGGTGACGTCCGCCCCGTCGAGACGCGCATCGAGCACGCCGGCCAGGAAGGCATCACCGGCGCCGTTCGTATCGACGACCGCCACGGGCACAGCTGGAACCCGGTGCAATTCTCCGTTCCCGTCGATCGCCACCGCCCCGTCGGCGCCCAGGGTGCACACGGCGAGGCCGGCCCCCGCCGCGATGCGTGAGCGCAGGAACGCGACCGGGTCATCGAGGCGGTCCGCATTGCAGAACACGGCGTGAGCGGCGTCGAGGAACGGCCGGTGGAAGGGCGCAGTACCGTCGTAGTCGTGCACGTCCACCCAGATCGGGGTGCCGGTCGCTCGAGCGACCGGCAGCAGCCGCAGGGGCTCCGCCGCGAGATCGAGCACGATGGCATCGGCCGCCGTCATCTCGTCGCGCACCTCTTCGTCATGCTCTCCTCGCGTCTCCTGCGGCGTCGACAGGTACAGCGACACGCGCTCCCCCGCCGGTGTCATCAGGTTCAGATGCCGTTCGGTGATGCCGTCGCTCCACCGCGTCCGCACACCGGAGGCACGCAGGGCTTCGCGGACGCGTCGACCCTCCGCGTCCGTCCCGGTGATGGCATGCAGCCGCGTCGTGCGGCCCAGTGCGGTCAGGCTGAGCGCTTTGCCGGCGCTGGTCCCGCCGACCGTCTCCCACGTGTCCTCGGCGAACTGCATGTGCGGCTCCGGTTCCGGCAACCGATCGAGCACGACGATACGGTTCCACGACGCGGGGCCGACGATGAAGACGGACGCGGGTTCGGAGGCGGGAGGCATGACACCATCCTGCCGTGCGGTCCCCCTCAGCCGATGCGGGAGACCAGCGCGTCCAACCCCATGCCGTAGTCGATGCGCACCACGGGAAGAGCGAGCTTGTCCGTGCCGATCTTCACGTATCCGGGTTCGATGGTGCGACCCATCTCGTAGCCGGCCTGAGCGACGCCCTGCTTGGTCGTGTCGTTGTAGTGCCCGTAGGGGTACGCGACCACCTGACCCACGCCGAGGATGTCGGCCGAGGTCGTGAGGTCGGCCGCGATCTGATCGGCGCTCCAGTTGACCATCCGGCCCTTGCCGTTGTCGCCGGCCTGGTGCATGTCGTGGGTGTGCGAGCGGCGCTGCACGTAGATCGACGGCGCCGGATCCTGCCGATAGGCCGTGATCATGAACGACGTCGAGAGCACCTTGTATTTGTCGACGACCGGTACCGCGAGGTCGAACCACGTCTGATCGGCGTCGTCGTCGGTGATGATCACGCTCTTCGCCGGCAGCGAGAGCCGTCCGTCGATGAAGGCGCTGAGCTCATCCCACGTCGGCAGATAGAAGCCCGTGGTCGCGATGTGGTTCATCTGCGCGTCGAAGTCTCCGATGTACGCGTAGTTGCCGCGCAGCCAGCCCTTCTCGCCCTCGGGGTCGGCCGTGAACTGGTGGTACATGAGGATGGGCACCCGCACGTCTTCCGCGGCGTTCTCCTCCGGCGTCTTCCAGGCGGCGAAGAGCTCGACCTGCTGATCCACGCACACCACGGGGTCGGCGCCGTTCACGCGGGCTGCGACCGCGAAAGCTCCCGCATCCGCCGCGCTCGGGTACCAGCCGGCGAAGACCCGGCCGTCGAGCTGCGGGATGGGCAGTCCCTGATACAGAGCTTCCTGGAACTGCAGCATCGGCTCCGCAGGAGCACCTTCGCCCGTGAACGTGACCGCACACGCTCGCGGGTCGTTCGCGTCCGCCACGATCTGCTCCGCCGGCGTCAGCGGATGCTCGATAGCCCCGGACTGCGCCTTCGGGACCGTGTTCTCCGGCGTGCGGGTGAACCACACGAACGCGGCTGCCGCTCCTCCGACGACGACGACCGCCACGGCGGCGCTGATGATGATCGCGGCGCGCGAGCGCCGCTTCCCCCCGGAAGCCATCATCAGGCGTCGAAGCCCTCGGCGATCATCTCGACGAGCTCCTCCCGCTCCTCGACCGGGAGGAATGCTGCGGCTGCTGCGTTGAACTGGAACGTCTCGAGGTCGTCGAGATCGTACTCGAACGCCTCCACCAGCAGCGCGAGCTCACGGGTGAGAGAGGTGGCGCTCATGGTGCGGTTGTCGACGTTCACGGTGACCGCGAATCCGAGCTGGTACAGCAGGTCGAAGGGGTGATCCACCATGGTGTTGCCCCACGCGGCGATCGCACCGGTCTGCAGGTTCGACGACGGCGAGAGCTCGAGCGGGATCTCACGGTCGCGGACCCAGCGCGCGAGGTCACCGAACTGCACCTGCACCTCGTCGCCCTCCTGCGTGATGACATCGAGGTCCTCCGCGATGCGCACACCGTGTCCGAGCCGCAGTGCGCGTCCGTCCAGCAGAGCCGAGCGGATGGAGGCGGGGCCTGCCGCCTCTCCCGCATGCACCGTGACGGGGAAGAAGTTCTCGGCGAGGAAGTCGAACGCCTTGCGGTGGTTCGACGGCGGGAAGCCGTCTTCGGGACCGGCGATGTCGAAGCCCACGGCGCCGCGGCCGCGGAAGTCCACCGCGAGCTCGGCGATCTCGAGGGCACGGTCGGTGTGCCGCATGGCGGTGATCAGCTGGCCGACACGGATGCTGCGCCCCGCGCGGTCGGCGGCATCCTCGCCTTCCTCGATGCCCTGCTGCACGGCTTCCACGGTCTGCTCGAGGGTGAGGCCGCGAGCCAGGTGCTGCTCGGGGGCCCAGCGCACCTCGCCGTAGATCACGCCGTCGGCCGCGAGGTCTTGCACGAACTCGCGCGCCACCCGGGTGAGGCCCTCCTGCGTCTGCATCACCGCGGTCGTGAGGTCGAACGTCTTGAGGTACTCGACCAGCGAGCCGGAGTCGCTCTGCTTCGCGAACCACGACCCGAGAGCTGCCGGCTCAGATTCCGGAACCTCCAGGCCGATCGCATCCGCGAGCTCGATGATCGTGGCGGGCCGCAGCGCGCCGTCGAGGTGGTCGTGCAGCGAGACCTTGGGCAGGCTCCGCAGGGAGACGCCCTGAAGCGTGACGTCGCCGTTCGCATCGATCGACATGGTGATCCTCTCGGTCGCGGATGTGCTCAGTTCAGGCTAGCGGTCGAAGGTCACGCCGTGATGCGCTCGCGGACGATGGGACCGGTGACCGGAGCCTCGTCTCCGATCGCCCAGGAGCCCTCGAGAGCGTCGAGCGCCCTGCCGAATCGGGCGTCGTCCGCGGCGGAGAGCGTGAAGAGCGGCTGGCCGGCGACGACGCGGTCACCCGGCTTCGCGTGCAGATCGATGCCCGCCTCGAAGATCACCGGGTCCTGTGCCCTGGCGCGCCCCGCACCCAGACGCCACGCGGCGACGCCGAACGGGAGGGCGTCCATGCGCGTGACGATGCCATCGGCCGGTGCGAGCACCTGGTGGGTCTCGCGAGCCGTCGGAAGAGCGGCATCCGGGTCGCCGTCCTGGGCGCGGATCATCGCCTTCCAGGTGTCCATCGCGCGTCCGTCATCGAGGGCGGCCTCCACGTCGGCATCCGGCTGCCCGGCGAGGGCGAGCATCTCGCGTGCCAGGGCGATCGTCAGCTCGCGCACATCCGACGGTCCGCCGCCGGCGAGGATCTCGACGGACTCCCTGACCTCGTTGGCGTTGCCGATCGCGAGCCCGAGCGGCACATTCATGTCGGTCAGCAGCGCCGTCGTCGCGACACCCGAGTCGGTGCCGAGCGCGACCATCGTGCGTGCCAGCTCGCGGGCGCGATCGATGTCCTGCATGAATGCGCCGGATCCGAACTTCACGTCGAGCACGAGAGCGTCCGTGCCCTCGGCGATCTTCTTGGACATGATGCTCGATGCGATCAGCGGGATCGCCTCGACCGTGCCGGTGACGTCGCGCAGTGCGTACAGCTTCTTGTCCGCGGGGGCGAGGCCGGAGCCGGCCGCGCAGATGACCGCGCCGACGTCGCCCTGCATCTGCGCGAACATCTCCTCGTTACTGAGAGCGGCGCGCCATCCGGGGATCGACTCGAGCTTGTCGAGCGTGCCACCGGTGTGGCCGAGTCCACGACCGCTCAGCTGCGGAACGGCCACGCCGAACGAGGCGACCAGAGGCGCGAGCGGCAGAGTGATCTTGTCGCCGACGCCGCCGGTGGAGTGCTTGTCGACGGTGCGCTTGCCGAGAGAGGCGAAGCTCATCCGCTCCCCCGAGGCGATCATCGCGTCGGTCAGCACGCGGATCTCATCGCGCTCCATGCCGCGCTGGAAGATGGCCATCGCGAACGACGCCATCTGCGCGTCGGAGACGTAGCCGCGCGTGTAGGCGTCGACCATCCAGCGAAGCGCGGGCTCCGGCACGGCACCGCCGTCGCGCTTGGCGCGGATCACATCGATCGCGTCGAACGGTTCGATGGCTCCCTGAGCCGGTGCAGCGGTCATCGTGCTTCCTCCAGGTCGCGCGGCCCGAATGCGTCGGGCAGCACCTCGTCGATCGTGCGGATGCCGGAGACGGTCTCCAGCAGCATCCCGGGCATCGCGTGCTCGAACAGCAGCTGGCGACAGCGTCCGCACGGCATGATGGTCTGCCCCTCGTTGTTGACGCACACGAACGCGACGAGCTGGCCGCCGCCGGACATGTGCAGGTCGCCGACCAGAGCGCACTCGGCGCACAACGTCACGCCGTAGGAGGCGTTCTCGACGTTGCAGCCGGCCACGATGCGGCCGTCGCCGACCAGGGCGGCCGCACCCACGCGATAGCGGGAGTACGGCGCGTACGCCTTGGTCATGGCGTCGGTTGCGACCTGGCGCAGTTCATCCCAGTCGATGTCCGTCATTGCGATGTTCTCTCTTCCCTGCAGGGCTACGACTTGATGTAGGGCTTGCCGTCGGCGGCAGGCGCCTTGATCTGCCCGGCGAACCCGGCGACCGCGAGCAGCGTCACCACGTAGGGCAGCATCAGCATGAACTCACCCGGGATCGGCGTCTTCAGGATCGACAGCAGGTTCTGCAGGTTGGTGGCGAAACCGAACAGCAGCGCCGCGAGCGTCGCGCGGATCGGGTCCCAGCGTCCGAAGATCACCGCGGCAAGGGCGATGAAGCCGAGCCCGGCCGTCATGTCCTTTCCGAACTGCGGGACCGAGACGAGGGTGAAGTACGCGCCGCCCATGCCCGCGATCGCGCCGGCGAGCAGCACGTTCCAGAACCGGGTCGGGTTCACCTTGATGCCCACGGTGTCCGCAGCCTGCGGGTGCTCACCGACGGCACGCAGCCGCAGACCCCACCGGGTGCGGTAGAGGCCCCAGGCCACGACGCCGACGGTGATGAACATCAGGTACCCGATGAACGTCTGGTTGAACAGCACCGGTCCGATGATCGGGATGTCGCTGAGCACCGGGATCTCGACGCGCGGGAAGCGCACCGGCCTGTTCAGCGTCGCCTCGTTCGGAGCGAGCAGCGCGCCGTAGAGGAAGCCCGTGAGACCGGTGACGAGCACGTTGAGCACGACACCGACGATGACCTGCTCGACGAGGTACTTGATCGCGAATGCGGCGAGCACACTCGCCACCAGGACGCCGCCGATCATGGCGCCGACGAGACCGACGAACGGGTTGCCCGTGATGCTCGACAGGAGCGCCGCGGAGAACGCGCCCAGGAGCAGCTGCCCCTCGATCGCGACGTTCACGACGCCGGCACGCTCGCCGATGACGCCGCCGAGAGCTCCGAAGACCAGGGGCACCGAGAGCGAGACCGCACCGAACAGCAGGCTCGTGACCGGCACGAGTCCGCCGGCGGCCGCCCAGACGAGGAACGCGAACACGGCCAGCACGCTGAACGCGATCACCAGCCACAGCGAGGGCGCACGGTAGGTCCATGCCCGAAGGAACGCCCCCACCGTCAGCACCACGAGGATGCCGATCACGACCCAGAAGGTCGAAGCCGTGGGCAGCGCCACGTCCGGCAGCGCGAGCGCCGAGGACTGGTCGGAGAGGCGGAACGTGCTGGTGCCGTCGCGCGGCACGAACAGGAACAGCAGCGCGAGGAGCACGGTGGCGCCGGCGAGGACGATCGGCGCCTTGAGGTGCCGTTCCTTCACGGTCGCCAGCTGGACCGTGCCGTCGGCGGCCTGAGTCTGCACGAGGGACATCATGCCGCCACCGCCTTCTTCGCGGCCTTGGCTCTGAGCCTGGCCGCCTTCTCGATATCGGTCTTCGGGAGGAAGAACACCGCGCGCAGCAGCGGCGGCGCGGCGATGAACAGCACCACGAGCGACTGCACGACGAGCACGATGTCGACCGGGATGTCCTGCGCCTGCATGGAGAAGGACCCTGCCTTGAGCGCGCCGAACAGGATGCCGGCGGCGAACGTGCCCCAGGCGCGACTGCGGCCGAGGAGGGCGACGGTGATCGCGTCGAAGCCGATCCCGGCATCGATGGTCTCGGTGACGCCCGTGGTGACCGCGCCCTGGATCTGGTTCATGCCCGCGAGACCGGCGAGGCCACCGGCGAAGAGCATGGCGTAGACGTAGACGCGCTGGACGCTGATGCCCGCGGCGCGCGCAGCGTGCGGGTTCTCCCCCACGGCGCGCATGCGCATGCCGAGCGACGAGCGCTCGATGAGCCACCAGACGAACAGGGTCGCCACGATCACGATCACGAAGCCGAGGTCGAGCAACGGGAACTGCGGTCCGAGCAGCGTCGGGAACTGGGCGCTCTCCGGCGTCGCCGATCCGAGCGCCTGGTTCGTCCCCGGCTTCTGCAGCAGACCCGGGGTGCGAATCATCCACAGCAGCAGGTAGTACGCGATGTAGTTCAGCATGATCGTGAGGATCACCTCGTGCGCACCCGTGCGCGCCTTGATGAGTCCCGCGATCGCGCCCCAGAGCGCACCGCCCGCGATGCCGGCGATGAGCGTGACCGGGATGTGCAGCCAGATCGGCAGGTCGAGCGAGAACGTCAGCAGTGCGGCGACGGCCACACCGATGAGCATCTGGCCGCGAGCACCGATGTTGAACAGGCCGACGCGGAATGCCAGCGCCACGCCGAGGCCGGCCGCGATGAGCGGCGCCGCGAAGCCGAGCGTGTTGGTCAGCGGTCGGATCTGCGCCGCGAAGTCCGCGCCGCGGGCGTTGAAGATCGCTCCGCGGACCAGGGCCTCGTACCCGTTGTAGACGGCGTTCCACGCGGCGGCGAACGTATCACCGGGCTGTGCGAAGAAGTAGACGGATGCTTCCAGCACGTCTTCGTTCGTGAAGGCGATCAGGACGCCGCCGACGATGAGTGCCAGCACGATCGCGAGGATCGTGGTGACCGCATTGCCGCGGAGGATCTCTTTGAGGATGACGTTGCCGCGCGGGGGCGGCGGCACATCGGAGGGGTCGCGCGGGACCGTGCCGGTGCTCGTGCTGAGCTCCTGCGGCGGAATCCCCTTGGTCACATCTCCTGCGCCGGGTGTCGCTCCGCTCACGCGGCCACCTCCCCTTCGGCCGCTCCGGCCATCATGAGTCCGAGCGTCTCCCGAGGCGTGTCGCCGGGGACGATGCCGACGATCGTGCCGCGGTACATGACCGCGATCCGATCGGCGAGAGCTGCGACCTCGTCGAGCTCCGTGGAGACGACGATCACGGGCACACCCGCGTCGCGCGTCTCGATGATCCGCTTGTGGATGAACTCGATCGAGCCGACGTCGACACCACGGGTGGGCTGCGCCGCGACGAGGAGGCGCAGATCGCGGCTCATCTCCCTGGCGATGACGACCTTCTGCTGGTTTCCGCCGGACAGCGTTCCTGCGGCCGTCTCCGGACCCTGGGTGCGGATGTCGTACTCCTTGATGCGCGCACGGGCGAACTCGTCGAGCACCGAGCGCCGCAGTGTTCCCGCGCGACTGAACGCCGGGTCGTCCGAACGGTCGAGGATCAGGTTCTCCGCGACGGAGAAACCGGCCACCAGGCCGTCTTCCGTGCGGTCTTCCGGCACGAAGCCGACTCCGGCGTCGAGGATCGCGCGCACGCTCTTGCCGACGAGCTCGTTGCCGTCGAGCTCGATGCTGCCTTCGACGCGGGCGGCGAGGCCGACGATGGCCTCCACGAGCTCGGTCTGGCCGTTGCCCTGGACACCCGCGATCGCGAGCACCTCTCCCGGTCGGACGGCGAAGTCGACACCATCGACGACGATGGCCCCGGTGGGAGTCAGCACGCGCAGTCCCTTGACTTCGAATCCGCCCTCGCCCAGGCGCGGCGGTTCCTTGTGCACGGTGAGCTCGACGGCTCGGCCGACCATGAGCGAGGCGAGCTCGCCGTTGGTCGCGGTCGGGGACGCCTCGCCGACGACGCGGCCGAGACGGATGATGGTGATCTTGTCGGCGACCTCGCGGACCTCGCGCAGCTTGTGCGTGATGAACACGATCGCCGTGCCCTCGTCGCGCAGCTGACGCATGATGCTCATCAGCTCGTCGGTCTCCTGCGGCGTGAGCACGGCCGTGGGCTCGTCGAACACGAGCACCTTCGCGTCGCGCGACAGCGCCTTGATGATCTCGACGCGCTGCTGCACGCCGACGGGAAGGTCTCCGACGAGGGCGTCGGGGTCGATGTCGAAACCGAAGCGGGCGGCGACCGATCGCACGTGCTCTCGCGCCTTCGCGATGTCGAGCGTGCCGAGGGCCTTGGTCTGTTCGTGTCCGAGCATCACGTTCTCGGCCACGGTGAACACCGGGACGAGCATGAAGTGCTGGTGGACCATGCCGATCCCCGCAGCCATCGCGTCACCGGGACCGCGGAAGCGCTGCACCTCGTCATCGAGGAGGATCTCGCCCTCGTCGGCCTGATACAGGCCGTAGAGCACGTTCATGAGGGTGGACTTGCCTGCGCCGTTCTCACCGAGGAGCGCGTGGATCTCACCCGGTTCGACCACGAGATCGATGTGGTCGTTGGCAACGAGGGTGCCGAATCGCTTGGTGATGCCGCGAAGTTCGAGCTTCATATCTGCACCTTATCCAGAAGAGTTGTCCAGGAGAATCATCGTCCGTCCACGACACGGGGCGAGTGGCATCCTGCTCACCACTCGCCCCGTGCGGGAACTGCGACGGAATTACTTGGAGGTCGGGGAGTTCGGGGACTCCACCTTGATGTCGCCAGAGATGATCTGCTCCTGCAGAGCCTTGAGCTCGTCGGTCAGACCCTCCGGCAGCTTCGACTCGAAGTCACCGAAGCCGGAGAGCTTGACGCCCTCGTTCTCGAGCGTGCCCACGTACGGGGCCGGGTCGAACTCGCCCTTGGCCGCAGCCAGGGTCGCGTCCTTCACGGCGACGTCGATCGCCTTCATGATCGAGACGAGCGTGATGCCGGCCACCTCGGGGTCGGCGACGGCGAGGTCGCTGTCGACACCGAGCATCAGGGTGTCCTTGCCGCTGTCGGCGATCGCCGCAGCCGCGCTCTGGTAGACGGGGCCGCCGACCGGGAGGATGACGTCGACGCCCTGGTCGAGCACACCCTGTGCGGTCTGCTTGGCGGTGTCGTTCGCGTCGAAGCCGCCCGTGAACGAGCCCTTCTGCGTGGCCTCGTCCCAGCCGAAGACCTCGACCGCAGCGGACTTGTCCTCGTTGTACTTCTCGACACCGAGCTGGTAGCCGTCCATGAACACGGCGACCGACGGGATCTGCATTCCGCCGAACGTGCCGACCTTGTTCACACCGCTCTGGGCAGACCACGATGCGGCAGCGTAGCCGCCGAGGTATGCGGCCTGAGCCGTGTCGAAGACGAGGGGCTTGATGTTCGGGGCATCGACGGTGCCGTCGAAGTCGTTGTCGGCCCAGTCGTCGATGATCGCGTAGTCGATGTCGGGGTTCGCGAGAGCGGACTCGACCGTGGCGGCGGACAGCTTGAAGCCGACCGAGACGATGAGCGAGCAGCCCTCGGAGACCGCGGTCTCGAGGTTCGGCGCGTAGTCGTTGTCATTCGCCGACTCGAACTCGAGGGGCTTGATGTCCAGCTCCTCGGCGGCACTGTCCATGCCCTCCTTGGCGGACTGGTTGAACGACTTGTCGTTCCATCCGCCGGCGTCGGAGACGAGGCAGGGAAGGAAGTCGGAGGCGACCGGCTCGCCGGAGCCGGCGGGCTTGTCTGTCGGTGCCTGGCCGCAACCGGCGAGTGCGAAGACGACGCCAGCGGCGACGGTGACGCCGAGCAGCTTCTTGGTGGTGGAGATGGTCAACTGATGCCTCCCTCAACGAAACCGCGGCCATCGCGGATCGATCAAAGTTACCTACTGTTTCGGCTTTTGTGCACGCCCGCCCCGCATGTGCTGGCCAATGGTTACCAAGCTGAAATCAAGACAGCCGATGAGCGTGAGAGCGTGCTCATCGGAGCAGGCGTCAGAGCACGTCTCCGCGACCGGTGAGCTTGAGCGACTCGACCACGCCCTTGACCCGCTGCGCGTGCTGCACGGTGGTGACCAGCAGCGCGTCGGGGGTGTCGACCACGACGATGTCCTGCACCCCCACCAGGCTGATCACGCGCGAGGTCTGGCTGACGAGGATTCCGCTCGCGCCGTCGGTGAGAACGCGCGCGTTCGGGCCGAGAACGGCGAGATCGTTCTTGCGACCGTTGGTGATGAGCTTGGTCAGCGAGGCGAAATCGCCCACGTCGTCCCAGTCGAAGTGGCCGGGGACGACGGCGAGGCGTCCGCGGCGGGCGGCGGGTTCGGCGACCGCGTAGTCGATCGCGATCTTCTTCAGGCGCGGCCAGATCCGATCGACCGCCGGTCCTCGACGATCGCGGTCGTCCCATGCCTCGGCGAGTTCGAGCAGACCGGCGTGCAGTTCGGGCTCGTTCACGGCCAGCTCCTCCAGCAGCACGCTGGCCTTGGCGATGAACATGCCCGCGTTCCAGAGGTACCCGCGATCAGCGATGTAGGACTTCGCCGTCTCGAGATCGGGCTTCTCCACGAAACTCTCGACGAGAGCGGCCTCGCGCGCGCCTTCGACCACGAGCTCGGGCCCCATCTTGATGTAGCCGAAACCGATCGCCGGCTCGGTCGGCGTGATGCCGATCGTGCAGATGTAACCCTCCCGCGCCACCTCGACGGCGTCGCGCACCGCGAACTCGAACACGCGTGTGCCGCGGATCACGTGGTCCGCGCTGAACGAGCCGATGATCACGTCGGGATTGCGGCGGTGCAGAATCGCCGCGGCGAGTCCGATCGCCGCCGCCGACTCGCGCGGCTCGGACTCCAGGAAGACGTTCAGGTCGGGGATGCCGGGCAGCTCCGCCTCGACGGCCGCGCGATGGGCACGGCCGGTGACGACGGCGATCCGGTCCGCCCCGGCGAGCGGGACGAGCCGATCCCAGGTGTCGCGCAGCAGCGAGTGCCCGGACCCCGTCAGGTCGTGCAGGAACTTCGGTGCGTCCGCCCGGGAGAGCGGCCACAGCCTGCTGCCGATGCCGCCGGCGGGAATGACTGCGTAGAAATCCTTGATGGGTGCGCTCACCCTGCCAGGGTAGCCGCAGAGAAGCAGCCGACATCCGGGGCCGATCATCCGACGCCCGGGGCCACGGCCTCTGCGCTGGAGGAACCGGCAGTACGCACCCTCGTGAGTACGTAGAGGATCGGCAGGACGAGGACGGCGGCGACCGCGTACACCAGCGCCAGCGTGTCCGAGTCCCGGAGCCCGCCGGTCAGCGAGAGCCACGCGGGGATCGCTGCCGTGCCGATGCCTTCCGTCACCGCGACGGCACCGGTGAAACGCGTCAGTCCCTGCTTCTCCAGACCGAGGACCAGGAAGAACAACATCCACAGCACGGCCCACAGGATCCAGATCACGACGAAGACCCGGCCGCCCTGCGCCCAGGTGGCCCCCGCGAAGCCGATCGCCGCGACCGCCACGAACAACGAGAACCATCCGAGCCCGCGAGCGGGAAGGCCCGCGAGCGCATTTATCCCCACCCACAGGTACGTGAATCCGAAGAGATAGAGACCGCTCGCCGCAAGGATCACCGCGTCATCGCCCTGCGCCCCGACGACCATCAGTGTCGGCGTGAAGACCTGCATCGCGCCGACGAACAGATTGAGCGGTGCGGCATCGCGACCCGTCATCACCCCGAGCAGCATGACGCCGTTGATGATCAGCACCGCACCGACGTAGAGAAGGCCGATATCCGACATCCTCGTCTCCTTCCTTGAGGCGCGATGGCAGACGCGTTCGATTCGCGCCCGCCATCGCGCCGGAGGTGGGTCGTCCCGCCCGTCAGACGTTGCGGGGCAGGATGTCCTTGTCGAAGATGTCGAGTGGCACCTTCAACACCACCGCGGCATTGGGGATGTCGACGATCCCGCCGACGTGCATCTCGCACGGGGCGACGGAGATGATCGTGTAGGCCTGCTCCGGGGTATACCCGAACTTGCCCAGATACTCGATCGCCTGTTCGATGGCCTGCACCGCCGCCATCGTGGTGTCGAGGTACTTCTGCTCACCGCCCGCCGCCGACAGCCCCGTGAACGAGATGTAGCGTGTCCCGAAGTCCGGGTCGAACGGCGACGGCCGGAACATCGGCGTGCGCACGCCGTATCGCGCCATGCCGTCCTTGATGACCGAGAACCGGAACCAGCCGACACCGTCCATCTCGATCGCGTTCCAGGTCACTTCGCCGTCGCCCTCCGCGAAGTGGAAGTCTCCGGCGGAGAAGAGCGCCCCTTCCACGAACACGGGGAAGAACACGCGCGACCCCCGCGAGAGGTTCTTGATGTCCATGTTCCCGCCGTTCTCGCGGGGAGGAATGGTACGAGCCGCCGTCGCGGCCACGCGCTCCCATTCCTCGCCTTCGAGCGTTCGCAGCACGGACGCATCCTTGGCATCGAGCCGTGGGGCCGCGAGTCCGTCCGCGATCAGCGGGTCCTCCCGTTCGTTCCAGACACGGAGCAGGTCGTGAGAGGGAGCGACACCGGTGATGCCCGGGTGGCTGATGGCGGGAATCGCCACTCCGGGGATCTGGCGGCTCGTCGCCGACGTGCCGTGGAGATCCCACACCGTCTTGAAGCCCTCGGGGAACCAGGAGGCCAACGGCCCGCCCATCCCGGGCAGGATGTTCGAGTAGCCGATTCCCGAGAGAGGCTGGACGTCGAGGATGTCCACGACGAGCAGATCTCCCGGCTTGACACCGTCCACCCGCACCGGTCCGGTGAGCGGATGCGTCCGGAACAGATCGAAGTTCTGGATGTCACTCGGGTCGTCGTCGTCCTGCAGCTGGTAGTCGTCGTACCCACCGCACTCCAGGATCAGTTCTTCGCCCAGCCCGACCTCCACGAGCGGCGGGATGTCAGGGTGCCAGCGGTTGTGCCCCAGCTCCTTCTGCTCCGCGAGTGGCACCCCCACTTCGCATCGGAATCTCTGCACACCCAGGTCCCGATCCGGGAACCGCGAGACCCCGGTCGTCGTGAAATCCGTACCTTCAGACATCGTCGTCCTCCTCTGCGTTGAACAGTTAGGAGGATTTAATTCCATTTGGAACTAATAGTCAAGGACCGCAGGACCCGATCGCTTACCGGAGCGGCACCCCGCGGAGCATCTCGGTGAGAGCCTGCGTCTCCCACTCGCGCAAGTCGGGCAGCGCCCCCGCGATCTCCGCGTCCACCAGGTCGGCATAGGCAACGGCCTTCCCTCTCCCGCGGTCGGTCAGGCGGACGACGATCCTCCGCCGGTCCTCCTCGTCGAGCACGCGGTGCACGAGGGCGAGATCGACGAGCTTGTCGATCGTTCGCGTCAGAGTCGCCGGAGGGACGAGTGCGATGCGACCGAGCTCGGATGTCGTCGCCACCTCGCACTCACGCAGGTGGTCCAGCACGAGATAGTGCGCGACGCCGAGCCCCGTACCTCGCAGGCCGGACGCCATCGCGCGTTCGATGCCGTCTGCCGCCACCAGCAATGCTCGCGCCAGGTCCGCCCGAACCACGGAATCAGCGACCATGAGTGAACCCTCTCCCGTCCAGCGATACGTCACATCTTGACCATTCGCTTCCCGCGCATCATACTTCCATATGAGTGCAAAAGCGGTCACGAGCGTCCCGGCGCGACCGGCAGACCCCGACGCCGGCACTACTTCGATCAGAGAGGATCGACAATGCGGATCGATGAGCCCCTGCGCATCGGCCTCGCGATCCCCCGCCAGGGACCGGGCGGCATCTTCGGCCCTTCCTGCGAGGCGGTGGCAGAGCTGGCGGCATCGCAGCTCAACGCACGGCACGGCATCCTCGAACGCGAGGTCGTCATCGAAGTCATCGATGCGGGGGGCAGCGTGCAGGAGACTCAGCGCAACGTGGTCGCCGCGATCCAGGAGGACCGCGCCCACGCGATCACCGGTTGGCACATCTCGTCGGTACGAGAGCACCTCGCCCCCGTCCTGGCGAGATACGGCGTCCCCTACGTCTACACGTCCCTCCACGAGGGAGCGCGCACACCCGGCGTGCTCTCGACGGGAGAGACGCCTGCCGACCAGATGACCCCGGGTCTGGAATGGTTGCGTCGCGAATTCGGTGTGCGGCGGTGGGCGATCGTCGGCGCGGACTACATCTGGCCGCGTGAGACGGCGCGATCCATCCGCCGTCACGCCGACGCCACCGGACTCGAGATCGTGCACGAGAGTTTCGTGCGATACGGCTGCCGCGACTTCGGCGCCGTGCTGGGCGAGCTGTCGACGGCCCGCGCCCAGGGCGTCGTGATGCTGTTGGTCGGCCGCGATGCCGTGCTGTTCAACCGCCAGTTCGCTGCGGCGGGGCTGCAGGATCACCTGATCCGATTCACCCCGCTCATGGAGGAGAACATGCTGCTGGCCTCCGGAGAGGATGCGGTCCACGAGCTCTATGTGGCTGCGGCGTACTTCAACACCCTCGCCACGCCGTCGGCACTCGATTTCGCCGGCGCCTACGGAGCGGAGTTCGGCTTCGACGCCCCCGCGCTCAACAACGCGGCCGAGTCCTGCTACGAGGGGATTCTCGCACTGGCCGCAGCCGCCGAGCACGCACGCTCCCTCGACGTCCGCTCGCTGCTGTCCAGCGCGAGCGAAGGAGTCTCCTACGAGGGCCCGCGCGGACTCGTCACCCTCTCCGAAGGGGGCACGCGTCAACGCGTGCACATCGCCCGCGCCGACCGGTTCGAGTTCGATGTCCTGGCGTCCTTCGGCGGTGTCCCCTGAGCGCACACGCACCGGCCGCAGGGTGGGGACGGGGCACGCAGGATGCTCGGGCTCTCCCGACATCGAGAGACTTAGGCTCCCCTTCGTCGCTCCCAGTGATCTGACAGGAATAAGATGGACAGCGATCGGGCGTGCCTGAGACTTCGCCAGGCTCACACTTGAACGAGAGCAGTGCACGCGACCGAGTCACATCGATCCAGGGAGGACGACCGTGTCCACAAGCGCCCGCTTGACACCGTCGATTTCGGAAACCACGTCCAAGACCCCACGCGGCACCCTCTATCGGGGTCGCGAAGGCATGTGGTCGTGGGTGCTTCACCGCATCACCGGAGTCGCCATCTTCTTCTTCCTGTTGGTGCACGTGCTCGACACGGCGCTGATCAGGGTGTCGCCGGAGGCGTACAACGCCGTCATCGGCACATACAAGAACCCGGTCATGGCCCTCGGTGAGGTCGTGCTCGTCGCCGGCATCGTGTTCCACGCGATGAACGGCCTGCGCATCATCGCCGTCGACTTCTGGTCGAAGGGCGCCAAGTATCAGCGTCAGCTGTTCTGGGGCGTCCTGCTGGTGTGGGGCATCATCATGGCCGGCTTCGTGCCCCGCCACCTGATGCTCGCGTTCGCCGGGTTCGGAGGGGGACACTGATGTCTGCACAGACCATGGCGACCGCCCCGGTGCGCCGCCGCCGCGGAGTCAACCTCGAGAAGTGGGGCTGGATCTTCATGCGCGTCTCGGGCGTCGTGCTCGTCGTGCTGATCTTCGGCCACCTCTTCGTCAACCTCATGGTGGGCGAAGGCATCCACGCCCTCGACTTCGCGTTCATCGCCGGCAAGTTCGCCACGCCGTTCTGGCAGTGGTGGGACGTGCTGATGCTGTGGCTCGCACTCATCCACGGCGCCAACGGCATGCGCACGATCGTGAACGACTACGTGACGAACAGCACGGCGCGCAAGGCGCTGGTCTGGGCGCTCGGGCTGGCCGCCGGCCTGCTCATCATCCTCGGCACGCTCGTGGTCTTCACGTTCGACCCGTGCCTGGGTGTGACCGAGGACAGCGTCCTCTGGTCCGAATGCGCCGCGATCGTCGGGAACTAGAAGAAGGCATACGAGAAGTGACTACCGAGACGCAGGATTCCGTCGTCCGTGACGGCGTGCACTACCACCAGTTCGACATCGTCATCGTGGGAGCCGGTGGGGCGGGCATGCGTGCCGCCATCGAGGCGGGCCCCGGGGCGAAGACCGCCGTGATCTCCAAGCTGTACCCCACGCGCTCGCACACCGGTGCGGCGCAGGGCGGTATGGCGGCGGCCCTCGCGAACGTCGAAGAGGACTCCTGGGAGTGGCACACCTTCGACACCGTCAAGGGCGGTGACTACCTCGTCGACCAGGACGCGGCCGAGATCCTCGCGAAGGAGGCCATCGACGCGGTCATCGACCTCGAGAACATGGGCCTCCCCTTCAACCGCACGCCCGAGGGCAAGATCGACCAGCGCCGCTTCGGCGGGCACACCGCAGAGCACGGCAAGACCCCGGTCCGCCGCGCCTGCTATGCCGCCGACCGCACCGGCCACATGATCCTGCAGACGCTGTTCCAGAACTGCGTCAAGCTCGGCATCAACTTCTTCAACGAGTTCTACGTCCTGGATCTGCTCACGGTGAAGGATGCCGACGGCAAGACCCAGGTCTCGGGCGTCGTCGCCTACGATCTCGCGACCGGCGAGCTGCACGTCTTCCAGGCCAAGGCCGTGATCTTCGCGACCGGCGGTTTCGGCAAGATCTTCAAGACGACGTCGAACGCGCACACCCTCACCGGCGACGGCGTCGGCATCGTGTGGCGCAAGGGACTCCCCCTCGAGGACCTGGAGTTCTTCCAGTTCCACCCGACCGGCCTCGCCGGTCTCGGCATCCTCCTCACCGAGGGCGCACGAGGAGAGGGCGCGATCCTGCGCAACGCCTCGGGTGAGCGCTTCATGGAGCGCTACGCCCCGACCATCAAGGACCTCGCCCCGCGCGACATCGTCGCCCGCTGCATGGTGCAGGAGGTCCTCGACGGCCGTGGCGCCGGTCCCCACAAGGACTACGTGCTGCTGGACTGCACGCACCTGGGAGCCGAGGTTCTCGAGACCAAGCTCCCCGACATCACCGAGTTCGCACGCACGTACCTCGGCGTCGACCCGGTCGTCGAGCCCGTGCCCGTGATGCCCACCGCGCACTACGCCATGGGCGGCATCCCGACCAACAACGACGGCGAGGTGCTCGCGGACAACACCACCGTCGTCCCCGGCCTCTACGCCGCCGGCGAGTGCGCCTGCGTCTCGGTGCACGGCGCGAACCGCCTCGGCACCAACTCGCTCCTGGACATCAACGTCTTCGGAAAGCGCGCCGGCCGCAACGCCGTCGAGTACGTCAAGACCGCCGAGTTCGTGCCGCTCCCCGAGAACCCGGCGGCATTCGTGTCGGGCATGCTCGAGGACCTGCGCAACAACCAGGGCACCGAGCGCATCGCCGTGCTCCGCAAGACCCTGCAGGACGAGATGGACAAGGGCGCGCAGGTCTTCCGCACGCACGATTCCCTCCAGCACGTGCTCGGCGTGATCGCCGAACTGCGTGAGCGCTACAAGAACGTCCACGTCGACGACAAGGGCCAGCGGTTCAACACCGACCTGCTCGAAGCCGTCGAGCTGGGCTTCCTCCTCGACATCGCCGAGGTCGTCGTCTACGCCGCGCAGAACCGCGAGGAGAGCCGCGGCGGACACATGCGCGACGACTTCCCGAAGCGCGACGACGAGAAGTACATGAAGCACACCATGGCCTACCTGACCGGTGACCCGCACTCCTCCACGCCGAGCGATCACATCAAGCTCGACTGGAAGCCGGTCGTCTTCACGAAGAACGAGCAGGGCGAGTTCAACTACCCGCCGATGGAGAGGAAGTACTGAGCATGTCGACCGCCATCGCAGAGGCACCTGCCGACACGACCGAGGAGACCGGCATCCAGTCCTTCGTCGTCACGTTCAACATCCGCCGGTTCAACCCGGAGGTCGACGCCGAGCCGCACTGGGTCGACTACGACGTGGAGCTCTACTCCACCGACCGTGTGCTCGACGCCCTGCACAAGATCAAGTGGGAGGTCGACGGCTCCCTGACCTTCCGCCGCTCCTGCGCTCACGGCATCTGCGGCTCCGACGCCATGCGCATCAACGGCCGCAACCGCCTCGCCTGCAAGACGCTGATCAAGGACCTCGACATCTCGAAGCCGATCTACGTCGAGGCGATCAAGGGCCTGCCGCTGGAGAAGGACCTGGTCGTCGACATGGAGCCGTTCTTCGCGTCGTACCGCGAGGTGCAGCCGTTCCTGGTCGCCAGCTCCGTGCCGGAGAAGGGCAAGGAGCGCGTCCAGTCCATCGCCGACCGCGAGATCTTCGACGACACCACCAAGTGCATCCTGTGCGCCGCGTGCACCTCGTCCTGCCCCGTGTTCTGGACCGACGGGCAGTACTTCGGCCCGGCCGCGATCGTCAACGCCCACCGCTTCATCTTCGACTCCCGCGATGACAACGCAGCGGTCCGCCTCGACATCCTCAACGACAAGGAAGGCGTGTGGCGCTGCCGCACCACCTTCAACTGCTCCGAGGCATGCCCCCGTGGCATCGAGGTCACCAAGGCCATCGCCGAGGTCAAGCAGGCCGTGCTCCGCGGGCGTCCCTGACGACGCTTCTGCAGTCGCATGCGAACAGGCGGTCCCTTCGGGGGCCGCCTGTTCGCGTATCCGCCACCACTCTCCCCGCCCCCACCTCTTGGGTAGGGTGGGGAGGTGTCCGAACCCGATGGCTCCGAGGCCGAGTCCGGTCGCCTCGATGCGGCCGTCGAGCGCGCGACCGCACTGACACAGCGCACCCTCGGTCTGTTCCCGGTGCGGGTCTGGCGCCATTTCCTGCAGCACAACGGATTCCTCCTCGCTGCGGGCGTGAGCTATCAGGCGCTGTTCGCGATCTTCGCGGCGATCTATCTCGTCTTCGCGATCGCCGGGCTCTGGCTCGGTGGCAGCGAGGAGGCGGTGGATGGCCTGATCGCCATGATCAACCGCTACATCCCCAATCTGATCCTCCCCGAAGGCGGTGTCTTCACGCCCGCACAGGTGCAGGAGATCGCGGTGAACACCACGGGGCTGCTGAGCGTGACCGGTCTGATCGCCCTCGGCACCGTGATCTGGACGGCCATCGGATGGGTCACGTTCTCGCGTCGGGCGACGAGGGACATCTTCGGCCTGCCGCCGGACCGGCGCAGCTACGTGCTGCTGAAGGCCAGGGACCTGCTGGCGGCCGTGATCTTCGGTGTCTCTCTCGTCGTCGGCTCACTGCTCAGCTCCGCCAGCGCGGCGGTGCTGAGCTGGCTCCTCAGCCTGCTGGGGTGGGACTCCGGCTCCGACGGGATCAACATCAGCATCCGCATCGGCACCGTGCTGGTGTCGTTCGCCCTGATGTCCGGGGCGCTGGCGGCGATGGTGCGCTTCCTGACGGGAACGTCACTGCACTGGCACGTGATCTGGCCGGGGGCGCTTCTCGGCGGCGGCGCGATGACCATCCTCCAGTACGGGGCCGGATTCCTGCTGAGCTACACGCCCTCCAACCCGCTGCTCGCCACGTTCGCCATCTTCATCGGGCTCCTGCTGTGGTTCCGCGTGAACGGGGTGGTGATGCTGGTGGCGTCCTCCTGGATCGCTGTCGCCGCGCAGGATCGCGATTTGCCTCTGTTGACGCTCACGGATGCCGAACGCCGCGTGGCCGAGTATCAAGCGCTGTTGACGGCGGCGCGCATCCGGGTGCGCAAAGCCCACGCCGCCCGCGAGAGTGCGCCGTGGTACCGCGCGTGGGCTGCGGAGAGGGCCGTGCGCGACGCGGAGCAGGAGCTCGCGGACCTCGAGGCCTCTCCTCCCCCACCCGACGACCCGCGCGGCCCGCTGGCCCAGCGCCTGCTCACGGAGCTGCATCGACCGGGACGGGATGTCGGCGGCGCTCGTTAGGCTTGTGACCATGCCCCATCTGCGTATCGCCACGGTCAATGTCAACGGAATCCGAGCGGCGGCTCGCAACGGGATGAGCTCCTGGTTGGACGATGCCGGCGTCGACATCCTCACGCTCCAGGAGGTCCGCGGGCAGGACGAGCACCTCGAGGCCGCACTCCCCGGCTGGTCTTTCGTGCACGACGAGGCCACAGCGAAGGGGCGGGCCGGCGTCGCCATCGCCAGCCGCACTCCCGCGCTGGCCTCCCGCACCGATTTCGGCCCCGACGACTTCGACTCCAAGGGTCGCTGGATCGAAGCCGACTTCCTGATCGGCGATCGCCCGCTCACCGTCGTGAGCGCCTACGTGCACTCCGGCGAGGCCGACACCCCGAAGCAGGACGAGAAGTGGAAGTTCCTCGACGCGTTCGGGACGCGCCTGGGCGAGCTCGGCTCCGACGGCACCCTCGCGCTCGTCACAGGCGACCTGAACGTCGGGCACCGTGAGCTCGACATCAAGAACTGGCGAGGCAACCGCAAGAAGGCCGGTTTCCTCCCCCGCGAGCGCGCCTACTTCGACCGCTTCCTCGGCGAGGCGGGCGCAGAGGTCTCGGGGGTCGACGGCACCGTGGGCACCGGCCTCGGCTGGATCGACGTCGGCCGAAAGTTCCACGGCGAGGTCGACGGCCCGTACACCTGGTGGTCGATGCGAGGACAGGCGTTCGACAACGACTCCGGGTGGCGCATCGACTATCACCTCGCGACGCCCGCACTCGCCGAACGCGTCGAGAGCTATCACGTCGCGCGCGCCGCGGCCTACGACCAGCGCTGGAGCGACCACGCGCCCGTCGTCGTCGACTACCGCTACTGATCCGCGACGGGCACGCCACCCGACGTCGTGACGTCCGGCCCGGTGAGGTCCGCATAGCGATACCACCCGCGGTACTCCAGAACCGTCCCGAGAACGGGGCTCGTCGCGCGCATGTCGATGGTGCGTCGACGGCGGGCCTCGTCCCAGCCGTCGACGAGCTCCACCTCGATGCGCAGGATGCCGCGGAGCGGGATCCGATACCGCCCCAGCCGCAGTGCGACGGCGCGAGTGCTCATGCGCAGCGCACCCTCGTCGGTCACCGAGCAGTGCTCGAGCATCTGCACCCGCCCTCGCGCGCCCAAGGCGTTCTGGACGATGCCGGGGTGACCGGTCGCGAAGAGTCGATCCGTCACGTGCTGCGTCGCGCCGGGGAAGCGGAACTCGCGGACGGTGTCGAGCGTCGCCCGCCCCGAGCGCGATCGGCCTGACACGGTATCGATCCGGAACGGCACGTCACGCGCGAACCGCGTCACCAGCAGGCCGGGACCGATGACAGGGGCGGCGAGACCGGCGACGCGTCCGAACCGGCTCCCGGCGACCGCGAACACGCCCTCGGCGCTGTCGCGGGTCGCCTCGACGCTCATCTGCGCGAGGATCTCGGGATGCAGCCGCTGCGCCTGCTCCCCCAGGGCTTCGAGGAAGGCCGCTCCACGCGCGGTCACTCTCGAGCCTCCTCACGGTACGGCTTCACGGTCTCCGGGGCGGGGCCGTCGACGAACTCGCACGTGAACGCGCCCCGATAGCCGAACAGGAACCCGAAGACGTCGTTGTGGATCTCGAGGTCGATCAGGTAGCACTCCTGCTCGTCGTCATAGCGCTCGACGAGCCGCGCCCGTCCGCTGAAGACCATCGGGAAGCGGAAGGCCGCACGCCCCTCGTAGAAGCGCTGTGCCCCCGAGGTGAGCAGGAGCCCGCCGTCATCGGTGACGGCGAGGTCGAGGTCGACCGCGAGGTGCTGGTGGGTGCCGAGGTAGTCGACCACTCGCCGCCGGGCCTCGCTGTAGATCATGGTCGCGTCGAAGCGGCGGCGGCGACCGGGGCGCACGTCCATGGTCCGCACGAAGGTCACGGTCTCACGGCCGAAGTCGTCGACGTAGGCGTGGTTGTCGATCCGGAACGGCACGTCCTGTCCCCGCTCGGGGAAGAGGATATTCCGGAAGGTCCCGATGAGGAGGAACGGCAGCGTCCACCACGGGCCCCGGCGCACCTCGGTCATCACTCCGCGCCCGATGCAGCCGTAGCCGGCGTCGACGCCGACCCCGAACCGGCGCTGGAGCTGCGGGTGGAGCCGCGCGAAATCGGCTCCCAACGCGCGCTCGAAGATCCCGGCGCCTGTGGTCATACGAGCTCCTCCAGAGATTCCGGTGCGTCCTCCATGATCGTGCGTCCGGTGCGTCGCGGAGGCCGGGAGAGGCAGTTTCGTGCGCGAGGTCGGTGACCTCGGCGCAACGATCGCCATCCGCTGGTCTCCTCGGGCGTGATCCCCTGCTCGGCCCAGAGCCGCAGGCGATCGAAGCTCCGCGCCGTGAGCCACCAGACGAAGCGCCGCGTGATCAGCGGATCCAGCACGCGCCCGAGCCAGCCCCAGCCCGGGACGTAGTCGTACCCGGTGAGGAATCGCACGCCGTCATCCGTCGGCACGTAGCGCCAGTACCCACGCCCGACTCCGAGCGGGGAGAGCGCGTCGTCCGTGTCGAAGAGGAGCGCGGAGGTCCGCTCGCCCGTGCGGCTCTGCTTCGTGGCGAGCGAGACGCCGGTTCCGCGGATCGTGTGCACCCGCAGATCGAGTTCGTAGCGGAAGTCCTGTGCGCCGTCCGCCCGGGTGCGCTGCGGCACGATGTCGCTGAAGCGCGCGTCCCAGCGCACGTGCGAGGACGGGTCCTGGGTCAGCGCCCACACCTCGTCCAGGGGCGCGCGGATGAGGATCTCGACGTAGAGGGCCCGATCCCCTCGCGACCGTGGGAGAGGAGAAGCGGAAGCCATGCGCCCATCGTAGGGGCACAGCACGCACCCCATAGGATTGATCCCGTGACGAGACCTCGCCTTTACTCCGGAATGCAGCCCTCCGCCGACTCCCTCCAGATCGGCAACTACATCGGCGCGCTGCTCCAGTGGCGGGAGCTGCAGAGTTCCTACGACGCCTATTTCTCCGTCGTCGATCTGCACGCGATCACCGTCGCCCAAGACCCGGCAGAGCTGCGTGAGAAGACGCGTCGTACGGCAGCGCAGTACATCGCCGCCGGTATCGAGCCCTCGCTGTCGACGCTGTACGTGCAGTCGCATGTGCGCGCTCACGCCGAGCTCGCGTGGATCCTCAGCACCATCACCGGCTTCGGCGAAGCCGGTCGGATGACGCAGTTCAAGGACAAGTCCTCGCGCTACGGTGCGGACTCGACCAGTGTCGGCCTGTTCACCTACCCGGTGCTCATGGCCGCAGACATCCTGCTCTACCAGACCGATGTGGTGCCGGTGGGCGATGACCAGAAGCAGCACGTCGAGCTCACGCGCGATCTCGCCGAGCGTTTCAACTCACGATTCGGTGAAACCTTCACGGTGCCGATGCCCGTCATCCAGAAGGAGACCGCGCGCATCTACGACCTGCAGAACCCGACGTCGAAGATGTCGAAGTCTGCCGAGAGCGACGCCGGCGTGCTGTGGATGCTCGACGATCCGGCGAAGTCGGCGAAGAAGGTCATGCGCGCGGTGACCGACAACGAGGGCTCCGTGCGGTTCGACCGCGAGAGCAAGCCCGGCGTCTCGAACCTGCTCACGATCTATGCGGCGCTCACGGGACGCCAGGTCGCCGCGATCGAGGACGAGTACGCGGGACGCGGTTACGGCGATTTCAAGAAGGGCCTGGCCGAGGTCGTCGTCAACGAGTTCGAGCCGGTGCGCGCCCGCGCCCTCGAGCTGCTCGACGATCCCGCCGAGCTCGATCGCATCCTGGCCGAGAACGCCGCCCGCGCCGATGCCGTCGCCGACGCGACGCTTTCGGACGTGTACGACCGGGTGGGTCTGCTTCGGCGCGTCTGACGCTCGCCTTAGGATGGGGGCGTGACTGATCCGCAGCTGCCTCCCCCGTCCGGTGCCGTGCCCTCCGAATCGCAGGTGCCGCCCGAGACGTCGGTCCCGTCGGTGCCGGCAGCGCCTGCAGGTGCGGTCCCACCTCCTCCGGCCTTCCCCGCGCCGCCCGCGTTCTCCGTCCCGCCGGCCTATCCGGTTCCGCCGACGTACCCGGTTCCGCCGGCGTACCCGGCAGGTCAGGCCGCACCTCCTGCCCCCGGTCACCCTGCGTATGCGGCAACGCCCGGCTCTCTCCCGTCCGCTCCTGCTCCCGGATACCCTGCTGCCCCTCCCGGGGCGTACCAGGTGCCCGTCGGCGGCTACGCCGCACCTGCGGGCGCGTACGCCGTGCCGGAGACCACGCCCCGTCGGTCCGGGCTGATGGGGATGCTCGCGCTGATCTCCGCACTCGTCGCCGCGATCGTGATGCCCATCGTCGCGGGCATCAACGCCTTCGCGATCGGCCGCGTCATCCCGCCGAGCATGACGACGTACAGCGATGATCTGCGCATCTTCGCCCCGGTACGCGATCAGGTGCTCTGGACGGAGCTCTCCTTCTGGGCGGGCACGATCCTCGGCATCGCGGCGATCGTGCTCGGTATCATCGCGATCCGCAAGAAGCAGGGCCGCGGGGCCGGTATCGCGGCGCTCGTCGTGGCCGTTCTCGGCGCGGTGATCTTCTCGATCGTCCTGGTCATCGCGCTGGGCGCGGGAAGCGCCACCGGCGTCGCCGGCTACACCGCCTGATCGGTCGTCAGCGGTCGGGCGTCGCCGCCCGGCTCACCTCGGTGCGTGGTGCTTCTGCTGCGCTGCGAGAAGGCCTTCGCCCACCAGCAGCTCGACCGCATCGGCGGCATCCGCGATGAGGATCGGCAGGTTCGGCCGCTCCTCCTTGCCGAACGGGGCGAGCACCCAGTCCGCGGGATCCTGGCGCCCGACGGGACGGCCGATGCCCACCCGCACGCGCGGGAAGTCGGCAGTGCCCAGGGCACGTGCGACATCGCGCACGCCGTTGTGTCCGCCGTGACCGCCCCCGGTCTTGAGCTTGACCGTGTCGAACGGGATGTCGAGCTCATCGTGCACCACGATCACCTGATCGGCAGGGACCGAGTAGAACCGGGCCAGAGCCGCCACGGGCGTGCCGGAGACGTTCATGAAGGTGTTCGGCTTGGCCAGCACCACCTTGTCCGCCCCGGGGCGCAACCACGTCTCGACGACGCGCGCTCCCCCCTTGTGCTCGCGGAACGCCTCGCTGCGTCGCGAGGCCAGCTCGTCGACCACCATCTGGCCGATGTTGTGCCGTGTGGCCTCATAACGGGGGCCGGGGTTGCCGAGCCCGACCACGAGCCAGGTCGATGCCATGTCCTCGTCCTCTCACTGCCCGGGGTGCAGAGCCTCGGTCAGGATACGACAGAGGGGACGCGATCGGATCGCGTCCCCTCTGTGATGAATCAGTCGGAGATCACTCCGCGGCGGCCTCTTCTGCTGCCTCGGTCGCCGCGGCGGTCTCGCCCTCGGCGTCATCTTCGGTGGGTGCAGCCGGGACGGAGATCGCGACGACGAGCACCTCGGGGTCGGAGAGCAGCGTGGAGCCCTTGGGGAGCTTCACGTCGGCGCCGGTGATGTGCGCGCCCTCTTCCAGGCCCTCGACCGAGACCTCGATGTTCTGGGGGATGTGGGTGGCCTCGGCCTCGATCGACAGCGTGGTCGCGTCGAGGTTGACGATGGTGCCCGCAGCGGACTCGCCCGTGACGACGATCGGGACGTCGATGGCGACCTTCTCGCCCTTCTTCACGACGAGCAGGTCGATGTGCTCGATGATCTGGTGCACCGGGTCGCGCTGGACGTCCTTGACGAGGGCGAGCTGGCCCTTGCCCTCGATGTCGAGCTCGAGAAGAGCGTTGGCGCGACGGATGATGAGCGAGACCTGGTGGCCCGGCAGCGCGACGTGCACCGGCTCGGTGCCGTGGCCGTAGATGACGGCGGGGATCTTGCCGGCGGCGCGGAGGCGGCGGGCGAAGCCCTTGCCGAAGCTCTCGCGGAGCTCGGCCTGGACCTTGGTGTCTTCAGACATGGGGTTCTCCTTCGGGGCACGCAGCGAAGGCGCCGCGCGGTGGTCTTGGAATTTTCGAACTCGCTGACGCAGGAGGAAAGCCACCGGGCTTGCTTCGCCGCGTCGATAACGGATGTTCGCGCACGCGCAGAAGCATCCCTCGCCGAGGTACAGCCTCAATGGTACCGGATGACCCGATAGGCTGAGGACACCGGTCCTTTTTCTGCAGAACACGGAGAACCCCCATGCTCGACGGCGCCTTCCTCTCGCACGCACTCCTCTGGCTGATCGGCGCCATGACCGTGTGCGCTGCCGTCACGTCGTTCATCGCGCTGTTCGCGATGGGCCGCTCGGGCTACCGCAAGGACTGACCTCCGCCGGACTCAGCGCGGCAGCCGTGCCGCCGCGGCGATGACGGCGGATGCGGTCCGCACGTCCGCCGACTCGTCCACCCTGATGCCGTGCTCATCGGCTTCGAGGGACTCGAGCGTCTGGAGCTGCGAGTCCAGGAGCGCCGCCGGCATGAAGTGATCGGCCCGCAGACGCATCCGCTCCTCGAGCACGGCCCGACCGATCGCGAGTTCCGCGAAGAAGGTCTCCGGCGCCTCGGCTCTGATGACCTCGCGATAGGCACGTCGGAGCGCTGAGCACGCGACGACGATCCGCTCCTCTGCCTGGAGCGTCTCGCCCACGAGGCGAAGCCAGGGCTGCCGATCCGCGTCGTCCAAGGGGATTCCCGCCGCCATCTTGCGGACGTTCGCTGCCGGATGCAGGTCGTCGCCGTCGATGAACCGCGCACCGAGAGCATCGGCGAGGAACGCCCCCACCGTCGACTTACCCGAACCGCTCGGGCCCATCACGACGATGCGCACACTCATGCCTCCCGGCCGAAGTCGATGAGCACCTTGCAGGAGCTCGCGGGGTCGGCGGCCCGTGCGAAGGCATCGAGCGCATCGTCCACCGGCAGCACGTGGCTGATGATACCGCGCACGTCGAGGCTGCCGTCGGCGAGGGCGGCGATGACCTCGTCGAACTCCGCCCCGAAGCGGAAGGATCCGCGCAGCGTGAGCTCACGGGTGATGGCCGTGGCCATCGGCGCCGGCACCTCTCCCCCGCGCTGGAGCCCCAGCATCACCACCGTGCCCCCGCGGGCGGCGGCGGAGACGGCGGCCGAGAGTCCGGGGACGGTGCCGCTCGATTCGATCACGACGTCGGCGTGCAGGTCGGAGATCTCGCTCTCAGCCCGTGCATCGAGCGACCGGATGCCGCGCGCTTCGGCGATGTCGCGCGGCTGCTGCTGAAGGTCGGTGACGGTCACGGAGGAGGCCCCTGCGCGCTGCGCCACTGCGGCGACGAGTTGGCCGATGGGTCCGGCACCGATCACGACGACCCGCAGACCGCGCACATCACCCGCACGCTGCACACCGTGCCAGGCGACGGCTGCGGGCTCGGCGAGCGCCGCCGTCTGCAGGTCGAGACCGGCGGGAAGCGCGTGCAGCATGCGTGCGGGCAGGGCGACGCGGCGCGCGAAGGCCCCCTGGGTGTGCGGCAGGTGCATCGCCGAGCCGAGATACGTCGACGCCGGCGCGAGGTTGGGATGCGCCGCCGGCCAGGGGGTGCGTCCGTCACCGTGCGCGGTGAGCGGATGGACGGCCACGGGAGTGCCGACCGCAGGCCCCGTGCCGTCGGCCGCGGCGACGCAGACGACGCCGGACACCTCGTGTCCGAGGATCATCGGCTCACGCAGCACCGAGGCACCGGCGGCTCCATGTCGCCAGTAGTGGAGGTCTGATCCGCAGATGCCGCCGTAAGCGATGTCCACGACGGCTTCATCCGGTCGGGGCGCCGGGGCGCCGATGTCTTCGATCCGCAGATCCTCGGCGGCATGCGCCACCACGGCGAGGTTGTTCACCGCGCTCCTTCCTCGGTCACACGAATGCCGTGACCAGCTCGATTCCCGCGACCCTGACGGTCACGGTCTGCCCGGGCTCCACGGGCGCCTGGGAGTGCGGAGCGCCGGTCATGACGACGTCTCCCGGTCCGAGCGGAGACCACGCGGCCACGTAGGCGAGGCATTCCCGGATCGACATGGGCAGCTGCCTGCTTCCCGTCTCGGCGACCAGGCGTCCGTCCACCTCCACCTCGAGGCTCACGTCGTCGATCCCGACCTCGGTGTCGATCCAGGGGCCGAGCGGGGTGTAGCCCTCCCCCGACTTCGATTCGAAGTTGCGGGGGTCGAACGCCGCTCGATCCGGGCTCGAGAGGTCGTTCACCGCCGTGACGCCGAGCACGTACTCGTGCGCGTTGTGCACGGTCAGCCCCGGAGTCGGGCGCCCGATCACGACGGCGATCTCGCCCTCGGCGACCTGGGCACCGGCGTCGCGGCGCATCACGACCTCGGCACCGCTGCCGATCACCGTCCGCGGACTCTTGAGCCACGCCTGCACCGGCGACACGTGCTCCGGCCCGTTCTGGGCGATGCCGACGATCACCACGGGGTCCACCGGCGCGATCATCGCCCCGTCGACGGCGTCTCCTTCAGCGCTCGGCAGGCGCCCCTCGGCGAAGGCGACGAAGGGATCGGACAGCGGGATCAGCCCGTCCGCCGTCTCGCGCACCCAGCGGGGGCCGTCGGCGGTGTCGATGCGCCCGAGACGCATCAGACCACCGCCGTCATGCCGCCGTCGACGAACAGCGTCTGCCCGTTGACGAAGTCGCTCGCGCCACTGGCGAGGAACAGCAGGGCACCGACGAGGTCCTGGGTGTCTCCCCAGCGGCCGGCGGGCGTGCGTCCGCGCACCCACTGCGAGAACTGCTCGTCCGCGACGAGCGCCTTCGTGAGCTCGGTCGCGAAGTACCCGGGAGCGATCGCATTGGCCTGGATGCCGTGCGGGGCGAGATCGGCGCACAATCCCTTCGTGAACATCACGATGGCACCCTTGGTGGCCGAGTAGGCAGCGATCGAAGGACGCGCGAGCTGCGACTGCACGCTGCCGATCTGGATGATCTTGCCCGAGCCGCGTGCGATCATCCCGGCGGAGACCCGTCGCGACAGACGGAAGACGCTGGAGAGGTTGGTCTGCACGAGCGCATCCCAGTCCTCATCGGCGAACTCCGCGATCGGCGCTCGGCGCTGGACCCCGGCGTTGTTCACGAGGATGTCGGGGGTGCCGACCAGACGCTCGACCTCGGCCATGCCGGCATCCACCGCCGCGGCGTCGGTCACATCGAAGACGACGCTGTGCACGACGGCTCCCGTGGCGTGCGCGATCTCGTCGGCCGATGTCCGGGCCTTGACAGCGTCCCGTCCGTGCACGACGACGGTCGCGCCCGCTCCGGCGAGCCCCGCAGCGAGTGTCCTGCCGATCCCCTGGCTCGACCCCGTGACCAGCGCCGTGCGCCCCGTCAGATCGAAGGCGGCGAGTCCCGCCGGCAGCGCGGTCATCGGCCCACGGCCTTGATCGACACCGTGGTGGCGAACACGTCGTCGCCGGCCTCGGCCCTCGAGACCTTGATCGCGTCGTCGACGCGGGTGAGGTCGCGACGAAGGGTCTCAGGCGCGAGGAAGGTCGACGCGGTGGTGATGAGGGCGAGCACGGCCATGTAGATGGCCAGCAGCACCCAGTTGCCGTCGCTCACCGCGATCAGGTAGGCACCGAGGACACCGGCGAGACCGCCGGCGAGCACGGCCGAGATCTCGCGGGCCATCGCGACGCCCAGGTAGCGGTGACGGTTGCCGAAGAGCTCGGGGAGCATGGCGCACTGCGGTCCGAGCATGCTGTTCACGGCGACACCGATGCCGATCGCGATCACGCCGATCGCCACGGCGTAGTTTCCGAGCGACAGCAGCCACCACGCGGGGAAGGTGTAGACGAGCATGAACACCGCCCCGAAGCGGTACACCGTGCGACGACCGAAGCGGTCGGAGAGGTGGCCGGTGAACGGCACGGAGAACACGCCGATCAGCGATCCGAGGGTGACACCCCACGTGAGCAGGCTCTTGTCGGCGTTGTCGCCGATCACGGTGACGAAGAACGCGAGACCGAGTGTCTGGAACATGTAGGAGCCGCCGTTCTCGGCCATCCTCAGACCCACGCCGACGATCACACCGGGCAGCCCGTGCGTGAAGATCTCCTTGATCGGGCGGTCGGCGACCTGCTCGTGCTTCTCGAGCTCGATGAACGTCGGCGTCTCGCGCAGTCGCATCCGGATGAACAGCGCGAGCAGGATCAGCGCGAAGGAGGCGAGGAACGGCACGCGCCAGCCCCAGCTCAGCAGCTGGTCCTCGGGGAGCAGCGTGATCAGGCCGAAGACGACCGCGGCGAGCAGCGTTCCCGCCTGGATGCCGACGAACGGCAGGGCCGAGAAGAAGCCGCGACGCTTCACCGGCGCGTACTCGGCCATCAGCACGGTCGCGCCCGCCTGCTCGGCCCCGGCACCGAAGCCCTGCAGCAGACGCATCAGCACCAGCAGGATCGGCGCCCAGACACCGATCGCGGCGTAGGTGGGCAGCAGACCGATCGCGGTCGAGGCTCCGCCCATCAGCACGATCGTGGCGACCAGGACCCACTTGCGCCCGAGCTTGTCGCCGAGGACACCGAAGAACAGGCCGCCGAACGGACGAGCCAGGAACCCGACGCCGAAGGTCGCGAAGGCGGCGACCGTGGCCATGGCCGGGTCGTCCTGAGGGAAGAACAGCACGTTGAAGATCAGCGCGGTCGAGAGGCCGTAGAGCGCGAAGTCGAAGTACTCCAGCGCGCTGCCGATGCTCGACGCGAGTGTCGCGCGACGCAGGTTCGCCGCGTATTCCGGGTCATCGGACGCTGCTCGGACGGGGGTGCGGGGGTCGGTCACGGCCATCTCCTTCGATCGGCTTCGCCTGCGGCGTGACCCCGACTGTACCAGCCTGTTGGATTGCGTTCAACCCTTTGGACCGGAGTCGGGCGCACGAGAAGCATGGCCCTCCATAAGGGCTCCGCCGGTGCGCGGCGCGAGGGGTCAGCGCCGGACGGCGGCGCTGAAGGGGTTCGTCAGCGCCGCGGCGGCCTCGCGCAGTGCCTCACCCACGCGCTCGATGCGCTCGTAGTCGGCTTCGGCGGCGCGGATCGCCACACCCAGCGCGAGGGGCGGATCGGTCGGAGCCCAGCCCTCCAGCGGCACGGCCACGCCGACGATGCCACGGAAGGACTCCTCGGCGTCCAGCGCCCAGCCTCGGCGGCGGGCCGTGGCCAGCACTTCCAGAAGGCCGGACATGGTGGTCGCACTCCGCTCGGTGAGCTGAGGGAAGACGGCATCCTCGCCGAGGAGCTCGACCACCTCGGCGTCACTCATCGCCGCCAGGAGCGCGCGGCCCGTCGCCGACAGCGGGGCCGGGAGCCGCGAACCGAGCGGCGTGCCCAGCCGGAGCGACCGCGACCCCTCGTGCCTGGCGAGGTAGAGCGCATCGGTGCCGTCGAGCATCGCGACCTGGACGAGCTCGGAGGCGAGCTGCGGGGAGGCCTCGCACACGCTGTAGAACTCGCGCACCTGGTTGAACTGCGCCGCGAACGCTCCTCCGAGCTCCGCGGTGCGCACCCCAAGGCGGTAGCCCTGCGGGGTGCGGTCGACCATGCCACCGGCCTCGAGCGCCAGACAGAGGTTCGCCGTCGACGACTTCGCCAGCCCCAGGTCTCCCGCGAGCTCCGTGAGGGTACGCGGGCCACCGGCCTCGGCGAGGATGCCGAGCAGGCGGATGCTGCGAGTCACGGCCGGCGCGGGGTCGCGCCCTTCGCGGGTGTCGTCGTCCATGGCCGCGCCTTCCGCCTTCAGGGATTCCTGCAGGCGGTCGCCGCCTGCAGGCCGATCAGTAGAACTCGACCGTATCGACCACGGCGGTCAGCGGCTCGCCATCGAGCAGGCGCGCCGCGTTCTCCGCGAAGCGGCGGGCGATGCGCTCCTCCTCCTTCGAGCTGAGGGCCGCGGTGTGCGGGCTCACGAGAACGTTCGGATGGCCCCAGAGCGGCGAGGCGGCATCGAGGGGTTCCTGCTCGAAGACGTCGAGAGCCGCGAACGCGATCCGACCGTCGTCGAGCGCACCGCGCAGCGCGGTCTCGTCGACAACGGTGCCGCGGCCGACGTTGGTGATGATCGCGCCCGGCTTCACGGCTTCGAACACCTCGGCGCCGATCAGATGATGGGTCTGCGCCGTACCAGGAAGGGTGACGACGATCGCGTCGACGTGGGCCACCGCGTCGATCAGCTCGTCCAGCGCCACCAGGCGATCCACTCCGTCCACCGGTTCGCCGGACCGTGTCGTGCCCCACACCCGCGCGCCGAGCGCGTGGAAACGTCGTGCGCACTCCGCGCCGATGCCGCCGAGGCCGACGACCAGCACGGTCATCTCGTCGAGCTGACGCATCTCCCAGCGGTCGGGCCAGGTGCGGGTGCCCTGGTCGGCGAGAAGACGCGGGAGGTTCTTCGCGCCCGCCATGACCCCGAACACCGCGAACTCCGCGAGCGGTCCGCCGTGCACGCCCGCACTGGTCGTGAAGACGACGCGGTCGAGCTGCTCGCGATCGAGACCAGCGGCCTTGACCGAGGCGCCGCCACCGGCAGCGGTCGTCATGACCCAGCGCAGCCGCGGATTGGCAGCCACGGTGCGCGCCAGCGCCGCCGCATCCACATCGGGGATCCCGAACAGCACGTCGGCCGAGTCGACCATCTCATCGAAGGCCTGCTGCTCGCTCGGTGTGCGCACGTGGTCCGGGTCGCCGGACCAATCGGCGGGTCCGCGCATCGGCGGCATGAGCGCGTGATCGCGGATCACCTCGACGCGAGGCTCGAGCTCCTCGATCAGCCGACACAGGTCTTCCGCCAGCGGTACCGCCACGACGGCGCGCAGCTTCTTCTCGGTCCCCGTCATGCTGGTCCCTTCCTCGGGAAGTCTGGATCCCTCACCTTAGCCCAGTTCCAGCAGGTTGGACACTGTTCTATCTGTTGGATTATTGCTACCGTGTGCGCATGACCATCTCATCCGTCACCGTCGGCGTCGTGGGCCTCGGCGCCATGGGCCGCCCCATGGCCGACCACCTGCTCGCCGCACACGGCCGGCTCGTCGTCCACGCGCGGCGCCCGCAGCCGGAACTGCTGGCCGCCGGAGCCTCCTGGGCGCAGACGCCACGTGAGCTCGCCTCCAGAGTAGACGTCCTGCTCATGATGCTGCCGGACCTCCCTCCGTTCGAGGCCATGCTCGACGGCCCTGACGGACTGCTCGCCGATGCCGGCGACCTGCTCATCCTCATCGGCTCCACCTCCTCGGCACCCGCCGTCCGCGCGTTCGCAGAGCGCGTCTCGGAGCAGACGGACGGCCGGGTGCGTGTCGTGGACTGCCCGGTCTCCGGCGGCGAGGACGGGGCGATCGCCGGAACACTCTCGATCATGCTCGGCGGCGCCCCGGACGACACTGCCCTCGCGGCAGAGGTGCTCGCCCCCTGCGGCACCCCCGTCCTGCTCGGCCCGCTCGGCGCCGGCGAGGTCGCCAAGGCCTGCAACCAGCTCGTGGTCTCCGCGACCATCATGGCGCTCGGCGAGGCCACCGTGCTCGCCGAGCGCTCCGGCCTCGATCTCGACGCGTTGTGGTCGCTGCTCTCGGGCGGATACGCCGGGTCGCGGCTTCTGGACAGCCGTCGCGAGAAGCTCATCACCGGCGACGACTCCCCCAGCGGTATCGCGCGGTACATGGTGAAGGACCTCGGGTTCGCGGCCGACATCGCCGATGCCACCGGCACCTCCCCCGTCCTGCTGCCCGCCCTGCGCGCAGCCTTCGACGAGCTGGTCGCCGCCGGTCTCGGCGACCGCGACATCGCCGTGTCACGACGCTTCATCGCCTCTCGTGACACAGGTGGCCACTGACCTGCCGTACAGCGATACGCTGAAACCACCCCTTCTTCACGATCGAGGAGCCTTCTGTGCCCGAAGCATCAGCGAACATCGGAGTCGTCGGACTCGCCGTCATGGGATCGAACCTCGCCCGCAACCTCGCCAGCCGCGAGGGGAACACGGTGGCGATCTTCAACCGCAGCTACGAGAAGACCCAGACGCTCCTCGACGAGCACCCCGAGGCCGGCTTCGTCCCGGCCCGCACCTACCAGGAGTTCGCCGACTCGCTGCAGAAGCCGCGTACCGCGATCATCATGGTCAAGGCCGGCGGCCCGACCGACGCCGTGATCGACTCGCTGGTCGAGGTCTTCGAGCCGGGTGACATCATCGTCGACGGCGGCAACGCCTACTTCCCCGACACCATCCGTCGTGAGAAGGCCGTGCGCGAGACCGGCATCAACTTCGTCGGCGCCGGCATCTCCGGCGGCGAGGAGGGCGCCCTCACCGGCCCCTCGATCATGCCCGGCGGCTCCGACGAGTCCTGGATCACGCTCGGACCGATCCTGAAGTCGATCGCCGCGATCGCCGAGGGCGAGCCGTGCGTCACCCACGTCGGCCACGACGGCGCCGGTCACTTCGTCAAGATGGTGCACAACGGCATCGAGTACGCCGACATGCAGCTGATCGCCGAGGCCTACGACCTCATCCGCCGCGGCACCGGCAAGTCGCCGGCCGAGATCGCCGAGATCTTCGCCGAGTGGAACAAGGGCGAGCTCGAGTCGTACCTGATCGAGATCACCGCCGAGGTGCTGCGCCAGGTGGACGCCTCCACCGGCCAGCCGCTGGTCGACGTGATCCTCGACCAGGCAGGAGCCAAGGGCACCGGCGCCTGGACCGTGCAGACCGCACTGTCGCTGGGCGTTCCCGTCTCGGGCATCGCCGAGGCGACCTTCGCCCGCTCGCTCTCCTCGCACCCCGAGCAGCGCGCCGTGTCGCGCGACCTCCCCGGCCCCGAGGAGGAGTTCTCCGTCGAGGACACCGAGGCGTTCATCGAAGACGTGCGCCTGGCGCTCTACGCGTCGAAGATCGTCGCCTACTCGCAGGGCTTCGACGAGATCCGCGCGGGTGCGGCCGAGTACGGCTGGAACATCGACCTCGGCGCGATCTCGAAGATCTGGCGCGGCGGCTGCATCATCCGCGCCCAGTTCCTCAACCGCATCGCCGACGCCTACGCCGAGACCCCCGACCTGCCCGTGCTGCTCACCGCCCCGTACTTCACCGAGGCGATCACCCGCGCCCAGGCGCCGTGGCGCCGCGTCGTGATCGCGGCCGCCGAGGCCGGCATCCCCGCGCCCGCGTTCTCGTCGTCACTGTCGTACTACGACGGCATCCGCGCCGACCGCCTCCCCGCAGCGCTCGTGCAGGGTCAGCGCGACTTCTTCGGCGCGCACACCTACAAGCGCGTCGACAAGCCGGGCACCTTCCACACGCTGTGGTCGGGCGACCGCACCGAGATCGAGGCGGAAGACACGCACTGACGTCTCGCCGTCGAAGGGCCGGGTACCGCGAGGTACCCGGCCCTTCGTGCATCGCACCACGATGCCGTACTCCCCTACTTCGTGATGTCCTGCACCACGCCCTTCGTCAGACGCAGCCGCCGTGTCGCATGACGCGCGACCGCCGAATCGTGCGTCACGACGATGATCGTGATCCCCTCGGCGCACAGCGATTCGAGCAGCGTCAGGATCTCGTCGCGCATGCTCTCGTCGAGATTGCCCGTCGGCTCGTCCGCAAGGAGAACGCGCGGCCTCTTCACGATGGCGCGTGCGATCGCGACGCGCTGCTGCTGCCCTCCGGAGAGCTCGGTGGGCAGGTGGTCACCCCTGTCGTCGAGCCCGACGTGTGCGAGCGCCTCGGCCACCCTGGTGCGGCGCTGCGCCCTGTCGAGACCGAGGGGCTCGAGCGCCATGTCCACGTTCTCCGTGGCGGTGAGCGTGGGGATCAGGTTGAACCCCTGGAACACGAACCCGATCTCCTCCGCCCTGATGCGGCCGAGCTCCTTCGCCGAAGCCGATGCGAGCTCTCTGCCGTCGAGCAGGAGCGAACCGGTCGATGGCGTGTCGAGGGCCCCGAGCAGCTGCAGCAGTGTCGACTTCCCCCCGCCTGTCGGCCCTTGGATCGTGACGAACTCGCCGGGCATGATGTCGAGGTCCACTCCGGTGAGCGCCTTCACGATGCGGCCCTTCTGCGTGTACGTCCGCGTGACGCCCGCCACGCGGTAGAGCGGGTGCTCGTCCTCGCGTCGTGGCGTCGTCGGCTCGAGGTCTGCGATGGTCATGCGGTTCTCCTTCTCGTGGAACGACTGCTCGGGCAATGGCGTGCGCTGTGGGACATCTTCCGTGTGCTGAATGCTCATGCGACCGACCGCAGCGCTTCCGCCGGGCTGAGCCTGGCGGCACGCCAGCCGCCGAATGCGCCTGCGACGAGGCCGCCGAGCACCGCGAGACCGACCGCCGCCACCAGCACCCACGGCGTGAAGGGCGCCTGGAGGACGACGCCGGCGGCGGGAGTCTGGAGCATCCCGCCCCCACCGCCGGTGGGGCCGGGGCCCATGCCTCCGGGGCCCGCGCCCTGACCCGCGCTGCTCGCGGCGACCGTGGGCCTGAGGACGTTGATCAGCACGATCCCGGCGATGCCGAGGACGAGCCCGACGGCGCCCCCGATCAGCCCCTGCACCATCGATTCGCCTGCGACCTGCCGCACGACGCGACCGTTCGACCATCCGATCGCCTTGAGGGTGCCGAACTCCCTGGTGCGACGCCCCACGCCCGACAGCGTGAGCAGCACCGAGAGCACCACCGCGACGACGAGCACGATGATCGAGAGCCACGTGCCGAGGTTCGTGATCAATGCGGTCGCGCTGGAGAGCGAGCCGGAGACGGTCGAGGCGAGCTCGGACTGCGACGTGACGGTCGCGTCGGGGAGTTCATCTGCGAGAGCCGCCTGGACGGCGTCGATCGAGGCGGCAGAGTCCGCCTGCACGTAGACGGTGGAGATGACGTCGTCGACACCGGCGAGCGTCTGCGCGGTGCTCAGCGGCAGGTACACGTTCGCCGCCGTGTCCGCGCTGTCCGAGGTCGAGCCGAGGATGCCGACGATCTCGACATCGGAGCCGGCCACGTCGATGGTGCTCCCCACCGAGAGCTCGTTCGTGGCGGCATAGGTGCGGTCGACGAGCGCGACGAGCGCCTCATCGTCAGCGGCGTCGAAGCCGCGACCGTCCGTCACCTCGGCGGAGGCGAGCGGGCCCACCGTGGTCTCGGCGGGGTCGATCCCGAGCACCGAGAAGGAATCGACGCCGAAGGATGCTCCGCCGCCCTGCCCGGCGTCCGGCGGTGCCTGTCCGGCCTCGGGCGCGGCCGGCTGCTCGCCGTCCTGCTGTGCGAAACCGCCGCTGGGCATCTCTCCGGAGAAGGTGGAGTTCGTCAGACTCAGTGCCCCGGAAGCGGCAGCGACGCCGTCCGTGTCGGCGACGGTGTCGAGCACCGAGGAGTCGAGAGTGCCGCGCAGGAAGTCGGTCCGCAGCATCGACTGCGCGAGCGTGGTCGTCTCGCCGTCGCTCTCCCCGGCGCCCGCATCGAAATCGAAGCGCGGCCCCTCGCCCTGGCCCGGCTCCGTGGTCGCGCCGGTCACCGTGAGGTCGGTGCCGACACCGTAGACGGACGCGAGGGCCTGCGCCTGTGCGTCCCGCACTCCCGCGGTGAGGGCGTTGACCACGATCACGAGAGCGATTGCGATCGCCAGTCCGATCGCGACGATCATCGTCTGCTTCTTGCGGCCGGCCAGTTCGCGCCGCAGATATGTTCCGTACATCTCTCTCCTTCCGCCGCGGCCATCGCGGGGCGAGATCGACGTTAGGAATCGCGCATATGCGAGATCGAGGGACAGGTGATGAGGAACCTATGGAAGGCGCGGATCATCCATAACGCATGCCTGGACGAACGCGCCGGCGCGAACCGCGAGCGCCTCGAGGTCGCCGCCGGGAGCCGTGGCGTCTCCGACGAGCGGCCCGCCCACCCCGATGCCGAAAGCACCCGCCGCGAGATACTCGGCGACCGTGTCGACACGCACGCCCCCCACCGGGATGATCCGCGCCTGCGGGAAGGGATCACGCACGGCACGGAGGAAGCCGGAGCCGAGCGCCGAGGCGGGGAACAGCTTGACCGCCGCACTTCCGAGGTCGTGGCCCCGCTGGATCTCGGTGGGCGTGTAGACGCCCGCCAGCACACCGATGCCCTGGCTGACCGCATAGGGGACGGAGGCGCTGAGGGTGGGCGTGACCATGAACTGTGCACCGGCGGAGACCGCTCGTTCGACATCGGCCTCGTCGAGCACCGTGCCGGCACCGACCAGCGCCGTCGCCGGGGCGTCCTGCACGATCTGCGCGATCGCCTCTTCCGCGTCCTGCAGGGTGAGGGCGATCTCGAGGGTGAGCACACCCACCTGCAGCAGCGTCCGCGCCGCGGCGACCGTGGCGTCGACATCCGTCCCCCGCAGGATCGCGACGAGCCGGGTGGTGCGCAGCCGTTCCTGCAGCTCGGCGTTGTCGACGGTGCTCACGATGCGACCTCCTCCACGGAGCCGGCAGATGCCACGATCGGCGCCCCGCCGCCCCAGGGGAAGGCGGGTGCACCGCCGACGTCGACCCGCACGCCGAGCAGGGCGCCGTCGGCGTCCGTGGGGTCGGAGAGCCCGATGCTCGCCGTCGTGATCACGAGCAGCCGGTCGACGAGCGCCACCGCGGTGGGCCGCTTCGCCGGAAGGCTGATCGTCTCGACGAGCTCACCCGCGGGTGAGTAGCGGCGCACCTCGGAGGCATCCCAGACCGCGACCCAGAGCATGCCGTCGAGATCAATGGCCATGCCGTCGGGGTTGCCGCCCTCGACCCGGCACAGGGTGCGGCGGTTCGAGAGCTCGCCGTCGGGCGCCACGTCGAAGGCCTCGATGCTGCGGTGCGGAAGCGTGTCGATGTAGTACAGCGTCGAGCCGCTGCGGTCGAAGGCGAGCCCGTTCGACACGGTCACCCCGCCGAGGCGAGCGGTCGGCTCGCCGTCGGGACCGATGCTCCACAGCGTGCAGTGGGGGTCGCGGGGCATCGACTGACTGCCCACCCAGAACCGCCCCGACGGATCGCCGCCACCGTCGTTCATGTAGTCGCTCGGCCCCGCGATGTCGCCCGTGAGGGGAGAGACGACGCCGTCGTCACCGACATGCACCACGCCGCGGTCGACGCCGACGAGCCAGCCCGCCCCCGGCTGCGCGAGCGGGATCGGGGCGCCGATCTGCGCGCCGACGACGACCGCGGTCCCGGGAACCACCCGTCCGTCTTCGATGCGTCCGCGATGCAGCGAACCGGTCGCCATGTCGATCCAGGCGAGGCTCCCGTCCCGACCGTCCCAGCGCGGCGATTCGGCCTGGACGTAACGGGCGTCGGAGAGGATCTCGACGCGTCGGGAGGTCTGGGTGTGCGGCATCCGGGTCATCCTTCGCTGGTAGCTCGTAACCGTTATGTGGCAGACTATCTCACAATATGCATAACACTTGCGAGAAATGTGGACACACGATGATGAAGCGGGGAAACAGCTGATGGCTCCGACACTCCACGGCTTGATGCCCATCCTGGCAACACCTTTCGACGAGTCGGGTGCCCTCGACCGCCAGGGCCTGCGCCGGCTGGTCGAGTTCCAGCTCGCGTCCGGCGTCGACGGCGTCGCCGTCTTCGGCATGGCGAGCGAGGGCTTCGCCCTCACCACCGAGGAGCGACGCACGATCCTGGACGATGTCGTCCGGGTGGTGGACGGCCGGGTCCCCGTGATCGCCGGCGTCAACGGCACCTCCACGGCGACCTCGATCGAGCAGGCGCTGCTCGCGGAAGAGGGGGGCGCTGACGCCCTCATGGTGCTTCCACCGTTCATGGTGAAGCCTCCGGCCGGGACGCTCGTCGACTTCTACGGGGACGTCGCCGACGCCACCTCGCTCTCCGTCATGGTGCAGGATGCCCCCGGTGTCACCGGTGTCGTGATGGCACCGGCACTGATCGCCGAGATCGCCCGCCTCGACGGCGTCGACTCCGTCAAGGTGGAAGCTCCCCCGACCGCCCCCAAGGTCGGCGCAGTCGTCTCGGCCATCGACGATCCCGCCTTCGCCGTGCTCGGCGGGCAGAACGCCCAGTTCTGCCTCGAGGAATACGCCAGGGGCGCCGTCGGCACCATGCCCGCGTGTGAGTTCCCCGACCTCCTCGGCCCCGTGCTCGCCCAGTTCCTCGAGGGGCGCGTCGACGAGGCTCGCGCCGAGTTCCGTCGTATGCTCCCTCTCGTGCTCATCGGTCTGCAGGGCGGCATCGCGTGGGCGGTGCACAAGGAGGTCCTCGTCGCGCGTGGCGTGATCGACCATGCGACCGTGCGCTACCCGGCCTCGCGCCTGGACGCCGGCAGCCGCGCCTCGGTCAAGCTCGTGATCGACGAGCTCGCCCTTCCGCCGATCCCGACCACGGTGCGCGTGTGAGCGGCCGCGGTGTTCTGCTGATCGGCGGCAGCTCCGACATCGGCCTCGCGATCGCCCGCGCCTTCGTCGACGGTGGAGACGCCGTCGTCGGAGTGGGGCTCGAGCACTCCGACGATCCCGTCTTCGCGCGGTACCTCGTCGCCGACTGCAGCAGACCCGAGGCCGCCGACCGTGCCGTCGCGGATGCGGAGCAGGCGCTGGGCCGACTCGACGTCATCGTTCTCGCAGCCGGGCGCATGCCGATCGCCCGCGCGGAGGACACCAGCGACGAGGACTGGCGCGGCGCGCTGGGCGCCACACTCGACTCCGCGTTCTTCGTGGCGCGAGCGGCCCTTCCCCGGCTCTCCGCGGGCTCGTCGATCGTCGCGGTGACGTCGGTCAACTCGTCGCTCGCCGCACCCGCCCTGCCCGCGTACGCGGCCGCCAAGGCGGGCGTCGACGGCCTCATCCGTCAGCTCGCCCTCGACAACGGCCCCCGCGGCATCCGCGTGAACGCCGTGCAACCGGGAAGCATCTCGGCCGCCGACACGGGCGAGAGCGAGGGATACCCGCTCGGACGCATCGGCCGCCCGGAGGAGGTGGCGTCGGTGGTGGCGTTCCTCGCCTCCGACGCCGCCTCCTTCGTCACCGGCACCTCCATCGCCGTCGACGGAGGGCTGTCGATCTCGTCCCCCGCGGCCTGGCTGAAGCCGGTGCTGCGGGAACGCTGGCTCTGACCCGCGCACATCGACGAAGAAGGCCGCGTCCCCTCCCGGGACGCGGCCTTCTTCGTGAGCAACGCTCGGATCAGGCGTTGGCGTCGAGGAGCCCCTGCACTTCCTTCTTCAGCGCGTTGAGACCGGCCTGCGCCTCGACCTGACCCGCGAGGATCGTCGCGACCCCCGCGCCGATGGCCGCATCGATCTGGGCGGTCACGGCGACACGATCCCACGCGGCACCGCGCGCGTGCTCGGAGACCTCGGTGCGGAACGCGCCCTGGAACTTGTCGGCGGCGAGAGCCGGGATCTTGTCGGCCACGCTCTTGGCGGCGGGCGCCACGGCGGAGTTCTCGTAGAGCGCGGTCGCGGCCTCGACGTTCGTCGCCGCGTAGAGGATGAAGTCGCGGCTCGTGAGCTCTCCCTCGCCCGCCGTCGCGAAGACGCCGCTGCCCCAGGCCCGGTTGTACGAGTCCTTGCCACCGGCGGTCGGACGCGAGATGGCGCCGATGTTGTCGATGATGTTCTGGGCGGCGCCGTTCGTCTTGACGAAGGTCGACGCGAGCGGGGCGTCGTCGTACAGGGCCGCCCGCCCGCTCGCGAACAGGATGCGGGCATCGCTGCGCGCCACGTTCGTCTGCGTCAGACCGGCGTCCTGCAGCGACTTGTACCAAGTGACCGCCTTGACGCTCTCGGCGTCTCCCAGGGTGCACTTCAGGTCGTCGGTGACGACATCGCTGCCGAAGCCCCACATCCACGGGACGGCGTCCTTCAGATCGGGGTTCTTGGTGACAGCGGCGTACGGGATCAGCGAGGAGTCCTGCTTCTTGATCTTCTCGAGCGCCGTGGCGAACTGCTCCACGGTCATGCCCGAGGTGATGCCGACGCTCTTGGCGATCTCGCCGTTCGTGATGATGCCGATGCCGGCGGCCGTCAGCGGCAGCACGAGCAGCTTGCCGTCCATCGTGTACGAGTCGAGCACGCCCTGCGGGATGCCCAGCCCCTTCGCGAGGTCGGAGAGGTCGGCGAGCACGTTCATCGGGGTCAGCACCTGCCAGCCGCCCGACTGTCCGACGCCCATGAGGTTGCCGGAGCGTCCGGTCAGGGCCAGCTGCGTGGCGGCCTGATCGTACGGGTAGATGACAGGGGCGACCTTGACGCCCTCTTGCTTCGAGAAGCCGTCGAGGATGCCCTGCCACGCCGACTTCAGGGCTTCCTCGCCGAGCGAGTTGCCGTAGAAGTTGATGGTCTTGGCCTTCGTGGCTCCGGCGGCCGTGGCCCCGGCGCCGGTGCCGGGCGCGGCGGGCGTCGCGCAACCGGCGAGCGCGAGAGCGCCGAACGCGGCCAGGACGGTTCCGCCTCCGAGGAAGGCTCGGCGGCTCAGCTGCGAGTTCGAGAGGTTCATGAGACTGCTCCTTCGGGGTGAGGGGGACGAGCTGTTCTGCGGTGCATCGCTATCCCTTGACCGCTCCGGCGGCGAGGCCGGACACGAAGTAGCGCTGCAGGAGGATGAAGATGAGGACGAGCGGCAGGGAGGTGATGAGGGACGCCGCCATGAGCGCCGGCCAGTCGGCGGTGCCCTCGCGGATGAACGCCTGGGTGAGACCGGCGGGCAGCGTCTGCTTGTCGGGGCCGGCGAGCGTGAGCGCGAAGAGCAGATCGCTCCACCCGCGCATGAAGGCGAACATGCCCGCGGTGATGAGGCCAGGGACCACGAGCGGGAACACGATGCGGAACATGGTCCCCGTGCGCGAGAGCCCGTCGACCTTGGCCGCCTCGAGGATGTCGTCGGGAAGGGCGTCGATGATGCCCTTCAGCAGGAACACCGCGAGCGGCAGCGTGAAGGTCGTGAACGAGATGATCAGCGCCGTGTAGGTGTACAGCAGACCGGCCGAGCTCAGCATCAGGTACAGCGAGATGAGCAGCAGTGCACCCGGGATCAGCTGGCCGATCAGGAACATGAACATGATGGCGTTGCGCCCGCGATAGCGGAACTTCGACAGCGAGTAGGCCATCAGTCCGCCGACCAGGACCGCGAGCAGGGCGGTGCCGGTGGAGACGATGATGCTGTTGAGCAGGTTCTTCAGCAGCAGGTCGTTCTGGAAGAAGCCGATGAAGTTCTCGAACGTCGGGTCGACCGGGAAGAACGGACGGTCGAGGGAGAAGACGTCCTCCTTCTTCGTGAAGGCGGTGGCCGTGAGCCAGTACACCGGCAGCAGGCCGAACAGGGCCAGCAGGAGGAGCAGGACGCGCCCCGGGATGGACAGGTGGGGGCGGGTGATCGACTCCCCCACGTCGCGACTACGGCGCATCACTTCTCCAGCCGTCGGTTGAGGAACAGGTATCCGCTCGTGATGATCGCCAGCAGGACGAGCCACAGCGCGCCCATGGCGGAGGCCTTGCCGAGCTCGTAGCTGCCGAAGGCGAGGTCGTAGAGGCTGACCGCGAGCGTCGTGGTCGAGTTGCCGGGTCCGCCGCCGGTCATGACGAAGATGGTGTCGAAGTTGCCGAAGTTGTAGATGAACTCCAGCACCGCGACGAGGGTGACGGGGCCGGCGATGTGCGGCAGCGAGATGTGACGGAACCGCTGCGAGCGGGTCGCGCCGTCGATCGTGGCGGCCTCGATCTGCTCGCTCGGGAGGGTCTGCAGCACCGCGAGCGCGACGACCATGATCCACGGGAACGAGTGCCAGGTCTTGGCGATGACCACGGCGGCCATGGCGCCCGTGGGGGTGCCGAGCATGCTCACCTCGGGCAGGCCGAAGACCGAGAGCACATGGTTGACGACGCCGTAGCTGTCGTTGAAGATCCACGCCCAGAGGAAGGAGACCACGACACCGGGGAGCAGCCACGGCAGCATGAGGGCGCCGCGCAGGATGTTGCGTCCGCGCATGCGGGCGTTCAGCAGCAGTGCCAGCGCCACGCCGAGGACGAGGGGGAAGACCGTGGCGAGCGACGCGAACACGACGGTCGTGCCGAGCCGGGCGAAGAACTCCTCCCAGACGGCCGCATAGTTGTCGAAACCCACGAACGTGCGCTCGGGGCGCAGGAGCGATTGGTCGAAGAGGCTCGTGAAGATGCTCGACACGAGAGGGAAGATCGCGATCACGAGGAACAGCAGGACCGCGGGAAGTGCGATCATGAAACCGAAGGTGCGATCCTTCGCGCCCAGCGTGGAGCGTCGCCCGGAGCGTGGCTCGACGGCCTTCTGCTCGCTCTCTGCGGGCCGCTCGAGTATGGCTTGTTGCATTGCAGTCACTTTCCAGTAGAGACGACCCCGTGGGGCCCTGCGCGTCGTCGTCACAGTCGTCAACGTCGACGTGCGGCCAGTTAACCACAATGCGGATGCGAAATCCACAAGATGCATAAGACACCCACATTTGTGTTGCTTGAAGCTATTTCTCTGAATAGGATGACTGGCAGCGGCGATCGACCGCGGCGTCGCATCCGCGGCGGCAGCACTGAGGAGGAGTGACCATGGCATCGGAATCGGTGGGCGGTACCCAGACCGTCGAACGGGCGATGTCGTTGCTCGCATGCTTCACCGAGGAATCCGGTGAGCTGAGGGTCTCCGAGCTGTGCACTCTCACCGGCCTCGGCCAGTCCACCGTCTCGCGCATGATGTCGGCGCTCGATCGCATGAAGTTCGTGGTGCAGGACTCACGCACCGGGCTCTACCGCCTGGGCCCCGCGGCCGTGTCCCTGGGCACGATCGCCCTCAACGGCTCGCCCATCTTCCGCGCATCGCGGCAGATCGCACAGAACCTCGCTCGCAGGATCGAGATCGGTGTGAACGTGGCCGAGCTCAGCGGCTTCACCTTCATGTACCTGTGCAACTTCGAGGGAGCACTCGCGCCCAAGTCGTTCGACATGGCGGGTCGTACGGGCCCGCTGCACGCCACCGGCATCGGCAAGGCGCTGCTCTCGGGCATGACGGACGCGCAGGTGGACGAGTACTTCGCGCAGGCGCCGCAGCGCTTCACTCCGCACACCATCGTCGACCGTGACAGCATGCAGCTCGCGCTCGACGAGACGCGCAGTCGCGGCTACTCGACCGAGATCGAAGAACTCGCCTTCGGACGTGCCTGCATCGCCGCCCCGATCCGCAACCGTGCCGGCGAGATCGTGGCCGGCATCTCGGCCAGCGGCCCCCTCTCGGTGCTCGATCTGCACGCCCCGCACCAGGAACTCGCGCTGCAGCTGATCGAGGCCGCCGACGAGATCTCCGTGGCTCTCGGCTACAGCCCGTCCCGCACCGCGTCGGCCTTCGCCGCGCTCTGACTCCTCTGCCGCGACGCGGCCCCCTGATCCGATCCTGATCCCTGACCGCGGCACCAGCCGCCGGCCGCTCGCCCCTCGATGTCTTTGGAGACCCCTGTGAGAATCACGCGCGTCCAGACCTTCCCCCTCTACCTGTCGAAAGAGGAGGCGAACAACTCCTACGCCGGCGACACCGCAGTCGACCACCGCGGCTACGTGATCCGCCCGCCCTGGCGGAGCCTGTACTCCCCCGGCTACGAGACCCTGCTCGTGAAGATCGAGACCGACGAAGGTCTGGTCGGCTGGGGCGAGGCACTGGCGCCGGTCGCCCCCGTCGTGGCGGCCGCGATCGTCGACAACCTGCTCACCCCGCTCATCATCGGCGAGGACCCGCGCTCGGTGCGCACGCTCTGGCACCGCATGACAGAGTCGATGCGCGAGCGCGGTCACCTCACCGGTCACCAGGCCGACGCCATGGCCGCCGTCGACATCGCACTGTGGGACCTCTGGGGTCACGCCACCGGCCTCTCGGTGTCCGAGCTCGCCGGCGGCCGCTTCCACGAGGTGCTGCCGACCTACGTCTCGGGGATCCGCGGCGTCGATGACGTCGAGCGCGCGGAGAAGGCGGCCGAGCTCGTCGAGGGCGGTGTACGCCGCATCAAGCTGCACCTCGGCGTCGACATCCGCACCGACCTCGCCACCTACGACGCGGTCCGCGGCGTCCACCCCGACCTCGACGTCGCGCTCGACGCGCACTGGACGTACCGGCTCGGCGAGGCGCGGGCACTCGGCCGGGAGCTCGACGACCGGAAGGCCTGGTTCTTCGAGGCACCGCTGGCTCCCGAAGATGTGGAGGGCCACCGTGACCTGGCGACCGCGCTCGCCACCCCGATCGCGGTCGGCGAGGCGATGCGCAGCCGCTTCGAATTCACCGACTGGCTCACCCGCCGCGCCGTCGGAATCACGCAGCCCGACATCGGTCGCACGGGCATCACCGAGGGCCTCGCGATCGCCGTGGTCGCCGACGCATTCCACGTGCAGGTCGCACCTCACCATTCGGCCGCCTTCGGCATCGCGATGGCTGCCGGCGTGCACGTCGCGGCGAGCGCCGCCTCGCTCCTCGCGTTCGAATACCAGCCGTTCACACTCCCGGTCGCCAACCGCCTGCTCACGACGCCGCTCGAGGTGCGCGCCGACGGTGGATTCATCGTCCCGACGGGGCCGGGACTGGGCGTGACCGTCGACGAGGACGCAATCGCGGAGTACGTGCGGCACTGACATCCCTCCCACCGACGACGAACGGGTGGGTGGGGCCGGAAGGAATCCGGTCCCACCCACCCGTTCGTCGTCTGGGCGCGCGCCGGTCAGTCTCCGATGCGGACGAACTGCGCCGCACTGACCCGGTGGATGCTGGTGTTGCGCACCTCGAGCCGCACGGTCCCGGTCGCCCCCGCGCCGTAGCGGAACGAGCCCAGCGAGCGCCAGGCCGCCGCACCCTGCGTCTGATCCACGATCACCTCGGAGCTGCCGTTCTGATGCTCCACGACGTAGGCCGCCGACGTCGTGGTCGTGGGGTTCGTCGGATACCAGACCGAGACGCGGTAGAGCCCCGCCTGCGGCAGATCGACGTTCCACGTCACGGTGCTGCCGACCGAGTCGGAATCGCTGTACCGCGTGCGGGTGCCGTTCCAGCCCGAGAGCCCGCTGGGGTACCAGTTTCCCGATTCCAGATAGCCCGGCCACGGCGACTGGGTGTGGGCGATCACGCCCTCGTCAGCGACCCGCACGAGCACCCCTCGACGCAGCGTCTGATCCAGCCGCGCCTCGAATCGGGTCGACGATCCCGGTGCGACGCCGGCCCCTGCCGTCACCGTCCAGGTGTGGGTCAGATCGGACCTCGGCGGCACCGTGATCGTCGCGCTCTGCTGCCCGACGCTCCAGCCCGTGAGGCCGTAGAGCGCGAGGGTGCCCTGCAGCGGGGTGACCCCGGTGTTGATCACCAGAGCCGTCAGTGTGGCTACCGCGCCGGGGCCGCTGACGATCTCGACGTCCGAGGTGAGCGACACCAGCCGGCGCCGGTCGATGACTTCGATCGCCGCGGCGCGGAGCGTGACCGGGTCCTCCCCCTGGATCGTCAGCTTCGCCTTCACCTCGACCTCGCCCAGCGGCGCAGCGGCGGCGATCACGGCCGCGGATTCCACCCGCGCCGAGCCCTGCGCGGGAACGGAGATCGACGGGACCGCACCGTCGATCTGCCAGCCCGACGGCAGGGTCACCGCCACGGTGCCCGTGATCGGATCGTCGGTGGCGTTTCGCACCTCGATGATCAGCGGCACACGGTCGCCCGCGGTTCCCGTCGCCTGCGCGATGACGTCGCCCGCGAGGCCGGGGTTCGCTCCGCTGATCCGTGCGGGCAGTCGCAGCGTGACCTCGGGCGTGGTCGTGCCCCCGGAGGTGATCGTGTATCGGAACGTCGAGGTGAGGTCGTCGACGGGGATCGTCCATTCGAACGGGTACGCCTTCTGCGGCGCCTGCTGCAGCGCCTGCGTGCCGATGCGGTACGACAGCGTGGCCTGCTGCTCGGTGTCGATCTGCACGTAGGCGTCGTACCCCTGCCCGTCGGGACGCACCAGGAGCATTCCGCGGGCGAGACCGTAGTCGGTCGCCGGGTCGGAGTCGATCTCGTGGAAGCTGTCGCGCCCGTGATCGACGATGTCGTCGAACGGCAGCCCCGGCCGCTGCACGGTCACGTTCCGCACCACCAGGGCCACCAACCCGCGGGCGGGCACCGTGACGGTGACGCGACCGTTCTGGGCCGCCGTGGTCGAACGGGCGCCGTTCGCGGCCACCACCTCGACCGCGGTCGACGAGCTGCGGGGCAAGCCGGTGAGATCGGTGGAGAGGTCGACGACCACCTGCTGCGGGGTGCCGGCAGAGTTCGTGAGGCTCACGTACAGGGCCTCGTTGCCGACGCCGCCGATCCAGTTGACCAGAGGGTTGTCGACCTCGATGAGCCCCTCGGGGAGGTACGGCCACACGCCGCCCTCGCCGAAGAACGTCCCCGGCGCGTGACCGTAGGCGAAGAACTTGAAATATGCGAAGTCCGCCTCGAACACGTGCGGGAACTCGATCGCGCCGGCGCTGCGGTAGAAGCTCTCGCTGATCAGGTAGTCCATCGCGAGACCGAGCTGGGCGGGCGCGTGGTGGAAGTAGTACCCGGTGATCCCGACCGGCCCGCTGGTCGCGAAGTCGGGCTTCATGTGCGCGACCTGGAACTGCCGCCCGTAGTAGCCGGGATACGTCGTGAAGCGCCCGATCACCATGTTGTGCGCGATGTCGGCGATCAGCTCGTCACCGGTGTGATGCGCCAGGCGCAGCAGGGCTCCGGCCCAGCAGGGGTTGAACACGTACCCTCCGCCCGGGTTCGTCAATGTGCTGACGCCGAGCTTGAACGACGACAGCGCCTCGAACGTCAGCCCCGAGGTCGAGACGTACCAGGCGGGCACGGTCTCGCTCTGGACGCTCGTCGTCGGGTACGACGGGAGTGAGGAGCGCGACTCCCAGTCGTACTGCTGCGTGATCACGGAGCCGACCGGCACGGTGACGGTGGTGTCGGGCACCGGGCGGACCGCGGTCTGCGTGATGAAGCGCTGCACCTCGCGGTACGCCCCGTCCAGGAACTCCGTCTCCCCCGTCGCCTCGAACATCTCCAGCAGGTCGACCCAGTATTTCGAGAAGCTGTACGCGAAGCCGCCCGGCGGCTGTCCGTTGCTCCGATAGGGCCTGAGGATCTGCTCCTGCGAGTAGCGCCGCGCGATCAGCGTCGCCTCCGCGAGATAGGCCGGATCCCCCGTGACCCGGTACGTCGCCAGCGCGTTCGAGAACGGCGCCCTGCTCTGACCGACCACGCCGGCCTTGGTCGCCTGCACCGCGAGCCGCTGGATGCCCGCATTCCGGCCGTGCGTGAGCTGGTACAGCGACGCGAGGTTCACGGCATCGGTGGGGATCCGCCCGATCCGGTACTGGGTCTTGTCGTTGTAGACCGGGCTGCCGATCATCGGCGTGTGCCCGATGCCCTTGCGGGAGAGCTGATACTCCACGAGCGGCCGCGCGCGACGGTCGTACAGCGTGCTGTCGGCGGTTCCGGTCAGATAGTGCGCGGCGAGCACGACCCCGCTCGCCGCGGCGCGGACGGCATCCTCGTTCTCGACGTCGACGAAGCCTTTCGCGCGGTTCCACCAGCCCGAGTACGACGGGACGTAGTCGACCGAGTCGTCGCCGCTGGGCTCCACCGCGATCAGCGCTGTCATCGCGTGCACGGCATCCGTGAGCGATCGGTCGTAGACGTTGTGCCGATAGGCGCTCAGACCGTATTCGTTCCGGCACAGCTGCGCGTAGGTGCCGTACAGGGTGTCCGCACGAGCGGCGATGCCGAACGCGAATCCCCGTTGCTGTCCGACCGTCATGGCCGTGCGCAGGCCCGGCTGCGGCGAGTACATGGACGGCACGATGTCGAGGCTGTCGTTGCGCAGGCTCATCCCGTACGGTTGCCGGTCCGCCATGAGCTGACGTTCATGCACGAATTCGGCGACCTCAGACGGCAGGTACACCCCCGAGGTGACGGCGACGCCGCCGACGGAGTACTGCGTCAGCGCCATCGGCGCGAACAGCTCCCAGGCGCCCAGGGGCGCGGAGCCGTCGAGCACCGAGAGCGCATGCTGGTACGAACCGCACAGCACCTCGTCGAGGTCGTCGAGCGACCTCGTGTCCTGGCTTTGGTAGCCGACGATGTAGTCGCCGGCGGTCTTGGCCGTGAGCACGTGGTGAGCCTCGGGGTGAGCGCCCTCCAGCCTCCACCGCACGACCAGATCGACATCGTCGGTGCTCGTGGTCAGCTCGATGGCCTGCGGCCCGAGGACCTGGTAGGAGGTGAAACCGAGCCAGCTCGGGGTGAGCGGCCCGTACAGCTCCGGGGCGCTCCCCGTCGGCAGTGCCCCCTCCAGCACGAGCCACTGCTCATCGAACCGATGGGCGGGGTCGGTGATCGACAACCAGCCACCGTTGTGCTTGATCTCCAGGTCGCGCACGATGGTCGCCCCGCCGTCCCACGTCGCCTGGAGAAAAGTCATCCGGTGGTTCTGGCCGACCAGCTGGGCGACCTGCGAGAACGCCAGATTCGGCTTCTCCAGGCGGCGGAGCGCATCGGCATAGACCCCGCCCGGCGTGGTGAGCTCGGTGGCCGCAGCGGGTGCCGAGCCGGAGGACGAGCCGAGCACCGGAGGAAGCACACCGGCGATCACGAGCATTCGCAGCACGGAGCGTCGGCTCCACATCAGGGGATTGTCTTCGGCTCCATCGCCAGCTATTGAATCCATGATCCACATACTGCAATCCATATGCGATCATGTCAATGGAACGCGCCTCACCGATCCCCCCGCCGCCGCTTCCGCTCGACACCGGTAGCGTCGTCGAGGCAGACCACCCCGAAAGGACGCCCGCGGTGACCCAGACCCCTCGCGAGGAGATGACGGAGTACTCGCTGAGTGCGCTCCTCGCTCCCCCCGAATCACCGGCCGAACCCGAGGACTTCGACGCCTTCTGGCGGGGCACCTTCCAGGAGTTCGGTGCGGGAGTGGTGGCGTGGGAGCTCACTCGCGAGCACCCCCAGACCGCGACGCATCGCGTGATGGAGATCCGCTTCCGCTCCTCGGCCGATGAACACGCCACCGCCTTCCTGATGCGGCCCCATGCCGTCGCCGACGCGCGGCGCGGCCTCGTCGTCGGGCACGGCTACGGCGGTCGCACGGGACCCGACGTCGAGAGGGTGCCCGCCCATACCGCGGCGATCTTCCCCGTCGCCCCCGGGACGCATGTCGGCACCGCCAGCCGCTTCCCCGCACCGCCAGAAGAGCACGTCCTGGCCGGCATCGCCCATCGCGACACCTACTCGCATCGCTTCAGCGCAGCCGACATCTGGCGCGCAGCAACGATCCTCCTCGAGATCGTGCCCGCCGTGGCGGGATCGCTCGACTTCAGCGGCGGCAGCTTCGGCGGTGGCATCGGCGCCCTGGCCCTTCCCTGGGACACCCGGTTCCGACGCGCGGTCCTCGACGTCCCGAGCTTCGGCAACCACGACGTGCGCCTCTCGCGGCGCTGCACGGGCAGCGGAGAGGCCGTTCGCCGGCACCTGCGCGACCATCCAGAGGACCGCTCCGTCCTCGACTACTTCGACGCGGCGATCGCGGCACGGCGCCTGCGCATGCCCGTGCACGTCAGCGCGGCGGTGCTCGATCCCGCCGTCGACCCGCGCGGACAGTTCGCGGTGTATCACGCACTGCCGGGCCCGAAGCGCCTCGGCGTGCGAGCCTGCGGTCATCTCGACGGACCCCTCGGCGAGCTGTCAGACCGCCTCGCCCTGCAGGACGGCATGGACTTCCTCGCGCTCCCCGACGAGCGCGTGATCTGAGCGCTCCTGCGGATCTCCCAGACAACGCATAGCGTTCTCCATAGAAATCGCATAGGAGATTCCGCAGAATAGGCACATGACCAGCGACCTGCCCGAACTGCGCCGCCCCGACGGCTCCCCCCTGCGCATCCTCGCCGTCGACGACGAGCAGATGCTGACCGACCTGCTCGCGATGGCACTGCGCATGGAGGGCTGGGAGGTGCGGACCGCTTCTTCCGGCATGGAGGCGCTCCAGGTGGCGCGCGAGTTCGAACCCGATGCGCTCATGCTCGACATCATGATGCCCGACCTCGACGGGATGTCTGTGCTCAAGCGTCTGCGGGAGTCCGGCAACCTCGTCCCCGTGCTGTTCCTCACCGCGAAGGACGCCGTGGGCGATCGCGTCGCCGGTCTCACCGCCGGAGGCGACGACTACGTCACGAAGCCGTTCAGCCTGGAGGAGGTGATCGCACGACTGCGGGCGATCATCCGCCGCACCGGCCACGCCACCGCCGACGACGGACAGTCGATCCTGCGCGTCGCCGACCTCACCCTCAACGAGGACAGCCACGAGGTCGTGCGAGACGGCACCGAGATCGAGCTCACCGCGACCGAGTTCGAGCTGCTGCGCTACCTGATGCGCAACGAGCGCCGGGTGCTGTCGAAGGCGCAGATCCTCGACCGGGTGTGGAGCTACGACTTCGGCGGCAAGTCGTCGGTCGTCGAGCTGTACATCTCGTACCTGCGCAAGAAGATCGATGCCGGGCGCACGCCGCTGCTGCACACCGTGCGCGGCGTCGGCTACATGATCAAGGCCCCGCAGTGAGCTCAGCGACGATGATGAGAAGGCCGATGAGCCTGCAGACACGGCTGATGACCGCCGTGATCGGGTTCGTGTCGCTGATCCTCATCATCGTCGCCGTCATCACCAGCGCGACGCTGGGAAAGACGATGGAAGACCAGCTCGACCAGAAGCTGAGCGAATACGCCCACCAGCTGGTTCGCATCTCCCAGGCTGTCGCTCCATCGTCGGCGACCGCGCAGAACGTGCTCGCGAGCAGCCCCGCACCTCCGGTCGGAGTTCTCTTCGTCGTCTCCAGTCCCGTCACAGGGTTCTCCGGAGTGGTCGCGAAGAGTGAGGACGGCGACGAATTCGCCGGAACGCTCGATCCGCTGACCGGCGCCCAGCTCGCCGAGATCGCGGTGTCGCTGAAGGATACCCGGGTCGCGACCGTCACCCTCACCGACCTCGGCTCCTACCGCGTCATGGCGCTGCCGACGAGCAACGGCCTGATCGTGGTGACCGGTCTCCCCCGCGACGATATCCAGAACCAGCTCACGCAGCTGCTGACCGTGATCGCGCTCGCGACGATCGGTGGTCTGATCCTCCTGGCGCTGACCACCGCGATCACCATCAGGGTGGGTCTGCGTCCCCTCCGCGCCGTCGCGCTGACCGCGACCAGGGTCGCGAATCAGCAGCTCGACCGCGGTGAGGTGACCATCACCGAGCGCGTTCCGGCTTCCGAAGCCGATCCCCGTACCGAGACCGGGCTCGTCGGCGCCTCGCTGAACAAGCTCCTCGACCACGTGAACACCTCGCTCGCCTCCCGTCAGAAGAACGAGGAGCGGATGCGGCGCTTCGTCGCCGACGCCAGCCACGAGCTGCGCACCCCGCTCGCGTCCATCCGCGGGTACTCGGAGCTGTCGTTGCGCGCCCTGCGTCAGTCGGACCCGCAGACGGAGCGCCCCGAGGTCATCGAGAGCACGACGTCGTCGCTGGAGCGCATCCAGGCCCAGTCGCTGCGGATGACCCGGCTCGTCGAGGACCTGCTGCTGCTGGCCCGCCTCGACGAGGGCCGCGAACTCGTCTATAGCACGGTCGATCTCGCCCAGCTCGCCCTCGAAGGACTCTCGGACGCCCGCCCGACGGCCGCGGATCACCACTGGGTCATTGAGGTGCCGGACGAGCCCGTCACGATCGTGGGAGACGCCGGACGCATGCATCAGGTCGTCGCGAACCTGCTCGCGAACGCCCGCACCCACACTCCCGCCGGCACCACCGTCACGCTGAGCGTCGCTCAGGAAGGCGAGGAGGCGGTGCTGCGCGTGCACGACGACGGTCCAGGGATCGACCCCGCCATCCGCGACGAGCTCTTCGCCCGCTTCGCCCGCGGTGACAGCTCGCGGGCCCGGCAGACCGGCGGCACGGGCCTCGGACTCGCGATCGCGAAGGCCATCGTCGAGGGCCACCACGGCCTCATCACCGTGACCAGCGAGCCCGGCGACACGACCTTCACCGTCCGCATCCCCATGAACCCGGCGACGACGGGCGACACCCCCGCGGAGGCGTGAGAACCCCGCACAGTCGCGCGGGGCCTCGCGCCCTCGTTCCTCGCCCCCCACACCCCCACACCCGCACACCCGCACACCCGCACACCCCGCGCTCCCCACTCCCCGGCACACCCGCACTCCCTGCACACCTGTCGGGAGATTGCTCGTGGACCGGCGTGTGGGGGCTGTTTCCTCCCGACATCCGGACGATCTCCCGACAAGCGCACGCGTCGAGGTCGAGGGGAGGGACGAGCCGGGACCAGCGCCCACGTCAGCCGCGCTCGCGCAAACGCACGACGGCGGCGATCACGGCAGCCTCGACGGTGGGCCAGGCATGCACGATCTGTGCATAGTCGAATCGCAGCGTCTCGTACCCCAGCGCCGACGCCGCGGCATCCCTCACCAGATCCCGGTGGCGGTGCGCAGAGCCCGCGTGGTTGCCCTTGCCGTCGGCCTCGAGGATGAGCCTGTCCTCGACCACGAAGTCGACCCTCCCCACGGTCGGGATCGTCACCTGGCAATCCAGCCTGATCCCGTGCACATGCAGCCGCAGCCGCAGCAGCGACTCGAGCCCGCTGTCGGCATCCGATCTGGCCAGATCGACGAGCCAGTGCGCCCGAGCCGGCAGTCGACTCCGGATTCGTCGGCGTGCGGCCTCGGAGATCAGCCGCTGCGTGAGCGACGACTCGAGCGCGGCGAAGAACGCCTCGTCACCACCGCAACGGTAAACATGGACGAGCACCTCTTCGAGCGGTGCGAGTCCGACGCCCGCGCGACCCGCGTCGTAGTGCCCCACGCATTCGCACTCGTCGTGGTGAGCACGACCTCGCCCGCCGAGCCACACGTGAACGGGACCTTCGTCGTAGAGACACCATACGCCGTGCAGTCGCAGCGCATGTGCACAGGTGAGCGCACCGCCGTGTCGTGCGGCTTCCACGAGGTGCACATTCGCCTCCGGCACGGCGAACACCCCAGGTCTCACGCGCTGAAGCGCGCCGACACGCACCTCGTCCGCGCGCATCCGACGAGTGATCCCATACTTCTGGAGCAGGGTGCCCCGGACGACTCCGCCGTGTCGGGCGGTCACGAAAGCGGCACTGAGCATCCGTCGATCCTGCACCTCCCGTGCTCGTGGCGGGGGCCGAGCATCCGGATATACGGGCAGATTCGATTCACGCATCGACTGTGCAGGAACAGAGGTGCCGTCCACCCGTCGGGAGTCCGGGCGGATGTCGGACGAATCGCCGTCGGATCACCCGACATTCGCCCGAGCTCCCGACAGGTGGACGAGGAAGGACGCGGGGGCACCGTGCACACGGGGGTGAGGGGTCGCGCCCGCGACCCGGATCAGTATCCGGCGAACGCGTCGGTCGTGAGGCTGCGCGCCTTCTGCAGGGCGGGGGCGAGGTCGGCGATGAGCCGCGGGGGACCGGAGATGAAGGCGTGGCGCGCGGCCAGGTCGGCGACGGTGCGCTCGAGGGTCTCCGCATCCAGACGTGCGCCCTGCGCCCACGACCAGTGCGCCGGGAGGTCGGCGGGCTCGTCGCGGGTGAACACGACGGTGCGCACGCCGGTCGCTGCCAGCTCCTCGCGGAAGGCGAGCTCGGAGGCGTCGGAGGCGACGTACACGAGCACCACGTCGCGCTGCTGCCCTGTCGCCTGCAGCTGCCGCAATTGCGACACGAAGGGCGTCACCCCGATGCCGGCGGCGACCATGAGCACCGGCTGCTCCCCGCGGGGCAGGATGAAGTCGCCCCAGGTTCCGGTCACCGCGAAGGTCGCACCGGGCTCGGCCGCGGCGAGGGCACGCTTGTAGCTCGAGGGATGCTTCTGGTCGCCGTTCTTGTAGGCGATGCGCAGCGTCGGCAGATCGGCCGGCGCCGACACGATGCTGAACTCCCGACGGGTTCCTCGGGCATCGGGTCGGTGATGCGGAACGTCGAGCTCGAGGTACTGTCCCGGCAGGAAACGCACCCGGCCCTTGGCGCGGAACGTCAGCTCCTGGGCGGTCGGGGTCACGAACTCGCGCCGTTCGAGCATCAGCCGCACCGAACCGCGCAGGGCGAAGGCGAACGCCACCAGGTTGCCGATCAGCAGTGCGCGCTCCTGACCGAGCGTGAAGAGACCGGCCACCGAGATCGGCCACCCCGCGAGCAGCCCGACGACGGCAGCCACCACGAGCTGCTGCCGGCGGCGCGGCGGAAGGGTGAGCGGCTCCGACAGCATGAACGCTCCGAGGAACAGGAACGGCGACTGCAACAGTGCGAACTGCAGAGCCGTCGCGACGTCGAAGGCGATGTCGAACTCCACGGCTTGCACGGCCTGCCGCACGACCGATGTGGCCACGGCGACGGCGAGGAACACCAGGATCACTCGGATCTTCTCGGTGCGCCACAGCACCGCGAGGCCCAGCACGGCCACGGGAATGGTGAGCACCGGCGTGCCGACCCACCACGACGACGACGTGCCCAGCCACTCGAAGGCGCCGAACGCTCCGAGGATCGAGACCACGGCGGCGCCGAACGCGGCAGGGTTGAAGATGTGACGCCCACGCCAGGCGATCAGGTACTTCGAGACGCTCGCGACCGCACCGGCGAGCGCGAGACCGAGCAGCGCGCCGGCCTCGACGCCCGGTCGGAGCACGAACAGCAGGATGAGCGCCGTCACCAACGACGACTCGATGCGCCAGGGCAGTCGGAGCAGGCGCTGCGCTGCGGCGTCGACGGCGGAGATGACGACCGCGAGCACGAGGAACGACGCCACGAGCTCGATCGGGGTGGGCGAGACGATGACGCCGAACAGCGAGAGCACGAAGGCGATGACCGCGAGAGCGACGAGCGCGAACAGCACGAGGCGGTACATCGACAGAGAGCCCAGCACCGCGAGGACCCGCTGACGTGCGGCGGCGAATGAGGTGATCACGTTTCCACTCTTTCCTAGTTCTGGGCTGCCGGAGACGACTGCCCCGCGGCGAGGAACAGTTCGGCCGGGCACCCGGGCGAACGCTGCACGCGTCCGTCGGTACTCATCCGCACCCACTCGACGCCCCAGGCGGTCGCGATCTCGTCGCCGCCGTCGAAGAAGAGGGCCGTCGCCACCGCATCGGCCGTCATCGCCTCCGGTGCCCACGCCCAGGTCGCGGCCCAGGTGCGCACCGGGAGTCCGGTACGGGCGTCGAGCACGTGATGCAGTCCGCTCCCCCACGCTCGGCGGTTGATCGCCGAGGCGCACAGCGCCTGATCCTGCACCTCGACGACCCCGATCGCCTTCGTCGGGTCGAACGGATGCTCCAGGCCGATGCGCACACCGGACCCGCGGACGCGGATGTCGCCGCCGGCGTCGACCACGAGATCTCCGGGCACGCCCGCCAGGACCGCCGTCACGAGGTCGACGAGGCGTCCTTTGCCGAGCGCGCCGACATCGAGCAGGGCCGGGGTGGATGCGGTGACCCCGGTGTCGGTCCAGGACAGACGCTGCTCCCAGGTATCGGGAGCGCGCACCGGATCTCCCGCGGTCAGAGAGTAGTCCGCGTCATATCCGAGCGCGTCGAGGCTGTCGGCGACGAGCGGGTTGACGGCTCCTCCGGTCGCGGCGGAGAGCTCGCGATACGCGTCGAGCATGGGCCCGGCATCGGAGGAAGCCAGAGCGCCGCCCTCCCGACCGAGGCGCACGACGTCCGAGTCCGTGCGGAACCGGGACCACTCGCGGTCGAAGCGCTGGATCTCCGCGGAGACCGCTGCCGTCACGGATTCCGGAAGCGCATCCGTCGTCTCGATCTCCCAGTGCGTTCCGATGGCCTCGAAGCGCCAACTCGCCATGGGAGGTCAGGCGCCTAGGAGGCGGCCTGCTCCTTGATCGACTCGACGGCCTTGTTGAAACCGCCACTGGTGAGCGACGAGCCGGCCACGCGGCTGACGTTCAGGTCGTCGAGTGCCTTGCCGTCGACCTCGTCGGCGATCCCGGCGATGAACTGCCCCTGGTACTGCTTGCTCTCGGGGGCCTGCGGGTCTCCCGTGACCTCGACGTCGGTCACGACGCCGTCGGCGAGCGTGAGGGTGACGGAGATCTCCTCGACCGTCTCCGGCGTCTGGTACGAGCCCTCGGCCGTGTACGTGCCGTCGGCGTAGGTCCCCGTGGAATCGCCGCCGGACGACGAGGAGGAAGAACCGGCATCGGGCGTGCTGCCAGTGCTGTTCGGCGTCTCGGCGTCAGCGGTTCCGGAGCATCCGGCGAGGACGAAGAGTCCCGCGATCCCGAGGAGTGCGGTTCCCTTGCGGACAGAGGTCGGTACGGTCGTGCGGATCATTGTGGTCCTCCCGGCTCGGTGTCGGCCGACGCGCTCGTCGACCATTCGACCGTAAGCACGGCGGCTATGCGCGGGCTGTGCCGTGACGATGCGTTACGCGTCGCCGCCGAACATGCTCGTCACGGAGCCGTCCTCGAACACCTCGTGGATCGCGCGTGCGAGCAGCGGAGCGATCGGGAGGATGGTCAGGTTGTCCCAGCGACGCGATTCGGTGAGCGGGATCGTGTCGGTGATGACGACCTCGTCGATGGACGAGTCCTGCAGCCGCTCCGATGCCGGGTCGCTGAAGATCGCGTGCGTGGCGGCCACGATGACGCGGTGGGCGCCGTTCGCCTTGAGCGCCTGGGCCGCCTTGACGATCGTTCCGCCGGTGTCGATCATGTCGTCGACGAGCAGGCAGGTGCGGCCGTCGACGGCACCCACGATCTCATGCACGGAGACCTGGTTGGCGACCTTCGGGTCGCGGCGCTTGTGGATGATCGCGAGCGGAGCGCCGAGGCTGTCCGACCACGTGTCGGCGACGCGCACGCGGCCCATGTCGGGCGACACGACGGTGAGGATCTCCCGGTCGGCCGGCGACAGGGTGCGCTCGAAGTAGTCCAGGAGCACGGGCTTGGCGAACAGGTGGTCGACGGGACCGTCGAAGAATCCCTGGATCTGCGCCGCGTGCAGGTCGACGCTCATGACACGGTCGGCGCCTGCGGTCTTCAGCAGATCGGCGACGAGGCGGGCACTGATCGGCTCACGGCCGCGGCCCTTCTTGTCCTGACGCGAATACGGATAGTACGGCGCGACGACGGTGATGCGCTTGGCCGAGGCGCGCTTGGCGGCGTCGATCATGATGAGCGTCTCCATGAGCCACTCGTTGACCGGTTCGCCGAACGTCTGGATGAGGAAGAGATCCACGCCGCGGATCGACACCTCGAAGCGGGCGTAGATCTCACCCGATGCGAACGTGCGGTGCTCCACCGGTGCGATCTCGGTACCGAGAGCCTCGGCGACGGCTGCGGTGAGCTCGGGGTGCGAGCGACCGCCGGCGACGACGAGCCGCTTCTTGGTCTTGGCGATGATCCCGGGGGCCACGCCGTTGTCGCGATCCAGATCGACCGTCTTCTTCTTGCGCGCCATGTCCGCCTATTCCGCCGAATTCTCGCGGGACGCAGCATCCGCCGCGCCCGTCCCTGCTCTGTTCTTCTCGACCCAGCCCTCGATGTTGCGCTGGGGCGCGACGCTCATGGCCAGAGCGCCGGCGGGGACGTCCTTGCGGACGACGGCGCCTGCACCGGTCTTCGCACCGGCTCCCAGCCTAACGGGCGCGACGAGCACCGTGTGCGACCCGGTGTGCACCTCGTCGCCGATCTCGGTGCGGTGCTTGTTCACGTCGTCGTAGTTTGCGGTGATCGTGCTCGCGCCGAGGTTCACGCCGCGCCCGATCGTGGCGTCGCCCACGTACGAGAGGTGGGGCACCTTGCTGCCTTCGCCGATCTCGGCGTTCTTGGTCTCGACGTAGGCGCCGATCTTGCCCTTGGCGCCCAGCACCGTGCCGGGGCGGAGGAACGAGAACGGGCCCACCGTGGCCTCGGCGCCGATCACCGCGAGAGTGGCGTCGGTGCGGCGGACGATCGCATCCTCGCCGACCTCGCAGTCGACCAGAGTCGTGTCCGGACCGATGACGGCGCCGGAGGCGATCGTCGTGGCCCGCAGGATCTGCGTGTTCGGGAGGATCGTGACGTCGGGCGCGAGCGTCGCGTCATCATCGATCCAGGTGGTGGTCGGGTCGATCACGGTGACGCCCTCGAGCTGCCAGCGGCGCACGATGCGCTGGTTGAGCAGACGACCGACCTCGGCCAGCTGAGCACGGTCGTTGACACCGAAGGTGACCGAGATGTCGGAGACGACCGATGCCGCCACCCGGTCGCCGTCGCGGCGCAGCAGGCCGGGGACGTCGGTCAGGTACATCTCGCCCTGAGCGTTGTCGACGCCGACCCTGGGCAGGTAGTCCCGAAGCGTCGCGGCACGGAACACGTACATCCCGGCGTTGATCTCGCGAACGGCGGCCTCTTCGGCGTTGGCGTCCTTCTGCTCCACGATGCGATCGACGCCTCCGTCGGCATCGCGCACGACGCGTCCGTAGCCGGTCGGATCGTCGACCAGCGCCGTCATCAGCGTGGCCGGAGCGCCCGAGGCGCGGTGCTCCGCGAGGAAGGCGGAGAGGGTGTCGGCATCGGCCAGCGGGCAGTCGCCCGAGAGCACGAGCACGTCGCCGTCGAAGTCGGCGGGGAGAGCATCCACAGCCACCTGCACCGCACGTCCGGTTCCGGGGATGTCGTCCTGGTCGACGAACACCGCATCCGGGTAGTCGGCCTGGAGAGCTGCGACCACCTGGTCGCGCTCGTGTCGCACGACCACCTCGACGTGCGCGGCCTGCAGCCGCCCCGCCGTGGTGAGGACGTGACCCACCAGCGGACGACCGCTGATCGGGTGCAGCACCTTCGGCAGGCGCGACTTCATGCGGGTGCCCTGGCCTGCGGCGAGGACGATGATGGCGAGATTGTTCCCAGTCATGCTCCGCCGCCAGGACTCGAACCTAGACCTAACAGCTCCAAAGGCTGTCGTGCTGCCATTACACCACGGCGGACCGCGCCGCCCCGAGGACGCCGCGGGGACAAGTCTGCCATGCTCCGACCCCGGATCCGCTGACACCACCGCTCGTCATCCCGCCGAAACACGGCTCTGGGATGCTGACGAGATGAGCATCGTGATCGAACGGGTGGAGACCGCGAGCCCCGCCCTCGCCGAGTTCCTGGTCGCCCATCACGCGGAGATGGAGCACACGGCACCGGCGGAGAGTCGGCACGCCCTGGTGTTCGAGCGTCTGCTCGCCCCTGGTGTGCGGCTGTTCGCCGGTCACCTCGACGGCCGCCCCGTGTCCACCGGAGCGCTGGCGGCGGTCGAGGACGCACACGAGGAGATCAAGTCGATGCGCACCGACCCCGCTCTGCGCGGGCGCGGCCTCGGACGCGCGATGCTCGGCTTCCTCCTGACGGATGCCGAGGCCCGCGGCATCCGTCGGATCTCCCTGGAGACCGGGAGTGCCGACTTCTTCGCCCCGGCACGGGCCCTGTACCACGCAGTCGGCTTCCGTGAATGCGGACCGTTCGGGGGCTACGCCGCCGACCCGTACAGCACCTTCATGACACTCGATCTGCCCGCGGCGTCCGTGATCGCCGACTCGCACACGGGATAATGGGCGGATGAGCGAGGCGGATGAGGTCGACCGGATCGTGGGCGCGTGGAACACCCAGCGCCCCGACCTCGACTTCTCGCCCCTCGAGGTCCTGTCCCGGATGGATCGTCTGTCGCGACACCTCGACCGCGCCCGCCGTGATGTGTTCCGTCGCAGCGATCTGGAGCACTGGGAGTGGGATGTGCTGTCGGCGCTGCGCAGGGCCGGCGCGCCGTTCCAGCTCTCCCCCAAGCAGCTGCTGCAGCAGACACTGGTGTCCAGCGGCACCATGACCAACCGGATCGACCGTCTCGTCGGACGGCGCTTCGTGCGTCGCGAGGCAGACCCCGGTGACGGCCGCAGTGTGCTGGTGACGCTCACCGACGACGGCCGCATCCGTGTGGATGCCGCCATCACGCGTCTGGTCGACGTGGAAGCGGACCTGCTGCAGGCCCTCTCCCGCTCGGATCGGGATCGCCTCGCGGGACTGCTGCGCAAGCTGAGTCTGAGCTTCGACTCGTGACCGGCCGCATCTGATGGGCATGCCCTCTCCCCTCCCTGTGCGCGACGGCGTGGGAGCCACACGTCTGCACGTGCCGCTGACCGGGCCGTGGCCCACCGCCGCGGCCTACATGGTCGAGCGCTTCTTCCACATGGATCCCGAGCGTCTGCTCGCGCGGTTCGACCGCGGCGAGATCGTGCGTGCCGACGGCTCCCCCGTCCCTCGCGACGCCCCGCTGGGCAGCGTCGAATTCGTCTGGTACTACCGCGAACCCGCTGTCGAGACGCGGATCCCCTTCGAGATCGAGGTCCTGCACCAGGACGAGCATCTCGTGGTCGTCGACAAGCCGCATTTCCTGCCGACGACTCCCGGCGGCAAGTTCCTGCAGAACTCGGCGCTGGTGCGCTTGCGCAATCTCCTCGACAATCCCGACCTGGCGCCGATCCACCGCCTGGACCGTGCGACCGCCGGGCTGCTGATGTTCTCGACACGGCCGGCGACCCGCGGTGCCTACCAGTTGATGTTCGAGAACCGGCAGGTGCAGAAGGTCTACGAGGCGGTCTCCGCACTCCCCGAGGGCGGCGAGTTGCCCTCGTTCCCCCTCGTGTATCGCAACCACATCGAGAAGCCGCGGGCCCAGGTGCGGGTGGAGGTCGACGACACCAGGGAGCCGAACGCCGAGACGCTGATCGCGCTGATCAGCAGCGACGATCGCGTGGTGCACACCCTGCTCAGACCGCACAGCGGGAAGATGCACCAGCTGCGCGTGCACCTCGCCGCCCTCGGCATCGGCATCCTCAACGACAGGTTCTACCCCGAGCTGCTCGAGGACCTGCCCGACGATTTCGACCGCCCCCTGCAACTGCTCGCGCGGGAGCTGCGGTTCGTCGATCCGCTGAGCCGCGAGGAGCGGGTGTTTACGACGCGGCGCACGCTGCAGCACGCGCCCGCCGGCGAGGATCCCGTCAGCGAAGATCCCGTCAGCGGCGCATGACCTTGCGCGCCAGGCGCGTTCCGAGCATCTGCACGAGGTGCACGAACACCACGATCAGGACGATCGCCGTCCACATCACGACCGGCTCGAACTGCCGGAATCCGTAGATCTGCGCGAACGCGCCGAGACCGCCTCCGCCGATCAGACCGGCCATCGCCGTCATATCGATGAGCGCGACCACGATGAACGTGTAGCCGAGGATCAGCGGTCCCAGCGACTCGGGGATGGCCACGGTGAAGAGGATGCGCCAGGGGCCGGCGCCCATCGCGCGCGCGGCTTCGATCACGCCGGGTGGGACCGAGACGAGGTGCTGCTCGACGATGCGACCGATCGCGAACGCGGCGGCGAGAGCGATCATGAACGCTCCGGCGGTGGTTCCGATCCCGGTGCCGACCACCAGACGGGCGAACGGCTGCGCGACGGCCACGAAGAGGACGAAGGGGATCGGGCGGAAGAAGTTCACCCCGAGGTTGGCGATCAACGCGACCGGCTTGTTCTGCGCGAGCCCGCCGGGACGGGTGACGTAGAGGATGACGCCGATCGCCAGGCCGAGGATGCCGCCGAGGACGAGCGCGAACGTCGTCATGTAGAGCGTCTCGAGTGCGGCCTTCCACAGCTCGGGCCACAGTTCGTTCAGGCGGTCCATCAGCGCGCCTCCTCTCCGGCGATCTCGGTCACTTCGACACGTTCGGCGATGTTCGCGAGAGCGCGATCGATCACGGCGTCCTCGCCGCGGATGGCGAGGGTGAGGTGCCCGAAGGCCCGTCCGCGGATGTCGTTGATCCCTCCGTACACGAGCTCGAAGTCGAGCCCGGCACCGGCGAGATCGAGGAATACCTGCGCCTGTGAGGAGTCACCGTCGCGGAAGGAGAACGTGACGAGGCGGCCCTGATGCCGCTCGCGCAGGACGGAACGCTCGGACGGCGAGGGCACGCCCTTCACCACCGTTCCGACGAAGCGCTGCGACGCCGGGTTCTGCGGTGACGAGAAGACGTCGAACACATCACCCTGCTCGATCACACGGCCGTTCTCCATCACGGCCACCTTGGTGGCGATCGTCTGGATCACATCCATCTCGTGCGTGATGACGACGATCGTGACACCCTGCTCCTTGTTGACCCGCTGGAGCAGATCGAGCACCTCGTGAGTGGTCTGGGGGTCGAGGGCGCTGGTGGCCTCGTCCGCGAGCAGGATCGCGGGCCCGGTGGCGAGTGCGCGGGCGATGCCGACGCGCTGCTTCTGCCCGCCGGAGAGCTGCTCGGGATACGCCTTCGCCTTGTCGGCGAGGCCGACGAAGCTGAGCAGCTCGGCCACCCGCGTCTCGATATCCGCCTTGGACCAGCCTGCGAGCTTGAGCGGGTAGGCGATGTTGGCCTTGACGGTGCGGGAGGAGAACAGGTTGAACTGCTGGAAGATCATGCCGATCCCCCCGCGGACCGCGCGCAGCTCGCTCTCCTTGAGCGCGGTGATGTCGACGCCGTCGACCGTGATGGTGCCGCTCGTGGCGGGCTCCAACGCGTTGATGAGGCGGACGAGGGTCGACTTGCCCGCGCCGGAGTATCCGATGATGCCGAAGACGTCGCCCTTCTCGATCGAGAGGGAGACGTCGTCCACGGCCACGACTTCCGCGCCCTCACGAGTGCGGGACGGGTAGGTCTTGGAGACGTTCGTCAGGGTGACGATCGACATGTGCTGCTCCGGTCTGCTTCGGGAACGAAGAATCGGGTGACGCGTTTCGCGCCACCCGATTCTCCCTTATCGGACAGGGTGGGAATCCCCGCGTCCTACTTCTTCGCGTCGGCGTCCTTCTGGACCTTCGCGAGCGACGCGACCAGATCCTCCACCGGCGTCTGCAGGGCCACCGCGGTGCCGCCGGACGACTCGAGCAGACCCTTCTGGACGGCCTCGTTCGTCTGGAAGATCTCGACGAGCTTGAGGTAGGTCTCGTTGTCGGCGTCTTCGGCACGGGCGGCGAAGATGTTCACGTACGGCAGGGCACTGGCATCTTCGGGGTCGTCCTGCGCGATCGCGTCCTCGAAGGTGAGACCGGCATCCTGCACGAAGTCGTTGTTGATGATCGCCGCGGCGACATCGGGCAGCGAGGTCGGGATGAGCGCGGCCTCGAGAGCGGTGACCTTGACCTTGGACTTGTCGGTGTCGACATCGGCGAGGTCGGAGTACGGCGTGCCGCCGCTCTTCAGCTCGACGAGGCCGGCCTGCTGCAGCACGTTCAGCGCACGCGCCTGGTTGGAGGCGTCGTCGGGCACGGCCACCGTCTCGCCCTCGGGGATGCTGTCGACGTCGTCGTACTTCTTCGAGTACAGACCGAGCGGGTAGATCGCGGTCGAGCCGATCGGGGTGAGGTCGGAGCCCGAGGCGTTGTTGTACTCGGCGAGGTAGACGATGTGCTGGAACTGGTTGAGGTCGATCTCTCCCTCGGTGAGGGCGGGGTTGGGCTGCTCGTAGGAGCCGAAGTCGACCAGTTCGACCGTGATCCCCTCTTCGGCTGCGGCATCGACGAACGCCGGCCACTGCTCGTCGCCCTTGCCGACGACGCCGATCTTGACGACCTCGTCCTCGGACGATCCGTCACTGCCGGAGCCGGCGTCGGCTGATCCCGTGGCGCAGCCTGCGAGTGCGACGAAGAGCGGGACCACGGCGAGCGCGGCGAGGATGGAGGTGGTGCGGCGTGACATGTGAAGGAGTTCCTCTCTTGGGGGGACTCGAATACGTTAGGCAGCGCGCACCGCGCACGCGGAATCGTGTGTCACACGGCGTCACAGCAGACACGGAACCCGACGTTCAGTCGTACTCCTCGATCCCCTGCAGGCGCACCTGCTCGAGGTCGAGGCGGGCTGAGATGCGGCGCACGACGATGTCATCGACGGTGCCGGAGCCGCGCAGCCCCAGCAGGACCTCGCGCTTGCGGTCGATGAGGGCGAGTTTGAGTCGCGTGTGCTCGTCGTGGCGGATCAGCGGCGAGCGCTGGGCGAGGTCGACGTCCGCCGAAGTGGCGATGATCTGCAGCACCGCGCCGTCGGTGGCGTCGGCCGCCGCGATCTGCGCGGTGCCGCCGCCGGAGTCCTGATCCGCTCCGGGGGCGACGGGGCGGGTCGGTCCCGCGGTTCCGGCGCCGAGCGGGTCGGGTTCGCCGAGCATCTCGTCGAGCGCATCGGCCTCCGCATCGACCAGAGCCTGCTCGCGGGCCAGGGCGCGGGCGTTCTCGACCTCGAGCATCCGATACCCCTCGGACCGCACGTGGTCGAGCACCTCCTGCCCGACGCCGTGCTCGGAGGCGAGGTCGTCGAGCGCGGCGAGCGCCGCCCCGGAGATCGCCCGCTCCGCGAGCTCGTACTCCTCGTCCTCGACATGATCGACGGGGAACCGCGCCCACCGCACGATGGCGGGCAGGAGCGGACCCTGCACGAGCAGACTCAGGAGGATGACACCGGCGGTGACGAACACGATCTCATCGCGCCCGTTGACGGCCCCGCCCTCGGTGACGGCAGCGGGGACCGACAGCGCGATCGCGAGTGACACGGCACCGCGCATGCCGGCGACCGTGGAGACGACTCTGGCCCGTGCCCGAGCGCCGGGAGCCGGACGAGGGCCGGCCGGCCGCTGGACGAGCACGTTGAGCAGTTGGAACAGATAGCGCACGACCAGCAGCGTCACCCACACGGCGAGGGTGAGGAGCACGAGGCGCCCGATCGCCGCCGCCGAGATCTCGTGCACGACGTACTGCACCTCGAGGCCGATCAGCACGAACAGGGCGCCGTTGAGCAGGAAGACGCCGAACGGCCAGGCCGCATCCGCCTGCCGTCGCGACGAGGCGGTCGTGACACGAGGCGCCACGTAGGCGACGATGAGTCCGGCCACGACGACCGCGAGCACGCCGGAGGCATGCACCATCTCCGCGACGAGGAACGCCGTGAACGGGATCAGCAGCAGAGCGACGTTGATCACGATCGTCGACGATGTGCGCCGCAGCAACAGATAGCCGAGGCCGGCGACCACGACGCCCCCGGCGATGCCGCCGACATACGACAGCAGCACGTCGAGCGTGACCGACAACGGGGTGATCTGACCGCCGAGGGCGAGCGACACCGCGATCGCGTAGAGCACCAGGGCCGTGCCGTCGTTGGTCAGGCTCTCGGCCTTGAGCTTCATGAACATGCGGCGCGGCAGCAGGCGCCCGAGGGCGGCGACGGCCGTGGCATCGGGGGGAGCCACCGCAGCCCCGAGGATGAGGGCGATCTCCCACGGCATCCCGAACAGCACCCCGATGCCGGCGACCGCGAACGCCGAGGCGACCACGAGCACGGTGCTCATCGGGAGGATGTAGCGGAAGTCCCGCCGGATCGACCGGAGTGACGTGGTGAGGCTCTCCCAGAAGAGCATCACCGGCAGGAACAGCAGCAGCACCGTCTCGGGTGGCAGCTGCACCTCGCGCAGCTGCGGCACGAAGCCCAGCAGCAGCCCGAAGATGACCAGGACGAGGGGCAGCGCGAGACGCACGCGCGGGGCGATAAGGGTTCCGACGAGAATCGTGAGTCCGAGCAGGACTGTTACTTCGAGGCCTTCCATCCCTACCTCCCAACAGCGTTGGGAGAAGGATATTCCTCCGTCAGCCGATCTCCTCGGTGAGTTCGAACCAGCGCAGCTCCAGCTCCTCGATCTCGGCCTGCTGCTCGCTGATCTTCTTCATCCGGTCGCCGAGACCCTCGTAGTCGGACTGGTCGTGGTCGGCCAGCGCGGTCTTGGCGGCGTTCACCTGCTGCGTGAGCTTCTGGATGCGACGCTCGAGGGCGGACACCTCCTTCTGCGCCGTGCGCAGGGCCGCACCGTCGAGCCCCTTGGCGGTCGCCGTCGCCGTCGCCGTCGCGGCGGCCGTCGCGGTCTGCTTCGACCCCGTGGAGGCCTGAAGGTGGCGCAGCCGCAGGTACTCGTCGACCCCGCCGGGCAAGTGGCGCAGGTGACCGTCGAGGATCGCGTACTGCTGGTCGGTGACGCGCTCCAGGAAGTACCGGTCGTGGCTGACGACGAGGAGCGTGCCGGACCAGGAGTCGAGAAGATCCTCGATCGCGGCGAGCATGTCGGTGTCGAGGTCGTTGGTCGGCTCGTCGAGGATCAGCACGTTCGGCTGGTCGAGCAGCACGAGCAGCAGCTGCAGACGGCGCTGCTGGCCACCCGAGAGGTCCTTGACCGGAGTGGAGAGCTGGGCGGAGTCGAACCCGAGCCGTTCGAGCAGCTGCCCCGGGGTGAGATCCTGCGCCTTGGAGCCGGCCCCCATCGTGTACGAGGTGCGAAGGCCCGAGATGATCACGCGCACCGGGTCGTTCCAGTGCTGGGTGAGCTCGTCGAGCCGCTGCGTGAGGGTCTGCACCTTCACGGTCGTGCCGCGCTTGACGCGGCCGACGGTCGGCTCCACGGTGCCGGAGATGAGTCCGAGCAGCGTGGACTTTCCGGCGCCGTTCACGCCGAGGATGCCGGTGCGCTCGCCCGGCGCGATGCGCCACTCGATGTCGCGCAGCACGACCTTCTCGCCGCCGTCCGCCGTCGGGTAGGTCACACCGACGTCGAGGAGATCGACCACGTCCTTGCCGAGCCGCGAGACGGCCAGCGACTGCAGCGAGACCTTGTCGCGGATCTCGGGCACGTCGGCGATGAGCTCGTTGGCCGCGTCGATGCGGAACTTGGGCTTCGCCGTGCGGGCGGGAGCGCCGCGGCGGAGCCATGCGAGCTCCTTCTTGGCGAGGTTCTGACGTTTCGCCTCGGTCGCGGCCGCCATGCGATCGCGCTCGACGCGCTGCAGGATGTACGCCGCGTAGCCGCCCTCGAAGGGCTCGACGATGCGATCGTGCACCTCCCAGGTCTCGGTGCTGATCTCGTCGAGGAACCACCTGTCGTGGGTCACGACCATGAGGGCCCCCGAGTTCGGCGACCAGCGCTTCTTGAGGTGCCCGGCGAGCCAGGTGATCGCCTCGACGTCGAGGTGGTTGGTGGGCTCGTCGAGCGCGATGACGTCCCAGTCGCCGGTGAGGAGCTTCGCGAGCGAGACACGGCGCCGCTGACCACCGCTGAGGGATCCGATCTCGGCATCCCACGGCAGGTCGGTGAGCAGTCCTTCGATGACGTCGCGCACGCGCGCGTCGCCCGCCCACTCGTACTCCGGGGTGTCACCGACCACCGCGGCGCTGATCGTGAGATCGTCCGGCAGGTTGTCGGCCTGATCGAGCACGCCGATCCGCGTGCCTCCGCGCACGGTGACGCGGCCGGAGTTCGGCTCCTTGATGCCGGCCAGCATGCCGAGGAGGCTCGACTTGCCGTCGCCGTTGCGGCCGACGATGCCGATGCGGTCGCCCTCCTCGATGCCGAGGGTCACGGAGTCGAAGACGACCCTGGTCGGATATTCGAGGTGGAGCGCCTCAGCGCCGAGAAGATGTGCCATGTTCCTTCCAGGGTAGCCGCGTGCGGGGATCCGGCCGGCCGTCGCCCGGCAGGGTGGCCTCCGACCGACGTCGCCCGATCTAGGATCGACGGGTGCCAAGGAATCGCCGGGTGTTCTCGCTCATGCTCGACAATCGCAAGGCGAAGCTGATGGAGTCGAAGCGGCGACCCGGTCGCTTCGAGCTCAGCGTCGATGGGATTCCGCAGTCCGTCGTCTCGATGACCGAGCCCACCTCACTCGAATACGCCTACATCCAGCACATCGCCAGAGCGATCGATGCCGCGGCCGAACCCGGTGCACCGCTGTTCACCGTGCATCTGGGGGCCGGAGCACTCACGCTCGCGCGCTACGTCGAGGCCACGCGTGCCGGATCGCCTCAGCTCGCGGTCGAGTTCGAGCCCGCTCTCTATGCTGCGGTGATCGCCGCGCTGCCCCTGCCCCCCGGCGCTGATCTGCGAGTCATCTTCGGCGATGCGCGAGCGGTCGCCGACGCGGATCTTCCGGACGGGAAGCGATCGTCGGCGCCGTCATCCCCATCCCCGGCGCTCGACGCGGCGGCATCGGGCAGCACCGCGGTCGACACCGATTGGGTGGATGCGCGCTTCACCGTCGTCGATCTGTGGGATGCCGCGGTCATCCGGCATCGCGTGGCCAGCCAGGAGTTCTACCGCCGCGTCGCCGCGCGCTCCGCGTCAGATGGAATCGTGGCGGTGAACCTGCTCGACGGGCACCCGTTCGAGTACTCACGACGACAGGCCGCCACGCTGAGCTCCGTGTTCGACCACATCGCGGTCGTTCTCGACGCAGAACCGGAAGATGACGAAGGGCCACTCGGCAACGTCGTCATCTTCGCCAGCGATGAGCCGCTGGACGTCGTGACGAACCCCGACCTTCTCGGCTCACCGCGACCGCACATGCTCCACGACGATTCCCTGACGTCGTGGATCGCCGAAGCGCGCATCATGACCGACGCCGACGGCACGGACTCCCCCGACCCCGACGACCCGATCTGGGACTAGGGCGAGCACGATTCCCTCAGCTCGCCTCCGCTGACGCACCGTCTGTGACGGCGGGGGCTGTGACCGATCCGGCCGTGCGCAGGAAGACGATGATCCAGCTGAAGATCAGCACGGCCGCGATCAACTCGACCGCGGTGAGGTTGTAGTAGCCGACCGCGAAGAAGGCGGCGAGCAGGACGATCACCAGCACATAGATCCATCCGAAGGCCACGAACACACGAGGGATGGTCGGCAGGAACCACGGCAGTCCGACCACGACGATCCCGAACACGACGGCCATGCCCGTCGCGACGGTGTTGTGCAGGAGGAAGAACTCGTCCACGGGGAAGATGCCGACGCACGCGAGGAAGATCCCCATCAGGATCAGACCGCCGCGCACCATGAAACGCCCACGACGGTCGTCGGCGCTCTCGGCCGGGAGCCCCGCGGTCGCGTACCGGGAGATCGTCGTGATCATGACCCCGGCGATGACGAGTGTCACGTTGAACGCGACCGATGCGCTGTTCGTGCTCATCCCCAGCGCCGAGAGGTTGTCGCGCCACCAGTGCACGTCGCTGGATGCGAGCATGCTCGCGAATGCGCCGACCACGAGGAACACCGCGAGCACCAGCGACAACACCATCGGGGTGAGGGCGACGGCGCTGAGGAACGAGACATATCCGGTCAATGCGAAGGCGACCGCCACCAGGATCGCGCCGGGGAACGGGAACACCGGAGCGTCGGTGAAACTCCGCTCGAGGAGCTCCGCGATGCCGAGCCAGCCCAGATACGCGATCGCCGCGTGGGCGAAGGCGATGGCGGTGAGGTCGTACCACCGCAGCCGATCCCCCGGCACGCTGAATCCGTCGCGTGCCTGCTGCGGGTTCGGCTGCGCCGGACGCACGGCGACGCGTCCGAGGGCGAAGGCGATCACCGCGGTGATCGCACCGCCGTATGCGGCGAAGACGCCGATCGACCCGCTGCCGCTGATCGCCAGCTCGTGACCCCAGAAGACAGGGAGTCCGATCACGAAGCCCGCCACGAAGAAGCCGGCGCCGACGATCAGCGCGGTCGCCTCGAAGACGGCCTCCGCTGTCTCCGGACCGCGCACCTGACGCAGCACCTGCATGACCCTGCTCGCGAGAGCGTTCATCGTCGTCCTTCCCGACCACATCATAGGAGCCGAGCACTTCGGCCGCAGCCGGTGGTAGCATCACGGAACGGATCGTATACAACGTCGTCGTTCCACCACCCGAGGTGATCAGTCATGAACGGTGCACCCGCTGCTCCTGCCGAATCGGTATCGACTCTCGTCGCGCGCAACATCAGTGATTTCCGCGCCGCGGTCTCCGAGTCGTTCGTCCCGCTGCAGGTCTCCACGGCAGGGCCGGACCACTTCCGCGGCGTCATCCGCGGCGCGTCGGTCGATGAGGTCCATGTGACAGAGGTGCGCGCCACCTCGCACGTCGTGGAGCGCACGCCCGAGCTGATCGCCCGCAGCGACCGCTCGTACTTCAAGCTGAGCCTGATGCTCGCCGGCACAGGCCTGCTCATCCAGGACGACCGGGAAGCCGTGCTCCAGGCGGGTGATCTCGCCGTGTACGACACCGATCGTCCCTACTCGCTCGTCTTCGACGAGGGATTCCGCACGATGGTCGTGATGTTCCCGAAGCACCTCATCAGCCTGCCCCCCGACGTCGTCGGCCAGCTCACCGCCGTGCGCATCTCCGGCCAGGAGGGCCTGGGCGGCATGGTGGTGCCGTACCTGACGCAGCTCGCCGGCAACCTCGACCAGCTCGCCGGCACCACGGGAGCCCGCCTCGCCCACAGCGCCCTCGACCTCGTCTCCACGGTCTTCACGCGCGAGCTCGGCCTCGACGGCGTCTCGGCAGACCCGCACCGCGCCCTCGTGCAGCGCATCCGCTCCTACATCGACCGCAATCTGGCGTCGACCGACCTCGGTCCCGCCACGATCGCCTCGGCCCACTTCATCTCCACCCGCCACCTGCACGGACTGTTCCAGGAGCAGGGCGTCACGGTGTCGACGTGGATCCGCACGCGTCGCCTCGATCAGTGCCGGCGCGACCTGCTCGACCCCATGCTCGCCGACCGGCCCGTCGCCGCGATCGCCGCCCGCTGGGGCTTCGTCGACGCCGCGCACTTCAGCCGCGCATTCAAGTCGGCGTTCGGGATCTCCCCCAGCGAGTACCGCGCGGCGCACTGAGCCGCCGGTCGCCGAGAGCCACCGCTTGCCCGGTACGGCACGCCGGTTGACTCTCGGCGCGCGATGGGCGCCGCGATCTTGAGCGCCGGGCGGCGCCGGACGGAGCATGAGGCAAGCGCATCGCGACGACGCGGTGCCCGGGGCGAAGAAGCCCTGCCGCGTGCGACGTCTGGACCCGCATGACCGACATCACGACCGACCCGGCACTCGACGAATGGCGCACCTACGACGAGTTCGCCGCCGGAATCGACACCTTCCGCCTGCCGAGCATCCTGCTGGCCGGAACGTCGCTGACCCTCACGCTCGACGACGGCGGCACCCTCGCGCTCCGCTTCGACGAGGACGCCGTGACGTGGGAGGGCCTCGGCACCTCCGGCCGGGACCCCTACGACGCCGTCCGCGTGCGCGACGACGTGGTGTTCGTCAACATCCCGTTCGAGAGCCGTGAACGCGAGGCACTCACCCTCGTGATCTCCTCCACCACGAATCGCGCGACCGTCATCCGCTCCCGCATCGCGGCAGAGGCCGTCGAGGGCACACCGCAGGTCGGCCAGGACTTCTGGGCGGCGACGACGGATGCGGGGCCGGTCACCGGCGAGGTCCCCGGCCCCAGCCGCGACCTGATCGGCAAGCGCAACATCTACCGCTACAGCCCGCACCACCTGTACGAGCACGTGTACGTGTCGAGCCAGCGCTACGCGTGGCAGTGCCTGGAGGGCGTGCAGCGCGGTCACGGCGACATGGACCTGTCGACGGTGTGGAAGTTCGCCGACGGGCTGTATCTGTTCTGCTTCCGCGAGTTCCGCATCGCGGTAGCGAGCGTCTGGCTGCACGACCTCGGCTACCAGCTGATGACGACAGGGATCTTCCTCGGACTCAACGGCGACGGCGATTCCGAGCACTCGCGGGCCGGCGGCCACATCTATCCGCTCGGGTCTGTCTCCTACCCCGACGCACAGCCCGTCTGACCGACGACGAGAAGAGGACACACCATGGGCAACGCCGACATCATCCGCGAGCACTACGCGGCGAGCGACCGCGGCGACCTCGACGGGATGCTCGCGCCGTTCGCGCCCGACGTGCGGTGGACCGAGGCCGCGGGCTTCCCCTACGCGGGGACGTACATCGGTCCCGATGCCGTCGCCGCGAACGTCTTCCGACGGATCCAGGAGGACTGGGACGACTACACCGTGGCGATCGACGAGGTCATCGACGCGGGAGACGTGGTCGTGGGAATCGGCACCTACTCCGGCACCTTCCGGCGCACCGGGCGCTTCTTCGCCGCGCGGGTCGCCCATGTCTGGCGCCTGACCGACGGCGAGGTCGTCGCATTCGAGCAGTTCACCGACACCGAGCTGGTGGCTCGCGCCCTGCGCGACTGAGTCCCACACCTCCAGCAGCACCGCACACACAGCACCACCCGAACACACAGCACCACCCGAACACGAGAGGCAGGAATCACATGAACAAGCGAGCATCCGGCACCGCGGCACTCATCGCCGTGGCAGCCCTCGCCCTCGCCGGCTGCGCCGGTGGAGACGGCGGATCCGGCGGAGGCGAAGGCGCCCCGATCGTGGTCGGGTCCATCAACACGATCAGTGGACCGGCGACGTTCCCCGAGGCCTCGCAGGCCGCGGCTGCCGTCTTCGACGCCTTCAACGACGCCGGCGGACTGGACGGGCGCAAGATCGACTACAAGACCCTCGACGACAAGGGTGACCCGGCGACGGCCACGGCGTCGGCCCGGGAGCTGGTGGGCAGCGACGGCGCCGTGGCCCTGGTCGGCTCCGCGAGTCTGATCGAGTGCGAGATCAACGCCAAGTACTACGAGCAGGAGAGCATCCTGTCGATGCCCGGAATCGGCGTGGACACGGGGTGCTTCGACAGCGAGAACATCTCGCCCGCCAATGTCGGCCCCTTCAACGACATGACCCTCACACTGCAGTACGGGTCGGAGGTGCTCGGGCTCGACGACATCTGCATCCTGCTCGAGATCGCCGGCTCCACCCGTCCGACCTACCAGGCCGCGATCGACAAGTGGTCCGAGATCACCGGCAAGGAGCCGAAGTACGTCGACGACACGGTCCCGTACGGTGCATCCGACTACACCCCCTACATCGTCAAGGCGCGCGAGCAGGGCTGCAAGGCCCTCGCGATCAACCCGGTCGAGCCCGACGCGATCGGACAGGTCAAGGCCGCCAACGCACAGGGCTGGGACGACGTGACCTGGCTGTACCTGACGAGCGTCTACAGCGAGAACTTCGCCGAGGCGATCGACGACGCGGGCGCCGGCATCTACGTGCCCGCCGAGTTCTACCCGTTCACCGACGACAGCGAGATCAACGCCGACTGGCGCACGCTGATGGAGGACAACGACATCCCGCTCACCTCGTTCAGCCAGGGCGGCTACCTCGCCGCGACCTACTTCATCGAGGTACTGAAGGGCATCGACGGCGACATCACCCGCGAGAGCGTGTCGGCGGCGCTGAAGAGCATGGACCCCATCGAGAACCCGATGGTCGGCACGCCCTACGCGTTCGGCACGCAGAACACCGCGGGCTGGCCGATCATCCTCAAGTCCGGCACCCACGCCTGGGAGCAGGTCGCCGACGACTGGCTCCGCATCGGCGAGTAGTAGCCCCACAGACCGCCTGCCGCCGGGCGCATTACCGGCGGCAGGCCCTTCCCCCTCCCCCCCTCCCCCCTCGGAACAGAAAGGACGCCCCATGCTGCAAGGCGCCATCGCCGGACTCGCCGCCGGCGGCCTCTACGCGGTTCTCGGCGTGTGCCTGACGCTCATGTCGCGTCTGGTGCGGGTCGTGAACTTCGCCCAGGCTGCGACCGGCATGTTCGGCGGCTTCACGGCCGTCTGGTTGGTGCGCGAGCTCGGACTGCCCATCTGGGCCGGCTCCGTGCTCGGTGTGCTCGTGGCAGGCCTCCTCGCCGCGGCGATCGGCTTCATCGCGGCGACATGGTTGTCCGAGGCATCGACGACCACCCGCTCGGCGATGACGGTCGGACCGCTCCTGCTGCTGATCTCGATGTCGTTCATCCTGTTCGGCAACAAGCCGCAGCCGTTCGCTCCGATCATCGCCGGTCCCGCGTTCTCGATCGGCGGCGTCGTGGTCAGCCAGGTCACCGTCGCGACCGTCGCTATGGCGATCGTGACCGCGGTCGCCGTCCGGATCGTCCTGCGGCGCACCAGGGTGGGAACGCAGCTGCGCGCCCTCTCCGAGCGTCCGACGACGGCGGAACTGCTCGGCATCCGCTCCCGACCGCTCTCGATCGCGGTGTGGTTCGTCACGGGCGTGATCAGCGCGATCGCGATCATCATCGTGGCGCCGTCGCAGTCCAACGACGCCACCAGCCTGTCGATGCTCATCGTTCCCGCCGCGGCAGCCGCGCTGCTCGGCGGCTTCCGCCGTCTCGACCTGGCTGTCGTCGGCGGACTCGTCCTGGGGGTGCTGGGCGGACTCGTCGCCCAGATCGACGAGGTGGCGCTGGTGCGCAACTTCCTCCCGTTCCTGTTCATCGTCGTCCTCCTGTTGTGGACGCAGCGCAAGGAGGTGTGGGATGCCGCTCGCTGACCGCTCGTGGTTCCGCGTCACATGGCCGTTCGCCGTCGCCCTCGCCGGCATCGGGGTCGGCGCGATCCTCAGCTCGGCCCTGCCGGGTTACTTCGTCTTCCTCGCGATCAGCGCGGTCACCGCCGCGATCGCGATCCTCGGGCTGGGCATCGTGACCGGCTCCGCGGGAATGATCGCGCTGTGCCAGCTCACCTTCGCAGCCGTCGGCGCGTGGATCGTGTCGCTGCTGAACGTGATGCAGGCGCCCGGCGGGTTCATCGTGTGGCTTGTGCTGGGCGGCATCGCCGCCGGCCTCGTCGGCATCCTCGTCGGACTTCCCGCTCTGCGCCTGCGCGGTGTGAACCTCGCAGTCGTGACCCTCGGATTCGCCGCGGCCGCCGATGTCACCCTGGTGCAGATCCAGTTCCCCGGCTCCTCCGAGGGCACGGCCATCGAGCGGCCCGCGATGTTCTCGAACGACCGGCAGTTCTTCTTCCTCTCCATCGTGGTGCTGGCGGTCTGCGCACTCGGGGTGTTCTTCCTGCAGCGGGGGCGCTGGGGCTCGAGCTGGAAGGCCGTCGCGTTCTCCGAGCGCGGAACGGCCGCTGCGGGGCAGAGCGTGCAGACGGCCAAGCTGACCGCCTTCGCGGTGTCGGCGGCCCTCGGCGGCATCTCCGGCGGGCTGCTCGCCGGACAGGTGCAGCTGCCGTTCGCATCGAGCTTCACGCCTCTGCAGTCCCTCGCCCTCTACGTGCTGGCCATCATGTCGGGAGCCCACCTGATCGACATGGCGATCTTCGGCGGTCTGCTGTGGGTGCTGGTGCCCGAACTCCTCAAGCGCTGGGGCATCCCGCAGGACTGGGGCTTCGTCGTCTTCGGAGTGCTCGGCGTGCAGGCTCTCACCAGCGGCACCAACCTGGGTCAGGGCATCCGCAACCTGCTCTACCGCCGTGCGGACCGGCGAACAGCGAACGCGCAGCTCACCGCCCTGCCGCCGGATGCCGGCGCAGACGAGGCCGCCATCACCACGACCACCACGGCGACGGTCGACGAGGCTGCGCTGAGCGGCGCGCCCGTGCTCACCGTGGAAGGGCTCACGGTGCAGTTCGGCGCTCTGAAGGCACTGGACGACGTCTCGTTCCACGTGCCGGCCGCATCGATCATGGGCTTGATCGGACCCAACGGAGCCGGCAAGTCGACCTTCGTCGATGCGATCAGCGGGTTCCTGCCCAAGCACGGTGGACGCGTACTGCTGGGCGACCGCGATCTGGCGGGGCTCTCCCCCACCCGGCGCGCGCGACGGGGTCTGCGGCGCACCTTCCAACAGGACCGGGTTCCGCCCGCTCTCACGGTCGGCGCCTACGTGCGCTTCGTGGCCCGGCGCCGCCTGGCGACCTCCGACATCGACGAGGTGCTCGCGTTCTTCGGATGCCCGTCCTCTCGCGCGCGCCTCTCCAGCGTCGATGTGGGTACGCGCCGACTGGTGGAGGTCGCCGCGAACGTGGCCGCCCGTCCGCGTCTGCTGATCCTCGACGAACCGGCCGCCGGCCTCTCGCACGAGGAGCACCTGGCGCTCGCGGCGCGGCTGCGCGACCTGCCGGCACGCTACGGCGTCGCCCTGATCATCATCGAGCACGACCTCGATCTCGTCCGTTCCGTATGCCCCACCCTGACCGTGCTCGACTTCGGTCGGGTGCTGGCCAGCGGACCGCAGGCCGAGGTCCTCGCGAACCCCGACGTCGTGAAGGCGTACATGGGAGAGACGGAGCTTCTGACATGAGCGAACTCGTACTGGACGCCGTGACGGTGAGCCGCGGCGCCGGGCCCGTGATCTCCGACGTCTCGTTGCGGGTCGCCGGCGGAGAGGTGCTGGCGCTGGTCGGTCCCAACGGCGCGGGCAAGACGAGTCTGATCGAGTCGGTGTCGGGGGTGACGCCCCACTCCGCCGGCACGATCACCCTGGATGGAGAGCCGATCGACAAGCTCTCCCGCGTGGCGCGGGCGCGCCGCGGCATCGTGCACATCGAGCAGGGGCGAGCGGTGTTCCCCTCGCTGACGGTGCGCGAGAACATCTCGCTCACCGCGCGCACCCCGTCGGAGTTCGACGCGGTGCTGGCGCAGTTCCCCGAGCTCGAGAAGCGCATCGACGCGCCCACCGCCCTGCTGTCGGGCGGGGAGCAGCAGATGGTCGTGCTCGCCCGCGCCTTCGCCGCGAAACCCCGCATCCTGCTCATCGACGAGATGTCGCTCGGGCTCGCCCCCGTGGTGTTCCTGCGGCTGATGCCGATCGTGCAGTCGATCGCCGAGTCCGGTGTCGGCGTGCTGCTGGTCGAGCAGTTCACCCAGCTCGCCCTCGGACTGGCCGAGGAGGCGGTGGTCGTCGCCGGAGGGCGCGTCTCCTTCCAGGGGACGGCGAAGGCGCTGCAGGCCGACCCCGAGCTGCTGCACCGCGCCTACCTCGGCGGCTGAGCGCCGCGTCCTCGCGCTGAGCGGTGGTGGGGTTAGCCTGAAGGGGTGACCGAGATCATCCACGCCCGCGCCGCCCTCCTCGACATGGACGGCACCCTCGTCGACTCGACGTCGGTCGTCGAACGACTCTGGCTGGCGTGGGCGGAGCCGCACGGGATCGCACCGGAGACGGTGCTGAGCGTGGTGCACGGCCGCCAGGGGCACCAGAGCATGGCGATCATGCTGCCCGAACGCGACCACGCGATCAACCTGCGCGAGAACGACGTCATGCTCGCGAACGAGGCGGAAGACGTGGACGGCGTCATCATGATCCCCGGAGCGGACGCCCTGCTGCGCACCCTCGAGCCGTTCCCGCATGCCATCGTCACCTCGGCGAACGTCGCCCTCATGACGGCACGGATGCGCCAGGCCGGACTCACCGTCCCCACCCTCGCGGTCACCGCGGAGAACGTCTCCGCATCCAAGCCCGACCCGGAAGGCTTCCTCCGGGGCGCAGAGCTGCTGGGAGTCGCCCCCGCCGACTGCGTCGTGTTCGAGGACTCCGGCGCCGGCATCCGCGCGGGGCTCGCGGCCGGGATGCGCGTGATCGGGGTCGGACCGCACGCCGCAGCGTACGAGCCCACCTTCCTCGTCGATGACCTGACGCAGGTGAAGATCGACGCCGAAGGCGACGGCTTCACGCTCACGATCGGCTGAGACCCCCGCGCCGTCAGGGGCGCCGGCGACTACATCCCCGCGTGATCGAACGCGATCGTGGGCACATCGACCACGTGAGAGCCGCCGTCCGCCACGATGACGGCGCCCGTGATGTAGGACGACTCCCCTGAGCCGAGGAAGCGCACCACCGAGGCGATCTCGGACGGGCGGGCCGGGCGCCGCAGCGGCACGTCGGCCGTCACTGCAGCGTACGCCTCCTCGCGCGATCCGAGACCCGCGTGCGAGGCGAACTCGTCCATCTCGTCATCGGCCATGGGCGTCTGCACCCAGCCGGGACAGATCGCATTGACCCGGACGCCGTGCCGACCGTAGTCGCGCGCGAGAGTGCGGGTCAGACCGATCAGGGCGTGCTTGCCCACCGTGTAGCCGGCCACCGAAGGACCGGCGAAGAGCCCGGCGAGCGAGGAGACGATCACGATCTGCCCCTTCGCCTCGATCAGGGCGGGAAGGGCCTCCCTCGCCATCGTGAACGCGGTGGTGAGGTTCGCGCGGATCGCGGCCTCCCAGCTCGCATCGTCGGTGTCGCCGACCGGTGAGAATCCGTGGCCCCCGGCGTTCGCGACCAGCACGTCGATGCGCCCGAAGCGGGCCAGCACCTCGGCGACCGCCGCCTTCGCCGAGGCGGTGTCCGCCGCATCCGCGATGACGGGCACTGCGCCGACCGCCCGCTCGACCTCCTGCAGGGGCGCCGCCCTCCTGCCGACGACCACGACGTGCGCTCCCTCCGCCGCGTAGCGCTCGGCGATCGCGGCGCCGATGCCGGTGCCCCCTCCGGTGATGACGACGACGCGCCCCGAGACGCTCGATCCGACCACGAGTCCCATGTCTTCTCCTGTGTTCTCTCCGACGCGCGTGCGCGCGATGGTCTTCGCTGACGCGGTCGCGTCAGGCGGGGAATCCCGACCGGGCCGTGTACCCGAAGTCGCTGATCAGGGTCGTGCCGTTCACGGCTCTGGAATGCGGCGACAGCAGGTAGGCCACGTGCGCGGCCACCTCGTGCGCCGTCTGCACGGGGAACGCCGGTTCGTCGAGGGCGGCCTCGCCCAGATCGCCGCGGCTCATCGGCGTGTCGACGATCGACGGAGCGACCGAGTTCACACGGATCCCGGCGCCTGCGAGATCGACCGACAGCGCGCGTCCGAACTGCACCAGCGCCGCCTTCGACGCGCAGTACGGCGCCATCCCGGGAGAGGCGACGGAGGCCGAATCGCTGGCGAGCAGGACGACGGATGCGTCGACCGCGCGGCGCAGAGCGGGGAGCGCGTGCTTGAGCACCAGGAACGGCCCCGTCACGTTGACCGCGAGCACGGCGTTCCAGGCGGCGAGGTCGGTGTCCTCGATCAGTGAACCGACCGGACCGGACACCCCCGCGCAGCACACGACGTGATCCAGCCCGCCGAGGACCGCGACCGCGGCGGACACGGCTGCGCTCACCTGCTCCTCGTCGGTGACGTCGGCGACGACGCGAACCGTCTCCTGCGCCGGCCCGGTCGATGCCCGCACCACGTCGGCGGTGGCGTCCAGGGCGGCACTGTCCCGGTCGAGCAGCGCCACGCGGGCGCCCTCCTGCGCCAGGAGGCGGGCCGTGGCGCGGCCGATGCCGCTCCCGGCTCCCGTGATCAGGACCGTCCTGGCGTGCAGCTGCAGATCCATCTCGTCCTTCGCAGGCCGTCGCTGCACCGGCGGTGCGGCAGGAGGACGGCGGTGTCATCACGGCTATCCTGCTCCCCCGCCGGTGCGGTGTCGAAAGCACGGGAGCGGGCTGTGCACGCTGACACCATCGTCTTTCCCTCAGGGTCAAGCGCACCGCCGACAGCACGAGCAGACTCGCTCTATCGACGATTCCCCTCGTCGTCGATGCCGTGTCCGCACGGCCGTCACCGAGCAAAGGAGCCGACGTGGCAGACCCGACATCCGCGTCCACGACGCACACGCACACCTCTCTCCGACCCGGCGCCCTCGGCGTCGCCGGGATCGTCTTCCTCGTCCTCGCCGCTGTCGCCCCGCTGACCGGCATCGTGGTCGTGGCCTCGCTCGCGATCGCGCTGGGCAACGGCGGCGGCACGCCCATGTCGTTCTTCCTGGTGGCGGCGATCCTGCTGCTGTTCGCGATCGGCTACGCCCAGATGTCGAAGCAGCTCGTGAACGCGGGAGGCTTCTACGCCTTCGTCGTGAAGGGCCTCGGCCGCACCGGCGGACTGATCGCCGGTCTGATCGCGACGCTCGGCTACAACTTCTTCGTCGTCGGCACGATCGGAACCAGCGGGTTCTTCATGCAGACGATCATCCGCGACCTCACCGGCCTCGACGTGCACTGGCTCGTGTGGGGTCTGCTCTCCATCGTCGTGTGCTTCGTGCTGGCGAGAGTCGGCGTCGACTTCAGCTCGAAGATCCTGGGGGTCTGCCTCGTGCTCGAGGTGCTGATGCTCGTGGTGTTCGACATCTCGGTCCTCGTGCAGACCGGCTACGACGTCTCGGCGTTCAGCCCCGAGGCCGTGTTCTCCGGCTCGCTGCCGATCGGCTTGCTGCTGGCGGCGACCGGATTCCTCGGCTTCGAGGCGACGGCGCTGTTCAGCGAGGAGGCCAAGCAGCCACTGCGCACGATCCCCCGGGCGACCTACACCTCGATCATCGCGATCGGCGTCATCCTGGGTGTCACCACGTGGGCGGTGGTGAGCGCGACCGGTGTGGCGCAGGCCCAGGCCACGGCGCTGGAGCACCTGCCCACCGGCGACCTGATCTTCTCCATCTCGCAGCAGTACCTGGGCGGCCCGCTCACGACCGTGATGATGATCCTGCTGCTGGTGAGCCTGTTCGCCGCCATGCTCGCGTTCCACAACTCGGCGACCCGGTACCTGTACTCGCTGGGACGGGCGAAGATCCTCCCGCAGGCTCTGGCGCGCACCCGCCCGAACGGCGCCCCGCAGCTGGCGGGGATCGTGCAGGCCGGGTTCGCCGCCGTCGTGGCGATCATCTTCGCTCTCGCCGGCGCAGACCCGATCCTCACGCTCGTCCCCGCCATGCTCGGTTTCGGCACCCTGAGCGTGCTCATCCTGCAGGGCCTGGCCGCGATCTCGATCGTGGTGTACTTCCGTCGGCGCCAGGATCCGCGGTGGTGGAGCACGTTCATCGCCCCCGGCATCGGCTTCCTCGGCATCGCCGCGATCTCGGTCCTCGCGGTGGTGAACTTCAACATCGTCGCCGGATCGGAGGAGCTCGCCATCCGTCTGATGCCCCTGCTCCTCATCGTCGCCCTGATCGGCGGCATCGGGTACGGCGCCTACCTGAAGCGCACCAAGCCGGCCGTCTACGAGGGCCTCGCCACCGACCTGGAGAAGTTCAGCGACCGCTGAACCGGCTCCCCCACCGAAGGAGAACCCATGACCACGCTGAACCCCGCCGACACCTCGACCTGGTTGCCGCTGGAGGGGCTCGCTCCCGGCTTCGACGCCAACAAGGCCCCCCACTCCACCGCGCTGAGCGGCACCGAGGTCACGGTCGTCGACGGGCGCGGCACCCGCATCGTGCACCGATTCGCCGAGTCCACCGTCACCTGGGACTACCACCCGGGAGCGGAGGACGACACCGAAGCCGCGTCCGACACCGACGACTACGAGGCGTTCGAGGTCGACGAGCAGCTCTACTTCGTGCAGTTCCACCACCGCTATCTGCCGAACGAGGCCGTCTCGCTCGTGCTCGACCTGCTTCAGGGACGCGCTCTGGCCGTCCTCTCCGAGATCCTGCCGGCGCCGGAGCAGGGCCGCACCCGGGTGCAGCACCACTTCGCCCCCGGCGTGATCGAGGGCATCGAAGCGCGCGGGGCCGAGGCCGCTCCCACGACCACGCTCATCGGCCGCCGCGTCGAGTGGGTCTACAGCGAGGAGCACGCCTACGAGCACGTCTACCTGTCGTCGCGGTGGTACTCGTGGCAGTGCCTCGCCGGCCCCGAGCGCGGGCTCGCCGACACGGATGAGAACAGCGTGTGGCAGATCCGCCCCGGCATCTACGTGTTCGCCTGGCGCGAGAAGGTCATCCCCTGCGCGTCGGTGACCATCGCCGACCACCGCGACGTGAACGCCATCCGCTCGCACGGGGTGCTGTTCGGCCTCGACGAGAGCGGAGAGGTGCCGACGCACTTCACGTTCGGCGCCCATGGACGTCTGCTCTCCACGACGCTGCATGCGCCGGAGCTGGAGCCTGCGACCTTCGGAGGCGTGTGAGATGACCGACGTCGCCGACCTCATCGTCACCGGTTCCGTGATCCGCACGGCCGACCGTGCGAACCCCGTGGTCGAGGCCTTCGCCGTGCGCGACGGCCGGATCCTCGCCGTCGGGGCGCGCTCCGACATGGAGGGGCTCCGCGGGCGCAGGACCCGCTTGCTCGAGGTCGGCGACGCGGCCGTGTATCCCGGCTTCGTCGACGTGCACAACCACCACGCCCTCGCCGGGCGCACGGACCTGTTCGAGCTGTCGCTCGCTCCGTCGCTGACGCTCGACGAGGTGCTCGACCGGGTGCGGGAGAAGGCCGCCGATCTGCCGGAGGACGCCTGGATCGTCGGCGGCGCTGTCGCGACGACGTTGCTGCCAGCCCTCGCGAACACGGCCAGTCGCCGTCGTCTGGACGAGGCGAGCGGAGGGCGCCCGGTGATGCTGATGGAGGACTCGCGTCACAACCGCTGGGCGAACAGTCGCGCGCTCGAGCTCGCAGGGATCACGGCGCAGAGCATTCCCGACGCGGGTGTGACGCTGCTCGACCCCGACGACGGCACGCCCTCCGGCGTGCTGCTGGAGGCCGCGGGGATCCCTGTGCAGGAGGCGTACGACCGCACGGGTGGCCTCACGCCGCAACAGCACGCGGCGGCCTCCCGGCGCGGCGTCGAGATCCTCAACTCCTACGGCGTCACGACGTTCCAGGATGCGGGTGTCTCGGTGGACATCCTCCGCGCGCTCGCCGATCTCGACGGCGCCGACGAGCTGCATGCCTGGGTCGTGTCGTCCCTGCTGATCAACGACGAGATCTTCGGCTTCGATCCGATCGGCGCTGCTCTCCTCGACCGCGGAGAGGAGTTCCGCTCCCGGCATCATCGTCCCGACTTCGTGAAGATCTTCCTCGACGGCGTTCCGCCGGCGCACACGGCCGCATTCCTCGACCCCTATCCGGCCGACGCAGCCCACGGTGCGCACTTCCACGGCGAGACGACCATGACCCTGGACGAGCTCACCGGGTGGCTGCGCGCCGTCGCCGAGCGGGGACTCGGTGCCAAGGTGCACTGCACGGGAGACGGCTCGGCCCGCCTGGTCCTCGATGCCGCGCAGCGGCTGCGCTCGGAGGGCTTCACCACGCCCGTGCAGATCGCGCACGGCCAGTTCCTCGCCGACTCCGACATCCCTCGTCTGGCGGCGCTGAACGTCTCCGCCGACATCTCCCCGTTCATCTGGTACCCGGGAGTGATCCCGCAGGCCCTCACCGACGTGCTCGGCGATCGGGCCGAGCACTCTCAGCCCAACCGCGCGCTGCTCGACGCCGGAGCGCTGGTCGCCGGCGGCAGCGACTGGCCCGTGAGCGAGTCCCCGAACACCCTGGAGGGACTGCAGGGCCTGGTGACCAGGGCCGATCCTCTCGGCCGCGCTCCGGGAACGCTCTGGCCGGAACAGGCCATCACGGCCGAGGAGGCGCTGGAGGTCTTCACGATCAACGCGGCGACCGCGATGGGCCTCGGCGCCGAGACCGGCTCCCTCACCCCCGGGAAGTCCGCCGACTTCGTCGTGCTCGCGCGTGATGCGATCGCGGGACCCGCCGACGAGATCGTGCGCACCCCGGTCGTGTCGACGTGGTTCGCCGGCCGCCGCGTGCACGGAGACTGATCGGGGATGCGGCGCGCCGATACGATGAGGCGATGCGACGCTTCCCCTCCTCCGTGTACTCCGTCGGAGAAGAGCCGGATCCGCGATTCTCGCTCGCCAACGAGCGGACGTTCCTGGCCTGGACCCGAACCGCGCTCGCACTGATCGCCGGCGGCGTGGCTCTCGAGGTGCTGGGTCTGGATCTGCATCCGGGCTTCCGCCTTGCGGCCTCACTGCTGCTGATGGTCACCGGGACCGTGGTCGCACCCCTCGCCTGGTGGGAGTGGATGCGCGCGGAACGGGCGCTGCGGCAGTCGCGGCCGCTGCCCGGAGCCCTGTCCGCGATCCTCCTCGCCGTCGTGGTGGTGACGGTCGGACTGCTGGTCCTGGCCGGCGTCCTGTGGCGCTGAGCGCGTCGGGATCATGATGCGCCGCACCGCGTCACCGCCCCGGTTGTACGATCCCGGCCTGCAGCCGGAGCGGACCGAGCTGGCGTGGCGGCGCACCGCGCTCGCGATCGCGATCGGTTCGCTGCTCTCGCTACGGGTCTTCCCCCTCGTGATGCCTCCCGCCTTCGCCGCCTGGGGCTTCGCTCCCGGGGTCGTCGGCGTCGGCACCGCCTGTGTGCTCTGGGTCGCGGCACGAAGACGACAACGCCGCGCGACCGCGGTGCTCACCGGGAGCGCCGCGGGTGCGCTTCCCGGCGGTGCCCTCCTGCTCCTGCTCACCGTGTTCGCGACGGGTTTCGGGGCGATCGCGGTGATCTTCGTCGCCGTCGCGCTGCCGCTGATGTGAACGAACGCAGCACGGTCAGCTCGGCAGACCGGACGGGATGAGGTCGATCGGCGCAGACAGCGGCTCTCGGCGTCGGGGCGCACCCGGAACAGCGGGCCCTCGTCGTCGAGCGGGGGCACCGCGTTCCGCCATGCCTCGGCGTGCCAGCTTTCTGCCGGACCTTCAGTCCTCGAGGAGGAATCGGGCGCCGCGCTCGCCGATCAACGCAGCCGGTGCGTTCGTGTTGCCGGTGGGCACGGTCGGGATGACCGAGGCGTCCATGACGTGCAGCCCCTCCACCCCCTGCACGCGCAGACGGGCATCGACCACGGCCTCGGGGTCGGACCCCATCCGACAGGTGCCGACCTGGTGGTGGTAGGTGATGGCCGTGCGACGCACCCAGTCCTCGACCTGATCGTCGGCGATCTCGGGACCGGGATACGCCTCGATCGCCCCCCACTCCTCGCCCAGCGCAGGACGCGCACCGATGCGACGGCACTGACGCACGGATGCGGCCAGCGCGGCCACGTCCCGATCGTCCTGGAGCGCGGCGAGATCGATCAGGGGCGGGTCGGCCAGACCAGGGCCGGACAGCGTCAGACGCCCACGACTGTGCGGCGTCACCAGGCCCGCCATCAGCGTGAACCCGTCGTCACCACGAGGGTCGAGCTCGCCCCACATGGGCACGGAGAAGTGGATCGGCTGCGTGTCGGGCTCTGCCAGATCGTCGCGGCTTCGCCAGAAGAGATGCGTCTGGGTGACGGACACCCCCGGCTGCGGGGGCCCGACGGGACGACGGGTGGTGAAGATCACGGGTGAGAGGAGGTGGTCGTGGAGGTTGGCGCCGACACCGGGCGCATCGTGCACGACCGGGATCCCGAGCGCGGCGAGATCCGCCGCGGGACCGATCCCCGAGCGCAGCAGGATCACGGGGGAACCGATCGCCCCGGCGGAGAGGATCACGTCGTCGGCGAACACCTCCTCCGCACCCTCGCCCTCCCCCAGGCGCACGCCGACCGCTCGGCCGTCGCGCACGATCACCGAGTGCACCTCGACGCCGGTGCGGATCGTCATGCGCTCGGCCACCGGGTGCGCGTAGGCGGTCCAGGTGTTGACACGTCGCCCGTCCCGCATCGTGACCTGCTCCTGCGAGACGCCGTCGAGCACTCCCCCGTTGTAGTCGGGGTTGTGCGGCAGGCCCTCCTGCACCGCGGCGTCGATGATCGACGCCTGGATCGGCGAGAGGGGGTAGTCGTCGGTCACGGGCAGCAGATCGTTCTCGATCGCCTGATACACCGGCTCCACCTCGGACCAGCCCCACCCCGTGGCCCCCGCGCGTTCCCACGCGTCGTAGTCGGAGGCGGCGCCGCGCACCCAGATCATGGCGTTGAGGGCATGCGATCCGCCCGTCACCTTCCCTCGCGGGAGGTGCAGGCGGCGACCGCCCGCGTGCTCCTGCGGAACGGTGAAGAAGTCCCAGTCCTCGACGGAGTGCCACAGCTCCCCCGCACGGGACGGATCGTGGATGGCGGGGTTCGTGTCGTAGCCGCCGGCCTCGATGAGGGTGACATCGACCCCCGCGTCACTCAGGCGTCGTGCGATGATCGCGCCCGAGGTCCCTGCGCCGACGACGATGACGGAGCGCATCGGTCAGGCCTTCCGGGCGGGGCCGGAGACGACCTGGGTGACGGCGACGGACTTGAGGCCCTCGACGCCGAACTCCAGGCCGTAGCCCGAGCTCTTGACACCGCCGAACGGCACCATCGGGTGCAGTCCGCCGTGGGAGTTGATCCACACCGTTCCGGACTGCATCCGCGACGCCGCATCGCGCGCCGCCTCAGGATCGCTCGCCCACACGGAGGCTCCGAGCCCCACATCGACCGCGTTCGCCCAGGCGAACGCCTCGTCCACGTCGGTGTAGCGGATCACGGGAAGCGCGGGGCCGAACTGCTCCTCCTGCACCAGCGCCGCATCGTTGTCGATGTCGGCGACGATGGTGGGCCGGTAGAAGAGCTCGCCGAGCTCGGGCGCCGCCTCTCCACCGGTGACGATGCGCGCGCCGCGGCTCTTCGCATCCTCGACCAGGCGGCTGACGATGTCGAACTGCGGACGGTTCTGCAGCGGCCCGAGCACATTGCCCTCATCGAGGCCGTTGCCCATCGGCACGGAACCGGCGATCGCCGCCAGCGCGTCGACGACGTCGTCGTAGACGGAGTCGTGCACGTACAGACGCTTCATCGCCGCGCAGGTCTGACCCGTGTTGATGAACGCGCCCCAGAACAGATCCTCCGCGATGGCGGCGGCGTCCGTGCCCGGCAGCACGATCCCCGCATCGTTGCCGCCGAGCTCGAGGGTGAGACGGGCCAGGTTGCCGGCGGAGCTCTCGATGATGCGGCGGCCGGTGGCGGTCGAGCCGGTGAACATGATCTTGTCGATGTCGGGGTGCGAGGACAGTCGAGCACCCACCTCGCGGTCGCCGGAGACGCCGATCAGCACGTCGTCCGGCAGCACCTCGTTCATCACGGCGATCATCGCGAGCACGCTCAACGGCGTGTACTCGCTCGGCTTGGCCACGACCGTGTTGCCCATGCGCAGCGACGGACCGATCTGCCAGATCGTGATCATCAGCGGCCAGTTCCAGGGACCGATCGCGCCGACGACGCCTGCGGCCTTGTAGACGAGCTCGGCGTGCATGGTGTCGTCGTCGACGAGCACCTGTGACTCGAGCACCGTGGTGGCGTTGGTGCGCAGCCACGCCGAGCAGGCGCCCAGCTCGAAGCGGGCGTTCGGGCCGTTGAGCGGCTTGCCCTGCTCGCGGGAGAGCAGATGGGCGAGGCCTTCGGCGTTGGCGTCGATCGCGTCGGCCGCGGCGAGGAGCAGCGCGCTGCGCTTCTCGTGCCCGAGCGCCTCCCAGCCCGGCTGCGCGGCCTTCGCCCTCGCGATCGCGTCGTCGAGGTCGTCGACCGTGGCGACGGGTGCTCTGCCGATGACCTCGCGGGTCGCGGCATCCGGGATCTCGCGGCCGGCACCCTCGGGCGCCTGGATGCGGTCGAGCAGCGCTGCGGCTGCGGAAGCTGCGGAATCGGACATCGGTGTCTCTCCTTCGAGCGTGGCGCTGGCCGGCGGCGGGGTGGACGCCGGTCGTCCTCTCATTCTCGGACGAGCACCGTCACCGCACTTGTCGCGGAGCGCGCCGCAGATGTCCGAGTGCGAAGGATGATCCGGTCGGGGCTCAGTTGCGGGGGTAGTCCTCGAAGATGAGCGTGGTCCTCGTCGAGCGGATCGACGGGATCGCCTGGATGTCCTCCAGCACGATGCGACGCAGATCCCGAGCGTCATTCGCCCGCACCAGCAGGATCACGTCGAAGTCGCCCCCGACCAGCGCCATGTGCTCGATCTCGGGTATCGAGCGCAGCCGTTCGCTCACGGCCTGCCACGTCGCCTGCTCGATCGCGAGGGTCACATACGCGCTGGCGTGGTGCCCGAGGAGCACGGGATCGGTGCGCACGGAGTACCCCGTGATGACGCCGGCATCGGTCAGGCGCTTGATCCGCGCATGGGCGCCGGCGCGGGAGATGTGCACCGCGTCCGCGATCGCCGTCATCGATGCCCGCGCGTCACGGCGCAGCTCCTCGAGGATCGCGCGATCCGTCTCGTCCAGAGCGACCATGCGACCCCTTTCCTCAGCGCAGTATTTCTGACACTTCGATCAAGAATGCCTCAGTCCAGCCACATTCATCCAGGATTCTTCAAAAGATCTTGGATGACTGTCGCTCCGCGGGCAAGCTGTCCTCACCGAGTTCGGCAAGGAGGGCGAACGCATGCTGCACACCGACCTGCTCCCGCGAGACACCGCGGTGCAACTGATCGACCAGAGCGGAGCGCCGGTCGTGGACGACCAGTACGCGCTCCCCGACACCGACACCCTCCTGGCCGCCTACCGCGGGCTCGTCGAGGGCCGACGCATCAACGATCAGGCCGGAGCCCTGGTGCGCCAGGGGCGCCTCGCCGTCTACCCGTCGTCGCACGGCCAGGAGGCCTGCCAGGTCGGCGCCGCGATGGTTCTCGGCTCCACCGATTGGCTGTTCCCGACCTATCGCGACTCGGTCGCCGTGATCGCTCGCGGGGTCGAGCCCGCCGACGCCATGGTCCTCCTCAAGGGCGACTGGCACTCGGGGTACGACGTGCGCGCGCATCGCGTCGCCCCACAGGCCACGCCGCTCGCCACGCAGCTGCTGCATGCGGTCGGCTTCGCCCAGGCCGCGAAGCATCGGGGCGAGGACACCGTGGTGCTCGCCCTCTGCGGCGACGGTGCGACCAGCGAGGGCGACTTCCACGAGGCGATGAACTTCGCCGCGGTGTTCCACGTCCCCGTCGTCTTCTTCGTGCAGAACAACGAGTTCGCGATCTCGGTCCCGCTCGCGCGGCAGACGGCGGCCCCCTCCCTCGCCCACAAGGCCGTCGGCTACGGGATGCCGGGACAGCGCGTCGACGGCAACGACGTCGCCGCGGTCCTCACCGTGCTCGGCGATGCCGTGTCTCGCGCCCGTGCCGGCGGGGGCCCGTCCCTCATCGAGGCGCACACGTATCGGATGCAGGCGCACACCAACGCCGACGACGACACCCGCTATCGCGAGCGCGACGAGGTGCAGGCCTGGGTCGCCCGTGATCCGCTGGTGCGACTGCGCGCACACCTCACCTCCACCGGCGCACTCGACGCCGAGGCCGAGGAGCGCTTCGCGGCGGGCGCGGAGGAGATCGCGACCGCGATGAGGGCCGCCCTGAACACCGATGCCGACCTCGATCCCGAAGACCTGTTCCGCTTCGTGACCGAGACCCGATCCCCGCAGCTCGATGAGCAGTGGCACCTGCTGCGTGACGAGATCGAGCGCTCCGGTCTCGCCGATGCCGGAAGCACCCTGAACGGAGGCCACCGATGACGATCGCACAGGACGACACCCGCACCGAGACCGCGTCCGGCACGACGACGATGACGATGGCGGCCGCGCTCAACAGAGCGCTGGCCGACGCCATCGAGTCCGATCCGGATGTCGTGGTCTTCGGCGAGGACGTGGGCGCGCTGGGCGGCGTCTTCCGCATCACCGACGGACTCACCGCGCGCTTCGGCGAAGAGCGCTGCTTCGACACCCCGCTCGCGGAGTCCGGCATCGTAGGCACCGCCGTCGGCATGGCCATGAACGGTCTGCGTCCCGTGGTGGAGATGCAGTTCGACGCGTTCGCGCTCCCGGCGTTCGAGCAGGTCGTCAGCCATGTCGCCAAGCTCGGCAACCGCACCCGCGGCGGTATGCGGATGCCTCTGGTGATCCGCATCCCGTTCGGCGGCGGCATCGGCGGTGTCGAGCATCACTGCGACTCGTCCGAGGCCTACTACGCGCACACGCCGGGCCTCACCGTCGTCAGCCCGTCCACGCCGCAGGGTGCCTACTCCCTGCTGCGTGCGGCCATCGCCTCCCCCGACCCGGTGATCTTCCTCGAGCCCAAGAAGCTCTACTGGGCCAAGGGCGAGGTCGACACCTCGATCACGGCGGAGCTGGGAACAGCACGCATCGCCCGCGACGGCACGGATGTGACACTTCTGGCCTACGGAGCCTCCGTGGCTCTGGCGCTCGAAGCGGCCGAGGTCGCCGCCGCCGAAGGACGCAGCGTGCAGGTCGTCGACGTCCGCTCGCTCTCGCCGTTCGATGACGCCACCGTGACGGCCGCCGTGAAGTCGACCGGTCGCGCCGTCGTGATCGCCGAGGCGCCGGGCTACGTGAGTGTGGCGTCCGAGATCCAGGCCAGGGTGTTCGAGCGCTGCTTCGAGTACCTCGCCGCTCCCGTACGACGGGTGACCGGCTTCGACACCCCCTACGCGCCTCCGAAGCTCGAGCACTGGTACCTCCCCGACGTCGACCGCGTGCTCGATGCGATCGACACGCTGCACTGGGAGGACGAGGCATGAGCACTCCGCTGAAGCCGCATGCTGGCACCCAGGTGTTCCGGCTCCCCGACCTCGGTGAGGGCCTGACCGAAGCGGGCCTCGTGCAGTGGCTCGTCGCCGTGGGCGACACCATCACGACCGATCAGCCGATCGCCGAGGTCGAGACCGCGAAGAGCATCGTCGAGCTGCCGTCGCCCTTCGCCGGGGTTGTCACCGCGCTGCACGGCACCGCCGGCGACACGATCGACGTCGGCGCCCCGGTGCTCGAAGTGGCCGATCCCCTGACATCGCCGGCGCCGTCCGCCCCGTCTCCTGGGGCCCAGCCCGAGCACGAGGCGTACCGCGAGGAGGAGCGCGCGGGTTCCGGGAACGTCCTCATCGGCTATGGAACGACCGCGCGCACCGCGAAGGGACGACGACGCCCGTCCGCCGCCTCGGTGTCCGCGCCGCGCGAGCAGGTGTCGCCGCCGGCGCCGGCGGCGTCGCATGCCGCGCCCCGCACCTCCGAGGCTCCCGCGCCTTCGGGTCCGGCCGACCGCCGTCCGGTCGCCGTCCGCTCCCCGCTCGTGCGTCGACTCGCCAGGGATCTCGGTCTCGACGTGCACGCGATCACCGCGACCGGCGCCGACGGCGCCATCACCCGTGCCGACGTGCTGCGAGCCGCCGTGGACAGCGCCGTCGACGGCGCCGCCGCCCACCACGCCGGCACCACAGGACCTCGAACCGGCGAGACCGTGGACGGGCTCGCGGTGCGCGCCCGCGAACGGATGTCTCCCCTGCGCCGGGCCGTCAGCGCCAAGCTCACCCGCAGCAGGTCCGAGATCCCCGAAGCCACCGTCTGGGTCGACGTCGACGCCACGGCCCTGTGGGACCTGCGCGGGCAGATGGCCCCCGAGGGCGGGAAGGCGCCGTCCCTGACCGCACTCCTCGCCCGCTTCGTGCTGCTCGCGCTGGAGGACCATCCTCTGCTGGCGTCGCGGCTCAGCGAGAGCGGAGACGAGATCATCTCCTTCGACGGCGTGAACCTCGGGATCGCCGCGGATACGGAACGGGGGCTCCTGGTGCCGGTGCTCCCCCGCGCCCACGAGCTCACCGTGGCACAGCTCGACACGGCGCTGCGCGAACTCACCGTCACGGCGCGCTCCGGCACCATGCCGCCGGAGCGCCTGCGCGGGTCGACCTTCACGCTCAACAACTATGGAGGCCTGGGCGTCGACGGCTCGGCCGCGATCATCAACCACCCCGATGTGGCGATCCTCGGCATCGGTCGGATCATCGAGCGTCCGTGGGTGGTCGACGGGGCGATCGTGGCTCGACGGATCGTCCAGGTCTCGCTCGCGTTCGACCACCGCGTGTGCGACGGCGGCTACGCTGCCGGCTTCCTACGGCGGGTGACCGAACTCATCGAGCACCCACTGCGAGCGTTCGGGAGGGTCTGACCGAAAGCGCGGGTTCTCGATTCCGACGGCGCCTATGCGCTACGCTCGGCAATTACTGACCGACCATTCGGTCATGAATAGCCGGGGCGCCTCGTCGCCCTCCCCTCCCGGAATCGCAGAACAATGGAGTTCGCATGACGTCAGCAGTCTCCGACCGCACCTCGTCCGCACGGATGCCCGCCGAAGAACGGCGGGTGCTCGCCGGCACCCTCGTGGGCACCTCGATCGAGTGGTACGACTTCTTCATCTACGCCCAGGCCGCGGGATTGGTGCTCGCACCGCTGTTCCTGGCCCCGATCGCCCAGGAGAGCCCCGGCTTCGCCCAGGTCCTCTCGTTCGCGACCATCGGCATCTCCTTCCTCTTCCGCCCCCTCGGCGCGATCGTCGCCGGCCACCTCGGCGACAAGCTCGGGCGCAAGAAGATGCTCGTGCTCACCCTCATCATGATGGGGCTGTCCACATCGCTCATCGGCATCCTGCCGACCTACGCCGCGATCGGCGTCGCCGCGCCCATCCTGCTGATCCTGCTCCGCATCGTGCAGGGATTCTCCGCGGGCGGCGAGTGGGGCGGAGCCGCACTGATGGCGGTCGAGCATGCGCCGAGCAACCGACGAGGACTCTTCGGCGCGTTCCCGCAGATCGGTGTCCCCGTCGGCATGATCCTCGCCACCTCGACGCTGTGGGTGCTCACCAGCTCGATGTCGCCGGAGGCCTTCCTCGAGTGGGGCTGGCGCATCCCGTTCCTGCTCTCGATCGTGCTCATCGCGGTCGGCTACGTGATCCGCCGCGCCGTCGACGAGAGCCCGGTCTTCGAGGATCTGCGACGTCGCCGCAAGGAGGCATCCGCTCCGCTGAGCCGCCTGTTCCGCCAGAACACCAAGCAGGTGGTCCTGACCGCGATCATCTTCATCGCCAACAACGCGGCGGGCTACCTGCTCATCGCGTTCTTCGCGACCTACGCCGTCGCGACGCTCGGCATGGAGCGTCCTCCGGTTCTGCTGGCGACGACGCTCGCCTCGTTCGGATGGCTCATCTTCACCCTCTGGGGAGGACACCTCTCCGATCGACTCGGTCGCATCCGCACCTTCCAGATCGGGTACATCGCACTCGCCCTGTGGGCGGTGCCGATGTGGTTCCTGATCGATACCGCGAACATCCTCTGGTACTTCGTGGCGCTGTTCGTGATGACGTTCGCGCTCGGTCTCTCCTACGGGCCCCAGGCCGCGCTCTACGCCGAGATGTTCCCCGCGAACGTGCGCTACTCGGGAGTATCCATCGGCTACGCCCTCGGCGCGATCCTCGGCGGGGCGTTCGCGCCGATGATCGCCGAAGCCTTGATGAACCAGTTCCACGCGGCCTGGACGATCGGCGTCTACATCGCGGTCGCCGCGGTGATCTCGCTCATCGGAGTCTCCCTCGTCAAGGAGACCAAGGGCGTCGATCTGCTCACGTGAGCCTCGGGCCGAACACCCGGGATCGCAGCGATCCCTGAGTCTGTGACATAATTACCGGACGATCGGTCAGTAATTCGGATCGATCGTCCGGACACGGGCCACCCGTCGAGACAACGCAGTCAGGAGTTCCGCATGACCGAGGCATACCTCGTGGGAGGCGTACGCACCCCGGTCGGACGCTACGGTGGCGCCCTCGCCTCCGTCCGCCCGGACGACCTCGCATCGATCGTCGTACGCGAAGCGGCGCTGCGCGCCGGAATCGACCCGCTGCAGGTCGAGATCGACGAGGTCATCCTCGGTGCCGCCAACCAGGCGGGCGAGGACAACCGCAACGTCGCCAGGATGGCGGTGCTGCTCGCGGGGCTTCCCGACAGCGTCCCCGGAATCACAGTCAACCGGCTCTGCGCCTCGGGGATGTCCGCCGTCACGATGGCGGCGCAGGCCGTCCGCGCCGGCGACGCCGATGTGATCCTCGCCGGCGGAGTCGAGTCGATGACCCGCGCGCCCTGGGTGCAGGCCAAGCCGGAGAAGGCCTGGGCGAAGCCCGGTGCCGCGTTCGACACCTCGATCGGCTGGCGCTTCCCGAATCCGCGCCTTCTGGCGCGCGAGAAGGCGACGTTCTCGATGCCGGAGACGGCGGAGGAGGTCGCCCGCGTCGACGGCATCAGCCGCGACGAGGCGGATGCCTTCGCGCTGCGCTCGCAGGAGCGCGCCGCCGCGGCGATCGCGGGCGGGCGGTTCGAGGCGGAGATCGTCGGCGTGCCCGTCGGCTCCGGCGAGGTCACGGTCGACGAGGGTCCGCGGCCGGAGACGACGCTCGAGGGCCTCGCGCGGCTGCGACCCGTCGTGGCCGGCGGTCAGGTCGTCACCGCGGGCAACTCCAGCGCCCTCAACGACGGTGCCTCCGCGATCGTGGTGGCGAGCGCTGCGGCAGTCGAGCGCTACGGTCTGGTGCCGCGTGCCCGCATCGTGGCCGGCACCAGTGCGGGCCTCGCGCCCGAGGTCATGGGCCTCGGTCCGGTTCCCGCGACTCAGAAGGCGCTGCGACGGGCGGGCCTCTCGATCGACGACATCGGCTCGATCGAGCTCAACGAGGCCTTCGCCACGCAATCCATCGCCTGCATCCGACGGCTCGGTCTCGACGAATCGCGCGTGAACGCCGACGGTGGAGCCATCGCCCTGGGCCACCCGCTCGGTTCGTCCGGGTCCCGACTGCTGGTCACCCTCCTCGGCCGCATGGAACGCGAGGGGTCGCGCTACGGCCTGGCCACCATGTGCGTCGGCGTCGGACAGGGCGCCGCCCTGATCGTGGAGAAGGTGTGATGTCGGAACCCTCGCCCGCCGGCGATCCCCTCCTCGTCGAGAGCCACGGCGACCGTGTGGTCGCGACGCTCCATCGTCCGCACAAGCGCAACGCGATCGACCAGGCCACCATCGATGCGCTGCACGCGCTGTGCGCCGAGCTCGAAGCCGCACCGCGCCCCTTGATCCTCACCGGCGCCGGCGGCGTGTTCGCGGCTGGGGCCGACATCGCCGAGCTGCGCGAGCGCCGTGCGGCCGACGCACTGCGCGGTATCAACGCTCACGCGTTCATCCGCCTCGCCGAACTGCCCATGCCGGTCATCGCGGCGATCGACGGATATGCGCTCGGGGGCGGAGCCGAACTCGCCTATGCCGCCGACATCCGCATCGCGACCCCGTCCATCGCCATCGGCAACCCCGAGACCGGACTGGGCATCCTCGCCGCGGCAGGAGCCGGATGGCGGCTGAAGGAGATCGTCGGAGATGCCAGGGCGATCGAGCTGCTGCTCACCGGTCGCACCGTGAAGGCCGAGGAGGCGCTGCGCATCGGACTCGTCTCGGCGATCCACGAGCCGGCGGACCTGCTGCCGGCCGCGCACGCCATCGTCGATCGCATCGTCCGGAACGACCCGGCAGCCACCATCGCGACCAAGCGCGTGTTCCGCGCGCCTCGTGACCACCACCCCGCCGTCGACCTGGAGGCACAGGCCGAGCTGTTCGAGAGCCCGGAGAAATTCCGACGGATGACCGACTTCCTGGAGCGGAGAGACCGATGACCGAGACCAGTTCCCTCGCCCCTGAGCACGTGGGCGTGCTCGGCGGCGGACGCATGGGCGCCGGCATCGCCCACGCGTTCCTGCTCGCCGGTTCCCGGGTCACCGTCGTCGAGCGCGATGCCGACGCCGCACAGGCGGCCGCCGCCCGTGTGCTCGAGTCGGTCGACTCGTCGATCGCCAGAGGCACGGCGCTCGCACCCGTCGAGGAGTATCGGGAGCGTCTCGCGACGGGCACGGATGCCGCGCTGTTCGCCCCGTGCGCCCTTGTCGTCGAGGCGGTGCCCGAGGATCTCGCGCTCAAGATCGATGCGCTCCGCCGTGTCGAAGCACACGTCGCCTCCGACGCCGTGATCGCCTCGAACACCTCCTCCATCTCGATCGACGAGCTGGCCGCCGTGCTCGATCGCCCCTCGCGCCTGCTCGGCATGCACTTCTTCAACCCGGTGCCCGCCTCCACGCTCGTCGAGATCGTGCGCGGAGCGAGCACCGCTCCCCCGCTCGTCGATTCCGCCCGCGGCTGGGTCGCCGCCCTCGGCAAGACGCCGATCGTCGTCGCCGATGCTCCCGGCTTCGCGTCGTCCCGGCTCGGTGTCGCGCTCGGGCTCGAGGCGATCCGCATGCTCGAGGAGGGCGTCGCCTCCGCCGAAGACATCGACACGGCGATGACGCTCGGATACAAGCATCCGGTCGGACCGCTCCGACTCACCGACATCGTCGGACTCGACGTGCGGCTCGGCATCGCCGAGTACCTCGCCGCCCATCTGGGTGAGCGCTTCGAACCTCCGGCTCTGCTGCGTCGCCTGGTCGCCGAGGGCCACTTCGGCCGCAAGAGCGGACGCGGCTTCTACGAATGGGACGCCTCATGAAGGGAACTGAGATGACCGAGATCCTCCCCAGCTACGTCGAGGGAGAGTGGTGGACGCCGGCGTCCACGGCTCGGGCCACCGAGGTGCGTGATGCCTCGACGGGAGAGGTCGTGGCCCGCGTCTCGACCGACGGACTCGACCTGGGTGCCGTGCTCGACCACGCCCGCACGGTCGGGCAGGCCTCGCTCGGGGAGCTCACGTTCCACCAGCGCGCCGTGCGGCTCAAGCAGCTCGCCCTCGCCCTCACCGAACGCAAGGCCGAGCTGTACGCGCTCTCCAGCCGCACCGGCGCCACGACACAGGACTCGTGGGTGGACATCGACGGTGGGATCGGTGTGCTGTTCGCGTACTCCAGCAAGGGCCGTCGCGAGCTGCCCAACGCCAAGGTCTACGTCGACGGCGGCGTGGAGAACCTCTCCAAGGACGGATCCTTCCTCGGCCGCCACATCTACACGCGACTGCGGGGCGTGGCGGTGCAGATCAACGCCTTCAACTTCCCGGTCTGGGGGGCGCTGGAGAAGTTCGCTCCCGCATTCCTCGCCGGCGTCCCCACCCTGGTGAAGCCGGCGACCCCGACCGGGTATCTCGCCGAGGCGATGGTGCGCGTGATGGTCGAGTCCGGCCTGCTCCCCGCGGGCTCGCTGCAGCTCGTCTCCGGCAGCGTGCCCGATCTCTTCGACGAGCTGCGGCTCGGCGACCTCGTGGCCTTCACCGGTTCGGCGTCGACAGCAGAGCAGCTGCGCGCGCACGAGTGCGTGCAGACGGGAGGCGTGCGCTTCACGAGCGAGACCGACTCGATCAACGCCTCGATCCTCGGGACGGATGCCGTCGCCGGCACGCCCGAGTTCGATGCCTACATCAAGCAGCTCGTCGCCGAGATGACCACGAAGGCCGGGCAGAAGTGCACGGCCATCCGTCGCGCGATCGTGCCGACGGCTGCCGTCGACGACGTCATCGCCGCGGTCCGCGAGCGGCTGTCCGCGCGGGTCGTCCTCGGCGATCCGCGCGCCGAGGGGGTCACGATGGGTCCGCTCGCCTCGACCGCACAGCGCGAAGAGGTGCTGCGTCAGGTGGGGCGCCTGCAGGCCGGCGGCGGAGAACTCGTGATCGGTACGACCGACGCCCCGATCGTGCGTCACGTCGACGGCAGCGAAGGACCCGCCCCCGATGGCGCCTTCGTCGCACCGATGCTGCTGCGATTCCCCGACGCCCAGAGCCCGGCGGTCAACGAGATCGAGGCGTTCGGCCCGGTGTCGAGCATCATCGGCTACCGCACCCTCGACGAGGCGAGCGCCCTGGTGGCACGCGGCGGCGGCTCGCTCGTGACGAGTGTGGCCACGCACGACCCCGAGGTCGCGGTCGCGCTCGCGACGGGCATGGCCGCCTACAACGGACGCGTGCTCTTCCTCGACCGCGATGATGCCCGCAGCTCGACCGGACACGGCTCCCCGCTCCCGAACCTCGTGCACGGTGGCCCAGGCCGCGCGGGCGGAGGCGAAGAGCTCGGCGGCATCCGCGCGGTGCTGCACCACATGCAGCGCACGGCCGTGCAGGGTTCTCCGACGATGATGACCGCCCTCACCGGCGTCTGGCATCAGGGCGCGGCAGCGCACCCCTACGAGCAGGACGGCGGCGTGCATCCGTTCCGCAAGTCTCTGGCCGAGCTCCACGTGGGCGATCAGGTCAGAAGCGGCTCGCGCACCGTGACCCTCGACGACATCGAGACGTTCGCGGCGTTCACCGGCGACACGTTCTACGCGCACATGGATGAGACCGCAGCCTCCGCGAACCCGTTCTTCCCCGGACGCGTCGCGCACGGGTATCTGCTGGTGTCGTGGGCTGCGGGTCTCTTCGTCGACCCGGCGCCCGGTCCCGTGCTGGCGAACTCCGGGCTGGAGAACCTGAGGTTCGTGACGCCGGTCTCCCCCGGCGACGACATCCGTGTGGAGCTCACCGCGAAGCAGATCACCCCCCGCGAGACCGACGAGTACGGAGAGGTGCGCTGGGACGCCGTGCTGAAGAATCAGCACGATGACATCGTGGCCACCTACGACGTGCTCACGCTGGTCGCGAAGGAGCAGGCGGCGGCGTAGCAGCGGCGCCGGAGTCGGGGTCAGACGGCCGCGGCTCCGGCCTCACCGCGCGTGCGCAGCCCGTCGAGAGCGAGGGCGACCACATCGTCGGCGAGACGGTCGGCGCCCTCGCGTCCGCCGGGGCGGTACCACTCGACGATCGAGTTGATCATCCCGAACACGAGTCGCGCGACGACGCTCGCATCGATGTCGGCCCGCAGCGCGCCTTCGCTCTGCGCCTCCGACACGAGCGCGGTGATCCGACGGTCGAAGGCCCGCCTGCGGATCAGCGCCTTGCGCTCGACATCGGTGTTCCCCCGCACGCGCAGCAGCAGCGTCACGGCCGGCAGCTGGTCGACGAGCACACGGACGGCGCCGCGGAGCACGTGCTCGAGCCTGTCGACAGCGCTGGGTGCAGCCGGCCCCTGGGCCGATTCGGGAAGCGGGTTCTCCACGACGGCCTCGAGGCCGCTCAGGGCCGCGTCGAGAGCCAGGTCGAGGATCTCGTCCTTCGAGCCGAAGTGATGGTAGATCGCCGACTTCGACAGACCGAGCCGCTCGGCGAGCATGCCGATCGACGTGGCGTCGTACCCGTATTCGTTGAAGGCGGCGACGGCGACACCGAGGATCCCCTGCTGGTCGTACCCGGGGCGGCCTCGTCGTGTGCTCTGCATCTCGGACATCACCCCACAGTCTCGCACCCGATGGGGCGTGCGCACCGGAGCATCGGCCGCGAGGCGACCGCGGTGTCGCTCGTCGTCACCGCAGGTCGTACACCCGCTTGTACTTCCCCTCGCTCCGAGGCAGCGTCCCCGGCTCGGCGAGCTGAACCGCGACGGTCGATCCCACGAAGATCTTGATCCGCTGCGCGAGCACCTCCGCCGCGCTCTGGCAGGTCTCCACGGACAGGTCGGGATGGCGCTCGATCCGCACCTTCAGCGTGTCCATCCGTCCTTCCTTCGACAGCTCGAGGATGAAGTGCGGGGTCAGCTGCTCGATCCCCAGGACCAGCTCCTCGATCTGCGTGGGGAACAGGTTCACACCGCGCAGGATGATCATGTCGTCGTTGCGACCGGTGATCTTCTCCATCCGTCGCATCCCCGGACGCGCGGTCCCCGGCAGCAGCCGGGTGAGATCGCGGGTGCGATAGCGGATCACGGGGAACGCCTCCTTGGTGAGGGAGGTGAAGACGAGCTCGCCGAGTTCGCCGTCCGGCAGCGCCGCCCCGCTGTCCCCGTCGATGATCTCCGGCAGGAAGTGGTCCTCCCACAGATGCGGACCGTCCTTGGTCTCGAGGCACTCATTGCCCACCCCCGGCCCCATGACCTCGCTGAGCCCGTAGATGTCGAGGGCGTCGATCCCCAGACGCTGTTCGAGCTCGTGACGCATCTCGTTCGACCACGGCTCGGCGCCCAGCACCGCGACCTTCAACGACGTGGAGCGCGGGTCGACGCCCTGCGCAGCCATCGCGTCGGCGATCGTGAGGAGGTAACTCGGCGTGCACAGGATCGCGTCCGGCTCGAAGTCGAGGATGAGCTGCACCTGGCGGGCGGTCTGGCCGCCGGACATGGGGATGGCGGTCGCTCCGAGCGCTTCGATGCCCGCGTGCGCGCCGAGACCGCCGGTGAACAGCCCGTAACCGTAGGCGTTGTGCACCTTCATCCCGCGGCGGATCCCGCTCGCACGCAGCGAGCGCGCCACCAGCGAAGCCCACCTGTCGAGGTCGCCCCGCGTGTAACCGACGACCGTGGGTCGCCCCGTGGTGCCGCTGGAGGCGTGGATGCGGGCGACGTCGGACATCGGCACCGCGAACATCCCGAACGGGTAGGTCTCGCGCAGATCCTCCTTGGTCGTGAAGGGCAGCAGCTGCACGTCGTCGAGGGTACGGATGTCTTCCGGACGCACACCCGCCTCATCGAGTTTGCGCGTGTAGAGAGGCACGTTCGCGTAGGCGTGGCGCACGGTCTGCTGCAGTCGGGCGAGCTGGAGCGCGGCGATCTCGTCGCGACCCATGCGCTCTTCGGCATCGAGCTCGGCGGCTGCGGGCGGGCGGACACGGGAGGATGTTGCGGTCGTCATCGACACGGGGTGCTCCAGGGGGGTCAGAAGGTCTGGCTGGTGGTGCGGGAACGCCCGCGGAACTCGGCGACGGGGTCGCCCTGCTCGTCGACGACGGTCACGTCGTAGATGCCGGAGCGTCCGGTGCGCGATCGCCGGATCGCGGTCGCGGTGAGCGTCTGGCCGGAGACGGTCGGCTTGAGGAAGGAGATGTCCGCTCCGGCGGCGACCGTGACCCGATCGTCTTCGTTGCACGCGATCGCGAAGGCGGTGTCGGCCAGGGCGAAGACGAATCCGCCGTGGGTGATCTGGAAGCCGTTGGTCATGTCATCCCGCACGCGCATCGAGACGACCGCATGCCCCGGATCGTCGCGTTCGACGACCAGGCCCAACGAGGCCGAGGCGCGGTCGCGCTCCATCATGGCGCGATTGGGTCGCACGGCGTCGGTCGCCTGCGTCGTCGCTTGTGTCATCGTCGACCTCCTCGTCGAGCGGGTCGGACGTCGCACCTGCGACATCCGACCCGCTCATACTAACCGAACGATCGGTCAGTTAGTCAACGGAGTCGGCGAGCGCCGCCGCGGCGGCGGCCCGCGCTGCGGCGGCCGTGGGGGCAGCGATCGCGGCTGCCGCCGCTCGACGGCACGCCGCCGGAGACACCGCGCTCAACCGCGCAGCGACCCGTCCCAGCGACCGCGGGGCCATCGACAGGGATGTCACTCCCAATCCGACCAGCACGGGTGCGAGCTCAGGGTCACCGCCGGCCTCGCCGCACACCCCCACCGGTTTACCGGCAGCGCTGCCCGCGTCGCCGACGATACCGATGAGTCTCAGCACCGCGGGCTGCCAGGGATCGTTCAGATCTCCCAGGTCGCTGAGCAGCCGGTCCGCCGCCATCGTGTACTGCGCGAGATCGTTGGTGCCGAGGCTGACGAAGTCGACGACCTCGAACAGCTCGGCGGCGAGGAGAGCCGCCGACGGCGTCTCGATCATGATGCCCACCCGGTCGAGCCCCGCGGCCCGGCACCGTTCGGCGAAGCCAGCGGCCTCATCGACCGTCGCCACCATCGGAGCCATCACCTCGACCTGCGCCGCCTCCTCGGCAGCCGCCCGAGCGAGCGCAGCCAGCTGGTCGTCGAGGAGCTGAGGGCGGCGGCGCGCGATCCGCAGTCCGCGCACGCCGAGGGCGGGGTTGTCCTCACTCTCGGCGTTAGCGAACGGCAGCGGCTTGTCGCTTCCCGCATCGAGGGTGCGCACGACGACCTTGCGCTCGCGGAAGGCGGCCAGCACACCGCGGTAGGCGGCGACCTGCTCGTCGATGCTCGGAGCATCGACGCGATCGAGGAAGCAGAACTCCGTGCGGAAGAGCCCGACGCCCTCCGCGCGGGCCGAGGCGGCGCTGACCGCGTCGGCTGCTCCGCCGACGTTGGCGAGCAGCGGGATCCGTTGCCCTCCGGCGAGCACGCCGACACCGTCGAAGTCGACGGCGGTCGCCGACGCGCGCGCCAGCGCGATGACCGATTCGGCAGGCTCGACCTCGACCGTGCCCCGGTCGCCGTCGACGAGCACCATCACGCCGGCGGGGATCGCTTCGGCGTCGTCGAGACCGACCACGGCAGGCAGGCCGAGAGAGCGCGCGATGATGGCGGTGTGCGAGGTCGGCCCGCCCTGAGCGGTGACGAGGGCGACGCATGCTCCCCCGGCGAGCAGCGCGGTGTCGGCGGGAGCGAGATCGGGGGCGACCAGGACGAAGGGCTCATCGCGCTCCGGGACGCCAGGCATGTCGACCTCGAGGATCTCGGCGATGATGCGGTCGCGCACGTCGCGGATGTCGGCGATGCGCTCGGCCATCCGGCCCCCGAGCGCGGCGAGAGCCTTCTCGTGGACGACGGCCGTCTCCCAGACCGCGCGGGCAGCGCTGCGCCCCTTCGACCGCACGAGCGCGGTCGCCTCGGACACCAGCTCAGGATCGGATGCCAACAGGCGGGAGGCATCGAGGATCGCCTTGGTCTCCCCCGTCGCCTGCGCGGTGCGCGAGCGCAGCTGATCGGCAACGGCGACCGCTGCCCACTCGATGGCGGAGACCTCGGAATCCCGATCCGCTTCGGCGACGACCGTGTCCGGGTCGGGTTCGGGAAGCGGGGGTGCGAGGTGGACGACACGGGCGGCGACCTGGCCGGGGCTCACCCCGCGCCCTCGAAGCACGGAGCCGGCCGCGAACTCGCGCGTCGGACCCGTCACCTTCTCCGGCGTCGACGGCGGAGCTTCCGCGGCTCGCGTCGTCGGTACGGCGTCGTTCTCGGGTCGGCTCTCCTGACGCACGTCGTCGGTGCCCTCACCGAAGCCGTCGTCGAACAGCGCGACCAGGCGATCGAGCACCTCCCTCGCGTCATCGCCGCGTGCGGACAGTTCCAGTTCGTCGCCCTGCCGTGCGCCGAGGACGAGGAGACGCGTCAGGCTCGCCGCCGCGGCATCGGGCCCATCGGGAAGGCGACGCAGGCGCACGTCCGCTCCTGCCGCCGCCTTGGCGATCAGGGCCGCAGGACGCGCATGGATGCCGAGCGGATTGCGCACGCGCACGCGGCGCACCTGCACATCTGCGTCCGACGCCGGGGGAACAGTGGGTCCCGATGCGTGCTCTTCCTCGACGCCGAGCGCGCCGGTCTTCGCTCCGAGCGCGGCCGACGCCTCCGAGGCGACGTCGTCGAGCGACCCGCCGGCCGCCGCAGACACCGCGGCGGCGAGGAGTCCCTCCACGAACGGGGCCGGCGCGAGCCGCACGGGTACGACGCTGGATCGCAGCTCGAGAGCGAGCTCGGCGCTGAGCACAGCGGACCCCAGGTCCATGAGGACGAGCACACCGTCGCAGTCTGCGGCGAGCTCATCGATGGCCGCTGCCACCGCGACGGCGTCGGTTCCGAGGATCGGTGCGCCATCGGCATCCACGCCCGCTCCGGCCGCTACCTTCACCCGCACACCGCCGTCATGGACCATCTGCAGGGCAAGCTCCAGCGCCGCCTCCCCGAGCCGTGCACTGTGGGAGACGGCGACGATGCCGATCATCAGGCGTCGTCCGCGACCGCCGCGGCGAGCGTGTCGAAGAGGATCGCCGTCGATGCCGCCCCCGGGTCGAGGTGCCCGGCGCTGCGCTCCCCGAGGTAGCTCGCTCTGCCCTTGCGGGCGACGAGAGGCAGAGTGGCGTCGCGTCCGGCCGCGGCCGCGTCAGCGGCGGCCTTGGCCGCGTCCTGGACCGATGCCCCCGCGGCGAGCGCGGCGTCCATCGCATCCACCGCTGGCGCCATCGCGTCGAACATGGTCTTGTCCCCCGCTTCGGCCTTGCCGCGCGCGACGATGCCGTCGAGTCCTGCCCGCAGCGCGGCCGCGAGAGCGGGGCCGTCGAGGTCGGCCACCGGCCCCGCCGCCATCCCCATCCTCAGGAAGAACGTTCCGTAGAGCGGACCGCTGGCTCCACCGACGGAGCTGACGAGAGTCATCCCGACGGTCTTGAGCAGCTCATCGACCGTACCTGGCGCTCCGGCGGAGAGCTTCTCGCCGACGGCGCTCATGCCGCGAGCCATGTTGGCTCCGTGGTCGGCGTCGCCGATGGCCGAGTCGAGTTCGGTGAGCCAGTCGCGCTTCTCGGTGACGGCCGCACCGAACCGGGAGACCCAGTCGGTGAGCACGACGGTGTCGACCGCGGCCATCAGACGCCCCGCCGCAGACCGGGGGTGTTCACCGGGGCATCCCACAACCGCAGCAGCTCATCATCGGCCTTGAGCAGCGTCACCGAGCATCCGGCCATGTCGAGCGAGGTGATGTAGTTGCCGACGAGGTTCCTGGCCACCTGCACGCCGGACTTCTCGAGAAGCGCTGCGACCTCGCCGTACATGAGATACAGCTCGATGAGCGGCGTCGCGCCCATGCCGTTGAGCATCACGATCGCGGGCCCTGTGGCATCGATGTCGGCGAGGATCGGTTCGACCAGCTGCCGGGCGATCTCGGACGCCGGGGCGAGGGGTTCGCGATGACGACCCGGTTCGCCGTGGATGCCGATGCCGATCTCCATCTGGTCGTCCGGGAGGTCGAACGTGGGCTTGCCCGCAGCAGGGACCGTGCAGCTGGTGAGAGCCATGCCCATCGAGCGGCCCTGTCCGTTCACCTTCTTGGCGAGCTCGACCACGGCGGCGAGGTCGCGCCCCTCCTCCGCGGCCGCACCGACGATCTTCTCCAGCAGCACGGTGAGACCCACCCCGCGGCGTCCGGCCGTGTAGAGCGAGTCCTGCACCGCGACATCGTCGTCGACGATGACGCTGCCGACCTCGATCCCCTCCATGGAGGCGAGCTCGGCGGCCATCTCGAAGTTCAGCACGTCACCGGTGTAGTTCTTGACGATGTGGAGCACACCGGCTCCGCGATCCACGGCCTTGGTGGCGACCTGCACGCGGTCGGGGGTGGGCGATGTGAACACCTCACCGGCCACAGCCGCATCCAGCATCCCGGTGCCGACGAAGCCGCCGTGCAGCGGCTCGTGGCCGGAGCCACCACCGGAGACGATGGCGACCTTGCCCTGCGCCTTGGGGGTGGCGCGGGTGATGACGTGGTTGTCGAGGTCGACGGAGAGCTCGGGATGAGCGAGCGCGACGCCCTTCAGGGATTCGACGAGAACGTCTTCCGGGGCGTTGATGAGCTTCTTCATCATTCGATCTCCTTTGATCCTTCGTGGTGTCTTTCGCAAAAATCCGAAAGCAATTCGTTAATGTCGAATATGCTCGGAGCCTGCCGGGTTGTCAAGATCATTCGTGAAGCCCGGCTCCATCTGCACCGGCTCGACGACGCACCGGAAGGAGGCCTCCCGTGATCCAGGCGATCGATCGCGCGGCGAAGGTCCTCGAACTGCTCCAGGGAGCACGCCACCTCGGCATCACCGACCTCGCCGCGGCCCTCAGCCTGCCGCCGTCGACCGTGCACGGGATCGTGAAGTCGCTGCGTTCGCACGGACTCGTCGCGAAGGAGCGGGGTGGTCAGCGCTACATGCTCGGTCCGACCCTGCTGCGCCTGAGCAACGTCTATCTCGACACCCTCGACGTGCGAGCGCGGGCGATGCGATGGACGCAGGAGCTCGCGCGCCGCACCGACCTCTCGGTGCGCCTGGGCGCCCCGCACTTCACCGACGTGCTCGTGATCCACCACAATCTGCGCCCGGATGACAGTCAGCAGATGCTCGAGACCGGGGTCGCCATCCCCGCCCACGCCTCGGCGATGGGCAAGGTGCTCCTCGCCTACGATCAGGGATTCCAGCAGAGCGTCTTCGAACAGCCGCTGCGCAGCCTCACCGGCGACACGGTGACCGACCTCGCTCGCCTCACCCTGGAGCTGCCGGCCATCGCCGAACGCGGCATGGCCGGGGAGTTCGACGAAGCGGTGCTCGGCGAGTCGTCGATCGCGGCCCCCGTCGCCGATGCCTCGAACGCCATCGTCGCCGCCGTCGCCGTGGTGCTGCCGACCTCGCAGACGCCCGCCTCGGATGCGATCCTCAACGCCCTGCGCGAGACGGCCCGCAACATCTCGCGCGAGCTCGGCGCCACCACGTGGCCGCCGCGCGTCGCCCCGGCCGATGACTGAGAGCCTCTCACCTCGACCCGGCGAGGTGGATCGCGCTCAACCGCGCAGCGCCAGGGCGAACGGCAGCACCTGGGACGCCCCGGCCTGACGGAGCACACGGGCAGCGACCGTCATCGTCCACCGGCTGTCGACCAGATCGTCGACGAGCAGCACAGGACCAGAGGGCACGTCGAGGTGCTGAGCGCTGAAGCGGTCCCAGAGCCCGGCGAGGCGGAAGACGCTGTTCCCGCCCGGCCCTCCGGTGGGCCCACCCGCGACGGGGTCGAGCGCGCCGAGATACGGCAGGCGGCCGACGTCGGCGAGCCCTCGGGCGAGCGCGTCGACCAGCAGCGGATGCGAACGCGAGGGCATGGCGACGACGGCGACGGGTCGCGCCTCCCACCCCCATCCGGCGAGAACCCGGATGCAGGCCTGGAGCAGCTGGGGCGTCACCGCGGCGTCGGGCGCACCGGCGGCGAAGATCTCGCGCAGTGCCCCTCCCCAGCCCAGGTCGGTGAGACGCGCGAGCGCCCGCCCCTCCCCCGCCTGCTCGTCGGCAGGGATGCGTCCCTTGACCGGCACCTCGAGCCGATCGGCACCGGTCGGCCATGCGCGCCGAGGCTCGATCGGGATGCCGACGCGGTCGAGCGACTCCGCCGCCTGCGTGCTCGCGGACTCGCCGATCTCGCGCGGGAACCACCCGCCCGCGCAGTTGTCGCACCTCCCGCAGGGCGCCGCCGTGTCGTCGTCGAGCGACCGCTGCAGGAACTCCATGCGGCATCCGTCGGTCTGCTCGTACTCGATCATGTGCTGCTGCTCGGCGAGGCGCTCGGCGGCGATGCGCTCGTAGCGTTCGGCGTCGTAGGTCCACGGCTCACCGGTCGCGACCCATCCTCCCTGCACGCGCCGGACCGCACCGTCGACGTCGAGCACCTTCAGCAGCAGCTCCAGCGGCGTGCGGCGGATGTCGACCATCGCCTCGAGCGCCGGCGTCGAGATCGGCGCATCGCCGAGCGCGTCGATCACTCGCTCCGCGCGTTCCCGATCCGGCATCGAGGCCGTCGCGAAGTAGTGCCAGATGTCGCGGTCTTCGACCCCCGGCAGCAGCAGCACGTCGGCGCTCTCGCTGGCACGGCCGGCACGACCCACCTGCTGGTAGTACGCCACGGGAGACGACGGCGCTCCGAGGTGCAGCACGAATCCCAGATCGGGTTTGTCGAAGCCCATGCCCAGCGCGCTCGTGGCGACCAGAGCCTTGACCTCGTTGCGCTTGAGCATGCCCTCGGACTCGGCGCGCTCCTCGGTGTCGGTCTGCCCGGTGTAGGCCCGCACGTCGTGCCCGTGATCGCGCAGCAGGCGGGCGGTGTCGACGGCAGCCGCGACGGTCAGCGTGTAGATGATGCCGGAACCGGGAAGGTCGTCGAGGTGGCTCAGCAGCCACGCGAGGCGGCTCGCCGAATCGCGCAGGCGCAGCACGCCGAGGCGCAGCGAGGTGCGCGCGAGCGGTCCGCGGATCGTGAGCACCGGCTCTGCTCCGGAATCGCCGCGCAGATCGCCACCCGCCTGGAGGCTGCCGAGCTGCTCCGCCACATCCGCCACGACCCGGCTGTTCGCCGTCGCGGTGGTCGCCAGCACCGGCACATCGGCGGGCATCTGGGCGATCAGGTCGCGCAGCCGCCGGTAGTCGGGGCGGAAATCGTGGCCCCAGTCGCTGATGCAGTGCGCCTCGTCGACGACGAGCATCCCGATGCGGCGCACGAGCGCCGGCAGCTGCTGCTCGCGGAAGGCCGGGTTGTTGAGCCTCTCCGGCGAGACCAGCAGGACGTCGACCTCGTCGCGGTCGAGCTGCCCGAGCACGTCGGTCCACTCGTGCGCATTGGTGGAGTTGATCGCGACCGCACGCACCCCTGCACGCTCGGCGGCCGCGATCTGGTCGCGCATGAGCGCCAGCAGCGGCGACACGAGCACGGTGGGCCCCGCCCCCTGACGCCGCAGCAGCAGCGTCGCGACGAAATAGACCGCCGACTTGCCCCAGCCGGTGCGCTGCACCACCAGCGCGCGGCGGCGCCCTTCGACGAGCGCCTCGATCGCCTCGTACTGGCCGTCGTGGAAGTCGGCGTCTGAGCGGCCGACGAGCTCGCGCAGCGCCGCGCGGGCGGCCTCGCGAGTGTCGGTAGAGGCTGCGGAGGTCATGTTCCCACTCTGCCCCACCCCGCCGACACCCCGTTGGCGGCATCCCCAGGTTCGCCGGCCCCTGGGCGCGTCCGTTCGTCTAGCGTGAGGACATGATCACACGTGAGCTCGCCGTCGCCCTGCGAGACCGCGGACTCGTCTGGCACCCCGCGGAGGGCGATCGGTTCCAGCTCGACCTGCCGGACGATGTGGAACTCGAGGCGGAGGCCGAGGTCTTCACCGTCAGCGAGATGACGATCGAGGCCCGACAGACTCCGAGCGGCACCGACCTGGCGTTCAACGGGACCACCGAGTGGGCTCTCGACGCGGTCACGCTCGCGGATGCGGTGTGGCTGCCGAGGGAGGATCAGCTGCGCGACCTGCTCCGGGGCACCTTCCGCGCACTGGTGCGCCTCGACGACACCTTCCGGGTCGACATCGAGATCGGCGGAGATGCGCTCGCATTCGAGCATCCAGACCCCTCCGAGGCCTACGGGCGAGCCCTCCTGGAGCTGATCTCCCGCTCGCAGTGAGAGTCGCGCCTTGAATCCGGCCGTCCTCTGTGTCAGAATTACCTAACGATCGGTCAGTAAAGTTGACCGGATGCCGAGGAGTCGACGATGACCAGTGCCGCAGACCTATCCCTGGTGGGCGAGATCTCCGATGAGGAACGTCTCTTCGACGAGCTCATCGCCAACGAGCAGCGCATCGAGCCGCGCGACTGGATGCCGGAGGCGTATCGCAAGACGCTGGTCCGGCAGATCTCCCAGCACGCGCACTCCGAGATCATCGGCATGCAGCCGGAGGGGAACTGGATCACGCGCGCGCCGAGCCTCAAGCGCAAGGCGATCCTGATGGCGAAGGTGCAGGACGAGGCCGGCCACGGCCTCTACCTCTACTCCGCAGCGCAGACCCTGGGCACCACGCGCGACGAGATGATGGATCAGCTCATCAGCGGCAAGGCGAAGTACTCGTCGATCTTCAACTACCCCACCCCGACCTGGGCGGACATGGGCGCGATCGGCTGGCTCGTCGACGGTGCCGCGATCTGCAACCAGGTGCCGCTGTGCCGGGCGTCGTACGGCCCGTACGGGCGCGCCATGGTGCGGGTCTGCAAAGAGGAGTCGTTCCACCAGCGCCAGGGCTTCGAGATCCTGCTGACCCTCATGCAGGGCAGCGAGGAGCAGCGCGCGATGGCCCAGGATGCGGTGAACCGCTGGTACTGGCCGAGCCTCGCGATGTTCGGGCCGCCCGATGGCCAGTCCCCCAACTCGGCGCAGTCGATGAAGTGGAAGATCAAGCGGTTCTCGAACGACGAGCTGCGTCAGCGGTTCGTCGGCATGCTCGTGCCCCAGGCCGAGATCCTCGGCGTGACCCTGCCCGACCCCGACCTGCGCTTCGACGAGGAGACGGGCCAGTACGTGATCGGCGAGATCGACTGGGACGAGTTCTTCGAGGTGGTGCGCGGCAACGGACCGTGCAATGCCGAGCGTCTCGAACGGCGCCGCACCGCGCACGAAGAGGGCGCCTGGGTGCGCGAGGCCGCGGCCGAGTACGCGCGCAAGCAGTCCCTCAAGACGAAGGCGGTGGCGTGATGGCGTCGCCGGGAGCGGACGAGCGCGAACCCTGGCCCCTGTGGGAGGTCTTCGTGCGCGCGAACCGGGGCCTCAGCCACGTGCACGTCGGCTCGCTGCACGCGCCGGACGCCGAGATGGCGATCCGCAATGCTCGCGACCTCTACACGCGCCGCGGCGAGGGCGTCTCGATCTGGGTCGCGCCGGCAGACGCGATCACCACGAGCGACCCGGATGCCAAGGGCGCGTACTTCGAGAGCCCCGCCGGCAAGAACTACCGCCACGCCGTGTACTACACGGCCTCCGAGGGAGTGCCGCACCTGTGAGCGCACCGCACCCGACCACCGCGCACGAGGGCACCGACGTCCATGGCGACATCCACGGCGACGTCTCCGTCGACGAAATCAGCCTCTCGCAGGAGCTCTCCGGCACCGGCGCGGTCGCCGCGTCGGCCGACATCGCCGAGTATGCACTGCGCCTCGGCGATGACGCGCTCATCCTGTCCCAGCAGCTGGGCGCCTGGATCTCGCGCGCCCCCGAGCTGGAGGAGGACGTGGCCCTGGGCAACATCGCGCTCGACCTGCTCGGCCACGCACGCTCCTTCCTGCACTATGCCGGCTCGTACGACGGCCGCAGCGAAGACGATCTCGCCTTCTTCCGCGACGAGCCCGAGTTCCGCTGCGCCTGGATCGTGCAGCAGCCCAACGGCGACTTCGCCCAGACCATCGCGCGGCAGTTCGTGGTGGCCACCTACATGTTCGAGCTGTACTCGGCCCTGCGCGCCAGCAGCGACGAGACCTTCGCCGCGATCGCCGAGAAGTCGCTCAAGGAGGTCGACTACCACCGCGATCACGCCGTGCAGTGGATGCTGCGACTCGCCGGCGGCACCGAGGAGTCCCGCACCCGCATCATCCGGGCGATCGGTGACGTCTGGCCGTACGTCGACGAGCTGTTCCGCGACGACGACCTGATCGACCGGCTCGGAGATGCGGCCGCGCGGCCCTCGAGCCTGCGCCCCGCGTTCGACCGCGTGGTCGACACCGTGTTCGCCGAGGCGGACGTGTCGGTTCCCGCCGTCATGTCCTCGTCGGCGGGTGGGCGCGACGGCGCGCACGCGACGCCGCTCGGGCACATCCTGGCCGAGATGCAGGTGCTCGCCCGACGGCATCCGGGGGCGACATGGTGACCCTCACCCCGACGCAGGCCGCCTGGCGGATCGCCGCCTCCGTCCCCGACCCCGAGGTGCCCGTCCTCACGATCGAGGACCTCGGCGTTCTCCGTGCGGTCGAGGTCGACGGCACCAGCGTCCACGTCGACATCACCCCGACCTACAGCGGTTGTCCCGCGATGGACACGATCCGCGACGACGTGATCCTCGCCCTCACCGCCGCCGGCTTCGACGAGGTCGAGGTGCGCCTTGTCCTCTCCCCCGCCTGGACCACGGACTGGATGACGGAGGCCGGCAAGACCAAGCTCGCGGCCTACGGCATCGCGCCGCCCTCCGGCCGGGCTGCCGTCTCGACCGGCCCCATCCGCCTCTCGCTGAGCGTGCGCTGCCCTCGTTGCGGGTCGCTCGACACCCGCGAGGTCTCCCACTTCGGCTCGACCTCGTGCAAGGCGCTGTTCGAGTGCCGCGCCTGCCTCGAGCCCTTCGATCACTTCAAGGTGCACTGACATGTCGCTCTTCACCTCCGCGCCGGCTTCCCTCCCGCGTGCGACGACGCCGCGCGCGGCCGCTCCGCGCACGCGCGCCCGCTTCCACACCCTCACCGTCGAAGACGTGCGCCCACTCACCGACGACGCGGTCGAGGTGACATTCACCGTGCCCGCCGCACTCGCCGACGAGTACGACCATCTTCCCGGCCAGTACGTCGCGCTGCGCACCACCCTCGACGGCGTCGAGGTGCGGCGCTCCTACTCGCTGTGCCGTGCGCCGGAGCACCGCGACGACGGACAGGACACCCGGTTGAGCGTCGCCGTGAAGCGCGACGAAGGCGGACTCTTCTCGACCTGGGCGCAGACCGGCCTGCACGCCGGATTCGAGATCGACGTGATGAGCCCGCAGGGCACGTTCACCTCGGCGCTCGACGACCTCGACGACCGCCACGTGGTGGGCATCGCCGCCGGCTCCGGCATCACGCCGCTGATGGCGCTCGCCCACACGGTGCTGACGCGGTCCGAGACGTCGCGGTTCACACTGCTGTACACGAACAGGACCACGCTCGACGTGATGTTCCTCGAAGACCTCGCCGACCTCAAGGACCGCTACCCGACCCGACTCGTGCTGCACCATGTGCTCTCCCGCGAGCAGCGCGCGGCTCCGGTGCTCTCCGGGCGGATCGACGAGGAGAAGCTGCGCACGATCCTCGGCACGCTGATCCCGCCGTCGAGCGTCGACGAGTGGTTCCTGTGTGGACCGCTCGCCCTGGTCGACCTCTGCCGCGAGGTGCTGGCCAACGTCGGGGTCGAGCGCTCGCACATCCGCTTCGAACTGTTCACCACCGGCGACGAACCGGCTCGCGCGGCCCGACCCGTGCAGGTGCGCGTCGGCGAGAAGACCGTGCGCATCGAGGTCACGCTCGACGGCGTCTCCTCGACCGTGGAGAGCCCGGTCGACGCGCACGAGTCGGTGCTCAACGCGGCACTGCGCGTGCGGCCCGATGCGCCGTTCGCGTGTGCGGGCGGTGTCTGCGGCACCTGCCGTGCCCGTGTGATCGAGGGCAGCGTGACCATGACCGAGAACTACGCCCTGGAGCCCGACGAGCTCGAACGCGGATTCGTGCTCACCTGCCAGTCCCATCCGACCAGCGACCGCGTGGTCGTGGACTACGACGTCTGACCCGGAGGCCCCCATGATCGACCTCGCCATCGCCGACGACGTCGCGACGATCGTCCTGAACGCGCCGTCGAAGCTGAACGCGCTCGACGAGAGGGCCCTGGCGGATCTGGATGCCGCCTACGAGGCCGCGGAGAGCGCCGGTGTGCGCGTGCTCGTGCTCCGCGGCGAAGGGCGCGCGTTCTGCGCCGGGCGGGACATCTCGGGGGTCGATCCTCGGGACGACGATGTGCTCGGCTATCTCGGCGGCCTCGTCACCCCGCTGCTGCAGCGCATGGCGCGCTTCCCCGCACCGACGTTCGCCGTCGCGCACGGCGCCTGCCTCGGGGTCGGACTCGGGCTGCTCATCGCGACGGACGTCGTGTACGTCGCGGAGTCGGCCAAGATCGGGTCCCCGTTCGCCGCACTCGGCGCGACCCTCGACTCAGGTGGACACGCCCTGTTCCTCGACCGGCTGGGGGCGCACAAGACACTCGACCTGATCTACACGGGACGCCTCATGAGCGGCGCCGAGGCCGTGGCCTCCGGCCTGTTCTCGCGCGTCTTCCCCGATGACGAGGTCGTGCAGGCGACGACCGATGCCGCAGCCACCGCTGCCCGCGGCGCGACGGCGGCGTTCCTCGCGAGCAAGGAGCTCATCGCCTGCATCCGCGACGAGCGGCTCGCGCTGTGGGACGCGGTCGGCATCGAGAACGCCGCACAGGCCGCACTGTGCGACACCGATGACTACCGCGAAGGGTTCGCGGCCTTCCAGGAGAAGCGCACGCCCGTCTTCCGCGGGCGCTGAGCGCGCCGGCACCGGCGCGACACGAATGTCCGACACCGGTGCGAGAATTCCCCCATGATGCTCACAGAGCTCGTCTCCACCGCCGACCGGGTCGGGGCCACCTCGTCGAGGCTCGCGAAGATCGATGCCCTCGCCGATCTGCTCTCGCGCGCAGATCCGACCGAGATCCCCGCCGTCATGGGCCTGCTGCTCGCGGCGCCCCGCCAGGGCAGGCTGGGGGTCGGGTGGCGTGGCATCTCCGCCCTCGACATCACCCACGCCGACAGCCCGACGCTGACCGTCGGCGAGGTCGACCAGGCGTTGGACGCGCTGGCGACGACATCGGGCACCGGCTCCGCGTCGGTGCGCAGTGGGATCCTCGGCGACCTCGCCTCGCGCGCCACGGCCGAGGAGTGGGACTTCCTCGCCCGCGCGATGCTCGGCGAGCTGCGCACCGGCGCCCTCTCGGGCGTGCTCCTCGATGCCATCGCGCGGGCCGCCGACCGCCCTGCGGCCATCGTCCGGCGCGCGGCCATGCTCTCGGGCGACCTCGGCGAGACCGCCCGCATCGCACTCACCGGAGACGAAGGCGACCTCGAGGCGGTGGGCCTGCGGGTCGGGCGCCCGGTTCTGCCCATGCTGGCCGCGACGGCTGCGACGCCCTCTGCCGCGCTGGAGGTCACCGGCCGGGCCTCTGTCGAGTACAAGCTCGACGGCGCCCGCATCCAGGTGCATCGCCACGGCGACGAGGTCGGCGTCTACACGCGGAGCCTGGCCGACATCACGCACCGCGTGCCCGAGATCGTCGAGATCGTGCGCGCTCTCCCGGCGCACGACGTCATCCTCGACGGCGAGACGCTGTCGCTCGACGAAGACGGTGGGCCGCGCCCGTTCCAGGAGACCATGTCGCGGTTCGGTGCCGATGTGTCGCGCGAGCTCGTGCTGCGACCGTGGTTCTTCGACGTGCTGCACGTCGACGGGCGCGACCTGATCGACGAACCGCTCTCCGTCCGTCTGGCCGAGCTCGAACGCGTGGTCGGCGACTGGCGGATGCCGGGCATCGTCACCGACGATGCGGATGCCGCCGAGCAGCTGTCGCGCGATGCTCTCGCCGCCGGACACGAAGGCGTCGTGATCAAGGCCGTGGATGCGCCGTACGCCGCCGGTCGGCGCGGCAAGTCCTGGGTGAAGGTCAAACCGGTGCTGACCTTCGATCTGGTCGTGCTCGGGGCGGAGTGGGGCTCCGGCCGCCGCCGTGGCTGGCTCTCGAACCTCCACCTGGGCGCCCGTGATCCCTCGGGAGAGTTCGGCGACGCCGACGGCTACGTCATGGTCGGAAAGACCTTCAAGGGCCTCACCGACGAGCTCCTGCGGTGGCAGACCGCCGAATTCCCCGAGCATGAGTCGCACCGCACGGCGTCCACCGTGTTCCTGCGCCCCGAACTCGTCGTGGAGATCGCGGTCGACGGCGTGCAGCGCTCACCGCGATATCCCGGGGGCGTCGCCCTGCGATTCGCCCGGGTGAAGGGCTACCGGCAGGACAAGTCGCCGGCCGAGGCCGACACGATCCAGACGCTGCGTTCCCTGCTGCGCGGCTGACCCGCCGGCCTCACGCTGACGGCGCGAGGCCCTGGTCCTCTTCGCGGACCGTCCCGCGGAAGGACCACGGGAAGTCGATCCACAGATCGGTGTCCTTCCACGCGAAGTCGGGCTGGATGATCGTGGAGGGCTTGGTGTAGATCGTGACCGAGCGCACGTCGGCGCCCTTGTCCTTCAGCAGCTGCACGGCGAGCGCGAGTGTGCGCCCCGAGTCGGCGACATCGTCGACGAGCAGCACCCGGCGGCCGTCGAGATAGGCCATGTCGAGCTCGGGAGGCAGAACCTCTGGGGCGTCGAGCACAGTGCCGATCCCGGTGTAGAACTCGACGTTGATAGCCCCGCAGTTCTTGGCGCCGAGTCCGTACGCGATCGCTCCGGCGGGGAGCAGACCGCCACGCGCGATCGCGACGACGACCTCCGGCAGGAAACCGCTGTCGAGGATGTCGCGCGCGAGATCGCGCGTCGCCGCCCCGAAGCCGTCCCAGGTGAGTGTCTCGCGCTCGATCTCTGCATCAGTCATTCCTGCATTCTCCCGCATCCTGCGCTGCTCCCCCGCCGGTAGACTGAGCAGGTCCGGCCCGGCCGGTGCCTGAAAAAGAGGCACGAAGCACTTCGCGAAGACGCGGAGGCGAGACACATACGGATCCCGCAGTTCCTCCGTCCCTGTCTCGAAAGGCTTTCGCATGCCCACCGTCTCCGCGCACGTCGCCCTCACCCTCGCTCAGCACATCGACGCCGTCTTCGGCGTGATGGGCAACGGCAACGCCTATTTCCTCGACGCGATCGAGACGCAGACGGATGCCGTGTTCACCGCTGTGCGCCACGAGCAGGGCGCCGTGGTCGCCGCCGACGCCCACTTCCGCGCGTCCGGTCGCATCGCCGCGGGCACCTCGACGTACGGCGCCGGTTTCACGAACACCCTGACCGCGCTCGCAGAGGCCGTGCAGGCGCACGTGCCGCTCGTGCTCGTGGTCGGTGACGAACCCACATCCGGTCCCCGCCCCTGGGATGTCGACCAGATCGCTCTCGCCTCCGCCGTGGGCGCCCGCACCTATACCGTCGGGCGGGCCGATGCCGCCGCCACCACCGTCATCGCGATCGAGCACGCCCTCACCTACCGGGTACCGGTCGTCCTCGCGATCCCGTATGACGTCGCAGCTCTCGAGGCCGGCGAGGTGCCGGAGGCGCCGTCGCCGCGCATCCCCGCACCTCTCGCCCCGCGCGGTGAATTCGCCGACGCGATGCTCGACGAGATCGCCGCCGCTCTGGCCGGCGCCGAGCGGCCTTTCCTGCTGGCCGGTCGCGGAGCATGGTTGTCCGGAGCGAGCTCCGCACTGGGAGAGCTGGCCGCAGCGACCGGCGCGCTCACGGCTTCCTCGGCGCTCGGCCGCGGGGTCTTCCCCGACACGCGGTACGACCTCGGCGTGACCGGCGGCTTCGGTGCCGACGGTGCGATGGAGCTCGTGCGCTCCGCCGATGTCGCCGTCGTGTTCGGCGCCGCACTGAACCAGTTCACGATGCGTTTCGGTGAGCTGTTCGCGCCGGGCACCCGCGTCTTCCAGATCGACACGGCACCGGCCGCGACGCACGCGCACGTCGGAGGCTTCGTGCGTGCCGACGCCCGGCTCGCCGCAGAGGAGCTCGTGGCCCGGATCGGTACAGCCGGGTCGGCGCACCCCTGGCGTGAGACGGTCGACGTCGCCGCCGCGCGCACGTACGACGCCGGCGACGACCTCGCTCCCGACGGACGGCTCGACCCGCGCTCGGCCGCCCGACGCATCGCCGAGCTGCTGCCGGAAGACCGCGTGGTGGTCTCCGACGGCGGGCACTTCATCGGGTGGGCGAACATGTACTGGCCGGTTGCGGCTCCCGACCGCATGATGATGGTCGGCACGGCGTTCCAGTCGATCGGACAGGGATGGCCGAGCGTCGTGGGCGCGGCCCTGGCACGGCGCGAGTCGACCGTGGTGCTCACCTCCGGTGACGGCGGCGGACTCATGGCGATCGCCGATCTGGAGTCCGCCGTGCGCGCGGCCGGCGGCCGCGGCATGGCCGTGGTCTGGAACGACGCGGCCTACGGAGCCGAGGTGAACCTCTACGGCCTCAAGGGGCTGGCGGAGGGCCCGATGCGCATCCCCGAGGTCGACTTCGCCGCGTTCGGCGCGGCCGTGGGAGCCGAGGGCGTCGTCGTGCGTACGCTCTCCGACCTCGACCGCCTCGCGAGCTGGGCCGAGGAGGACACGGCGACGCGACGCTTCCTGCTGCTCGACCTGCGCATCTCGGGCGATGTCATCGCGCCGTACCAGCAGGAGATCATCCGCGTGAATTCCTGACGCATCCGTCGCCGGCCCTTCACCTGGCAGACTCGGACGATGCCGGGTCTCCATCACGTCGAACTGTGGATCGCCGACCTCGATGAGGTGCGCGCGCAGTGGCGCTGGGTGCTGGGCCGGCTCGGCTTCACGCTCGACGGCGAGTGGCCCGGCGGGGAGTCCTGGATGGCCGGCGACGCCTACCTCACCCTCACGACGTCGCCGAACCTGTCACACGCCGCACATGATCGCCGACGCGCCGGCCTCAACCACCTCGCGTTCCACGGCGGTGCCCGCGACGCGGTCGATGCGATCATGGCCGAGGCGCCCGCCCACGGCTGGCACCCGCTCTACACGGACCGCTACCCGCACGCCGGTGGCGACCGGCACTACGCCGGCTGGCTCGAGAATGCCGCAGGCTTCAAGATCGAGATCGTCGCGGACGTGGTCGTCTAGGCGCCGTAGTCAGGAAGCTCCTGCAGCGTCCAGGAGTTGCCGTCCGGATCGTCGAAGGACACGAACCGCCCCCAGTCGAGGTCCTGCACACCCCGTGCCTCCACGCCGAGGCCCTGCAGATGCGCCAGCGCCTCGTCGGCATCCGGCACCACGACCTGGATCGTGTTCTGCGTGCCCGGTTCGAGGTCGATGCCCAGCCCCGTGCCGAACGCGATCGAGCATGCCGAGCCCGGTGGTGTCATCTGCACGAAGCGCAGTCCCTCGGTCGGCGTCTGATCCCAGTCGGCGGTGAAGCCGATCTTCTCGTAGAACTGCTTCGAGCGGTCCACATCGGTGACCGGCACGAAGATGAGCTCGATCTTCCAGTCCATCACGCACTCCTCCTGTCGGGCGTCGTCGCCCGTCGGCGTCCACCGTACGCGCGGCCGCCGACGTCCCGCCACACCGAAGCGGCGTCAGATCCATCCCTTGTCCTGAGCGATCCGCACGGCCTGCGCCCGGTTCGCCGCCCCTGTCTTCCCGATTGCCGCCGAGAGGTGGTTTCGCACGGTTCCCGCCGACAGGAACACCTCGGAGGCGATCGCGGCGGCGGAGCGCCCGTCCGCGGCGAGACGCAGCACCTCCCGTTCCCGGTCGCTCAACGGGTTCGCGCCGTCGAACAGACTGTCGGCGGCGAGCACCGGATCCAGCACCCGCAGTCCCGACCGCACGCGCCGCACGGCTTCGGCGAGCTCCTCGGCAGGGGTGTCCTTCACGATGAAACCGCTCGCTCCGGCATCCAAGGCGGAGCGCAGGTAGCCGGGGCGCGCGAACGTCGTCACCACGAGCACGCGCGTCCCCGCGCTCGCCTGCCTGATGCGTCGCGTCGCCTCCACGCCGTCCATCCCCGGCATCTGGATGTCCATCAGACACACATCAGGACGAAGCTCTTCCGCGAGTCGCACGGCCTCCGCTCCGTCCGCGGCCATGCCGACCACGGTGAGGTCGGGCTCGAGTTCGAGCAGCGCCCCCAGCGCGCCGCGCACGAGCGCCTGGTCGTCGGCGATCAGCAACCGGATGGTGTCACCGGCCGAGACGCTCACCACGTCACCTGCACGCGCGTGCCCGCGTCTTCCGTCGCGCCGAGCGCGAACGCCGCGCCCGCCGCCGCTGCGCGCTCGCGCATGCCGCGGATGCCGTTGCCTTCGGCCGCACCGATGCCCACCCCGTCGTCCTCCACCACCAGCCGCCCCGGCAGCAGCAGCACCCGCACCGTCTGCGCGCGCGCATGCCTGAGGGTGTTGGTCGTCGCCTCGCGGAGAATCCAGCTCGCGGTGATCGCCTGCACCGGCGACAGGGCGCTCGGCTCCCCCTCGACCTGCATCTCGATGTCGGCCGCGCGGAACGAGTCCCGAGAAGACGCGAGCTGTTCGACGAGCGTCGTCACCCGCGCTCCCGCCACCGTCGAGCGGACCCCGGCGATAGCCTCCGCCGTGAGCCGCTCTATGTCGGCGAGCTCGGCCTTGGCGCGTTCCGGATCGGAGTCCATCAGCCGCCGCACCAGTTGCGCCTTGAGGCCGACGACCGTCAGGGAGTGACCGATCAGATCGTGCACGTCACGGGCCACGGCCTCGCGCCCCTCGCTCGTCGCCAGCTCGAGGCCGAGCCGCTCCGCTTCCGCCGAGCGCAGGATGAGCCAGGTCGACACCGTGTTGACCACTCCGAGAAGCGCCACGATCGCGAGGATCGACAGATAGCTCATCCCCCCGGGAAGTAGGAACACGCACAGCGCCGTGACCACGTCCGCCGCGATGGTCGTGATCCAATGCAACGCACGCGTCAGACCGTACGAGGCGAAGGACATCACGAACGGCAGGAAGCTGAGCGCCGATCCGCCCTCCGCCGGTACCGAGAGCAGTGCGCACAGGATGAGCGCTGCGAACGTGATCCACTGCCGTGTCGACGGCGTACGTCCGAGTCCCCCGCCACCGCGCATGCCGTGCATGAAGCCGGTGACGTACAGCACGATGAACGCGACCAGGGCGACCCAGCCCACGATCACCCAGGCCGGCGGCGCTTCGGATCGCAGGAGCGCGATCACCGGATACACCAGGAAGACGAGCCAGATCACGGCCATCAGCCACCCGAACCGCGCCCACGGGTCCTTCCCCGTGGCGCTGTTCGTCTCGCGCTTCACGTGTGGCGTCATCCGTCCAACCTACTGTCGTCGCGCACCGCTACTGCCGCGCCCTGGAGCGCTTCATGCCCATCATGACCAGCAGGGCGAACAGCGCGAGCCAGACGACGACGTTGAGGAACAGCATCCACAGCGGGTCGGTCTGTCCTGTCGTGAGCACCCCGTCGGTGAGCGGCCAGCGACTCAGGGCGACGAAGCCGTACAGAGGCGTGAATCGGGCGATGTCGAGCATCACGCCGTCGAGCGGCATGAACACGTTGCCGAAGAACGCGAAGAACGTCATTGAGATCGAGGCGAGAGCCGCCGCCGAGTCCGAACTGAAGAACAGCCCGACGCCGAGCCCGAACAGTCCGTACATGAGGCCGATCCCGAGGATGATGCCCGCCGTCGCGACCCAGCGCCAGCCGTCTTCCACCTGCGCACCGGTCATCATCCCGGCGGCGAACACCGCCACCAGCGCCAGCGTCGCGAAGGTCACGGCGGTGAGCAGCTTCGTCAGCGCGTATCCGGCGGTGGTCAGCGGGGTCATGGCGAGTTGGCGCCCCCAGCCCTGCTTCGCCTCGGTCGCGGCGAGCGATGTGAGCGAGCTCATCGCGACCGCCGTGCCGTAGGCGGCCATCGAGGTCATCACGTAGAACGAGACGTTCCCGTGGCCGGCGGAGAGCGAGCCGTACCCCATCCCGGCGCCGAACAGCAGGTACATCGCGACCGGCATCGCCAGGGTGAATGCGAGCGTGTAGGGGTTGCGCAGCTGGCGGACGCCTTCGATACGCAGCATGGTGGGTGAGACGAGCATGTCAGTTCTCCGTCAGAGCAGTGAAGGCGGTTTCCAGGGTGGGGGCGGCGATCTCCAGGTCGTGGGCGCCGCCTTCGAGCAGGATGCGGGCGGCGGCATCGGAATCCGCGGCGCGCAGGCTGAGACGATCTCCGTCGAGTCGCACGGCGACGACGCCGTCGGTCGCGCTCAAGGTCGCGACGAGGGTCGCTGCGCCCTCGTCGACCGTCGCCGAGACGGTCCGCTCGCCGAGACTGGCCCGCAGCAGCGCCGTGGGGGCGTCCGCGACCACGGTCCCCCGGTGCATCACCACGGTTCGGCGCGCGAACTGCTCGGCCTCTTCGAGATAGTGGGTGGCGAAGATGATCGTGCGTCCGGCATCCGCATCCGCACGCATGACGTCCCAGAAATGGCGGCGTGCCGTGACATCCATACCCGCGGTGGGCTCGTCGAGCACCAGGATGTCGGGGTCGGAGACCATCGCGAGCGCGAACTTCACGCGCTGCTGCTCCCCGCCGGAGCACTTCGACACCCGGCGGCGGGCGAGGTGCTCCAGGTCGGCTCTGGCGAGCACCTCGTCCACTCTGCCGAGAGCCTGCGCACCGTGAAGAGAGGCGATGAGGCGCACGGTCTCGCCGACGGTCAGGTCGCCCAGGAGCCCGCCGGTCTGCAGCACCGCCCCGATCGCTCCGCTCGAGGTGGCGCGCTCCGGTGCGACGCCGAGCACCCGCACGGTGCCGCTGCTGGGTTGCGTGAGCCCCAGCAGCATGTCGAGCGTGGTGGTCTTGCCCGCGCCGTTGGGTCCCAGCAGTGCGACGACCTCCCCGCGCCGGATCGACAGGTCCACCCCGTCGACGGCCTGCACGCGGCGGTCGCCAGTGCCGAAGTGTCGTTTCACGGCGCTCAGTTCGAGCACCACGGGGTCATCGATCGGGGCGGCGGATACCGGTCGAGCGGTGGCCCGCGTCACCGACCCGTCCACGGAGGTGTTGTTCATGCCTCCAGCCTCCTCCGCTGAGGGCGAGGAGACCGGAGGGCAGTGTCATCTCCTCGACATGACACGTGTCATGTCGAGGACGGGATCAGCGTGCAGGCAGCAGGGCCCCCTCGAGGAACGCGGCCAGCTCGGTCGTGTCGTCGAGCGGAAGGATCGCCGCCACGTACTGGTCGGGGCGCACCACGATCACAACGCCCTCGCGGGAGAGCTCGCGCGCGGCGAAGATGTCGGTCTCGGTCCACTTGCTGGGGCCTGCGGCGTAGACCTTCTCCCAGTCGGTGAGTCCGAGGGGGCCGGTCTTCGGCTGGAACAGCGCAGGCGCCGAGGTGACCTCGATCTCTTCGAACGGCTGCTGGTAGACGGCTTTCACATCGAAGACCGCATCGACATCGGCGTCCGCCGGGGTGAAGCGCGCGAACAGGGGCTCGGCCTTCTCGGCCCACGCGGCGAGCGCGTCGCCGGTGCGGTCGCCGAAGGCGTAGACGCGCCAGCGTCCGTCGGCCTTCGCGTGGTGTCCGAGGTGCACCACGTTGCCGTCGCCGACCCGCACGACCTCGGCCGACTTGAAACGCTTGCCCAGCGGATATCCCGGGGCGAGGGACTGGTGCGTGTCGGACCCGGTGATCATCGACGAGGTGTACTGCGTCATGAATCCGGACGGGAACTCGGCCGTCGCGAGGTAGTAGGTGGCCAGCTCGTTGGGGTCGGAGATCTCCTCGGGCTTTCGGGCCATCAGGCTCGACCACTCGCGGTCGAAGTCGATCAACTGCTGCGCCACGGGCCGCCGTTCGGCGCCGTACGTGGCCAGCAGGTCTTCGGACGCGCGTCCGGTGAGCACCGAGCCGAGCTTCCAGCCGAGGTTGAAGCCGTCCTGCATGGACACGTTCATGCCCTGGCCCGCCTTGGCGCTGTGCGTGTGGCAGGCGTCCCCGGTGAGGAACACGCGCGGCGTCCGCCCCGACTCGTCGATCACGTCGTCGAAGCCGTCGGTGACGCGGTGTCCGACCTCGTACACGCTGTGCCAGGCGACCTCGCGCACGTCGAGCGTGTACGGGTGCAGGATCTCGTTGGCGCGACGGATGATCTCCTCGATGGGCGTCTGCCGCACCCGGTGATCGTCGTCGTCCGCGACCTCGCCGAGGTCGATGTACATGCGCGAGAGGTAGCCACCCTCGCGCGGGATGTGCAGGATGTTGCCCGCTTCCGAGTTGATGGCGCACTTGGTGCGCCAGTCCGGGAAGTCGGTGTTGACGAGCACGTCCATGACGCCCCAGGCGTGCGCGGCCGAGGCGCCCACGTGCGTGCGCCCGATGGCCTGGCGCACACCGCTGCGGGCACCGTCGCACCCCACGACGAACTTGGCGCGGATGGTCCTCGCCTCTCCTGCCCGCTCGCCGGCGACGTAGCGGATCCCCACCTCCACGGGGTACTCCCCCGTGTCGTGGACCGTGAGACCGGTGAACTCGACCCCGTAGTCGGGCACGATCCGGCCGGGGCCGTTCGCCGCGGCCTCGGCGAAGTAGTCCAGCACTCGCGCCTGGTTGACGATCAGGTGCGGGAACTCGCAGATGTCGTAGGCGTAGTCGGACGTGCGGGAGGTGCGGACGATCTCGTCGCGCTTGTCGGGGTTCGGCCCCCAGAAGTTCATCCAGCCGATGTTGTAGGCCTCGGCGATGATCCGCTCGGCGAACCCGAACGCCTGGAACGTCTCGACACTGCGCGGCTGGATGCCGTCGGCCTGGCCGAGCGGGAGGCGGCCGTCGCGCTTCTCGATGATGCGCGTGGAGATGCCGGGGTACTGCGCCATCTGGGCGGCGAGGAGCATTCCCGCCGGCCCCGATCCGACGATGAGCACGTCGATCTGGTCGGGAAGGTCGGCGGAGCGCGCGGCGCCGATACCGGCGGCGTCCTGCACGCGCGGGTCAGCGGAGACGTAGCCGTGGTGGTGGAACTGCATCGTCGTCGATTCCTTCCGGACTTCTTCGTCGGGTGTTGCCTGTCGGGTCTTGCATCCTGAACCCGCGTGTTCTATATTCGAACACAGAGTTCTACTATTGAACACAGCCTAAACCTCGCCGTCCGCGATCGCAAGGGAGCGCCCGCATGCCCGAGAACACCGCCGCCTCTCCGGCCTCGCAGACTCTCAGCCGCGGCATCCGCATCCTCGAGGTGCTGGCCGACGCACGCGGCCCCCTCACGATCGACGAGATCGCCTCGCGCCTGGGCGTTCACCGCTCGATCGCCTATCGCCTGCTGCGCACCCTCGAAGACCACGGGCTCGTCTCCCGAGACGCGTCCGGCGCCGTGAGCCTCGGCGCGCGCATGGCGGCGCTCGCGGCCGGAGTCGCCCACGATCTGCAGGCCGAGGCCCTCCCCGAGCTCACCGCGATCGCCAACGAGCTGGGCATGACCTGCTTCCTCGCCGTGCTCGACGGCGAGGAGTGCATCACGCTGGCGAGCGTCGAGCCCCGCCACGCCGTCGCGAGCGTCGCCCAGCGCCCCGGCGCCCGCCACCCGGTGACGGTCGGAGCTCCCGGCAAGGCGATCCTCGCGCAACTCCCCGAGCACGAGTGGCCCGAAGCGGTGCCATCGTCACTGCCCGCCGATGTGGAGGCGACCCGGAGCCGCGGATATGCGACGAGCCACGATGAGGTCATCCCCACCGTGCAGTCCGTCGCCGTCCCCCTCGCCCTGCGCGGCCAGCGCCCCGCCGCGATCGCGGTCGTGCACGTGGCCACCGACCTGGACGACGCCGAGATCGCCGGGCGGCTGCAGCGCTCGGCATCCGTCATCCGCGAATCCCTCGACGGCTGACCGCCGCGACGACGCGTGAGCACGCCCACCCGGAGGGGGACGTGCTCACGCGTTCGGGTGACTCCGGAGAATCAGGCCTTCGCGAGTCCGTAGATCGGGCTGACGGACTGCTCGTCCTCGTGATCCGGTCCGAGCGGGATGCCCGAGCGGTCGCGCAGCAGCAGCGTGGCGATGAGACCGAGCACGGTCATGCCCGCGAGGTACCAGGTGACGGCCTGGGTCGACCCTGTGGCGCTCACGATGGCCGTGGCGATGGTCGGCGCGAAGGCCCCACCGGCGATCGCGCCGATGGCGTACGAGATCGAGACGCCGGAGAAGCGGATGCTCGCCGGGAACAGCTCGGCGTACAGCGCCGCCTGCGGTCCGTACGTGAAGCCGAGACCGATCGTGAGGATCGCGAGCCCGGCGAACAGCAGACCGATCTCGCCCGTGTTGACGAGCGGGAAGAGCGTGAAGACACCGACCAGCTGCAGCACCCAGCCGATGACGTACGTCGTGCGACGGCCGATGCGGTCGGACAGCCGGCCGGCGAGGAGCGTCGTGAGCAGCCAGGTGACCGCGGATCCGGCGACGGCCCAGAGGACCGGGCCCCGCTCCAGGCCGATCGGCCCCTCCGGGTTCGTGGCGTAGCCCTGGATGTACCCGCCGGTGGTCATGTAGCCCACGGCGTTGTTGCCGGCGAAGACGAATGCGGCGATGATCACGAGCAGCAGGTGCTTGCGGAACAGCTGAGCGATCGGCATCCGCGCCTTCTCCTTGCGGGCCGAGAGCTCGGTGAAGACGGGGCTCTCCTCGACCTTGCGGCGCACGTAGTAGCCGACGAGGATCAGCACGACGCTGAGCAGGAACGGCACACGCCAGCCCCAGGCGAGGAACTGGTCGCCGGGGGCGATCACCGTCATCAGCGCCATCACACCGGAGGCGAGCAGCAGACCGAGGGGCACGCCGATCTGCGGAGACGCCCCGAAGATGCCGCGCTTGCGGCGAGGAGCGTGCTCGACGGCCATCAGCACCGCACCGCCCCATTCACCGCCCGCCGAGATGCCCTGGACGATGCGCAGCAGCACCAGCAGGATCGGCGCCATGATGCCGATCGTCTCGTACGTGGGCAGCAGACCGATGAGCGCGGTCGCGGCGCCCATCAGGATCAGCGTCCACATCAGCACGGTCTTGCGCCCGAGCTTGTCGCCGTAGTGCCCGGCGAGGAACGCGCCGAGGGGGCGGAACAGGAAGCTGACGCCGACCGTGGCGAAGCCGATCAGGGCGCTGTTCTCGCCGAGCGGGGCGAAGAAGAGTTGTCCGAAGACGAGGCCGACGGCCGTCGCGTAGATGAAGAAGTCGTACCACTCGACCGTGGTGCCGACGACGGTGGCGAACACGACGCGGCGTCGATCGGCCGCCGTCGCGATGGTTCCGGTGGGCGTGAACCCAGCCTGTGACTGCCCGCTCATGGGGTGTCTCCTTTGGTTGTGACCGCATTGTCACGGCGTGCAGCGGAATGGATCCGAAGTGCTTGCCGAGGGGTGAACCGATGATATATGATTTCGAATACGACGCACAAGGCGTCCCGCACGACAACGCAGACGAGCGCGAGGAGGCGCCCCGTGACGGACACAATCGACCGCCCCGGCAAGATCATCGCGATCCATCTGAGCTATGCCTCACGCGCCGATCAGCGCGGCAGACGCCCCGCCTCGCCCTCGTACTTCTTCAAGCCGGCCAGTTCCGTCGGCGCCTCCGGAGGCACGGTCGAGCGACCGGCCGGCACGGAGCTGCTCGCCTTCGAAGGGGAGATCGCCCTCGTGATCGGCACGGCCGCGCGCCGCGTCTCGCTCAACGAGGCCTGGGCGCACGTGGGGTGGGTCACCGCCTCGAACGACCTCGGACTGTACGACCTGCGCGCGAACGACAAGGGCTCCAACGTCCGCTCCAAGGGCGGCGACGGCTACACGCCGCTCGGTCCCGACCTGATCGATGCCCGCACCGTCGACCCTGCGGCCCTCCGGGTGCGCGCCTGGGTGAACGGCGAGCTCCGCCAGGACGACACCACCGCCGGGCTCATCTTCCCGCTCGCGCAGCTCGTCGCCGACCTCTCCCAGCACTTCACCCTCGAACCGGGCGACGTGATCCTCACCGGCACCCCCGCGGGCTCATCGGTCATCGTCCCCGGCGACGTCGTCGAGATCGAGGTGGACGCCCCGGATGCCCCCGGCGGCCCCACGTCCGGACGCCTCGTCACCACCGTGACGCAGGGCGAGACCCCTTTCGACGGCGAGATCGGATCGCTCCCCGCCGTCGACGACCTGCAGCGCACCGAGGCCTGGGGCTCTCGCGAAGAGGCGGGCCTGCCTCCCGTCGAGAAGGCTCCTGCCCTCTCCCCCGAACTGCGCGCCCAGCTCCTCGCCGCCCCGACGGCCGGTCTCTCGGCCCAGCTCCGCAAGCGCGGACACCACTCCTGCTTCATCGACGGGGTGTCGGCGAACATCACCGGCAGCAAGATCGTCGGCACCGCCAAGACGCTGCGCTTCGTGCCCTTCCGCGAAGACCTCTTCGCCGCGCACGGCGGCGGCTACAACGCGCAGAAGCGCGCGTTCGATGCCGTGGAAGACGGCGAGATCATCGTCATCGAGGCCCGAGGCGATGCCACGACCGGCACCCTCGGCGACATCCTCGCCCTGCGCGCGAAGGTCCGCGGCGCCGCCGGGGTCGTCACCGATGGCGGCGTACGCGACTTCGACGCGGTCGCCGAGATCGGACTCCCCGTGTTCTCGCAGGGTGCGCACCCCTCCGTGCTCGGCCGCAAGCACGTGCCGTGGGACGTGGATGTCACGATCTCCTGCGGCGGTGCGACCGTGCAGCCCGGAGACATCATCGTCGGCGACAGCGACGGAGTGATCGTGATCCCGCCGGCCCTGGCCGCCGAGGTCGCCGCCAGCGCCGTCGCGCAGGAGATCGAAGACGCCTGGATCGCCGAGCAGGTCGCCGCAGGTCACCCCGTCGACGGCCTGTTCCCCCTGAACGCCGAGTGGCGCGCCCGCTACGAGGAGGCCACGGCCCACCGGAGCACGCGATGACCACGACGGCGGCCAGCAAGTCCGAGGTCGCGTACGAGTGGCTCCGTTCGCGGATCACGGGGCACATGTTCAGCCCCGGCTACCGGCTGGTGCTGGGTTCCATCGCCGAGGATCTGAAGATGAGCGTCGTCCCCGTGCGCGAGGCGATCCGCCGCCTCGAAGCCGAGGGACTCGTGACGTTCGAGCGCAACGTCGGAGCGCGGGTGACCCTCGTCGACGAGAGCGAGTACGCGCACACCATGCAGACGCTCGGCCTGGTCGAGGGCTGCGCCACCGCGCTCTCGGCTCCCCTGCTCGACGAGGACGCTCTCGAGGAGGCCGCCCGCATCAACGAGCGGATGGCGCAGATGCTCGATCATCTCGACGCCCACGCCTTCACCGAGCTCAACCGCCAGTTCCACTCGGTGCTGTTCGAGCCGTGCCCCAACCCTCACCTGCTCGACCTCGTGCACCGCGGCTGGTCGCGGCTCTCCGCCATCCGCGACACGACTTTCGCGTCGATCCCCGGACGCGCCCAGCACTCGGTCGAGGAGCACACCGAGATCCTCGACCTCATCCGCGCGGGCGCCGACCCGCTCGAGATCGAACTCGCCGCCCGCAACCACCGCTGGCGCACGATGGACGCGTTCCTCGACGCACTGCACACCCGTTCCGCCCAGACGACCGGAGAAATCTCATGACCGATTCGCGCATCCCCGCCGACCTCCCCGACCACATCCAGCACTACATCGACGGCGCGTTCGTCGATTCCGTCGACGGCGATACGTTCGACGTGCTCGATCCGGTCACCAACCAGACCTACACGACCGCCGCCGCCGGCAAGAAGGCCGACATCGAACTCGCCGTCGCGGCAGCCACGCGCGCGTTCAACGAGGGCCCCTGGCCGCGGATGCTCCCCCGCGAGCGCTCGCGCGTGCTGCACCGGATCGCCGACATCGTCGAGTCCCGCGATGCACGCCTGGCCGAGCTCGAGTCGTACGACTCCGGCCTGCCGATCACGCAGGCGCTGGGACAGGCCCGCCGCGCCGCCGAGAACTTCCGGTTCTTCGCCGACCTGATCGTCGCGCAGTCCGACGACGCCTTCAAGGTGCCGGGCAAGCAGATGAACTACGTCAACCGCAAGCCGATCGGTGTCGCCGGCCTCATCACGCCGTGGAACACGCCGTTCATGCTCGAGTCGTGGAAGCTCGGGCCCGCACTCGCGACCGGCAACACGGTCGTGCTCAAGCCGGCCGAGTTCACGCCGCTGTCGGCATCCCTGTGGGCCGGCATCTTCGAGGAGGCGGGGCTGCCCAAGGGCGTCTTCAACCTCGTGAACGGTCTCGGCGAAGACGCGGGCGACGCGCTCGTGAAGCACCCCGATGTGCCGCTCATCTCGTTCACGGGCGAGAGCCGCACCGGACAGATCATCTTCGGCAATGCCGCCCCGTTCCTCAAGGGCCTGTCGATGGAGCTCGGTGGCAAGTCGCCCGCCGTGGTCTTCGCCGACGCCGACCTCGAGGCCGCGGTCGACGCCACGATCTTCGGCGTCTTCTCCCTCAACGGCGAGCGCTGCACCGCCGGCTCCCGCATCCTGGTCGAGCGCTCGATCTACGAGGAGTTCGTCGAGCGCTACGCCGCGCAGGCGAAGCGGGTCAAGGTCGGCTACCCCCACGACCCCGCCACCGAGGTCGGCGCGCTCGTGCACCCCGAGCACTACGACAAGGTCATGAGCTACGTCGAGATCGGCAAGACCGAGGGCCGCCTGGTCGCCGGTGGCGGTCGCCCCGAGGGCTTCGAGGAGGGCAACTTCGTCGCACCCACCGTGTTCGCCGACGTCTCCCCCGACGCCCGTATCTTCCAGGAAGAGATCTTCGGCCCCGTCGTGGCGATCACGCCCTTCGACTCCGACGAGGACGCGCTCTCGCTCGCGAACAACACCAAGTACGGGCTCGCCGCCTACATCTGGACGAACGACCTCAAGCGCGCGCACAACTTCGCGCAGTCGGTCGAAGCCGGCATGGTGTGGCTGAACAGCAACAACGTGCGGGACCTGCGCACGCCGTTCGGCGGCGTGAAGGCTTCGGGCCTCGGTCACGAGGGCGGCTACCGCTCGATCGACTTCTACACCGACCAGCAGAGCGTGCACATCACGCTCGCGGCCCACTCCCACAACCCGACCTTCGGCAAGAACTGACCCCACTGTCTCGTTCCGGTCGCACTTTGTGCCGCCCCGCCCGCGCGGATGCGACAGAAAGTGCGACCGGAACCCTCACGCAAGGACGCTGACATGACACACCGCGACGACATGACCCTGACCTCCTCGGGCTTCTACGTCTCCCAGGAGGCGCCGATCCGCTCGGACAACCCGATCGCGACGCCGCAGAGCTCGCCGCCGGACATCCTCCGCTGCGCGTACATGGAGCTCGTGGTCACCGACCTCGCCGCCTCCCGCCAGTTCTACGTCGACGTCCTGGGGCTCTACGTCACCGCGGAGGACGACGAGGCGATCTACCTGCGTTCGACCGAGGAGTTCATCCACCACAACCTGGTGCTGCGCAAGGGCCCGATCGCCGCCGTGGCCGCCTTCTCGTACCGGGTCCGCACGCCCGAAGACCTCGACCGCGCCGTCGAGTTCTACACGGAGCTCGGCTGCGACGTGCGCCGCAACGAGAACGGTTTCGTCAAGGGCATCGGCGACTCGGTGCGCGTGGTCGACCCGCTCGGCTTCCCGTACGAGTTCTTCTACGCCACCGAGCACGTCGAGCGGATGTCGTGGCGCTACGACCTGCACATCCCCGGCGAGCTGGTGCGCCTGGACCACTTCAACCAGGTCACCCCCGACGTGCCGCGCGCCGTGGGCTTCATGCAGGACCTCGGCTTCCGCGTCACTGAGGACATCCAGGACGAGGAGGGCACCGTCTACGCCGCCTGGATGCGCCGCAAGCCCACCGTGCACGACACCGCCATGACCGGCGGCGACGGACCCCGCATGCACCACGTGTGCTTCGCCACGCATGAGAAGCACAACATCCTCGCCATCTGCGACAAGCTCGGAGCCCTGCGCCGCTCCGACTCGATCGAGCGCGGTCCCGGCCGCCACGGCGTCTCGAACGCGTTCTACCTCTACCTGCGCGACCCCGACGGGCACCGCGTCGAGGTGTACACGCAGGACTACTACACCGGCGACCCCGACAACCCGGTCATCACCTGGGATGTGCACGACAACCAGCGCCGCGACTGGTGGGGGAACCCCGTCGTCCCGTCCTGGTACACGGATGCGTCGCTGGTGCTCGACCTCGACGGCAACCCGCAGCCGGTGGTCGCCCGCACCGACTCCAGCGAGATGGCGGTGACCATCGGTGCCGACGGCTTCTCGTACACGCGAGCGGACGACGACAAGGACATGCCCGAGTACAAGCAGGGCGAGTACAAGCTGGGCCACCAGCTCTAGGAGGCACGGATGCTGTCAGCAGACACGATCACGCAGATCGCGGCGGAGCTCGCGGAGGCCGACCGCACGCACGCGGTGATCCCGCGCATCACGGCGCGGTACCCGGAGGCCACGGTCGAGGACTCCTACGCGATCCAAGGCGTCTGGAGGGACTCCCAGATCGCCGCGGGTCGCCGGCTCGTCGGCCGCAAGATCGGGCTGACGTCCAAGGCGATGCAGCAGGCCACGGGCATCACCGAGCCGGACTACGGCGTGATGTTCGACGACACCGTGTACGAGTCAGGCTCCGAGATCCCGGTCGATCACTTCTCGAACGTGCGCATCGAGGTCGAACTCGCCTTCGTGCTGAAGACCCCGCTGGAGGGCCCGGACTGCACCCTCGAGGATGCCCTGGCGGCGATCGACTACGCCGTGCCGGCGCTCGAGGTGCTGAACTCGCACATCGAGCTGGAGGGCCGCACGATCGTCGACACGATCAGCGACAACGCCGCGTACGGAGCGATGGTGCTCGGCACGGTGCACCGGCGCCCCGACGAGATCGATCTGCGCTGGGTTCCCGGCGTGCTCTCCCGCAACGGCGAGATCGAGGAGACCGGCGTCGCCGCCGGAGTGCTCGGCCACCCGGCGACCGGGGTCGCGTGGCTCGCGAACAAGTTCCATCAGCACGGCGCGCGTCTCGAGGCCGGGGAGATCATCCTGGCAGGATCGTTCACACGCCCGATGTGGGTGTCGCGCGGCGATGAAGTGCTGTGCGATTACGGACCGATGGGAACAATCGCATGCAGCTTCGTCTAGACCCCTCGTTCCGTGAGCAGCTCGCGGCCTCCGATCGAGCGTTCGTGGGCATGTGGGTCTGCTCCGGCAGCCCGCTGCTCGCCGAGGTCGCCGCGGGGTCGGGACTGGACTGGCTGCTGATCGACATGGAGCACTCGGCGAACACGCTCGATTCCGTGCTCGTGCAGCTGCAGGCTGTCGCCGCGTACCCGATCGCCCCGCTCGTGCGGGTGCCGTCGAACGACACCGTCGCGATCAAGCAGGTCCTCGACCTCGGGGCGCAGAACCTGATCGTGCCGATGGTGTCGTCGGCCGACGAGGCCCGCGCCGCGGTGTCCGCGACGCGGTACCCGCCGGAGGGCGTGCGCGGCGTGGGCAGTGCTCTGGCCCGCAGCGCGCGCTGGAACCGTGTCGATCGGTACCTGCAGGAGTCCGCGCAGCACGTCTCCCTCACGGTGCAGATCGAGACGGCAGCGGGCGTCGAGGCCGCAGCCGACATCGCCGCGGTCGACGGCGTCGACGCGGTGTTCGTCGGCCCCTCCGATCTGTCCGCGTCGATGGGCCTGCTGGGTCAGCAGACCCACCCCGATGTCACGGCCGCGGTCGAGAGGGTCTTCGCCGCGGTCAAGGCCGCTGGCAAGGCCGTGGGCGTGAACGCGTTCGACCCGGCAGCCGCCGACGCCTACCTCGCCGCGGGCGCCGACTTCGTGGCGGTCGGAGCGGATGTGGCGCTGCTCGCCCGCGCCTCCGAGGCTCTCGCCGCGCGCTTCACCTCGACAGACGGCGGCTCCCGCGCCAGCTATTGATCCGCGGGGTCGTGCGCCTGCGGCCTGGGGCAGGCAACGCCTGAACTAGCGGATTCATAGCATCGACCGCGAGACTGTCGGCATGACCTTCGCCGCGCTCCAGCCCCTCGCCGACCGTGCCGCCCTCTTCGTCGCGCTCCGTCAGGACGCTCTCTCCGCAGCCGCCGACGCCCTCGGCGAGCACCGCTGGGACGCGGACCTGGCCGCGGGCACCCTCACCTTCACCGCCGACGCCGACCCGTCGCGGCAGCTCGTGGCGCGCGCGCACCTGATCGCGACGATCGCCCCCGGGCCCCGCTCGCTCCTGTGGGCCTGGGCGCACCCGAGCGGCGACGCACAGGGTGTCGCCGCGCAGCTGCAGGCCTACGGCAACGAGCACGGGATCGCCGAGCTGACCGCTCCCGAGGTGCCGTTCCCCGCCGAGGTCTCGGGCGACGACGACTGGATCGCGCAGGCCGCGCACACGGTCGGTGCCGTCGCGGTCGAGCTCACCGGACGCTCCCCCTACTACTCCGCCCCGGTCGGCAACGGAACCCGTGCGGTGTTCGTGCTCGATGCTCCGCTGGCACCGCTCACCGTGGCGGATGCGGTCATGGCGCTGCCCCGTGTCCTCTCGGGCATCAGCCTCCCCGATGCGCGCACTTCCGTCTGGGACCTCGCCCGACTCGCGGGTTGGACCCTCGCCTGGACCGACGAGGCGTTCTCCGGCGCCGATGTCTCCGATGCCACGGGCACCGCGACCTTCCGCTTCGACGAGCAGGCACGCATCAGCGGGATCGAGAGCACGCTGCACGCGCAGGGCTGATCCTCCGCGGGAGGATGTGGGATTCTGGTCGCATGAAGAACGGAATCGTCCGGTTCGCCGCGCTCTACGTGTTCAATGTCGCCGCACTGCTGGTGATCGGCCTGCTGCTGCCGGGCGTCTCGGTCGGGTTCAACACCCTGTGGGCATCCGTCATCCTGACCCTCGCCGCCCTGTTCGTGAAGCCCCTGCTCGCCGGAGCCTTCCGCAGGTCGGCGGCGAAGTCGGCCGCCGAGCGCACCAAGACCGGCGAGAAGGTCGTGCAGTACGTGCTGGTGTATCTGGTCGAGCTGATCGTCTGGGTACTCACGGTGTGGCTGAGCGGTGTGCGCGCCTCCGGCTTCTGGGCGTTCGTGCTGCCGCCGCTCGCGCTGCTGTTCGGATGGATGATCTACGACCAGATCGACGACCGGCTCCGCGCCAAGGCGGGAGAGATCTACGACTCGGTGCAGGCGCGGGTGAAGGGTGGCGAGACGAAGACGGCGTCTCCGACCGCTGCCGCGGCGGAGGCGCCCGAGACACGCGCCGCGCGCGACGAGCTCGACGACGGTCTCACGCCCGAGCAGCGGCGCATGCTCGACGAACTGGGCTGAGTGCGAAGAGCCGACCCGAACCCGGACTGAACCGGGCGCGACACACCGGCTGCGAACGGCGAAAGGCGCCCATCCTCCGAGGAGGACGGGCGCCTTTCGCATGCGGTGCGCGCGCTGGCGTCAGGCGATCCGCTCGGCCGCTTCCACGACGTTCGTCATGAGCAGTGCGACCGTCATCGGGCCGACGCCTCCCGGGTTCGGGGAGATGTACCCGGCGACGTCGGCGACGTCGGGGGCGACGTCTCCGAACACCAGGCTCTTCCCGGTATCGGGGTCGGTCTCTCGCGTCACGCCGACGTCGAGCACGGCGGCGCCCGGCTTGACGTCTTCCGCGCGGATGAGGTGCTTGACGCCGGCGGCGGCGACGATCACATCGGCCTCTCGCAGGTAGCGCGGCATGTCGACGGTTCCGGTGTGCGTGAGGGTGACCGTGGCATTCAGATCGCGTCGCGTGAGCAGCAGGCCGATCGAGCGACCGATCGTGACGCCGCGCCCGACCACGACGACGTGCTTCCCCTTGAGGTCGTAGTCGTTGCGCAGCAGCAGCTCGATCACGCCTCGGGGTGTGCACGGCAGCGGGGTGTGGATGGGCCCGTTGACGTTGAGAACCAGACGCCCGAGGTTGGTCGGGTGCAGACCGTCGGCATCCTTCGCCGGGTCGATCCGCTCCAGGATCGCATCGGTGTCGAGGTGCTTCGGCAGCGGCAGCTGCACGATGTACCCGTGGCACGCGGTGTCGGCGTTGAGTTCGTCGATCAGGGCTTCGACGTCGGCCTGCGTGGCGTCGGCGGGCAGCTCGCGTTGGATCGAGTTCATCCCGATCGCCTCGGACTGCCGGTGCTTCATGCCCACGTAGAGCTGCGAGGCCGGGTCGGCGCCCACGAGCACGGTCGCGATGCCCGGCGTGATCCCTCGCGCCTTGAGTGCGGCCACGCGTTCGGTCAGCTCGGCACGGATCGCGGCGGACGCCGCCTTCCCGTCGAGGATCTTCGCAGTCACTGCTGCAGGTCGGGGTAGAGCGGGAACGCGGCGGCGAGGGCGTCGACGCGAGCGCGCAGCGACTCGACGTCAGCACCGGGAAGCAGCGCGAGCGCGATGATGTCGGCGACCTCGGTGAACTCGGTGTCGCCGAAACCGCGGGTCGCGAGCGCCGGGGTGCCGATGCGCAGACCGGAGGTGACCATCGGCGGGCGCGGGTCGTTCGGGACGGCGTTGCGGTTCACCGTGATGTGGATGTCGTGCAGCAGGTCTTCGGCCTGCTTACCGTCGATCTCGGCGTCGCGCAGGTCGACCAGCACCAGGTGCACGTCGGTGCCGCCGGAGCGCACCGCGATGCCGGCGTCCTTCACATCCTGCTGCGACAGGCGCTCCGCGATGAGCTTCGCGCCACGCAGCACGCGCTCCTGGCGCTCCTTGAACTCGGGGGTGGCTGCGAGCTTGAACGCCGTCGCCTTCGCGGCGATCACGTGCATGAGCGGGCCGCCCTGCTGACCGGGGAACACCGCGGTGTTGATCTTCTTGGCGAGATCGGCGTCGTTGGTGAGGATGAAGCCCGAGCGCGGACCACCGATCGTCTTGTGCACGGTCGAGGAGACGACGTGGGCATGCGGCACCGGGTTCGGGTGCAGACCAGCGGCGACCAGACCGGCGAAGTGCGCCATGTCGACCCAGAGCAGCGCACCGACCTCGTCGGCGATCGCGCGGAAGGCCGCGAAGTCCATCGTGCGGGGGTAGGCCGACCATCCGGCGATGATGACCTTCGGCTTGTGCTCGATCGCGAGACGGCGCACCTCGGCCATATCGATCGTCGAGGTCTCGGGGTCGACGCCGTAGGCGACGATGTCGTACAGGCGACCGGAGAAGTTGATCTTCATGCCGTGCGTCAGGTGGCCACCCTGGTCCAGCGACAGGCCGAGCAGGGTGTCGCCGGGGCGCGCGATCGCATGCAGGACCGCCGCGTTCGCCGACGCACCGGAGTGCGGCTGCACGTTCGCGAACTCAGCGCCGAAGAGACTCTTCGCCCGCTCGATCGCGAGGGACTCCGCGACGTCGACCTCTTCGCAGCCGCCGTAGTACCGGCGTCCGGGGTAGCCCTCGGCGTACTTGTTCGTGAGCACCGAGCCCTGCGACTGCAGGATCGAGACGGGCACGAAGTTCTCCGAGGCGATCATCTCGAGGAAGGTCTGCTGGCGCGTCAACTCGCGATCCAGGACCTCGGCGATCTCGGGGTCGACTTCGGAAAGCGGGGCGTTGAAGTAACGGTCGGTCATGACGTGCTCCTTTGACAACGGATTCGAAAGGGGTGTTCCTATCGGCCCAGGCGCGCGGTCGAATTCCGTGGTCAGTCGCTCCCCGGTGGTAGTCCACCCAGACGCCAGTCGCGACGTCTACGAGCATAGCCGATGCGACGACCCCGCACGCCGGCGTGTCCACGATCGTCGCAGAATCGATTCGACTTCCGCCATTCCCCTGAGCGATGCCGACGGGTAGGTTTTGTTCATGGTCCTTCCTCATCCTCTTCCGCTCGTGCCAGCGCCTGTGTCCGCCACCGCGCGAGAGGGACGGATGCCGATCACCGCGACGACGCGTGTGCACGGCTCCTCCCCCGCTGCCGCCCAGCTGATCGACGCGGTCGAGCGCCGCACCGGCATCCGCCTCTCCACCTCCGACGGGACCTCCGGCGAGATCGAGCTGCTGATCGACCACGGCTCCTCGGCGCCGGAGGGATACACGCTCGAGATCGGCGAGCGTGCGATCATCGTCGGCGCCGACGAGGCAGGGCTCTTCTACGGCGTGCAGACGCTGCTGCAGCTGCTGCGACAGGACGACTCCGGCTGGGCACTGCTCGGCGCCGATGTCGCGGACTCGCCGCGCTTCCCGCGACGGGGCGTCATGCTCGACGTGGCCCGGCACTTCTTCGGCGTCGGCGACGTGAAGAAGTTCATCGACAGCACGAGCTCCCTCAAGTTCAACCACCTGCACCTGCACCTGAGCGACGACCAGGGCTGGCGCGTGCACATCGATGCCTGGCCGCTGCTGACGGAACGGGCCTCCGCGACATCGGTGGGCGGCGACCCCGGCGGTTTCTACACCAAGGCCGACTACCGGGAGATCGTGGCGTACGCCGCTTCGCGTCACATGATCGTGATCCCCGAGATCGACCTGCCCGGTCACACCCACGCGATCGGTGTGGCCTACCCCGAGCTCGTCGAGGCGCCGGTGCTGAACGACAACCTCATCGCGGATTCCGCGCGGCTCGGCCAGCCGCTGCCCGTCGCCGGCGAGACGTACCTGGGCTGGGGCGTCGGCCACTCCAGCGTCCGCATCCACGAGGAGCGCACCTACGACTTCGTGCGCGATGTCGTCCAAGAGCTGGCCGAGATGACCCCGGGTGCGTACATCCACATCGGCGGCGACGAATCCCTCGGCACGCCCCAGGCCGACTTCGACCTCTTCGCCGAGCGCGCGACCGCGATCGTCGTGGAAGCGGGCAAGATCCCGATGGCCTGGCATGAGATGGGATCCGCGGCGAACATCGCCGAGGGAACCGTCGGCCAGTACTGGGGCAAGACCACCCCAGAGGGCACGCATGCCGAGGAGGCCGCGCACTTCGTCGAGCGCGGAGGCGCCCTCATCATGTCTGCGGCTGACGTCACCTACCTCGACATGAAGTACGCGGAGGACTTCCCCCTCGGCCTCACCTGGGCGGGGATCATCGACGTCCGCTCCGCCTACGAGTGGGAACCGACAGCCGTCCTCGACGTGCCGGACGCCGCGATCCTCGGCGTCGAGGCCCCGCTCTGGTCCGAGACCACCCGCACGCTCGGCGAGGTCGAACAGCTGGTGTTCCCCCGTGCGGCGGCTCAGGCCGAGGTCGCCTGGTCGCCGAGAGAAGCGCCCGAACGCGTATGGGAGTCCTTCCGCGTGCGCGTCGGCGCCCTCGCTCCGCTGTGGAAAGCTGAGGGGATCGACTTCCATCCCGCAGACGAGATCCCCTGGAGCGCACGTTGATCACCCACTCCTCCGCGACCGGTTCGCTGGTCATCCACTCCGCACGGATCGTCGACGGCGGCGACATCGTCGAGGACGGCTGGGTCCGCATCGAGGACGGCGTCGTCACCGGCCGCGGGACGGGATCGGAGTGGACCGCGGCGGATGAGGTCGTCGATGCGGTGGCCCTCGCCGGTCCCGGCGCCCTGCTCACTCCCGGATTCGTCGACATCCACGGCCACGGCGGCGCCGGCGCCGCATTCGACGACGGCGTGGAGGCGATCCGCACCGGGCGCGAGATGCATCGTGCGCACGGCACCACCCGCGCGGTCATCTCGCTCGTCACGGCGCCGCTTGAGACCCTCGCCCGCAGTGTCGCGCTCATCGCCGATCTCACCGAGACGGATGCGGACATCCTGGGCTCGCACCTCGAGGGCCCGTTCCTCGACCCCGGGCACCACGGCGCGCACGAACCGTCGCTGCTGCGTCACCCGACGGCGGCGGATGTCGCCCTCCTGCTCGATGCCGGACGCGGCACCGTCCGCCAGATCACGATCGCACCGGAGCTGCCCGGCGGGCTCGACGCGATCAGGCAGATCGTGGCCGCGGGCTCGGCCGCCGCCGTCGGCCACACGGATGCGGACGCCACGATGGCCGTCGCCGCCTTCGAGGCGGGGGCCTCCATCCTCACCCACGCGTTCAACGCGATGCCGGGCATCCATCACCGTGCTCCTGGACCGGTGCTGGCAGCGGCAGCCGATCACCGGGTGGTGCTCGAGGCCATCGCCGACAACGTGCACCTCGATCCGCACGTCGTCAAGCTCGTGTTCGACTCCGCACCCGCACGCGTGGCACTGATCACCGATGCGATGGCGGCTGCGGGCAGCGCCGACGGCCACTACGACCTCGGGGCCGTGAGCGTCACGGTCGAGAACGGCGTGGCCAGGGCCGATGACACCGGGTCGATCGCCGGCTCCACGCTCACGCAGGACGTGGCCCTGCAGCGTGCCGTGCAGGCGGGAGTGGCGCTTCCCGAAGCCGTTCGCGCACTCACGCAGACGCCGGCGCGTGCGATCGGACGCGATGCATCCCTCGGCAGCCTGACCACCGGAATGCTCGGCGATGCCGTGCTTCTGGATGCGGATCTGCGCGTCGCGCGCGTGTGGTCAGGACCACGGCTGCTCGTCTGAGACGGCGCCGCGCGCGACGCGCAGCTCTGCGCTCTCCGGTCATACGTGTGTGATGGGGCGGGAGGCCGCCGTTCCCCAGATCGGCGGCCTCGTTCCCCCTCGTGAGACGGGCGGCCGGGCTCTCCTCCCCCGAGGCTCCCGACCCGCCCGACCGGCGCGAATACCCCCCGCACCAGTGCCTGGATCCCGCCCCCCGGTGGGATCCTCACGGCTGTCTCTATGGGATGAGACGACGCTNCCGACCCGCCCGACCGGCGCGAATACCCCCCGCACCAGTGCCTGGATCCCGCCCCCCGGTGGGATCCTCACGGCTGTCTCTATGGGATGAGACGACGCTCATCCCGATTCATTACGCGACTTCTCGAAAATCTTTCGAGAAGTCATCCCGATCCTCGGATCGAAACGTGTGGGAGGCCGCCGTTCCCCAGATCGGCGGCCTCATTCCCCCTCGTGAGACGGGCGGCCGGGCTCTCCTCCCCCGAGGCTCCCGACCCGCCCGACCGGCGCGAATACCCCCCGCACCAGTGCCTGGATCCCGCCNTTCCCCCTCGTGAGACGGGCGGCCGGGCTCTCCTCCCCCGAGGCTCCCGACCCGCCCGACCGGCGCGAATACCCCCCGCACCAGTGCCTGGATCCCGCCCCCCGGTGGGATCCTCACGGCTGTCTCTATGGGATGAGACGACGCCCCTCCCGATTCATTACGCGACTTCTCGAAAATCTTCGAAGGAGTTTCGGATACCGTCTGCAGACACCGCCGGAGGCACCCTCGCGCGAACCCGGGCATCGGCTTGGAGTTCGCGGAGAGGGTGGCTTCCCTGGGAGATTCGCGAGAGAATGGAGAAGTCGCGTGATGAGAGGCGCTCTCATGCGTCTCTTCCCGTAGAGGCGCACCCGCGCCCGGCGACAGATGGATGATTGTGCACGAAGAGAACACGACTCACGACGAAACGATCGGCGACGCCGACCTGATCCTCCGCACCCGTTCGGGAGACACGGAGGCGTTCGGTGAACTCTGGAGACGGCATTACCCGTCGGGGCTCTCCGTGGCGCGCTCGGTCACCTCCTCCATCGATCCCGATGACCTCGTGCAGGAGTCGTACACGCGCATCTATCAGGCGATCATCAAGGGCGGCGGCCCCAACGGCTCCTTCCGCGCCTACCTCTTCACGAGCATCCGCAACACGGCGGCGGGGTGGGGACGTGCTCGTCGCGAGACCGCGATCGACGAACTCGACACCGTCGCCGACCCCGACACCACCGACCAGGCTGCGAGCGAGGCGCTCGATCGCAGCCTCACCGCGCAGGCCTTCCGCAGTCTCCCCAGCCGCTGGCAGGAGGTGCTCTGGTACACCGAGATCGAGCAGATGAAGCCGCAGGAGGTCGGGCCCCTCCTCGGGATGAAGGCCGGCGCCGTGTCGCAGTTGGCGTTCCGTGCGCGTGAAGGCCTTCGTGAAGCCTGGATCCAGGCGCATCTGCGCAGCGCCGAAGACGGCTCCGAATGCCAGTGGACCATCGAGCACCTCGGCGCCTATTCTCGCGGCAACCTCAGCACCCGCGATCACAAGCGACTCGAGCTCCACCTCGACGAGTGCGCCCGATGCATGATCGTCGCCGCCGAGGCGAAAGACGTCTCCAAGCGTCTCGCCCTGGTGCTGCTGCCTCTCGTGCTCGGCGTCACCGGCGCCGCAGGTTACCTCGCCACGCTGCAGGGTGCAGGCACGCCCATCGTCGCTCTGGCGGCCATGCCGTCGAGCATTCCGGGTGCCGTCTTCGCCGGCGACCCCGGCGTCACGCACGCCGCGACGGGCCTCGCCGCTTCGGGCGGTTCGGGTTCCGGCGCCGGCGGCTCGGCAGGCGGCACGGCGGGCTCTTCCGCCGGCGCCGGTGCCGGCGCGGCGGGCGGGGTGTTCACCGGGATCGGTGCACTCGTCGGCGTGGGCTCGGCCGCACTGGTCGTCGCCGGCGTCGTCGCCGCCTCCACGATCATCCCGGGACTCGCCGGAGCCGATCCCGCGACGTCGCTCCCGAACGCCGGAGACGAAGACCCGTCCTCGATCTCGGCGGACGTCGGGCCCGACGAGAAGATGAGCCTCGACGAGCCCGTCATCATCGAAACGCCCGTCGTCGTGCCGGAGGAGGCGCCCGCGCCCCCGACCGACGAGCAGGCGGCGCCAGGACAGGATCCGTCGTCCGCACCGGCCGTCACACCGCCACCCGTCACGACCCCGCCCACGGCCCCCGTCGAACCGACGAAGCCGGTCGAGCCCGAGAAGCCCGTCGACCCCGTCGAGCCCGTCGACCCCGGTGTTCCCACGGAAGCGCCGACCTGGACGACCGCGACGATCGTCTTCGACGAGCTGACCGTGCACTACCGCGTGCCGATCACCGGCGCACCGGGAGCGACGGTCGAAGCGCTTCTCGACGGCAGCCACGGCGGTGGTGACACGATCGTGCTCGACGACTCCGGAGCGGGTGAGATCGACCTGCGCCCCGGCCTGTTCCAGTACTACTTCGCCGCTTCGACGAAGGTCACCTTCCGGTATGTCCTCGACACGGGCGACGCGCCCTTCGCGGACACCACTCTCCTCGCGCTGCAGCCCAACCGCCCCGGCATCGAGATCCCGATCGAAGAGGGTCCGGTCGAGGAGGACCCGACGGAGAGCGACCAGACTCCCGTCGATGAAAACCCGGTCAGCTCCGCTCCTGTCGACGATGTCGTCATCACGACCGATGCTCCCGCAGAGGTCGCACCCGTCGACGAAGCTCCGGCAGAGGTCGCACCCGCAGAGGCCGCACCCGTCGAAGCCGCACCCGTCGTGGCCGCACCCGTCGAAGCCGCACCCGTCGAAGCCGCACCCGTCGTGGCCGCACCCGTCGTGGCCGCACCCGTCGTGGCCGCACCCGTCGTGGCCGAGCCCGTGATTCCCGCTCCCGTGGAGCAGGAGCCGATCACGACCAGGGTCGCCGATGTCGCCGCGCCCGTCGAGGCGGGCGCCGTCCCGACCGAGGACTCCCCCGTCGCCGAATAGACTGGATCCATGCCCTCGGATCCCGCTCCTGTTCCCGGCGTCGAGCGTCCGGTCATCACCGCTCTCGACATCGTCCGCGCCGTCGTCCTCGTCGTCGCCGTGGCCTCTCTCGCTCTGTGGGGCTTCGCGAGCTGGGATCTTCCCTGGAACATCGTCATCGGTGTCGGAGCGCCCGTCGTCGTGATCCTGGTCTGGGCGCTGTTCCTCTCGCCGCGCCCGGTGCTGCGTGTGCACCCCTTCCTGCGCGCAGCCGTCGAGCTGCTGATCTACGTCGGCGTCACGATCGCGTGGTGGTCGATGGGACAGGCACTGATCGGCACCGCATTCGCCCTCGTCGCCGTGGTCGCCGGCGTGCTCAGCGGTCGACGCGCGCTGTCGTGAGGTTCCCCTCGTGAGCGCACTGTCGTGAGCGTCCTGTCACTCCTGCAGGAGTCCCTCGGCGCGCTCGTCGACACCGATGAGGCATCGCTCGAGGAGGCCAGAGCAGATCGTTCCGGCCACGCCGCTGCGGGGCGACCTCTCGCCGTCGTCCACGCCGAGCGTGTCGAAGACGTGCAGCAGACCATGCGCATCGCGACGGCCACGCGCACACCGGTCGTGGTTCGCGGCGCCGGTACCGGACTCGCAGGAGCCGCGAACGCCGGGGCGGGCGAGATCGTGCTGTCGCTGCGGCGGATGACCGCGATCAGCGAGATCCGCCCGGACGACCTGCTCGCCGTCGTCGAACCGGGCATCCTGAACGCCGACCTCAATGCCGAACTCGCCACGCACGGTCTCTGGTGGGCTCCGGATCCCGCCAGCCGCGACATCTCCACCGTCGGCGGCAACATCGCCACGGGCGCCGGCGGTCTGCTGTGCGCCAAGTACGGAGTGGTGCGCGACGCGGTGCTCGGCGTCGACCTCGTCCTCGCCGACGGCCGGCTGCTGCACCTCGGTCACCGCAGCGTCAAAGGCGTGACCGGCCTGGACCTCACCGCCTTGATCGTCGGCTCGGAAGGCACACTGGGCGTCGTGGTCGGAGCCACCCTCAAGCTGCGCAGGCTCGTGCCCGGCGAGACCTGCACCGTCACCGCGACCTTCCCCGGAGTGCGCAGTGCCGCCGCGGCCTCCGCCGCCGTGACGGCGGCGGGCGTGCAGCCGGCGATCATGGAGCTGATGGATGCCGCCAGCCTCGCGGCCGTGCACGCCCTGCTCGCCCTCCCTGTCCCGTCTGCGGGCACGGCCCAGCTGACCATCCAGACCGATGGGCCGGCTGCCGCTGAAGAGGCGGACACGATCGCCGCGATCCTGCGCGCCCACGACGGCGAGACGGTCGTCTCCCACGACCGTGTCGAGGGAGAGCGCCTCCTCGCCATCCGGCGGTCTATGCACGCGGCGATGGCCTCGCTGGGAACGACGCTGATCGAAGACGTGTCGGTGCCCCGCAGCGCCATGCCGGCGATGTTCGACGAGATCGTGCGCATCGAACGCGAGTACGGCATCACCATCCCGACGGTCGCCCACGCCGGCGACGGCAATCTGCACCCGAACTTCATCTTCGACGGGCCGGAGACCCCGCCGCACGTCTGGGCGGCCGCCGATGATCTCTTCCGCGCCGCGATCCGCCTCGGGGGCACCCTGACGGGCGAGCACGGCATCGGCGTCCTGAAACGCCGATGGCTCGTCGATGAGCTGGGCGATGACCAATGGCAGCTTCAGCGTCAGATCGCCGCCGTGTTCGATCCCCTCGGCATCCTCAACCCCGGAAAGGTGTTCAGCCTCGATGCCTGACATCCATGTGAGCGCGGCCGTGATCGTCGACGAGGCCGGACGAGTGCTCGTGGTCCGCAAGCAGGGCACGAGCATGTTCATGCAGCCGGGTGGCAAGCCCGAGGCCGGCGAGTCCGCGGCGCAGACGCTGATCCGCGAGCTCCACGAAGAGCTGGGGCTGGAGCTCGACGAGGCCGATCTCCAGCCGCTGGGCTCTTTCGTGTCCGCGGCCGCGAACGAGCCGGGTCACCGCGTCATCGCCGAAGCGTTCGCGACGTCCGTCGATCCCCGGGCGGTCACGGTCCAAGCCGAGCTCGCCGAACTGCGCTGGATCACCCCGGACGACATCGCCACACTCCCGCTGGCGCCCCTGAGCGTCGAGCACCTGCTCCCGATCGCCTGGCCCGCGTCGGCGGGCTGAGCGCGGGCCAGGCGTCGGGCAGGTGTCAGATGCCCTGCCAGGAAGGCTTGTTCGCGAACGTGTAGCGGTAGTAGTCCGCGAGCGCGAGGCGCGAAGCTGCGGCTTCGTCGACCACGATCGTCGCGTGCGGGTGCAGCTGGATCGCGGAACCGGGCAGCAGCGCCGTAAGCGGACCCTCGACCGCGCCGGCGACGGCTGCGGCCTTCCCCTCGCCGAAGGCGAGCAGCACCAGGTGACGCGCCTTCAGGATCGTCCCGAGCCCCTGCGTGATGCAGTGCATGGGCACGTCGTCGATCGAGTCGAAGAAGCGGGCGTTGTCCTCGCGGGTCTGCTCCGTGAGCGTCTTCACGCGAGTGCGCGATGCGAACGACGATCCGGGCTCGTTGAAGCCGATGTGCCCGTCCGTGCCGATACCGAGGATCTGCAGGTCGACACCGCCTGCGGCGTCGATGGCCGCTTCGTAGTCGTCGCCGGCGTGCTGGATCGTCGCCTGCGCGCCGTTGGGGACATGGATGCGCTTCGGGTCGAGTCCGAGCGGCTCGACGACCTCACGTGTGATGACGGAGCGGTAGCTCTCCGGGTGCGCGGGGTCGATGCCGACGTACTCGTCGAGGGCGAAGCCGCGCACCTGGGAGACGTCGCGACCCGCGAGCTGGGAGCGGAGCGCCTGGTACACCGGCAGCGGGGTCGACCCGGTCGCGAGGCCGAGGACCGCGTCGGGACGACGGGCGATCAGCTCCACGATCTCGGTGGCGACCAAAGCGCCGGCGGCCTCGGCATTCTCGACGATGACGACCTCAGCCATGCGGAACGATCTCCTTCTCGGTGATGGAGGCGCCGACCAGTGCGGCGCCGAATGCGGCGGCGGGAGACCCCGCCGGGAGCAGTTCGATTCTCTCATCCAAGCGGAGCGACCGCATGAACGGTGACGCCTCGGCGCCGGCGTGCAGCGCCGCGCGGATGCCGTTCTCGAGCCGGTCACCGAGAGCCGTGAGCCCTCCCCCGATGACCACCGTCTCGACGTCGGCGGAGAGCACGAGCACGCGCACGGCGGCTGCGGCTCCGTGGTACAGGTCGTCGCGAAGCGAGAGCGCCAGCGGATCGCCGGCGTCCGCCGCGTCGAAGATGTCCCTGATCGGCAGCGCACCCGGGCGTCCCCAGGCCTTGGCCAGAGCACCGCCGCCGCAGAAGGTCTCGACGCATCCGTGTTGTCCGCAACCGCACAGGCGTCCGTGCGGGTCGACGGAGAGATGACCGACCTCGCCGGCCGTTCCCCGAGCGCCACGCCAGATGCGCCCATCGATCACGATGCCGGCGGCGACGCCCGTTCCGAGGTTCAGATACGCCATGGAGCCGGCGATCCCGCTCAGCACCGCAGCGCCGAGGGCTGCGGCCTTCACGTCGTTCTCCACCCGGAAGGGCACGCCGAGCGCGCGTTCGGCCTTCTCGGCGAGGTCCAGGGACTCCACACCGAGGTTGACCGCGTGATCCACCCGCCCGGCCTCGGCGTCGACGAGCCCCGGGATGCCGATGCCGACGGAGCCGACGTCGGCGAGGGGGAATCCGCTCTCGTCGGCGAGCGCCGTCACGGCCATCACGATGCTCTCGACGACGGCGTCATCGCCCCATCCGGTGGGTCGTCGCAGCCGTCCGCGGATGTGACCGGAGGGGTCGACGGCCACCGCGTCGATCTTGGTGCCGCCGACGTCCAGGCCCACTCGAATCTGCCGACCGGAGCGGTCGGCCGTGTCTACAGCCGTCATCGGATGCCGCTGCCCGTCGTGCCGGTGCGGGTGGAGGTGACGGTCACGACACTCCCAGCTGCCCGGAGAGCACCATGACCGCGGCTCCCCGCAGGACGATGTCCTCCTGGTGCGTCAGGCGCACCACGACGTCTTCGAAAACGCCCTCGAGGGTGCGAGCGTGCAGAGTCTCGATCGCGGCATCGATCAGGATGCCGTCGAGCAGATCGGCAGGTCCGGAGAGCACGACCTCGGAGAGGTCGAGGGCCGCGACGATCGGAGCGATGGCGATCGCCATGCGCGTTCCGGCATCGCGGAGGATCTCGTCGCGCGCATCGGGTTCCGCCGCGATCGCCGCACCGAGGCGGCTGACGCTGAGCCACGCCTCGAGACAGCCGTCCTTTCCGCACGCGCAACGGGGTCCACCGTCGGTTCCGACGACCACGTGCCCGATCTCGCCCGCCGCGAAGCGGCTGCCCAGCAGCGGCTGGCTGCCGGTGATGAGGCCGGCTCCGACCCCCTTGCCGATCTTGATGAGCATGAAGTCGGCTTTCGCATCGCCGAAGGTGTACTCGGCGAGCACCGCCGCGTTGGCGTCGTTGCGCGCGAGCACTGGCAGGTCGAGATCGACGCCGAGCTTCGCCTCGAGCGGGAAGTTCGTCCAGCCGAGGTTGGGAGAGCTGAGGACGAGGCCGTCAGGGCGCACGACACCCGGGGTGCCGATACCCACGCCGAGCAGCGGTTGGGTGGATGCGGCGACCAGGGTCTGCGCGAGCTCCCGGAGGGCTGCGTACGCCGCCTCGCCGTCGGGCGACTGCGGACGCGGCACCGCACGTCGTTCGAGCACGTCGCCGTCGAGGCTCAGCACGGCGCCGGTGAAGGCGTCGGGTCCGGAGAGGTCGAGACCGACGATCTGGTGACCGAACCGGTCGATGTCGATGAGGATGGGCGGCTTGCCCGGGCCGACGGCCTCGCGCACGCCCATCTCGATGACGATCCCATCGGCGATGAACTCGGCGACCAGGTCGGAGATGGTGACCCGCGTGAGCCCCGTCTCCCGGGAGAGGTCGGCGCGACTCATCGCCCCTGCGTGGTACAGAGTCTGCAGCACCAGGGCGCGGTTGTGACCGCGGGCGTGCTCGGGCAGCACCTTGGATCGCGAGCGCAGGTGGCGCCCTGGGCCGAAGGCGTGCGCATTCGCACCGACGTACTCTGACGGCGATGCGGAACGCTGTTCATCCGAAACGGACATGTTTGTTAGTAGACCTTACGAACAAAAATTGCGCAACCTCCGCTCGCGGACGCGCGAGGAGGGTTACCGAAACGTTACATTACTTCGGGTCGTCGGCGACGACCGTCTTCGAGCGCTCGATGAGACGCTCCACGAGCCCCGCGACGATCTGCTCCCGAGCCTCGATCGTGAGTGGCTTCCCCGGCACGCCGGGGCGGCGCTGTCCGGGCTCCGGCCCGTCAAGGGGACGATACCGCACCCCTGCCGCGGCGAGCCGGCGCAGGTGCGTCGGCAGACGCCGTCCGAAGTCGGCATACGGCGCGGCGTCCCCGCCCTCCCAGAGCCTCTCGGCGATCGCCGAGAGACGCGGGAACATCGCGAAATCGACGCGATCCCTGGACGGCAGATGCTCGCTCCACACGTTCGCCTGCCCCCCGACCGCGCCGTCCTCGACGCGCAACGTGTAGGCGCGCTCGATCGACAGCGGCGGGCCGACCCTGATCGGCTCCTCCTCCGAATCCGACTGCGGGTAGTCGAGGTACACCTCGAGATCGGGGCACGCCACGACCTCGATGCCACGACGGAGCGCCTCGCGCATCGCGGCGGGACCACGCCACGCGAGGATGCGCACCCCCTCGGGGACATCCCCCTCGAGGACCTCGTCCCAGGCGAGGGCGACGCGACCGCGGGCACGGACGTGCGCGACGAAGTGCGCCGTGAACCACGGTTGCACGTCGTGCGGCGTGTCGAGCCCGAGCTGTCGCATCCGCTCGGCGGCCGCGGGGCTCTGGGCCCACTCGGTCACCGGCACCTCGTCGCCGCCGATCCCGATCCACTCCGAGTCGAACACGTCGCACAGGGCATCGATCGCCGCCCGCCCGAACGCCAGGGCGGCATCCGTCGGAGCGAGGGTGCGGGGGTTCACCCCGAAGCGCTCCCAGGCGGAGAGGATCGGCTCTCCGACGTCGACGTTGCCGAGTTCGGGGTAGGCCGCCAGGCCCGCCTGGATGTGCCCGGGAAGCTCGACCTCGGGTACGAGGGTCACGAATCGCTCGCGCGCGTAGGCGACGAGCTCGCGCAGCTGCGCGGTCGTGTAGAAGCCCTCGTGCACGCCGACCTCGACCGTCGAGAGCGGCCCGTGCCCGAGCTGAGTCGCCTCGCGGCGCGCGCCCACCTCGGTGAGCCGAGGGAAGCCCGGCACCTCGAAGCGCCAGCCCTGATCGTCGGTGAGGTGCAGATGCAGGACGTTGAGGTGATGGTCGGCGAGCAGATCGATCAGGCGCCGGACGTCGTCGACCGTGCGGAAGTGCCTGGCGACGTCGAGCATCGTCCCGCGCCAGCTGTACGCGGGCGCCCCCTCCCAGACGCCGGTGGGGATCACCGCCGTCGAAGCCTCGGGGTCCCTGAGCTGTCGCAGCGTGGTGACGCCCCGGAACACTCCGACCGGACTCGCCCCCCTGACCTCGATACCGGAGCCGCTCACGCTCACGCGGAAGGCTTCATCGGCGATACGGCCCGCCGCTGCGGCCTCGGCACCGAGGGTCTCGTCCACGCACAGACGGATCGGCGGCAGCTCGGCGTCGCCTCCTCCCCCGCCCAGCCGCGCCACGGAGGCGGCGAGATCGGCAGTGGCGAGGATCGGCGTCCGGGCCGTCCACACGAAGGCGGGAAGGGCCGGATCGATCACGGCCTCGACACGAGGTACCGTCGCGCGGTGCGCAGGCGGCGGCATCCGCAGCGCACGTCCGGGGGTGAGGCCGGTCACGTCCCCGTCCGACAGCACCGGCACGCCGCCGACCAGCACCTCCACGATGCCGCTCGGGGCGGTGAGAGGCGCCTCGAACGTCGCCCCCGCCGCGACGGTCTCCGGGTCGAACAGGACCAGGTCGGCGGTCGCCCCCTGTCTGACGATTCCGCGAGGAGCGTCGCCGCGATCCAGCCCCAGCCGCCTCGCCGGCGTCCCGGCCAGGTGACGGACGGCCTCCTCCCAGGTGAGGATGCCGAGCTCACGCACGTAGTGCCCGAGGTACCGCGGGAACGTGCCGCGCCCACGCGGATGCGGCCGGGCGCCGATCAGGATCCCGTCGCTGCCACCCGAGTGCTGCGGGTGGCGCATGATCGCGCGGACGTTCTCCTCATCGCCGATGTGCATGAGGATGCCCGTGGCGCCGGCGTCCTCGAGGATCGTGTCGAGCACCACGTCGACGGCACGGCGACCGGTCGTGGTCGAGATCTCGGCGATCGTGCGTCCGACGAGAGCGGCGAGGGCGGGGTTCGCCGTGCCGGAGATCTGGATCTGCGTCCAATCGGCCTTCTCGCCGTGGAAGCCGTCGCAGCCGATCTCCTCGAGCTCCACGCGCACGGCTTCCCTGCCTGCGGCGTCGAGGGCTGCGATGGCCCCCAGCAGATCGCCGCCCGCTGCCAGCCGGCTCGGCAGCAGCGCGGAGAGCGTGGTGGCGCCGGGGAGGTAGGGATAGGTGTCCAGCGTCACGTCCACGCCGTCCGCGATCGCCTCATCGATCAGGGCCAGCAGTTCCTGCGCGCGACCCCGGTTCGGCGCGAAGTTCATGGTGGCGTGGGTGAGATGCACCGGGCAGCCGGTCCGACGTCCGATCTCGAGCGCCTCCCGGTACGCCTCGAGCGCCGCGCCCCCGTAGCTGCGCGTGTGCGGCGCCCAGTAGCCGCCGCGTTCGGCGACGACGCGGCACAGGGCTTCGAGCTCCGCCGTGTCGGCGTACATCCCCGGGGTGTAGGTGAGGCCGCTCGACATGCCGAACGCTCCCGCATCCAGTGCCTCTCCCAGCAGATCGGCCATCGCGGAGATCTCGGTCGACGTCGCGGGACGGTTCTCATGACCGACGACCATCATCCGCAGATTCCCCTGCGGGACGAGGACCGCAGCGTTCGCGACGGCCGCGGCGTCGATCGCCGCGAGCAGATCGTCCATCGTCCGCCACGGTGCCTGTGCAGGCATCCCGTTCCACCCGGCGATCTGCGCCGGGATGACGGCGGCCGCGGCATCATCGAGGGGTGCGTAGCCGAGGCCGTCCTGGCCGAGCACCTCTGTCGTGACGCCCTGGCGGATCTTCGCATCGTGGGCCGCACCGCTCAGCACGGCGAGTTCGCTGTGCGCGTGCATGTCGATGAAACCCGGGGCCAGCACGAGCCCGGAGGCCGCGATCTCCACGGCGCCGTCGGGGAGTTCGAGCTCGGACCCCTCCGCGCCGTCGGGGAGGATCGCGACGACTCTCGCCCCCTCCACGGCGACGTCGGCGACGTACCGCGGCGCCCCCGTGCCGTCGATGACGGTGGCTCCGCGATAGACCCGTACGAGCCCGGCCGCAGCCTTGTGCGCGCTCAGAAGCATGTCGCCACCGCTCCGATCACCCGGGGGTCGGCGGCGTCGGGGTCGTCGATCACCGCGACCACCCGCCACTTGTCGAAGGCCGTGCAGGGGTGCGAGAGTCCCAGCCGCACGACATCGCCGACGGCGACCGTCGCATCGTCCTCGAGACGCAGGAACGCGTGCTGATCGTTCAGCGCGGTGACCTCGCCCGCGACGCTCTGCGGAGCAGGCAGGTCGAGGTCGAACGGCACGTCGCGTCGGCCCGCGTCGAGCAGCGCGAGGCCGTGCTCCGGCTGTGACACCACTCGTGACCAGGCGTGCATCGCCGAACGGAGCGGCGCGGTCCCGGTGAGCGGGCCGAACGGGGACATCCGGGAGTAGAAGCCATCGTCGTGGATCTGGAAGGCACCGGAGCGCAGCACGACATCGGCCTCGGCTGCCGCCTCGGAGAGCACCGCTGCGGCGCGATCGGGGAAGGAGCTGCCACCGGCGCTGAGCACCGGGCGCACATCGTCGGGATAGTCCAGGCGCGTGTGCAGTTCGACGAGCGTCCGCAGGTACGCATCGACGGCGGCGACGGAGGCCTCGCTGCGGTCCGGACCGAACGGTCCTTCGTATCCCGTGACACCCGCGAGCCGCAGGCCGGGCGCGGCGGAGAGCGCCTGCGCGATCCGCACTCCCTCCTCCACGGTGCGCGCCCCGGTACGACCGTGCGCCCCGCCGAGCTCGACCAGCACATCCAGCGGCCGCGCGGCGTCGCGCATCTCCTTCGCGAGGATCGCGGTGCCTGCGAGCGAGTCCGCCCAGCACAGCACGCGCAGTCCCTCATCGGCGGCGAGCAGCTCTCCCAGCCGCCGCACCGCGGCCGGGTCCGTGACCGCGTTGGCGATCAGCACGGTCGAGACGCCGGCGTCGATGGCCACCTCGGCCTGCCAGGGCGTGGCGACCGAGATCCCCCAGGCACCGGCGTCGAGCAGCCGCTGCCACAGCGCGGGGGCCATGGTGGTCTTGCCGTGCGGGGCGAGCAGCACCCCCTGCTCCCGCGCCCAGGCGAAGACGGTCTCCTCGTTGTGGGTGAGGGCGTCCTCGTGCACCGTCAACACCGGGGTGACCAGGTCGGAGAGGTGCAGATCGGCGTCGGCCACCTCCGAGAGTCGGAGGCCCGCAGCACGCGCCGGGAAGCCCTTCGTCCAGGCGCCGAGAACGGGATCCGGAATTTGTAGAGGCATCTAACAAGGCTACTAGGCTGGCGGCATGACCGCGAAGATCCGAGTTTCCACCGACGCCGCTCCCGCCCCCGCCCACACCTTCTCGCAGGGGATCCGCAAGGGCCCGTTCGTGCAGGTGTCCGGCCAGGGTCCCGTCGACCCGAAGACGAACGAGTACCTGTTCCCCGGTGACGTCGCCGCCCAGACGACCCGCACCCTGGAGAACGTGAAGGCGATCGTCGAGGCATCCGGTGCGACGTTCGACGACGTGGTGATGCTGCGCGTCTACCTGACCAAGCGCGAGGACTTCCCGATCATGAACGATGCCTACGGCGCCTTCGTGACCGCGCACACCACGAATGGCGTCCTGCCCTCGCGCACCACCGTCTTCACCGGTCTGCCGCGCGAGGAGATGCTGGTCGAGATCGACGGCATCGCCATCATCGACTGACGGGCCTGACGCGGGGAGGCACGTTATCACGGACCGTTGCCTCCCCGTTACCTCCCATCCCGTACCATTGAACGTCAGGACACGTTTGAGAGCCGGGGGGTGAAGTTCGTGACCGATCTGATTTCTGCGCCGGGCGCAGCCGAGGCGCAGAGAGATGACTCCGCGCCCACCGCAGTACTCGCACCGACGGGAGCTCCCACGGAGACCGTGCCGCCGTCCACCGGCGAACAGCCCCTCGCCTGGGCCCCCATCGAACCGTCACCCAAGAAGCGCCGCCTCGGCCTCTGGATCGGTCTGGGTCTCGGCGTCATCGCGATCGGTGCGGGCGCGGCCTCCATGATCCTCATCGCGCCCGGCACCACGGTCGCGGGCATCCCCGTCGGATGGATGACCCCGGGCGCCGCGGCCGACACCATCAACGCCCACCTCGCCGAGACCGAGGTCACCCTCACCGGCGAAGGAGAGGGCACCGTGCTGACCGGCACCGACCTCGGTGTGAACGTCGACGCGACGGCTCTCGCCGACACGGCCTTCGCCGAGCACCCGCTCTGGAACCTCGGAGCCTGGATGGGCGACCCCGTACCGGCGGAGATCGCGTTCGATTCCGAGAAGGCGACCGCGGCACTGCGCGCCGCAGTGCCGACGAGCTTCGACGACCCCGTGGACGCCGGCGTGGTCTTCGACGCCGCCAGCGGCACCTTCGTCATCACCCCGTCGGAGACCGGCACCGGGATCGACGTCGCCGGCCTCAACGCCGCCTTCACCGAGGCGGTCGGCGACGGCCGCACCACGCTCGAGTACTCGGGCGACGCCGCCACGGCCCAGCCCGCCGTCTCCGACGACGACGCCACGGCCACCGCGTCCACACTCAACACGATGCTCCCGGCTGTCGGCTTCTACGTCGGCGAGGAGCGCACCGTTCCTGTCGATCCCGCCGTCGCCGCGTCCTGGCTCTCGGTCGTCGACGACGACGGCCAGCTGCGCATCGAGGCCGACCCGCAGGCGATCCAGGCCACCGTCGATGGTCTTCCCGCTCTCGTAGACCGTGCTCCGGTCAACGCGACCAACATCGTCGATTCCGCCGGAAACGTGCTCCGCGCGGAGCAGGAGGGCGTCGCGGGCCGCGCGCTCGGCGACACGTCGGACGTCGCGGACCAGTTCGCCGACAAGCTCGCGGCCGGCGACGGCACGTTCGCCCTCACGGTCACCGAGACCCCGTTCGAGACGGTGAGCCTGTTCCGCCGCATCGACATCAACTTGAGCTCGCAGCGGGCCGTCCTCTACGAGAACAACGAGGTCGTGAACTCCTGGGCCGTCTCCACCGGCCTCCCCGGAACATTGACCCCCACCGGCAACTTCAAGGTCTTCGCGCACACGCGCATCCAGGACATGGGCTGCTACGAAGGCGCTCCGTACTGCACGGAAGACGTTCCCTGGATCACGTGGTTCGCCCCGAACATCGGATTCCACGGCACCTACTGGCACAACAACTTCGGCCAGCGCATGAGTCACGGTTGCGTCAACCTGCCGATCGACCTCGCCAAGTACGTCTACGACTGGTCTCCCCAGGGCCTCGAGGTCTCCGTCCACTACTGACGATCGCTCCTCCCCCGCCGTCCTGTGAACGGCGGGACGAGCGCTCCGTCCAGAGGCGCTCCTGACGGCGTCACGGTTCCGACGTCGGTGTGCCCCTCGCCGATGGCACCAGGCCGTCTCGCGGGGCCGCCCGGGTACGAAGAAGGGGGCGGATGCCGCAGCATCCGCCCCCTTCTCTCGCGTCAGCGCAGTGCGTCGACGATGCCGTTCAGCGTCGCGGAGGGACGCATGACGGCCTCGACCAGCGCGTCGTCCGGGCGGTAGTAGCCGCCGATCTCGACCGGCTTGCCCTGCACCGCGTTGAGCTCGGAGACGATGGTCTCCTCGTTCTGCGCCAGCGTGGCGGCGATCGGCGCGAAGGCGGCGGCGAGCTCGGCGTCCTTCGTCTGCTTCGCCAGCTCCTGAGCCCAGTACAGGCCCAGGTAGAAGTGGCTGCCGCGGTTGTCGATCGTGCCCAGGGCACGGCCGGGCGAACGGTCCTCCTCGAGGAAGATTCCGGTCGCGGCATCCAGCGTCTCGGCGAGCACACGGGCCTTGTCGTTGCCCGTGCGGTCGGCGAAGTGCTCGAGCGACGCGGCCAGCGCGAAGAACTCGCCGAGCGAGTCCCAGCGCAGGTAGTTCTCCTCGACCAGCTGCTGCACGTGCTTGGGTGCGGAACCACCCGCACCGGTCTCGAACAGCCCGCCGCCCGCGAGCAGTGGCACGATCGAGAGCATCTTGGCGCTCGTGCCGACTTCGAGGATCGGGAACAGGTCGGTCAGGTAGTCGCGCAGCACGTTGCCGGTGACCGAGATCGTGTCGAGCCCGTGGCGCATGCGTGCGAGCGTGTAACGCGTGGCTTCCTCGGGCGCGAGGATCGTGATCGTGAGGCCCTTGGTGTCGAGCGTCGCGAGACCCTGGTGCACCTTGGCGATGATCTGCGCATCGTGTGAGCGGTTCGCGTCGAGCCAGAACACGGCGGGGTCGCCGGTCGCCCTGGCGCGGGTCACCGCGAGCTTGACCCAGTCCATCACCGGGATGTGCTTGGTCTGCGTCGCGCGCCAGATGTCGCCCTTGCCGACCGTGTGCTCGATGAGCACGGTCCCCTCGCCGTCGAGGACCTGCACGATGCCGTCTGCGGCGATCTCGAAGGTCTTGTCGTGGCTGCCGTACTCCTCGGCCGCCTGCGCCATGAGCCCCACGTTGGGGACGGTGCCGATGGTCGCCGGGTCCAACGGGCCGTTCGCGATCACGTCGTCGATCACGGCCTGGTAGACGCCCGCGTACGACGAGTCGGGGATGACGGCGAGCGTGTCCGCCTCTTCGCCCTCCTTGCCCCAGAGCTTGCCGCCGTTGCGCACGAGTGCGGGCATCGACGCGTCGACGATCACATCGCTCGGCACGTGCAGGTTCGTGGTGCCCTTGTCGGAGTTCACGTACGACAGACGCGGCCCCTCGGCGATGGCCTTGTCGAAGGCGGCGGCGATCTCCGCGCCGTCCGCGACGTTGGCCAGACCCGAGAGGATCGAGCCGAGACCGTCGTTCGCACTGAGTCCGGCTGCGGCGAGCTTGTCACCGTACTGCGCGAACACGTCGGCGAAGAACGCCTTCACGACGTGACCGAAGATGATCGGGTCGCTGACCTTCATCATGGTTGCCTTGAGGTGCACCGAGTACAGCACGTCGTCGGCCTTGGCCTGGGCGAGCGTCTCGGCGAGGAAGGCGTCGAGCTCCTTGGCCGAGAGGAACGTCGCATCGATGATCTCGCGCGGCAGGACCTTGAGGCCTTCCTTCAGCACGGTGACCGTGCCGTCGTTCGCCGTGTGGCGGAAGCTCAGCACGTCGTCGTGTGCGGCGACCCAGGAGCGCTCGTTGTGCTTGAAGTCATCGTGACCGAGTGTCGCGACGCGCGTCTTGGATCCCGCGGCGAACGGCTTGTTGCGGTGCGGGTGCTTCCTGGCGTAGTTCTTCACCGCGAGCGGGGCACGACGGTCGCTGTTGCCCTCGCGCAGCACCGGGTTCACGGCGGAGCCCTTGATGCGGTCGTAGCGCGCGCGAACGTCCTTCTCCTCGAGGGAGGACGGCTCGTCCGGGAAGTCGGGGATGTCGTAGCCCTGCTTCTGGAGCTCGGCGATCGCCCCCTTCAGCTGCGGGATGGAGGCCGAGATGTTCGGCAGCTTGATGATGTTCGCCTCGGGGAGCGTGGCGAGACCGCCGAGCTCGGCGAGCGAGTCGCCCACCTGCTGCTCCGGGGTGAGCTTCTGCGGGAAGGCGGCGAGGATGCGGCCGGCCAGCGAGATGTCGCGGGTCTCGACCTCGATGCCGGCCTGGCCGGTGTATGCCTGGATGATCGGAAGGAACGAGGCGGTGGCGAGCGCCGGTGCCTCGTCTGTGTGCGTGTAGATGATGGCGTCGTCGGTCACCGGGAGGTTCTCCGTTCACGGGGCTATTTGTCTCGATACCAAGATACCTGAGCAGGTCTGACGCCGTGGCCCCGGCCTGCGACCGATGGCCGTTCGGATGTCGACGAACGGCCACAGCACGGCGAAATGTTCCCCTGAAACGTGTCCGGTGCGCCCGGAGGGGTTAGCCTGGGTCCATGTCCGAACTGCGCATGGTCGAACTCTCCGCTGCGACGATCGTCGCCGTGAACAACCTGTCGCTCAAGCCCGGACAGGAGCAGTTCCTCGCTCCGGTCTCGTACGGGATCGCAGCGACCGTCATCAACCCGCAGACCTCCTGGCAGCGGGTGATCCTGGATCGCAACGAGGTCGTCGGCTTCGTGAGTGCCAACTTCGACGCCGAAGCACCGGAGGAGCACTTCCGCTCCGTGCTGTGGCGCATCAACGTCGACGCCGACGACCAGGGCCGCGGTGTCGGCCGGTACGCCGTCGAGGCGCTCGTCGACGAAGCCCGCGAACGCGGCGTAGACCACGTCAACGTGATCTACGAGGCCGGCGAGGGCGGGCCGGAGACCTTCTTCCACCGCGTCGGCTTCACTCCCGTGGGCGAGACCGCCTACGGCGAGGTCATCGCCGAGATCCGCGTCACGACCTAGACCGGGCGGCGGGGTCTCGAATCCCCTCCCCCATCGAGACCTCGTCGCCCTTCACAGTGCTCGAGGGGAGCGCTCTCACGCGGTCGCGCGCCTGGGCGTCAGGGGCGATCGTCCGGCTTGCCGCCGGGCTTGCGACGGCTCGTCCACGACGACAGCGCCGCGGCGGCAGCGCCCGCCGCCCGATCGATCGCTTCGGCCGAACGGTTGAGCATGTCCTGCGCGGCGTCCTGCCACGCCGCCGCCTCCGGCGCCTCCCCTGCCTGCACCTTCGCAGCGTGCTCTGCCGCCTCGAAGGCGCGCTCCAGGTCGGCGACGGCATCGCGATAGGCGGCGAACTCCGCCGGGGTGATGCGCCCGGCTGCCGCGCGGCGCATCTCTGCCGCGTGACCTGCGGCGCGGAGGTATGCCGCCGTCTGCGGATGCTTCACATCGGTCATCGCCGGGTAGGAGATCTGCAGGGCGGGGTCGGTCTCGTACCGCATCCACCGGACGGTCACGGCCTCATGCGCGGCGTGCAGACGCTCCAGGGGGCGAGGCTCCGATGCCGAGGGCACCGCGGCTCTCGCGGCGTTGAGGCGGACCTGACGCGCGCGCACATCCGCCGAGGCGGCCTTCGCATCGCGCTCGCGCTCCTTGAGCATCCGTCGCGCTCCCGCCACCTGTTCGGCGGTCGCGCGCTGAGCGGCCCGCTCCGCGGTGACGCGAGCCAGGTCGGCACGCGCGATCTTCCACGCGGTGCGTCGCTCGGCCGCAGCCAGCTGCGCCTCCCTGAGGTCGTGACGCGCGGCGTCGACCGCGAGGCGGCGTCCGCTGACCGTGCTGTTGCGACGACGTATTCCCATCACACCCACCGTCCCCGCGGCGACCGCAGTCGGCGCGATCCACCACCACTCGGCGACGAGCAGCAACGGGTCCATACCTCGATGCTACCCACGCGCCGCGCTCGACGCTCACCCACGGGTGCTCGCCCACCCCTCGACGACTGCGGCCATGGCGGCCCCGCCGCACCGGCGAGGTCGGGCATGGCCGCAGTCGTCGAGGGAGTGGTCAGACGAGCGTCTCCTGCCAGGCTGCGTGCAGCTGCGCGAACTTCCCGGTGCCGCTGATGAGCGCGGCGGGGGTGTCGTCCTCGATGATGCGGCCGTGCTCCATCACCAGCACCCGGTCGGCGATCGCGACCGTCGACAGTCGGTGCGCGATGATGATCGCCGTCCGGTCCTTGAGAAGCGTCTGCAGCGCATCCTGGATCAGACGCTCCGATGGGATGTCCAACGATGCCGTGGCCTCGTCGAGGATCAGCACCGCAGGGTCGGCGAGGAACGCCCTGGCGAAGGAGATGAGCTGGCGCTGACCGGCCGAGACCCGCCCACCGCGCTTGTTCACATCGGTGCCGTAGCCGTCCGGCAGCGACGAGATGAAGCCGTCGGCCCCCACGGCGCGTGCCGCGGCCTTGATCTCGTCGAGCGTCGCCTCCGGCTTGCCGAGTGCGATGTTGTCGGCGACGGTCCCACTGAACAGGTAGGCCTCCTGCGTGACCATGACGATCGCGCGACGGAGATCCTTCGGGTGCAGCGAGCGCAGATCGACCCCGTCGAGGGTCACCCGCCCTTCGGAGGGGTCGTAGAAGCGCGAGATGAGCTTGGCGAGCGTCGACTTGCCGGCACCGGTCGTTCCCACCAGGGCGATCGTCTGCCCCGCCGGGATGTCGAGCGAGAAGTTCGGGAGGATCGTCTTCTCGCCGTTGTACCCGAAGGTCACCTCGTCGAACTCGATGTGTCCGCGCGACTCCCACAGGTCGACCGGCTTCTCGGGGTCTGGAACCGTCGGCACCTCTTCGAGCACGCCCGACACCTTCTCCAGCGCGGCCGTCGCCGACTGGTAGGAGTTCAGGAACATGGCGATCTCCTGCATCGGAGCGAAGAAGTTGCGCACGTACAGCACGGCGGACAGCAGCACACCGACCGTGAGCGCGCCCTCGGAGACGCGGATGCCGCCCCACAGCACGACGATGCCGAGCACCAGCGCGGCCACGCCCATGAGTCCGGGCTCGAACGTGCCGAACAGCAGCATCGAGCGACGGTTGACATCGCGGTACTCGCCCGCGATCTCCTGGAACGCCTTGTCGTTGCGGGGCTCCTTGCGGAACGCCTTCACGGCACGGATGCCGGTCATCGTCTCGACGAACTGCACGATCACCTTGGCACTGATCACGCGCGACTCGCGGTAGACGAGCTGCGAGCGCGAGTAAAACCACTTCATCAGGAAGAACAGCGGCACTCCGCCGATCGCGAGGATGAGTCCGGACTGCCAGTCCCACACGCACAGGGCGATGAAGGTGAACAGGCCGAAGAGCACGCCGGAGACGAGCTCGTTCAGGCCGCCGTCCAGGAGCTCCTTGATCGAGTCGAGGTCACTCGTCTGGCGCGAGATGATGCGGCCAGACGTGTACGACTCGTGGAACTCCAGGCTGAGGCGCTGGGTGTGCAGGAAGATGCGCTTGCGCAGATCGAGCAGCACCGCCTGGGTGAGTTTGGCGGCGATGATCACGTACCAGGCGATCAGGACGGCGGCCAGCGCTCCCGCCAGCAGGTAGATGCCGCCGATCATGAAGGTCGGCATCCAGTCGGCCCGCTCGATGGCCGCAGGCAGTGCGCGGTCGAGGCCGATGCTGATGAGGATGGGGCCGGCGACCTGCAGAGCGGTCGACACGACCAGCACCGCGGCGGCCAGCACGATCCGCGGTTTCAGAGGGCTGACCAGGGATCCGAGCAGTCGGAGGGACCGACGACGGATCTCCCTGCTCTCGTCACGGGTGTATTCGGAACGGTCCTCGTTCTGGGTTCCGGTGATGGCGGAGCTCATCGCTGCACCTCCTTCTCGGTGATCGGGTCTTCGTCGGCGGCTCGCATCCCGAGGCCCTCCTGGACCTCTTCGTCGATCTCGGCCTGTTCATCGCGGATCACCGGGATCGCCCCGGTCCGCGCCGCCTCCTCCGCCTCCAGGCTGGAGATGACGTGACGGTAGTGCCGGCTCGTCTTCAGCAGCTCGGAGTGCGTGCCCACCGCCGTCACGCGACCGGCTTCCAGCAGGGCCACGCGGTCGGCGAGCGCCACGGTCGATGGCCGGTGCGCGACGATCATGGCCGTGGTGTCGGCGAGCACGTGGCGAAGGGCCTCCTCGACGAGAGCCTCGGTGTCGACGTCGAGCGCCGACAGCGGGTCGTCGAGGACGAGCACCTTCGGGTTCGCCGCCACCGCGCGAGCGAGGGCGAGTCGCTGCCGCTGGCCGCCGGAGAGGCTGAGCCCCTCCTCGCCGATGACCGTCTCCACGCCGTCGGGCAGCGCATCGACGAACGACGCCTGGGCGACGTCGAGGGCTTCGCGCAGCACGCGCTCCCCCTCCTCACTGTGCACATCGAGCTCGGCACGGCCGAGGAGCACGTTCTCCCGGACCGTCGCCGAGAACAGCGTCGCGTCCTCGAACGCCATCGCGATGTGCTGACGGAGTTCCGCGAGCGGAAGGTCGCGCACATCGACGCCGTCGAGCGTGACCCTGCCACCGGTCACGTCGTACAGACGAGTGGGCAGCGTGGTGAGCGTGGTCTTGCCGCTGCCGGTGAGTCCGACCAGCGCCATGGTCTCACCGGGGCGCAGCACCAGGTCGATGCCGTCGAGCAGATCGCGCTCGTGGGCGCCCGCATCCTGGTAGCGGAAGTGCGCGTTCTCGAACGCGAGCTCTCCGCGGGGGTTCCCGATGTGCACCGGGTTCTCCGGGTCGGTGATGGTGTCGGTCTCCGAGAAGATGTCGAACACACGGTCGGTCGCCGTGCGGGCGTCGAGCATGAACGAGAACAGGAAGCCGATCGACTCGATGGGCCAGCGCAGCACGACCGCCATCGCGAAGAACGCGAACAGCTGCGCCTCGTCGATCTGCCCCACCGAGATCAGCCAGATGCCCGACATCAGGCTCAGACCGAAGGCGATCTGCGGCATGAGGTCGAGCCAGAACCAGATGGACGCGATCGCGCCGGCCTTGCTCATCTCGGTCTCGCGCAGAGTCTCGGCCTGACGGCTGAAGCGGCTGAGGGCGTGCTTGCCGCGCCCGAACGCCTTGAGCACGCGGATGCCGTGCACGCTCTCCTCCACGCTGGTGGCGAGGTCACCGGCCTGATCCTGGCTGCGACGGGTGAGGGCGCCGTAGCGCTTCTCGAACAGGTAGCCGCGGATCCACAGCGGGATCGCGGTCACCAGGAAGATCACGCCCAGCAGCCAGTGCCACCGGAACAGCAGCACGGATCCGATGATGATCGTGAGGATGTTGACCACGAGCAGCACGAGGCCGAACGCGAGCCAGCGGCGGATGAGGCCGATGTCCTGCATCATGCGGCTGAGCAGCTGGCCGGAGCCCCACCTGTCGTGGAACGACACCGGGAGGGTCTGCAGGCGCGAGTAGAGCTCGGTGCGCATCTTGTACTCGACCTCGGTCGAGGGGTTGAGCACGAACTGGCGTCGCAGCCAGACCATCAGTGCCTCGCCGAGAGCGAGGGCGAAGACGGCGACGGCGCCCCAGACGATGGCGCTGAGATCACCGGAGTAGACCGGGCCGCTGATGATCTGCTCGAGAACGATCGGGATCATCAGGGCGATGACGGCGGCGATGAGCGCGCTGGCGGCACCGCCGGCGAGCCGCCAGATGACGGGCTTCACGAAGGGCTTCAGGCGCCACAGTGCGGCCGGAGTGGAAAGAGTCGATGACGGCGAGGGGTTCTGCGCGGAAGGCGAGGAAGACATGTCTCTCAGACGAGTTTCGTATGGACAGCGGGTGCGGAAGGGGACGGATGCGAGAGCGGACTCACAGAGTCCGGCATCCGACGAAGAAGGGGCGGGGTGGCTCTAGGAGAGCGGGCGCGCCGTGGTCGAGCCGAGAGCTGCGATCCGCGCGATGGCGATCGTGGTCATGGTGTCCTCCTCAGGGGCTCGGCGATGTCGTCCGGTTGGCGCGACAGCCCACCAGCCTATTGCTGTGAACCAGCTGAAAGCAAGAGTCATTCCCGATTCCTGCGCCGCGATCGTCGAGGTCGCGAGAAAGGAGACCTCGTGACGTTCAGGCGCCGGCGGTGACGGCGAGCTCCGACCGGAGGAAGCGTCGCAGGTTGCCGCCCAGCACGGCGAGGATGTCCGCCTCCGGCCAGCCGCGGCGCAGCAGAGCCTCGGTCACGAGCGGAAGCCCGGTCGGACCATCGAGTCCCGGGAGGTACCGGTCGGCGGGGACTCCCTCGATCGTCGTCTGCACGCAACACGGGGCCGTCGTGTCCGCGAGCACCTCGCGGACGAAGTCCGACCCCATCCCGACGTGCGCGATCCCCGCGACCGACACCACCCGCTCGAAGTGGTCGATCAGGGTGTCGATCGTGTAGGCGCTCTCGTGCAGGTAGGGCGCGAAGAAGTTGACGCACACGACTCCCCCGCTCTCCGCGACCCCGGCGATCTGCGCGTCGGTCAGGTTGCGGTGGTGGTCGAACAGCGCACGCGCCGAGGAATGCGTGGCCATGACGGGCCGTGTGGCGATCTCGAGCACGTGGTCGACTCCGCCCGCTCCGAGATGGCTGATGTCGAAGATCATGCCGACGCGCTCCATCTCCGCGAGCGCCCGGATTCCGGTGCGGGTGAGCCTGCTGCCCGCGGCGTCTTCGCCGCTGCCGTCGGCGAAGGCGCTGCGTCCGAAGTGCGCGACCGCGCCGATCCGGATCCCGAGGCGATGCACGGTCTCCAGCAGCTCGACGTCGTCGGCGATTCCGGGCATCCCCTCCAGGGCGAGCACCAGCGCGATGCGCCCTTCGCCGATCACGCGGTCGATGTCATCGCCGTCCAGGCACAGCCCGACGGCGTCCGCGTTGCCCTCCGCCAGCCGGTGGGCGGCTTCGATCATGCGCAAGGTGCGACGCAGTGCCCCCTCCGGGCGGTACACGTCGTCGATGAACACGGGCAGGACCTGAAGGTCCACACCGCCCTCCTGCAGCTGCGGGAGCCACTGCGTACGGAAGTAGTCCGACCACTCATCCGAGGGGCGGGTCGCCACCGAGCACAGCAGGTCGTTGTGCGCGTCGGCGACGACGGCACGGCGGTGGAGGACGAGTGCATCGTTGGCGGTCACGGGATGAGCCTACGGCCGCGTCGGTGCGGTTGCTTCGTCGACGGGCACCATGACGACAACCCGTCGTGGTGCCCGCGACTCAAACGACGGCGCTCTCCCGCGCGAGCAGACTCTCCTTGACGTCGAGACCCCAGGCGAATCCGCCGAGGCTGCCGTCGGTACGCAGCACGCGATGGCAGGGCACGAACAGCGCGGGCGCGTTGCGGGCGCAGATGGACGCCGCCGCCCGCACGGCCCGAGGGTTGTCGAGCTGTGTCGCGAAGCTCGTGTAGGTCAGCGGCTCGCCCGGCTCGATCGCCCGAAGCGCCGACCAGCCGGCGAGCTGGAGCGCGGTTCCGGACTGCTTCACGGCGACCGCGTCGATGGCCGAGAGTTCGCCCGCGTAGTAGGCGAGTGCGGCGGCTGCGGCATCGGTCTCTCCCTCGCGGAACTCCTCGGGACGATGCGCAGCGGACAGCCGGCCCAGGATCGCCTCGACGTCGGAGGTCCAGCCGGAGGCCAGCACCCGCTGACGGTCGTCGGCGAGGATCGTGAAAGCGCCGTCCGGGGTCTCGATGGTCTGGAGGATGGCGGTCATGAGGTCTCCTTCGTCGTGGTGTCGCCGGTGGGGGCGGGGTGGGCGGCGGATGCGCGCCGAGATGCGGCAGGGCGCACCGGGGCGGCGCGCCAGAGGTGTGCGCTGAGGTAGCTGCGCCACGGTGCGGTGCGCTCGGACCACGCCGTGAGTGCTCGGGCCTCCCCGGGCAGGCCCGCCGCCGCCGCGCCGGCGCGCAGTGCGACGTCACCCGGCAGCAGCACATCGGGATCGCCGAGCACACGCATGCGCACGTAGTCGGCGGTCCAGGGGCCGATACCCGGCATCGCGAGCAGTGCGGCACGCTGCTCGGTGCCGTCGTCGCCGACCGTCAGCCGCAGGGACCCGTCGGCGAGAGCGGCTGCGGCGCCCGTGATGGCGCGGATACGGGCGGCCGGTCCACGCAGCACCTCGGCACCGCGCTCGGCGATCGCCGTCATGGTCGGGAACAGCAGGCCGCTGTCGGTGCGCTCCCCGAGAGCCTCGGCGAGGGCGATGAGTGCCGTGCGGGCGGCGACCACGGTGATCTGCTGCCCGACCATGGCACGGACGAGCATCTCGTGCGGATCGGCGGATCCCGGCACGCGGATGCCCGGAGTGCGGGCGACGAGCGGCGCGAGCTCGGGGTGCGCGCAGAGCGCCTCTTCGATCGCGAGCGGGTCGGCATCGAGGTCGAAGATGCGCCGCACCGTCGACACCAGCGGGGCCAGGTCGCCCAGCCGCGCGACGCGCGCGCGCAGATGCAGGCGCGCCGTCTCGTCCTGGCGCACCTCGAACCAGGCGGGACCGCCCGACATGCGCAGGTGTCGGGAGAACGACGTCGCCGTGGCCTCCTCGATCCCGGGGACGGCGCGCGCGGCCATCCAGGCGAAGATGCCGCTCGCGTCGAGCGGTCCTCGGTACGGCAGCACGAGGTCGATCGCGCCGGGTGCCGCCGACGCGTGCGACCGGCGACGTGCCCTGAGCTCACCCGGTGTGAGTGCGAAGACCTCGCGGATCGTGTCGTTGCACTGGCGGATGCTGGCGAAACCGGCGGAGAAAGCGACGTCGGAGATGGGCATGTCGGTGCCCACGAGAAGCATCCGCGCGGTGTGCGCTCGATGCGCCCTCGCCAACGCGAGAGGGCCGGCGCCGAGCTCGGTGCTGAGCAGGCGCGTGAGGTGCCTGCTGGAGTATCCCAGGCGCGCGGCCAACCCCGGGACGCCCTCGCGCTCGACGACGCCGTCGGAGATCAGGCGCATCGCACGCGCGGCGGTGTCGCCGCGGATGTCCCACGCCGGAGAACCGGGCGCGGCTTCAGGCAGACACCGCTTGCATGCCCGATACCCGGCCTCGTGCGCGGCGGCGCTCGTGGGATAGAACGTCACGTTCTGCGGTTTCGGCGTGCGTGCAGGGCAGCTCGGACGGCAATAGATCCCGGTCGATCGCACGGCCGTCACGAACTGCCCGTCGAAGCGGGTGTCGCGTGCGCTGATCGCACGGTAGCGCTCGTCGAAGCCGCTCGCGGGGAAGGTCATGCCCCCACTCTGCCACCCTCCGCCGACGTCGACTGGCGGAAATCGGACATGACTGTCGTAGGGCGGCTCACCCTCGCGTCAGCGGCCTCGTCGAACCATCCGCCCGGCTGCGCGCAACGGCTTCGTCACCTTCCAGCTCGCACTGCGGTGCACCGCTGCGATGGCGTCGTCGCGCGCCACGATCACATCCGACAGGCGCGCCCGCTCCGTCTGCAGCATGTCCACGACGTCATGCAGGGACGCGACCTCCGCCTCCAGATGCGGGATGCGCGCGACCTGGGCGATCATCTCGCCGAGACGCTCGAAGTCAACGCGGATCCGGTCGGCGACCGACGTCTCCGCCTCGAAGAGTGCGCGCAGCGGCTCGTGCCGGATGTCCCCCACCGCGAGCACACCGAGCCCATGCCCGTGCTCGAATGCGAACACGCGCCCTGGTTCGGAGATCTCCTCCCAGAGGCGCCATACGCCGAAGTCGTCGCGTCGTTCGGCGATGTCGTGGAAGAGGATCACTCCTCCGTCGCGAACCGTGTCCCGCCACTGCTCGTAGTCCTCGCGGGCGTCCTCGTACCCGTGGCGTCCGTCGATGTGCAGGAGATCGACGGACGCCGCGGCGAAACGCGGACGTGTGTCGGAGAAGTAGCCGCGATGCAGTTCGACCGACGACGGGTAGTCGCGCGACGCGATAGAGCGCACGGACTGGTAGATGGAATCGTCGTAGAAGCCGGCGTGGTCATCGCCCTCCCAGCTGTCCAGGGCGTTGATGGTGAGCGGATGCCCGAGCCTCTTCGCGGCCTCGGCGAAAGCGAAGCACGAGAAGCCGTTGTGCGTGCCCAGTTCCACCACGTCTCGCGGGCGCAGCACGTCGATGAGCCAGGCGGCGAACGCACCGTGCGTGACCCAGGCCGAATCCACGAAGTGCGCCGGCATCCAATAGGACGTCGGTCTCAGCCACGGCACAGCCGACATGCCTTCGTTCGACGTCGCACGCGCCTGTGCTTCCATACTGTCGCCCCATCGCCCCAGTGAGCCCCCAGTATATAGGTGCCACGCGGGCGTGCGACGGGAACGCGTTCCCGATGACGGCGAGCGCTCAGTGGAAGAAGTGACGCTCCCCGGTGAAGAACATCGTCACGCCGGCCTTGCGCGCAGCGTCCACGACCTCCTCGTCGCGCACCGAGCCACCCGGCTGCACGATCGCCGTGACTCCGGCGTCGATCAGCACCTGGGCCCCATCCGCGAACGGGAAGAAGGCATCGGACGACGCAACCGATCCGGCGGCGCGCTCCCCCGCACGCTCGACCGCGAGGCGGCACGAGTCGACGCGGTTGACCTGGCCCATGCCGACACCCACCGTGGCGTTGTCCTTCGCGAGCACGATCGCGTTCGACTTGACCGCGCGGCACGCCTTCCAGGCGAAGATGAGGTTCTCCATCTCCTCGTCGCTCGGACGCTCTCCCGAGACGAGCTCCCAGTTCTTCGCGACCGAGACGATGTCGTCCGGGAAGCGGTCGGCATCCTGCAGCAGCAGTCCGCCGGAGACGAGGCGCACATCCATGCGCTCCTGCTGCCAGTCCTCGGGCAGCTGCAGCAGACGCAGGTTCTTCTTCGCCTTGAACACCTCGAGCGCGGCCGGCTCGAACGACGGCGCGACGATGACCTCCGTGAAGATGTCCTTGAGGTTCTCTGCCATCTTGAGCGTCACCGTGCCGTTCGCCGCGATCACGCCGCCGTAGGCCGAGACCGGGTCGCACTCGTGGGCGCGCAGGTGGGCGCTGGCGATCGGGTCGAGGGCGTTCGGCGCGGTGGTCGCGATGCCGCACGGGTTGGCGTGCTTGATGATCGCGACGGCGGGCTTGATCATGTCGTACGCGGCGCGCAGGGCGGCATCCGCGTCGACGTAGTTGTTGTACGACATCTCCTTGCCCTGCAGCTGCCTGGCCTGAGCGATGCCGTGGCCGCCGGCGCGCGTGTAGATCGCGCCGCGCTGGTGCGAGTTCTCGCCGTAGCGGAGAGTGGCGAGGCGCTCGGCCTGGATCGTGAGATGGGTCGGGAGGTCGCCGTCGTCCTGCAGCGTGCCCTCGGCGAACCAGGAGGCGACCGCCGTGTCGTAGGCCGCCGTGTGCGCGAAGGCACGGGCGGCGAGCTCGCGGCGCTGGGAGACCGAGGTGCCGCCCTGGGCGAGCGCTGCGATGATCCCGGGGTACGACTGCGGCGAGACGACGATCGCCACGTTGGCGTGGTTCTTCGCCGCGGCACGCACCATCGCGGGTCCGCCGATGTCGATCTGCTCGACCACGTCGTCGCCGACGGCGCCCGAGGCGACGGTCTCGACGAAGGGGTAGAGGTTGACGACGACCAGTTCGAAGGGGGTGATGTCGAGCTCGGCGAGCTGGCGCTCATGGTCCTCGAGGCGCAGGTCGGCGAGAAGGCCGCCGTGGATCTTGGGGTGCAGCGTCTTGACGCGTCCGTCGAGCATCTCGGCGACGCCCGTGACGGCGGCCACGTCTGTGACAGGGAAGCCCGCATCGCGGATGGTCGACGCCGTCGAACCGGTCGAGACGATCTCGACACCCGCATCGGCCAGAGCCGCGGCCAGGACGAGCAGGTCGGTCTTGTCGCTCACCGAGACGAGCGCGCGCCGGATCGGCACGGTGTCGCGGTCGCGGTAGAGCGTGGGGTCGTGGCGGGGGCCGGCCATGATGGCTCCTTCGTGCGGGGGCGTCGGGTGGAGGGGTCAGGAAGAAGGGCTGAGGGCGAGATCACCGTCGGCGATCGCGCGGACGACGTCGATGAGCAGACGGCGCTCGACGGGCTTGATCCGCTCGTGCAGGCTGTGCTCGGTGTCGCCGTCGAGGATCGGGACTCGTTCCTGGGCCAGGATCGGGCCGGTGTCGACACCGTCGTCGACGACGATGACGCTGGCGCCGGTCTCGGCCGCACCGGAGGCGAGCGCATCGCGGACGCCGTGCGCACCGGGGAACTCGGGCAGGAATGCGGGATGGGTGTTGATGAGGCGCGGCGAGTACTGCGCGACGAGTGACGGCGGCAGCAGACGCATGAGTCCGCTGAGGACCACGAGGTCCGGGTTCCAGACGGCGAGCTGGCGCGCGAGCTCTTCGCCCCACGCCTCGCGGCTGTCGTGCTCGTGCCACGGCACCGTGAAACTGGGGATGCCGAACTCCTCGGCGTGAGCGAGCCCGTCGGCTTCGCGGTCGGCTCCGACGACGATCACCCTGGCGGGGAAATCGGGATGACGAGCGGCCTCGAGGAGGGCGCGAAGATTCGAGCCGGTGCCCGAGATGAGAACGGCGACCGTGAGCACGCGCCCAGTCTACCGGGGTGGGACGACCTGTTCCGCCCGACGTCCGCACATACGCGGCGGGTGTCAGTCGCGGTCGACTCGAGGCGGTGTGAAGCCGCGGAGATCGTCCAGGGTTGCCGTGTCGTCGAAGGTCTGCGTGTTGGAGAAGGGGATCCCCGGCACCGCGCCGGCCGCGGGTGCACCGGCCGACGTGAGGCTCGGGTCGAGCTCCGTCATCTCGGCGATCCAGCGGTCGGTGCGCTCCTCGGCCAACTCATCGCGATGGCGCGGGGAGAGCAGCAGGATCGCCGCTCCCACGAGGACCTCCAGACCCAGCGCGAGCATGAACGCCGGCGCCGAGGGGCCGACCTCCGCCAGTCGACCCGGACCCATCGAACCGCTCGCCAGCACGGCCGCGAGACCGAAGACTCCCGCGCTCACGCCGGCGATCCCCACCGCGATCGCGGCGCGCTGCATCATGCCCAGCGGCGTGCCCTCCCAGACGAGACGGGAACGAACGGCCCAGCCTGCGAACGCCCCGGCGGCGATCGGGACGAGCACGACGATCAGCATCCACATCGAGCTGTTCTCGGGCAGCAGCCCGAACACGGGGATGCCGGGCACGAGGCCCAGTTGCGTGCCCGCGGGCGACACCGCGGTTCCTGCTCCGACGGCGAAGCCGGGACCGGCGAGCCAGGATGCGGCCCACACGATGAGGGTCGGAAGGTAGACGAGCTGCGCCAGGGTCATCACGGTCGCACCGAGCGCATCGACGCGGGCGGACTGGAACAGGGCGACGACCTCGCCGCCGCGGAACAGCGTCATCACGGCGAGTGCCAGGGCTGCCGCGCCGACGACGCCGACCAGCGCGAAGGCCGTGCCGCGCACGATCGCGACGGGCACGGGCGCCCAGTCCTCGCGGGCGTCGATGCGGTCGTGGAGACGGTCGAGGATGCCGCCGTCGCCCTCCTCCCATGCGACGCGGACGGCACCGCAGAGCGTACCGACGAGGTAGACGGCGGCAGGGAGGACGATCGCGAGGAGGAGCGGGGTCTGCACGGCCTCCAGCCGCGCCGTCAGCGCGACGCCCGTGGAGATCGCGGCGAACACCACCGTGCCCGACAACGATCCGAGCAGCCAGGCCCCGGCCGACGCGGCCCTGGACCCCGAGCGCGCGGCGAAGAGCAGCGTGAAGAGCAGGAACGCCAGCGGAGTGATCGACACCGCGAACGAGGCCGCCTCCGACGGGATCGCGAGAGCGACGAGGAGCTCGTCCGGGATGGTGACCGCCAGAGGCACCCCATGGCCGAACTCCCAGAGCGTCCCGGTGAGCGGCCAGAGCGCGCCCCAGTCGGCTGTGATGCCGAAGGCGAGCGTCCACAGCAGCGTCAGCGGCGCGAGCAGCACGACGAGACCGACCGCCGCGGCGATGGCGGCGTCGAAGGCGGCGAGGAGCGCGACGAGGAGGCGTTGCATAGCGTTTCGAGACTACGACGAGTTGCCGACGAAGCCCCGGGGGCGCGCGTGAGGTCGGCGACACGATAGCGTTTCTCCGGAGGTTTCCCGATGACAACTGCCCCGCCCGCCCCGGCATCCACCGAGCCCAAGAACTCCCTGGACCGCTTCTTCGAGATCAGCAAGCGCGGATCCACGATCGGCACCGAGATCCGAGGGGGTCTGGTGACGTTCGTCACGATGGCCTACATCGTGATCCTCAACCCGATCATCCTCTCCGGCAAGCCCGATGTCGCCGGAGACATGCTCAGCTTCAACGCCGTGGGCGCCGCCACCGCCCTGACCGCCGGCGTGATGACGATCCTGTTCGGGCTCGTCACGCGCCTGCCGTTCGGCTTCGCCGCAGGACTCGGCATCAACGCCTTCGTCGCGTTCTCGGTCGTCGGTCAGGTGACCTGGCCCGAGGCCATGGCACTCGTCATGATCAACGGTGTCGTCATCGTGCTGCTCGCCGCCACCGGGCTGCGCAAGGCGATCTTCGACGCCGTCCCCTTCCAGCTGAAGATCGCCATCACGGTCGGCATCGGCCTGTTCATCGCCTTCATCGGCTTCGTCAACTCGGGCTTCGTCACCGCGACCGGCGCCTCGTCTCCCCCGGTCGGCCTCGGCGTGAACGGCTCGGTCGCGACCGTGCCGACCCTGCTGTTCGTGATCACGCTGCTGCTCACCGGCATCCTCGTCGCTCTCAAGATCAAGGGCGGCATGCTGATCGGCCTCATCGGCGGCACCGTGCTCGCGGTCATCGTCGAGGCGATCTGGCACATCGGCGCCCGCGGCTTCGACGACGAGGGCAACGTGGTGAACCCCGGCGGCTGGGGCCTCACGGTACCTGCGCTCAGCGGCTCTCCCGTCGGCGTTCCCGACCTCAGCCTGATCGGCGCCGTCGACTTCAGCTTCGACCTCAGCAAGGTCAGCCTCGTCGCGATCGTGATGATCGTCTTCACACTGCTGTTCACGAACTTCTTCGACGCGATGGGCACCATGACGGGCCTCGCGAAGGAGGCGAACCTCGCCGACGACAACGGGGACTTCCCGCGCATCAAGTCGGCGCTGGTGGTCGAGGGCGTCGGTGCGATCGCCGGTGGTGCGACCTCCTCGTCCTCGAGCACGGTCTTCATCGAGTCGGGTGCCGGCATCGGCGAGGGCGCCCGCACGGGTCTCGCGAACGTCGTCACCGGCGTGGTGTTCCTGATCGCGATGTTCCTGACCCCGTTGACCTCGATCGTCCCCACCGAGATCGCCGCCGCAGCGCTGATCATCGTCGGTGCGATGATGATGGCGCAGATCCGCTACATCGACTTCAGCGACTTCCGCGTGCTGCTGCCGGTGTTCCTCACCGTCTCGGTCATGCCTCTGACCTACTCGATCGCGAACGGCATCGGTGCGGGCTTCGTCAGCTGGGTGCTCATCCACGCGTTCTCCGGCAAGGCCAAGACCATCAGCCCGCTGCTGTGGGTCGTGGGCGCCGGCTTCCTGATCTTCTTCGCCCGAGGTCCGATCGAGGCCCTCTTCGGCGTCGGGATCTGACACCGATCCGAGATCACGAGAGGGGCGGGTGCTGCGGCACCCGCCCCTCTCTCGTGCCTGCATCCGCCGCGGCCGTCACATGCATGAGCATCCGCCGGATGCAGGAGCACACGCCCCGAGCAGTCATGCATCCGTCGAGAAGTCATGCATCTGACGAAGACGGCTACCTCTCGAGGCTCAGGCGTAGGCGGCCGCGAACTCCGGCGATGGCTCGATCGGCTCGATCACGTCGATCAACACGCCGCCAGGCGCCTCGATGATGAAGTGTCGCTGCCCGAAGGCCTCGTCTCGAAGGGGCAGTCGCTCAGGAAGACCCTGCTCCCCCACCAGTCGCGCATGTTCGGAAGCCGCATCCGGGACCTCGACGTTCAGCAGCAGACCGCGCACGGGCTCGCGGAAGCCCTCCGGAATCGTCTCGTGCGCCCGGTCGAGGATCGCGAGCTCACCACCGTCGATGCGCAGGCTCACGTACCAGTCAGCCTCGAACACCACCTCGAAGCCGAGCTCCTCGCGATAGAAGCGCGCGGCGGTGGCGACATCGTCCACCATCAGCACCGGATAGAAGCTCGTGATCTGCATGACTGCCCCTCTTACGTACACTGTGTTTGTATCTGGCGGGACTAGGATACATACAACCTGCATGTAAAGGAAGACCATGGCCCGAGCATCCGCGGCCGACGCCGCCGAGACTGCACGACGCATTCTCGAGACCGCCGCGTCCCACTTCGCCGCGCAGGGATACGGGGCAGCGTCCGTCGACGAGATCGCCCGCGCATCTGCGGTGACCCGTGGAGCCGTCTATCACCACTACACGTCGAAGCCGCTGCTGTTCGCCGCCGTCGCCGCGGAGCAGCAGCGGATCGTCGCCGATGCGATCGTCACAGCCACCTCGGAAAGCACCCCGGACACCGCGCTCCGCGACGGCAGCCACGCGTTCCTCGACGCCATCACCCGGGGAGCGGCGTCGCGCGTGCTGCTCATCGACGGTCCTGCCGTTCTGGGCTGGGAGGAGTGGCGCCGACTCGACGGAGAGGGACCGGAGCAGGAGCTGCGCACCGGCCTGCGCGAGGCCGGCGTCTCCCCCGCCCTCCTGGGCCCGCTCACCGCGGCGCTGTCCGGGGCGATGAACGAACTGGCCCTCTGGCTCGTCGCCCGCCCGGACGACGACGACGCGCGAACGGATGCGCACGCGGCGCTCGATCGCCTCCTGAATGCCGTGGCGCCGCGGAGCTGAGCCGGGGCGCTGCCCGCCGTCGAGCAGCCGACCGAACGGGCACGGACGGGCATGAAAGAAGGCCCCGGAGTGGAGTCCGGGGCCTTCAGATCAAGCGTAGCTCAGATCAGAGCGCTTCGATGATCGCGCGCATCAGGTCTGCCGTCTCGGACGGCGTCTTGCCGACCTTGACGCCGGCGGCCTCGAGGGCCTCCTTCTTCGCCTGAGCGGTACCGGCGGAACCGGACACGATCGCACCGGCGTGACCCATGGTCTTGCCCTCGGGAGCGGTGAAGCCCGCGACGTAGCCGACGACCGGCTTGGTGACGTTCGCCTTGATGTAGTCGGCCGCACGCTCCTCGGCGTCGCCGCCGATCTCGCCGATCATCACGATCGCCTTGGTCTCCGGGTCGGCCTCGAACGCGGCGAGCGCGTCGATGTGCGTGGTGCCGATGACCGGGTCGCCGCCGATGCCGATGGCGGTGGAGAAGCCCAGGTCGCGCAGCTCGAACATCATCTGGTAGGTCAGGGTGCCCGACTTCGACACGAGGCCGATCGGTCCCTTGCCCGTGATGTTCGCCGGCGTGATGCCCACGAGCGCCTCGCCCGGCGTGATGATGCCGGGGCAGTTCGGGCCGATGATGCGGGTCTTGTTGCCCTTGCTCTGGGCGTAGGCCCAGGCCTCGGCCGAGTCGCCGACGGGAACGCCCTCGGTGATCACGACGAGCAGCGGGATCTCGGCATCGATGGCCTCGATCATCGCGTCCTTCGTGAAGGCGCCGGGCACGAAGGCGATCGACACGTCGGCGCCGGTCTCCTTCATGGCCTCGGCGACCGAGCCGAAGACGGGCAGCTCGACGGCGTTGCCGTCCTTGTCGGTGTGCGAGACCGTGGTGCCGGCCTTGCGGGCGTTCACGCCACCGACGACCTGGGTGCCGGCCTTGAGCATCAGTGCGGTGTGCTTGGTGCCCTCGCCGCCGGTGATGCCCTGGACGATGACCTTGGAGTCCTTGTTGAGGTAAATCGACATTCTTCTCGTCCTTCAGTCTCAGGCGTTGGCGAGCTCGGCGGCCTTGTCGGCGCCCTCGTCCATGGTGGCGGCCAGGGTCACGAGCGGGTGCGCGTACTCGGCGAGGATCGCACGACCCTCGTCGACGCGGTTGCCGTCGAGGCGCACGACGAGCGGCTTGGAGGCCGTGGCGCCCAGCGTCTCGAGGGCACCCTTGATGCCGTTGGCGACGGCGTCGCACGCCGTGATGCCGCCGAAGACGTTGACGAACACGCTCTTGACCTGCGGGTCGCCGAGGATGACGTCGAGGCCGGCGGCCATGACCTCAGCCGAAGCGCCGCCGCCGATGTCGAGGAAGTTGGCCGGCTTCACACCGTTGTGGTTCTCGCCCGCGTAGGCGACCACGTCGAGCGTGGACATGACCAGTCCTGCGCCGTTGCCGATGATGCCGACCTCGCCGTCGAGCTTCACGTAGTTGAGGCCCGACTCCTTGGCCTTGGCCTCGAGCGGGTCTGCGGCGTCCTTGTCCTCGAGCGCCTCGTGCTCGGGGTGGCGGATCTCGGAGGCGTTGTCGTCGAGCGTGACCTTGCCGTCGAGCGCGATGATGTCGCCCTCTTCGGTGCGGACCAGCGGGTTGACCTCGACGAGCGTCGCGTCCTCGCCCTTGTAGACGTCGAAGAGCTTCACGAAGACGTCGGAGACCTTCTCGACGAGGTCTTCCGGGAAGTTCGCCGCGCGGGCGATCTCGACGGCCTTCGCCTTGTCGATGCCGGTGAGCGGGTTGACCTCGACGCGCGCGAGCGCTTCAGGGCGCTCGACGGCGAGCTCTTCGATCTCCATGCCACCCTCGACCGAGCAGAGGCTCAGGTAGGAGCGGTTGGCGCGGTCGAGCAGCACGGAGAAGTAGAACTCCTCGGCGATGCGCGCGCCCTGCGCGACCATGACGCGCTTGACGACATGACCCTTGATGTCGAGGCCGAGGATGGCCTTCGCTGCCTCATACGCCTCGTCGGGCGTCTTGGCGACCTTGACGCCGCCCGCCTTTCCACGGCCGCCGGTCTTGACCTGAGCCTTGACGACGACCACTCCGCCGATCTTCTCGGCAGCCGCCCTCACCTCTTCAGGGGTGTCCGCGACGATGCCGGCGAGGACCGGCACTCCGTACTTTTCGAAAACGTCTCGTGCCTGGTACTCGTACAGATCCACTGTGGTTCCTTCACTGGGCTGCTGTCTGGTAATTCTCTCGATGTCGAGACATCGACCAGTCCCCCAGCCTACTACCTCGGCCTGGGCGCTCCTGCGGCCCCGGCTCTCAGCGCTGGGTGGGCACCCCTGCTCGTCGCGCCGGAAGCGCGGCCCGACGCAGCTGCCGGGTGATCAGGAACGGCAGCACCACCAGAGCGGCGCCGGAGGCGACGATCGCGGGGCGCACCACGAGCACCGGCAGAGAGCCCCACAGGGCGATGAGTATCGCCCCGACCAGCACCGCCGCGAGCACGAGCTCGCTCACGAGCAGCTGTCTGCGCACCGCCGCACTGTCCTCGGCCAGAGTCGTCCGCCGCCCGTGCACGGTGATGTGGGGGGTCCATCGTGTGCCGTCCCACCAGCGCCGCGTGCCGCGCCGCCGCGTGTCGAACCAGCCGGCCGGGATCCCGTCATCTCTCACGCTCCTCAGTATGACGTCGGCGCCTCGGCGTCTCCGCCCGGCGAGGTCTAGGCTTTCGCCATGCACGAATCCGCAGAACTGCGCACCGGCGTCGTCGCCGCGGCGCTCGAACTCTTCAGCGCTCAGGGGTTCGACCAGACGTCGGTGGAGCAGATCGCCAAGGCCGCCGGTGTCTCCCGCTCGACGTTCTTCCGCCAGTTCGGCGGCAAGGAGGACGTGGTCTTCGCCGATCACGAGGTGCTCCTGGAACAGCTCAGGGAGTTCCTCGACGAGGGACACGACGATCCGTGGGGTGCGGTGTGCGCAGCCTCCGAGTCGGTCTTCGCCCACTTCGCGCACGATCCGGAACTCGCCAGGCGCCGCTACCAGATCGTGCGTCAGGTGCCCGTGCTGCGCGAACGCGAGATCATCACGGTATTCCGCTATGAGCGCCTGTTCGACGACTATCTGCGCGGCGCGCTCCCCGGTGTCGACCCGCTGGATGCGGTCGGCTTCGCCGCCCTCGTGACGGCGGTGCACAACCACGTGCTGCGCCAGCTGCTGCGCGGCCGCAAGAAGGTGCCGCTGGCGACACTGCAGACGGCGCTGGCCGATGTGCGTCGTCGCTACGGCGTCGCCGGCGACGATGCCGTGGCCGCCCCGGACGACATGGTCGTGGCGGTGTTCCCCCGCTCCATGCCGATCGCCGAAGTCGGTCGCCGGCTGCAGTCCCAGCTCGACTAGTCTCGCGAGGGTCGTGGAACCGAGTATCGAGGAGTACGATACTTGGTGCCACGAAGGAGCCCCATGAGCACTGCAGCCTCCCCCTTCCCCGGCGAGCGCGTCTCGTCGTACGACATCACCGGACGTCAGGACAGCGACTACTACGCGGTCTTCTCCGACATCCCCGCTGCCGACCGTGCGGCGTGGGACCGTGCCAAGGCCTACATCGACGAGGTCGCCCCGCAGATGGCGGATGCCTGGGACCGTGCGGAGTATCCGCTCGAGGCTGCCCGGCGAATGGGCGAGATGGATCTCGTCGTCGACGGCGTCCAGCACCCCGCACTCACGAGCCTGTCCCCGCTAGCCGCGGGCCTGGTGAACATGGAGATCTCCCGCGGCGACGGATCGCTGGGCACGATCCTCGCGGTGCAGGGCGGACTCGCGCTGCGCACGCTGGCACTGTTCGGTTCCCCCGCCCAGCAGGAGAAATGGCTCACTCGTGTCGCCGACGGCTCGGTGCTCGGGTCGTTCGCCCTCACCGAGCCCGACCACGGCTCGGACTCGGTCTCGCTGGAGACCGTGGCCCGCCGCGACGGCGACGAATGGGTCATCCGCGGGACGAAGAAGTGGATCGGGAACGGCGCCTCCGGCGGCATCACGTTCGTCTGGGCGCGCGTCGACGACGAGGGCGCCGAGGAGCACGGCGCCGTGCGGTGCTTCCTCGTGGAACAGGACACCCCCGGCTACACCGGCAACGTGATCCGCGGCAAGGCCTCGCTGCGCGCGATCCACCAGGCGCACATCGTGCTCGACGACGTGCGGGTCCCGCTCGACGCCGTGCTGCCGGGGACGAAGAGCTTCAAGGATGCCTCCATCGTGCTGTACGCGACCCGCTCGGGCGTCGCGTGGTCGGCGCTCGGACACGCGACCGCCTGCTACGAGGCGGCGCTGGCGTATGCGACCCAGCGGGTGCAGTTCGGAAAGCCGCTCGCCAAGTTCCAGATGGTCCAGGAGCGCCTCACCCACATGCTCGAGGACCTCACCGCCATGCAGCTGTACTGCCGGCGCATGGCCGACCTCGAGACGGCCGGCGAGCTGCGCCCGACCCAGGCATCGCTGGCGAAGTTCCACAACACGCGAGCCGCGCGCCGGATCGCCTCGACCGCCCGCGACATGCTCGGCGGCAACGGCATCCTCCTCGAGAACGGCGTGATGCAGCACATGGCCGACATCGAGGCCATCCACACCTACGAGGGGACCGAGAGCGTGCAGGCGCTGCTGCTCGGGCGCGACATCACAGGGATGAGCGCGTTCGTCTGAGCCGCTGTTCGCCGGGGTCGACTCACCGGCCGCCGGCGCGCACGTGGCGTTCTCTGCTCGCCGCTGCCCCGGCAACGGTCTGCACACCGAGCAGGAGGACCAGCGCCGCGACCGGCAGCGCCCATCCGCCGACGGCGGCATGCAGGATGCCGAGTCCGATCGGGCCGAAACCGGCGAGCAGGTAGCCGATCCCCTGGGCCATGGTCGACAGGTGCGCCGTGTGCGCCGCGTCGGGAGCCCGCAGCACGATGTAGGTCAGCGACAGCGTGATGGCGGCGCCCTGACCGAGCCCGAGCAGCGTCATCCACACCCAGGGCGCGGCTCCTCCCGGCACGACGAGGAGGCCGATCAGCCCCGCTGCGCACAGCAGCGTCGAGAGCAGGACGGGCAGCCACGTCGGCCGGATACGTCTCAGCATCATCGGCGCGAGGAGCGCTGCCGCGACTCCGGGGAAACTCGAGTACGACAGCAGCAGACCGGCATCGGCCAGCGGTACTCCGGCGTCCTGCAGCATCGTCGGGATCCACGTCAGCGCGGCGTAGTAGCTCAGACTCTGCAACCCCATGAAGACCGTGACCGCCCACGCGACCGGGTCGCGCAGCAGCACCGACATCCGCGGCTCGTCCCGCGGCTCCGCGATCGCGTCGCCGGGCGTTCCGGCCACGCTCGCGGACCCGCGCACCGCCCGGGGCAGCCAGACCAGCAGCGCGAGGACCGCGGGAACGGCCCAGAACGCCAGCGCGCCACGCCATGACCCGTCGAGCGCGGTCATGAGCGGCACCGTGAAGGCGGCGGCCGCGGCAGCGCCCACGAACAGCGCCGTGGAGTACAGCCCCATCATCAGACCGAGACGGTGCGCGAAGTCCTGCTTGATCACCGCGGGCATGCAGACGTTCGCGACCGCGATACCCGCGCCGACCAGCACCGTGCCGCCGAAGAGCGCCACCGGAGAGTCGAGGAGGCGGGTGCCGATGCCGACCGCCACGACGACCATCGTCAGCGCGAGCAGCCGATGCAGCCCGATCCGGCGGGTCAGCGTGGGGGTGAGGAAGGCGAAGGCACCGAAGGCGAACACGGGGATCGTCGTCAGCAGACCTGCCGCCGCGGAGGGGATGCCGAGGTCGCGCTCGATCGCCGGGAGCACCGGGCCGACCGAGGCGACGCCCATCCGGAGATTCAGCGCGATCAACAGCAGCCCGACGCCCACGTAGACCCCGAACAGGACGCCGCCGTGACGAGCCGACGGCGTGGTCAGCGGGGTCGGGGTGGTGTCGAGCGGCTCGTGCATCGTGGTCATGCTTCGAGTCCAGCACCCGGGCACCGCATCAGAAAACACGTAAACTGCAACGCGATGTCGAATACACGCCAATCCGCTCGGATCGTCGATCTGAGCCTGGTCGACTTCGACGCCCTCGCCACTCTGCCGATGGAGGGCGCCTACCGCTTCGCGCACGCCGAGACCTCACCGCGCCATGCCCATCCGCTCGGGCACCTGGTGCATGCGGCTTCGGGAGTGCTCTCACTGCTCACCGACGACGGGGCCTGGATCGCGCCATCGACGCGCATGGCGTGGGTGCCCGCCGGCGCGGAGCACCGTCATCGCGCGCACGGACGCACCGACATGCGCATCGTCCACCTGACCGCGGAGCTCGCCGCGCGGCTGCCGACCACCCCCGCCGTCCTCGTCGCGACGCCGCTCGCACGAGAGGCAGTCCTGGCGATGACATCCGACCGCCCCCGCAGCGCGGGCGCGCTGGAGCACCTACGCCGGGTCATCGTCGACGAGGCGATCACCGCCCCCGAGCAGCCGCTGCATCTGCCGGAACCGCACGACCCGCGTCTGCGTCGGGCGGCCCGCATCGTCGAGGACGACCTCGCCACGCCCGTGAGCCTCGGCGAGCTCGGCATGCGCACCGGAACCACCGAGCGAACCCTGAGCCGCCTGTTCCCTCGGGAGACCGGCATGGGATACAGGCAGTGGCGTCTCCAGCTGCGCGTGCATCGTGCGCTCGTCCTGCTCGCCGACGGCACCTCGGTGACCGAGACGGCCGCGGCCTGCGGGTGGGCGACGACCAGCCAGTTCATCCAGCAGTTCACACCGCTCGTGGGGATGACCCCCGGCCGCTACCGTCTGTCTCAGCACTCGGCGTGATGCGGTCGGCTCAGACCGCGCGCACCATGCACACGAGCCGCTCGCGCTCGTCCCACGAGGGCACCCGCTCGAATCCCCGCGATTCATACAGACGCACGGGACCATCACGCCAGTCCCACACCGACAGCCGCACCTGCACGGCACCGAGAACGGCCGCATCGTCGAGGGCGGCGTCCAGCAGCGCCGAACCCACCCCGCGACCGCGCGCCGCAGGCTCCGCCCACAGGCGCTTGACCTCCGCCACCTCGTCGCGCACCGAGAGGACCACGACGCCGACGACGCGTGCGCCCAGCAGCGCCACACGCACCCGGTGCGCGGCGTACGCCGCCGCAGGGTCTTCGACCTCGCGCAGGTAGCGTTCGGGCAGCGGCGGCACGGGATCGGGGGCGGCCCCGTGCTCCTGCAGGCTCTTCTCGAGCTCGGTCTGCTGCAGATAGGCGCGCACGGTCGCGCCGACCTCGATCGCATCGGGTCCCGTGAGGTCGGCGAGGCGGATCAGCGGTCGGTCGAGCGCTGATCCCGCAGCGGTGCTCACGCTCAGTCGCAGCCGCAGCCGCCGGACGGCGTCTTCACCATGAAGCACACGTCGCACACGCCGTAGTCGCGCTCCTCCACGGGCTTCGGGGCCTTCTCGGCGCGGGGCGCGGAGACACGAGGAGTCGTCGTGCGCTTCGCCGCACGCGGCGGCGTCAGCGGGATGAACTCGCTCGGGTGGCTGACGTAGAAGTACGGTGCGCGCCCCTCGCTCGGCTGCAGTCGCAACGGGGCGGATCCGACGACGAGACGCTCGTCTTCGGTGAAGCCGTTCGTGTAGGTGCGCCCGATGTGGAGCGGAGCGCCCTCGCCACGGCGGATCGCCTCGATGTAGCGACCGCGGTCGATGAACGAGCTGATCCCGATCTCTTCGACGATGGCGGTGATGAACGCGTGGTTGGACGGATCGATGCGATGCGCGCGCAACGCTTCCTGGAGGGAACGGTATGGACGGGAGGTGCCTGCGGGGGTCGGCCCCTGTGCTTCTTTCATCAGTTCCAGGATCGCACGCCCAGAGGGGTGCGTTCGACCGTTTTCCGCTCGTATACGTGCCAAACTGACGTCATGGCCCAGGCGACGATCATCGGCTCCGGCCCGAACGGGCTCGCCGCAGCCGTCACGCTCGCCCGCGCCGGCTACCGGGTGCGAGTGCTCGAGGGCGCCGACACGATCGGCGGCGGCGTGCGCACCAGCGAATCCACTCTTCCGGGGTTCCGGCACGACGTCTGCTCCGCCGTGCACCCGGCCGCCCTCGCCTCCCCGTTCTTCCAGGCGTTCGGCCTCGACCGGCGCATCGAGTGGATCCGACCCGAGGCCTCGTACGCCCACCCGCTCGACGACGGACGCGCGGCGATCGCCTGGCGCGACATCGAGCGCACGGCGGCCGCGCTCGGAGTCGACGGCTCCGCCTGGACCTCGCGCTTGCGTCCGCTCAGCACGCACATCGACGGCGTCGTCGACTTCACCGGCAATCAGCTGCTTCGCCTCCCCCACGACCCGGTGACCGCCGCCCGCTTCGCGATCCGCATGCTGGACCAGGGAACCCCCCTGGCCGCTCGCGCCTTCCGCACCGAAGAGGCTGCGGCTCTGCTCTCGGGGGTCGTCGCCCACGCGAACTCCGCCCTGCCCTCGTTGGCGGGCGCCGCCGCCGGCCTGCTGCTCGCCGCACTCGGGCACGCGGGCGGCTGGCCGTATCCGCGGGGCGGATCGCAGCGCATCGCCGACGCGATGGTCGCCGACCTCGAGCAGCACGGCGGCACGGTCGAGGCCGGCACGCCTGTCTCCGACCTGGGGACTCTGGACTGGGGCGATCCTCGTCGCGGGGACCTGCTGCTGCTGAACACCTCACCGCGGCTCGCGCTCACGCACCCCGACGTTCCTGCGGGTTACGCCCGCGCGCTCCGTTCGTACCGGTACGGGCCGGGAGCCGCGAAGGTCGACTTCGCCCTCGACGGACCGGTCCCGTGGGCGAACCCCGACGTCGCCCACGCGCCGACCCTGCATCTGGGCGGCACGCGCGCCGAGGTCTGGGCGAGCGAGAACGCCGTCGCCGCCGGACGAGTGAGCGCACGGCCCTATGTGCTCGCCGTGCAGCCCTCGATCCTCGACGATTCCCGCGCTCCCGCGGGCAAGGCGGTGCTCTGGGCCTACATCCACGTGCCGCCGGGATCGGACCTCGACCCGACCGAGTCGATCACCGCGCAGGTCGAGCGCTTCGCACCGGGCTTCCGCGACCTCATCCTCGCGCACCACGCGGTGCCGGCATCGTCGCGCGAAGCGGTCAACCCCACGGAGATCGGTGGCGACATCTCCGGCGGAGTGTTCGACATGCGCCAGGCACTGCGGCGCCCGACCCTCTCCCCCGCCCCCTGGCGCACACCGATGCACGGTGTGTATCTGGCATCAGCCGCGACACCTCCGGGTCCGTCCGTGAACGGCATGGCCGGTTGGCACGCTGCCCGCACAGCTCTGCGGGATGCCGGTGAACCTGCAACCCTCGCCGACCTCTTCGGCTGATCCCTCCCCTTCCGCCGCGGATCGCCTGCGGCCAGGATGGGACCATGCGCTACGAGATCCCGGCTCCGATGCTCGCCAAGGCGGTGCCGGCGGTACCCGACCCGGCGAAGACCCCCGGCGGCCTGCTGTACGAGCCGAAGTGGGACGGATTCCGCGGGCTCATCGCCTGGGACGGCGAGACGGTGGAGATCGGGTCGCGCGGCGCGAAGCCCCTGACCCGCTACTTCCCCGAACTGGTCGAGGCGATCCCCGATCTTCTTCCTGGACCCTGCCTGCTCGACGGCGAGATCGTGGTCGCCACCGGGGCCCACGGATCGCAGCGACTGGATTGGGAGGCGCTGAGCCAGCGCATCCACCCCGCGGCTTCACGCATCGCGAAGCTCTCCGTCGAGACACCTGCGATGTTCGTCGCCTTCGACCTGCTCGCCTCAGGGGAAGACGATCTGCTCGCCGAGTCCTTCGAGACCAGGAGGGCACGTCTCGAGACTCTCATGGAGGGCGTCGAGCATCCGCTGCACCTCACGCGCACGACCCGTGATCGGGATGCGGCGGTGCGCTGGCTCGCCGAGTTCGAGGGCGCGGGTCTCGACGGCGTCGTCGCGAAGCCGCTCGACCAGCCCTACGCCCCGGGCAAGCGCACCCTGTTCAAGATCAAGCACGCCCGCACGGCCGACGTCGTCGCGCTCGGCTACCGCATCCACAAGTCCGGTTCAGGAGTCGGCTCGCTCCTGGTCGGGCTGTACGGCGGCGACGGAGTGCTTCGTCAGGTCGGCGGAGTGGCGGCGTGGAGCGACGCCCGCCGACAGGAGCTCGTCGAGGAGCTCGCCCCGCTGGTCGAACGTGACGAAGCAGGAGACGCCGTGACCGCGGAGGGCGAGAGGTCGCGGTTCAGCGGATCGAAGGATGTGAGCTTCGTGCGTCTGCGCCCCGAGCGGGTGCTCGAGGTGCGCTACGACCAGCTCGAGGGCGCCCGCTTCCGCCACACCGTGCAGTTCGAGCGCTGGCGCCCCGATCGCGATGCCCGCTCGTGCACCTACGAGCAGCTGGACACCGTCGCCGGCTACGACCTCGCGGATGTCCTGAGCTGAGCTGTCCTGGGCCGAGGGACGTCAGTCCTTCTCCGCCGGCGCGCCGTCGTCGTCCCAGTTCGCCGCCACCTTCTTGCTCGGCTGCACGCGTGGGGGCTCCCCCGGCATCTTGGGGAACTCCGGCGGGAAGGGAAGCTCTCCGAGCCCGTTCTCCCTGTCGCGCTCCCACCACTCCAGCAGCGTGTCGATGCGTCCCGGTGCGTCCTGCATCGCGGCCCACGGATCGCCGACCTCCTGCAGGCGCTTCGGGATGTTGCGCACCGTGAACGCGGTCGGGTCGAGGCCGTCGAGCTCGTCCCACGCCACGGGTGTCGAGACGGTCGCGCCGGGAAGCGCGCGAGGGCTGTAGGCGCCGGCCATCGTACGGTCGCGGTTGGCTTGGTTGAAGTCGACGAAGATGCGCTCGCCGCGCTCTTCCTTCCACCAGTTCGTCGTGACCTGATCCGGCATCCGCCGCTCCAGCTCGCGGCCGGCGGCGATCACGGCATGCCGCACGTCCAGGAACTCGTGCGTCGGCTCGATCGGCGCGAACACGTGCAGGCCTCTGTTGCCGCTGGTCTTGGCGAGCGCGTCCAACCCGGCCTCGCGCAGCACCTCGCGCAACGCGTGGGCGGCCCTCACGGCATCCGCGAAGTCGGTGCCGGGCTGCGGGTCGAGGTCGATGCGCAGCTCGACCGGGTTGTCGGCATCGGTGGCGAGCGACGCCCAGGGGTGGAACACGATCGTGTTCATCTGCACGGCCCACACGATCGCGCTCGCCCGGTTCAGGACGATCTGCGGATGCTGACGCCCACTGTTGTAGGTCACCGCGACGGCGTCGACGAAGTCCGGGGTCCCCTTGGGCGGGTTCTTCGAGAAGAAGCCCTCGGCCCGCGCTCCGCCTGCGGGGCCGATGCCGTCGCGGAACCGCTCGAGCGACACCGGGCGGTTGCCGTTCGCAGCCAGGAACGGCACCGCCACCAGCCGCACGTACTCCGCCAGCTCCGCCTTGGTGATGCCGAGGTCGGGCCACACCACTCGATTCGGGCTGGAGAGCGCGACCTCACGCTCGCCATCGGAGTCGGCGACGATCAGGGTCACGCGTTCGGAGGCCATGCTCCGACCCTAGAGCGCCGCCCGGACAGACGGAACCCCGCGCGCCTCGACGGCGCGCGGGGTTCGCATCGGTCGCGTCGGATCAGTCGCCGAGGTCGACCGCCAGTACGAGAACCGGCGTGAGTGCATCCCGCTCGACGACGATCGAGGGGCCGGCCGAGTCGACGATCACGCCGGCGATGTCGGTGTGGCTGGTGAGCACCTTCGCCAGCTGCTCGGGCGCGAACGGGAGCGGACGGTCGCCGCGTCCCAGCGCGATGACCTCGAGCGGGTGCGAGAACAGCTGCAGGAATCGGCGGCCGTCGGTGGTCTGCGCCTCGGCGATACCGACGGGGCCACCGCCGGAGCCGTCGTTGACCGCCACCCACATCCGCTTCGTGGCGAGGGCTTCGCCGACCTTGACGACGGAATCCTGCTCGCGCGGGGCGGCGAGGATGCTCTTCACGGTCATGTCGACATCGGCCTGCTCGAGGGTCTTCTGCAGAAGCTCGGTCGGGAACACCACACGGTGCGGCGCCGAAGCGTTGTCGACGATGAGTCCGGCGAAGTCGCCGGACACGACCTGCTGCAGCACCGAGGTGACCGGCTGGGCGACGGCCGACGTCCCCGACGGGTCCGCCTCGAGCTGCACGGAATCGCGCACCGCGCCGGCCGAGCTGAACGCCAGCATGTACTGACGGTCTTCGGCGTCGCGCACGACGGCGACGGAGAGCGGCTTGCCCTCGCTGATCTGTGCGCGCGCATCGCCGTTCACACGGATGTACAGGTGCCCCTGGAGCGCCTGACGCATCACGCCGAGAAGCTGGTCGTTGGTCGCGCCCGCTTCGATCTCGGTGAGGGCTTCGCGCAGCAGCACGTTGTCCTTCATCCCGGCGACGGTCTCTGTCTGCTCGGGCGGCATCGCGGAGGCGAGAGGCAGACGCCGCTCCTCTGGCGCCTGCGGCTGAGCGGTCGGAGGCGGCGTGGTCCGTGGTGCGGCGGGCGCCGCAACCGGCTGCGCGTCGGTGGTCGACGCGCCCTCTGCGCTCGGCAGCGCGACCTCGGGCCCGGCTTCCGCGCCGACGCCCCGGAAAGCCTGCACCGAGATGCCGATCGACGGTGCCGCGACGGGCTGCTCCGCCTCGACGGTGGGCGCGTCGGTCGGGCGCGTATCGTTCTGCGCGGCGTCGGTCTCGACGGCCTCGGTGGTGGGGGCGACGGCATCGTCACCGGACTTCTTGCGGCGGGAGAAGAGGGCCATATGAGCCAGCCTAACCGGCAATCCGACCGGTGTTTCGCCGAAGCGGAAACACCCGCGGCGGGCTAGATCTTCTCGATCGGTGCGACCTTGATGAGGAGCTTCTTCTGTCCCGCCGAGTCGAATCGCACGTGGGCGATGCGCTTCGCACCCTCACCCGTCACCGCGTCCACTCGCCCCTCGCCGAAGTCGACGTGACGGATGCGATCGCCGGCGGCGAGTTCGAGGTCTCCGTTGTCGCGCATCTTGGCCGTGACCCGGTTGGGGAACTTGTCCATCGCTGTCGACAGCGGCTTCAGGGAGTCGCGCCCCGGCAGCGACTTCACCGCGAACCGGTCTCCTGAGCCCGAACCGCCGAAGCCGCCCTGGCGACGTGCGTTCAGTGCGCGCGACTGCATGCCGCCGCGCGAGTTCACATCGCCCGGCGACTGTCGCCAGTCGATCAGGCCCGCCGGGATCTCCTGCAGGAAGCGGCTGGGCATAGCCACAGTGACCTCGCCGAACTGCGCCCTCGTCATCGCGAGGGACAGGTGCAGACGCTTGCGGGCACGCGTGATGCCGACGTAGAAGAGTCGACGCTCCTCCTGCGGTCCACCGGGCTCGCCGGCCGAGATGCGGTGCGGGATGAGGTCTTCCTCGACGCCGGTGACGAACACGGCGTCGTACTCCAGACCCTTGGCCGTATGCATGGTCATGAGCGAGACCGAGCCCGACTCGTCGTCGAGGTCATCGGCATCGGAGACCAGGGCGACCTCGGTGAGGAAGTCGACGATCGTGCCTTCGGGGTTGTTGCGCGCGAAGTCGCGGGCGACGGCGACGAACTCGTCGAGGTTCTCGACGCGCGCCTCGTCCTGCGGATCGCGGCTCGCACGCAGTGCGTCGAGATACCCGCTCTTGCCCAGCAGCAGACTCAGGCCGTCGGCTACCGCGGTGGGCGGCGGCAGCTCGCCGCTGGCGGGTGTCAGGATGGCGGCGGCTTCGGCGAGCACCGCGTCGAGCTGACCGATCGCCGCCTGGATCTTCGGCCCGACGCCGAGCTGGCCCGGCATCGACAGCGCATCGCGGAAGCTGATGCCGTTCTCCTCGGCGAACCGGGCGATGGCCGTCTCGGTCACGTCTCCGATGCCGCGCCGTGGCTTGTTCAGGATGCGCCGCACCGACATCTCGTCGGCCGGGTTCGCGACCGCGACGAGATACGCGAGCGCATCCTTGATCTCGGCACGGTCGTAGAACTTCGTGCCGCCCATGATCTTGTACGGCACCGCGGAGCGGATGAAGATCTCCTCCAGCGCACGGGACTGCGAGTTCGTGCGGTAGAACACCGCCATCTCGGAGTAGGGCATACCGGCCCGGTGCAGCGCCTCGACCTCATCGGCCACGAACTGCGCCTCGTCGTGCTGCGAGTAGCCCGTGAAGCCGATGATGGGATCGCCGTCGCCCTTGTCGCTCCAGAGCTTCTTGTCCTTGCGGTCGAAGTTGTTGCCGATCACCGCGTTCGCCGCCGACAGGATGTTCTGCGTCGACCGGTAGTTCTGCTCGAGAAGCACCACTCGAGCACCCGGGAAGTCGCGTTCGAACTCGCTGATGTTGCGGATGTCCGCCCCGCGGAACGCGTAGATCGACTGGTCGGAGTCGCCGACCACGGTGAGCGAGGCGCCGGGCTCACCGGCATCCGCCGTGGGCGCCGGATCGGGCTCGAAGATCATCATGCCGTTGGAGGCATATGGATCGGGGGCGGAACCCGCAGCCCCCGACACGGGGCGCGTGAGCTCGTGGATCAGCGAGTACTGGGCGTGGTTGGTGTCCTGGTACTCGTCGACCAGGATGTGGCGGAAACGGCGGCGGTAGGTGTCGGCGACCTGCGGGAACGCCCGGAACAGGTACACGGTCTGCCCGATCAGATCGTCGAAGTCGAAGGCGTTGGCCTTCTGCAGCTGCCGCTGGTAGTCGGCGAAGACCTCGACGAAGACCCGTTCGGCCGGATCGCTCATGTTGGCCTGGCGCGCGTACGACTCGGCGTCGGACAGCTCGTTCTTGAGCTTGGAGATGCGCGACTGCACCGACGCGGGGGTGAGCCCGTATGCGTCGGCCTCGTGCTCCTTGACCAGGCGCTTGAGGAGCGCCCGCGAGTCGCCGGAGTCGTAGATCGTGAATGACTTGGTGTAGCCGAACTGCTCGGCCTCACGGCGCAGGATGCGCACGCACGCGGAGTGGAACGTGGAGATCCACATGCCACGGGCGGCGTCGCCGATCAGTCCCTCGACACGCTCGCGCATCTCTCCGGCGGCCTTGTTGGTGAAGGTGATCGCGAGGATCTGACTCGGCCATGCCTCCCGCCCGCGCAGCAGCGAGGCGATGCGGCGGGTGAGCACGCTGGTCTTGCCCGATCCGGCCCCCGCGACGATGAGCAGCGCGGGACCGCGATAGGTGACGGCCTCGAGCTGCTGCGGGTTGAGGCCGGCGAGGAGATCGTCCTGTCCAGGGGCTCCCGACGAGCGAGGACCGGTGGTGGAGGGGACGATGAGAGGAGCTTCGGTCATGGCCTTATGAGTCTAGGCGTCGGCACCGACACCACGGCACGGGATCCCGGGGCGCAGACGGCGGGAGGAGGGGTGCGTGGTCGGCCTGCGCACCCCTCCTCCGGCTCAGGCGTCGCGTTTCCGACGGCGGACGGCCACCGCACCGGCGGTGAGGAGCATCAGTGCCAGGGCGACGGCGGCCACGGGGAGCTCGGAGCCGGTGGTCGCGAGTCCACCTGCACCTGTGCCGGTCCCGGCACCGGTGCCCGTCCCTGCGGCGATGCGGATGTCCGCCCAGCCGAGGATCCCACCGCTCGCGTCGAACACGGCGATCCGGTGCGCGCCGAGTGGTGCGTCGGCGGGGATCGTCACCGCGATCGTGCCCGCGGAGGTGAGCGTCCCCGACGCGATCCGCGACGGGTCGGAGTACATCCACACCGACACCTGCGCGCCCGCACTCTTCACACCGACGGTGACGGTGACGTTCTGCCCTGGGGTCGCGATCGAGGGGTCCACCGTCAGACCGTTGCGGTTATCGTCGACGAGGCCGGTGCCCGGAAGCGGCGGGGTCTCACCGCCCGGGTTCTCACCGCTGGCTCCGGGGAGCGTCCCGGTGCGCAGCGCTTCGGACGCGAAGCCGTCGGCGAACCACCACACCGGACGCTGCCCGTCGACCGACAGCGAGGCCGGCGCGGTCGCGAAGCCCTCGTTGTTGATGTCGGGCATGCCGGCGGGGCGGGCGTAGTGGGCGGTGCCCGGCTGCGCGGTGCCGTTCAGCGTGATCTCCGCCGAGCGGCCCTGGCAGCCGTCGTCGCACACGGCCCACAGCGTCTTGCGCACGCTGTCGTAGTCGAGCGCCATCACTCCGGTGAGACCCGGGGCGATCTCCGAGACCAGCGTCGCCGAACCGTCGGACCCGAGGGCGAAGGCGTAGACGTGGCCGTTGTCCTCGACCGCGACGAAGAACAGCCCACCGCCGTGACCGGCGTAGCTCTTCGGGTCGTACGCCGCGCTCTTGCTGTCGTCGAAGAGCTTCCCGGCCAGCGCCGAGTCCGGCACCCACTGCACGGCCTCCATGCCGAGGTTCGCACCCACGGCCGGCAGCAGAGAGGTCAGATCCCATTCCTGCTGAGCGACGAGGTCGCCGTTCGAGGCGTCGGGGTCGACCTTGAGCACCACGTTCTGATTCACACCCTTGGCGCTGTTGTCCCGTTCGGAAGCCACGTACACGAAGCCGTCGCCGTCGACCGTGATGCCTTCGGTGTCGGGGCCCGCGGCCGCCGGGTTCGCGGCATCCTTCTGGAAGCGCACGCGCTTGCCCGCATCCCATCCGTCGACCTTCTCGGTCGAGCCGTCGGCGTGCGCCTCGAGCTTCCAGATCCGGCCCTCGCCGTTGTCGACCGCCCAGAGGAAGGCGCCATCGGCGGTCTCCTGCACGTCGAGTCCTGAGCTGTCCTCGAGGAACGTCGGGATGCTGTCGACCACGCGCACGTCGGCAGAGCCGGGCCACGTCGCCACCGCGATCTCTCCCGCGCAGACGTTGGCCGCGCCCTTCGTGGATTCGGCCGTGCCGGCGAAGGCACCCGTGGTGTCGGGGCAGCGGCCCCAGGTGGTCGCCGCGTGGCCGTCGCCCCAGGAGGCCTCGTCGACGAGCAGGTCGCCGTCGAACACCCGCACCGCATCGCCGGCGCCGAGGCCGAAGCCGAGCTGGGCCCGCTCGATCACGAGGTACTCCCCCGCGCCGATGCTGGTGCCGGCCGGGATCGCGTAGGCGTGGGTGTCGTCGTCGTCCTTCACCACGATGCCCGACACGTCGAGCGCGGTGCCGGTCGGGTTGACCAGCTCCACCCAGTCGTCGGGCGAGCCGCCGTCGGATTCGACCTCGTTGATGCGCACGGGGTTGCCGCAGGCGTTGCGCAGTCCCTTGGTCGAGACCGCGATGTCGATGAGATCGCCCGTGCCGTCCGCACAACGGGCGAGGACGCCGGCGGCGTGCGCGGCGTACGTGTGCTCGTCGACCGTGTTGCCGTTCGCGTCACGGACGGTGACGGTGTCGCCGTTGCCGAGTCCGAAGACGAAGTTCCCCGGCTGGTCGAAGACGAAGTAGCCCCCCGGCTGCACGATCGTGCCCGCCGGCAGCGGTGTGGTCTCGGCTGCATGGCCTGCGGGGTCATTGTCCATCACTGTCCAGCCGGACAGGTCGACTGACGTGGTGCCGGTGTTCACGACCTCGACCCAGTCGGTGGCATCGCCGTTCGACTCGATCTCGTTGATGACGACGTCGGGCATGACACACGAGTTCGTCGCCCCCGGAGTCGGTCGGGCGAGCACGAAGGCGCCGACGCCGTCCGGGCATCGCGCGAGGGTGGCTGCAGCGAAGTCTCCGTCGATCGCGGCGTGCCCCTGCCACGGCAGAGTGTCGTCGATCATCGCGCCGGAGGCGTCGTAGAGGCGGATGCGGTCGGCGCTGCCGATGCCGATCGGCTCACGGAACGCGGCTTCGACACCGCCGGAGAGACCCACCGTCCCCTCCTCGACGACGAGGAACTGCCCCGCTCCGATCTGCGTGCCGTCGAGGAACTGCCAGCGGTGGTCATCGGAGTTGTCGCGGATCTCGTAGCCCGAGATGTCGAGCGCCTCGGTGCCGGGGTTGTGGAACTCCACCCAGTCGGCGGGCTGCGAGTCGACCTCGTTGATCACGATGGAGCCGGCGACCGGTGCGACCGAGCAGTCGTTGGGAGTGCCGGGCGTGGCCGCCGTCGCCGGTGCCCAGGCCCCCGTGCCGTCGGGGCAGCGCGCCCACACCGACAACGGTGCGGTGTTCTCGTAGGCGTAGGAGTCGACCTCGGTGCCGCTCGGGTCGAAGAGCACGACCTCGTCGCCCTTGCCGAGCCCGAAGGCGAAGTCGACATCCTTCACGAGCACCAGGAACTCCCCCGGAGCCAGCGAGGTACCCTGCGGAGCCGTGCCGAAGCTGTCGCGCTTCTCATCGGCGATGGTCCATCCGGTGAGGTCGACCGTCTCCGCTCCGGCGTTGTAGATCTCGACCTGGTCGGCGAGACCGGTCGCCGCGTCGTCGTAGACGATCTCGTTCAGCACGAGACTCGGAGCGGCCGAGACCGTCTCGGAGGGGATGCCGGGATCGGCACCGATCGCGGCGGCGGGAGTGGCGAGCAGGGCGGCGGCGCTCAAGGCGCACACCGCCGCGACCGCCGCTGCACTGTGCAGGCGGGGCATGGAGGACTCCTGGGTGGCTGGGCCGGCGGTCCCCGCTGGTCGCGGGGCCGACCGGGAGGGGACTCAGTCGGGTACCAGCCCAGACCACCGATCCCGCGTGGCCGCAGAGGATCCCTCGGGTGCACGGCAGATGAACGGGAGGTGGCGATTGCCCGCATCCTCGTCGTCGGCGCACTCGGTGCCGCTCCGGTCGCACATCCTGTCGCCTGCCGCGGCTCAGCGCGACAGGAGGTGCGACCGGAGCATTCAGGCGATGCGGGTTCCGGGGGGCAGGCGTCGAGCCGGCGTCCGGGTGCGCGCCCAGGCGCCGGCGAACAGCGAGCCCGCGATGACGACCTGTACGCCGAGGCCGACGAACCAGCTCGGCACCGACGAAGCGATCACCTCTTCGGCCGTAGGTGTCTGGCCATCCCCGTCGCACGGGTCCCAGCGCTGCTCGAGCGGAGACTGCTGGGCGCTGCGCAGGCCGTACTTGATCTGACCGAACATGTCGACCGGATACCCCTCCGGCGAGAACTCGGTCGGGGTCGCATCGGCGAGGACGATGAACGGGTTCGCGGCGAGCGTCCACCAGACCAGGTCGAACCGCGGCACCTCCTGCGTGCTGTTGACCTCCCAGCGATCACAGTCGGGGTTGCCGTTGGCGTCGTACGGACGCGAATAGACGGTCGCCTCGCTGCGCACCGCCATGCCGCCGAGCCCGAACGCGATGAGCGTACCGAACACGAGCGCGGCGACGACCAGATAGGTCGTCGCGACCGAGAACAGCGGACGGGCGATGAGTCCGCTCAGACCCACGCCGATCGCGGCCACGATGATGATCTCCGCCGCGAGCACGAGCAGCGAGACGAGCAGCACGACCGGGTTCGCTCCTCCTCCCAGCAGCGACAGGGCGAGGAAAGGCAGCGCGACGACGAGGAACGCTCCGCCGGTGGCGACCGCCGCGACGAGTTTGCCGAGCATGATGTCACCGGTCGATGCGGCGGTCACCTGCACCGCGGCGAGCGTCGCCGCATCCCGATCCCCGTTGATCGCATTGCCGCTGAGCGTCGGCGACACCAGCACGACGAGCAGCAGCACGATGTTGACGACGATCGAGTACACGCCGGCGCCGATGGCATCGCCCCAGGAGTACACGGCGAACGAGAGGGCCGTGACGCCGAGCAGCACCAGGGCGAAGACGCCGAGCAGCACGTACCAGCCCACACTGCGCAGGCGCTGGGTCAGTTCGAGTCGGGCGATGATGCCGATGTTCGCGAGACTCATGCGCCCGCCTCCGTTCCGGTGGGTGCCTGGTGTGATGTCGCGTGCTGCAGGTTCAGGAACGTGTGCTCCAGCTGGCTCTGCGCCGGTGCGAACTCCACGACAGGGAGTCCTGCTTCGACGAGATGCCGCAGGGCCTGCGCCGCGGCGTCCTCCCCCTCGAACCCGACGAGCACCGCGCCGCGATCCTGGGCGAGCGACTCGGGGGCGATGCCGAGGTTCGAGGCCACCTGCCAGGCATCGGCGTTCATCCGCTCCGGGGTCGCGCCGGCGAGGCGCAGCCGCCAGGCGCGCACCATGCTCCGCGCGGGAGCGGCATCGACGACGGCACCGGCGACGAGGAACACCGCGTCGTCGACGACTTCCTCGAGCTCCGAGAGGATGTGGCTCGAGATCAGCACCGTGCGGCCCTCCGCCGCGAAACGGCGCAGCAGCACGCGCAGCTGCACACGCGCCTCCGGGTCGAGGCCGGAAGCCGGCTCGTCGAGGAGCAGCACCTTCGGGTCGTGCACGAGGGCACGGGCCAGTCCGAGCTTCTGCTTCTGCCCGCGGGACAGCACCTTCGCGGGGGAATCGGCGAGATCGGCGAGCCCGACGAGCGCCAGCAGCTGCTCGGCACGGACCGCGGCCTCGGGCTTGTCGATGCCGTACAGGCGGGCGGTCGTGACGATGGTCTCCCGCGCCGTGAGCGACGGCCAAGCGCCGAGAGCGTCCGGCATCCACCCGAGAAGACGTCTCGCGGCCAGCGGATCGACGGATGGATCGACACCCCCGATGCTGATCGTCCCGGTGTCGGGGGCGAGGAGGGAGGCGAGCATCAGGAGCAGCGTCGTCTTGCCTGCTCCGTTCGGCCCCACGAGGCCGGTCACGCGGCCGGGCTCGGCCCGAAGGGTGGCCCCCCTCACCGCCTGCACCGTCCCGAACGCTCTACTGACGTCTTGCACCACGATTCCGGTCATGCGGTCAGTCTGGCATCGGGGAGCCGTCGCACCCCGGACCTCGGGGCGGATGCTCAGGCCCACCCGAACACAGGTGACACAATCAGCTCATGCGCACGATCCTCAACATCATCTGGGTCATCCTGGCCGGATGGGCCCTCTTCCTCGGGTACGTCCTGGCCGGCATCCTGCTGTGCATCCCGATCATCACGATCCCGTGGGCGATCGCCTCCTTCCGCATCGCCGCCTACGCGATCTGGCCGTTCGGCCGCGAGGTCATCAGCAAGCCGACCGCGGGCGTCGGGTCGTTCCTCGGCAACGTGCTGTGGGTGATCCTCGCGGGGTGGTGGCTCGCGATCGGCCACATCGTCTCGGGCATCCTGCTGTGCATCACGATCATCGGCATCCCGATGGGCATCGCCGACTTCAAGATGGTGCCGGTCTCTCTCATGCCGCTCGGCAAGGAGATCGTCTCCACCCGCAGGGGCGCCTTCGACCGCACGCTCTGAGCGGGCTCCACGCACTCTGAGCCCGCGCGCAGGTCAGCTGCGGAAGAAGGCGACGCCCAGATCCGGATGATCGACGAACACGCCGTCGATGCCCTGGCGGGCGATGACTCCCCACTCCGCCTCGTAGTCGCCGTAGTCGCCGCGTCCACCCTGGCCGCGGAACTCCGCCGCGAGGAAGGCGTTCTCCGGGCGGCACGTCCAGGTGAACACCTGGAGGCCTCGTGCGTGCGCGTCGGCGACGATCGTGTTGCCGCGGTCGAGCAGCATCTTCTTGCTCACGCTGATGCCGTCGACGCGCCCGACGAGGCCGTCGAGTCCCTGGGCCTTCACCGTCGCCTTGTATGTGAGCGCGTGCGAGCCCTCGGCCGTCAGGAGGTCGTACGGACGCCCCGATGCCTCGATCAGATAGATGTACGACGCGGAGATCCCGCGCTCGCGCAGCTGACCGAGCACCGTCGACTCGAAGCACTCGATCACCAGCGGCAGCTCGCCCTCGGCCCATCCGGCCTCGCGCAGCTCGCGGTCGATCAGCGGGGCCAGGTCGAGGCCGATGCTCGCGAAGTACGTGGCGTGCTTGACCTCGAGCACCACACCGATCTCGCGTCCGTGCTCCGCCGACCCGTCGCGCACGATGTCGAGTACGTCCCGGAGGCGCAGGATCGGCTGGGCGCCGTCGAAGCTCGCACTCGACGTCCGCACCTCCGGCAGTCGTTCGCGGATGCGCAGCGTGGACAGCTCGGCCCAGGTGAAGTCCTCGCTGAACCAGCCGGTCAGCGCCTGCCCGTCGACGCGCTTGGTCGTCTTGCGGTCGGCGAACTCGGGGTGCTCGGCCACATCGGTCGTGCCCGAGATCTCGTTCTCGTGCCGCACGATCAGCACACCGTCCTTCGTCGCCACGACGTCGGGCTCGACCGCATCGACTCCCATGGCGAGCGCGAGCTCGTAGGAGGAGCGACTGTGCTCCGGACGGTAGCCGGGCGCACCGCGGTGCCCGATGACGAGGGGTGATTTCCTGGGCACGCTCTCAGCGTAGAACACCCCGTCGACGTCCCCTCCCGAGTATCGTTGAGGCAAGAGACCTACTACCCCCCTTTGGAGTGAGGCCCACCAATGAGCAACTTCGCTTTCAACAACCCTGCTTTCCAGCAGCAGGACCCGCGCAACGTCGCGACGTACCCGGGCGGACCTCAGGCTGCCCAGGGCGCGCAGAACGCCTCGCTCCAGCACGGGGCGATGGACGCCGCCGCCAACGCGCAGCTCGAAGGCATGTACGCCGCCCCGCCGGCCGGTGCCATCGAGACCGACCGCATGTCGGTCGAGGACACGGTCTGGAAGACCGCCGGCCTGTTCGGCATCCTTCTCGTCACCGCCGCGATCGGCTGGGTGCTGACGCTCGGTGGCCTGGATGTGCCGAAGTACAACCCGTACAGCGACTTCCAGCCCAACATGCTGCCGTGGATCGTCGGCGCACTCGGCGGCTTCGTGCTCGCGATGGTCATCACGTTCACGTCGCGCAAGAAGGTCCGGCCCGCGCTGATCTTCGCCTACGCCGCGTTCGAGGGCCTCTTCATCGGTGGCATCTCGTCGTTCTTCGAGGTCATCTACCCCGGCATCGTCTTCCAGGCGACCCTCGCGACCGTCTCGGTCGTCGGTGTGACCCTGGCCCTCTTCGCGAGCGGCAAGATCCGCGCGTCGAAGAAGGCGACCAAGATCTTCATGATCGCCATGATCGGCTATCTGGTCTTCTCGCTGCTGAACGTCGTCCTCATGTGGACCGGCGTGCTGCCCGAGGGACAGGCGTTCGGAATGCTCAGCGCCAACATCATGGGCATCCCGCTCGGTGTCATCATCGGCGTTCTCGTCGTGATCATGGCGGCGTACTCGCTCGTGCTCGACTTCGACCAGATCCAGCAGGGCGTCCGCAATGGCGCTCCCCGCCAGTACGGCTGGCTCGGCGCCTTCGGCATCATGGTCACGGTGGTCTGGCTCTACATCGAGATCCTGCGCATCATCGCGATCGTCCGCGGCAACAACTGACGTCGCACGTCACGAGATCACGAAGAGGTCCGTCTCCCGAGGGAGGCGGACCTCTTTGCATACCCGGGGGCGTGCGCGCAAGGGGTTGGCACCCAGGCAGCGACATCGGCAATGTGGATGTCAGAAGCCCCGGCACCCCGGGGCTCCCGATCCACAGGAGCTGACCATGAGTTTTCTCGGCTTTCTTCTTCTCGGCCTCATCGCCGGAGCCATCGCCAAGCTGATCCTTCCCGGCAAGCAGGGTGGCGGCTGGTTCATCACGCTGCTCCTCGGCGTCGTCGGTGCACTGCTCGGCGGCTGGCTCGGCAGTCTGATCCTCAACCGTCCGCTCACCGAGTTCTGGGACCTCGGCACCTGGCTCCTCGCCATCGCGGGTTCCATCATCGTGCTCCTGATCTACGGCCTGATCGCCGGTCGCGGCCAGAAGGCGCGCAGCTGACACACCGGGGAAGCGACGTCGTGCACGTCGATCCCACCGCTCGTCCCCCTCGGCAGCTCCGGCTTCCGAGGGGGACGAGTCATTTCTCGGCCCCGCTCGCCTTCCGCTCCAGCAGCGCCCGCTCCCGATCGTTGCCCGCGAGACCGGCGGCGACGACGAACTCGCTCCTCGCCTCCTCCTCGCGCCCGAGCCGACGCAGCAGCTCACCCCGCGTCGCCGGCAGCAAGTGGTAGCCGCGCAGTGCCCCCGAACCCGTCAGCTCATCGACGATGCGCAGCGCGGACGCGGGCCCGGTGGCCATCGCGACGGCTGCGGCACGGTTGAGCTCCACGACCGGCGACGGGGAGATGCGGCCGAGTGCCTCGTACAGGAGCACGATCCGGTCCCAGTCGGTCTCATCGACCGACCGGGCAACCGCATGACACTCGGCGATCGCGGCCTGCAGGCAGTAGGCGCCGCGTCCGCGTCCGAGCGCGTCCGCTCTCGCCAGGGACGCCCGCCCGCGCGCGATGCGGCTGCGGTCCCAGCGCCTGCGGTCCTGGTCGGCCAGCAACACGGGGTCGCAGTGGCGATCCACCCGCGCGGCGAACCGCGCCGCCGTCAGCTCCATCAGCGCCAGCAGTCCGTGCACCTCGGGCTCCTGCGGCATCAGTGCGGCGAGCACCCGGCCCAGGCGGATGGCCTCGTCACTCAGCTCCGGACGCATCCACTCGGGACCGCTGCTGGCGGCATGGGCTTCGTTGAAGATCAGGTACAGCACGCCGAGGATCGCACCGATGCGCTGGGCGCGTTCCTCACGCGGGGGAACCTCGAACGGGGCGTTCGCGGCGGACAGCGTCTTCTTCGCACGGACGATGCGCTGTTGCACGGTGGCGGTCGGCACCAGGAAGGCGCGCGCGATCTCCTCGCTGGACAGCCCTCCCACGACACGCAGGGTCAGAGCGACCTGAGCCTCCCGGGAGAGCACAGGGTGGCAGGAGATGAAGATCAGACGCAGCACATCGTCGTCGACGACATCCGGATCCCACAGCAGGTCTCCGCCCTTCCCCTGTTCCTGCTCGAGGTCGTGCGCGAGCAGGGCGAGACGCTCGTCGAGGCGCTCCTGCCGTCGCCACCGGTCGACGGCCCTGCGCTTGGCCACCGCCGTGAGCCAGGCACCGGCGTTGCGAGGAACCCCCTCCGTCGGCCACTGCTGCAACGCATCGACGAGCGCTTCCTGGGCCAGCTCCTCCGCGAGACCGAAGTCGCCGACCATCCGGGTGAGAGCACCGACGATGCGGGCGGACTCGATGCGCCAGACGGCGGAGACGGCGCGTTGGGCAGACCCGGGGTCGGGTGCCGAACGCGCCGTCTCACCGTGAGCGGAAGCGTGCATCGCCGCTATCGCCTCACTGCTGGGCGCGCTGAGCCTGCTCCTCGCGCCAGCCTGCTTCCTTCTCGATCCACTCGTTGTCGGCGGGGAAGTCCTCGACTCCGGTCACCCTGCGCACCTCGAGGTACGACCCGCGTCCGAGAGGCGCGCGGCTGGCCCACTCCGCAGCCTCTTCGCGGGAAGAGACCTCGAGGATCCAGAAACCGTTGAACAGCTCCTTGGTCTCGCCGTAGGGGCCGTCGGTGATGAGCGGCTTCTCGGCGCTGAAGTCGACCACGAAACCCTCGGCGGCGTCGGTCAGACCCTCGCCGGCGACGAGCACTCCGGCCTTCATCATCGACTCGTTGTACTTGCCCATGGCCTCGATGACCTGCTCGAACGGCATCTCCTTGTAGGCCTCGACGGCCTCGTCGGTCGCGCGCATGATGAGCATGAACTTCATGATGTTCTCCTTGTTCGAAGGGCCGTCTCTCGACCCTCTCATCAATGACGTCGAACGGGAACGGCCCGGATCGACATCATCCCGGAATTCTCTCCGAAGAAAGTTCTCGCGGGCGGCACGGTGAGGGGTGGTCCCTCGACGAGGATCGCTCGACGACGGTCAAGCGCGACGCGACGGGCGCGCGGCGGCATCGGCGATCACGGCGGTGAGCGCGTCGAGCGAACGCTGAGGGCTCCACGCTGCAGCGACCGACGGGGCCTCGGCGCTCAGCACCGCGAGTCGTTCCGGGTCGGTCAGGAGTGCGCGGATCGCCTCGGAGAGCGCGTCGACGTCGCCGCTGGGGACCAGCACGCCGCCGCCCTGTTCGAGCACGTCGCGGATGCCGTAGCGGGCGTCGTACGACACGACGGGCGCACCGTGCAGGAGCGCTTCCACGATCGACAGCGGCTGCCCCTCGAAGGCGGTCGCGGTGACGATCATCGATGCCCGGTCGAGCACGGTCCCCGGTGAGTCGGTGTAGCCGGCGAGCAGCACGCGGTCGCCGGCGTCGAGCTCTTCGATGAGTGCCCGCAGTCGGTCCTCCTCGGGGCCTCCGCCCCAGATCTCCATCCGGGTGCCGGGAACGCCTGCGGAGAGGAACGCGCGGATGGCATGATCGATGCGCTTTCCGGGTGCGAGGCGGCCGAGCACGACCACCAGGCCGTCTTCGCGCAGATCATCGCGGCGTTCGACCGGCGCGATGGGGTTCGGCACCAGGACGTGAGAGGCCGAGGAGCCGAACCGTGCCACCACGTCGTCACGCTGCGTGGCGGTCGGCCAGATCACGGCGTCGAACCTGTCCGCCACGCGGAACCACCGCGTCCAGAGCGTGTTCATCGGCGCATCCGGGGTGTACGGCGCCTCCACGTGCATGGTGTGGATCGTGTGCAGGATGCGCACGCGCGGGTCGGACCAGTCGGCGATGAGCTCGCCCAGCTGTCGGGACTCGCAGATCACGATGATCTGCCGGTCGCCGAACGCATCGGTCACCGTGTCGAGCCAGGCCCGGTAGAGGCCGCGGAACCCGTGCAGAGCCCCGGCCACCGCACCCGCGGCGTCGTACACGAGCACGGGCTCCTCGGTCAGGTGCCAATCCGGGTTCCCCGGGATCACCGGCAGCGCGACGAAGGGTCGCCCCTCGGGATCAGCCAGCACCCGGTACTCGACGTCGGGATCGGCGCTCACGGCGGCGTCGGCGGCGGTACGCAGCCACTCGGCCGCTCCCCCGCCTTCCGCAACCGCTTCATCGAACAGATTGCGCAGACGCGAAGGGTCGGCGAGTACGCCCTGCTCTGCGAAAGCCCGCCGGTGCTCGGCATGGTCGGCGGCGGTTCCCGGATCGAAGGTGAGCAGCTGCGGTCCTGTGCCGTCGGCGACACCGGCGGCGGCGAGCTGACGCGCACGTGCGAGTGTCGCGATCGTGTAGCCGCCGTCCATGCCGGGGATCAGCCGGCTGGACAGCACCACGTACGCGGCGTCGGGAAGTGCCGGCGCCGCGTCGGGGAGCGTCGCGCTCCCTACTCCCACTCGATCGTCCCCGGCGGCTTCGACGTAACGTCGAGCACGACGCGGTTGACGTCACGGACACCGTTGGTGATGCGATTGGAGATCTTCGACAGCACGTCGTACGGCAGCCTGGTCCAGTCGGCCGTCATGGCGTCTTCGCTCGACACCGGGCGCAGCACGATCGGGTGACCGTAGGTGCGGCCGTCGCCCTGCACGCCCACCGAGCGCACATCGGCCAGCAGCACGACGGGGCACTGCCAGATCTCCTGGTCGAGACCGGCCTTCGTCAGCTCTTCGCGGGCGATGGCGTCGGCCTCACGCAGAATCTCGAGACGGTCAGCGGTGACCTCACCGATGATCCGGATACCGAGACCGGGCCCCGGAAACGGCTGACGTCCGACGATCGCCTCGGGGATGCCGAGCTCGCGACCGATCGCACGCACCTCGTCCTTGAACAGGGCGCGCAGCGGTTCGATCAGCTCGAAGTCGAGGTCGTCGGGAAGACCGCCCACGTTGTGGTGCGACTTGATGTTCGCGGTACCCGCACCGCCGCCGGACTCGACGACGTCGGGGTACAGCGTGCCCTGCACGAGGAACTTCACCGGGGCGCCGCCCGAGGCCTTGGCCTCGGCGACGAGGTCGAGCTGCACCTTCTCGAACGCGCGGATGAACTCGCGTCCGATGATCTTGCGCTTCTCCTCGGGGTCGGTCACACCCTGGAGGTGGCCGAGGAAGGTGTCGGCCGCGTCGACCGTGATCAGTCGCACACCGGTGGACTCCACGTAGTCCTTCTCGACCTGCTCGCGCTCGCCCTTGCGGAGCAGCCCGTGGTCGACGAAGACCGCCGTGAGCTGGTCGCCGATCGCCTTGTGCACGAGGGCCGTGGAGACGGCGGAGTCGACACCTCCGGAGAGGGCCGAGATCACGCGAGCGTCGCCGACCTGCTCACGGATGCGCTCGATCTGCTCGGCGATCACGTTGCCGCTGTTCCAGTCGGAGGCGAGGCCCGCACCCTTGTGCAGGAAGTTCTCGAGCACGCGCTGGCCGTGGTCGGAGTGCTTGACCTCGGGGTGCCACTGCACGCCGTAGAAGCCGCGCTCCTCGTTCGCGAACGCCGCGACCTTGGTCGCATCCGTCGTCGCGAGCACGTCGAAGCCCTCCGGGGCCTTGGCGACCTGGTCGCCGTGGCTCATCCAGACGTTCTGCTGCGCGGGCTGACCGCCCAGCAGTGTTCCGCCGTCACCCGTGATCACGGCATCCGTCGCCCCGTACTCGCGCAGGCCGGTGTTCGCGACCTCTCCGCCGAGAGTCTGGGCCATGTACTGGAAGCCGTAGCAGATGCCGAGGGTCGGCACACCGAGGTCGAAGACCGCCGGGTCCAGGCGCGGAGCACCCTCTTCGTACACCGACGAAGGACCACCGGAGAGGATGATCGCGACCGGGTTCTTGGCGGCGATCTCCTCGGCTGTGGCGGTGTGCGGCACGATCTCGCTGTAGACACCCGCCTCGCGGACGCGACGGGCGATCAGCTGCGCGTACTGCGCGCCGAAGTCGACGACGAGCGCAGGGCGCTGCTGGGTCTCGGACTGTTCGGTCAACGGACACCTTCCGGGGCGGGGGCGGAAGTCTCTGCGGACTCCCTGGTGGCGAGATAGGTCTTCACTTCACGGGCGACGATCGCCTCCATGAAGAACGACAGCAGCGGGATGACACCGCCGAGCGCGAGCAGGATGAAGCGCGGGAACGGCCAGCGCATCAGGCTCCACATGCGGAAGCACGAGAACAGGTACACGACGTAGAACCAGCCGTGCGCCACGAGGATGAACAGCGACACGTTGAACCCGTCGCCGAGCGAGGTCATCTCGCACGAGTTCGTCCACGGGGCGAAGAGCGACCACCACTGGCAGTCGGGCCCGGCCAGGACGCCGGCGAACCAAAGCGGCCCCCCGGAGCCTCCGAGGAAGAGCTCGAGGTGGATCGGCGTGTACTTCAGCACCATCTCGGCGAGCAGCAGGAGCAGCATGACTCCTGTGATGATCGACGCGATCTGGTAGAACTTCAGCGCACCGCGGATCGCCGGAAAGCTGGCGACTTTCGGTTCGGGCATGCCTCCAGTCTAGCCGTCGGGAAATCGTGTCGAATCCGGTCGCCGGCGCATCGGAGAGGAGACGACGAAGGCCGCCGGGTTCGCACCCGACGGCCTTCGTCCGTGTCATCCGGCTACCGGATCAGAACCGCTCTTCCCGGATCAGAACCACCGGGTCAGCAGTTCCCAGAGCCAGTCGAGGATCGCACCGATGATGCCTCCGGCGCGGTTGACGGTGACGGCGGCTGTGGCCGCGTCTCCGTCGGCCTGCGACGCCGCGACGGTGTACTTGCCCGACGGGGCACTCTTGGGAACGGTGACCGAGGTGCTGAACGTGCCGTCTGCGCGTACCTGGACCGTGCCGACCTGGACCGGCTTGCCCTTCTTCGGACGCAGCTCGATGCTCACGGTCTCGCCGGGCACGTAGCCCTCTCCGGTGACCTTGAGGTTCTTGCCCGCGGTCACCTTGGACGAGCCGAGCGCGATCGTTCCCGCGAACTCCTCTTCGCCGGCGATCGTGAACGGCACCTGCACCGTGGTTCCGGTACCGGCGACGGCGACGGTGAGCACCTGCTCACCGAACACGCCGGACGGCACCGTGAAGGTCAGGCTGGCGCGCCCGCCCTCGTCGGTGGTGTCCACCACCGCCGGGTCGACGGCACCGGCCGCGAGCTGCGTGCCGCCGAGCGACAGCGACACCTCACCCGGGGCCGGCTCGCCGGCGCTGAACGCCAGCGAGGAGAGCGACACGGTGACCTGGTCGCCGGCGCTGTAGCCGTCGGCGTCCGCGGGGGTGACCGCCACGCCGACCGCGCGCTGGGCGTAGTCGGGGCTCGCGGTCTTGTTCGCGTCGAACCAGTCGACCATGGACTGCAGATCGATCTTGCCGGTGTCGCGCTTACCCGTGCCCTGCTTGAAGGTGAAGAAGTTGTCTCCACCGGCCGCGAGGAACGAGTTGGCAGCGACGGTGTAGTTCGCCGCCGGGTCGAGCGGTGTGCCGTCGAGCGTGATCGAGGTGATCCGCGAACCCTGTGCCGCGGCGGGGTCGTAGGTGTAGACCAGCCCCTCCGAGACGCCGAGCTTCAGGAACGGGCGAGCCGAACCCGCCGGCTGCCACTGCTCCTCGAGCACGCCCTTCAGCTGCGCACCCGTGAGCGTCAGCGTCACCAGCGTGTTCGCGAACGGCTGGACCGTCGCCGCCTCGCGGTACGTGACGTTGCCATCGGGATCGGATGCTCCGGCCGAAGCGTACGTGAGGTTCGCCCGGATACCACCCGGGTTCATGATCGCCACATCGGCACCCGTGGACCACTTCTGCACGTCGGCGACGAAGTTGCCGATGGTGGACTCGCCACCGCGGTTCTCGGATCCGTTCGTCTGACGCGCGCGGTTGAAGTCGGCGGTGATGTCTCCGACCTTGATCGCGCCCAGCACATCGGCCTCGGCCTTCGCCTTGGCGACGATGTCGGCCACCTCGGGGACGGCCGGATACAGCGGCTTGCCCGCAGCGGTGAGGGGCTTGATCTCGTTGGTGATCGAGATCAGGTCCTTCGTCTTCGGGTCGACCTTGATGTTCATCAGGCCCAGGTTCTCGCCGTACTGCCCCGCGGAGACGACCGGACGGCCATCGATCACGTGGTTGTAGGCGAGGTGGGTGTGCGCCGACACGATGGCATCCACGTCGTCATCGACGCCGTAGACGATCTCGCCCAGGGGCGAGTCCGGCGTGATGCTGGACAGCTCGACGCTGGAAGCGCCCTCGTGGACGAGCAGGATGACGACATCCGCCTCACCGTTGGACTCGTCGCCGTCGCGCAGATCGTCGGCCACCGCGTTCACGGAGTCGACGATGCTGCGGACCTCGAGGTCCTTGATGCCCTCGGGCGAGACGAGCGAGTCGAGGTCTTCGGTGACCGCACCGACGAATCCGACCCTGACCCCGTCGAGCTCCTTCACCCAGGCCGGTGCGAGCGCGGGCTCGCCGGTCTCGGTGACGAACACGTTCGAGGAGATGTACTCCCAGTCCGCGCGCTCCTGCACCCGGTCGCGAAGGTCTTCCCAGCCCTGGTCGAACTCGTGGTTGCCCGCCGCGCTGACGTCGAGGCCGGCCGCGTTGAGCGCGTCGATCGTGGGATTGTCGTCGTTGATGAAGGAGGTGAACGTGGATGCACCGATCAGATCGCCGGCTCCGGCGAAGATCGTGTTCGGGTTCGCCTCGCGGAACTGCTTGACCGCACCGGCGAGGACCGCAGCACCCGCGGCAGCGCCGTCGGCCTCGATCCGACCGTGGAAGTCGTTGACCGTGACGACGTCGATGCTCACCGGCGGGATCTCCGAGGAGACGCCCACGATGATCGGGTCGTGGTCGCTGGAGCGGTAGGGCGTTCCCTGCTCGGTGGCACCGAACGCGTAGCCGCGGTCGCTCCACTCCGGCGAGTTGATGCCCCACACGCCCGCGCCCGTGATCGACGAGGCGAGCGACGGCGACGCGATCACGTGGTCGAGCGAGCCGAGCTCGCCGTCGAACGTGTACGTGTACTGACCGGAGGCCTTGTCGGCGACGAGGTCGCTCCACCCGTTGGAGGTGAAGACGTCGATCGGGTCTTCCTTGCCGTAGGCGTTGAAGTCGCCGATCAGCAGCATGTCGCCGCTACCGGTCGTCTGCTCGAGCTCAGCGGTGAAGGTGAGGATCGCGTTCGCCTGCTTCACGCGGTCGGCGTTGAAGAAGCCCTGGCCGTCGGCCGGCTCCGCCCCCGCACCCTGGGGCGGCGACTTCGACTTCAGGTGGTTCGCGACGACGGTGACGACGCGGCCGTCGATGTCGAACGCCTGGGCGATCGGCTCGCGGGCGTTGCCCCACACGGTCTCGTCGGTGACGGTCGCGCTGTCGCCGACACGCTTGACCGCGTCCTTCTTGTAGATGATCGCGTTGGTGATGAAGTCGGTGGTCGCCGCGTCGTTCAACGCGGAGGGCGTGGGCACGTAGCCCCACACGTCGCTGCCGGCGTCGGCGTTGAGCCCGGCGACCAAGTCTTTGAGGGCCGTGTCGATGGGCTTGCCCAGCTTGACCGAATTCTCGATCTCCATGAGCGAGACGATGTCGGCGTCGAGTCCGTTGATCGCCGCGACGATCTTGGACTTCTGGATCGCGAACTGCGCCGCGTTCGCCGCGCCTCGGGCGCTCGAGTTCTCGCTCTTCAGCGTCGTGAAGTAGTTGTAGACGTTGAAGGACGCAACCTGGACGTCGCCGCCCACGGACGGTGCGCTGTCGGTGCGGGGGTTCGTCGCCTCGAAGCCGACCTTGAGGTCGGCCGACGAGGAGTCGTCGATCGGCACGACCGGCTGCAGGCGCCAGTCGTTGAAGCCCCACTGCAGCACGTAGCCGTTGTCGCCGAAGTCGACGGTGTCGCCGTTTCGGACCACCGTGTCCTTGGTGAAGTAGGGCTGCTCGCCGGGGTGGCCGTTGTTCGTGACCTGGATGGACCAGCCGTCATCGAGCAGGATGCGGTTGGCGCGGTTCGCTGCCGCGATCGCTGCGGCCGCGTCGCCCGGACGCGTGGTCTCGGTGCTCTTGACGGCGAGTGCGTCGCCGGCGTTCAGCCAGAGCGTGCCGAAGTTGAACAGTTGGTGGCTGGAGGCGAGACGGTAGGTCCCCTCCGGCGCCACGTACATGTTCTCGTACTGCTCACGGTCGGCGCCCTGCGCCGCGGCGGGCAGCGGGGTGACGGCGGGAACGCCGACGCCAGCGGTCACGACGGAGACATCACCGGCCGCGGCCGGGTTGATCTGCGTCTGCCCGAAGTACTCGCTCACAGCGCCCGTCACCGAGACGAGGTCGCCGATCGCGAGAGTGGGGTTGAAGGCGTTGAGGAAGACGAACACGCCGTCCGAGGCGCCGGGAGTCGCATCCGTCGCGCCGCCGGAGCCCTGCGTCTGGATGACGATGCCCTTGTAGCCGCCGGTGCGGTAGTCGGCGGTGACGACGCCCTCGACCTGCACGGTCTGCCCGCTCAGCGGGGAGACGTCGGTCGTGCCCTGGACCTCGGCGATGGTGGCCTCGGTCGGGTCGGTGCCCGGGCCGGTCCCCGGGTCGGTGTCGCCGGAGTTCTGCGGGGTGATCGTGGCGGAGAGCGTGAAGTCCGCGCTGTTCACGTCGGTGTCGACGCCGGCCGTGCGGTTGAGCGACTTGACGTCGGTGTTGCCTGCCGGTGCGGTGGCGGCGGTGCCCTCGAAGGTGTTGGAGGTGCCGTATCCGATCAGGTCGACGACGCCGTCGACGCCCACGACGGAGCCGGGGGTGAGGCTCACAGCCGCAGTGCCCTCGACGAGCGCGAGCGTGCCGTTGGTGCCGCTCGGGGTCAGGGCGCTGACGGCATCGGGCGCGGGCAGCTCGGCGCCGTTCGCACCGTTGCTGTTGCCCTGCACCAGGTAGTAGCCGCCGGCCGGGATCACACCGGTGAGCGGAGCCACACCGTTGAAGGCGGCCGAGCCGGTGGCCGATCGATACTGCAGCGACATCCCGTCCAGGGTGATCGGGGCAGAGGTGGGGTTGTACAGCTCGACGAACTTGTTCTTGAACGCCGCCCCGGCGCTGCCGCCGGAGAGATACGCCTCGTTGATCACCACCCCCGTGCCCGTGGTGTCGGCTGTGGCGGGAACCGCGGCCAGCGAGCCGAGGCTCAGCGCGGCGACGCAGGTCACGGCGAGAGCGCCGATGCGCCCCCGACTTCTACGGTGCGAGACGGGAACCGCGCGGTTCTCGTCATCTGGAGCGGACATCATCGGTGCTGTCTCCTCGATCGGGTGCGACACTTCTCAGGACTGTCACGGCACACAGGGGAAACTCCCAGCATGCTCACATGGTGCGAGCATACGGAGCGGTCCCGACATCCTCAACGGAGTTTTCCGATTCGTCATCGAGCGATCACCGGATGGCCCGAGCGACCCCTGACGAAGGTCGCTAACGACCTGCCGCGCCGCACAATTGCGCACCTCGGGGCGCGCGAATGCGCGGGTTATCCGGCAGTGGCTCTGGCCTCGGCCTCGTCTTCGAACTCCTCGACCTCGCGTTCCCAGGCGTCTTTCGCGAGGCGGTACCAGAGGTAGAAGGCGAAGCCGGCGAAGATCGCCCACTCGACCGCATAGAACACGTTGAGCCAGTTGACCGGCGACATCTCATCGGGAGCCGGCGACGAGATGTCGACCAGCCCGGCGGTGGCGGTCGTGGAGGCGAGGTACGGACGATAGACGTCGAGACCTTCGGCATCGTGCCAGCGGCTGAGGAGAGCGGCGGGAGACATCCGGTCGAGCTGCTGCGGATCGGAATGCGGCGGCACCCGCGGACCCTCGTCCGAGATGATGCGTCCGGTGATGTCGACCTCGGAGCCGTCGGCGCCGGCCTCGAGATCCTTCACGGCCGCATCCGCGGTCTCACGGTCCGGCGCCCAGCCGATCGCGACGGCGATGGACACGCGCTCGTCGACCCGGAGCTGACCGGTGACCCAGTACCCCTGGACGTCGTCGTTGAACCGACTCGACACGACGATGAAGTCGCCGGGGACCCACGCCCCCGTGGTCTCGACGCGCTGGCCCACCAGCGGCTCGGGGAGATACTGGCCGGGCTCGAGGACATCCGAGAGCTGCTGCACCTCTTCGGTGGCACCGGGCGCGGGCGGGTCGGTCTCGATCGCGCGCTCCAGCTGCCACTGACCGAGCCAGGCGAAGACTCCGGCCACGAGCAGGCAGAGCAGGAGCATCGCGATCCAACGTCCCCGGAGCATGACCTCGCGGAGCGTCGGGGGGAACAGGGCAGGAGTGGTCAAGGTGAAGCGCAAGACCTCAGGCCTCGTACGGTGCGAGCACGACCTCGACCCGCTGGAACTCCTTGAGGTCGGAGTACCCGGTGGTCGCCATCGACTTGCGCAGCGCACCGATGAGGTTCGCGGTGCCGTCTGCGACGGGCGCAGGACCGTAGAGGATCTCCTCGAGCGTGCCGATACCGCCGACCTCGACACGGTGGCCGCGCGGCAGCTTGGGGTGATGGGCCTCGGGACCCCAGTGGAACCCGCGGCCGGGCGCGTCGGTGGCGCGAGCGAGCGCGACGCCGAGCATGACCGCATCGGCGCCCATCGCGAGAGCCTTGACGATGTCGCCGGACGTGCCGACGCCGCCGTCGGCGATCACGTGCACGTAGCGTCCACCGGATTCGTCGAGGTAGTCGCGACGCGCGGCGGCGACGTCGGAGACCGCGGTCGCCATCGGCGCGTGGATGCCGAGGGTCGCGCGGGTGGTCGATGCCGCTCCCCCGCCGAAGCCGACGAGCACGCCGGCGGCTCCCGTGCGCATCAGGTGCAGGGCAGCGGTGTAGGTCGCCGCACCGCCCACGATGACGGGGACGTCGAGGTCGTAGATGAACTTCTTGAGGTTGAGGGGCTCTGCCACGCTCGACACGTGCTCGGCCGACACCGTGGTGCCGCGGATCACGAACAGGTCGACGCCGGCGGCGGCGACGGTGTCGTAGAACTCCTGGGTGCGCTGGGGGGTCAGGGACCCGGCGACGGTGACGCCGGCCTCGCGGATCTCGGCGAGGCGACGGGTGATGAGCTCGGGCCTGATCGGCTCGGAGTACAGCTCCTGCATGCGGACGGTGGCCGTCGCCGCGTCGAGGCCGGCGATCTCCGCCAGCAGCGGCTCGGGGTTCTCGTAGCGCGTCCACAGACCCTCGAGGTCGAGCACGCCCAGACCGCCGAGCTGACCGAGCATGATCGCCGTCTGCGGGCTCACCACCGAGTCCATCGGTGCTCCGAGCACCGGGATCCCGAAGCCGAAGGCGTCGATCGTCCAGGCGGTGGACACATCCTCCGGGTTGCGCGTGCGCCGGGAAGGCACCACCGCGATGTCATCGAACGTGTACGCGCGACGTGCACGCTTTCCTCGGCCGAGCTCGATCTCCATGGTCACCCCTCCAGCCTACCCGGCGGCCGCCGTCGCCCGTGCTGGGAGACTGGATCCGAGACCGGGAGGCAGCATGAGGACCGACGACGTGGACATCGTGGTCGTGGGCGCGGGCGTCATGGGCCTGGCCACGGCCTGGGAGCTGGTGCGCCGAGGCCTTCGCCCCGTGGTGCTGGAGCGATTCGCCCGCGGACACCACGAAGGCGCATCGCACGGCGCGACCCGCAACTTCAACAACGCCTACGGCGAGGAGCACTACCTCGACCTGCTCGTGCGCGCCCGTGCCGGCTGGGATGCGCTCGGAGACGTCGACGGCGAGCCGCTTCTGCGGCTGCACGGACTCGTCACGCACGGCCGTCTCGACATGGCCGCCGTGCAGGAGGGGCTCGATGCCCGCGGCATCCCGAACACGGTCCTCTCCCCCGTCGAGGCGGGCACCCGGTGGCCGGGCATGCGCTTCGACGGCGACGTGCTGTGGTCCTCGGATGCCGGGGTCGTACGGGCGACCGAGACGCTGCGGGAGTTGGAACGGCGCATCGTCGTCGGCGGCGGCGAGGTGCGCTGGAGCACTCCGGTCGCGCACATCGCCGAGACTGCGGACGGTGCGGGGATCAGCCTCTCCGACGGCACCCGGCTGCGCGCGCAGACCCTCGTCGTGACGGCCGGCGCGTGGACGCGCACGCTCCTCCCGCGCCTCGACCTGCCGGCCCTCACCGTCACCGAAGAGACGCCGGCGCACTTCCGGCCGCTGACGGAGGCCCCGTGGCCGTCGTTCAACCACTACGTCGACCCGGAGGTGTACCCCGCGGCCGTGTACGGCATGCCGACGCCCGGCGAAGGGGTCAAGGTGGGGTTCCACGGTGTCGGCGATGCCATCGACCCGGATGCCCGTCCGCACCTGCCGACGCACCAGCGCGCGCTCTCCGACTACGTGCGGGAGTGGATGCCCGGCCTCGACCCGGCATCCGCGGTGCCGATCAGCTGCACCTACACCTCGACCGACGACGGGACCTTCGTGCTCGACCGGCGAGGCCGGATCGTCGTCGGAGCCGGATTCTCCGGCCACGGCTTCAAGTTCGCACCGGGCGTCGGTGGAGTGCTCGCCGACCTCGCCACCGACCCCGGCGCGCGCGCCGCTGCGCCCTTCCTGCTGCCCTGAGCGCCCGGAGGCGTCACCGCGTGCGCGTCACCCGCTTCTCATCCCACACCGGCTCATCCGACTCGTAGACCTCGCCGTCTCCTCCGAACACCAGGAACCGGTCGAAGGACCGCGCGAACCAGCGGTCGTGCGTGACCGCGAGCACCGTGCCCGCGAAGCGCGCGAGTGCCTGTTCGAGTGCCTCGGCCGATTCCAGGTCGAGGTTGTCGGTCGGCTCGTCCAACAGCAGCAGCGTCGCACCGGAGAGCTCGAGCAGGAGCACCTGGAAACGCGCCTGCTGTCCTCCCGAGAGCGAGTCGAACGTCTGCTGGGCCTGCCGCACGAGCCCGTAGCGGTCCAGAGCCGAGCTCGCGGCGTCGCGCGGCATCCCGGCACGACGATCGTCTCCGCGATGCAGGATCTCCAGCAGCGTGCGCCCGACGAACTCCGGATGCGCGTGCGTCTGCGCGAACAGTCCAGGAACGACCCGCGCTCCGAGGGTGGCGGTGCCGGTGTGCGCCACCGGGCCGAGCTGCTCGCCCGTCGAGGTGACATGGCCGAGCGTCGAGTCGGGGTCGCTGCCGCCGCGGGCGAGCAGCCGCAGGAAGTGCGACTTGCCCGATCCGTTCGATCCGAGCACGGCCACCCGATCGCCGTACCAGACCTCGGTGTCGAACGCACGCATCAGCCCGGTCAGTTCCAGGCGCTGCGCGACCACGGCCCGCTTGCCCGTGCGGGCGCCGCGCAACCGCATGTCGAACTCCTGGGCGGGCGGGCGCTCCTCGGGCGGGCCGACCTCCTCGAACTTGCGCAGGCGGGTCTGGGCGGCCTGATAGCGCGAGGCGAAGCCGTCGTTCGCCGAGGCCTTCACCTTGAGGTTCGCCACCAGGGTGCGCAGCTTCTCGTGCTGCTCGTCCCAGCGCCGGCGCAGCTCGTCCAGCCGGTCCATCCGGTCGGTCCTCGCCTGCTGGTACGTGCCGAATCCGCCGCCGTGCACCCAGGCCGTGGCGCCGGCGCCTCCGGGCTCGAGCGTGATGAGCCGATCGGCGGCGCGTGCGAGCAGCTCCCGGTCGTGCGAAACCAGCAACACGGTCTTCGAGGTCTGCCGCAACTGCTCCTCCAGCCACCTCTTGGTGGGCACGTCGAGGTAGTTGTCCGGCTCGTCGAGAAGCAGCACCTCATCCGGGCCGCGCAGCAGGGCCTCGAGCGCGAGCCGCTTCTGCTCTCCGCCGGAGAGGGTGGTGAGCTCGCGATACCTGGCGCGCTCGTACGGCACACCGAGGGCTGCGATCGTGCATTGGTCCCAGACAGTCTCGTGCTCGTAGCCGCCCGCATCCGCGTACTCGGCGATCGCCGACGCGTACGCCATCTGCGTGTCGTGCTCGTCGCGTTCGATCAGCGCGTTCTCGGCGGACTCGAGCGCCTCGGCCGCCCCGCGGATGCGCGCGGGGGCGACGCGCACCAGAAGTTGGTGCACCGTCTCCCCGGCCTCGCCGTGGCCGACGAACTGGTCCATGACACCGAGCCCGCCGTCGATCGTGACGACGCCGTCATCGGCGGCCTGGTCACCGCGGATGATCCGCAGCATGGTGGTCTTCCCTGCGCCGTTCGGGCCGATCAGCGCGCTCGTCGAGCCGGCGCCGACACGGAAGCTCGCCTCATCGAGAAGCGGTCTGCCGTCAGGGAGCGTCAAGGAGACGCTGGATACATCGATAGAGCCCACGGTGCGTGGCCGTCCTTCCGCCCGCGCATGCCGAGCCGACCAGGCTATCAGGCGGAGCCGCGATGCTCCGAACTCCGCTCAGGCGAGAACGCTCGAGGTCGGAACGGGCGCGGCGAACAGGTCGAGCACCGGGCAGTGCGCATCGACGACGGCGCGCAGGTTCTCGTACTGTTCCGCACCGTCCGGTCCCGTGATATCGACCGACACCCGCACGTCGTGGAATCCGGCGCGCCCCGACTCATCGATGCCGAAGAGCTTGCGCACGTCGAGGTCGCCCTCGGCCGTGATCTCGATCTCGTCGATCGTGAGCCCGAGAGCCTGCGCGTAGAGCCGGTAGACGACGACCTGGCACGAGACCAGCGCGCCCAGCGCGTACTCGACCGGGCTCGCCGCCACATCGTCGCCGGCGAGCGCACCCGGTTCGTCGACGAGGAAGCGGTGCTTTCCCGCACGGATCTCGGTCGCCACGGACCCGATGCCCCGACCACTGACCCGGTAGGTGAGCTGGGCGTTCGCGTGGTCCGCCGCGATCCGCTCGTTCCACGCCGCTCCGGCGTCGGTGAGTCGCTGTGCACGCTCGGCCGCAGTGACGTCGGCGACACCCGCGAGCTGTTCCTGGAGAAGAGTCATGGCCCGACGCTAGCGAGCAGCGCCCGCGTGGCGCCTGCCGTCCGTCATCGGGCTTCACACCCGGACACACGACGTCACGGCGATCTCCTCTCCTCTGGAGCCGCGATCAGTCGGCGCGGCTCAGACTCATCAGCACCTCGGTGCGGGGAGCCGCCGGCAGGGTGAAGCGGAACTCCGTTCCCACGCCCTCCTGGCTCGAGACCTCCATCGTCCCGCCGTGCGCCAGGACGATCGCGCGGGTGATCGTGAGACCGAGCCCCACCCCCGGCACCGCATTGCGCGTCGCGGTCGATGCGCGGAAGAAGCGGGTGAAGAGCATCCCCTGTTCGTCTTCGGGGATGCCGACCCCGGTGTCGGCGATCGAGAACTCCACGCCGCCGTCGACCGCGCGCACACGGGCGGTGACCGTGCCGCCTCGCGGGGTGAACTTGATGGCGTTGGAGAGCAGGTTGTCGATGGCCTGCCCCACTCTGCCGGCGTCGATGAAGACGGGCACGGCACCCGGCTCGACCTCCGCCACGAGCTCGACTCCCTCTCGATGCGCGTGCGGGCCGGCCGACGCCACCGCCGACCGGACCAGCGCGGCGACGTCGGCCTCCTCGCGCTCGAGCGGGAATCGTCCGGATTCGACCTGAGCGGTGAAGAGCAGATCGCCGACGAGGTTGAGCAGACGCTGCGCGTTGCGCTCGATGATGCCGACGAACTCCTGCTGATCGTCGGTGAGCGGCTGCGCCGGATCGTTCTGGAGGAGGTCGAGGAAACCGATGATCGCGCTGAGGGGCGTGCGCAGCTCGTGCGAGATCATGCCGACGAACTCGTCCTTCATGCGGGCGACCTCGACGGCCCTGGTCTCATCGGTGAGGACGAACAGATAGCCCTGCTGCGCACCGGCGCCATCCTTGTGCGGGCTGACGGTCACGCGCGCCGGAACCGTGGTGCCTGCCGCCGTGACCACCTCGATGTCGCCGTCGACCGTGAGTCCCGCGTCGGCCTGGGCGAACAGAGCCCTGATGCCGGGGGCGAGCGCGCCGTCTGCCATCGACAGGCCGTCTACCGGATGCGGTGGCTCCGTGTTGTCCGAGGCCAGCATCGACAGCGCGGCGCTCGAGAAGAAGCGGTCGATGCGGACGCCGCCCAGCGCCTCGTCGACCGGCAGGCCGATAAGCCGGACGGCCCCGGGGTTCCAGGCCGTCACGATGCCGCCGCGGTCCGTGGCGATCACCGCCTGCGCCGTGATCGATGACCACAGGCTCTCGAAGGAATCCAACAGCTCTCGGTACTGACGCTCCTTGTCGCGCAGTTGCACGATCATCGCGACGTTCTCCGACAGCGACCTGGTGCGCTCGGCCACGAGTTCCTCCGCCTGCTCGACGCGCATGCGCTGCTGCCGCGAGAGCTGGTTGATGACGGCGGCCACCGCGGAGAACACGAGGGGACCCACCACCCCGCGCAGCCACTCGACCGAGGTGTCGGGTGGGTCGGTGAAGTACGGCATCAGCAGGGCGATGGAGGTCAACCCGCCGACGACGAACACCCAGCGGATGCCGGGGGCCGCGGCCAGCCAGACCACGGGCAGCAGCACGAGCGACGAGAAGAGCGAGGTGGGGCCCCCGGTGCCGGTGCGGAAGAGCCCGAGACCGGCGATGTCGACGATGGGGATGAGCAGCACGACCCAGCCCTCATGGACCCCGCGTACCGTGAGGACGGCCGCGACCACCGTGGCGACGAGGACGATGGCGACCCCTGCCACCGCCGGCGCGATGCGTGAGATCGGAAGGTCGGGGACCCACCAGGTCAGGATCGCCGCGACAACCGTCGCGATGACCGTCGGCGCCTGCTTGAGCAGCGGGCTCGGGTTGTCGAAGACCTGGTACCAGCGGTTCTCCGCACGGTCCAGCGGTGTCGCCCTCATCGTCGAACCCTCTCCACGATGGCATGCAGATCGGAGCCCGTGATCGGCTTCGGCAGGACGGCATCGGCCGGCGGGTAGTCGACGGCGTCGAGCACCGAACTGATCACGAGGAAGCACTCCGGGAAGCGCTCGCGGACTGCGCGCGCGCACTCCTGACCCGAGATGCCGGGGAGGAAGAGGTCGAGCACAGCCAGGACGGGGTCGATCTCGGCGAACTCCGCGATCGCCGACTCCGCGTCGCGGGCGACGAAGACGTCGAAGCCCTCACGATCGAGGTAGCGGCGCAGCAGCGCGGCCTGATCAGGGGCGTCCTCGACGACGAGGGCCAGCGGCCTGCCGGTCATCGAAGCAACAGCTCTCGCACCACGACGACGACGACCACGACGGAGAGGGCGAGCAGCGCCTGCGGGATGAGCCGACGCTCTCGTCTGGCGTCCGAGACGATCTCGTCCTCCTCGGCATCATGCGACGGGGTTTCGATCATGAGTCGACACGTCCGATCTTCTCGGTCTTGATCCAGGAGGCATCGGCCCGACGCCACTCCTTGATGTAGGAGTCGACGGTGATGGCGCACAGCAGGGAGCCGTACCCGCAGATGTAGAGGAGCAGGCCCGCGAAGAACCGGCCGCCGGGAAGGGGCTCCACGGCACGCGCCAGCCAGATGCCGAGCATCGAGATCGGCCCCCACAGGTAGAAGATCACGGCCCACATGAAGCGCGACTGATCCGTGAGTCCCAGCCCGATCACCGTGAGGAGAGACTCGAACGCCCAGGGGAACAGCGCGATGGCCATCAGGATCAGCGCCCCGAGCCCCGGGAACATGATCGCCTCGCGCCAGGAATGCCGGCCCGTCCGCGGATCGAGCTGCACCGAGTACAGCATCGAGAAGAGGTAGATGCAGGCTGCGGAGATCCACATGAAGCGGAAGACGAACTCGGCGATGTCGCTGTGCAGGACGAGCAGTGCGAGCATCCCCGCCGCGGCCAGAAGCATGAAGGCGGGCAGCAGCAGGATCGTGAACCACGCGAGACCGAACCCGAAGCTGCCCAGGTTGTGCTCCCGGCTCGGACGGAACCAGAGCTTGCGATAGATCGAGGTGAGCTGCACGTTCCCGCGCGCCCAGCGCAGCCGCTGCTTCCACAGACTGTCGATCGTCCGCGGCTCCTCGGCCAGCACCACGGCGTGCGGCTCGAAGACCATCCGCCGCCCCTTGAGCTGCCCCTCGAAGGTCGTCATCGTGTCCTCGGCGAGCGTCCCCGTGGGGATCCTTCCGCCGATGGCCTCGAGGTTCGCCCGCGAGTGCAGCTGCGCACCGCCGGCCAGGCAGGCGATCGCGCCGCCCACGTTCTGCACGCGACGGGCGGAGAGCTGGCCGATCACGTACTCGATCGCGATGAACCGCGTGAGGTAGTTGCGGTCGCGGCTGCCCTCGGCGATGTACGCGGTGACGGCGCCGACCTTCTCATCGGCGAGGTGCCTGGTGAGTTTGCGCAACGAGTCGCGCGCGAAGATCACATCCGCGTCCATGATCAGCACGGACTCGGTCCAGGAGTCGGCCAGGACGACGTCGAGGCCGTGATTGAGAGTGTGCGCCTTGCCCTCGCCGCCCTTCTCGCGCCGCAGATGCACGACGCGACCGGGGTGGGACTGCGCCTTGGCGCCGACGATCGCGGGGGTGTCGTCCGTGGAGGCATCGTCGACGACGAAGATCCGAAGGCGCTCGGCGGGATACTCCAGCTGCAGCAGACGTTCGATCGCGGGACCGATCACCGCCCCCTCGTTCCACGCCGGGATGATGACGGCGACGTTCGGGTGGTACGGCGCGGCCTTACCGTAGTGGTTGCGGAACGCGTGCAGAGGCAGCGCGAGGAACTGCAACCCGGTGTTGATCACGGGCAGCGTGCCGACTAGGACGCACAGCAGGAGGAGGACGACCAGCACGGTCTCCAGCACGGAGAGGTCCGTCATCATGATGCCTCCCCTGCGTCGAGCAACGGGAGGATCCGGGAGTATCGGCCGACCTCCGACGCGTCGTGGCTGTCGGTAGAGGCGACGATCGTCGCGCCGGCACGACGCAGCGCGGCCAAGGCCTCGGCCCCGGGGCAGCCCCACTTCTCGTTCACCTCGACGAGCGTGTCGGTCTCGGCGGCGGCTCGTGCCCAGGCATCCGTCCGCTGCGCGCCCACGTCGGCCTCCGACAGCCCGATCTTCGGGAGGATAGAGAAGCAGTGCGCGAGCTGGTTCCCCGGGTACCGGCGCATCGTCGCGATGAGCGCCTCTACGAAGTGGTCGAGCACGTCGTCGGTCGCCCAGCCTGCGGCGATCCGCTCCCGCACGGCGGAGGGGCCGAGAGGGCCGTCGACGCCGGGGAACTGGTGGTCGGCGATGAGGATCCGATCGATCCCGTCCGGAAGCGACGGCACGTCGAGTGCGCCGGCGACGTCGAGGATCTTCGCCTCCACGCCGGTGAGCACGGTCAGGCCGTCCGGAACCCTGAGGGCACGCACGGCGGCGAGGTACTCCGGAACCCAGGTGGTGCTCCGGCGCACGTGATCGACCAGCCGCAGCGTGCTCAACCCGGCCGATGCCGCCGCCTCGACGTTCTGTGCGAGCGTCGACACCGCATCGTCCGAGAACGTCGAATGCACGTGATGGTCGCCGCGAAGCAGCGCGTGGCTCACAGCTCCTCCTGATGCCCCGCATGGTCGGAGACCAGCACGTCGTCGATCTCGACGATCACATCCTCCAGGAAGCGCACCGAGGCGATCTCGCGGAACGGGATACGCACGGGCAGCTCGCGCCCGAGGAACAGATCGGCGACGAGCGACGGGATGTCAACACCGGCCGCGATCGTCAGGGGCAGGGCACCGGGGAAGCGTGGGTTGACCTCGAGCAGCACCGCCCGGCCGGTGCGATCGCGACGCAGCTGCACGTTCGCGACGCCGACGAGCCCGATCGCGCGCGCGATCGATGCCGCCGCCTCCTCGAGCTCGGGGTCGCGCACGGTGCGTCCGGCGATCGCCACACCGGAATCGACCCTGGCGCGGGTGCGGGGCACAGCGGCGACGATGGTGCCCGCGGCGTCGGCGATGACATCGACGGAGTACTCCTCCCCCGGGAGGAAGTCCTGCACGATGAGCCCCTCGTCGCCCGGCAGCGCCTCGAGGGCTGCGCGATCGGGGACCAGCCGCACACCGCGGCTGCCCGCCCCCTGACGCGGTTTGGCGAAGACCGGGAACTCCCAGTCGACGGCCTCGGCGTCCGGTCCGGCGAGGACGGTGCGCGGGGTGAGTCCGGTCGGTGCGCAGCGCTCGGCGAGAGCGAGCTTGTCGAGCGCGGTGTGCAGAGTCTCCGCCGAGGGCGCTGCCAGGACGGCGGGTGCCAGCTCGTCGCGCCGACCCGCGAGGGCGATGAGTTCGACGTCGACGGTCGAGATCACCAGGTCGAGGTCGTCTTCCGCGACCAACCGGGCGATCGCCGGCACGAAGTCGTCATCCCTCCCCGGCGGCACCAGCCGACGCTGCGCCGGAGGCACGAGGTAGATGCCGCTCGCCCAGCCGTCCATGTCGGCGGCGAACACGGTCAGATCGGATCGACGAAGCAGCGACCGGATGACGGCGACGCCCGCCGGCCCGCCCGCACCCGTCACCAGCACCCGCTTGGTCATCAGCTCTCCCGTCGCGTGAGTTCGTGGGCGCCGATGAACTCGGCTGTCTCGCGCACCACTTCCAGGGGTTCGACGGCGGTGCCCCCGCCGAACCTCGACCAGTACCGCGCCGTCGCGGTGACGAACTCGGGTTCCAGGTAGTCACGACTCGCGGTCTGGGAGCCGAAGCGTTCGAGCAGCCGGAGCTTGTCGTCGAGGAAGTTATCGATGCGAACGAATCGCGTGGGGCGGAAGTCGATCGTCGATGACGGGCTCTGGTAGCACGCCACCGTTCCCACGCGCCGCGTGGCCACGATGGTCGCCTCGCTCACGGCGCGGTGATCCTGATGGCGGTCGTGGCTCGAGTGGGTGTAGACGATCGTCGGCTGGATCTCCTGCACGACCTCTTCGATGATCCGGACGGTGGAGCCGCCTCCCGAGATCTCGGTGTCGACGAGATCCTTCAGGAAGAGACGGGCGCCCAGCATGTCGGCAGACGCCAGGGACTCGTTCTGCCGACTGTCGGCATCTCCCCCTCGCGCTCCGCGGGAGAGAGTGAGGATCGTGATCTCGTCCTGAGCCCTGGCGTGCGCGGCGAGCAGTCCTCCGACGCCGATCTCGACATCGTCGGGGTGCGCTCCGATCGCGAGCACCCGCTCGGGCTTGCGGGCCTCTTCGCGACGACGACGGCCCTCCTCGACGAGACGCATGACCGCCTCGACGAGCTTGCCGTTGTCGAGCGGCTTGGTCAGGAACTCATCGGCCTGCGCCCGCAATGCGGAGACCGCGTATTCGACGGAGACATGGGCGGTCATCACCACGACGGGAACCGAGGGCACCGTGCGCCGCAGCTCGGCCAGCAGCTCGAGACCGCTGAGCCCCGGCATCTCGATGTCGGTCACGACGACGTCTGGGCGCATGGCAGCGACGCGCTCCACCGCCGACAGGCCGTCTCCGGCGACATCGACGATGCACCCGGCGCGCCGCTCGAGCACGGTCTTCACGAGCAGGGCGACGTCCGGATCGTCATCGACGACGAGTACGCGAGGAGAATCCTCAGACATTTTCTACAGCTCTCCTTGGGGAGGTTCCCTGACCGATGGGGATCGGTCACGCGATCTCGGCGCCTTCAACACCGGGACCGCAGGGAAAGTCGAGCGGGGTATGTCGATTCTGGCATACGGTGTCGCCGCCGCCGACGGTGCTTCCCCTACCCTCCCGCGCGGGCGGCACGCTTCTCCTGTTGGAAGACCCGGATCGCCTCGTAGCGCTCCGCGGATCTCGCCCGCCGCTTCGCTGCTTCGTCTTCGCGGTTCTTCGGTGGCGCGGTGGTCACGAGTTCGCTCAGAAGACGGCTCACGACCTGGGCGATCTCGCCGACCGCGCTGTCGAAGGCGGTCTGGTTGGCTCGGGACGGCGCCGTGGTCCCGGCGATCTTGCGCACGAACTGCAGGGCGGCGTCGTGGCATTCCTCATCGGTCGCTGCGGGCTCGAGATTGTTCAACGGGACGATGTTCCGACACATACCCGCACGCTACGCCCGCTCGCAGGTCGACGGAAGGGCAGGAACCGGAGCCCGCCCCGGCCCACGGCCCGCGCATCGTGGGGGGATGGTGCGAGCGGAGGGCCCTCGCTACGCTCGGGGCTACCGGAACCGCCGGCGCGTGACCTCTCACCCCGTCGACAGGACAGAACATGACGAATCCCCCGTTCCCCGAACCGCCTGCACCGGATTCCTCGAACCCGGTGACCCCGCCACCGGCCGCGCCCCCGGCCCCTCCGGCCGCACCTCCGACTGGGCCTCCGACGTGGGACGCCGGGCCGGGCGCCGCGCCCGCCGCCGGCTACTCGGCGCCCGCCGCGCCTGCGTATCCGCAGCCCGAGCCGAGCCCGCCGGGGCGCGTGCTGTCGATCGTCGGACTCGTCCTGGCGTTCGTGGCGGCCCCGATCGGCCTCATCCTGAGCATCGTCGCCGCCGTGAAGCTCGGCAAAGCCGGACAGCCGAAGGGTCTCGCGATCGCCGGCATCGTCGTCGGTGCGGTCCTGACGATCGTCGAGATCATCGGGATCATCCTCTTCATCGCCTTCTTCGCCGCCATCTTCGGCATGTGCGCCGAACTCGGCACAGGCGTCTGGGAGGTCAACGGGGTCACCTATACCTGCGGCTGACCCGTGCGCGACGCAGCAAGCACGAGGGACCGGATGCGTTTCGCATCCGGTCCCTCGTGCTTCGGCTGACGACTACTTCTTGTAGTTCGGGGCCTCGACCACGATCTGCACGTCGTGCGGGTGCGATTCCTTGAGACCCGCCGAGGTGATGCGTACGAACTTGCCGCGCGTCTTGAGCTCTTCGATCGTGCGCGCGCCGACGTAGAACATCGACTGGCGCAGTCCGCCGACCAGCTGATAGGCGACGGCGGAGAGCGGTCCTCGGTAGGGCACCTGCCCCTCGATGCCCTCCGGGATCAGCTTGTCGTCACTGGGGACGTCGGCCTGGAAGTAGCGGTCCTTCGAGTACGAGGTCTGCTTGCCGCGGGTCTGCATCGCGCCCAGCGAACCCATGCCCCGGTACTGCTTGAACTGCTTGCCGGACTGGAACACGATCTCGCCGGGAGACTCGTCGGTTCCGGCCAGGAGCGAGCCGAGCATCACGGCGTCGGCACCGGCGACCAGCGCCTTGGCGATGTCGCCCGAATACTGCAGGCCGCCGTCGGCGATCACGGGGACGCCGGCGGGGCGAGCGGCGAGCGACGCTTCGTAGACTGCCGTGACCTGGGGCACTCCCACACCCGCGACGACGCGCGTGGTGCAGATCGACCCGGGGCCCACTCCGACCTTGACGGCGTCGACGCCGGCGTCGATCAGGGCCTGGGCGCCTTCGCGGGTCGCGACGTTGCCGCCGATGACGTCGATGTGGGCGAAGGACTCGTCGGCCTTCAACCGGCGAACGAGGTCGATGACGCCCTGCGACTGCCCGTTGGCGGTGTCGACCACGAGAACGTCGACACCGGCGTCGCGCAGCGCCTCGGCACGCTCCCAGGCATCACCGAAGAAGCCGATGGCAGCGCCGACGCGCAGACGGCCCTGGTCGTCCTTGGTGGCGAGCGGGTACTTCTCGCTCTTGTCGAAGTCCTTGATGGTGATGAGGCCGGCGAGCTTGCCGTCGCCGTCGATGAGCGGCAGCTTCTCGACGCGGTGCTTCGCGAACAGGGCGATGACCTCGCCCGCGGCCACGCCGACCGGAGCCGTGACCAGGTTCTCCCTGGTCATGACGTCCTTGACGAAGGTGGTCTGACGCTCGAAGCCCGAGACGAACCGCATGTCGCGGTTCGTGATGATGCCGACGAGCTTGCCCTCGTCGTCGACGACGGGAAGCCCCGAGATGCGGTACTTCGCGCAGAGGTTGTCGACCTCTTCGACCGTCGCGTCCTGCGTCGTCGTGATGGGGTCGGTGATCATGCCGGACTCGCTGCGCTTGACGCGGTCGACGTGCGCGGCCTGGTCGGCGATGGAGAGGTTGCGGTGCAGGATTCCGATGCCGCCCTCGCGCGCCATCGCGATCGCCATGCGCGACTCGGTGACCGTGTCCATCGCGCTGGAGAGCAGCGGGGTGGCGACGGAGATGCGGCGTGTGATCCGCGACGAGGTGTCGGCCTCGCTCGGGATCACATCGGTGTGCCCGGGGAGCAGCAGCACGTCATCGTACGTCAGCCCGACGAAGCCGAAGGGATCGTGCTGTTCCATGGATTCTCCTTCTGCGCGAGTCGCGCATGTCCGAGTGCGAGGGGGTGGTCGACGTCGGCCGGTGCGGGGCCGCGGCCCGTATGAAGATTCTAAGCGAGACACGTCCGAGAACATTCCCAGAGCCCCGCCGTTATCGGACTGTTGACACGGACCGTAGGTGAATCGCCGATCGCGCATTACGCTCAAGTGCGTCGTCCATCCCTGCGGTCGAACCCGACATCGCAGAGACACAGCACTCAAAGTGGAGGTTGCGTGGGACCCACAACAATCGCCGTGCAGCGAAAGCGCCCCTGGGTGGTCGCGCTGCTCGCTGTCCTCATGGCGCTCAGCGCGTTCGTGTTCATGCCCCCCTCATCGGCCTCGGCCGAGACGACAGACGACGGGCAGGAGGTCACGGACTTCTACCTGGCCGGCGTCGTCACCTTCGATGACGAACCCGTCGAAGGCGTCGTCATGGCGATCGAAGGCAACGGTTTCAAGGGCGAGACCGAGACCGACGCCGAAGGCAAGTGGCGCCTGTACGTGCCCGAGAAGGAGAAGTACACGCTGACGGTCGACGAGTCGACCCTCCCCGACGGTGTGATCGTCGATGCGAGCCTGCTGCCACCGGGCACGCAGCCGATCGCGGGAACGACCGCCTCCTTCGAGGTCGAGTTCGGTCTCACGGGGACCAAGATCATGAATCTGTTCCTCGGCGAGGGGCAGCGGATCACCGTCTCGTTCATCGACCAGCTGCTCTCGCGACTGGTCGGCGGCCTGAACTTCGGTCTGCTGCTGGCACTGGCCTCGATGGGTGCCGCTCTCATCTACGGCACCACGCGGCTGTCGAACTTCGCGCACGCCGAGATGGTGACCTGGGGCGGCCTCGTCGCCCTCGTCACGACCACGTTCTGGCACCTCCCGTTGTGGCTCGGCGTCGCCGCAGCCGTCATCGGCGGCGGCCTGTTCGGGTGGGCATTGGATGCCGGCATCTGGCGTCCCCTGCGACGACGCGGTCTCGGCGTCGTGCAGCTGATGATCGTCAGCATCGGACTCTCGCTGGCACTGCGCTACGCCTTCCAGTTCATGATCGGCGGCGGCACCTACCAGCTCCCCGGCGCCAGCCCCACGCCGATCCAGTTCGGGCCGATCTCGCTGTCCTACATCGACATGATCGCGATGGGGGTGAGCATCGTGGTGATCCTGGCCGTGGCCTTCTTCCTGACGCGCACCCGCATCGGCAAGGCGACACGCGCGATCTCCGACAACCCGCAGCTCGCCGCCGCCTCCGGGATCGATGTGGACAAGGTCATCCGCTACGTCTGGATCCTCTCCGGCACCTTGGCGGCCATCTCCGGCATCCTCTGGGCCTACTTCCGCCCCGGCGTGAAGTGGGACATGGGCATGCAGATGCTGCTGCTGATCTTCGCGGCGATCACGCTCGGCGGCCTCGGCACCGCGTTCGGTGCTCTGGTGGGCTCCCTCATCGTCGGGATGGCGGTCGAGGTCTCCACCCTGTGGATCCCGTCCGACCTGAAGTATGCGAGCGCCCTCGTGGTGCTCATCGTCATCCTCCTCGTGAGACCGCAGGGGCTGCTCGGACGCAGGGAAAGGTTGGGCTGATCGCCATGGACTTCGGAAGCATCTTCTCGAACACGGCCGTCTACCTGTTCAGCCCTGTCACCATCGCCTACGCCCTCGCGGCGACCGGCCTGGCCGTGCACTTCGGATACGCGGGACTGCTCAACTTCGGTATGGCCGCCTTCATGGCCATCGGCGGCTACGGCTACGCCATCTCGGTGCTGAGCTTCGGTCTGCCCTGGTGGATCGGCATGCTCATCGGTCTGCTCGGCGGCGCGCTCTTCGCCGTCCTGCTCGGCATCCCGACGCTGCGACTTCGCGCCGACTACCTGGCGATCGCGACGATCGCCGCCGGTGAGATCGTGCGGCTGCTGTTCACGACGCAGCTGTTCGACGAATGGACCAACAGCGCCGACGGCCTGGCCCAGTACAACGGCGGGTTCCGCGACGCGAACCCCATTCCCCCCGGGACCTACGGGTTCGGACCCTGGATGTACAGCGCCAACGACCTCTGGAACCGGGTCTTCGGCGTGATCGTGCTCGCCGCGGCCATCCTCTTGGTGTGGGCGCTGATGCGCAGCCCCTGGGGTCGCGTCCTCAAGGGCATCCGCGAAGACGAGGACGCCGTGCGCTCGCTCGGCAAGAACGTCTTCGCCTACAAGATGCAGGCGCTCGTCGTGGGTGGCGTGATCGGTGCCGCGGGCGGGATCATCTTCGTCCTCCCCTCCGCCGTCGTCCCCGGCAGCTACTCGACGTCGCTGACGTTCTTCCTGTGGACCATCCTCCTTCTGGGCGGGGCGGCCACGGTGTTCGGACCGACGCTGGGCGCCGTGCTGTTCTGGGTGGTGTTCGCCTTCATGGCCAACCTCCTGCCCTCCCTGGCGAAAGCGGGCCTGCTGCCGATGTCCGACAGCCAGGCATCGACGCTCGTTTTCGTCTTCGTCGGCATCGCTCTGATGCTGCTCGTGATCTTCCGCCCGCAGGGCATCCTCGGAGACAAGAGGGAGATGACCTTTGTCAAATGAACTGACCCCGGAACAGGTCCCCGGCTCTGCCGAGGGCACGGCGAACGCCGCGCCCGCCACAGGGAGCATCCGACGCCCGAAGACGACCGGTCTGACCAAGGGCGAGGTGAAGCCGGGGGTCGCCAAGGTCGATCCGATCCTCGTCGTCGATGCGGTCCAGCGTCGCTTCGGCGGTCTGACCGCCGTCGACGTCGACCACCTCGAAGTGCCGCGAGGAGCGATCACCGCACTGATCGGCCCGAACGGAGCAGGCAAGACCACGCTGTTCAACCTGCTCTGCGGATTCGACAAGCCCAACAGCGGCACCTGGTCCTTCGACGGAACGAGCCTCTCGGGAGTCCCGTCGTTCAAGGTGGCAAGGATGGGACAGGTCCGCACGTTCCAGCTGACCAAGTCGCTCTCGCTCCTCACGGTCCTCGAGAACATGAAGCTCGGAGCTCCGCATCAGCGCGGGGAGGGCTTCTGGTCGAGTCTGTTCCCCTTCCTCTGGCGAGCGCAGGACACCGAGATCGAAGGCAAGGCACGCGAGTTGCTCACGCGCTTCAAGCTCGATGCCAAGGAGAAGGACTTCGCGGCGTCGCTCTCTGGTGGCCAGCGCAAGCTCCTCGAGATGGCCAGGGCGCTGATGAGCGACCCGACGCTGGTGATGCTCGACGAGCCCATGGCCGGCGTCAACCCCGCTCTCACGCAGTCGCTCCTCGACCACATCCTCGATCTGAAGGAGCAGGGGATGACGGTGCTCTTCGTCGAGCACGACATGCACATGGTCCGCCACATCGCGGACTGGGTGATCGTCATGGCCGAGGGCCGCGTCGTCGCGGAGGGACCTCCCGACGAGGTCATGGAGAACCCCGCGGTCGTGGATGCGTACCTCGGTGCGCACCAGGATCTCGACCTGGGCGCGGTCACCGGACGCATCCCGGTGCTCGAGGATGCCGCCGCGATCCGACTCCGCGAGAAGATCGAAGCAGAGGCGGAGGCCGAGCTCGAAGCGAGCGATCCCGCCTCCGGCACAGAGGGGAAGGGCACCGCATGAGCGCGGAATCGCCGACGAACGCACCGCAGAGCGCGCCTCAGGACGACGTCGTGGTCGAGTTGACCGACGTCCACGCCGGCTATCTCCCCGGGGTGAACATCCTCAACGGCGCGAACCTCGTCGCCCGCCAGGGCGAGCTGATCGGGATCATCGGCCCGAACGGCGCCGGCAAGTCGACCCTGCTGAAGGCGATCTTCGGGCTGGTGAACGTGCGCAGCGGCGACATCACGGTCAAGGGCGAGAGCATCGTCGGCCTGAAGGCCGACAAGCTGGTCCGACGCGGGGTCGCTTTCGTGCCGCAGACGAACAACGTCTTCCCGTCGCTGTCGATCGAGGAGAACCTGCAGATGGGGCTCTACCAGAACCCCAAGATCTACACGGAACGGCTCGAGTTCGTCACCGGCATCTTCGCCGAGCTGGGCAAGCGCCTCAAGCAGCGCGCCGGATCCCTCTCCGGCGGCGAGCGGCAGATGGTCGCCATGTCGCGCGCGCTCATGATGGATCCGTCGGTGCTGCTGCTCGACGAGCCGTCGGCCGGGCTCTCCCCCGTGCGGCAGGACGACGCGTTCATCCGCGTGTCCGACATCAACAAGGCCGGCGTCACGACGATCATGGTCGAGCAGAACGCCCGACGCTGCCTCCAGATCTGCGACCGCGGGTACGTGCTCGATCAGGGCAAGGACGCCCACGAGGGCACCGGCCGTGATCTGCTCAACGACCCGAAGGTGATCGGTCTCTACCTCGGAACGCTCGGCACCGACGCGGCCTGAGCCACAGACTCGACCCCACGACAAAGGCCCCGGATCGGATCCGGGGCCTTCGTCATGTGATCGTGTGATCAGTTGGTGCGGGTGATCATGTTGTCGGCACCGTACTTGTAGATGCCGATCGAGGCACCCTGGGGGTCGCCGGCCTCATCGAACGTGATGTCGCCGGAGTAGCCGTCGTAGTCGGCCACGCCGCCGTCGTTGATGATCTTGGCGCACTCGGCGAAGCTGGTGCACTTCTTGCCGTCGCCCGAACCGCCCGAGACCTCCTGCATCTTGGCCGCGATGTCCGCGCCCTCGGTGGAGCCGGCCGCGAGCGAGGCCAGAGCCACGAGGATGACGGCGTCGTACGCCTCTGCCGCGTAGGTGAAGTCCTTGACCTCGGGGTTGCCTTCGCCGGTCCAGTAGTCCTGGAGACGGGTGGTGAAGTCATCCGCGAGAGCAGGACCGGCCTTGGTTCCCTGCGCGCCCTCGAGCGAGACCGGGATCTCCGAGCCGTAGTCGGACAGGTTGCCGTCGACCATGTAGAACTTGTCGGCCGAGATGCCGGCGTTCACCAGCAGCGGCGCGATGGTCTTGAACTGGTCGAACGACACGATCGCGACCGCGTCGGGGTTCTGGGCCTTGATCGACTCGACCTGAGCGTCGAACTGCGCGTCGCCGACGTTGAACGAGACCGACTCGACGACCTCGCCGCCGGTGCCCTCGAACGTCGTCGTGATGGCGTCGTTCAGGCCCGTGCCGTAGGCGTCGTTCTGGTAGATGATGCCGAGGCTCTTGGCGCCGTCCTCGGCGATCAGGTTGCCCAGCACCTCGCCCTGCAGCAGGTCACTGGGTGCGGTGCGGAAGTACAGGCCGCTGTCATCCCACGTGGTGAAGTCGGGAGACGTGTTCGACGCCGAGATCTGAAGGATCCCCGCGCTCACGTTCCCGTCGAGGATGAGCTTGGAGACGCCCGATGCGGCGGCTCCGACGATGGCGGAGACGCCGGCGCCCTGCAGCTTGGTGATCGAGGTCTCGTAGGCCTTGGTGTCGGTGTCGCCCTCGTCCTCGGCCGTCAGGTCGATCGTGACACCGGCAGCGGCCTCGTTGACCTCCTGGACCGCGAGTCCGACGCCGGATTCCATGGGCGGGCCCAGGAATGCCAGCGACCCCGTCTGCGGAAGCAGCGATCCGAGCTTGAGCGTCAGATCGGCTGCGGGCTTGTCGCTGCCACCGCTCTCCGAGCTCGGAGTGCTGCTGCAGCCGGCGATGACGATGGCGGATGCACTGATCAGTGCGATCCCGGCGAAGACCTTCGCTGTGCGCGAGCCCTTCAATGCGTTCATGATGCTCCCTTGCGTAACTGAACGTGGATTGTGACTGAACGTGGATTCTGGCCACAATCGGGTGCTCTAACACTAGGCCGTGAGTCCTGCGCGCAGGGGTTGCAAGTATCTCGGTGCGTTAACGATCCGACACCGGGTTCCCCGACGGATGAGCCTCGGGATCAGGCCGCTTCGACACGCGGAATCCTGCGCCCCCGACGTGCGGCGAGCAGCAGGTCGACGACGAACACCCCGATCGCGATCCACACGATGATGAAGCCCGCCCATCGCTCCGGAGGCATCGGCTCGTGCAGGACGACGACGCCGATGAGGAACTGCATCACGGGGGTGATGAACTGGATCATTCCGATCACGGTGAGGTGGATGCGTCGGGTTCCTGCGGCGAAGAGCAGCAGGGGCACCGCTGTGGCGACGCCGGCGAACGCCAGCAGCAGCGCGTGCGGCCACCCGTTTGCCCCCATCGTGATCCCCGTCGTCTGGGCGACGACGATCAGCTGCACCACGGCGATCGGGATGAGCCAGAAGGACTCCAGCGTCAGACCGCTGACCGCATCGACGGCGGGACCGATCTTCTTCTTGATGAGCCCGTAGACCCCGAAGGACGCCGTCAACGACAGGGCGATCCAGGGGAAATCGCCGTAGGCGACGACGATCACGACGACCGCGATCGCCGCGATCGCGATGGCGGCCCACTGCAACCTGCGGATGCGCTCCTTCAGCACGAAGACGCCCAGCAGCACGGTCGTGATCGGATTGATGAAGTAGCCCAGGCTCGTCTCGACGACGTTCTCGCTGAGGGTTCCGATCAGGAACACCTGCCAGTTGACGTAGATCAGAAGACCGGCCAGGGCCGTCCAGGCCAGCAGCTTCGGCTGTCGGAGGATGACGCCGAATGCCGCCCAGCCGCGCGTGAACGTGAGCAACAGGAGGCAGAACACGAACGACAGCAGCACGCGCCAGGCCACGACCTCCCACGGCCCCGTCGGAACGAGGAGCAGGAAGTAGAGCGGAAGCACTCCCCAGAGGAGGTACGCGGCACCGGCATAGGCCACTCCGGCGGTCTGCGTGGCACGAGTCGTCTCTGGGGGCACCGCACAACCCTACGCCCGCGGCGGCGTCGCGCCCTCGGCCGCCCGGCCGCTGCCGCAGAGTTCGGCAGGAAACCGATGCCCGGTGGCGGACGCAGAAGGGGCCCGGATGCGAAGCACATCCGGGCCCCTTCGAGGACCTTGACCCTGCCCCTCACGAGGGGCGGGAATCAGATTCCGCAGATCAGCGGACGACGACCGCCAGGACGTCGCGAGCCGACAGGACGAGGAACTCGTCTGCGCCGAACTTCACCTCGGTGCCGCCGTACTTGCTGTAGAGCACACGGTCGCCGACGGCGACGTCGAGCGGAACACGGTTGCCGTTGTCGTCGATGCGGCCGGGGCCGACCGCCACGACCTCGCCCTCCTGGGGCTTCTCCTTGGCGGTGTCGGGGATGACCAGGCCACTCGCGGTGGTCTGCTCGGCCTCGACCTGCTTGATGACGATGCGGTCCTCGAGCGGCTTGATGGAAACCGACACGGTCTACCTCTTCTTTCTTGACGCTGACACGAAAGACTTGTTCGCACTCTCAACCCGAGAGTGCTAATCCAGTCTAGGCGCTCGGCTGGCACTCACGCAATGCGAGTGCCAGCGTGCGCGGCGGGCAGTCCCCCCGCACGGACAATTAGGCTGAGCACGTGGAGATGTCCGAGCTGCGCGACCTGCTGACCCCCGCCGGTCTCGAGCTGCTCGACGCGGTCGGGCCCATCGAATCGACCGCCGACGTGGCCCGCACCGTCTCGCGGCTGCGCGCGGCCGGCCACTCCCCCGAGCTCGTCTCCGCCGTCGTCGGACAGGCGCACCTGCGATCCAAGGCTGCGGCGAAGTTCGGGCCCTTCGCCGCACGCATGCTGTTCACCCGCGCCGGGCTCGAGCAGGCGACGAGGCTCGGGGTCGCAGCCCGTCACGCGCAGCGGATCCGGCACGCCGGATTCACCCGCGTCGCCGACCTCGGCTGCGGCATCGGCGGCGACGCGCTCGCCTTCGCCGGAGCGGGACTCGACGTGCACGCCGTCGACGCCGATGAGGTCACCTCGGCCATCGCCGCCTACAACCTGGCGCCCTTCGGCGACAGCGCCGCGGTGGACCACCTCACGGCCGAAGACGCCCTCTCAACGGTGGAAGCGGGAAGCGCGATCTGGATGGACCCGGCTCGACGCACCTCCGGGCACAGCGAGACCCGACGAGTCTCCGCCGACGACTACTCCCCCTCGCTGGACTGGGCGTTCGATGTGGCCGCGAGCCATCCGACCGGCATCAAGCTCGGACCCGCGCACGACCGCGACGCGCTGCCCGCCGACGCCGAAGCGCAGTGGGTGAGCGCCGACGGCAGCGTCGTCGAGCTCGTCGTGTGGAGCGGCGCCCTCGCCCGAGAAGGGGTCCGCCGCGCGGCCCTCGTGATCCGCGACGAGCGCTCGCACGAGCTCACCGCCCCGGCGGACGCCGCCGACGAGCCGGTGCGCGAGCTCGGCGCCTTCCTGCACGAACCCGATGGCGCCGTGATCCGTGCCCGTCTGATCGGCGAGGTCGCCCGAAGCCTCGACGCGGGGATGCTCGACGAGCACATCGCCTACCTGACCTCGGATGCCGCGCTGACGAGCCCTTTCGTGCAGTCCTTCCGCGTGCGGGAGACCCTGCCGGCGAACCCGAAGGCGATCAGCGCCGCCCTCAAGGCGCACGGCATCGGACGCCTGGAGATCAAGAAGCGCGGCGTCGACGTCGATCCCGCGGCCTTCCGCAAGAAGCTGACGCTGCGCGGCGACCAGGAGGCGACGCTGATCCTCGCCCGTATCGGCGATCAGCGCCGCGCGATCCTCGCCGACCGGGTACCCGCGGCGGGCTGATCCGCTCAGCCGTCGGAGTCGCGGCCCGGCGGCTCGACCACGATGGGATCGCCCGGAGGCGCTTCGACCCGCACGGTGTCCTGCGGCGCTCCTGGGGAGGCGGAGGCCTCACCGATGACCAGATACGGCGTCTGCCACCTCGTGAACCGCGCCTCGAGCACCGTCGAGCCGACCTCCGCGCCACCGACGCCGTCGATCCGCGCGTCGATCCCTGACTCCCACGCGTCGCTGGGAGACTCGCACGTCGTCAGGTCACCGGCGTCGATGATGAGGCACTTCTCGACCTCGCCCCGCTCCGAGACGCGGTCGCCGACCCATACCGGCTGCGTCCGGAACGAGCCGACGATCGTGAGGGAGAAGGCGAAACCCTCGTCGGCCAATTCCTCGGCCCGTGCGCGCTCTGCACCGGCGAACTGCGAGGACGGGGTCGACGACATCGACCACCGCTGGAGAGCGACCATCGGCTCCCCCGCTGTCGACACGAGCATCGTTGCGCTCACACCCCCCAGACTCCGGGTATCGTCTTCGGGATCGTCGATCGGAACAGGGAAGGACACGCTCAGGCCACGTCCGATGTCGCCGGTGGGAAGGCAGTTCGACTGCGAACGGTCGCCGATGTCGAGGATCAGGCACACGACGCCGCCATCGTCCTTGGTCGCGTACCAGGCCAACGCATCCTCGTCCTGCGCGACCGCAAGGAGTGATCCGCTGTCGAAGTCGGCGGCGGCGAGCGCATCACGGCGCTCCTGCTGCGCGGCGGACAGGGCGATGCCGTCGGCGCGTGGCGCGAACAGCGCCCCACCGATGCCGACGCCGAGTGCCACCGTCATCACCGCGAGCGCCGACACGCCCACTCGGTACCTCCGCAGGACACGACGAACGGTGCTGAGCGAGCGCCGATTCTCGGTGACGGTCCCGGGCTCCGGAGCGTCGACGACGGCATGCCCGCCAGCGTCGTCGGGGACATCGGCAAGAGCGGGCGACGGCTGCTCGGGCGACGAATCCACACGGGTCTCGACGGCGGGGGGCGTCACCGGAGATCGTCTCGCGTCCTCCAGCTCCCGCAGCCGCCTGGTCTCGGCATCCGTGAGGATGCCGTCACGACCATAGGCCCGGCGCTGGAGCGCCCGCAGCTCGTCAGCGTCCGTCTCCGCCTGCACCGTCGGCACCCCCCTCACGTGTGATCATGAGCGAGGAGCTCCCGTCACTCCAGGTCGGAACCTCCAGGCGGACGACCTCGCCGCTCTCCTCATCGACCACGTTCAGCACCAGCGTGGCGCTCTGTTCCTGCAGAGTGAGCGCATCGGCGCAGACCCGAGGGAACAGGTCATCCGAGCCGTCGTAGATCAGACAGGTCTGAAACGACTCGAGCGCCATACCCGTCCACACCGGCACCTCACCGTCGTAGCCGATGACCCAGAGCGAGTTGATCTCGAACCCTTGCGCCGCGATCCGCTTCGCCTTCTCCGCCTCACCGGCGTTCGCATATGTCACACCGTTGGTGGTGCCGGGTCCATACTCCGCCGTGTAGGTGGATACGGCGGGTTCGCCGGACGCGGTGAACATCATCTGCACGTTGAGCTCGCGCCTGATGTCGTCCTTCGACTCCACTGTGACCGCCCCGAAGAGCCCCGAGCCCTCGACGGTCTCCGTGCGCTCGCAGGTGGGCAGTGCCGACGCGGAGGTCGCCACGAGCAGGCAGGTGATCGCGCCGTCGTCCTTGGTCGCCGCTGAGATGACCGCCCCCTGCTCGACGGCGAGGGCGCGCACCGATCCCGGGTCGTAGCGCCCTCCGGCGATCAGCGCGCTCTGCCATTCCTGCTGCTGCGCGCTCAGGGCGACCGGGGTCGCAGCCGACCGGCCGAACAGCAGCCAGCCCACGCCGACCCCGACGACGAGCAAAGCCGCGACGGCGAGCACGGCGGGCCGCCAATGCGCGCGCCATAGGGATCGCGCGGACTCCCCGGTCCCCGGTGAGCCCTCTGCGACAGGCGACGGATGCCCCTCCGCCGCGTCGGGTGCCGCGGCCTCGACGCCCTGATCCCCTGCCTCAGCGCTCGCGGAACCAGCGTCGTCCGACGACTCCCCGCGGTCGGGAGGCGACACGGTATCGGCGGTCGGGGCGACGTCGAGCCCCACGGGTTCGACACCCGGCGCGACACGGCGCTCCTCCAGCGCGCGCAGTCGCACGGCGTCGGCATCGGTGAGCGACGCCTCGCGGCCGTAGGCCCGCGCCTGCAGGGAGCGCAGCTCCTCGAGCTCGTCCGCGTCCAGCATCGGCTCAGCCGAGCCTCTCGAACTGCATGCCGGCCCACACCAGCCAGCCCAGGCTGTAGACCGTCGCGCAGAGTCCGAGAACGAGCGCCCAGCGCGCGATCGCGCGACTCTCGACAGGGCGACGCAGAGACATGATCGCCGCGACGACCGCGACCACGGCGACCGGGATGCCCCAGCCGACGAAGAACGACGCCCCGAGCGCGACGATCGCCGCCAGTAGCGCCCACGGCGCCAATCGGGTGTCGTCGACCGGCATGGATCCCGTCGACGGCTCCCACTCCGTGTCGTCGGGAGCATCGATGTCGGGACCGGTCGCGACGACCGGCTCGATGCCGACCGGACCCGTCGGCAGCCTGGTGTATCCGTCTCGGCGGGAACCGGGAAGACGGGCGGACCCTGCGGGGTGCTCGACCTCGTCGCTGGGGCCTTCGATACGCGCCGCCGGCGTCGCCGAGGACCGCGCCTCGGGAGTACCGGGGACGTCACTCATACCGACACCGCCTCCGCGATCTGGATCTCGGTCACGGGCAGCGTCGAGTCCGCGCCGAATGCGAGAGTGGAGGGGCGCCGGCCGGAGGAGATCAGCTCGGACGCGAGGGCGGCGATCATCGCGCCGTTGTCGGTGCACAGCGACAACGGCGGGATGCGCACCGTGACGCCTGCGGCCTCGGCGCGCTCCAGAGCGACCTCGCGCAGACGCCGGTTCGCGATCACTCCCCCGCCGAGCAGCAGCCGCGGCACACCGAGGTCGGCGCAGGCGGCGAGCGCCTTCGTGACCAGAACGTCGACGACCGCCTCGCGGAAGCTCGCGGCGACGTCGGCGAGGGGAACCTCGACCCCCTCGGCTTCGCAGCGCTCGACCCAGCGGGCCACGGCCGTCTTCAGCCCCGAGAACGAGAAGTCGTAGCGGTGCTTCGCCAGGTCGGAGGCACGGGACAGGCCACGGGGGAACCGGATCGCCTCCGGGTCGCCGTCGGCGGCTGCACGGTCGATCTCCGGACCACCCGGGTACGGCAAGGACAGGAGGCGGGCGACCTTGTCGAAGGCCTCTCCCGCGGCGTCGTCCATCGTCTCCCCCAGCAGCTCGACGTCGGTGGTGAGGTCGCGCACATGCAGCAGCGAGGTGTGACCGCCGGATACGAGCAGGGCGATCGTGGGGTACTCGAGCGGAGCGGAGTCGGCGGTGAGGATGTCGGCGGCGATGTGGCCGACGAGGTGGTTCACGGCGTAGAGGGGCTTGTCGATCGAGACGGCGAGGCCCTTCGCCGCACCGACGCCGACCATCAGCGCACCGGCGAGTCCTGGGCCGCTCGTCACGGCGACGGCATCGAGATCATCCAGGCCCACTCCCGCCTCGGCGAGGGCGGCATCGATCGCGGGCTGCAGTGCCTCCAGGTGCGCCCTGGCGGCGACCTCCGGTACGACCCCGCCGTACCTGGCGTGCTCGTCCATGCTCGACGCGATGGTGTTCGACAGCAGGGTGCGTCCGCGCACGATGCCGATGCCCGTCTCGTCGCAACTCGTCTCGATGCCGAGAACCAACGGTTCGCTCATGCCTTCGCCTCCTCGGTGGCGGTGACGGGCACCGTGCGACGGCGCAGATCCAGACGCATCACGATCGCGTCGACGTCGTCGGGCTGATAGTAGTGGGGACGGCGGGCGATCTCCTCGAATCCCTCGGCGAGGTAGAGTCCCTCGGCCGAAGGGTTGTCGGCTCGCACCTCGAGGAACACCTCGCGTGCACCGCGCGCTGCGGCCGCCGCGAGCAGCGCACGCAGCAGGATCCTGCCCCGTCCCTGGCCCCGGTGCTCGGCGAGCAGGGCGATGGTCTGGATGTCGGCGTCGGCGCTGCCGTGGAGGGCCCGCACTCCGCCGTATCCGATCACCGCGCCGTCGTGCTCGTCGACGAGGTAGCGGCCATGCGGGCTCGCGAGCTCGGCGGCCATGGTCTCCGCGCTCCAGGCGTCTGTCGGGAAGGACCGGTTCTCGATCGCCATGATCGCGTCGAGGTCGTCGACCGTCGCGTCGCGAAGGGTCATGTCCCCACCTTCTTCGGCGCACCGGGAAGCGTCACATCGGGGTGACGCATGTAGAGGGGCTCCTCGCCGGCGAGCGTACGACCAGCGGCGAGCGCGCGGGCCCCGACCCGCGCGAGATCCGATGCGGAGAGCGTCGTCACATCGATGCGCCGGATGCCGTCGAGGTGCGCGTCGGCGTCGGCGGCCCGCACGAGCACGGTGTCGGCGACGACGACCGGGATACCGTCGTCGTCGAGACCGTCGAACACGGTGATGGCGACCTCGCGCCGACGGGCGTCGGTGACGATCGCGAAGGGAGCGGTCTCGTTCTCCAGCACCGTCAGAGCCGCGGCGAAGTGGCTGGGGACGGGGACGACGGGCAGGCCGCGTCCGAGTGCGAAGGCACGCGCCGCGGCGATGCCGATACGCAACCCGGTGAAGGGGCCGGGCCCCATGCCGGCGACGACGTGGGTGATCTTCGCGTCACCCGCCTCGCGGAGCACATCGACGAGGAGGTCGCCGATGACCTCGGCGTGGCCGAGAGGGTCGACGGCACCGGCTTCGGCGCGTCGCTCCCCGTCGGCATCGATGAGGGCGACAGCCGTGCCCAGGGAAGTGTCGACGGCAAGGATCACGACTCCAGATTAGCCGCCGTCCCGCGAGGGAGCTCCCCGCAGGCGCCGGAGGCCCCGGGCTCAGCCGAGCGGAGCGCGCAGCGGGTAGTCCTGATCCTCGAGGATCACCTGCGAGGCGGCTCCCGTCGTCTGGTTCACGATCACGGGGGCGAGGAGGTTCACGCTCACGCCCTCGGCGGACGGATGGGCGACGACGAGGATCAGCGCGTCATCCGGCGATGCGAGCGCCAGTCCGTCTGCCTGCTCGTCGGTGAGGGTCGGCGCGTACGCGCTCAGCACCGTTCGAGGATCCACCAGATACAGACGCAGCTCGGCGTCGTCCACGGCCCGCAGCGAGAACAGCCCGTCGGCACCGTCGACGGGGGTCAGGGCGAAATCGACGTGGGGTGCGAGTCCGGGCGGCGGGGCGAGGAAGGTCAGTGCGGCGGTCATCGGAGGAAGTCCATGAGCGAGGGCTGGAGCACGCGCGCATTCACCGCGAGCGCGGAGCGGTACACGAGCTCCTGCGCCTGCAGGCGCACGAGCACCTCGATCGAATCGACGTCCTCCACCGCCGTCCTGCGGGACTCGAGGGACACGGAATTGTGCACTGCCGCCTCCTTGGCGCGTTCGATCTGCGACTGTCTGGTTCCCACCGAGCCCTGCACGCCGAGCATGGCCGTGCGGCGATTGTCGATCTCTCCCAGACGGGGGCCGACGTTCGTGCCGGAGCGGAGGTCGGCGACGATCTTGTCCACGAGCGCGAAGACCGAGTCGTCTCCGGTGCCGAAGACCGCGGCGCCGTCGGTGTCGACACGGACGGATGCCGCATCGGAGACACGGCGGGTGACCTCGGCTCCCGGCACGCCGCTGTGGCTGTAGTCCGCGGCGAACGCCGCCGTGTCGGACGTGCCGGCGAACACGGAGCGGCCGAGCAGCCGGGTGTTCGCCTGGGCGAGGAGCTCCTTGCCGATGCCTTCGAGCTCGACCGCCAGGGCCTCCTTGGCGGTGGCGTCGAGAGCGCCGTCGTTCGCGCCCTGGGCGGTCAGGTCGCGAATCCGCCCCAGCAGGGCCGTGCTCGCGGTGATCGCGGTGTCGGCCGCGGTGACCCAGGCCAGACCGTCGTCGATGTTGCGGGCGTACTGCTCGGTGCGACGCTGCTCGGCATGCAGCGCGAGGGCCGCGGCGGCCGCTGCGGGGTCGTCCGACGGAGCGGCGAACGCACGCTGAGATGTCGCCTGCTCCTGCAGACGCGCCAGCTCGGAGAGGTTGGACTGCAGCTGGCGCATGGCCGTCTGCGTCATCGCGGACGAGGTCACTCGAGAGATCATGAGGCTCCTTCGCTCAGCGTCCGACGAGACCCGTGCGGTTGATGAGAACGTCGAGCGCCTCATCCACCGCGGTCATCACTCGGGCTGCGGCCTGGTAGGCGGTCTGGTAGGTGAGCAGGCTGATCGTCTCCTCGTCGCCGTCGACGGCGGCGACCGACTGCTGTGCACCGACGGCAGCGACCGCTGCGGAATCGGAGAGCTTCGCGCGCTGCACATCGGCCGCGGTCGCGACCCCGAACCGGGTGACCTGATCGGACCAGAGCGCATCGGGAGAGCCTGCACGCCGGCCGATCTGGGAGATCAGGTCGGCATTCGTCGCATCCAGCGGTCCCGCCCCCGGTGCGGCGAGTGCGAGCTCGGCCGCCGTGGCGACGGCGACCTGGAGACCGAGGGCTGCCGACCCGGTGACCGGGACGGTGAAGAAGTCCCCGCCGGCCTGGCCCGTGGAGGTCACACCCGCGCGGTGCTGGGTGTTCATCGCCTCGGCGAGCGCCGTCGCCACCCTGTCGTAGGTCGCCGCGAGTCCCGCGAGCATACCGCCGTCGGCTGCCGGCGCGAGCACCGAGAGCGAAGCGCCGAGCTCACCGCCGTCGATCGAGACGGGAAGATCGGGCGCGGATGCCCAGGAGAGGCTGAAGCGCTGGCCCGAGTCGATAGACGCCGGCCCCGTGAGCACGAGATGACGGGAATCGGAACCGGAGACCAGTGCGTTGCCGCCGAGGCGGACGGTCATGGTGCCGTCGCTCTCGATCGTCGCCGCCGCGCCCGACATCCTGGCGACGTTCTGCGCGAGGACGCTGCGCTGGTCCATCAGCTCGTTCGCCGAGCGGCCGGAGGCGAGGGCGTCGCGGATCTCGTCGTTGAGCACCGCGATCTGGTCGGCTGTCGCATTCACCTGCGAGACCGTGCGGTCGGCGGAGTCACGCGCGTTGGTCCACTGCGTGGCGACGTTGCGGTATCCGCCGGCGATGTGGGAGGCGAGCTCCTTCGCCGATTCCAGGATGCTCGATGCCGCGGCCCCCGAATCCGGGGTGTTCGCGAGATCCTGCCAGCCGGACCAGAACTTCGACAGCCGGGCTGCGAGCCCGTTCGCGGTGGGCTCGGCCAGCGATGCCTCGACGGTGGTCGCCGCGACCGCCCTGGTGGACCAGTAGCCCGAGGCGCCGAGGGCGTCGCGCACCCTGGCATCGAGCAGCGCGTCACCGAGTCGCGCGACGCCGTCGATCGAGACGCCGTGCCCGGGCAGGGCGCCGACGCTGAACCGCCCGGTCTGGGCGATCGCGGCGACCGCCGAGGTCGTCACGCGCTGCCGCGTGTACCCCTCGGTCTTCTGGTTGGCGATGTTCTGCCCGACCACGTCCATCCCGCGCCGCGCGGCGGCCAGGGCGCTGGCCGCCGTGTTCAGCCCACTGAAGGTCGACATGATCCCCTCTCGGTCACATCTCGGTGTCGATGATGCGCGCGGCGTCGTCGCGGGCGCGGTCACCCTTGGTCGTGTACTCGCCGGTGTCGTGCCCGAGTGCGGCGATCGTCTCCTGCGTGGCGCGGAGCACTCCGCTGAGCTGCTCCGCGTTGGCGTCGCGCATCTGCTCGACCTCGGCGGCGAGCTTGGTGAGCGCACGCAGATGGTCGGCGAAGACCTCCTGCCATGCCCCTTCGGGCGCGTGCTCGATCAGTTCGCGAATGGTCGAGGCCTCGGGAGCCCCCCACTCCTCCGCGACGGTTGCGACCTCGACGGTGCGGGCGAGTCCCGCGCCGCGCAGCCTGTCGAGGACCTGATCGATCTCCCGCGCGGCAAACTGGATCCATTGGGATCGGCCGGCGGCGAGAAGCAGCTGCTGCTCGTCGAGCTTGAACAGCAGCATCTCGAGCAGTTCACGCTCGCGCCACAGCTGTATCGATAGTTCGTTGGCTCCCATGATCCCCTTTTCCCCAGTGATCGCCACGCCTGGCAACGCGGCCAAAGGTCACTATCGGCCAGCGCTCGCCTAACGTTACTATGTGGAACGGCGATGGGCAGTTCTCCCCATGTACAGATCACAATAAGTGTGATATATGCATCTGTCCTTCTCCTTGGAACTTCCGGAGTGCATCCAGAGAGGTGGATCATCCCCCATGTCGTCGCGCGCTGAGCGCAATCTGCTCATCGAGAGCAACCTCCCTCTGGTCGGATACCTCGCCGCCGAGACCCACTCCCGAGCCACCCACATCCCCCGCGACGAACTCGCCGCCGTCGGAGCCCTCGCGCTCGTGACCGCCGCCGAAGCCTTCGACCCCGAACTCGGTGTGCCCTTCGGCGCCTACGCCCGTCGCCGCATCCTCGGGGCGTTCGCCGACGAGATGCGCTCGATGGACTGGGCGTCGCGCGGCATCCGCAAGCGCATCAAGGAGACCGTCGCCGTGCGCGACGCCCTGACCGCAGGCTTCGGCAGGACGGCGACGGCCGCCGAGGTCGCCACGGCGATGGGTGTGCCGAAGGACGTCGTGATCGAAGCGCTCGGCGATGCCGCCAGGACCCTGACGACGCTCGATGAGCCTTCGGCACGTGATGTCGCCGCGGAGATCCCCCTCCCCGAGGAATCGGCACTGGTCGGCGAACGGCGCGAAGTGCTCGAACAGGCCGTCGCCGCCCTTCCCGAGCGCATGCGCCGCATCGTGCTGGCCGTCTACTTCGACGAACGCCCCGTCAAGGAGATCGCCGAGGAGCTGGGGGTGACGCACTCCGCGGTGTCGCAGCAGCGTTCGGAGGCGATCCGACTCCTGCGCGACGCCCTGGATCGATACTTCGCCGAGGGCTCGACACCGGCTGCCACGACCCGGGTCTCCCTCGCCGCCCGCGAGGCGTACTTCACCCGGATCGCCGAGGGCGCCGGTTCCCGGATCGCCGGCGCCTTCCGCGAATCGGCCGCCGTCTGAACCGATTCCCCGCGCGAACGGCTAACGCGAGCGCACTCTCCGCCGATAGGTGTGACCGGGAGACCACGGATGGTCTCCCGCACAACACCATTCACGGAGGAGAACCCTTATGGGTATGCAGATCAGCACGAACGTGTCGGCACTCAACGCCTACCGCAACCTGTCCAACACGCAGAACGACGTGTCGAAGTCGCTCGAGAAGCTCTCCAGCGGCTTCCGCATCAACCGCGCGGCCGACGACGCGGCGGGCCTCGCGATCTCCGAGGGCCTGCGCTCGCAGGTCAACGGTCTGAACGTCGCGGCACGCAACGCCCAGGACGGCATCTCGGTCATCCAGACCGCGGAAGGCGCCCTGACCGAGGTCCACTCGATCCTGCAGCGCGTTCGCGACCTGACCGCTCAGGGTGCGAACGACTCGAACAACGCGAAGTCGCGTGACGCGATCCAGAAGGAGCTCAACACCCTCGGTGATGAGCTCACCCGGATCGCCGGCAGCACGAACTTCAACGGCATCAAGCTGCTCTCGGGCGGCGACACGCTGACGTTCCAGGTCGGTGCGGGCTCCGTCGCCGCCGAGGACCAGATCTCGGTCGCCCTGACCGACTTCGCCACCCTCGGCGCCGACATCAAGACGCTCGCGGCGACCATGACGGACGCAGCGACGTACGGCACCGCGCTGGCCGGTATCGACACGCAGATCCAGGCGGTCTCGACCGCACGTGCCGGCTACGGTGCGCTGCAGAACCGCTTCGAGTCGACCATCAACAGCCTCAACGTGTCGGCGGAGAACCTCGCCGCCGCCGAGAGCCGGATCCGCGACACCGACATGGCGTCCGAGATGGTCAAGTTCACGTCGAAGAACATCCTGTCCCAGGCAGGTACCGCGATGCTGGCCCAGGCCAACCAGGCCAACCAGGGCGTGCTCCAGCTCCTGCGCTGAATCACGCCATAGGGTCCGGGCGCCCACCGGCGCCCGGACCCTGTCCGCCCCCGACACGGAAAGGCGATCATGTCCCTCTCGCTCGACGGACTCGTCTCCGGCCTGAAGACCACCGAGGTCATCAAGGCGCTGATGGATGTCGCGGCCATCCCCCGTTCGCTGCTCAAGGCGAAGATGGACGACAAGAACGGCGTCGTCACCCAGCTCCGGACGCTGAACACCGCGGTGCAGAACCTCGCCACGGCTGCAGAGAAGGCCGCGACGCGCGACGGGCTGGCCCGCTTCACGACCACGTCGTCGTCCCCCACCGTCACCGTCGCCACCCGCACCGGCGCCGCGGCGCTCTCCGCCGACATCGTCGTCGACAAGGTCGCCAAGAACCACACCATCGTCTCCGCCGTCTCCACCGGCTGGCCCGCAGACCCTCCCGTGATCACCCTGGAGAACGCGAAGGGCGAGCGCCGGCAGGTGACGGCCGACTCCTCCTCGATGCAGGACGTCGCACGTGCGGTGAACGAAGCCGGCTTCGGGATCGTCGCCACCGCCGTTCCCGCCGGGCGCGATGCTGCCGGGAACATGCAGCACCGCCTGCAACTGCGCGCCGCCGATTCCGGAGAAGCCGGACAGTTCCGCGCCTACAGCGCAGACATCGCCGGCGTCGCGGCGGGCACCGCCTCCGACATCTCCACCGAAGCGGGAGCAGCCGTGATCGATGTCGGCGCCGACGCCCAGGTGCGGCTGTGGGCCGGCACCAGCGCCGAGCAGGTGCTGACCTCATCGAGCAACACCTTCACCGACCTGTTCGACGGTGTCGACGTGACCGTCTCCGCCGTCTCGACCGCCCCCGTCACCATCGGCGTCGCGGTCGACACCGCTGCGCGCACCAAGGCCTCCGCCGACTTCATCGCCGCGGTCAAGGACATCCTGACCCGCATCGACAACGGCTCGAAGGCCACCGTCGCCGCCAAGCAGGGAGACAAGACCACGCTGGGCGTCTTCACCGGCGACAGCGCGGTCCGTGGGCTCCGAACGGCCATCGCCGACGCGGTGCAGCACCCGGTGAACGGTGTCTCCCCCTCGACGATCGGCATCTCGACCGACATGTACGGCGTGCTGAGCTTCGATGAGGAGAAGTTCGCCGAGGCGCTCGCGAAGGACCCGGACGCCGTCGCCGGGTTGTTCTCCGACATCGCCGCGCGTGTGCAGGACACCTCGAAGGTCTACTCCGACAAGTACGACGGCCTGCTCACCACACGCATCACCGGGCAGGAGAGCGAGGTCAAGGGTCTCGGCGAGCAGATGGAGCGGTGGGACGTGCGTCTCGCGCAGCGCAAGTCGACCCTCGAGCGCACCTACGCCCGTCTCGAGGTCATGCTGTCGCAGCTGCAGTCGCAGTCCTCGTACCTGTCGTCGCAGATCGCCGCCCTGCCGGGCTCGAGCTCGAGCTCGGGGAAGTGAGCATGAACGCCGCCCTGCGTGCCCAACAGCGCTACCGCGACGACGCCGTGCTGTCCGCACCGCCCGAGCGCCTGGTGACGATGCTCTACGACCGTCTCCTGCTCGACATCGAGCGCGGGGAGAGCGCACAGCGCTCCGAGGACTGGGAGGAGGCCAACGCCCAGCTCCAGCACGCACAGGCGATCGTCTCGGAACTGTCGTCATCGCTCACCGACGAGTGGAGCGGCAGCGCCGGCCTGCGCTCGCTGTACGTGTTCCTCTCGCAGACCCTCATCGGAGCGAACATCGGTCGCGACCCCGAGCGCACGCGCGCCTGTCATGAGATCATCGCCCCGCTGCGGGAGGCGTGGCACGAGGCCGCCCGCACGGTCGCCGAGGCGCGATCATGAGCCTCGACGAGTGGACCGCGATGCTCGACCGGCTCGAACAGGACGCCGGACGGATCCTCGCCGCCGCCCCCGGCACCGCTGCCGACACCGACATCGCCCCGTGGACCCCGCCGACCACACCGCTGCCCGCCGCTCTCGCCGACCGCGCCAGGCGCGTCGTCGAGCTCCAGCGTGCGGCGATAGAGCGCACACGGGCCGACCTCGACGGCCTGCGTCAGCACCTGGGCGCCGTGAGCCGGATCCCGAGCACCCGCCGCCCGGAGGAGCCCGCCTATCTCGACGTCGACGGGTGAGACCGCTCTCTAACATCGCGGAAGATCCTGCCGATAGAGCAGGGAGAGCACGGATGGCTCGCAAGACTCGGCCATGGATCGGCCACACCAGCCACACACGGGGAGCCGGTTCGTGTTCGATTCTGTGACCATCAACGCGCTGACGAGCGCGCTCGACGGCCTCGCGCAGCGCCAGCGCGCGATCTCCGACAACATCGCCAACATCAACACTCCGAACTACCACGCCAAGCGTGTGCAGTTCGAAGAGGCGCTCGCACGCTCGATCGATGCGGGCGACGGTCGGGTCGGCGCGACGGTCGGCACCTCGCTCGAGCCCACGCGCCTGAACGGCAACAACGTCAACCTCGACACCGAGACGCTTTCCAGCATCGACACGATGCTGCGCTACCAGTTCGCGACGCAGGCCGTGAACGGCTCGTTCACATCGATGCGCACCGCGATGAGGACCTCATGACCTTCGATGCGATCGGCATCGCCGGCACCGGACTGACGGTGCACCGCAAGTGGCTCGACGCCATCAGCGACAACATCGCCAACATCAACACCGCCGCGCCGAGCGACGGTGCGGCGTTCCGTGCCCGGTACATCCTCGCCCAGACGAGCGATCAGTCGCCCGGCGTCTACGTGGCCGGCACCGCGCAGGGCAGCGCGCAGGGACGCCTCGTGCACCAGCCCGACCACCCCCTCGCGGACGCGGACGGCTACGTGCGCTACCCCGACATCGATCTCGGTGACCAGATGAGCCAGCTCATCCTCGCCCAGCGCGGCTACCAGGCCAGCGCGGCCATCGTGGACCGCGCACGCAACTCCTACGAATCCGCCCTGCAGATCGGACGCAGCTGATGGCCTCACTCGCCGGCATCGAAGCCGTCTCCTCCGGGTTCACGCTCTCAGCGCCCGCCCCCGCACCGGCGAAGGCCACCGACGACACCGCCTTCGCGAGCAGCGTCACCGGTGCCATCGACGAGCTGCGGTCGCTGCAGTCCGAGTCGGACACGCTCAAGGTCGCCGCAGTCACCGGCGACCTCGATGACATCCACTCCGCGATGATCGCGTCCTCCCGCGCGGCCGTCACCCTCGAACTCGTCGCCGCCGTGCGCAACAAGGGCGTCGACGCGTTCAACGAGATCATGCGGATGCAAGCCTGATGCCCCAGGCCGTCACCAACGTGTTCCAGCGGATCGGGCGCGTGATCGCGGGCTTCTCGCTCGCGCAGCGCACGATCGCCATCATCGGCGTCGCCGTGCTCGCGCTCGGGATCGTCGCCCTCTCCAGCTGGCTCAGCCGCCCGACGTACACGCCGCTGTTCTCCGGGATGAGCGCCTCGGATGCGAACGCCGTGGTCGAGCAGCTGCGGTCCTCGTCGGTGCCCTACGAGCTGGCCGACGGCGGTGCGACGGTGCTCGTCCCGGAGAAGGACGTCTACGACCAGCGACTCGCCGCCGCGTCGGCAGGACTCCCCGGCAGCAGCTCCGGCGGCTACTCGCTGCTGGACAAGATGGGCGTCACCACGAGCGAGTTCCAGCAGTCCGTGACCTTCAAGCGCGCGATCGAGGGGGAACTCGCCGCGACGATCTCATCGATCAAGGGCGTGACGGCGGCATCGGTCCAGCTCGCGATCCCCGAGGAGAGCGTCTTCGTCTCGGAGACCGTCGACCCCACCGCCTCCGTGTTCGTGGAGACCTCCGGCAGCTCGACGCTCTCGCCGAAGCAGGTCGAGGCGATCGTGCACCTGACCTCCGCAGCGGTGAGCGGCATGAAGCCGGAGAACGTCGCCGTCGTGGACCAGAGCGGTCAGACCCTCTCGGCCGGGGGAGTCGGGACCACCGGCGGCATCGACCAGCAGGCGAGCGACTACGAGGCGCGCGTGACGGCGAACGTGCAGCAGATGCTCGACACCGTCGTCGGACCGGGCAACGCCAAGGTGACCGTCGTCGCCGAGATCGACCACTCCGTCAACGAGCGCGTCGAAGAGACCTACACCCCGGCCGAGGGCGCTCCCCCGCTCACCGAGCAGACCAGGACCGACACGCAGAACGGCTCCAGCTCGAATGCCGGAGTGCTCGGCCCCGACAACATCGCGGTTCCGTCGGCCGACGGCGACGGCACCTCCGAGTCCACGGAGACGTCGAAGACCAACGCGGTCAACAAGAGCACGCAGAGCACCTCCACGCCGGCCGGATCCCTGCTTCGTCAGTCGGTCTCGGTCGCGGTCGATGCGGGGGCGGGCGGCGATCTGAGCACGGCGCAGCTGAGCGACCTCGTCGAGACCGCGGCCGGGATCGACACCGACCGCGGCGACTCGATCGCCGTCGAGCTCGTGTCGTTCAACCAGACCAGCTCCGAAGCGGCGCAGGCCGCCCTCCAGGCTGCGAAGGACGCCGAGGGCGCCGAACGCCAGGCTGTGCTGCTGAACACCCTCATCATCGCCGCCGCGATCGCCATCCCGCTGCTCGCCGCCCTCGCCGCCCTGATCATGCGTGCCCGCCGACGCAGCAGCGCCGACAGCGAGTTCGAGCAGCTCTTCGGCGCCCGCCCGCCCGCGCTCTCCGCCCTCGACGCCGGGGCGACCGCGGCGATCGATCAGTCGCCGACCACGCCGCTGGCGTTCCTCGAGACGGCACCCGACCCCGAACCGGAGCCGGCGCCCGAGCCCGCGCAGGTGAGTCTCGAGCGCCGCCGCGCGGAGATCGACTCCCTCACCCGGCAGGACCCGAAGCGCACCGCCGACCTGCTGCGCACCCTCATCGACGACAGGCAGCAGGTATGACCGGACTGACCGATCGGCAGACGGCGGCCGTCGTGCTCATGAACCTCGATCGCGCACAGGCCATCGAGGTGATGAAGCACCTCTCCGAGTCCGAGGCGGAGGCCGTCGCCGCCGAGATCATCGACCTGCAGAACCTGGATGCGGCGACCACCGCGCAGGCTCTCGGGCAGTTCCACCGGATCGCCTCCGGACACCTGCCGCCGGCCCGTGGCGGCCGCGACATCGCCGCGGGACTGCTGGAGGCGACGTTCGGCGCCGAGCGCGCGGCTGCCGTGCTGGGCAGGGTCGGCTCGTCCTCGATGAACTCCTCCTTCGAGTTCCTCGGCTCCGCCGACCCTGCGCAGCTGGCGACGCTGCTGGACGGCGAGCTCCCGCAGACGGTCGCCCTCGTGCTCGCCCACCTGCCGACCGACCGCGCCGCGGCGGTCCTGGCCGCCCTTCCCGACCCCACGCGCACCGACGTCGCCCACGCGATCGCGACGATGGGGACCGCGTCGCAGGAGGCGATCGCGATCGTGGCCGATGCGCTCAAGGCTCGGACCGGGACCTTCGCCGCACGCGACACCCCCGAGGTGCTGGGCGGGGTGGAGCCTCTGGTCGAGATCATCGCCCGTTCGGGAGCCACGGTCGAGAAGGCGCTGCTGGCGAGCATCGAAGACAGGGACAGCGCGCTCGCGGAGGACATCCGCTCGCGCATGTTCCCCTTCGCCGACATCGTCAAGCTCGACGACCGCGATACCCAGCGCGTGCTGCGGGGCATGGACATCCGCTCGCTCGCGCTGGCACTGAAGGGCGCACACCAGCCGATCGCCGACCTCATCCGCCGCAACGTCTCCGAGCGCAACAGGGAGAACCTCGACGAGGAGGCCCGCACGCTCGGCCCCGTGCGCGTGTCGCAGGTCGAAGAGGCCAGAGCCGAGATCGTCCGCACGATCCGCGCGCTCGAAGCGGCCGGGGACATCACGGTGCAACGCGCCGACGAGGACGAGTATGTCTACTGACGCGTTCTCGCCGGTGCTGTTCCCGCGTCTCGACGGACGCGAGGGCGGCGAGGAGCATGCCAGGGCGCGGATGCGCGGCTATGCCGACGGACACGCGGAGGGCTTCCGTGCCGGCCGCGCCGAGGCCGAGGTCGCGCAGCGCACGGCGGAAGAGGCCAGGACCGCCCGCGAGGCGGCTGCGGCTCGGGAGCTCGAGAACGCTGTGGCGGCGCTGCACGCGGCCGCACGTTCGCTGGGCGATCGGGAACGCGAGCTGACCACCGCCGCGCACGACCAGGTGGTGCGCTGTGCGATCGAGCTCGCCGAGCTGATCGTCGTCGGCGAACTCTCCGACGCCGGAGCCTCCGCCGCGGTCGCCGCCCGGCGCGCTCTCTCCGGCGCCGACCCCGCCGAGATCCGCGAGGTGCGACTGCACCCGGACGACCTGCGCACACTCCGCGAATCCGCCGACGACCTCGCCGGGATCGCCCTCGTCGCCGATGACGCCCTCGACCGGGGCGACGCCGTCGCGGTCCTGGCCCACGGTCGCATCGATGCCCGCGTCGCGGGCGCGCTCGAGCGCGCCCGCCACGCCGTGGTCGGCGCATGAGTGTCTGGGCGGCGGTGCGCGAAGCGGCGCGGCCGGAGCGCATCGGCGAGGTGTCGCAGGTGCGCGGACTGAGCGTGCAGGTGCGCGGCCTCGAGGGCGCGGTCGGCGACGTCGTGGCACTCGACGGCGTGGATGCCGAAGTCGTGGCGATCGGCGAAGGCGGACTGCGCTGCATGCCGCTCGCCCCCGTCGCAGGACTCACGGTCGGCGCCCCCGTGCGGTCACGCGGAGGGGCGCTGCGCGTACCGACCGGTGCTGCTCTGCTCGGACGGGTCCTCGACGGCCTCGGCCGGCCGATCGACGGAAAGGGACCGCTGACGGGCGCCGTCCCGGTGAGCCTCGACCACGCGCCGCCCTCGATCATGGGCCGCGACCGGATCGACTCGCCGCTTCCGCTGGGCGTGCGGGCCCTGGACACGCTCGTCAGCGTGGGCCGCGGCCAACGTGTCGGACTCTTCGCCGGGTCAGGGGTCGGAAAGTCCTCCCTGCTGTCGATGATCGCGCGCGGCACCGAGGCGGAGGTCACCGTGATCGCCCTCGTCGGCGAGCGCGGTCGCGAGGTGCGCGAGTTCATCGAAGACGACCTGGGACCGGAAGGGCTCGCCCGCTCCGTCGTCGTGGTCTCGACATCGGACCAGCCGGCCATGGCGCGCATCCGTGCGGCGTACACCGCCACGAGGATCGCCGAGGCCTTCCGCGACGACGGGGCCCACGCCATCCTCATGATGGACTCGCTGACCCGCGTGGCGATGGCACAGCGCGAGATCGGGCTCTCGGCAGGGGAGCCTCCTGCCACCCGCGGCTATCCTCCTTCCACGTTCTCGCTCCTGGCGGGACTGCTCGAACGGGCGGGCACGGACACGCGCGGCTCGATCACCGGCATCTACACCGTGCTCGTCGACGGCGACGACCACAACGAGCCGATCGCCGACACCGTCAGGTCGATCCTCGACGGCCACGTCGTGCTCGATCGCGCACTCGCGCTGTCGGGCCACCATCCGGCGATCGATGTGCTCGGCTCCGTGTCGAGGGTGGCCGGCAAGGTCACCGCCCCCGAGCGCAGAGCGCACGCCGCCACGCTCCGAGCCGTGCTCGCGGCCCGTCGTCGTGCGAACGACCTGATCGACATCGGCGCCTATCAGCCCGGAGCGGACTCCCGCATCGACGCGGCGATCGCCCACGAGAGGGCGATCAGCGCCTTCCTCACCCAGCCCCTCGACGAGACGAGCGAGATCGGCGAATCGTGGCGCCGACTCGACGATCTCGTCGCCTCCTTCGAAGGAGTGTCATGACGCGGTCCTTCTCCCTGGCCGGACTCCTGCGCGTGCGCGAGATCCAAGAGCGCGCGGCCGCCCAGCGGCTCTCCCGCGCGGTGATCGACGCCCAGCACACCGAGGCCCGCGACCGGTCGCTGCGCGCGCACCTGTCGGGCGTCGGGAGCGAGGCCGTCGATGTGCGCTCCCTCGCCGCCCTCGCCGCAGCCAGAGTGGCCGGCAGAACCCTTCTGGCCGATCTCACGACCCTCTCGGAGCTGCAGGAGCAGACGGTCGATCTGGCCCGAACGGAGCACGCGGAGGCGAGGAGGGCGATGCGCGGACTCGACCGTCTCTCCCAGGCGCACGCCCTGCAGGTGCGGACGGCCGAGCTGCGGGCCGAGCAGGCGGAGCTCGATGAGAACGGTTCGCGCATCCGTGCGGAGGGCCAGGCATGACATCTCTCGGCATCGTGGACCTGCTCGATCCGCGTGTCCAGCGCGCAGCGGCTTCCCCCTCGCCCTCCCGGCAGATCACGCCGGGGGCCGCGGCCTTCGCCGACGTGATCCTGAATGCCTCGCGCGTCGACACCGACGCCGCGGAGGGGACGTTCGCCGGAGCATCGACCGACGGCGACACCGCGGATGCCGCCCCCACTGCTCCCTCCGCCCCGGCCACGAACATCCCGCCGGCGATCGTTCCCCTGCCCGAGCCGACCCTCGTGCTCCCCGTGAGCGCGGTCGTGATCGGCGACGCCACAGGCGAGGTGCCCGCCGCGGCGATGCCGGCCCCACAGGGTGCCGATGCGGCGGATGCCCCCGAGGGAGCGGTCGCGGTCGTGGCAGCGGAGTCCGCCGCATCCGCCGGTTCGATCGGAGCACCTGCCGCTGTCGCGGGAACGGCCGCACCGGCCAGCCCCGTCGAGACTGCCCCCGCCCAGTCCGCGGTCTCCGAGACGACGAGAAGCCTCCCGCTCGCGACGACGACGACTTCCGCCCTCGATGCCCCGACCGCTGCTGCTTCGCACCCCGCCGGGCCCACGGCGACGGCCGTGCGCGGTACGGCGGAGCCGGCCCTGCCCCGGACCGCCTCGACGGCCTCCCGCCTCGGCGTCAGCAGTGGTCCGATCAGCGGGATCCCCGTCGTCGCAGGAGTGCCGAGCGACCCCGTACCGACCGCTCACGCAGGAGCACAAGAGACGGACGCGGTGCCTCCCGCACTCTCCCCGGACGCCCCGACGACCCCGGCGCCCGCGATCTCTGCATCCGCTCCCGCCCCCGCGGCCTCGGCATCCACCGGTGACGCGCCCGTCCCGCCCGCGGCCGTCGGCAGCACTCCTCCGCCGACGCCCGTCGCCGCCGCAGCCCCGGCCGCTGCCGCCGCCCCACGGCCGGCACTGCTCCCGCAGATCACCGCACCCGTGATCTCGCTCGCGCAGGCTCCGGACGGAGACCACAGCCTCACCCTGACGGTGTCGCCGGAGAACCTCGGTCCTGTGACGGTGCGCGCACACATCTCGGGCGGGGCCATCCACATCGAGCTGCACGCCCCGAACGACCTCGGTCGCGAGGCGCTGCGCGCGATCCTCGTCGACCTGCGCCGCGACCTCGCAGCCGCGGCACCGCAGGCCTCGCTCCTGCTGTCGGCCTCGGACGACAGACCCGCATCCTCGAACCCGCAGCACTCCGCCCCCAACAGCACCGGAGGCGGGACCGGCTCCTCCAACGGTGCCACGACCGGAACGAACAGCGGTGAGCCGGGAGCCGCCGACGCGAGAGGCCGAGACGCAGCACATCCCTCGTCCGGTGACAGAGCGTCCACCGACCTGACATCGCCGACCGATCCGGCATCCCCCGTCCCCCTCATCTCGCCGCACGGCGGCATCGACGTCTTCGCCTGATCCGAGAGGAATCCATGACCACGGTCGACCCCATCTCCGGCACCATCCCGCCCTCCGGAGTGCAGACGGGCAGCACGACGCCCCCGACCGAGCGCAAGAAGACGCTCGACTCGGAGGTCTTCCTGAAGCTCCTGGTGACGCAGCTGACCAATCAGGACCCGAGCTCGCCCATGAACACCAACGAGATGATCTCGCAGACCACCCAGCTGGCCTCGATGGAGCAGCTCACCGCGCTCACGGCGACCTCGACCGAGAGCTTCGCGCTCAGCATGCGCCAGACAGCCGCCGCGCTGATCGGCCACGAAGCGCAGTACGTCGATGAGAAGGGCGTCACGCAGAAGGGCATCGTCACCTCGGTCTCCTACGCCGGCGCTGTCCCGCTCGTCACCATCGGCGACGCATCCATCCCTCTCGACGCCGTCTCCGGCGTCTCCCTCGCCCCCCGTTCGCAGTCCTGACCAGTCCCTTCCAGAAAGGCATCACCATGCTCCGCTCTCTGTTCGCAGGAATCTCGGGTCTGCGTTCGCACCAGACCATGCTCGACGTCACCGGCAACAACATCGCCAACGTCAACACCACCGGCTTCAAGGCCTCGGCCGTGCAGTTCCAGGATTCGCTCTCGCAGCTCGTGCGCAACTCGATGATGCCGCAGCAGGCCGTCGGCGGTCAGAACCCCGCCCAGGTCGGTCTCGGCGTGCAGGTCGCCGGCATCAGCACGAACTTCGCCTCCGGGGCGCCGCAGCCCACCGGTGTGCCGACCAACCTCATGATCGCGGGCGACGGCTTCTTCGTTGTCCGCTCGGGCGGCGAGACCCTGTACACCCGCAACGGCGGGTTCTCGTTCGACGCCAGCGGCAAGCTGGTCTCCGCAGACGGCGCGCTCGTGCAGGGCTGGACGGCCCAGAACGGAGTGATCGTCCCGGGTCAGGGCATCGGCGACATCCGGCTGCCTGTCGGCGCGCTGAGCCCCGCCACCGCGACCACCACCGCCCGCGTCACCGGCAACCTGCCCTCCGGGGCAGCGGTCGGCGAGCAGCTGGTGCGCGACATCAAGACCTACGACGCCGAGGGTACGGCCACGTCGCTGCGCCTCACCTTCACCCGCACCGCCACGGGCTGGAGCGTCACCGAGCCGGGCGGCACGAACACCGCTCTCACGTTCACCGACGGCAAGCAGGCGGCGGCCTCCTCCATCGTCTCCGGCGGTGTCACGGTCGACCTCTCCGCCGTCACCGGGTTCGCGGATGTCAGCGACGTCGCGATCAAGGAGCAGAACGGCAAGCCGGCCGGCACGCTGAGCTCGTACGCGCTGATGAACGACGGCAGCCTCGTCGGCACCTTCAGCAACGGCGACACCGAGGTGCTCGCCCGCGTCGCCCTGGCAGGGTTCGTCAACCCGGGAGGACTCGAGAAGGCCGGCTCCTCTCAGTACCGCCCGAGCGGCAACTCCGGCGAGCCGACGCTCGGGCAGGCGGGCACCGACGGCCTGGGCGGCATCATCAGCGGCGCGCTCGAGATGTCCAACGTCGACCTGTCGCAGGAGTTCACCAACCTGATCGTCGCGCAGCGCGGCTTCCAGGCGAACGCCCGCATCATCACCACCAGCGACGAGGTGCTGCAGGAGCTCACGAACCTGAAGCGCTGAGCCGTGGGACGGCGCGGCGGCGCGTGAGATCACGAGCCGCCGCGCCGCCGCCTGCGGTCAGAGCAGTTCGCTCACCAGCTGCTCGATGCGCGCCCGGATGTCGTCGCGGATCGGCCGCACGGCGTCGATCCCCTGGCCGGCCGGGTCGTCGAGCTTCCAGTCCTCGTAGCGCTTGCCGGGGAAGAACGGGCACGCGTCGCCGCATCCCATCGTGATGACGACGTCAGACGCCTGCACGGCCTCGGTCGTGAGCACCTTGGGCTGCTCGGCGGTGATGTCGATGCCGAGTTCCTGCATCGCTTCCACAGCGGTGGGGTTGATCTGGTCGGCGGGCATGGAGCCGGCCGAGCGGACCTCGATGCGGTCGCCCGCGATGTCGCGAAGGAATCCGGCGGCCATCTGGGAGCGTCCGGCGTTGTGCACGCAGACGAAGAGGACGGAGGGCGTGGTGGTCGTGTCGGTCATGGAGACTCCTGGTGAGAGATGTGGTCAGGGAAGAAGGTCGTCGACGAGTGCGCGCACGCGTGCGGCGATGTCGTCGCGGATGGCTTCGACGCCCTCCCGCGAAGCGAGGGCGGGATCACCGACGGCCCAGTCGTCGTAGCGGACGCCGGGGATGATCGGGCAGACGTCGCCGCACCCCATGGTGATGACGACGTCTGCCGCACGCACGGCGTCGTCGGTGAGAGGCTTCGGGAAGCGCTCGGCGGCCAGGTCGCCTTCGATCTCCGCGAGGATCGAGCGGACGTGCGGGTGGATGACGTCGGCGGGGGCCGATCCTGCCGAGCGAGCCACGACCTTGCCGGCCGCCAGCTTGTTGACGAGCGCGGCGGCGAGCTGCGACCGCCCCGCGTTGGCGACGCAGACGAAGAGCACCTGCGGGACCGCGGCATCGCGATCGCGGGTGAGGTCGGCGAGGCGCTGACGCGCGAAGCGCTCCGTGAGCGGCACGAGAGCCGAGGTGACGCGGGCGCTGCGCGCGAGCGCCGTGTACGACTCGCGGACGGTCGTGAGCACGACGTCGGAATCCAGCTCCGGAACCTCCGCGGCAAGCTCCTGGGCGAGACGGGTGACGCGCGCGTCGAAGTCGGGGCGCCGCCCCTCGTCGTCGGCGGAGACGCTCCAGGGCGCGACCGTGGCTGGTGCGAACGAGTCCAGCAATGCCGTGACCGCGCGGCGCCGGCCCGGGGTGATCCGGTACCAGACCCAGGTTCCTCGCCGCTCGGAGGTGAGGACATCGACGTCTTTGAGCACCTTGAGGTGGTGGGACACGGTCGGCTGCGACACCTCGGCGAGCTCGGCGAGGTCGCACACGCACGATTCTCCGCGCGGGTCGGACGCGATGGCCGACAGCATCCGCAGCCGCAGCGGATCCGACAGAGCCTTCAACGTCGCAGCAACCGAGGCGGCAGCCTCCTGCCCGATCGCATGCGTGACGACGGGACTGCAGGTGTCGTCTGCGGTCGTCGGGGTGACATTCATGACGAGATCCTCTCAGCGGTGTACGGGTCGGTGTGGAACCAGCGCCGGGCGGCCCAGAGCGAGACGTAGACGAGTCCGACGAGAACAGGGACTTCGATCAGCGGGCCCACGACCCCGGCGAGGGCCTGGCCGGATGTCGCACCGAACGTGCCGATCGCGACGGCGATCGCGAGCTCGAAGTTGTTGCCGGCAGCGGTGAACGCCAGAGTCGTCGATCGTGCGTATCCGAGGCCGAGCGCCTTGCCGGTGAACAGGCCGACGAACCACATGATCGCGAAGTACGCCAGCAGCGGGAGTGCGATCCTGGCGACATCCCACGGACGACTCGTGACCTGCTCACCCTGCAGGGCGAACAGCAGCACGATGGTGAACAGCAGGCCGTAGAGCGCCCAGGGGCCGATCGTCGGGAGGAAGCTGTCCTCGTACCAGTCGCGTCCCTGCGCACGCTCCCCGATGAAGCGGGAGGCGAAACCCGCGACGAGGGGGATGCCGAGGAAGATCAGGACATTGAGCGCGATCTGCCAGATCGAGATGTCCAACCCTTGTGAGTCGAGTCCGAGCCAACCCGGAAGGACGGTGAGGTAGAACCAGCCGAGCAGCGAGAAGGCGACGACCTGGAAGACCGAGTTGATGGCGACGAGCACGGCCGCGGCCTCGCGGTCGCCGCAGGCGAGGTCGTTCCAGATGACGACCATGGCGATGCAGCGCGCGAGCCCCACGATGATGAGGCCCGTGCGGTATTCGGGCAGGTCGGGCAGGAACGCCCAGGCGAGGGCGAACATCAGCGCCGGGCCGACGAGCCAGTTGAGCGCCAGCGACGAGAGCAGCAGCTTCTTGTCGCCGGTGACGGCGGCGACCTTGTCGTAGCGGACCTTCGCGAGCACCGGGTACATCATCACCAGCAGGCCGAGGGCGATCGGGATCGAGATCCCACCGACCTCGAGGCGGGCCAGGAGGTCGGAGACGCCGGGGATGAAGCGGCCGATGACGATGCCGCCGATCATGGCCAGGCCGATCCAGAGCGGCAGCCACCGGTCGAGGGTCGACAGTCGGCGCGCGGAAGGTGCGGTGGTGGGTACCGTCGCGGTGCTCATGCGAGGAGCGCCTCCCGCTTCTCGGCGATGACGGGCTCTGCCTCGTCGAGAGCCGCGAGGTAGTGCTGCGCGTCCTGCGCGGCAGCACATCCGGTACCTGCGGCGGTGATCGCCTGGCGGTAGGTGTGGTCGACCAGATCACCGGCGGCGAAGACTCCCGACACGTTCGTGCGAGTGGAGGGGTGCTCGACGAGCACGTAGCCGTCGGCATCCGTGTCGACGAGTCCGGCGACGATCTCGGAGCGCGGATCGTGCCCGATGGCGACGAAGACTCCCGTAGCCGGCAGCTTCCGCTCGGCACGGGTCACGGTGTCGCGCAGTTCCACCGCCTCCACCTTCTCCGCACCGATGAGGCCTGCCACCTCGCTGTTCCACGCGATCTCGATCTTGGGGTGGTCGAGCACGCGCTGCGCCATGATCTTCGAGGCCCGGAACTCACCCCGACGGTGCACCACGGTGACCTTCGAGGCGAAGCGGGTGAGGAACAGCGCCTCCTCCATCGCGGAGTCCCCTCCGCCGACGACGACGATCTCCTGCTCGCGGAAGAAGAAGCCGTCGCAGGTGGCGCACCACGAGACGCCGCGGCCGGTGAGTCTCTCCTCATCCGCGATGCCGAGTTTCCGGTAGGCGGAGCCCATCGTCAGGATGACGGCGCGAGCGAGGAAGGTCTCACCGGAGCCCGTCTCCACGGTCTTGAGGGGGCCGTCGAGGTCGACCAGGACCGCGTCGTCGAGAAGGATGCGGGCCCCGAAGCGCTCCGCCTGCGCGCGCATCGACTCCATCAGCTCGGGCCCCTGCACGCCATCGACGAACCCGGGGAAGTTCTCGACCTCGGTCGTGGTCATCAGCGCGCCGCCCGCGGTCACGGACCCGGCGAGCACCACAGGGGAAAGACCCGCCCGCGCGGCGTACACGGCCGCGGTGTAGCCCGCAGGGCCGGAACCGATGATGACCAGCTCAACCTGTTGAATCGACATGTGTCTATATTGACACTCATCGATACCCCCTGCAATCTCCGACGGAGGAGTTCACCTGTTCGTCACCTTGCCGCCTGCTAGTGCCCTGTCCCAAGATTGCCCGTGAGCCGTTGACGGAACGCCGCCGCGGTGTCGTTGAGGCCATGGATCGTGACGGACTTGCCGAGGCGCTCGTACTTGGTGACGACGGCATCGAGAGCAGCAACGGTCGAGGCGTCCCAGATGTGCGACCGGGTCATGTCGACGACGACCCGGTCCGGATCTTCCGCGTACGCGAATTGGGTCGTCAGGTCGTTGCTCGACGCGAAGAACAGCTCCCCGACGACTTCGTAGCGAGCGGCAGCGATCCCCTCCTCGTCCACCACAGTGCGCGTAACGGTGACGAAGTGTGCGACCCGTCGGGCGAACATCACCATCGCGGCGAGCACTCCGAGGATGACGCCGATAGCGAGGTTGTGCGTCCACACCGTCGCGATGACAGTGATGAGCATGACGGCCGTCTCGCTCTTCGGCATCCGACGCAACGTCGAGGGGCGGATGCTGTGCCAGTCGAAGGTCGCGACGGAAACGAGGATCATCACAGCCACCAGCGCCGCCATCGGGATGATCGCCACCACGTCGCCGAGCGCGAGAACAAGGACGAGGAGGAAGACACCTGCGAGGAACGTCGAGATGCGCGTGCGCGCGCCCGAGGCCTTCACGTTGATCATCGTCTGGCCGATCATCGCGCATCCGCCCATTCCGCCGAAGGCACCGGAGAGCACGTTCGCCACGCCCTGGCCCCACGCCTCGCGCGTCTTGCGGGAGTGAGTGTCCGTGATGTCATCGACCAGCTTGGCCGTCATGAGCGACTCGAGCAGGCCGACGACCGCCATGGCGAGAGCGAACGGGCCGATGATCCCGAGTGTCTCCAAAGTCAATGGCACCTCCGGGATGAAGAGTTCGGGCAGACTCTGCGGAAGCTCACCCTGGTCACCCACGTTCGGCACATTCCAGCCGAACACCACGACGGCCGCTGTCAGCAGCACGATCGTCACCAGCGGAGCCGGGACCACCTTCGTGATGCGCGGCATCAGGAACAGGATCGTCAACCCCACGGCGACCAGCGGGTACACCAGCCACGGCACGCCGAACAGCTGCGGCAGCTGAGCGGTGAAGATGAGGATCGCGAGCGCGTTCACGAAGCCCACCATGACCGAGCGAGGAATGAACCGCATGAGCTTGGCGACGCCGAGGAGGGCCAGCACGATCTGGATCAGCCCACCCAGCAGCACCGTGGCGATGAAGTAGTCCATCCCGTACTCTCGGGCCACCGGGGCGATCACGAGTGCGATGGCCCCCGTCGCCGCGGTGATCATCGCCGGACGGCCACCGAGGAACGCGATGGCCACGGCCATGACGAAGGAGGAGAACAGGCCCACCCGGGGGTCGACGCCGGCGATGATCGAGAAGGCGATCGCCTCGGGGATCAGTGCCAACGCGACGACGAGGCCAGCGAGGACCTCGCGAGTGAGCAGCCTGGGGCTGCGCAGCGCCTGCAGGACGGTGGGTTCGATCCGATAGCGCGATGCGCTGTCCCTGGCGGGAATGACAGCAGTCAATGTGCTCTCCTGAGTCGGGCTCGCGAACGAGCGGCGATACGCGCGCGGACACGCAGGCGCCGAACAGCTCGACGCGGAAGAATGGGGATGCCGAAGGGGCACACTCGCAGACTCTAACGTAACGTGAGGTTTGCTGACGAATTGACGAAGGCGGATCAGTGGAGAACGTGCAGACTATGCGCATCGGCGAAGTGGCCGAACAGACTTCCCTGTCGTTCCGCACGCTTCGCCACTATGAGGACGTCGGACTGGTGATTCCCTCCGGTCGCACGGAGGGCGGGTTCCGGCTCTACACGCCGAGGGACGTCGCACGACTCATGATCGTGCGACGGATGAAACCCCTGGGCTACTCGCTGGACGAGATGCGGGCGCTCCTCGACGTTGTCGACGCCCTGGTCAATGCACCCGAGGATGAGCAGCTGCGCGCAAGACTCAGCGCGCTCCGCGACGAGGCCGGCGCTCGTCGCGCGAAGCTCGCGAGCCAGGTGGCGATGGCCGACGAGTTCCTCGCACAGCTCGCCCAGATCTGAGACGCCCCGCCTCATCCGTTCGGCACCGTCGCGATCACGTCGACGAGGCGCACGGCGAAGGGGCCCGGCGGATCATTCCGCCGGGCCCCTTCGCGTCGCACTCAGCCCTGTCGCCCCTTGAAGCGCGGGTTGAGCTTGTTGATGACGAACACTCTGCCCCGGCGGCGCACCACTTGGGCGCCCGGCTGATTCTTCAGGGACTTGAGGGATGCACGAACCTTCACGGGGATCTCCTTATTGATAATCTTTCTCATTAACAGGTTAGGGTGAGACGAGAGTCTCGTCAATGTGAGGAAGAGCAGGTCGTCGTGGAGAGCAGGAACCCCCTCGTCGTGGTCGGAGTGTGCACGCCGGAGAGGCGGTCATATGCCGCAGAGCTGGCGCAGGGCATCGGAGGTCATCTGATCGCACTTGTCGAACCGATGCCAGGACGAGGCCCGCAGCACATCGCGCTCTCGCCGGAACGCCCCTCCCTGCCCCAGAGCACTTCTCCCCTCGTCGTGGACGTCGACAGCGAGCTCGATCTCCCCCACCTCGCCCTGGCGAACGCGCCGCGCTCCTCGGTGATCTGCGTCGTCGATGCACTCCACTTCTCCCACGACCTCGGCGACGGCAGACCTCTCTCAGAGGTGGCAGTCGAGGGCGACGACCGGGGTGACTTCGGATCGCGAGCACGCCGTGCGGTATCGCACGTGGAGAGTGCGACGCTTGTCTCCTTGGTGAACTGGGAAACAGTACCCACGGCCGAGTTGTCTTTGCTCATGGCGATCACCTCGCACCTGAACCCCACCGCTCGCGCACGACTGTCGCGTGGCCCGGTCGAGGATCTCCGAGCCTCGTTAGACGGCGGGTGCGAACCGCTCCCCTTGCTCGAGCGGGCCGGATGGGTGCATGCCCTCAACGACGAGCACGATCCCCACATGACGGATCCGCGGGTGACGACACTGCGCTACGAACAGCCCCGGCCACTCCATCCGGGACGGCTGGCCGCGGCACTGGATGACATCGACTCCGGCCGCTGGGGCATCGTGCTCCGATCAGCCGGCTTCTGCCGTCTCGCCACCCGCCTCGGCATCCTCGCACGGTGGGACCACGTCGGCTCCGCGATCTGGATCGATCCGCAGTCGACAGGACAGGAGGACGCGACGACCGCACAGGATCTGGCCCTCACCGGACTCGACCTCGACCATGAGGGAATCCGTCTGGCCCTCGACGCCGCCGCCGTCGACGACGACGAGCTCATCGCGGGACCACACGCCTGGCGACGATTCACCGACCCTCTTCCGACCTGGCCGGCAATCGTCGAGGAACACCCGTGACCGACGATTCCATCGCCCGCCGCGGATCGCTCCCCCTCACAGCGCCACCCGACACTCCGCAGCGAGCGACACGGTGACCGATCAGACGTCGGAGCAGACCCGCCCCTCCTGAAGCGAGATCCTCCGCTCGGCGTCGCCGATCACGGACGGGTCGTGCGAGACGCACACGACGGCGACCCCGCGCTCCACCTCCTCGCGCAACACAGCGCGGATGCGAAGCGCACTGGCAACGTCGAGCCCCGTCGTCGGTTCATCGAGCAGGAGCAGATCAGCTCCGCGCGCCAGCCCCTGGGCGAGGAGTGTCCGCTGCTGCTGACCGCCGGAGAGCAACGCGAACGGATGCCTCGCCAGCGCGCTGATGTCGAGACGCTCCATCGATCGCGCGACGACCTCTCGGGCCGCGGCATCCATGCGCCGCCACAGACCGAGTCTTCCCCACGCTCCCACGCTGACGACGTCCTTCACCGAGACCGGAAGCCCGGACGGAACGGCGGCCCGTTGCGGCACGAAAGCGACGGTTCCACTGATGATCCGGCGCCCCGAGGTAGCGACTCTCGTCCCGCCCAGCACTTCGAGCAGCGTCGACTTCCCCGCACCGTTCGGACCGGTGATGACCGTGAGGGACGCGCGCGGAATCGAGACGTCGACGCCGACGAGCGCCGGTCGACCGCCGAAGGACACGTGGACGTCGGTCAGACAAGCGACGATGTCGGGGCGGAATCGGGTCTCGAGCATGTCCCCAGTTTATGAGTTTGATAATCATTCTCATAAACCCCTAGTCTCGACACCGTGCCCCGCCACCCATCTGACCTCTTCGCCCCGTTCGCCCTGGACTTCCTGCAGCGGGGCATGCTCGGCGGCGCGCTGGTCGCGATCCTCTGCGCGATCGTCGGCACGTGGGTGGTCGTCCGGGGGATGGCATTCCTGGGCGAAGCGCTGGCGCACGGCATGCTTCCCGGCGTCGCCCTGGCGACCGTGCTCTCGCTTCCGGTCCTGATCGGCGGCGCGCTCAGCGCCATCGCCATGAGCCTCGGCATCGGAGCGTTGCAACGACGCGCACGCCTCTCCTACGACACGAGCATCGGCCTGCTGTTCGTCTCGATGCTGGCGCTGGGCGTCATCATCATCTCCCACTCGGGCAGCTTCGCCACCGACGCGACCGCCATCCTGTTCGGCGACATCCTCGCCATCAGCGCCGTCGATCTCGTCCTGCTCGCCGCCGCGGCCGCTGTCGGGCTGATCGTCGCCATCCTGTTCCACCGCTCCTTCGTCGCCCTCTCGCTCGACGTGCGCATCGCCTCGGTTCTCGGACTGCGCCCGCAGCTCGCGCAGGCCGCGCTGGTAGGACTCGTCACCCTGGCCGTCGTCGCGTCCTACCAGGCGGTCGGCTCGATGCTCGTCGTCGGCCTCCTGCTCGCGCCGGCGGTTGCCGCCGGGCACTGGACCACCCGCATCCCCACACGCATGGCGCTCGCGGCCGTCTTCGGCGTGACCGCGGTCATCCTCGGCCTCCTCGCCTCCTGGTACGCCGCGACGGCGGCAGGAGCCTCGGTCGCGGCATGCGCGATCCTGCTCGCCTGCCTCTCGTGGGCTGTGCGCACCCTCAGCTCTCGCGGAGCCCGGACGCCGCACGTCTGAGCCCACCGTCGCGACGACGCGAACTCTCGAACGACCACGACAAAGGAAGGACACCGTGCGCTCTCGCATCGCCCTCTTCGCCCTCAGCGGCGCTCTCACCGTCTCCTTGACGGCCTGCGTCACGACGCCGGCCACCACGGTCCCGTCCGACGACTCCGCCGACAACGGGCACGGCGCCGTCGCGGGCGCCGCGGAACTGGCCGAGCCGCCGCTCGGTCTCACCTGGATCGGCCCGGAAGGAACGGTCTCCCACCTGGACCTCCTCGACGAAAGCACCACCGAGATCGGTGAGATCCCGGCCGTCACCGGTGTGACGACGGATGGACGCTACCTGTTCGCACAGACCGACGACGGTATCGAGATCGTCGACAGTGGCGTGTGGACCTGGGATCACGTCGATCATTTCCACTACTACCGGGCAGCCCCCGCTCTTCTCGGTTCCGTGACGGGGGCGGGGCCGGCGACGATCGCGACGACGAACCTGTCGACGACAGGCGGGACCGGTATCTCGTTCGCCGATTCCGGAGATGCCGTGCTGCTCGATACCGAAGCACTGTCGAAGGGCGAGATCCGCGAGCTGTTCCGACTCGAGCGCGAGCCCCACTCCGGACTCGTGGTCCCCGTCGGATCGTTCGCTCTGGTGTCCGAGGCTTCGGCCGGGGCGGACTCGACCGTCGCCGGGTACACGTCCGACGGAGAGGCGACCGGTCTCGAGGAGCCGTGCACCGATCTGGCCGGGACCATCACGACCCGCGTCGGCGCCGTCATCGGATGCCGAGACGGCGCCCTGCTCGCGCATGTCGACGGCGAGGAGCTGCAGGTGGAGCGCATCCCCTACCCCGCGGGGACGACAGCGCCCGCCGCGCGATCGTTCGACAACCGCGAGGGCCGTCCCACGGTCGCCGGCCTCGCCGGAGCGGAAGGGATCTGGCTCCTCGATACTCGCGAGCGGTCCTGGACCCTGCTCCCCTCCCCTGTTCCGCTCGTACACGTCACCGCGGTGGACGATGAAGCCGGTCATCTGATGGCCCTCGCTCGGGACGGACGCGTGCTGGTGTTGAGCGACGAGAACGGCACCGTGCTCGCCGAGACCGAACCTCTCGTCGCCGAGTCGCTGGCCGCGGGCACGACCCCGTCTCTGATCGCGGATCAGCACCGCGCCTATGTGAGCGCCCCGACGGAGCACCGTCTCTACGAGATCGACTACGCCGACGGTGCCCGCATCGCCCGCACCTTCGAGACCGCCACCGCACCGGCCTTCGTCGCCGAGACAGGACGATGACATGCCCTCCCTGCGTTCCCTCGCGACCCTTGCTACTCTCGCGCTCTGCGGGCTCACCCTGGCGAGCCTCACCGGCTGTTCGACACCGGTCGACTCACGTCCGACGATCGTCGTCTCGACGAACATCCTCGGCGACGTCGTCGAAGAGCTGATCGGTGACCAGGCGCAGGTCGTGACCCTCATGAAGCCGAACGCCGACCCGCACTCGTTCGAGATCTCGGCGCAGGAGGCTGCGATGCTGCGCAACGCCGACCTGCTGGTCTCGAACGGTCTCGGGCTCGAGGAGGGACTGCAGCAGCATCTCGATGCCGCTGCCTCCGATGACGTGCCGATGTTCGTGGCCGGGGATGCCATCGACGTCCTCGACTACAGCGAGGGGGATGCCGCCGGGATGCCGGACTCCCACTTCTGGACGGATCCCGCTCGCATGCTCGACGTCGTCGACGCCGTCGAGCCGGTCCTCGCCGATGTCGACGGGATCGATCAGGATTCCCTGGCCACGACCGTCCGGTCGTATCGCGCCCAGCTGCAGGCGTTGGACGCCGAGATGAGCGAGGCGTTCGCTTCCCTCCCGGTGGCACACCGCGCCCTGGTGACCAACCATCACGTCTTCGGCTACCTCGCCGATCGGTTCGACTTCGACGTCGTCGGCACGGTGATCCCGGGCGGGACGACTCTGGCGGCCCCCTCGGCATCCGACCTGGCCGACCTGGTCGACGCGATCGAAGAGACCGGAGTGCGGGCGATCTTCGCGGAATCCTCCTCACCTGATCGCCTCGCCCAGGCCCTGGCGAGCGAGGCGAACGTGCAGGTCGAGGTCATCGAGCTCTTCACCGAATCGCTCACCGGACCCGATGAGGCCGCCCCCGACTACCTGACCATGATGCGTGTCAACACCGAGCGCATCACCACCGGTCTCACGCCGTGAGACCTCACCACAGAGAAAGAGGCATGCATATGCGATCCCCCTCCCCCCTGCGTCGCGCGCTGATCAGCGCGGCAGCCATCGGCGCGGTCATCACCCTGACGTCGTGCTCGACCGGCGGTGACGCCGCTGCACCGGCTTCCACCCCCGGCAGCAGCGCGTCCGACGCTGCCGGAACCTCCCGCGTCGCCATCTCCTACGAGGGCGGGATCCTGGTCCTCGACGGCAAGACGCTCGACACGCTCGCCGAATTCGACTCCGAGCCGTTCACGCGCCTCAACGCGGCCGGTGACGGACGGCACGTGATGGTCACCATGAGCGAGGGCTTCCAGGTGCTGGACACGGGAGCCGGCTCCAGCGACGAGCCTGAGCTCACCGACACGATCTTTGCCGCTGACGCCCCAGGCCATGTCGTGCGGCACGCCGACAAGACGGTGCTCTACGCCGACGGCACGAGCGACACCACCATCTTCGACTCCGCCGACCTGGCGGGCACCGACGGGTTGCCCGAGGTCAAGACCATCGCGGGTGTCGAGGCGCACCACGGCGTCTCCGTCGTACTGGAGGACGGCACCTTCCTCACCACGGTCGGCAACGCGGACGGCCGCAACGGGATCGTGGCGAAGGACGCGGAAGGCACCGAGATCGCGTCCTCGGACCAGTGCCCCGGTGTCCACGGCGAAGGCACCGCGAAGGACGAGGCGGTCGTCTTCGGCTGCGAGAACGGAGCCCTGGTCTACCACGACGGCGAGATCACCAAGCTCGATGCCCCCGACCAGCCTTACGGCCGCATGGGCAACGCGTACGTCAGTGAGACGAGCCCGATCGTCGTCGGCGACTACAAGGACGACGTCGACGCGGAAGGCTACCTGCTGAGCGCCGTGACGCTCATCGACACCGCGGCCAAGACCCTCGAGGTCGTCGATCTTCCCGAGGGCGTCGAGTACACGTTCCGCGACATCGTCCGCGGACCGAAGGACCTCGCCTACATCCTCAGCAGCGACGGTGCCATCCATGTGCTCGATCCGGAGTCCGGTGACATCACCGACAGCTTCCCGGTCGTGAAGGCGTGGGAAGGTCCGGCCGAGTGGCAGGACGCCCACCCCGCCATCGTCGTCGCCGGGAACATCGCGTACGTCACCGAGCCTGCCGCCAACAGCGTTCATGCTGTGGACCTCACCACCGGCAAGGTGCTCGCCAGCACCGAGCTCGACGTGACGCCCAACGAGATCGCCCCCGCCGCGGGCTGACCCCACGACGGTCGAGGAGTGGAGGGCGTCTCGGCGCTTTCCACCCCTCGCATGGTGGTTGGATTTCGCTGAACATTCGTTTAGCATTCTGAATATGCGTTCAGCATCCGCAGACCTCACGACCAGAGCGCGCATTCGCGACGCGGCGATCACACGGTTCGGCCAGCAGGGTTTCGCTGGCACCAGCCTGCGTCAGATCGCACAGGACGCTGCCGTGAGCCCGGCTCTGATCCTGCACCACTTCGGAAGCAAGGATGGGCTGCGGGAGGCGTGTGACGCGCACGTCGTGAGCGAGTTCCTCTCCGAGCGCGACGGCATGACCGGTGCGGACGCTTCACGCCTGATGCGAGAGGCGCTGGATTCGCTGGAGAAGCGCAGCGTCGCCCTGGACTACCTCGCCGGGATGCTGGTCGACGATTCCACCGCGTCCGACCGGCTCTTCGACACGTTCCTCGCCGGTACCAGAGAGATGCTCCGCGAACAGGTCGCGGCTGGAACGATGCGCGAGCAGTCCGATCTCGAAGCGACAGCCGTGTACATCACGCTCTACGGCTTGGGGCCGGTCATCCTGCGTCGCCACCTCGCCCGGGCCTTCGGAGAGAGCTCGCTGACGACCTCGTTGCTGGAGCGCTCGACCATCCCTGTGCTGGAGTTGTACACGCACGGTCTCTACTCGGACGATCGTCTGCTCGTCGCTGCGAAGGAAGCGCTGGGCGGGCACAGCGGCCCGAGCTCGGACAAGGGAGAGAACGACCCGACATCGCCACATGAGCGCGTGCGCTCCGCCACCGCGACGTGAACGGCTGAGTCGATGCGCGCACTCATCTTCACGTTCGGCACCCGAGGTGATGTCGACCCCTACGTCGCCCTTGCATCACGGCTTCAGCGGGAGGGGCATGCGGTCACCCTGTCCGCGCCCGGCGTCTACCGAGAAGACCTCGAGCGACGTGGCATCCGGTTCGAACCCATGGGCGACGCGATGCACGATGAAATGCGAGCACTGATGGCGGACTCACGGGGTCCTGTCGAAGCAGCGACGCTCGCCCGGCGCATGTCACAGGCGATGCGACGCTCCCTCTCCGAGCAGTGGACGGTGGCGCAGAAGGTCGATCCGACCGTCATCGTGTCTCACCCGAAGGCGCTGGCCGGAGTCCACATAGCCGAGCGACTCGGCATTCCCTTCGTCGCCTCGCTCCCACTCCCCTTCCTCACTCCGACGCGCGACTTCGCCATCCCGTTCGTGGCTCGCCGATTTCCCGGACCCGTCAACCATCTGAGCTATCAGTTCAACCGCTTCACGGCCCTCGCCTATGGGGGGATGATCAATCGGTTCCGCACTCAGACGTTGGGGATGCGACGAACCAGCCGGATGAGCGACTATCTGCACCGTGATGGCGAACGCGTACCGGTCCTCTACCCCTTCAGCCCCCATGTGGTTCCGCCGCCTGCCGACTACCCGGATTCCGCTCACATCACCGGCTACTGGTTCCCTGAGAACGACAGCGACGAGTGGACGCCACCGCCGGCGCTGAGGGAATTCCTCGAAGCCGGTCCTGCGATCTACATCGGCTTCGGGAGCATGGGGTTCGGAAAACCCTCAGCGGAACGGAGCAAGACGGTCCTCGAGGCTGTCCGGCACGCCGGGGTCAGAGCCGTCGTCGCGAAGGGGTGGGGCGGCCTCGACGACATCTCCGACCCGCGCATCCACGTCATCGACGAAGCCCCGCACCGCTGGCTTTTCCCCCGCGTCACTGCCGTCGTGCATCACGGCGGGGCAGGGACGACGGCGGCCGGTCTCAGGGCGGGTCGACCCAGCCTGATCTGCCCGGTGCTGGGAGACCAGCCGTTCTGGGGATCCAGGGTGCACGCGCTCGGGGCCGGGCCGCGCCCTCTTCCGCTGCGGAGAGCCACAGCGGCGGCTCTCGCAGCGCGCATCGACGAGCTCGTCTCGACAGAAAGCTACGCCGACAGTGCAGAAACGCTCGCGCAGAGCATCTCCGGCGACGACGGCACAGGTGAAGCAGTGCGAGTGCTGGAACGGCTCGATGCTGGCGGGGCGCCGCTGACGAGGTGAACTCCGGTGCCGGGTATCTGCCTTCTCCTCGAGCGACGAGTCCCGGGAGAGGCCCCCTCGTCGCCGCTCCCTCCGAGCTCGATCAGCCGACGACGACGGGCCGCGCACCGATCTGAAGCGTGGAGGGGGCGGCGCAGCAGCTGCCCGCGTTGTCATCGAAGTCGCCGGCCCCTCCGCACACCCCGGTGTCCGGAAGCCTGAGTTCGCGGCGATCAGCTGCCTCGTGATCGCCGGCGAGGTGAGCGGCGACACTGCGCACCTGCTCGAAGCCCGTCAGCGCGAGGAAGGTCGGCGCCCGACCGTAGGACTTCGCGCCGACGATGAAGAATCCTCGCTCCGGCTGCACGAGCTCACGCGCCCCGGTCGCACCCACGGATCCGCAGGAGTGGATGTTCGGATCGATCTCGGATGCGATACCGGCGACGGCTTCGAGCGTGGGATCCAGTTCGGTCCGGAGCTCGCGCAGCATCTGCAGGTCGGGTCGGAAACCCGTGAGCGCGAACATGCGGCCGACGCCCCTGACGAAGCGCCCGTCTTCGGCGATGACCGTCAACCCTTCGGCCTCCTGCCGGAACTCGGCGACGCGGAATCCGGTCACCAGGTCGACGATTCCGTCGTCGATCACCTTTCGTGCGCGAGAGCCGAGAGCCGCGCGCTCCGGCAGTTCGTCGCCGGCACCGCCACCGAACACGTTCGCGGCGCTCCCCCGGCGCAGCATCCACGTCACCCGTGTTCCCGGGGCTCGCCGTGCCAGCTCGCTCAGGCGCAGCACGGCATGCGTGGCGGAGTGCCCGGCCCCCACGACGACGACGTGCGAACCCGCGAGTTCCGAGACATCGGCCGGGATCCGATAGGAGATCGCACCGGCCGCCGCGGCCTCTCCGAGAGCCGAGTAGCCATCGGCCCCGGCCGGGTTGGGAAGACCCCAGGTGCCGCTCGCGTCGATCACGGCGCGAGCGAGGAGTCGGGATTCCCGACCATCGGCGTCGACCGTATGCACGACGAACGGCTGGCTCCTGCGCCCTCCCTCGACGACCTTGTCGCGTCCCTGACGTGCGACTCCTGTGACTGTCGTCGCGTACCGGATCCGCTCGCCCAGAACCTTCGCGAGCGGCGCGAGGTAGCCGCTCACCCACTCCGCCCCCGTGGGATACCCCGCCGCGGGTGCGGTCCAACCGGTCGGCTCGAGAACGCGGCGCGCGGCCGCGTCCGTGAGCTCCGGCCATGACGAGAAGAGGCGCACGTGACCCCACTCGGATACGGCGGCCGCGGGACCACGGCCGCGCTCGACGACGACCACGTCCTCCTCGCGTTCGACGAGATGCGCCGCGGCGGCGAGGCCTTGGGGGCCGGCTCCGATGACGACGACGGGAAGCTCAGACATCACATCTCCTCGGATTGAGAATCTTCAATATGAAGACTGTCTCCCACCTATCGAAGATTGTCAATACGTGACAGGATGGGCGAGTGACCCTGCCGACGACGATCGAAGCCCGCACCTGCTGCGTCCCTCCTGTCACCGCGACCATGACCGTCGAGGATGCGGAGCGCGTCGCCCGGGTGTTCAAGGCGCTGGGAGACCCCACTCGGGTCAGACTGTTGTCCCTCATCGCCGCCGGGTCCGGCGGTGAGGCCTGCATCTGCGACCTGACCGAGCCCGTCGGCCTCTCGCAGGGAACGGTCTCCCATCACATGAAGCTTCTGACCGAAGCCGGTCTGGTCACGCGAGAGCAGCGCGGCAAGTGGGCGTACTTCGCGCTGAACGCCGACGCGATGGAGGCCGCAGCCGACGCGCTCCGCGCGGTCTGAGCACCACCGCACCGCCGCAGGTCGTGCCCCGCGACCTATCCGAGCTCCCGGAGCTCCGACGTCATCTCTCCCCCGGCATCGCCCGTGTTGACGGTGCCCTTCGGCTCGAACAGGATCGCCTGCACCTCCTCGTCGGCTCGCGGGCAGTGCTCGACACCCTTCGGAACGACGAAGACGTCGTTCGGCCCCAGCACCACATCACGATCGCGCAACTGGATCGTCAGACGCCCGTGCACCACCATGAAGAGCTCGTCGGTGTCGGGATGGGTGTGCCAGACGAACTCTCCGAGCAGCTTCACGACCTTGACGTCGTAGTCGTTGACGCTGGCCAGCCGGTGCGGCTGCCAATGCTCGGTCATGGTCGCCAGCGCCGCCTGCACATTCCGCACATCTTCATTCACATCGTCAGCTTAGGACGCCCGACTTCGCCGGTACTGTCGTCTCTGGGAGAAAGGAGGCGGTCATGAACGCGGTCGATGCTGTCGGAATGATCGCCGAGATCCTCTCATGGGTCGGACTCGGTGTCGGGCTCCCGCTGCTCACGATCGTGCTGCTGGTGAAGGTGCACGACGGTCCCTGGCTGCCCCACGAGGTCGTCATCCTCGAGGAGGAGGACGGCCGGGCGCGCGCCCGCTGGTTCACCGCCGGCGACTTCTGGGAGCGGCCGCTCCGGGCGGAGGAGTCCGTCCATTGGCGTGGCAGGGAGGACGCCGACGCGTTCATCAGCGCCCGACACCCGCGCCTGATGAGGTTCGAACCCCGACGCCCCCTCCTCCATGCGCTCCAGGTGCTCGGGATCACCCTGGCCGGCGTCGGCGCGGCCGCGGTCGCCGTGTCGATCATCCTGCTGTTCGTCGGCTGAGGCACAGCGCCCGCGAAACGCGATCCCGGGGGAGGATGGAGACATGCCCGACTCTCCCCTCGCCTCCCGGCCCTGGCTCGATTCCTACGCCGAGGGCGTCCCCGCCCAGATCGAGGATCCGTCGCAGACGTTGCCGGAGATGCTGTCGGCGAGCGTGAAGGCCTTCGGTCGACGCCCGGCGCTGGACTTCTTCGGAGCGGTGACCACGTACCGGGAACTCGGAGAGCAGGTCGAGCGCGCCGCTGAGGGCCTGCGCCGGCTCGGGGTCGGTGCCGGCGACCGCGTCGCTCTGGTGCTGCCGAACTGCCCCCAGCACGTCGTCGCGTTCTACGCGATCCTCCGACTGGGTGCGATCGTGGTCGAGCACAACCCGCTCTACACCGCGCGCGAGCTGCGACACCAGTTCGAGGATCACGGCGCACGCGTCGCCATCGTGTGGGACAAGGCCGTCGACACGATCGCCGGATTCCCCACCGACGTCAGGGTCGAGCACATCGTGAGCGTCGACATCACCGCGGCGATGCCGCTGTCGAAGCGCCTCGCCCTGCGACTGCCCCTGCCGCGGGCACGCGAGGCCCGCGCGAAGCTCACCGGCACCCCGAAGGCGCGGCACCTCGTCACCTGGAAGAGCCTCGCCGATCACCGGCGGATCTCGCGGCGGGTGGCAGGACCGGGCCTCGACGACACTGCGCTCCTGCAGTACACCAGCGGGACGACGGGCGTCCCGAAGGGAGCGATCCTCACGCACGCGAACCTCCGCGCCAACGCGATGCAGGGACGAGCGTGGGTGCCGGGACTCGTCGACGGCGAGGAGACGTTCTACGGTGTGCTGCCGCTGTTCCACGCGTACGGGATGACGCTGTGCCTCACCTTCGCGATGAGCATCGGGGCCCGGCTCGTGCTCTTTCCCGCGTTCGATCTGGGACTGGTCACAGCGGCGGCGCGCTCGACGCCTCCCACCTTCCTTCCCGCTGTGCCGCCGATCTATGACGCTCTCGCCCGCGCAGCCTCCCGGGGGACCATCGACCTCTCGACCGTGCGCTTCGCGATCTCCGGAGCGATGAGCCTTCCGGTGGCCACCGTGAAGCGCTGGGAGGAGGCGACGGGCGGTCTGCTCGTCGAGGGTTACGGCATGACCGAGAGCTCGCCGGTCGCGCTCGGCAATCCGATGGGTCCCACCCGCCGTCCCGGCACCGTCGGCGTGCCCTTTCCGAGCACGGAGATCCGCGTCGTCGACCCCGCTGACCCGACGGTCGACGTGCCCTCCGGCGAACCCGGCGAACTCCTCATCCGCGGCCCGCAGGTCTTCCAGGGGTACTGGGGGCGTCCCGGCGAGACGGCCGACGCTCTGCTGCCGGACGGCTGGCTCCGATCGGGCGACATCGCCCAGGTCTCCTCGGACGGGTTCGTGAGCATCGTCGACCGCCTGAAGGAGCTCATCATCACCGGCGGCTTCAACGTGTCGCCGAGCGAGGTGGAAGGCGCCCTCATCGCGCACCCCGATGTCGTGGCCGCGGCGGTCGTGGGTCTTCCGCGACCTCATGGCGGGGAAGAGGTCGCCGCCGCCGTCGTGCTCCGCGACGGAGCCGCCCTCGACGTGGACGCGCTGCGCGACTTCTGCCGCACCCGGCTCACCCCGTACAAGGTGCCGCGCCGCATCACCGCCGTCGACGACCTCCCCCGCTCCCTCATCGGCAAGGTGCTGCGTCGACAGGTGCGGGACCAGCTCCTCGCCGAGCGCTGATCGTCCTCCCTCACGGGATCCTCCCCCACGGGCACGACTAACGGCTGACGCCCCCCAGCCGACAGTCACCTCCGACAGCCCAGGACGGGCCGTCGGGTCCGCGCTCCCCGGAACGCGGACGGATCTTTCCAGGATGGAGCCCATGATCATCCTCACGCGCCTGAACCGTTCGCGGTTCGCGGTGAACCCCGACCTGATCGAACGTGTCCAGGCAACGCCGGACACGACGCTCATCATGGTTGACGGTGCGACCTTCGTGGTCACCGAGACGATGGATGACGTGATCGCGCAGATCACCCGGTTCCGCGCCGGAGTGCTCGCCACGGCCGCCGCTCTGATCAGCACCGCCGGAACGGATTCAGACGCCCCCGCTTCCGAGGTCGGTCTCTGATGGATCCGTCTCTCATCCTCGGACTGGTCCTCGCGTTCGGCGCCCTGATCGCCATGATCAACCTCGAAGGCGCGACCATCGGATCGCTGCTGATCCCCGCCCCGATGGTGCTGGTCTTCGGAGCCACGATCGCCGTCGGCATCGCGAGCGGTACTGTGCGCGATGCGCTGCATGCGGTCAAGTCGCTCCCCCGCGCCTTCCGCGGCGAGCGCCGCACCGCGTCGAGCATGATCGACACGGTGGTCGGCTACGCCGAGAAGGCGCGCGCCGAAGGGCTCCTCGCCCTCGAGCAGGGACTCGAGGACGAGAAGGACCCGTTCCTGCGCCAGGCACTGCAGAGCATCGCTGACGGCACCGACGCCGAAGACCTGCGAACGCTGCTGGAGGATGAGCTCACCTCGACCGCCGCCCGCAACCGCACCGCCTCACGCTTCTACATGACACTCGGCGGCTTCGCGCCCACGGTCGGCATCATCGGCACCGTCGTCTCCCTCACGCACGTGCTGGAGAAGCTCGACAAGCCCGACACGCTCGGTCCCATGATCGCGACAGCATTCGTCGCGACGCTGTGGGGTCTGCTCTCGGCCAACTTCATCTGGCTGCCCATCGGTGGACGCCTCCAGCGTCTCGGCGAGCTCGAGCTCGAACGCATGACCGTGCTCATGGAGGGCATGCTCGCGATCCAGGCCGGCGCCCCGCCGCAGTTCGTCGGAGAACGCCTGCGAGCCCTCGTGTCCGAGCGCTCCTCCGCCCGCTCTGGCCGTCGCGCCCGCACCCGAGCAGCCGAGGAGACGGAGCAGGCGTCATGAGCGTCCGTGCCCGTCGCCGCGTGCCGCAGGAGGAGCACAGCGGTCCGGATGAGCGGTGGATGGCGTCGTACATGGACATGGTGACCGTGCTGATGTGCATGTTCATCGTGCTGTTCGCGATGTCCACGGTCGACCAGGAGAAGTTCGAGGCTCTCAGCGCCTCCCTCGCGACCGGCTTCGGGCAGGAGCCGTCGGATGAGATCGACGCCACCACGGGTGTGGTCGTGCCACCGGAGCTGGTCGATGAGAAGGGCGAGGACTTCGCCGACGTCGACCTCGCCGCGGCGCAGACCGAGTTCGACGAGCTGTCGGCCCTGCGGGAGCGGCTGCGTCAGGTCCTCGCCGAGAACGGGCTCGAAGCCGACGTCACCTTCACCATCGACGAGCGCGGCCTCACGATCGGCCTCGTGAGCGCCGAGACCTTCTTCACCACGAACAGCACGACGCTCAGCTCGACGGCCGTCCTGGTCCTGGACGCGCTCGGCTCGGTGCTGGTCACCACCACCAACGAGATCTCGGTCGAGGGCCACGCCGACGTACGCGGATCCGTCGCGCCGTACCCCACCAACTGGGAGCTGTCGGCCGGACGCTCCACGCAGGTGCTGCGGCATCTCGTCGAAGCCTCGGGGCTTCCGCCGGCGCACCTGAAGTCGGTCGGCTTCGGCGACACTCGCCCGGTCGCAGCGGGTGACGCTCCCGAGGCGCTGGCCCAGAACAGACGGGTCGACATCGTCGTGCTCTCCGACGCGAACGAGGAGGTGCGCGCGCTCATCCCCCAGGCACAGGCGGGAAAGCCGTCCTCCTGAACCGCCTCTCGCCTAACGCACGCCGATCACCGCCCGATAGTCGGGTTCGTGGTGATCGAGGACAGCGTGCGCTCCGAAGCGCGCGCAGGGACGGTGGAGAGGACCGCCGAAGTCGAGGTGTACGACTTCGGCCGTTCGGCGACCCTCTCGCGTGAACACACCCGTGCCCTGGAACTGGCTTTCGAGACGTTCTCCCGGCAGTGGTCCGCGCAGCTGTCGGCGAAGATCCACGTGCGTGCCACCATCGCGGTCGAGCATGTCGGGATGATGACCTACGGCGAGTACGCCGAGTCCCTGCCGACCACGACCACCATGATCGTGTGCGCGCTTCCGGATTCGGAAGAGCGTCTCATCGTGCAGCTGCCGACATCGGCCGCGACCGCCTGGATCGTGCAGATGGTGGGCGGACGGGTATCCGCCGCGTCCGAGGAGCGCACCTTCACCCCGATCGAGCAGGCGCTGATCCGCTCGCTCATCGTCGATGCGATCGACCATCTCACCGGAGCGCTCGACGGGCTGCTCCCGACCGGGGTCTCCTTCAGCGGCATCCAGTACAGCTCGCAGTTCGCCCAGGTCGCGGCCTCCGGAGAGCCCGTCATCGTCGCGCGCTTCTCGATGCGCCTCGCCGGTCGCACGGTGCCGACGAGTGTGATGCTGCCGGCCTCCGTGCTCGCCGGTTTCACCGTGCGCCCCTCCGAGGACGAGCGCACAGCCGCCCCTGCCCGGATCCGTCGTCAGGTCGATCTCGCCCCCGTCGAGCTCGCGCTGCGACTCGCGCCGCGCGCCGTGCTGCCCCGTGAGGTGCTGGATCTATCCGTCGGCGACGTGATCGCGTTCCCGCACTCCGCCGACCGACCGATGACCCTCGTCGTCGGTGATCAGACCGTCGCCACGGCGGCCGTCGGCACCGCAGGCGCGCGACTGGCCTGCGTCGTGACCACCATCGTCCCCGATCCCGCTTTCGCCGAGGAGCCCGCGTGACCAGCACCACCACCTACGAGTCCGCCGTCGCCGCCGCGTTCGCCGCGTCGCTGCCGACGGCCTCTCCTCTCATCGCGCGCGCCTCGCAGGTCTCCGGAGACACCGGCGACGCCCTGATCGTGCCGTTCGTGGGCGAGGCGAGCGCGCACCTGGCGGTGCAGCTGTTCGAGCCCGAGATCCTGGTCGACGGGCTCGGCGGCACACCCCTGGCCGACCGCCTGCGCGACGCCCTCGAGACCGCGACCAGCGCACTGGGTTCCGGCGCCCTCGGTGAGGCGACGACCGGCGACGCCTCCGCGCTCTTCGCCGATCCGGCTGTGCAGCTCTTCGACCTGCAGGACGATGCCGGTCACACGGTCGGCCGTCTCGCCGTCGTCGTCACGCGCGCGCCGGCGGGCGCCTCCCACTCCTCGCGCCGACTGCACCGCATCGCGGGAGTGGAGATGGAGCTCACGGTCGAGATCGGACGCACCAGGATGGCGGTGCGCGACGTGCTCGATCTGGAACCAGGGCGCATCGTCGAGCTCGACCGCTCCGCCGGCGCCCCCGCCGACATCAAACTCAACGGACGCATCATCGCGCACGGCGAGGTCGTCGTCGTCGACCAGGACTACGCGGTGCGCATCACCCGCATCCTCGAGAACGTCGAGGCCTGACCCTGGACGACCTCCTGCTCGGCCTGCGGGTCGTGCTCTCGCTCGCCGCAGTGCTCGGGGTGTTGTGGTTCCTCCAGCGCCGCGTCGCACGCACGCAGGCGCGTCGTCGCGACAGCGAGGCGATCACGGTGCTCGGTCGCCAGGGAGTCGGTCCGAAGGCGCAGATCGTCGTGATCCAGACGGCGGATGCCCGGTACGTGCTCGGTGTCACCGAGCACGGCGTGAACGTCGTCGACCGTCTGCCGGTCGTGCCCACGGAGGAGCAGGACGACCCCGCGCTTCCGACGTGGTCGGCGGCGAGCGCCGAAGCAGCGTCAGACGCCGAGGAGTTCGACCGGATCCTCGCGGCCACCGCCCTGACCGCGTCGACGACCGTCTCACCCGCGTCCCCGACGCCGCAGCGTCGGGTGCGGCACCGCAACGATCCGCTGCGCGGCTCCATCCTCTCCCCTGAAACCTGGCGGCAGACCGCCGAGGCCATCCGGCGCACCCGATGAGCGTCGCCCGCGTGATCGGCGACGCTCGCGCGCTGCGACGGATCGCCCTGCTCATCGCCGCGGCGCTCGCGCTGGTCGTCGTCATCACACTCGTCACGGGCACGGCCGCCCAGGCACAGGTGACCCCGGACGACCAGGGCGAGGGCGTCACGATCGACATCAACGGCGTCGACGGCGGCCCCTCGGGCTCCATCCTGACGCTGCTGGGCATCACGCTGCTCTCGGTCGCCCCGGCGCTCCTGCTGATGATGTCGTCGTTCACGAAGATCTTCGTGGTGCTGGCGATGACCAGGAACGCCCTCTCACTGCCGACCATCCCCCCGAACCAGGTGCTGGCCGGTCTCTCCCTTTTCCTGTCGCTGTTCATCATGTGGCCGGTGCTGACCGAGATCAACACGGTCGCGGTGCAGCCCTACATCGACGGCGGCCTCACCTTCACGCAGGCGATCGACGTGGGCCAGCTCCCGCTGCAGGAGTGGATGCTGCGCTTCACGCGCGAGGAGGACCTCGCCCTGATGACCCGGATGGCGGGTCAGCCCAACCCCGAGGATCCCTCGAGCGTCCCGATGTACACCCTCATCCCCGCGTTCATGATCTCCGAGCTGCGGGCCGCGTTCATCATCGGCTTCGTGATCTTCATCCCGTTCCTGGTCATCGATCTCGTCGTGGCCGCGGCGCTGATGTCGATGGGCATGATGATGCTCCCGCCCGTCATGATCTCGCTCCCGTTCAAGATCCTGCTGTTCATCCTCGTCGACGGTTGGGGGCTCATCATCCGGGCACTCCTGGAGAGTTACGGAGGGGTCGGATGAGTCCCGAAGCCGTCATCGACATCGGCACGCAGGGGTTGATCATCGCGGCGAAGCTCGCCGCGCCCGTGCTGGTCACCGCCCTCGTGGTGGGCTTCGCCATCTCGCTGCTGCAGTCCATCACCCAGGTGCAGGAGGTGACGCTGTCGTTCGTGCCGAAGATCGTCGCCGTGGGCATCGCGCTGCTGATCGCCGGCAACTGGATGATCGCGGAGATGATCGCCTTCACGAACGAGATGTTCGCCCGTATCCCCTCGCTGCTGAGCGGATGACCCCGTGTACATCCCGATCGACTTCGCCTGGCTGGAGGCCACGATGCTCGCCGCCGTGCGCATCACGGCGTTCATCATGATCGCTCCGCCGTTCTCCTACGGGGCGATTCCGGCGCGGGTGAAGGCGATGCTCGCGATCGGCCTCTCCCTCGCGGTGGGCACGGCCGTCGCTCCCGGCTACGAGAACCTCGACACCGGGCCGTTCCTCGGCGCCCTGGTGCTGCAGCTGGTCACCGGCGCCCTGCTCGGGTTCCTCGTGCTGCTGTGCTTCTCGGCGCTGCAGGCCGCCGGAAGCCTGATCGACGTGTTCGGCGGGTTCCAGCTCGCTCAGGCGTTCGACCCGCATTCGCTCGTGAACGGCGCCCAGTTCACCAGGCTCTTCCATCTGACCGCGCTGACGCTGCTGTTCGCCTCCGGCGGGTACCAGCTGATCCTGGCCGGGCTCGCCCGCAGCTTCGAGGCCGTGCCGGTCGACGGCGTGTTCTCGGCGGCAGGACCGGCCGAGCTCCTCGTCGACGGGGTCTCCCAGATGGTGCTCGCGGCCGTGCAGATCGCGGGGCCGCTGGTGCTCGTGCTGTTCCTCGCCGACGTCGGGCTCGGACTCATCACCCGCGTCGCCCCGGCCCTGAACGCGTTCGCGATGGGCTTCCCGGTGAAGATCCTGCTGACGCTGCTGCTCGCCGGCGCCGTGTACGCCGTGCTCCCCGGCATCGTCGATGCCCTCGCCGCGCAGGCGCTGCGCATGATGCAGGGGGTGCACCAGTGAGCGGCACCGACAGCGGCGAACGCAGTGAGAAGGCGACCGACAAGCACCTCGGCGAGGCCCGCAAGAAGGGACGCCTCTCCCGCAGCCAGGACCTCACCGCCTGGCTGGGAGTCGGTGCGGCGGCGGTCACCATGCCTGCGGCCATCGCCCTGGGCGCATCGGCCGGCAGCGAGCAGATGCTCACTCTGACCTCTCTGGTCGATGCCCCGACGCCGCAGGCGGCACTCGCAGCCCTCGGTCGCGGCCTCGCCTCCGTGCTCCCGACGATCACCGTGATGCTGGCCGCCGTCGCGATCGTCACCCTGCTCGGAGCCATCGTCCAGGGCGGCGTGCACCTGAAACCGCTCACCGGCCGCTTCGAGCAGTTCAACCTCGTCAGCGGCATGCGCCGGGTGTTCGGCATGCAGGCCCTCTGGGAGGGCGCCAAGGCGCTCATGAAGACCGCGGCCATCGGCATCGCGCTGTGGTTCGTGATCGCCAGCCTGATGCCCGTGCTGACGGCGAGCGGCGCGCACTCGATCTCCCGCCTGCTCGGCACCGCGAGCGAGGGCACCGCCGCCCTGCTGCAGACCGCGATCGGCGTCGGGCTCGCCCTCGCCGCGATCGACATGTTCGTGGTGATGCGACGCAACCGCAAACACACGCGCATGACCAAGCGCGAGATCCGCGACGAGAGCAAGAACTCCGAAGGCGACCCGCTGATCCGCCAGCAGCGGCGCTCGCGGCAGCTCGCCGTCAGCCGCAACCGGATGATCGCCGCGGTCGCCGGCTCCGATGTCGTCGTGGTCAATCCGACCCACATCGCGGTCGCACTGCGGTACGAGCCGGGTCGTGCCGCCCCCAAGGTGGTCGCCAAGGGCAGCGGTGTGATCGCGGAACGCATCCGTGACGAGGCCGTGCGCGCCGGCGTGCCGCTCGTGCGCGAGATCACCCTGGCCCGGGCCCTGCACGCCGCCTGCGAGCTCGGCCAGGAGATCCCCGAAGACCTGTACAACGCCGTGGCGCGCGTGCTCGTGTTCGTCGACTCGCTGCGACGACGCGGAGCCGCGCGCGGCATCCACTCCCTTCCCTACCGGAGGACCGCATGAGACAGCTGATGACCAAGCTGATGGTGCCGATCGGAGTCGTGGGCATCATCATGCTCCTGGTCGTGCCGGTGCCGCCGTTCCTGCTCGACATCCTCATCATCCTGAACATCATGTTCGCGCTGGTGATCCTGCTCACGTCGATGTTCGTGAAGAAGCCGCTGGACTTCTCGGTGTTCCCGTCGCTCCTGCTCGTGGCGACCCTGTTCCGGCTCGGACTCAACGTCGCCTCGACCCGTCTCGTGCTCGGGGAGGCGTATGCGGGGCAGGTGATCGAGGCGTTCGGTGCGATCGCCGTCGGCGGCTCTCTCATCATCGGTGCGGTCGTCTTCCTCATCCTCGTCGTCATCCAGTTCGTCGTCGTGACCAAGGGAGCCGAGCGTGTGGCCGAGGTCGGCGCGCGGTTCACGCTCGATGCCATGCCCGGCAAGCAGATGGCGATCGACGCCGACCTCAACGCCGGACTCATCACCGACGCCGAGGCGCGAGAGCGCCGCGCCGAGGTGGCGGCCGAAGCCGACTTCTACGGCGCGATGGACGGTGCGTCGAAGTTCGTGAAGGGCGACGCGATCGCCGGTCTCGTCATCATCATCATCAACGTCGTCGGCGGCATCGCGATCGGCATCGTGCAGCACGGGATGACCATCGACGAAGCGGTGAGCACCTACAGCCTGCTCACGATCGGCGACGGGCTCGTGACGCAGATCCCCGCCCTGCTCATGGCCGTCTCCACCGGCATGATCGTCACCCGCTCCACGGCTGAGGTGGAGATGGGCACGGCGGCATCGGCCCAGCTCGGCCAGTCCCGCAACGCGCTGATCATCGCCGGATGCGCCGCGATCATCATGTCGCTCATCCCGCACATGCCGATGCTGCCGTTCGTCGCGATCGGGGCGCTGCTCCTGCTCATCGCGCAGCGCATCAAGGCGACCCAGAAGCGGGAGGAGGCCGCCGCGGCCGCGCAGAGCCCTTCGAGCGTCCCGACCGACCAGCCGGAGGAGCTCATCGAGAAGATGCGTGTGCATCCACTCGAGATCCTGCTCGCCCCCGACATCGTCGATATGGTCACCGGGGGCCCTGACGACCTGCTCGCGCGTGTGAAGGCCCTCCGGCGCCGGATCGCCCTCGATCTCGGCCTCATCACGCCGCCGGTGCGCACCCGCGACAGCATCGAGCTGCCGCAGGCGACCTACGTCATCCGCATCGCCGGGGTCGAGACCGGCCGTGGCACCGCACCGGCGGGGTCCGTGCTCGCTCTCGGCCAGGGCCTGGACACCCTCCCCGGCACCGCGACGCTCGACCCGGTCTTCGGGCTCGAGGGCAAGTGGATCCCCATGGAGATGCGCCACAGCGCCGAGTTCTCCGGCGCCACGGTGATCGACCGTGCGAGCGTGATCATCACGCATCTGTCCAGTGTGATCCACGCCCACGCCGCACGCCTGCTGAGCCGCGAGGACGTGCGCCAGCTCACCGATGCCCTCAAGCAGGTCTCCCCCGCTGCGGTCGAGGAGCTCACACCGGCGCTGCTGTCGTTGGCCGAGGTCCAACGCGTGCTGCAGGGACTCCTCGCGGAACGCGTGCCGATCAACGACCTCGGTCGCATCTACGAGGCTCTCGCACTGCGCGCCAGGGCCTCCACCGACCCCGAGGGCCTGATCGAGGCCGCCCGAGCCGCGCTCGGTCCCGCGATCGCCGCCCGGTTCGCAGATGCCGGCACGCTGCGTGTGGTGATGATCAATCCGCTGCTGGAGCAGGCGATGCTCGAGAGCCTGCGTCCGGGCGACGAGGGCAGTCAGATCGTGTTCGATCCGCAGCGCATGGAAGCCGTGGTCGAATCGGTGAAGCAGGCCGTGTCCTCGGTGCGCGAGGGCGGCGAGCCGGTGCTGGTGTGCGCGCCGTCTCTGCGGCCGGCCGTGCGACGCCTCGTCTCGGCGCAGACGGACGGCCTTCCCGTGCTCTCCTACACCGAGGCGACCGCCGCCGCCCTCACCATCGAGACGGTCGGGGTCGTGCGGGACATCCCCGCTCCTGCGGTCGGCGTCGTCCCCGCAGCACTAGGCTGAACGAATGCTGGTTTTGACGAGGCGGATCGGTGAGAGCGTGCGCATCGACGGCGACATCGAGATCACGCTGCTCGAGATCAAGGGCGACAGCGTGCGGATCGGTGTGAAGGCGCCCCGCGAGACGCGCATCCAGCGCACCGAGATCATCGAGGCCGTCGTCGCCGAGAACGTGTCCGCCGCTGCCGAGACCGATGCCGGTGCGGAAGAGGCCATCGCCGCTGCCCTCGCTCGGGGCCGGGAAGCCCGACCCTCCTAGTCGAAGGTCGACCTCAGGCGGATGCCAGGTCCGCCACCGTGGCCCGCTTCCATTGGTCGCCGCCGGCAGCTCGCGCCCTGTCCGCCGCACTGCCCGCCGCGGTGACGAGGGCGTCATAGTCGTAGCCGAACACCGATGCAGTCGCCCAGCCGATGCTCGCCGACGACCGGATGCCCCTCACCGCGGTCTCGGTGTCGATCACCGAGATGCGCGTCAGGATCTCTCGCAGATGATGGCGAACCGACTCGTCGCTGCCGCGGATGATGACCATCGCACGGCCGTCGGCGACCCGATCGGCATCGGCCGACGCCGGCAGGGTCTCCTCGATGTCCTGGTGGAAGCGATCGACGATGAGGGCGAACGCCGCACCCGTCGACGCCTCACGGAGGTCGGCGGGATCGTCCAGCCGGATGTCGAGGATCGACCATGGCTGGTCGCTCTGCGCCTCGGCCTTGCGCAGCCGTCGACGCGCGCGTTCGGCGATGTCACCGGCAGAGTCCTTCTTCTGCTCCGATCGCACCAGCAGCACCAGCGTGAATGCCGCACAGGTGCTGACCACGACGGTGCCGACGGCATTGAGACCCCGCAGTGCGCTCAGCTGGGCCTCGGTGCCGGCACCACCGGAGATCAGTGCGATCGCGGCGCTCACGAGCGCGACCACCACGAAGCCGCACGAGGCGAGAGCCAGCGGCAGCACGATGTCCCTGACGGCTGATCCGTCGCGCAGCAGCTCGTAGGCCACCAGGCCTGCGAAGACGGCGCTGCCGAGGAAGACGAGCTGGAACGCGGGCATGTACCAGCCGGTGCCGGCTGTGGCCACCAGGAGACTGGGAGAGGCCAGGACGAACAGGACGATCGGCCACCGACGGGCCCGCCGCCCGAAGTGCATCCGCAGACCGATCCAGACCAGAGGTTCGAAGCACAGCAGGAGCGCGGACGCCGCCCCTCGCAGCATCGCGACGTCCGTCTGCTGGCCGGCGAGCCAGAGGTAGGCCCCGAGCATCCCCAGGCCGAAGGCGCCGCCCCAAGCGACCGTCGCCCTGCTCGGACGGGCGAGCGTGCCGAGCCCCACGACCATGACCGTGAGCACCGTGACCACGGCCACCATGCTGGTGGTGATGTCGACGTTGACGGGAACGAGAGGGTTCACGCCTGTACCTCCTCGGGGGAACGCGGCGGGAATCGAAGTATCACGCGGGTGCCGATCCCCCGCTCGCTCGAGACGTCGATGCTGCCTTCGTGCGCAGCCACGATCTCCCGCACGATCCCCATACCCAACCCTGTGCCGCTGATGCCGGCGCGCACCGCCCGCTCCGCGCGGAAGTACGGCTCGAACACCCGTGACAGCTCCTCCGGCGTCATCCCGAACCCGTTGTCGATGATCGAGACCTCCGCCTGACCGGTGGCGGCCGTGTCGATCGCGACGTCGATGCGCCCGCCGGCCGGGGTGTACTTGGCGGCGTTGCTGAGGAGGTTGTCGAGCACCTGTCGCAGCCGGAAGGGATCGCCGGAGATCACGAGGCTCGTCGCTCCTGCGATGACCAGCTCCTGCCGGTTGCCAGAGAAGACCGGTGCGTACGAGGCTGCGGCCTCGTCGACGACCTCTCGCAGGTCCACGGGGGCGAACGGCTCCTGCGCGGTGCGACTCGTCTGCTGGAGGATGCTCGCGACCAGGTCCTGCATGCGCTCGCCCGCGTGCGCGATGATGTCCAGCTGCGCCGGCACGCGCCCGGGGAGATCTTCGCGCTCACGGAGCAGGTCGACGTGCCCGATGATCGCCGTGAGCGGATTGCGCAGCTCATGGGAGACCACGGCGTTGAAGGCGCGCCGCTCCTCATCGGCCTCGAGCAGGGCCGTCACGTCGTCGATCACGACGAGCGTGATGTCCTCCCCCTCGCCCGCACTGGCCATCGACTGCGTGCTCACCTCGAGTGCACGCCACTGCCCCCTGCCGTCGAACAGCCATACCCTCTCGGCCTGCAGCTGCTCCCCGCTGGCGGCCCGCGCCAGCGAGGTGCGCGAGGGCGGCAGCGCAGTGCCGCGCCGCGCGTCGTACTCGACGGAGGCCGAGGGCAGCGCCGCGCCGAAGCGGTCGCGCCCGTAGAGCGCACGGTAGGCGTCGTTCATCTGGAGGATGCGCCCGCCGGTGGTCACGACCACGAGCGCGACCCTCAGCGCATCGACGATCTGTACGACCCGTCGCTGATTGGCCTCGGCCCGCTCGGCCGCACGATTGACCTGCTCGGAACGACGCTGCAGCAGCCGTCGCGCGGCGCGGGAGCGCTGTGAGCCGATGCGGATCGTCACCCCGAGGAAGCCCAGTGTGATCACGAGGGTGAGCAGTCGCAGCAGGATGTCGGCCGGAGCGCCGTTGTGGTCCGCGAACGCCACGAGGGTGGCGCTGATGAAGGCGATGCCGCCGAGCACCCACGGCAATGTGAAGTAGGTGGCCAGCCAGACGACGGGGAAGACCCAGAGGAAGCCGAGCCTGATGTCGGGGGCGTTGGTGGTGAACCCCACGGCGAGCGCATCCAGAAGCGGCACGGCGGTCGCCGCGGTGCGCGGGAGTCGATGCCACGGCACGGCGAGGGTCGCCACCGTGGTCAGAATGACGAGACCGAATCCGGCGACCACGAGGGGGTTCGCGAAGGTCTGGGGCTTGAAAGCGGTGATCATGACGACGATCGCCACGATGCTGCCGGTGAAGACGAGCTGCCAGCGCCAGATGGACACCGTGCGGACCATCAGTGTCCACCCTCCCCTTCGAACCTCAGCTTTGCCGCAAGATTACTCAAAGATCGTTCGAGCCCGCTCTTCAGGCGGCCTCTCGCCCCTAGCATTCTCAGTGGGGGCCGATACTGCGACTGGGGCACAACGCAGACGCTGGGGCCGCGCGAGTGGGGATTCGCAGGCGATCGGGGCCGTGGTTGGGGAACCACGGCCCCGCCCCCTCGGTCTTCACGAGCCCTCGTCCGACGTGAGCCGGTAGCCGACGCCGCGCACGGTCTCGATGTAGCGCGGCTGCGTCGTGCTGTCGCCGAGCTTTCGTCGCAGGTTCGCGATATGCGTCTCGATCGCCCGCTTGTCCGGCTCGCTCACGTAGTCGTTCGACCCCGGCGGCGCAGCGCGCAGGCCTCGGGCGAGATCGGCCTTGCCGCACACCCGCTTCCCGGCCTCCAGCAGCATCGCGAGCAGGTCGAACTCGGTCGGTGTGAGTTCTATCCGTCGCTGCCCGATCAGGACCAGTCGCGTGTCGAGGTCGAGGCTGAGATCGCGGTGCACTCGGCCGCGCCATGTCAGGACCGTCGCTCCGTCCGGCGCCTGCTCGGCGCCGGGATCGGACCGGCCGTTGTCCGGCAGTCGAGGGCTGGGCACGCGGGCGTCGGCGACACCGGGGGCCGGAAGCCGCGGACGCCGCAGAAGAGCCTCGATACGGGCGCGGAGCTCGCGCGGGCGGAAGGGTTTGACCAGGTACTCGTCCGCTCCCGAGGTGAGCCCGAGGACCACGTCGGACTCTTCGGAGAGTGCGGAGAGCATCATGATGAAGGTGTCGCTGACCCGCCGGATCCGTCGGGCGACCTCGAAGCCGTCGATGCCGGGAAGGTTGATGTCGAGGGTCGTGATCACCGGATGGTGCTGTTCGACGGCAGCGAGCCCCTCGACGCCGGAGCCCGTGAGGATCGTCTCGAAGCCGGCCGCGAGGAACACCTCGTCCAGGAGTGATCGCACGTCGGGATCGTCTTCGATGATCACGGCGACGAGTGCGGGCGTCGACGTCGAGGTCATGCGGCGCTCTCGCGCACGATCGTGACGATCCTCGGCGCATCCGAATCGAGCTCCGAAGGGTCGAGGTCGTCCGACGACCCCACAGGCCGCTCCACCTCGATGTCCCACCAGGAGTCGGCCAGCTCCTCGGCCATGCCTCTGCCCCACTCGACCACCACGACGGAGCGCTCGAGGTCGAGGTCGAGGTCGTCGAGCTCCGCCGCCGAACCGAGGCGGTAGGCATCGACGTGCACCAGTGGCGCTCCGCCGACCAGCGAGGGGTGCGTGCGGGCGATCACGAAGGTGGGGCTCTGCACGGGACCGCGCACCCCCAGCCCTTCGGCGAGCCCGCGGGTAAAGGTGGTCTTCCCCGCTCCGAGCGGACCCGTCAGGACGAGGAGGTCGCCGGCTTCCAGCTGTTCGCCGATGCGCAGGCCCAGCTGCTCCATCTCCTCGGCGGTCGCGATCTCCCGACGACCGAGGAACGCAGGGTCCACGCTCACGAGGCCCGCCGGGGCACGCGGGGACCGATGCGGGTGACGATCTCGTAGTTGATGGTGTCGGCGGCCTCGGCCCAGTCCGCCGCTGACGGCACGCCGAGGGTGGGGTCGCCGAACAAGACGACCTCGTCGCCGATCGAGACCGGGGTGTCTCCGACGTCGACGACGAACTGATCCATCGCGATGCGTCCGACGTTCACGAACCGGCGTCCGCCGATGGAGACCGGGAGCTTCCCCGACGCGTTGCGCGGCACGCCGTCGGCGTATCCGAGAGGCACGAGGACCAGCGTCGTGTCGCGGTCCGTGCGATGGTCGTAGCCGTAGGAGACGCCCGTCCCGGCCGGCACTCTGCGCACGGCGGCGATCGCCCCCCGCAGCGTCATCGCCGGACGCAGGCCGAGCTCGGCGGAGCTGCGATCGTCGAACGGCGAGAGGCCGAAGAGTCCCACGCCGATGCGCACCGCATCCAGGCGCATCTCCGGCAGGTCGATGGCAGCCGCGGTCGCGGCGATGTGCCGGACCTCGGGGTGGATGCCGAAGGACGCCGCCGCAGCGACCCCCTCTTCGAACTTCGCGAGCGCTGCTCTGTCGTCTTCCGCCGAGGTGTTGGAGAGGTGACTGAACAGTCCGACGATGCGAAGGCGTCCGATGCGTTCGAGGCGCGCGGCCTCGGCGAGCACACGCCCCCAGTCCGCCGGGGCGATGCCGTTGCGCGACAGACCGGTCTCGAACTTCAGGTGCACCCCCACCGGGCGGTCGACCGCAGCAGCGGTCGCGGCCGCCTCGAGCTGATCGAACGACGAGATCCCGACTTCGATATCCTGGGCAGCCGCCTGCTCGAACCGCTCCCCCGGAGCATGCAGCCACGCCATGATCGGTGCATGCACACCCTGCCGGCGCAGCTCGAGCGCCTCGGGGATCTCGGCGACGCCGATGCGGGTGGCACCGGCCGAGAGCGCCGCGACTGCAGCCATCGCCGCGCCGTGGCCGTAGGCATCGGCCTTCACGACAGCGATCACCTCGACGCCGGTCAGGCGTCGGAAGTGCCGCACGTTGTCGGCGATCGCGTCGAGGTCGATGCTCGCTTCACGGAAGGGGGCGGTCACAGCGGTGCTCCTTCGGCGACGACGAACGCCGCGGCGAGACCGGCGTCGTGGGTGAGGGTGAGATGCAGCGTGAGGATGCCCCGTTCTTCGACGACCGCGGCCGTCGACCCGGACAGCACGAAGTGCGGTCGCCCCGAGGGCTCGGAGGCGATCTCGATCTCGGTCCAGTGCACGCCGTCCGAACCGCCGAGCGCCTTGATCAGCGCCTCCTTGGCGGCGTAGCGCGCGGCGAGGGAGGGAAGACGGAGAGTGCGCTCGGAAGGGGCGAAGAGCCGCTCACGCAGCCGCGGAGTCCGCTCCATCGTGCGCTCGAACCGTGGGATGTCCACGAGGTCGATGCCGGTGCCGATGATCACCCGTTCAGCCTACCGAGCGTGCGTTCGGTTGAAATCGCCCAAATGGCTCCGTTCCCGTGGAAACGAAGCCATTCAGGTGATTCGAGAAGAGCCTTACTCGACGGTGACCGACTTGGCGAGGTTGCGCGGCTGGTCGACGTCGAGGCCCTTGGCCGTGGCCAGTGCCATCGCGAAGATCTGCAGCGGCACGACGGCGAGCAACGGCTCGAACATCGCCCCGGCGAGCGGGATGTGGATGACCTCGTCGGCGAACGGCAGCACCGCAGCGTCGCCCTCCTCGGCGATCACGATCACCCGGGCACCGCGCGCGCGGATCTCCTGGATGTTCGAGACGACCTTCGAGTGCACGAGTGCCGAGTGACGCGGGGAGGGGACCAGCACGAACACCGGCTGCCCCGGCTCGATGAGCGCGATCGGACCGTGCTTGAGCTCACCGGCGGCGAAGCCCTCGGCGTGGATGTAGGAGATCTCCTTGAGCTTGAGCGCACCCTCGAGCGCGATCGGGTAGCCGACGTGGCGCCCCAGGAACAGCACCGAACGCGTGTCCGCCATCCATCCGGCGAGCTGGGTGACGTGCTCCTGCTCGCTCTCGAGCACCTTGGCGATCTTCTCCGGAAGCGCCGCGAGCTCTGCGACGTCGACCGAGGCGTCGGTGATCGCGCCGCGCACCCGACCCATGTGCAGGCCCAGCAGCAGGAGCGCGGTGATCTGCGCGGAGAAGGCCTTGGTCGAGGCCACAGCGACCTCGGGTCCGGCGTGGGTGTAGACGACGGCATCCGACTCGCGCGGGATCGTGGCGCCCTGCGTGTTGCAGACCGACAGCGTGCGTGCGCCGCGTTCGCGGGCGTACTTCACGGCCATCAGGGTGTCCATGGTCTCGCCCGACTGGCTGATCGACACCACGAGCGTGTCGGCGCCGATCACCGGGTCGCGGTAGCGGAACTCGTGGGCGAGTTCGACGTCGACGGCCACGCGTGCCCACTGCTCGATCGCGTACTTGCCGACCAGCGCCGCGTAGGACGCAGTGCCGCAGGCGGTGATGATGACCCGGTTGATCCCCACGAAGAGCTCGTCCAGTCCGTCGAGCTCGGGGATGACGACCTGGCCGTCGTGGATGCGCCCGCGGATCGTGTTGGCGACGGCCTCGGGCTGCTCGGCGACCTCCTTGGCCATGAAGCTCGACCATCCGCCCTTCTCGGCGGCGGCGGCATCCCAGGACACGTCGAACGGCTCGGGCTCGACGGGCGTGCCGGCGAAGTCCATGACGGTGACGGACTCCGGCGTGATCGAGACGATCTGGTCCTGGCCGATCGCGAGCGCCTTGCGCGTGTACTCGATGAACGCGGCGACGTCGGAGCCGAGGAAGTTCTCCCCTTCGCCGAGGCCGATCACGAGCGGGGAGTTGCGACGGGCGCCGACCACGAGGCCGGGGTGGTCCTGGTGCATCGCCAGCAGGGTGAACGCGCCCTCGAGGCGGTTCACGATGCTGCGGAAGGCCAGCTGCAGGTCGCCGCCGTTGCCGGCGTACTCGCGTCCGAGCAGGGCAGCGGCGACCTCGGTGTCGGTCTCGCTGCGGAACACCACGCCGTCGGCGAGGAGCTCGTCACGCAGTGCGGAGAAGTTCTCGATGATGCCGTTGTGGATGACGGCGAGCTTGTCGTCGTCTGCCAGGTGCGGGTGAGCGTTGCCGTCGGTCGGTCCGCCGTGCGTCGCCCAGCGGGTGTGTCCGATCCCGGTCGACCCATCGGGCAGAGGCGCGTCGGCGAGCGAGTCGCGCAGCACGGCGAGCTTGCCCGCCTTCTTGCGCATGCCGAGCACGCCGTCTCCGTCGATGACGGCGACACCCGCGGAGTCGTATCCGCGGTACTCGAGGCGGGCGAGGCCTGCGAGAAGGATGTCCTGGCTGGGGCGCGGGCCCACGTATCCGACGATTCCACACATGGGATCAAGAGTAAGACGGTTTTTTTGCGAGTCGTCCGTACATTCTTCGGACAGCGACGGTCCGGCTGCGGCCTCAGAGTTTGCGCAGCAGCACCGTCTCGACATCGTGGTCGGCGCCCTTGCGCAGCACGAGCCGTGCGCGGTGCCGCGTGGGCATCACGTTCTCGACGAGGTTGGGCATGTTGATCTCGTTCCAGTAGCCGAGGGCCGTGGTGATCGCCTCCTCGTCGGTGAGGTGCGCGAACACGTTGAAGTACGAGGACGGGTTGCTGAAAGCGGCCTGACGGAGCGCGAGGAAGCGGTCGACGTACCACTTCTCGATGTGCGAGGTGTCGGCGTCGACGAAGATCGAGAAGTCGAACAGGTCGCTCACGGCGACATCGTTCGGAGCGGGCGGCGGCTGCAGCACGTTCAGTCCCTCGACGATCACGACGTCGGGCCGGCGCACGACGACGTTCGCATCCGGCACGATGTCGTAGCGCATGTGGGAGTAGAACGGGGCCCGCACCTCGGTGGCGCCGCTCTTGACCTCGGTGAGGAACTCGATCAGCGCTCGACGGTCGTACGACTCGGGGAACCCTTTGCGATCCATGATGCCGCGGCGCTCGAGCTCGGCGTTCGGGTACAGGAATCCGTCGGTGGTGACCAGCTCCACCCGAGGCGTTCCCGGCCAGCGGCTCATGAGCTCGCGCAGCAGACGGGCGATGGTGGACTTGCCCACAGCCACGGAACCGGCGACGCCCACGACGAACGGCGTCGTGGTGTCGTCTTCCTGGAGGAACGACGAGGTGGCAGCGCCCAGTCGCTTTGTCGCGGTGGCGTACAGGCTGAGCAGACGGCTCAGCGGCAGGTACACCTCGCGCACCTCGGTGAGGGAGAGACGGTCCCCGATGCCGCGGAGCTCGACGACCTCGGTCTCGGTGAGCGGCTGGTCGAGCCCGGCCGCCAGGCGCGCCCACTCCGCGCGTCCGATCTCCCGATAAGGCGACAGTGGCAGCGTGGGGTCGGCGGTGGTCACGGAGTACATCGTATCGGGGGGCGAGTAGTCTCTTCCCGTGCGCCTGGGAGTCCTCGACATCGGATCCAACACCGTCCACATGCTGGCGGCCGACGTCCGCCCCGGCGGACGGCCGCTCGCGACGACGAGCGACAGGACGGTGCTGCGCCTCATGCGCTACCTCACGCCCGACGGCTCCATCTCGGAAGAAGGCGTCGTCGCCCTCGTCGCCGCGGTCGCGCAGGCGCGGCGCGTGGCGGAGAGCGAGCGCGTCGACGCGCTGCTGGCCACGGCGACGAGCGCCGTCCGCGATGCGCGCAACGGAACCGAGGTCATCGCCCGCATCGAAGCGGCTCTCGGCCAGCCCTTGCAGGTGCTCGATGGGGAGACCGAGGCCGAGCTGACGTTCCTCGCGGTGCGACGCTGGTTCGGCTGGTCGGCCGGACAGATCCTGCTCCTCGACATCGGGGGCGGTTCACTCGAGATCGCCGCAGGAGCGGAGGAGATGCCCGACGCTGCGGCATCCGTTCCCCTCGGCGCCGGGCGAATGACGGTGCAGTTCCTGCCGAACGATCCTCCGGGCGAGAGCGATGTGGAGCGGCTGCGCGCCCACGCGGCGACGACTCTGGCCGATGTCCTCCCGCGGTTCGTCGCGCTCCCCCGGCCCGATCACGTCGTGGGGTCGTCGAAGGCCATCCGTTCTCTGGCCCGACTGGTCGGTTACCCGGCACCGGGGTGGTCCGGAAGCGAGCGGATGCTGCTCCCCCGGGCGTCGCTCGGATCGTGGATCCCACGCCTCGCACGCCTTCCCGCTTCCGCGCGTCAGGAGCTGCCGGGCATCACACCGGATCGCACGTTCCAGATCGTGGCGGCCGCCGTGTCGTTGCACGCCGCGATGACCGCCTTGGACGTCGACGAGCTTGAAGTATCGCCGTGGGCGCTGCGTGAAGGCGTGCTGCTGCGGTACATCGAGCAGCTGGGTTGGAACGACTCCCGACGCTGAGCGACCGGTCGCACGGAGTGACAGGCTCTGTTGCCGCCTCCGTCGCCGCCGGTATCCTCTGACCAAGCGAGCACCGGCCCAGGGTCGGGGCCGCCCCATGGTCATCGGCGTCGGGGAGGCTGTGTGAGTCCGGGAGATGTGAGAGAGATCGGCTCAGGAGAGCTGCTCTCACACGGCGTGCATGTCGTCGACGAACGCACGACGATCACGTCGACGCAGCGAACGACCGGCCCCGTGCTCCTGCTGTCGATGCAGGGCGCAGCCCACGAACTGTCCATCGACACCGTCACCGTACGCCCCGACCACGCCGTGTTCGCCTTCGTCGATGCACCCGGACTCGTGGCGAAAGAGCACAACGGCCCGTGGATGCCGGTCGGGAGCGGGCTCGTGATCGCGCCGTCCGGGATCGCCCAGCACGTGCGCTGCGCAGGCTCCTGGAGCATCACCGCCGCGTGTGTTCCCCGGGCCGCGCTCGGAGCATTCGTCGCGGCGCTGCCCGCCACCGCTCAGGTCCTCGAGGAGCGGCGCCCGCTGGACCGCGCGATGCAGGCCTTCGTCGAGCAGGTCTTGGCCGTCGACGACACGGCGACCGCGATCGAACGCTACGCGATCGAGCGCCTGATCGTGGAGATGAGCGGAGCCATCCTGCTCGACCGCATCGACGGGGCATCCGGGCACCGTTCCCCCCACGCCGCTCTGCGCGACAAGGCGGTCGCTGTCATCGCGCACCAGTGCAGCGACCCTGCGCTGAACCCCGCACGGGTCGCCCGCGAAGTGCGAGCGTCGCTGCGTCAGCTGCAGCTGGTCTTCGCGGAGGCGGAGAACAGCGTGGCCTGCGAGATCAGGCGTCAGCGGGCGCGTCTGGCCAAGTCGCTCCTGCTCGACAGCCGGTTCGACTCGCTGAGCATCGAGCAGATCTCGCAGCGTGCCGGCTTTCCCTCACCCATCAGCCTGCGTCGCGCGCTCGAGGAAGAGTACGGCGCCACCCCCCGTGCGCTTCGCGCGCACCGCGAGGCCGCGCAACGCCCCCAGAACGAGACGGCCGACCGCTGAACACAGCGGTCGGCCGTCACTGAATCTGTGCGGACGTCAGAGCGACAGGCGCTCCTGCACCACCGCCGCGAGGCGTCCGGCATAGGCATGCACCGACTCTGCGTCGGCCGCCTCCACCATCACACGCACCAGCGGCTCGGTGCCGGACTTGCGCAGCAGCACGCGTCCGGAATCACCCAGCTCGATCTCGACGTCGCGTACGGCCTGCTGCACGACCTCGTCGTCGGAGACGCGGTCCTTGTCGACATCGCGCACGTTGATGAGAACCTGCGGGTAGATGGTCATCACCGATGCGAGCTCGGCGATCGACTTCTTCTGCCGCGCCATCTCGGCCACCAGGTGCAGGCCTGTGAGGATTCCGTCACCCGTGGTGGCGTACTCGCTCATGATGACGTGACCGGACTGCTCGCCGCCGAGCGCGTAGCCGCCCTCGTTCATGTCCTCGAGCACGTAGCGGTCTCCGACAGCGGTCTGTCGGACGGTGATCCCGTGCTCGCGCATCGCGACATGCAGACCGAGGTTGCTCATCACCGTCGCGACGAGGGTGTCGTCGGTGAGGTGACCGCGCTCCTTCATGGACACCGCGAGGATGGCCATGATCTGGTCACCGTCGATGTGGTTTCCCTCGGCATCCACCGCGAGGCACCGGTCGGCGTCGCCGTCGTGGGCGATGCCGATGTCGGCGCCCAGACGCACGACGGCCTCGGCGAGGTTGTCGAGGTGGGTCGAGCCGACACCGTCGTTGATGTTCCAGCCGTCGGGGTCTGCCCCGATGACGGTCACCTCGGCGCCGGCGTCGCGGAACGTCTCCGGTGAGACGCCGGATGCCGCGCCGTGGGCGCAGTCGAGCACCACGTGGATGCCGTCCAGGCGGTTCGGGAGCGATCCGAGCAGGTGCACCACGTAGCGGTCCTCAGCGTCGGAGAACCGATCGATGCGACCGACTCCGGCACCCGTCGGGCGCAGCTTGTCGCCGGCCATGGCCTCTTCGATGCGCTGCTCGACCACGTCGGGAAGCTTGCGGCCTCCGCGGGCGAAGATCTTGATCCCGTTGTCGGGCGCAGCATTGTGCGACGCCGAGATCATCACGCCGAAGTCGGCGTCACGGTCGGCGACGAGGAATGCGAGCGCGGGCGTCGGAATGACTCCCGCCTCGAGCACGTCGACTCCGGAGGAGGCGAGACCTGCGGCGACGGCCGCGGCGATGAAGTGTCCAGAGACCCGGGGGTCTCGGGCGACCACTGCGGTGAGTCGCTTGCCTTCGGCCTTGCGAGCCTCCGCAGTACGGCCCTGGCCCAGGACGACAGCAGTCGCCTGGGCCAGGGTGAGCGCCAGGTCGGCGGTGAGGATGCCATTGGCGAGTCCTCGCACACCGTCCGTGCCAAAGATCGGCATCGGAGCAGTTGACCTTAACGCTTCGAGTACTGAGGCGCCTTACGGGCCTTCTTGAGTCCAGCCTTCTTGCGCTCCTTGACGCGAGCGTCGCGCGAGAGGAAGCCGGCCTTCTTCAGGGTCGGGCGGTTGTTCTCCTCGTCGATGCCGTTCAGCGAACGGGCGATACCGAGGCGAAGCGCACCGGCCTGGCCCGAGGGGCCGCCGCCGGAGATGCGCGCGATGACGTCGTATGCACCGGCGAGGTTCAGCACGGTGAACGGGTCGTTGATCAGCTGCTGGTGCAGCTTGTTCGGGAAGTAGTCCTCGATCGTGCGGCCGTTGACCGTGATCGTTCCCGAGCCGGGGACGATGCGCACGCGGGCGATGGCCTGCTTGCGACGGCCGACAGCGGCACCCGGGACGCTGAGGACGGGGCGGGGAGCCGCCTCGACCACGTCGGTCTCGGGAGTCGACGTCGAGAAGTTCTGGGGGGTTTCGGTGGTGTCCTGGATGTCAGCCACGAGTATGTCCTTTAAGTCTTACGGCGCTTACTGGGCGACCTGGTCGAGGGTGTACGGCGTCGGCTGCTGCGCGGCGTGCGGGTGCTCGGCACCGACGTACACCTTGAGCTTGGACAGCTGCTGGCGGCCGATGCTGTTCTTGGGGAGCATGCCACGGATGGCCTTCTCGACAGCGCGGACCGGGTTCTTCTCGAGGAGCTCGGCGTAGGTGACCGACTTCAGGCCGCCCGGGTAACCGGAGTGGCGGTAGGCCATCTTCTTCTGGAGCTTCTGACCGGTGAGCGCAACCTTCTCCGCGTTCACGATGATGACGAAGTCACCCGAGTCGATGTGGTTGGCGAAGGTCGGCTTGTGCTTGCCACGCAGGAGCGTAGCGGCGTGCGAGGCCAGACGGCCGAGAACGACGTCGGTGGCGTCGATGACGACCCAATCGCGCTGGACTTCGCCAGCCTTGGGGGTGTAAGTGCGCGTCACGATAGTGCTGCTTTCTTGTGTCGAACGGAGAAGTTCGTGAATCCCACTCCGGGGTGGTTCTTCCCGACAGGGAGGAACACGCCAGTGGAGGGCTCACGTTCGGACGATGCCCCTTCTCCGCGAGCGGGGAAAGGCACCAAAGAGAAATCATACGCCACGCCGTGCCGTATGCCCAAACCACGGGCTCAGTCGGGCTTGACCGTCACGAGGATCGGCCGGTGATCGCTCGCCCCCTGCGGCAGGGTCGTGATGCGCTCGATCTCGAACCCCGTGGAGGTGGCGAAGTCGTAGTGCCCGCGGAAGACGCGGTAGCGCGTGTAGGTGTGGTCGTCGCTGAGAGAGAGCGCGTACCCGTGGTCGCGCACGGCCTGGCCGAGGTTCTCCTTGAAGATCGGGTAGTTGTAGTCCCCCACCATCAGCTGGGGCAGACCTTCGCCGAGTGCCGCGAGCTCGGTGAGCGCGGCACGGATCTGGTGGCGTCGCAGGGAGTTCAACGCGGTCAGCGGTGCTGCGTGGAACGAGGCGACGATGAAATCCTGGCGGTCGTCGATGTCGCTCAGCCGCGCACCGAGCACGCGCTCGTGCGCCGGTTTCGCGATGCGGTCGTGCAGCGACTTCTTGAGGCCGAGCATGCGGATCGCCTGCAGGCGGAACGTGCTCGCGCGATAGAAGAGCGCGAGTCCGAGGCGGTTGCCCTGGGTGGCGTCCGCGAGCACGAGATCGCCGATCTGCGCCGGCAGCTCGGGCACGTCGCACTCCTGCAGGCAGAGGATGTCGGGATCGTGCTCGCGCACCAGCGCCGCGAGTTCGCCGGCGGCCCGGTGCTTCTGGAGGTTGTACGAGATGACCTTCATGACCGTTCCACGCTACTCGCCCCTGCTGTGCCCCGGCTCCGGATCGTCACCGTATCCCCAGCGGATTCCGATAACGCCCTCACCGAGAGCACGCGCACATCACGATGTCTGCGACGCTGCCGGGCGGCGCCGTCATCTCAGCCGCTCGCTCCATCGCGACGGGCGCGGGTCTGAGTGGCACGGGACGAGAGCAGCTCGTCTGCGGGGTAGCCGACCTCGGTGAGGATCAAGCCGCGAGCGGCGAGCACCTTGAACTCGCTGGTCCTGGTGAGCGCATCGCGCAGCACCACGAGGTCGTCGACGTCGAGGCGCCCCTCGCCCACGGCCACGCAGGCGCCCACGAGCGCGCGCACCATGCTGTGGCAGAACGCATCGGCCTTGACCTCGGCGACGAGCACGCCGTCGGCATCGCGCTCCCAGCGGTAGTCGAGCAGGGTGCGGATGGTCGTCGCCTCCTCACGCGGCTTGCAGTACGCCGCGAAGTCGTGCAGTCCGATCAGGGTCCTCGCCGCGGCATCCATCGCACGTTCGTCGAGGCGACCGCGGACGACGGTCGTGTCGTGGCGGCGTAGCGGATCGTAGCCCGCCTGACCATCGGCGAGACGGTAACGGTAGCGTCGCCAGACGGCGGAGAACCGCGCGTCGAACCCCTCAGGAGCGATCGACGTGCGGGTCACGGTGACATCGGAGTAGGCGCCGAGCACTCCCCGCATGCGCCCGGCGATGGTCTCGGCTGGTTCCAGCGGTGCATGCCCCTGCCTCGCTTCGATGCGCGACCACTGCTTCTCGTCGAGGTCGACGTGCGCGACCTGGCCGCTCGCATGCACTCCGGCGTCGGTGCGGCCGGCCACCACGAACTGCACGTCGGAGCCGACGATGCGCGCGAGCGCCGCTTCCAGCGTCCCCTGCACCGTGCGGAGAGTCGGCTGCTTCGCCCACCCGCGGAAGTGGGTGCCGTCGTAGGCGATGTCGAGACGGATGCGCACGCAGCAAGCCTAGGACAAGCGCCCCGATACCACCGGGCGACCCTCAGCGCTCGACCAGGATGCCGTCCTCATCGCTGTAGAGATGCGCCCCGGGTCGGAACACCACTCCAGCGATCACGAGCGTGACGTCGAGCTCGCCCGCACCGAGCTTGGCGCTCTTGCGCGGATTGGTGCCCAGTGCCTTGACGCCGAGGTCGAGCGCATCGATCGCGACGCGGTCGCGGATCGCCCCGTTGATCACGACACCCGCCCAGCCGTTCGCCACCGCTGACGCCGCGATCAGGTCGCCCATGAGCGCCGTCTCGAGCGAGCCTGCACCGTCGACGACGAGCACGGCGCCCGCACCGGGTGTCGCCAGCACGGACTTCACGAGCGCGTTGTCCTCGAAGCAGCGGACGGTGCGGATCGGACCGTCGAATGTCGACCGGCGGCCGAACGATCGCAGCTGCAGCGAGAGCGACTGTATCCCCTCTTCGAGCTCGTCGTAGAGATCCGCCGTCGCGACCGGCATCCTCAGATGCCTCCGTCGATGGAACGGATCGTCACGGCGGGCTCGTCCGGCACCATCACCTGGGTCTCCCGGTTCAGGCTCTCACCGCGGAAGAACCGCTTCGATCGAGGGAACAGGTACCAGAGGAACATCAGCACCAGGCCGAAGGCCAGCGAGCCGACGCCGATCACGAACGTGCCGCCGATGCCGAACAGGACCGTGTAGCCGTAGTCGACGTCCCACATGTCGATCGCCGACTGGATGAACGCCCAGGCCAGCATGAGCCCGCCCAGCAGCGGGAACAGGCCCTTGAAGAAGAACTCGCGGGCGGAGGAGGTCAGATCCTTGCGGAAGTACCAGACGCAGGCGAACCCGGTGATGGCGTAATAGAACGCGATCGCGAGCCCCAGCGAGAGGATCGAGTCCTGCAGGATGTTGTCGCTGATCAGCGTCATCCCGACGTAGTAGAGCGACGCGACCACGCCCATCACGATGGTCGAGAACGACGGGGTCTTGTAGGTCGGGTGCACCTCCTTGAACCGGGCGGGCAGAGCGCGGTACACACCCATCGCGAGCGTGCCGCGAGCGGTGGGGAGGATCGTGGTCTGGGTCGACGAGATCGCCGAGATGATCACCGAGACCACCAGCACCCAGCCGAACGGTCCGAGCAGCCCGTCCTTGATCGCCAGGAAGAAGTCGTCGGCGTTCGCCTCGTTGCCCAGGCCCGTGCCGTCTTCTCCGAGACCGGCGTACATCATGGCCGCGATGGTCACGGCGACGTAGGTGAACAGCAGGATCACGGTCGTCAGGAGCGCTGCGCGACCCGGAATGCGCTTCGGGTCCTTCGTCTCCTCGTTCAGGGCGAGGCAGGTGTCCCATCCCCAGTAGATGAAGAGTGCGAGCAGGATGGCCTCGGTGAACCCCGACCAGTCGGTGAACGCGAACGGGTTCATCCACTCCCAGTCGAACGGGGTCGGATTGGGTGCGGTGCCGGCGAAGAACTGCCAGAGCGCGGTGACGACGAAGATCGCGAGCGCGAGGTACTGGATGCCGAGCAGGATGTTCTGGATGCGCTCGCCGATCTCGACCCCGCGCCAGCTGACCCAGGTCATGGCCGCGATGAAGAGCACGGCCACCACGACGACCCGCCAGTCGTTGTTCTCCAGGTCCTGCCCGATCAGCGACCAGAAGTAGACCGAGGCGATCTGGGCCAGGTTGGCGAGCACGACCATGCCGGCCACAGCAACACCCCAGCCGCCCATCCAGCCGACCCACGGGCCGAAGGCCTTGGTCCCCCAGGTGAAGGTCGTCCCGCAGTCGGGGACCGCGTTGTTGAGCTCGCGATAGGCGAAGGCGATCAGGAGCATCGGGACGAAGGCGATGATGAAGGCGATCGGCGCCTGGGCGCCCACAGCGAGCACCACGAAGCCGAGCGTCGCGACGAGCGAGTAGACCGGCGCCGTCGAGGCGAGACCGATGACGGTCGAGCCCCAGAGCCCCAGTGTTCCCGCAGCCAGACCCTTGCCGTCGGGTCGTTCCAGATGAATCGGCGTCGTTGCTGCCATGTCAGAACAGTAGAGCCACCACGGTTATCGCGTCAACGGGTTTCTTCGACCGTCTGAATCCGAAGCGCGGAATGGACCTTCACGACGGAATCCGTGGAATCAGGGCCTTTCGAGCATGCCGTCAGCGTGCTCGGCCACCCACTCCATCAACGGCAGCATCCTCTCCATCAGGTCACGCCCGAGCGGGGTCAGGCTGTACTCCACGTGGGGCGGCACGGTCGGGAGGGATTCCCGGTGCACCAATCCGTCGTCGGCGAGCGTACGCAGGGTGGAGGCGAGCATCTTCTCGCTGATGCCGTCGACTTCCCGTCGCAGCGCGCCCCAGCGGTGGGTGCCGTCGGACAGGCAGGAGAGCACGAGAACGCCCCACTTGCTCATGATGTGATCGAGGATGACGCGCGTGCCGCAGTTCTGATCGAAGACGAACGGAGTGGATTCCTTTATCTGCGCGAAACTAACCGTCATGTGGGTACCTTACTTCAAAGTGGGTACCCGCTGGATGGAATGCGGGATGCCCGCTCTCGGGTTGTCGAGGATGTCACTTACGAAAGGACCCTCATGACCATCCTCGTCACCGGTGCGACCGGCAACCTCGGCCGTCTCATCATCGCCGGCCTCCTCGAGCGCGGCGCCGACCCGCAGTCGATCGTCGCCGGAGCTCGCAACACGGCCAAGGCCGCCGATCTGGGCGTGCGTGTCGTGCACCTCGACTACACCGACGCCGCCTCGGTCGCGACCGCCGTCGAGGGTATCGACACCGTCGTGCTGGTCTCCGGCTCCGAGGTCGGTCAGCGCGTCGCCCAGCACCGAGCGGTCATCGATGCGGCGAAGGCCGCCGGCGTCTCGAAGCTCGTCTACACGAGTGTGCCGAAGGCCACCACGAGCGACCTGGTCCTGGCGCCGGAGCACAAGGCGACGGAAGAGCTCATCGCCGCCGCAGGTGTGCCCGCGGTGATCCTCCGCAACAACTGGTACACCGAGAACTACGTCGCCGACCTCACCCGCTCCGCCGAGACGGGCGTGCTCGCCGCCGGTGCCGGGGACGGACGCGTCGCCTCGGCGAGCCGCAGGGACTTCGCCGAGGCTGCGGCCGCAGTGGCGCTCGAAGACGGGCACATCGGCGAGGTGTACGAGCTGGCGGGCGACGTCGCCTGGACGTACTCCGACCTCGCTGCGACCTTCTCCGAGCTGACCGGACGCGAGGTCTCGTATGTGCGTCTCGGCTTCGACGACCAGGTCGCGGCGCTGCGTGAGGCCGGCCTCGACGAGGGCACGGCCGGATTCGTCGCCGCGCTCGACGCCGGCATCAAGGACGGGGCACTCGCCGACACCGACGGCACGCTCGCGCGTCTGATCGGTCGCCCGACGACCCCGCTCCTCGAAGGACTGCGCGCCGCCTCCGCCTGATCGCTTCCGCAAGACCGAGTGCCGCCGTCCCCCCGGACGGCGGCACTCGGTGGTCGTAGGCACGGGGTCAGGAACCCACGTGCGCCTGCCCGTGCGCGCCGGCCTGCACGTGCGCGACCGTGAGCGTGATGCTCTCCCGCTGTATGCCGCGCGCCCCGAGCAATGCGTCGATGGCCGCGTGCCCAGTGCGGAGGATCTCCGCCGACTTCGCGCCGGAGTCCACACCGAGCGTCGCCTCCACTGCCACCCCGTCGCCCACGGCGACCACCGACACGATCGGCTCGTCGTCCTTGCGCACACCGATCGCCTCGGCTCCCGCGCGCAGCAGGTTGGAGATCAGGGAACCCGATCGGTAGACGCTGCGAACGCCCGGCGTCGACCGCAGCGTCGCCTCGATCGCCGCGGCGAGCTCGTCGCGCTCCTCCGCCCTCATCGGCTCTCTCCCGCCCACGACGACACCTCCCGGACGTCCTTGATCGCGATGTCGATCGCGATCACGTTCAACTCGGTATGCGCGCGAAGGCCTCGATCGACCTCGGCCCGCAGCTCAGCGGCGACCTTCGGGATCGACTGACCGTGCAGAGCGCTCGCGTCGATCTCGATCCGGATCGGCGCACCCGCCTGCGTCACGTCCCCGTCGAGTCGACAGCGCCCGACGAGGAGTCCCGGCACGGCATTCTCCGCAGAGCGGATGAGGCCGCGCACCGCTCCCTCGGTGATCGCGAGATCCACGTGCGGATCCGGTGACTCGAAGGGGATGCGGCGTCCGGCGCGCGCATCCATCGCGATGCCGCTGAGGATGCGATCGACCCAGTTCTCGTCGACCGGGGGTTCGGCTGCGGCTTCTGCGGCGATGAGCTCAGCACCGAGCCCCTGCAGCCGTTCCAGTGCGTCCAGCGCCAGCTGACAGCCGGGCGACTCGTCGATCGAGCGATCGGCGGGCTGTCGCCCCGCGTCGAGATAGTCGGTGAGCTCGTCGAGCGTGTGCCCGTCGAGATCGGTCGGTTCCAGGCCGAGCCGGCGGACTTCGCGAGTCTCTCTCTCGTCGGTCATCGCCACTCCTCCATCCGTACGATCATGTATTTCCGGGCCCGCGCGAGCAGGCCGCGCGCGGTCGAGACGGGGATGTCGAGCTCCTCGGAGATCTCCTCGTAGGAGTACCCGCCGATCTCCCGCAGCACCCAGCATTCGCGCTGCGCATCCGGCAGCTCTCGAAGCGCTGCCCCGAGGGCGGCGACGCCCGCACGCGCCTCGACGACCGCGGTCGGTGAGGCATGCAATGGAGCCGGACGATCGAATCGATGTCGACGGCCGGGCGGATCGCGCGGATGCGATCCACGGCCTTCCGGCTCACGATCCTCATCAGCCAGCTCTTGACCTTGGCCGGATCCTCGAGTTCGCCGAACCGCTGCCAGGCGGTGACGAAGGACTCCTGCACGATGTCGTCCACATCCGCGGATGCATTCAGCATCCGCTGTGTGTACGCGCGCATCATGGGCGTGTACCTGCGCACGAGCACCGCGAAGGCCTCGACGTCGCCGTCCATCGCGCGTCCGGCGACGATGCCGTCGTCCGCGTGTTCGAGCGCTGTGCGAAAGCGTTCGTCTTCCATCTACCCCACCCCTCGATCCGATCCCCTGAGGGATTCGGAACAGATGCCCCAACGGATCGGATCATTGTTCACCCGCCTGTGAGGGATCGGGGAGAGGCCGTGCGGGCCTCTCCCCCGCCTCGTCACTTCTTGAACGCATCCTTCACGTTCTCGGCGGCATCGCGGACGTTGCCCTTGGCCTGCTCCGCCTTGCCCTCGGCGACGAGCTTGTCGTCATCGATGACCTTGCCGACGGTCTCCTTCGCCTTGCCGGCGATCTTCTCGGCTGCGGCCTTGATCTTGTCTTCAGCGCTCATGGCTTCTCCTTCTCCTTCTCCACCGACCCCGCGTCTCGGGGCCGAGTCCTCGACGAGGCGGCTTATGCCGTCGGCGCCTCGTCCGTGTCTGCGGTGTCGCCTTCGTCATCCGAGGGGACGTGTACGTCGTCGATGGTGACGTTGACCTCGACCACGCCCACCCCGACCAGATCGACCATGTCCCGGTGGATCGCCGCGCGGACGTCATCCGCGACCTTCTGCAGCGAGACGGGGTACTCGGCGACGATCGTCACGTCGACGGTGATCTGTGCTTCGCCGACCGCGACGCTGATCCCCTGCGAGAGGTCGGTCGTGTTGAGCGCGTCCCGAATCGCGCCCACCATGCGTGCGGCGCCCCCGCCGAGCGCATGGACTCCGCTGACGTCACGCGCAGCGATGCCGGCGATCTTCGCGACCACCGCATCCTCGATCGTGGTCGTCCCCACCGCAGCCCCCTGCGGCGGGGTGACGACCTGAATCTCGGGCTGGGTGCCACCTGTCGTGTTCGTCATCGTGAGCTCCTTCTTCCTCATGCCGCTCGCAGTGCGAAGCGCAGGTCGCGGTCGGCGACGCCACCACTAGGACGTATACCGAACGGCAGATGTCACAGATCCGTCGAAAGAAATCTCTGAAGACCCCCGACGAACCGCTCACGGTGCACTCAAAGGTTGAGAGTGCAATATTGCACTCCATGGCCGACAGTGCAGATTCCTTGCGAGAACAGCGCAAGCGAGAGACCTCCCGCGCCCTCACCGACGCCGCACGACGTCTGACGACGGAGAAGGGGTTCGCCGGGTTCACGATCGAGGAGGTGTGCGCCGAGGTCGGAGTCTCCCGCCGCACGTTCTTCAACTACTTCGAGAGCAAGGAGAATGCGGTCTTCGGGTTCGCGACGATCGACTCGTCCCAGGAGGCGCTCGAGGAGGAGTTCGCTGCCCGACGCGGAGACCTGCTCGACGACTTCCTCCGGTTGACGATCCGCCGCTTCGAGCTGTTCAACCCGGTCGAGGACGCCCCGGCGATGTTCGCCGTGATCGAGCAGGAGCCGCGTCTGCTCAAGGCCGCCTTCGAGCATCTCGCGAAGAACGAGAGGCGCGATGTGGGGCTGATCCTCCGCCGAACCGCCGAGACCGATCGCACCTCCGACGACGCCGCCGAGCTGCAGGCCGAGGTGGTCGTGCACACCGTCGGCGCGCTTGTGCGCATGAGCATGGACGAGCTGGTGCATCGCCAGTCGACCGAGCCGTTCGCCGATCTCCTCACCCGACGCCTCGACGTCGCCCGCTCGCTCTACGCACCGTCACAGAAAGCGCACTGAATGTCCGCCACCGCCACGAAGGACGCCCCCTTCCTGCTCACGAAGCGCCGCATCTGGATCATCTTCAGCGCCCTCATCGCGGGCATGCTGCTCTCCAGCCTCGACCAGACGATCGTGTCCACCGCCATGCCGACGATCGTCGGGCAGCTCGGCGGCGTCGACCACCAGGTGTGGATCACCACCGCCTATCTCCTGGCCACCACGATCGTGATGCCCATCTACGGCAAGTTCGGCGACGTACTGGGTCGACGCACCCTGTTCCTCGTCGCGATCGCCCTGTTCACCCTGGCCTCGGTCGGCTGCGCATTCGCCACCGATTTCTGGATGTTCGTCGTCTTCCGCGCCCTGCAGGGCTTCGGCGGTGGCGGCCTGATGATCCTGTCCCAGGCGATCATCGCCGACATCGTCCCTGCCAACGAGCGCGGCAAGTACATGGGGCCGCTCGGTGCGGTCTTCGGGCTGTCCGCCGTCGCCGGCCCGCTCCTCGGCGGCTACTTCGTCGACCACCTGACCTGGCAGTGGGCGTTCTACATCAACATCCCCGTCGGGATCGCGGCATTCATCATCGCGCTGGTCGCACTCAAGCTGCCGAGCAAGAAGGCCGAGAAGCCGATCGATATCTTCGGCGTCATCTTCCTCTCGATCGCGACCACGTGCCTGATCTTCTTCACGGACTTCGGCGGAGACAAGGAATTCGGTTGGGACTCGCTCGCGACCTGGGCCTGGGGCGCCGGGCTGGTCGTCGCCGCGACCGCCTTCGTGATCACCGAATCGCGGGTTCAGGACCCGATCATCCCGCTGAGCCTGTTCCGCAATCCGATCTTCGTCAACGCCACCGCGATCGGGCTGGTGCTCGGAATCGGGATGTTCGCGGCGATCGGCTTCGTGCCGACGTTCCTGCAGATGTCCTCCGGCACGTCTGCGGCGGAATCCGGACTGCTGATGATCCCGATGATGGTGGGGCTCATGGGCACGTCGATCTTCTCCGGAATCGCGATCTCGAAGACCGGCAAGTACAGGATCTATCCGATCCTCGGCACCATCATCACCGGCATCGCCATGGTCTCGATGACCACCCTGTCGGCGTCGACGCCGATCTGGCTGATCTGCGTGTTCCTGTTCGTGTTCGGCGCCGGGCTCGGCCTCATCATGCAGGTCGTCGTCCTGGTCGTGCAGAACGCGGTCCCGGCCGACGAGATCGGCACCGCGACGAGCACGAACAATTACTTCCGCGAGGTGGGAGCATCTCTGGGAACCGCGGTGTTCGGGACGATCTTCACCACACGTCTGACCGAGAACCTGCTCGGCGTCTTCACCGGCGCCGGCGCCTCCCCCGAAGGCGCCTCCGAGGCCGCATCGACGATCGATCCGTCGACCCTCAACTCGCTGCCGGACGAGGTGCGGGAGGGCATCGTCACCGCCTACGCGGACGCTCTCGCGCCGGTCTTCTGGTACCTCGTGCCGTTCATCGTGCTTGCGCTGCTGCTCTCTTTGTTCCTCAAGCAGATCCCGCTGTCGGATCAGGCAGGACTCGTCGCACGCGGCGAGGCCGTCAGTGGCGAGGAAGCCGAGAGGTTGGAGGCCGCACAGCGCGGGGTCGGGCGCGCAGACGGCGTCTCGGCGACCGCCGTCGCGGCCGATGCCGACCCGACGGACACCGACACGACACCGCTCACGCGCTGAGACGAGCGGCCCCCGCCCCGACGTGGGCAGGGGCCGCCGTCTGTCAAGGGGCTCCCCTTCCGGGCGTGGATCCCGCATTCTTCACCGTGGGGACAGCGAGGAGAATGATGGAGCACGATCCTGATCGCAGGTTCACGCTGGTCGAGGTCAGCGCGACCGACTGGACCATCCACGATCTGCAGTACCCGGAGAACGACCACCGTCGCGTCGTCTGCACGATCTTCGAAGACGCCCCGACCGAGGTCGAGGTCCTGTGGCGACGCGACCTGCCGCTCGCTTTGCGCTATTCCTCGGCTGCCGACGTTCTCGAGGCCGTGCGCAGGTTCCAGGACACCTCACGCGCCACACGTCCGATCCCGATCCCACATATGCCTCCGGCGCGTGGCCCGAGGGGGTTCCGCGGGTGAGCCGTCCGACACCCCCCGGATTCTCCGGATGGACGCTGACCGCCGTCGTGCGACAAACTGACGGATAGTCGGCCGCCCCCACCCGCCGACGGTCTGGAGCATCCCATGTCGACCCCCACGGACGCGTCCCCCTGGAAGAGGTTCTGGGAGAAGGGCGGCTGGTGGTGTGCGCTCGTCCTGGCTGCTGTGTACTTCGTGCTCTACGACCTGCTCTCGCTCGCGTTCACGCCCCTCGCCCTTCAGCTCGACGATCCGACCGGTGCCGCTGCGGTCATCGTGTACTACGTCCTGCCGCTCGTCGTCGGCGGCCTGCTGCTCGTCGGCTTCATCGCCTCGGTCGGGTGGTGGCGCGACGTCTTCGGTCCGCAGCCGATCCGAGGACGGGGATGGATGTGGATCGCGATCGTCGTCGTGCTTCTGTTCAACATCCTGCGCTTCGCCACGATCGACTACGGCGACGTCGGATGGGACGTCGTGGCCAGCTGGCTGCTGGCCGGACTCCTCATCGGGTTCGCCGAAGAGGTTCTCACCCGGGGGCTGGTCGTCAACCTCGCCCGCAAGGCCGGATACCGCGAGATCGTGGTCGCGGTGCTCTCCGCCGCCGTGTTCGCCGGCCTGCACGCCGGGAACCTTCTGAGCGGGCAGTCGGTGTTCGCGACCGCGTTCCAGCTCGTGTACACCTTCGCGTTCGGCATCCTGATGTACCTCGCACTCCGGGTCACCGGGACGATCCTCGCGCCGATCCTGCTGCACGCCAGCACCGATCCGAGCATCTTCCTCCAGACCGCGCACCCTGCCGAAGGCGCTCTCACCGCGTTCGCCGGCTTCGGGAACATCGTCGTCATCGCCGCTGCGGCCGTGCTGATCTTCTTCATCCGCGGCCGCGTGGGCGACGCCGCCCCCTCCTTCACCGAGGACCGCGCCGCCTGACGGATGCCGAGCGGCCGCGGTCCCGTCGATCCTCAGGCTGATCGATCCCCCTCCGGCCAGTCGGTGACGACCACCTTGCCGATGGTGCGCGACGCCTCGACGATCTCGTGCGCCTGTCGCATGGTCGCCGCATCCAGCGGCGTGAGGTGGGTCGTCACGGTGGTGCGCAGCGTGCCGTCGTCCACAAGCGCGGCGACGGCCTCCAGCAGATCGTGCTGGTAGTGGTCTGCGGGGTCGGTGACGGGCCTGGTGAACATGAGCTCCCAGTGCCAGGTCACGCTCTTCGCCTTGAGCGCGTCGATGCTGCCACCGGTCTCGTCGATGGAGACGACCTGCCCGCGTGGACGGATGACGTCGGCGATCGCCCGGACGTTGCCAGGAGTGAACGACGTGAACACGTAGTCGACGCCGGCGGGAGCGATCGCCGAGACCTCGGAGGCGAAGTCGCGACCCACGACGTGGTCGGCCCCCATCTGCCGCACCCACTCCGCGGTCTCCGGCCGGGAGGCCACCGCGATGACTTCGAGACGCGTGAGCGCCTTCGCGAGCTGGATGATGAGCGAGCCGACGCCGCCTGCGGCCCCGATCACGAGGAGCACGCCCTCGCTCTCCTGGGTGAGCGCGAGCCGGTCGAAGAGACTCTCCCACGCGGTGATGACGGTGAGGGGCAGAGCGGCCGTCTCGGCGACCGAGAGTGTGCGTGGGGCATGCCCGACGATGTTCTCGTTCACGAGGTGGAACCGGGCGTTGGTGCCGGGGCGGTCGATCTGACCCGCGTAGTACACGCGGTCCCCCACCGCGAAGCGCGTGGCCTCGTCGCCGACGGCCACCACGACTCCTGCCGCGTCGTACCCGAGGACCCGAGGCGCCCCGGTGGTGGCGGCTCCCGCACGCACCTTCACGTCGACGGGGTTCACCGAGACGCCCTGCACCTCGACGAGCACATCCCGTCCGGCAGGTCTCGGCACGGGAAGGAAGATGTCGCTGAGAGCGTCGGGGGCCGACACGGGACGCCTGCCGCGGGCGCCGATCGCGGGCATCCGCTCAGGGAGGGACAGCGGGGTGGAAGAGGATTCCGGAAGGTTCGTGGTTGCCATGCGCGCCACGCTATCCGAAGCCCTCTAGTTACCCGCAAGCGCACCTAGTATCCAAAAGATACCGACCGGTGGCGCAGATCTCAGCCTTCGTAACTCCGCTGCGTCGACAGCGCCCACACCTGCTCGATCGGAGTGAACCCGTCCTCCCCGTCGGGCCCGTGGAACCCCTCGACGAAACGGCCGATGTCGGCCTGCCACGCATCGTTCGCCGGCGAGGCGTTGACCACCCGCATCGCCGCGTCGAAGTCCTCGCACTCGACGATGTGGAACAGGTTGCGACCGGAGCGCCAGATGGTCCAATCCTCGATCCCGGCGACCCCGAACAGGTCCCGCAGCCCATCGGGGACGCGGGCGTGGTGGATCCGGTAGTCGTCGATCGCACCTTCTGCGATCACCGAGTGCAGTGCGATGCGCATGCCGCTCCTTGTTCGTTCTCAATCGATTCCCCTGCCACGATAGGCCCCCGGGCCGGTCTGCCGCGGGCGGGCGCGCGACACCACCGACACGCCCCGGCACTTGCGGGGGGTGTCGGAACACCGACGTAGCCTCGAGGGCATGACTGTCGAGTACCTCGGGACCGTCGTGTCGTCCATGTGGCTGACCGTCGCCATCCTCGCCGGAGGATTCGCCCGGACGCGCAACAGGTCCGCGTGGGCGTGGTTCCTTCTGACGCTCCTGTTCGGCCCGATCGCCGCTTTTCTGCTCGTCGTGTGGCCTTCCGTCGCGAGAGCGCCCAGGGTGCAGCCCTCGCACTCGCCCGCGGAATAGGTCGCAGGTCGCCGGGAAAGTACCGCCGGAAAGCAGAAAAACCCCGGCGAACCGGGGTTTTCATCTGTAGCAGGAGCGGGGCTTGAACCCGCGACCTCACGATTATGAGTTAGATTCCGTGGGCTGACGAGTACTTGTTGGTCACCGTTTGCCGCGTGATTCCGCGGGAGAGGTCACAGTTGGTCGCGGCTGAGTGAGGGTGGTTTCAGCAGAGCTACCGGCACAGAACCGGCACTCAGTACTCTTCAACCCAATCGGCAGGCACAAGCGCATCTCCGCGCCAGTTGTAGGCGATTGAGTCCTGGAACCACGGCTCTTCCGTTAGATCGACGTGATCGCTGACGATCACTTGGAAGTCTGGCGCGAGCTCCTGCACGAAGTCGTGCAGCAACCTAAACATGCGCGTGACCGATTCATGATCTTCGTCTGCCGGCACGCCGGTTTCCTCGATCTCGTCTCTAACAACCTTGGGCTTCGACTCGTAAAACACCTGTGTTGGCTGATCGAGCATCAGTATTCGAGGAACGGACGCGTTCTGTTCCACGAACGTTTTGTGGAGCGCCAGATGGGTAGCAAGATGATACCCGAGCCAGTTTGCCCCGGAGCCCAACGACGACAGCTGAACAGGGCCTTCTGGCGTGTCAGTCGCCACTGTTAGCTTTGCCAAATCTAGGCGCACACTCTCCTCGGAGTTCTCGAGGTTCAGTTCTTGGGCGAGCTTGGTCATCTTCCGCCCCAAGGAGATGAGCGCTGACATCAGCCGCTCACGGGCAGCGTCATCATCCAGTTCGCGTTCCAAAGCTTCGACTCGATACCGCGCGGTCGCGGCCGCCTCACGCAATTGGTCAATGCCGAGATCCCGACGCATCGCTAAACGACCAACGGTCGCATCGATACGCCCGCGTACAAATTGCTGCCTCTTGGCATCGACTACCGGTCCATCCAGCGTCGTCGCAGCTTCGGTTGCGGCCAAAGCCTCCTCGACAGCAGTCAGACGCTCACGAGCTTCTTGAATCTCTACACCGAGCTCAGACAGCGCCCGCTCTCGTCCGGGTTGCACCGACGCCATCGTTTCGAGCTCGTTGGAGAGGTCCTTGAGACGAGAGGTTAGCTGGCTGACTGTGGGATCAGCGTCCGCGAGTGTCTGATTGCAGACGGGACAAATGTCAGCAATCGTATCGTGCGGAGCAGGTATGAGCTCCACGCTTCGAAGACGTTGGAGTTGCTGAGCGATCGCTGCTTCGTAGCTGCCCTCAGTCGCGGTTGATTCCAAGAGCGCACTTCGGTCGTCAAGAAGGCGACCAATGTCCGCACGAAGTCGAAGTCGTTCTGACCTCAGCTTGCGGTGATGGTCCTGGGTTCGGAGGTCAATATTCGGCTCAGCGTCTACAGGTGCAGCAGTTAGCACACCTTGCAAGACCTCCACGGCAATCTCGGTGGTCGGCGCCCTGTCCACATCAACGAGTCCAGCCGCGAATGCTTCAGCTAGGAGTGATTGCATCTGGCTGTCATGCTCGGATGCCTCGGCTTCGGCCGCTTCGAGCGCAATCTCTGATCGTCGTAGCAGGCGTCTTGCTGCGCGAAGCTGCTGGTGCTTCTCTGCATGGTCACCCTTGACGGCCCCCAGGAAGAACGGCAATGAGTCCTTGATCGAATCCCGCATCCCAGACTCGTCCTGGCGGTGGAACAGGAGCGACTTGTTAGCAATCTCGTTCTGCGTCTGGAAGAGAAAGATCGCTGCCTGACCGAGGCCAACCTTGAACGGGGTCTTCGTCGACCCTTCAGGCGGACTGAGGCGTGCACCGTCGATGCCGAGTCTCGCGGAGATCTGATCGCGCATACTGTTCGAATCCGTGTTCGCCCATAGGTCCTCGAAGGCTGGCAAGCCAAGCTCAGGCCCGCCGAGCTGCAACATAGCTTGAGTAATCGAGCTGTTGCCGGGCTTAATCTTTGGGCGCGCGAGCATCGCCCGTGAGCCGTCGGCGAACTCCCACAGCGTCGAATACCATGCGACCGAACGGAACACCTTCGTCCGCGGAATCGGAGCGTCGTCGCGCCCGAGGCAGAAGTCAACAATGTCCAGAAGCGCGCTCTTTCCAGTTTTCGAGAACCCGGTCACGATGTTCAGGCTTCCGGGTTTGAAGTCGACGGGACGACGACGACCATCCGAGTGGTACAGAGCGAGACTGATCAGTTGCACAGCATCATGGTGTCACACCGAACAGCGCATACAGGGTTGCGGGAGATCCAGCCGCTGCAAACCAACGTCCAAGAAAGGCTGCTCGCTGGATGATGTAAGCAAGCTCTGCGTCGCGATCCTTGTCTAGCTTCCAGGCCGACCGACCACGCAATCGATCGCCCTCAACCACTTCGAGCGATCCAGCGCGGAGCGCGTAACGCAAGCCCTCTCTCGTGTAGGGACGCATGCTCACAACACGCTTGGGAAGTGAAGCCAGCAGCGCACTGTTCTCAGTGACCCACTTTGATGCGTACGAGTTGATACGGATCGGCAAAGCTTCTCGCGTGTCGCGATGCAACGCCATCGGCGCTGCAAGAAACACAAGCTCCCAGGGCATGCAATCGCCCGATTCGTTCTCGTACATCTCAGTCGCGGCTACGAGGATTGTTGCGACAAACGCAGGGTTGATCATGTTTGCGGTGACCCACGATCGGTTCTCCCAGTTCGCGAGTTCCATAGTCGAGGGGCCACTAGAGGCGTTGGCCATTAGTCGTTCCCTATCGTCAGGGCCTGGACGAGTTCTTCAAAATCTGGGTGCCAGCCCTTCCTGCACCCGTCCGCCAACTCGTGACGGATGCCCCGCGCATAGAACTCCTCCGTATAGCGCGGACGCACTTGCACCGCAGTCGAATCCCGCAGACGTCGATACAGCGCAGCGCCGGCCTTTTTCTTGTCGCCCTCGCTGGCCTCCTCAGGCAGATCCTGCATCATGTCGTCAAATGCGAGCTCCCATTCGTCCATTAACGCGTCCTTGAACTCATCAAATTCAGACATCTCTAGGAGATTTCGATCTACCCAGTGGGTCGTCTGCGTCACCGCGCGATGGAAATCAGCCACCGCACGCTTGAGCGCCACCGGTGTGGCATCAATCCAGTACAGCTGGGTCACAAACGCTCGTTCCCCGTACTGATCCATGACATCAGTACCGTCGACACGAGGAACCGTGGTGACAAGGTTGTCGGGGTGGAACCCGTCCCGTATGTCATCGAGCTTCGCCTTGAGCTCATCTGCGCGTATTGACCTGCGCGCCTTGCGCAACAGATCGATCGCGACTCCCATCCACCATGAGTCCAGCACAGCGAGAAAATCGGCGGTACGCCCCTGTGGAGCAGCAAACCAGAGGGCGTCTTCGAGGGCAGCGTCTAGCTGTTCGATCGGTAGATGGCCGTCGAGCACGTAGATGCGCTGGACGATTCCTATCCGGTCAGCATCTGAGAGTCTGAGCCATTGTGCCCGCGCAGCGGACGTGTGGTGTTTCTCCTTGGAGCTTTTTGCGGCTTCATCTAGGAGCTCCACCGCTTTGGCGACATTTCGTCCGTCGCGTCGAAGGTACGACGCCGCCGTACCCACGGGCGCAATGGCGGTGGTCACGATCGACAGATCCGGTCCGCTGACATCACGAAGTTGCGGGTCATCCATCCACACCTTCAGCGTCCGCCAAACGTCAGCACTCTTGTCCGTCAGTGAACCGTTGGAGTGCTTGTGGTGCTTTAGCTGAAGGAGCGCTTGGGGATCCCCTCCCGAGTCCTCCCACGCTACGTCGTCGAACTTCTCCAGCGTAAGCGCCATGTCTGGCCGTTCGCGTGCCCCGCGCAGCAACTCTAGTAGTGCCCAGCGAACTTGGTACAGGTAACCTATTGCGCTGCTTGAAGCATCATGCGAAACCATGGCTCCTCCAATCGGCGCTGGCCGGTGTGCGCTTGATTATGGTGGTTGCTTCGGACATTAGATCGCAATAGGCCGCGGCCATGGAAGCGCCTTGCCGAGGAGCGCCCGGACCGCAGCGAAGCGAGGACCGGACGCACCGCAGGCGGGGCGCATCCCGCCGCAGGCGGGCCTTGAAAGAGTAAAGAAAGTTCTCACAGCTCCCGACTCCGTAGGTATCAACAAGTCGCGCACGCCGCCACGAGCAAGGTCAGACTTGCAGTTTACGGTTGAAGTGTGACCTTCCGCCCTGCTGACCGTGTCTACGTCGATGAGTCGAAGGCGCGAGGCTACTACGTCGTTGCGACCGCCTCTGTGGTCGGAGATGTGCAAGCCTCTGATCGGGCGCTGCGAGATCTCCTCAAGCCCGGCCAGCGACGCATCCACTTCAAGAGTGAGAGTGACAGTCGACGCCGCCAGATCCTCTCGCGCATGTGCGGTCTCGACGTCCGCGTGTCCGTGTGGGTCGTCAAGCAGCGGTCAGACAAAGAGTCGCGGCCACTGACCCTCGGCGCACTCGCCGAAGCAGCCGTGAGCGCTGGAGTAGCGCAGCTGATCATCGAACGAGATGAGTCCCTCGAACGTGCCGATCGACGTCTGCTCGCCGATGCGATCCGCCGTGCTGGATCATCAGAGATGCAGTATCGGCATGTCGCGCCGCACGAGCATCCGCTGCTCTGGGTGAGTGATGCCGTCGCCTGGTGCTACTCGAACGGCGGTGACTGGATCCGTCGCGTCGATGCGATCGTGGAGTCCCGGGTCACCCGGCTCTAGAAACACGTGAGCCTGGCTCGTCTACCGTCCGGAAGACTGCCAGGCTCCGAGGGCTACTGCCCGCCGTGCTATAAGTGTACCTCGGCGGATCCATGACGGGCCAGTGCGATCTGTTCTCGACGCCTCAACCGGCACAAACCCGGCACGGTGGCAGCCGCCACCGTGCCAGTACGTCGCCCGCACATGACAAAACCCCCGGAATCCCAGGGGTTTTGATCTGTAGCAGGAGCGGGGCTTGAACCCGCGACCTCACGATTATGAGTCGTGCGCTCTAACCAGCTGAGCTACCCTGCCGCGAGGCATCCGTCCGCGTGAGAAGAATGCTTGCGAGCCCCGAGTCAGGATTGAACTGACGACCCCTTCCTTACCATGGAAGTGCTCTGCCACTGAGCTATCGGGGCGTGCTGCCCCTCGCGGGGCAACCGTACGAGAATACCATCACTGTGGCGTCCTCATGAAATCGAGCCGGTCAGTACGACGTTCGACCGGCATTCTCCTTGAGCCACGGCATCGGGTCGATGGTCGATCCGTTGACGATGAGCTCGAAGTGCAGGTGCGCGCCGTAGGAACGGCCCGTGTTGCCGGTCTTGCCGACGATGGTGCCGACCTTCACCGTGTCGCCGGCCTTGACGTTGAGGGAGCCGTACTGCATGTGCGAGTAGTGGCTCGTGATGACCTGGCCGTCGATGACGTGGTCGATGTAGACGGTGACACCGAAGGCGCCGCCCTGCTCGGTCGCGATGCGCACTGTGCCGTCGGCGATGGCCTGGATGGGGGCACCGTCGCCGGGCACGAAGTCGATGCCTTCGTGGAGACGGCCACTGCGCATGCCGTACCCGTAGCTCATGCCCACGCCGACGAGGAACGGCCACTGGATCGCGGCGTCCGGATCGTTCGTGAAGATCTCACCCGAGTAGTTGATGCCCTGTTCCGCCGCGACCTCGGCGAGCGAGACCGTGCTGAAGTCATCGGCGCGAGTGAGCGATTCGCTCTCCACACCGGACGGGGCGACGAAAGCCTGGATCTCGTCGTCGGCGGCGTCCTTCGCGGCGGCCGCGGAGGAGGAGACCAACGACATCGATGCCGCCGAGGCTCCCTGAACGCCGGCAACGGCCTCAGCGGGGAGCGTCATGGACACCGCGAGGAGACCGGCGAGGCTCATCACACCGACGGTCGCGCCGAAGGTGACGGCCTTGCGGATGCTGCGAGGACGACGAGGCGCCACGTGCGCGGAAGCGACAGGCTCGTCACTCGACCCCTGCTCCGGCTGCGACGGGTCGGCGGCGGCGGAAACCGTCGGCACCGAACCGGTGACACGGAAGGCGCGGGATGCGCGCTCGAAAGCATCGACCTCGTCGTCATTCCCGGAAACGGGATACGGGGCTTCTTCGGGAGAGGCTGAGGGTTCGATCGACTCGGGAGCCTCTTCGACTTCGGCGTCGACGAGCTCGATGCCCTCGTCGAGGTTCTCTGCCGCGACGGGCACGGCGGGAACATCGGCGATGATCGGCTCGGGGCTCGCCGCCGTGAAGGGCTCGATCAGCGCTTCGGCCGCGACATCGTCGGGTGCCTGGCGCTGGCGGGCGGCGCGTCGGGAAAGAGGAGCGACGGCAGCGAGGGCGATAGCGGTGGACTCCGCGGCAGAAATGGGTGCCGTCGGTCCCGCCGCGGGGGCCTCAGAGGCCGCAGTGCGGAGTCGGCTGGACCGGCGCGTGGGCGCAGAGGCAGCCTGGGAATTCTCGAAGGGCAAAACGTTTCTCTCGGTCGTGCGTCAAGCTCGGGGGGCGCAAACTTTGACTTTCACCTTCGGGTGGCGAAAGTAACGATCCCGTAAACCCTACCCTGACCAGGCTGGGAATGCCATGAATCGTTCACGGTTTCTCGTCGAGGATCGCGAGCAGTCGGGCGTGCACATCGGGTCCACCCGCGATCAGCATCGGACGCGGGGAGTCGACGTCGATTCGCGAAACGACGCCACCCGCCTCCACGACCAGGAGGGCGCCGGCGGCGAAGTCCCAGGGGCGGAGTCCTCGTTCGAAGTACCCGTCGAGTCGTCCGGCCGCGACGAAGGCGAGGTCGAGCGCCGCAGCGCCCATGCGACGGAGGTCACGGGCCATCGGCATGACTCGGGCCACGGTCGCGATGTCCCCCTCGTGGGTGGTGGGGTCATAGCCGAACCCCGTCGCGAGCAGAGCGCCTGCCGGGGTCGCGGCGGTCACCGCGAGCCGGCTCCCGTTCACCCACGCGCCGTGGCCGCGGGCAGCCGTGAACGTCTCGCCCAGTGCCGGCGCGTTGACGGCCCCGGCGAGCGCTTCCCACGTCGCCGGGTCGGGTTCACCCCGGACGGCGGCGATGCTCACGTTGTACGCCGGGATGCCGTAGGCGTAGTTGACGGTGCCGTCGATCGGATCGACGACCCAGGTGATCCCACTGCTGCCGACCTCGGCGCCCGACTCCTCGCCGAGGAAACCATCGTCGGCTCGTGCTGCGCGAAGACGTGCGCGGATCAGCGCCTCGACCTCTCGGTCGGCTTCGGTGACGATGTCGGCCAGGGACGATTTGGTGGCCGCCAGGCGCACACCCTCCTGTCGACGTGTGCGCGCGAGTTCTCCTGCCTCCTCAGCGATCTCGGTGGCGAGTTCGCGGAGTTCGAGTTCGAGCGTCACTGCGCAGGCTGCTGCGGGGCGGGCGGAGGCGGCGGGAAGGCCGGCGACGGCTCCTGAGGAGAAGCCGTCGGCTGCGCGGCGGTCGGCGCCGGTGGCACCGGGTGCTCTCCGGAAGCGACGGGTGCGGGCACGACAGGCTGCGCGAACTGCGGGGCGGCCGGGAGCGGCGGGGCAGGCTGCGGGGGCAGGGGCTGGGGCGCGACCGGGAAGGCCGAGCCGGGCACCTGACCGAGAGCCTGCTGCGGCGCGACGGTCGGATACCCGGTGTAGTAGGCGTTCCAATCCGGAGTCGCGTCGGGGAGGGCCGGGAGCGGCGTGATGCCGTCTGCGTAGGTGGGCCACGCCGGCGCCGCCGCCACCGCACGATCGGCAGGCGTCTTCTTCTTCGGTGCGAAGAGCGCGTTCAGCAGCGGGATCAGCGTCGTGCCGACGGCCACGAGGATCGTGAGCGCGACCACGATGCGCCAGTACAGCTCGCCGTACTCGAAGGTGTTCGGGAAGGCGAGGAAGAACACGAGCATGCCGACCAGGCCGACGAGGAACGTGACGGTGACGATGTAGATGATGCGCGTGAACGTCGTGACGTGTCTCTGCGCGGCCGGAGTGAACAGGCGGACATGCAGCAGGGCGAGCTGGAGGATTCCGATGACGAGGAGCAACTGGAAGAACCGCTCCGCGCCGAAGTAGAAGCCGTCCTCCGGCAGCCAGATCTTCACGGCGCCGACGAGGAGAGCGACGATCCAGCTCACCATGCTCGCCAGCTGCAGCCAGTCGGGGCGATTCGGCGCCAGCCCTGCTTCGAGGATCGCGATCCCCGCGAAAGCCGCCAGCAGGAGGATCGTGAGGAAGGCCCGACCGATCAGACCGTCCTGATCACCGATGAGCACCCAGACCACGCACACGAGAGCCGCAGCGATCAGAGCCCCGATGGCGATCCACAGAGAGCCCCTGATGAGCAGCGACATGTTCTTCTTCTCACCCTGCGTCTGATGCGTGGTGATGTCCGGATGGGACATGGCGATCCTCTCGTCGAGCGGCGATGCCTTCATCCTGCCACGCGCGTCGACGGTTGCCACGGCTCCCGCCCCATCCGGGGGAAGCTCACTCCTCCCCCGCGCCTGGGCAGGAGAGGTCGTCAGCCCGCCTTCTTCGCCGACGCCGCGGCGAAGGCTGCGACCCTGGCCTGCGCGTCGGGCGTCTCCAGAGCCGCACCGATCGAACGCGCCTCTTCACTCAGCTGCTCGACGAAGGAACGCTCGGGCTGGGAGCGCACCAACCGCTTCGCCTGGCCGTAGGCCTCGGCCGCTCCTGCCAGCCAGAACCGCGCGATCTCCTCACCGCGTGCTCGCACGCTCTCCGCCTCGGAGACGGCATCCGCGCCCTCGACGGCTTCGGCGACGAGCCCCCATTCCACGGCCTCCGCCGACGAGAGCAGTCGGTCCTGCAGCACGAGCTGCAGGGCGCGGCGCTGGCCCACGGCGCGGGCGAGTTGAGCGGAGACGGACAGATCCGGAGTCAGACCGATGTTCGCGTAGAGGCTGCCGAGCTTCGACCGTGAGCCGACGACGGCGTAGTCGCTGCACAGCAGGATGCCGAGGCCGCCGCCTGCGGTCGTGCCGTGGGCAGCCGCGACGACGGGCACCGCAGACTCCGTGAGCGAGCGGATACCGGCGTTGATCACCTCGGCGAGCGCGGTGATCTCCCCACCGGACGCCCCCATCGTCGTCGCCATGTCGATCACGTCGCCACCGGCGCAGAACGCGGGGCCGACGGCATCGATGAGAATCGCCTTCACGTCGGCCCTCGAGGTCGCCTCGGCCGTCGCATCCTTCCAGGCGTGCGCCAGGTCGGCGTTGAAGGCGTTGAGGCGAGCGGGGCGGTTCAGCGTCAGCCGGGCCATTCCCTCTTCGACGGCGAACAGGATGGCATCACTCATGGCTTCTCCTTCGAGCGCAGGACGTGTGGGACCAGCGTAACCGCGATCAGACCCGCTCCCAGACCTGCGAGACGAAGCTCTCCATACGCCGACGGGTGCCGTCGAGGCGGAAGTCGACCTGCCCCGGAGTGCGCACCTCGTTGGGCGCGAGCGGGTGGGCGAGGCGCACATTCTCGTGGCAGGAGAGGTCGGCGCACATGTAGGTGCCGAACGAGTCCCCGCGCGTGCCCGCTTCACCGGCCCGACGTGCGGAGAGGAGCGCGACCTGGTTGCCGGGCTGCATCGTGTGGCAGATGTTGCACATGCCCGAACGGGCGCGGCCGGGCTCCGTCGCGCGCAGCACGATGCCGACCACCTCGTCGTCGTGAGGGATCACCACGTAGCCTCGACGGCTCGCACCCGGATCCTGCCAGGCGAAGAAGTCGAGGTAGTCCCAGTCGACGAGCAGGAAGTCGTGCGGCATCTCCATGAGGCGCAGCTCGTCAGCATCCGCATTGACGAACGATGCGCGGACGTCGGCTTCGGTGAGCGGTCGCATCGCTCCAGTCTATGAATCGTTCGCGGTCGCGGGGCCACGTCACATCTGCCGCGTCGTGACCATCCAGAACACGGTCTCGAACGTCTGGACAACGAACACGGATGCCCAGACGGATGTCGCACCCTTGTCGTCGACATACCAACCCGCGGGCGCGGTCACGAACGATCTCGGAGGTCGGTGCGAGCACACGTCGTCGTGACCACGCTATTCATGGTGAGGGCCACGGTGACGAGAGAACGCCCCCGCCCAATCTTCTCGGTGGGAGTCACCCATCGCGCGACCACGAAAGTGAGACCTGACACCACGAGCACGTCGCGCGAAGACAGCTGTGAACTTAGCTGGGCTCAGTCATCGAACAGGTGTGTCAGGAATCGCCCTCAGCCGCAAAGAAGGAGCGGATGGGACCGCTATCCCGTGCGGATACTGAAATCGGAGGGCACCCGTACTGAGATCGGAGGCCATTCGCGCCCCTCGGCGGGGTGCTCGGTTGGCCCCGGTTCCCTCGCATCCTGAGCCTGGGGGCAACATGAAACGCACCATCACCACCATCGCGGCGCTCGTCCTCGCACTGGTTCTCACACCTGCCACAGCCAACGCAGACTCCGACGAACTCCACCCGGATGTCGAGTACGCCTTGGAGGCGTTGCCCGGCGGCTTCGCCGTGAACGACACCACCGCCGTCTGGCCGGCACTCGGGATGATCCTCGAAGCGGGGTCGGAGTCCGCGTCGCTGCGCGCTGTCGGCAGTTGCGCCACCGGGACATACTGCGCATACGCCTCGCCCAATCTTCAAGGCTCGAAGTTGACGTTCACCATCTGCACCACCGTCAGCACAGCCGCATTGCAGTCCGTCGGATCCATCGCCAACGGCCGCTCCTTCGGCAGCGTTCGCGCGCGCAACTCCTCAGGCACAACGCTCGCGACGGCCGGGGCGAACGGTTCCGCGAACGTCGGCGCTGGCACCACCAACTTGCTCTGCACGCTCTGAGCACCCGATAACCTGAGGAGACGAGCGAGATGAGCGGGGCGTCTTCGATGGTGAGGCTGGGGCTATTCGATACCGTCCGCGTCGTTCTTGCCGGAGCTGAGAGCTTTCCCCTTCCGGCTGAGGCGCATTCCAGCACCTCGACGAGCGCCCCGGCTCTCAACAAGGCCGTCGTCTTCCGCCGATTGTTCGATGAGTATTGGCCTCTCGTGCACCACCACCTGTCGTGTTTCCTCGACAACCAGGAAGAAGTCGACGAGATCACTGCGGAGGTGTTCGTCGTCGCATGGAGGAAACTGCGTCCGGAGACGCCGATGGGCTTGCGCTGGTTCATCCGCACCGCAGACAACAAGGTCCGCGATGTCGACCGAAGTGCCCGTTCGCGAGGGAGGGCGTTTGACGCGATGAGCCGGGGCTTGGAGAACGCCGCGGAGCGGCTTCATCCGCTGGAGGCGCTCGCGCTGCGTCAGGCTATGAAGAAGTTGAACGCCCGTGAGCGTCAAGTGGTGGTACTCACATACTGGGACGAACTCACCGCCGGTGAGGTCGCGGCTGTGCTGCGTTGCAGTTCTGCGGCGGTATGGACCACACTCACCCGCGCGAGGACGAAGCTGCGTATCCAGCTTGAGGTGAAGGAGGACGGGCGATGAACGTCTCCGACGAGGAGCTGGACCAGCTGTTCCGAGCAGTGAGCCCTGCGCCGGGCGCACGCTTCGCTCCGCTCACCGCGCGCGACATCGCTATCCGCGAGGGCATCATCCGCGGGACGTTCGAACTATCACCGGAGCCTCGCCGTCGCGCAGGGCGGGTCTGGGGCGGCGTGACCGCCGTGGTGGCATCCATCGCTGCGGTCACCATCATCGCGGTCAACGTACTGGGTCCGACGCAATCCGCTGTCGCGCTCACGCCCCCGCCACTGCAATACGCAAACGCGCAGCCGCTGTCTGCCGTCGTCACAGCCGCTGAGCTGAAACTCGATCTGCCAGACGACGTCGTCCAGGAGTCGCGGGTGCAGACGCTGAGCTGGGGGTGGAACATCGACATGGCGAAGGGGCGGGTGGAGGTCGTGCCGCAAAAAACAACCTTCGACTGGTCGCCGGAGACTGGCTCCATCAGCACGGTCGTCGCCGCCGAATCGTATTGGTCTGGCGATGCGCGGCCTGAGGGCATCGCTGAGAGTCCGTATCGACCTGGTGACATCATCAGCGAACTCACGACCAGCGCCGCAGACCTCGACATCCCGCCCGGGGTTGTGAGCCTGAAGGGGTCGAGTCGCGAGGAACTGTTTGCAGCGCTGGGAGAGCTTGGCGCGTCAGCCGACTCTTCATCCGGAGACCTCCTCGTGGCCATCAGCCAACTGCTGAGCTACTGGACCTTGACCGACGAACAGCACGCGACCTTAATCCACATGCTCGTCGATGCAGGCGATGTCACGGTTCTCGGCGAATCGACCGACCGACTGGGACGAGCGGTCGTCGGGCTCCGCACAACCATCGACGACCGCGGTTATCAGAACACACTCCTCATCTCTCGGGATACGGGGCGGATAGTCGGTACCGAGAACGAACTGACCAAGGCGATGGAGTTCATTCCTGCTGGTGTCGTCGGGTACACGCTGTGGGACGTCAAGTGAGACAGAACGAAATCGAATAGACGTTCAGCGACGGAACGCCTCTACCGGTTCGATCCTCGTGGCTCGAATCGCCGGATAGAGCCCCGCGATCGATCCGATGGCCACACCCATGACCGGCCCCATGATGAGCGACCATGGTTCGATGACGGCCGTCCACTGCTGACTCACTGCGATGGCGGTCACGGCTGCCATCGCCAACGCCGTACCCACAAGCCCACCCAGGAGCCCGCGCACGACTGACTCTCCGAGGAACTGCATCGCTATATGTCTGGGCAAGGCGCCGAGCGAACGCCGAAGTGCGATCTCTCGCGTGCGGGCGATGACGCCGAGCAATGACACGTTGGCGATTCCGACACCACTGACGAGAACGCAGATGCCTGCGAGTGCGAAGAAGAGCGCCTGCGTCGACGTGTTGACCCGGTCTTTCACGACCGTCGGCTTCGGAGGTGGGACGATCTGAAACGCGGTGAGTTCCGCGGGGTTCAAGGCGACCGCGAGCTGGTCGGCGACAACCTCCGATGCCCCCACCTCGGTGGCTACGACCATCGTCTCCCGCTGTCCTGGTGCAGTGAAGTGTGTCCGAGCGAACCCGTCGGGGATGATGACGCTTGTCAGCGCAGCGCTCGAGCCGGTCGTGTCATCGATGACGCCGATGACAGTGACCCGAAGGTCGTTGAGCACGATGACGGGTTGATCAGCGATGTCGCTGATACGGAGGTCGCCGGCCAGCTTGTCTCCGATGACCGCAACCGGCTGATCCTCATGGAACTCATCGAATGTGCGGCCGCTGGACACCTCAGCGCCGACGAGATCGAAGTACCCCGGTGTCGCTGCCAGCAACGAAGGTTGGGAGGAGCCGGGGTCGATCGACGGAGGATTTACGCTGATGGTGACGCCGGGGACGTTCCACCATCGTCCGGTCGCGGTGACCCCGTCGATCTGACCGACACGGCGGTCGGCGTCCGTAGCGAAGAGAGGTTCGGTCCCGGTTCCCCCAGTGCGGGGAGTCACCGTGATCTGGGTGGCTTCGACTCTCAGGAACTCGTCACTGATCTGTCCGTTGGCGCTGGCGGTCACGCCGAGCACCGCCACGAAGGACGCGACGCCGATCGCGATTCCGACAATCGTCATCCCCGAGCGAGACGAGCGTTGCACAACACCGGCCATCGCCTCGTTGAGCAACCGCCTGCGCACCGGGTGACGGGTCATGACTCCTCGCTCAACGCGCCATCAAGCATGTGCAGTGTTCGATTGCCGTGGCGGGCGACGTCGGCGTCGTGGGTGATGAGCACGACCGTGCGGCCGACGGCGTTGAGGTCGTCGAAGAGGGTGAGGATGGCCGATGCGGTTACGCTATCCAGGTTTCCGGTCGGTTCATCGCACAACAGCACCGCGGGGTCGGATGCCAACGCTCGGGCGATGGCTACTCGTTGTTGCTGTCCGCCCGAGAGTTCGGTCGGCAGCCGGCGGTCGAAAGCCCCGAGTCCGACTGCCTCCAACGCCTCGTATGCGCGAGCGCGAGACTCTCGCTCCGTCGTTCCGTTGTACAGGTCGCTGAGCATCACGTTCTCTAAGCAGGTACGTTGTTCGAGCAGGTGGAAGGACTGGAAGACGAACCCGATGTCGGTGCCCCGCACACGCGCCCGCTCGTTTTCCGAAAGCGGCGTGACGTCCTGGCCTCTCAACGCGTAGGTTCCCGCCGTCGGCTTGTCGAGAAGGCCGAGAAGGTTCAGAAGAGTCGATTTCCCAGAGCCGGACGGGCCGACGATGGTGACGAAATCGCCTTCATCGATGGTGACGGAGGACGTTACCAGCGCGTGCACCTCGGGTGGCCCAGGGTAGACACGCGAGACGTCTCGCAGTTCGACGACAGCTGTCATTGCACGCCCAGCACGACCAGGCCACCGACAGCGAGATCTCCGTCGCTGGCGGTCACTCGCGCCTGTCCGCCTCCCGTCTCTTCGACAGTCACCATGACGCGATGAGGGTTCTCCCCGTGCACGTGCAGTACATATGTTCCGCCGGTCGCGTTCGAGCGGATAGCGGAGAGCGGAACGATGAGACCGACCTCAGCGTCCGCGCCGGTCAAGACGGTGATCTCCACCTTTCGGTCAATAGCCGCGGCTGGCAACGCAACATCCGGCTGGACTGTGACGGTGGCCCGGCTGACTCCATCGTCTCCCGTGACCAAGCCGCCCACCGCGGTGATCGTGCCGTCCTGCGCACCGCCGATGGCACTGCCTGTCACGGATACGCGGTCACCGATGTGAACAAGCTGCGACGTCGCATCGGCGACTTCTGCTATCACTGTCGGATCGGATGTGGTCGCCCGAATCAGCGGACTCTCGACCGCTCCTCCGAGCGGGGACGCGACACTGAGAACCGTAGCCGTGGCCGCGGCGCCGAATACGAGCTCCGCCTGGAGAGCGGCGCTGTCCACAGGAGCCACATACCCTGCAGCTTTGTAGAGGGCCTGCAGAGCACGGGTCGTCGCCGTCCCCCACGTGCCATCGGGCTCGCCGCTCAGCCACGGACGCAGCCCTTCCTGCAGGCGCCGAACATCCTCACCCTTGTCCCCGGGGCGCAGGTCCCGCAGCAGCGGTATAGAGCCTTGCAGGTAGATCACGGGCCTGTCGTTCACCTCGGCGATGACGGTACCGGCGGTGAACTGCGCTCCGAGGGCTACCGGCAGACCTGTGACAACACCTCCCCCGTTTGGCGTGAGGTCGGTCACGCTGCCGAGAGCAACGACTCCGGACAGGAGAAGCGGGTCGGTGATAGTGCCCTCTTCGACGGCAACGGTCAGCTCACTGTGCGCGGGCGGGGCAGCATCCGCCGCAACTTGTGCGGGCGAGCGCACGAAGAAGCCGGCCGCACCCCCGATGGCCGCAGATACGAGAGCTGTGACGAGGATCAGGGTGCCTACTCGACGTGTCGGCGTCGTCCGGGGCTTGTCGTCCATCGTCTCTATTTGCCCAGGAGTGTGTTCACGGCCTCGAGTCGCTTCCGCTCTCCGTCCAGCGCTGATTGGAACGTGTCCGGCTGCTTGTCTATCGCTTGCTGCTCGTAGTCGGCGAGGACGTAGTAGAAAGTGTCCGGCCAGCGGCTTTCCTTCGTGCACTCGACATCTGCCAAGGCCACGGCGATAGTGTCCGCGCTGATCGCGCCCGCATTCGCAGTCGGAGCTTCCTCGAAGCGTGCGTAATCGAAGCCGGCATCCTTCATGCATGCCGACCAGGCGCTGGCTTTCTCTTTCACCGCATCGTGACTGAACGTGAGGCCGTAGACGTCGGACGTCAGGTCGCGGAGGTCGACGAACGGAACTCCGATCTCGTCTTCGACGACTCCGTAGCACCCCTTCGCGGATGGCGCATTGCCTTCGACGTCTGTCGGGATGAGCTCTGAGGAAAGTACCTGGTCATCGCCCCCCTCGCCGGGGATCATTCCTTGCTCGGGGCCGTACATCACCGCCGCCAGCTGCGCGGCCTCCGTCGGATCGCTCGGCATAACCGGGTTCAAGTTCTCCGCGCTGGACAGGTAGATGCCGGCCCCATTCGACCACTCGCCTCCGGGAGGTGCTGCGTAGCCGTACTCTTCGGCCTGGTCACGCGGGAGAGTACCGAGCCTGCCTCCCCATTGGTAGATGAGAGGCACGTCCGGATCTTCACTCAGCTGCTGGATGTAGTCGCCGCTGAACGTCGCAGAGAGACCGAAGTCGGCGATGCACCGGTTCAGTAGAGCGGCCGTGCCCTGTTGCAGCTGCTCACGTTCGGAGTTGCTCATCGCGAACGAATCGAACGGCAACGCTGCGAGCGCCTGCGTCGCGGAGAGTTCTGCAGGAAGGTCCGGGGTGGTCCATCCCTCTTCCGACGACGCGTTGGAGCATCCCGAGATGACGAGTGCGGCAATGGCGAGCAGGGGCAGTGTAGGCGCGAGGCGTTTCATGGGTTCGGGGCGTTCCTAATCTCGAGACGGTGGGGACGTGAGACCGGGCACGCAGTAGGCCCGGTCTCACGCGTGGGTCAGACTCCCGAGAACCCCGACCAGGACCCGCAGCCGAGCTGCGTGCCGTTGTTGATGGAGCACGCCTGGACGCGGAACTCCCAGCCAGGAAGCACCCACAGGGTGCGCGACTCGGTCGTGCCGGCGCCCTTGATGTTGTCAACGTACTGGTTGCTGGTATTGCCACGGAGGTTGTACGCGGTGCGGGAGCCCCACCCGTCGTTGTAACGGTCGGTGCTGGACATCGTGTCCGAGGATGCATTCCAGTACGCGGTGGCGCGCGCCTGGCCGCCTGTCGTGTACGTCGCCGTGGCGTCGGCCATCGCCGCAACCGACGGCGTGACGATCAGGGCGGCGGACACTGCCGTCGCGGCGGCGAACTTCGCCAAGCGCTTCTTCGTGCTCAACTTCATTTTCTCTCCTCATGGATGCGAGGCCTGGATCAGTATTGACCAGTTTCACCTCGGTTCCCCCTGAGTGTGAAAGACAGCGTTTCGGAGTGTCTGTCCCCCTTTCGGAGGACACGATGGTGGCCTTTTGCAGGCACAAGGAACACCTGACACACATCTTTCCTGCCCTCACTTCGGCGTATTCCTGCGGCCAAATGCGGACGATGAGCGGGCGCCGTGCTGCCGTCGCCGCAGCCGCCGTCACCGCTTCTCTCTGCGCCTGTCGCGTCGATCAGAAAAATGTCTGTCAGGATTTTCCGTCTCGCGCAAACACCACTCCATCGACGTATGTCGCTCAGCGGGGCTCGAGAGTCTGACATCCGAGCAGTGAGTTCTTCTCCACCGACACCACCCAGTCGCGCAGCGGGAGCTTGCCGCGCGTCTGTCCGGCTCGCCGTGCGGCCGACGGATCTCGCAATTGCGCGACTGGATCCGTGAAGCCAGCGACACCCGGCCACACCCACACCGTGGTCGTGCTCGTCCCCTCCGGGACCGATGGGAACTCCGTCGATGGCGCTGCGACCGGAGAGTCCTCACCCCACCGGGAACCGTCCCACCACCGGGTCGCGCCCTTGTCGTCGACATACCAACCCGCGGGCGTGGTCACGAACGATCTCGGAGGTCGAGGCGAGCACAAGTCGTCATTGGCATGTGACCACCCTATTCATCGTGAGGGCCACGGTGACGAGAGAAGGCCCCCGCGGTAATCGCGTGGGCCTTCGAGTTCCGCGGCGTTCCGCGGATGTGGTGGTGGCGAGTGAGGGATTCGAACCCCCGAATGCTGAGCAGTCTGATTTACAGTCAGATCCCTTTGGCCGCTTGGGTAACTCGCCAGAGCGCACCCGTCCGACTTGGACAGCCAACCGGGGGCACGAGAGACAAGCATACCTGCCGAAGGCGGGTGCAAGAAATCGAACGGTCAGCTGCCGTTCACGCCGCGCCTGGAGTCCTCCAACGACTCGGGTGTCCGCAGCAGACCACCCTCGGCGCGACAGGTCGCGGCGGCGACGTCCATCGCGCGCAGCAGCAGTGCGCGCCACTCCCCCAGGTCGGACGGAGACGCTGTGACCAGGCCCTCCGAAACTGCCGCGAGAGTCGCGTCCCCCGCGCCGACGGTATCGATCACGGCACCGGGAAGCTGCGCGATGGGAGCGGAGACGATGCCGGCATCCGCATCGATGGTGGCGCCGTCGGCACCCGCGGTCGCGAGGACGGCAGCAGCGCCGAGGGCCCGCAGACGGGCGCGCAGGGCGTCGAGGTCGCCGTCGTAGAGGATCGTCGCGTCATCCGCGCCGACCTTGACGATGGCGGCCGAAGCCGCGAGCCGCTCGAAGCCGCGGACGAACTCCTCACGATCGCTGAGCATTCCGGTGCGCGGGTTGGGGTCGACGGCAACGCGCGCGTCCCCCAGGGCATCGGTCAGGGCGTCGACCTCGACCGGCACGTCGAAGGGGAAGCAGCTGATCGCGACGAGCCCGGCGTCGGCGATCGCCTGTCGAGCCTCGTCGGAGTACCGGATGCTGCGCTTCTGTGCGGCGTCGTTGAAGACGTACTGCGGCTCACCGTTCGCCGCCCGTTGCACCATCGCCCGCGAGGACCCGAGCGGGGCCTCACTCCCGATCAGCCGCACGCCGTGGTCGGAAAGGTACTCGCGGATGTGCGCGCCGGCCTCGTCATCTCCCACCATCGCGATCAGCGTCGTCACGACTCCCAGGCGCCGCAGTCCGACGGCGACGTTGAGTGCGGCACCGCCGACGAGCTCGCGCACCCCCGAATCGTCGCGGATCTCATCGATCAAGGCATCGCCGATCACGACCACGGAACCGGCGGAAGAAGTCTGGTTGCTCACCCGCCGACACTATCGCGGCACGGGGAGCCGACGGCAACACCGCGCTCCTCTGCCATCCCGACACCGATGCGCAGTACGGTGTGGCCATGAAGCCCCGACTCACCGGCGCTGCCGCGGCACTCCTCCTCCTCGTCGCACTGACCGCCTGCACCCCGCAGACGGGCGGCGCGAGCGCTTCGCCGAGCCCGGCAGGGAGCGAGACGGCCGACCCCGAGCAGACCGGCTCGCCGTCGCCCAGCCCCACGCCGACCAGCGCACCCGTCGCGCTCCCGACCGACTGCCGTGCGATCCTGTCCGACGCCGTCCTGGCCGAACTCGGGGAGACACCGCTCAACGACGCCGCCTTCGGCCCTTCCGGCGTGGGCTCCGACGGCACTCTGACCTGCATCTGGGCCGACCCCGGCGCCGACACGACCGGTCTCACGACCACGATCTCCCGGATGAACCGCGGACCCGCGCTCGACATGTTGAACGCTCTCGCGAACGATGAGGGCTTCTCCTGCTTCACCCCGGACGGCGGCACGCGCTGCGAGAAGACGTGGCCCAATGCGCAGTACCCGGTGACAGACGGCCGCACCCTCTTCTGGCGGGAGGATGTGCTCATCGACACGCGCTACTCGAACCTGGCGCCGAGCGGGTACACCTCGAGCATCGTGGAGCACCTCTTCGGCTGACCTCGTCCACCGCGCGGCTGCCAGGCGCCACGCGACTGCACCAGGGCACGAAGAAGGCCCCAGGCGAATCGCCTGGGGCCTTCTCAGTCACTCAGCACTCAATCAGTTATAAGTGCCGGGGGTGATGTCGTCCGTCGAGAACGCGTCGAAGTCGACGTAGCCGAAGTCGCCGTCAGCGTACGCGCCGTCGGATGCGAAGATCCGGTTCGGGTAGCGCTCGCTCTTGGCTTCCTCGGTGGCCTCGACCGTGACGTCGCGGTACTTCGAGAGACCGGTTCCGGCGGGGATGAGCTTACCGATGATGACGTTCTCCTTGAGACCGACCAGCGGGTCACGCTTGCCCTGCATCGCAGCCTCGGTGAGCACGCGGGTCGTCTCCTGGAAGGAGGCGGCCGACAGCCACGACTCGGTCGCGAGCGACGCCTTCGTGATACCCATCAGCTCCGGACGGCCCGACGCGGGGCGCTTGCCCTCTGCCACTGTCTCGCGGTTGATCGACTGGTAGCGCTTGAGGTCGACCATCTCACCCGGCAGCAGGTTCGTGTCGGCGTGATCGACGACGGTGACCTTGCGGAGCATCTGACGGACGATGACCTCGATGTGCTTGTCGTGGATCGGCACACCCTGCGAGCGGTACACGCCCTGGACGCCGCCGACGAGGTAACGCTGCACCTCGCGAGCACCCATGACGCGCATGATCTCCTTGGGGTCGAGCGTGCCCACCAGGATCGGCTGACCGACCGTAACGTGCTGCCCGTCCTCGACGAGAAGCGTCGCACGCTTCAGCACCGGGTAGATGACCGGCTCGTCACCGCTGTCGGGCGTGAGGATGACCTTCTTGCCCTTGTCGGTCTCGTCGATCGTGATGCGGCCATCGGCCTCGGCGATCGGCGACGCGCCCTTGGGGGTACGCGCCTCGAAGAGCTCCTGCACACGGGGAAGACCCTGCGTGATGTCATCCGCCGATGCCGAACCACCCGTGTGGAAGGTACGCATCGTCAGCTGGGTACCGGGCTCACCGATCGACTGGGCCGCGATGATGCCGACGGCCTCTCCGATGTCGACCGTCTTGCCGGTCGCGAGCGAACGGCCGTAGCACTGCGCGCAGACACCGACAGCGGAGTCGCAGGTCAGGACCGAGCGCACCTTGATGCTCTCGACACCGAGTCCGACGAGCTTGTCGATCAGCACATCACCCACGTCGTCGCCGGCCGAGGCGAGAACCTCGCCCGACTCGTTCACGACGTCGGAGGCCAGCGTACGAGCGAACACCGAGTTCTCGACGTTCGCGTCGCGCACGAGCTCACCCTGCGAGTTCGGAGCGGCGATCGGGAGCTCGAGGCCCTTCGACGTGCCACAGTCCTCTTCGCGGATGATGACGTCCTGCGAGACGTCCACCAGACGACGGGTCAGGTAACCCGAGTCGGCGGTACGCAGAGCGGTGTCGGCCAGACCCTTACGGGTACCGTGCGTCGCGATGAAGTACTCCGCAACCGACAGACCCTCGCGGTACGAGGAGATGATCGGACGCGGGATGATCTCACCCTTGGGGTTGTTCACCAGACCACGCATACCGGCGATGTTCCGGATCTGCAGCCAGTTACCACGAGCACCCGACGACACCATGCGGTTGATGGTGTTGTCCTCGGGGAAGTTCGCCTTCATGGCGGCCTGAACCTCGTCGGTCGCCTCGGTCCAGATCTTGATGAGCTCCTGGCGACGCTCGGAGTCGGTCGTCAGACCCTTTTCGTACTGCGACTGGACCTTCGCGGCCTGCTTCTCGTAGCCGGCGACGATCTCCGCCTTGTTCGGCGGGGTGAGGATGTCGCTCAGGGCGACGGTCACACCGGAGCGCGTGGCCCAGTAGAAACCGGCGTCCTTGATGCGGTCCAGCGACGCAGCCGTCTCGACCTTGGGGTACTCCTCGGCCAGCTTGTTGACGATCTGCGACAGCTTGTTCTTGTCAGCCTGCTCGCGGACGAACGGGTAGCCCTTGGGCAGCGTGTCGTTGAAGATCGCCTGACCCAGCGAGGCGTCGACGAGACCGTGACGCTCGTAGCCCTCGGGAGCTTCGCCCTCGAGGAAGGTCAGACCGGGGATGCGGATGCGGATCTTCGCCTGCAGGTCGAGGGAACCCTCGTCCTTGGCCAGGATCGCCTCGCCCACAGAACCGAACGCACGTCCCTCACCGGCTGCACCCTCCTTGACCGTGGTCAGGTGGTGGAGGCCGATGATCATGTCCTGCGAAGGCAGGGTGACCGGACGACCGTCAGACGGCTTCAGAATGTTGTTCGACGCGAGCATCAGCACGCGGGCCTCGGCCTGAGCCTCGACCGACAGCGGCAGGTGGACAGCCATCTGGTCACCGTCGAAGTCGGCGTTGAACGCCGCGCAGACGAGCGGGTGCAGCTGGATGGCCTTGCCCTCGACGAGCTGAGGCTCGAACGCCTGGATGCCGAGGCGGTGCAGCGTGGGTGCACGGTTGAGCAGAACCGGACGCTCACGGATGATCTCCTCGAGCACGTCCCAGACCTCGGGACGGGTGCGCTCGACGGCACGCTTGGCCGCCTTGATGTTCTGCGAGTGACCGAGGTCGATCAGGCGCTTGATGACGAACGGCTTGAAGAGCTCCAGAGCCATCTGCTTGGGCAGACCGCACTGGTGCAGCTTCAGCTGCGGGCCGACGATGATGACCGAACGGCCAGAGTAGTCGACACGCTTTCCGAGCAGGTTCTGGCGGAAACGACCCTGCTTACCCTTCAGCATGTCGCTGAGGGACTTCAGGGCACGGTTGCCGGTACCGGTGACGGGGCGACCACGGCGACCGTTGTCGAACAGTGCGTCGACGGCCTCCTGCAGCATGCGCTTCTCGTTGTTGACGATGATCTCGGGGGCACCGAGGTCGATCAGACGACGAAGACGGTTGTTGCGGTTGATCACGCGGCGGTACAGGTCGTTCAGGTCACTGGTCGCGAAGCGTCCACCGTCGAGCTGGACCATCGGGCGCAGCTCCGGCGGGATCACCGGGACGACGTCGAGGACCATCGCGGCCGGGCTCATGCCGGTCTCGAGGAACGAGCTGACGACCTTGAGGCGCTTGATCGCACGGATCTTGCGCTGGCCCTTGCCCTCGGAGATCTGCAGACGCAGGTTCTCCGCCTCGGCGACGAGGTCGAAGGCCGCAAGGCGGCGCTGGATCGACTCGGCACCCATGTAGGCCTCGAAGTACTGTCCGAACCGGTCCTGCAGCTCGTGGAAGACGTCGTCCTCCGGGCGCAGGGCGCCGACCTCGAGGGTGCGGAAGTCCTCCCACACGCGCTCCAGCTTCAGGATCGCCTCGTCGGCACCCTTGCGGATGAGCGACATCTCCTTCTCGGCGGCGTCCTTGACCTTCTTCTTGGCGTCGGCCTTGGCACCCTCCGCCTCGAGAGCGGCGAGCTCCTCCTCCAGCTTGGCCAGGCGCTCCGCGATCTTGGAATCGCGGCGGTCGCCGAGCGTCTTCAGCTCGAGACGGATGTTGTTCTCCTGCGTGCCCAGGTCGCGGTGACGAGCTTCCTCGTCGACCGAGATGACCATGTAGGCGGCGAAGTAGATGACCTTCTCGAGGTCCTTCGGCGCCATGTCGAGCAGGTAGCCCAGACGCGAGGGCACGCCCTTGAAGTACCAGATGTGGGTGACGGGAGCGGCGAGCTCGATGTGACCCATGCGCTCACGACGGACGGAGCTCTTGGTGACCTCCACGCCGCAGCGCTCGCAGACGATGCCCTTGAAGCGGACACGCTTGTACTTGCCGCAGGCGCACTCCCAGTCGCGGGACGGGCCGAAGATCTGCTCTCCGAAGAGACCATCCTTCTCCGGCTTCAGGGTGCGGTAGTTGATGGTTTCGGGCTTCTTGACCTCGCCGTAGGACCACGCGCGGATGTGGTCTGCGGTCGCCAGGCCGATGCGAAGCTCATCGAAAGTTGTGGACTCGAGCACTAGTTCTCCTGTGTCGGAAATTCTTTTTGAGAAGTCTGCTGGGGTGTGCCCGGGAGTTGGATCCCGGGCACACCTGCGGATTAGATCTCGTCGATCGAGGCGGCCTCGAAGCGGCTGGAGATGTTGATACCGAGCTCTTCTGCGGCGCGGAACGCCTCATCGTCGGTGTCGCGGAGGTTCACCAGCGTGCCGTCGGCCGAGAGGACCTCGACGTTCAGGCAGAGCGACTGCATCTCCTTCATGAGCACCTTGAAGGACTCGGGGATGCCGGGCTCCTGGATGTTCTCGCCCTTGACGATCGCCTCGTACACCTTGACGCGGCCGAGGATGTCGTCGGACTTGATCGTGAGGAGCTCCTGGAGCGCGTATGCGGCGCCGTAGGCCTCGAGGGCCCACACCTCCATCTCACCGAAGCGCTGTCCACCGAACTGCGCCTTACCACCGAGCGGCTGCTGGGTGATCATCGAGTACGGACCCGTGGAACGCGCGTGGATCTTGTCGTCGACCAGGTGGTGCAGCTTCAGGATGTACATGTAGCCCACCGAGATCGGCGCCGGGAACGGCTCGCCGGAGCGGCCGTCGAACATCTGGGCCTTTCCGGTGGAGTCGATCAGACGCACACCGTCGCGGGTCGGGATGGTCGCGTCGAGGAGACCTGCGATCTCCTCCTCGCTCGCACCGTCGAACACCGGGGTGGCGACCTTCGTGCCGGGAGCTGCCTCGAAGGCCTGCTCCGGCAGACGGGATGCCCACTCCGGGGTGCCCTCGACCTTCCAGCCCTGCTTCGCGATCCACCCGAGGTGGGTCTCGAGGACCTGACCGAAGTTCATTCGACCGGGGATACCGAGCGGGTTGAGCACGATGTCGACCGGGGTACCGTCCGCCATGAACGGCATGTCCTCGATCGGGAGGATCTTCGCGATGACACCCTTGTTGCCGTGACGGCCGGCGAGCTTGTCACCCTCGGTGATCTTGCGCTTCTGGGCGATGTAGACCACGACGCGGCGGTTGACGCCAGAGCCGAGCTCGTCGTCGCCGTCCTCGGCGTTGAACTCCTTGACCGCGATGATCGTGCCCTGCTCGCCGTGAGGCACCTTCAGGGACGTGTCGCGGACCTCGCGGCTCTTCTCGTTGAAGATCGCACGGAGCAGACGCTCCTCGGCCGACAGCTCGGTCTCACCCTTCGGCGTGACCTTGCCGACGAGGATATCGCCGGGGCGGACCTCGGCACCGATGCGGATGATGCCGCGCTCGTCGAGGTCCTTCAGCAGCTCCGGGCTGACGTTGGGGAGGTCACGGGTGATCTCCTCCTTGCCGAGCTTGGTGTCGCGAGCATCGACCTCGTACTCCTCGATGTGGATCGAGGAGAGGGTGTCGTCCTTCACCAGGTCCTGGCTCAGGATGATCGCGTCCTCGAAGTTGTAGCCCTCCCACGTCATGAAGGCGACGAGGAGGTTCTTTCCGAGGGCCAGCTCACCGTTCTCGGTGGCGGGGCCATCGGCGATGACCTCTCCGACCTCGACGCGCTCACCGGCGTTGACGACGACCTTCTGGTTGTACGACGTGCCCTGGTTCGAGCGGTCGAACTTGCGGAGGTGGTACTCCTGCGTTCCGCCCTCGTCGAGCATGACGACGACGCGGTCTGCGGAGACCTCGGAGACGACACCGGCCTTCTCGGCGGTGATGACGTCACCGGCGTCGATGGCCGTGTAGCCCTCCATACCGGTTCCGACGAGCGGCGAGTCGCTGCGCAGCAGCGGCACAGCCTGACGCTGCATGTTGGCACCCATGAGGGCGCGCTGTGCGTCGTCGTGCTCGAGGAAGGGCACGAGCGAGGTCGCGACCGACACCATCTGGCGCGGCGAGACGTCGATGTAGCCGATGTCCTCCGGGAGGAACATGTCGACCTCACCGCTACCGCCCTTGGGACGGGCCAGGACGTGGCTCTCGATGAAGCGACCCTTGGCATCGAGCGGGGCGTTGGCCTGCGCGATGTTGAAGTCGACCTCTTCGGAAGCGGTCAGGTAGTCGATCTGGTCGGTGACGACGCCACCCTCGACCTTGCGGTACGGGGTCTCGATGAAACCGAACGAGTTGATGCGCGCGAAGGTCGCGAGAGCACCGATCAGACCGATGTTCGGGCCTTCAGGAGTCTCGATCGGGCACATGCGGCCGTAGTGCGAGGGGTGGACGTCACGGACCTCGACGCCGGCGCGGTCACGCGAGAGACCACCGGGGCCGAGCGCGGACAGACGACGCTTGTTCGTCAGACCCGCGAGCGGGTTGTTCTGGTCCATGAACTGCGACAGCTGCGACGTTCCGAAGAACTCCTTGATCGCGGCGACGACGGGGCGCACGTTGATCAGGGTCTGCGGGGTGATCGCCTCGATGTCCTGCGTGGTCATGCGCTCGCGGACGACGCGCTCCATGCGGGACAGACCGGTGCGGACCTGGTTCTGGATCAGCTCGCCGACCGCGCGGATGCGACGGTTGCCGAAGTTGTCGATGTCGTCGGTCGCGAGACGGATCTCGGCCTTCTTGCCACCGCGGATGCCCGTGAAGGTCTCCTCGGTACCGGCGTGCAGACGCACGAGGTACTTGATCGTGGCCACGATGTCCTCGACGGTCAGCACCGAAGAGTTCAGCGGCTGGTCCAGGCCCAGCTTGTGGTTGATCTTGTAGCGACCGACCTTGGCCAGGTCATAGCGCTTCGGGTTGAAGTAGAAGTTGTCCAGCAGCGCGCGCGCGGCCTCGGCAGCGACCTGCTCGCCCGGACGGAGCTTGCGGTAGATGTCGCGGAGCGCATCTTCCTTGGTGACGATCGTGTCCTTCGCGAGCGTCTCCTCGATCGAGGTGTAGCCGGCGAACTCGGCGAGGATCTCCTCGCTGGTCATGCCCAGCGCCTTGAGGAAGACCGTGACCGACTGCTTGCGCTTGCGGTCGACGCGCACGCCCACCTGGTCGCGCTTGTCGATCTCGAACTCGAGCCATGCTCCACGGCTCGGGATGACGCGAGCCGACACGATGTCCTTGTCACTCGTCTTGTCGGGGGTCTTGTCGAAGTAGACACCCGGCGAGCGCACGAGCTGCGACACGACGACGCGCTCGGAGCCGTTGATGATGAACGTGCCCTTGTCGGTCTGCAGCGGGAAGTCGCCCATGAAGACCGTCTGGGTCTTGATCTCACCCGTGAGGTGGTTCATGAACTCGGCCTCGACGTACAGCGGAGCGGCGTAGGTCTTGCCACGCTCCTTGCACTCCTCGATCGAGTACTTCTCCGGCTCGAGGTAGGGGTTCGTGAACGACAGCTGCATCGTCTCGCCGAGGTCCTCGATAGGAGAGATCTCCTCGAAGATCTCGCCCAGACCGCTGTTCTCGTTGACGTCGGTGCGACCCTGCTTCTTGGCCTCGGCCACGCGCGCCTTCCAGGCGTCGTTGCCGACCAGCCAACCGAAGGATTCGGTCTGCAGGGCGAGAAGGTCAGGGACCGTCAGCGTGTCGGAGATCTTGGCGAACGAAAGACGGGATGCTCCGCGTCCGTTCTTGGTGGTGGTGGATGTGGATGCGTTGCGAGCAGCAGCCAAGGGAATAACCTCCGTGAGCCCCGCAGGGCTTCTCGATTCCTTTGTCGTCAGGTGGAGTGTGCGCCCGGGAACTCAACAGATGCCGACCACCATATGAGGGCAGGGAGAAGCGAGCGCAACTACCTACTATACGCACGATTATGCGACATGGCAAGCGCAGTCCTTGACCAATCTCGGAAGCTGCGGTATGAGTACGCGATCACCGGGTTCCGCGTCCGCTCGGAACCCCGGCTGGGCGGTGGGATACCCGCGCGCACCCCACCGCCCAGGTGCTCAGGAGCGCCGACGTCGCAATCGGGCCCCGACCACGAGCAACACCGCAGCGAGCAGGATCGCGGCGATGGGCATCTCTGCGCCGGTCGCCGGAAGAGTGCCGTCCGATCCGCCTCCGCGACCCCCCGCACCCGAGGACCCTCCGGCATCCCCCGGCGCACCGCCGTCATCCCCTGATCCCGCGCCGTCTCCGCCGCCGGTCCCCGGCCCCGTCCCCGGCCCAGGCCCGGGGCCACCCGGATCGGCCGGGGTGATCCGCAGCACACGCAGAGATGCCGATGACGCGGTGCCACCGATGTACAGCGCCTCCCCCGACGCGGCGTGCGCCGAGGCCGGGTTCTGCCCCGCGGTCGGAGCGGGCCCCAACGCCAGGTAGGAGATCTCCTCCCCGGGGGCGCTGAGCACTCGCGTCTTCATCCCGTCGGGGTCGACCTGCACGAGCCGACCGGCGACGTTCATATAGAGGAAGCCACTGGAGTCCCAGCGGGTGAAGACCGGCCGCCACATGCCGAAGCGGGTGACATCCGGGAACACGTTCGCGCCCTTGACGTACGCCATGGTGTCAGGGTCGAGAGCGAAGACCCACCCGTCGGCCGATCCCCAGAGCAGACCGTCGGCGCCGATGTCGAGGCCGCCGATGAGCGTCGGCCGCTGCCCACTGGGGAGCTCGAGCGCGAACTCCCCCGTCTTCTCCAGAGTGGTCGCATCTACCGTGAACAGCTTGGCCTCGCTCGCCGTCGGCTCCACGCCGAGACCGCCCCGGATGGTCGTCGAGCCGTAGATCACGTTTCCTCGCTGCGCGACACCGACGACCGATTGGTCCTTGACGACGTCACGCAGCACGGTCTTGTCGCCGTCCGCGAGGTCGATGACCGTCAGCGCCCCGCCAAGTGCACCGTAGTCAGGGATGGAACCGATCAGGAGACGCCCCTCGTGCTCGCGCATCGCATAGGGGCGATCCTGATGCTCCCCGAGGACGTATGCGGGAACAGCGCGTGTACCCGACTCGGTCGTCTCCAGCCGCACGATGGCTCCACCGGGGTAGACGCCGCCGTAGGTCACGCCCTGTGCGGTCGTCGCCATCGCCTCGAGCTGATCGAGGCGGAACGACGTCCGCTGACCCGTGGCAGGCACGTACCGCGCCCCCGTCCCACCCGGGTACCCGCTCATCAGCAGGCTGCCGTCTCCGGCGAACTCCAGGGTGTGCAGCGGACCGGGCTGCCCCGACATGACCGTGGGGTAGGCGACCACAGCCCCCGTGTCGACATCGAAGAGCGTGACCTGGCCGCCGCTCTGGATCGTCGCGAGCGCCGATACCGGCTGACGCGGGTCATCGACGTGCACCCAGCCCGCTCCGCGCAGCGAGGTCCCGAACGCCGCGACATCGCGTACGGAGAGGTCCGCCAGGTCGACCTCGATCAACCGACGGTTCACGGGGACGTAGATGCGGCCGTCCCTGACGGGAAGCTGGCCGAAGTTGAACGCGCCCACGTCTCCGGCGACGTTCTTGCCGATCGTCGTCTCCCGCCAGACGCCGGTGTCGAGATCGTAGAACGCGAGGCGCATGAGCGGATCGTAGAACTGCACGACCAACGTGCGGTCCGCGACACCCATCGAGTAGGCGAACGGCATCTGCTCGGGCGTCACACCGAGGATGGCTGGCAGATCATCCGAGATGACCCGGGTGACGCCGGACTCGGGGTCGAGCGCGAGGACGTTTCCGCGCGCCCCGGTACCGACGAAGACGGTTCCGTCGGCGAAGGCCAGCGACCTCACATACTCCTGCCCTTCGACGATGCGTCCGTAATCGCGGAGCTCGTCGGTCGCCGGGTCGAATCGCACGACGTTGCCCGTCGGATAGTTCCCGACGTACACTCGACCCGCGTCGTCGAGGGTGAGCGCCCAGACCGACTTGACGCCACCGGGCATGATCGCTCTCTTGTGCAGTTCATCGCGCACGGGGTCGTAGGACCACAGCTCCCCCGTGCCCGCTCCGGTGAACACGCCGATGAAAACGGTTCCGTCCGGGGCGATGACGTGTCGCCACGCCTGCACGACGCCCGGCATCGGATGCGCCGCGACGAGCTTCTGACTCGTGACGTCAATCACGTTGAAGACCGCGTTCTCCCCGGACGCCGTGGTGTAGGCGACAGACTTGCCGTCGTGCTCGCCGATCGCGGAGTCGTTGAGCGAGACGGTCTGGATCGGAGCCCCCAGACTCTCCTCCTGACCGATGACCGGGAAGACCGCCTCGCCCGTGGGCGAGGTACCTTCGCCCGCGAACGCGGGCCCGGGGGCCGCGATCAGCAGGACTGCCGCGCAAAGCGCGCCGATGAGCGCCGCTCCTCTTCGTCTGGACATCATTGTCCTTTCTCCGCGAACGCGCGGATAGTTATCACAGAAGTTGTGATAACTATACTGATAGCACACAGCACCTGGAGCACGAGGAGTGCGCATGACCGATCGGGGACCGGCCCGCCTGCGGCGCCTCAACGCCGCCCGCGTCCTTGACGCACTGCGCACGCCCGACAGCCCGCTGACCCTGACCGCGCTCAGTGCTCGCGCCTCCGTCTCCCGCGCCTCCATGGAGTCGCTAGCCGCCGAGCTCGTCGACCTCGACCTGATCGCATCGGCGGCCGCAGCGCGGGGAGCCCCCGGGCGACCGGCGCGCGAATACTCTCTCAGCCCCACGGCGGGTGCCGTCGTCGGCATCGACATCGGCGCCCACGGAACGACGGCCCTGGCATCCGGACTCGATCTTCGCGTCCGTGGCCGGGCCCACGTGTCGAGCGGACCGACGCTCCCTCCCGGCGAACGGATCGCCGGAGCGATCAGAGCTGCAGAAGCCGCGCTCCAGCAGGCGGGGCTCTCCTCCGCGCGAGTGCACAGGATCCACGTGGGCACGGCGGGCATCGTCGACAGCGAAGGGGTGATCCGTCGCTCCGGGGCGCTGGAGGGGTGGAGCGGAGCACCTGTGGCCGAAGCACTCGTCGCGTCCTACCCGGCCGCCGGGGTCAGGATCGACAACGACATCCGTCTCTCCGCGATCGCCGAGCAGCGCGACGGGGTCGCCGCGGGACTCGATGACGTGATCCAGGTGCACCTCGGTGCTCGCACAGGTGCGGCCATCATCATCGGCGGCCGCGCGCACATCGGACGCGGCGGAGCAGCAGCCGAGATCGGCTTCCTGCCAGCGCCCTCGATGGAAGCGACGCCGGGACCTGCCGGACCTGCCCCGGCGGCGGTCGCAGCCCTCCTCGCCGCTGCCGAACGCGGCGACCCGGAGGCACGATCGCGCATCGATGCTTACGCCGACGCCGTCGTCGAGCGCATCCACCCACTGATCGTCGCCGTCGCGCCCCAGATGGTCGTGCTCGGCGGCGGTTTGACCCGTGCGCGCGACGTGGTGCTCCTCCCCCTCGCCACCCGCCTCTCCGAAGCGCTCCCCGACGAGATCCCCATCGAAACCGCGAGGCACGGGGATGACGGGGTTGCGTACGGAGCACTGCAAGACGCCGCCGCGGCCCTGCCGAGCGTCGAGCTGCTCGACAGGGCACGCGCGCGCGGACGCTGAGGCGCAGGCCGTCGTCAGGAGGCGATGCCCAGCTCGTTGCCGGGAATCGACGCCAGCAGACGCCGGGTGTACGGGTCGCGGGGGTTCGTGAAGATCTCCTCCGAGGTGGCGGCCTCGACGAGCTTGCCGTCCTTCATCACGCACACGTAGTCGCTGATCAGTCGCACCACCGCGAGGTCGTGCGAGATGAACAGATAGCTCAACCCGTACTCGCTCTGCAGGTCGCCGAGCAGCTTCAGGATCTGGTCCTGCACGAGCACATCGAGCGCCGACACCGGTTCGTCGCACACGATCAGATCCGGCGAGAGGGCGAGGGCACGCGCGATCGCGACGCGCTGCCGCTGCCCACCGGACAGCTCGGACGGGTACCGACGCAGCATCGACTGCGGCAGAGCCACGTCATCCAGCAGCTGACGCACGCGCCTGCGTCGGTCGGCGCCACTTCCCCTCTTGTAGAACTCCAACGGTTCGGCGATCAGGCGCTCGATCGTGAACATCGGGTTCAGGCTCGAGTACGGATCCTGGAAGATCGGCTGCACCTGCTGCCGGAACTCCTTCGTCTCCGCCCGAGTCAGCGACGCGATGTCCTTGCCCTCGTAGCGGATCAGCCCGCTGGTCGGCTCGATCACCTTGAGCAGCATCCGTGCCGTCGTGGTCTTGCCCGAGCCGGACTCGCCCACGATCGCCACGGTCTCGCCGCGCGGGATCACCAGCGACACGTCGTCGACGGCCACGAAGTCCTCCCCGCGTCCGCGCACCGGATACACCTTGGTGAGGTTCTCGATCTCGACGATGTTGTCGGCGGGAGCCGTCTCGGCAACGGTGCTCGCCTCCGCTGCCCTCTCCTGCACGCGGAACGCCTCCGGCTGCAGGCGGGCCGCGGCGACCGAGGGGGCCGCCTTCACGAGCGACTGCGTGTACGGATGCTGCGGGTCCTCCAGGATCTGCCGGGCATCGCCCTGCTCGACCACCTTGCCGCGATGCATAACGATCACACGCTCCGCACGCTCTGCCGCGAGCCCCAGGTCGTGTGTGATGAGCAGCACGGCCGTTCCCAGCTCGCGAGTCATCTGCCCGATCTGGTCGAGGATCGTCTGCTGCACCGTGACGTCGAGGGCGCTCGTGGGCTCGTCGGCGATCAGCAGTCGGGGCTTGCACGCCAGCCCGATCGCGATGAGCGCGCGCTGACGCATGCCGCCGGAGAACTCGTGCGGATACTGCTTCGCACGTCGTGCCGGGTCGGGAAGGCCCGCAGCGGTCAGAGCCTCGACCACCTTGGTCTGCACGTTCTGCCGTGTGGCGAGGCCGTGCGCGAGCAGCGTCTCCGCCACCTGGGTGCCGATCTTCGCGACCGGGTTCAGGTTGGACATCGGGTCCTGCGGCACGAGACCGATGTCACGACCGCGGATCGCGCGCATCTCATGCTCCGACGCGCGCGAGATCTCCTTCCCGTCGAGGCGGATGCTGCCGGAGGCGATCTTGCCGCCCCCGGCGAGCAGCCCGATGATCGCCATCGCGGTGGTGGACTTGCCCGAACCGGACTCCCCCACGATCGCGACGGTCTCGCCGGGGCGGATCTCGAGGTCCACGCCCTCCACGGCGTGCACGACACCGTCCATGGTGGCGAAGTCCACGGCCAGCCCCTGGACCGACAACAGCGGTTCGGTCGACATCTGCTTCTCCTTCGCGGCGCTCACGGCGCCGTCTTCCCGCGCGTTCATCGTGCCCTCGTCCGGGGATCCATCGCCTCGCGCAGCGCCTCACCCAGCAGGGTGAAGCCGAGCGCGGTGACCGCGATGCAGATACCGGGAAGGAAGGCGAGCCACGGCGCGATGGCCAGCTCGGACTGCGCGTAGGTGAGCATGCGGCCCCACTCCGCCGTCTCCGGGCGTCCGCCGCCGAGACCGAGGAACGACAGGGCCGCCGCATCGATGACGGCGGTGGCCAGCGTCAGGGTCCCCTGCACGATCACCGGACCGATGGCGTTGGGCAGCACATGCGACATGGTGATCTTGCCGCGACCGAGACCGAGGGTCTGCGCGGAGAGCACGTAGTCGCTCGAACGCTGCTGCAGCATCGACGCGCGCAGCAGGCGAGCGAAGATCGGCACCTGCGATGCCCCGATCGCGATCATGATCGCGAACGGGGTCTGACCGAGGATCGCGGCGATCGACACCGCGAGCAGAAGATTCGGCACCGACAGGATGATGTCGACGATGCGCATGATGAGGGTGTCCACCCACCCGCCGAACGTGCCGGCGAGCAGGCCGAGGATCATGCCCCCGACCAGACCCATCGCGGTGGAGATGACGCCGATCATGAGCGACGCCTGCGCGCCCCAGATGAGCTTGGACAGCACATCGCCGCCGAAGCGGTCCAGGCCCAGAGGGAACTGCGGCAGCTCTCCCGGACCCGGGATGTAGGTGGGCGTGATGTACTTCGCACCCGGCAGCGCCGTCTCCGGATAGGGAGCGAGCAGGGGCGCGAGGGCTGCGATGAGCAGGAACGCCACGACGATGGCCGCGCCGATCCACGCTGTCGGATTGCGACGGAGGCGACGGAACACGTCCCGCCAGAATCCGCCGGAACCGTTCTTCAGATCGGCCTGGGCGATCGCGACGGTGTCGATGCTGCCGCCGCTCTCTGCCGAAGGGCCCTGGGCGGGCGGGAGGGCGATGCTCATACGACCGCCTCCTTTCGCACGGTGGGGAGTGACATCACTGCACCCTCACTCTCGGATCGATGAAGCTGTAGGAGACGTCCACCGCCAGGTTGATCAACGCGTATGCGATCGCGATGAAGATGATGAACCCTTGGAGGACGGGGAAGTCCCTGGTGAAGATGGCTCTCGCCAGGAACGAGCCGATGCCAGGGAAGGCGAACACCGTCTCGGTGAGCACCGCCCCCGAGATCAGCAGCCCCGTCTGCAGGCCGATCGTGGTGATCACCGGGAGCATGGCGTTTCGCAGGATGAAGCGGTTGCGCAGCGTCGGCGACCCGACGCCCTTCGCCCGACCCGTGCGCACGTAGTCCGCGTTCTGCACCTCCAGGACACTCGCCCTGGTGATGCGGACGATGATCGCGAGTGGGATGGTGCCCAGCGCGAGCGCCGGCAGGATCAGATGCAGGATCGCATCCCATGCGGCATCGAACTCTCCGGTGATGATGCCGTCCCACACATAGAACCCGGTGGGATGGGTGGCATCTATTCGTGGATTCTGGCGTCCGTCCGACGGCAGCCATCCCAGCTGCACCGCGAAGACGTACTTCAGGATGAACGCGAGGAAGAACACCGGGATGGTGATGCCGATCAGGCTCAGCACGACCGAGGCATGGTCGGTGAACTTGCCGTGACGGCGAGCCGCCCAGTACCCGAGCGGGATGCCGATGCCGACGGCGAAGATGAGCGCCATGACGCTCAGCTCCAGCGTCGCGGGGAACCGGCGGAGGAACTCCTCCGTCACCGGCCTGTTGGTCTGGATCGAGGTGCCGAAGTCTCCCTGGAGAAGGCGTCCGATCCAGATGAAGTACTGCTCGATGAGGGGCTTGTCGAAGCCGTAGAGCTCGTTGACTCTCGCGACAGCCTCTGGCGTGGCCTTCTCGCCGAGCAGGGCGACCGCGGGGCCGCCGGGGAGGGCCCTGACCCAGGCGAACAGCAGGATGCTGAGCCCGAACAGGGTGGGAATGAGGAACAGCAGTCGCCTGCCGATGGTGCGCAGCACGAAGATCTCCGTCGATCAGAAGGTACGCCGTTCCCCCGGTCCCGCCGAATGCGCGGGACCGGGGGTCGACATATCAAGTGGTCAGGCCTACTTGGTGAGGACGATGTCCGTGAAGACCTCGTCGTTCACCGGGCTGGCGGGGTAGCTCTTCACGCGCGGGTCGAACGCCAGGGTCGGCGCCGGGTGCGCGAGCGGGACTCCAGGGATGAACTGGGCGACCATCTCGTTGATCTCCTCGTACAGCGCCGTCTGCTCCTCGAGGTTGGAGACGCCGCGCGCCTCGTTCAGCTTCTGGAACAGCTCGGGGTTGTCGAAGCCCCACTCGGAGCTCTGCTGGCCGAAGAAGACGCCGACGAAGTTGTCGGTGTCGTTGTAGTCGCCGGTCCAGCCGAGCAGGTGGATGCCGTGATCCGCGGTGCCGGTGGTGCGGTCGAGGTATTCGACCCACTCCTCCGAGACCGGGGTGGTCTCGACGCCGACCTCGGACAGCTGGGACGAGAGCACCGTGAAGATCTGCTCGGGGTCCGGCATGTAGGGACGCGAGACGTTGACCGGGTAGTTGAAGGTGAGCTTCAACGGGTTCGCCTCGGTGTACCCGGCCTCGGCCAGCAGCGCCTTGGCCTTCTCCGGGTCGTAGTCGTAGGTCGTGACATCGGGGTTGTAGCCGTTGACGACCTCGGGCACGAACTCGATCGCCTTCTGGGTGCCCTCAGGGAGCACCTGGCTGATCAGCGCGTCCTTGTCGACCGCGTAGGACAGAGCCTCACGGACCTTCGGGTCCTGCAGCTCCGGGACCGCCTGGTTGAAGGCGAGGTAGAGGATCGTGAACGGCGGGCGCGACACCATCGTGAAGCCGTCGTCTTCGAGGGCCTTGGTGTCGGCCGGTCCGACGAGGTCGTACCCGTCGATCGAGCCGGACTCGAGCGCCTGACGGCGAGCGGTCGGGTCGTCGATCGTGCGGAAGATGATCTCGTCGATCTGTCCGGCGTCTCCCCAGTAGCCGTCGTAGGCCTTGAGCGTGACCTGCTCGCCCGGTGCCCACTCGTCGAACGCGTAGGGACCGGTACCGACCGGGTGACCCATCGCGTACTCGGACAGCTGCGGGGACTCCGCCGAGCCGCTGACCTCGTCCGCACCGAACTCCTGCATCGCCGAAGGGCTCTGCATCGAGAAGGACGGGAGCGAGAGGGAGGCGACGAAGCCGGCGAACGGCTTGTTGAGGTCGATCGTGACCGAGTAGTCGCCGTCAGGGGTGCAGGACTTGTACACGGCGTCGGCCGGGTTGGAGGCGTACCCCTTGAAGAGCTTGTTGTAGTAGTAGCCGAACGCCTCGGACGCGGCGAGGCCGGTCCAGTTGAACCAGCGGTCGAAGTTCACGCAGACGGCTTCGGCGTTGAACGGCGTTCCGTCCTGGAACGTGACGTCCTCCTTCAGCGCGAAGGTGTGGGACATGCCGTCCTCCGACGACTCCCACGACTCGGCGAGCAGCGGCGCAGGGTCCGCGGTGCCGGGTTCGGTGCCGACGAGACCTTCGAAGATCTGACGCGAGACGCGGAAGCTCTCGCCGTCCTGAGCGAAGGCGGGGTCGAGGCTCGCCGGGTCGGAGGAGGCGGCGAAGACGAATGTCCCGTCGACGTCGCCCGAGCCTTCGGACCCTTCATCGCCACGCTCGCTGGCGACGCAGCCCGCGAGAGCGAGCGCCGCGATCGTGGCTCCGGTTACGGCGATGAGTCCTCGCCGACGCTTGACTGATTGGTGCATTGTGTGACCTTCCCTGTCGGGCGCTTCATTGCGCGTCCCGAGGCTTCTTCGCCTCGGGGACGGTGATGACTCGACGGTACCCAGCAGATCCTCAGATGCCAAACGCATCCAGGTTGCAATCCGATATCGGCGCGACAGACATCGATCCGGTAGTGTCCAGATCGTGCCCGACACCACCCCGCTCGCCGTCTGCTTCGGCGAGGGCATGGTCGCCCTCGTCGCCGCCACCGCCGGTCCTCTCGAGGGATGCCGGACCTTCCACCGCTCCCTGGCAGGGGCCGAGTGGAACACCGCGATCGCCCTGGCATCGGCGGGCATCCGCACCTCTGTCCTCTCCCGGGTGGGAGACGACGGCTTCGGACGCTTCCTCACCGCCGAGCTGCGCGACCACGGCGTCGACGACTCCGCGGTCGAGGTCGACGGAGATGCGCCCACCGGCCTGTATGTGAAGGAGCTCTCGGCTCGAGACGACGGCGCGGTCGACGGAACCATGCACTACTACCGCGCCGGCTCGGCCGCTGCGGCGATCTCGCCGCAGACCTTGACCACGCCCGTGGCATCCGCTCTTCTCGCCGAAGCGGCGCTCGTGCACACCTCGGGGATCACCCCCGCGCTGTCTGCCTCGGCGCTCGCTGCGCAGGAGGCCCTGTTCACGCAACGGCACCCCGACCGGCTGCTCAGCTTCGACCTGAACTGGCGACCCGCGCTCTGGCGAGGCCGCGAAGAGGAGGGTCGGAGGATCGTCTCCGATTTCGCGGGTCGCGCGGACATCGTGTTCTGCACCCGCACCGATGCGGAGGTCGTCTTCGGAACGAGCGACCCGCACCGGCTGCGCTCGCTGTTCCCCCGGCCGCGGCACCTGCTCGTGACCGACCCGAATGGTGCGGTCGCCTTCGACGGCACGGAGACCGCCGACAGCGACGCCCTCGACGCCCCCGTGGTGGAGACGATCGGAGCAGGAGACGCCTTCGCGGCCGGCTTCCTCGCCGGCATCCTCACCGGGCTGTCGCTCACGGGAAGCCTCGCGCGCGGGCACCGCATCGCGACGCGCGCGCTGGTCAGCACCCGCGACCACGTCGACTGACGCCCCGGCCGGACGGAGAATCCGGAAGGTCAGGTGCGGCGGCGCGCGGGGACCGCGTCGTGGGTCCGTTGCAGCGAGACCGCGACCGGCTCGCCGCGGTGCTGCACGACGCGCACGAACAGCACGTCGACGAGGGCGAGCTGAGCGATGCGGCTCGACATCGCGGCCATCCGGAACGGGGATTCGTGCGCATGCGTGAGCAGCACGACATCCGCCGCCAGCGCCAACGGCGAGTCGGGGGCGCTGGTGACTGCCACTGCGAGGGCGCCGGCATCGCGGGCGACCTCGAGCGCGCGCAGAGTCTCGGCCGTCTCGCCGCCGTGGGAGAACGCAATCGCCACATCGTCCGCAGTGCGCAGCGAGGCCGTGGTGACCGCGAGGTGCGGGTCCGACGAGTGCGAGACCGAGCAGCCGATGCGCGACAGCTTCAGCAGCAGGTCCTGAGCCGTCAGTGATGACGCCGCCTGTCCGAAGAGATCGATGTGACGGGCGTCGACCACCGCACGCGCGACCCTGTCGAGGGCGACCGCATCGAGGGCGAGCGCCGTCTTCTCGATCGCGTCGATCTCCTGCGCGGCGAGCTTGGCGGCGATCGCCGTCGGACCGTCGTCGGGGTCGATCGCCGTGGTGTCGAGACCGAACCGGGCCTGCTGCGCCTGTTCCAGCGTGACCGCACGTGCCACAGCCACCCGCAGCTCGCGGTATCCGCTGTACCCGAGTGACTGGGCATAGCGGGCGACCGTCGAGAGCGAGGTGTGGCAGAGCTGGGCGAGATCGTTGATGGCCAGATCGACGACGAGTGTCGGGTCTCCCAGGATCGTCTCCGCGACGCGCGCCTCGGCAGCGCTCACCTTGGGGAGCGAGCGTCGCACCCGAGCGAGAACGTCATCGTCCATGAGGGATCCCTGTCTCAGCCGGCGCTGGTCATCCTCTGCTGCACAGTGAAGCACCCCAGGAGTGCTTCACGCGCCGTCTGCGCACCGAGCCTACTGGCTGCGGCGACCTCCACGGTCGGCAGCGGCAACGGACTCACGGTGGGAAGACCCACGTTGACGACGACGGCGCGGGGATCACGCACAGCAGCGCGTTCGACGAGCGCACGCTGCGCGGCATCCGTGTCGGGCCGATCGATCAGGAGCACGGTGGTCCCTGCCGCCGCGGTGACCTCGTCGAGCACACGATCCTGTTCGGACTCCGGTGCGGATGCCACGTCGAGGCGCACGCGCAGCCCCTCCTCCGCGAGCGCGCTCGCGACGTAGGAACCGGCGCTGTCGACGGCGAGCGTCGATCGGCGACGCGCATCGATCACGGCGAGCTCGGATGCCGTCTCGAGGGCGCCGCCGGAGATCGTCACCACACGGCGCACGATCTCGGCCGCGTCGAAGTCGTCCGTCGGCTCCTCCTCGTCGGCGGCAACGGCTGCCGCACGGAGCTTGGTCGCGAGAGCCGCGACCCGGCCGGCGGCCTCCTCGACGCGCGCCCGGGAGAGCGAACCGTCACGCAGCGCGGCGATGATGCCGTCTCTGGCCGCACGGAAGTCCTGCTCATCCTGATCGGGAAGAGCGGCATCACCGGGGTTGGTGGGGTTCCCGATGCAGAGGAGGTCTGCTCCGCCGGCGAGTGCCAGGGCTGCTCCCCCACCGAGTCCCACCGTCTCTCGGATCGCGGCCATGTCGAGCGCGTCGGTGATGATGACGCCGTCGTAGCCCCAGTCGCGCAGCATGCCGAGCACCCGCGGGTTGAGCGTCGCGGGCTGCTCCCCCCACGCCGGGACCACGATGTGCGCGGTCATGACGGCGTCAACTCCGGCGTCGATCGCCGCACGGAAGGGCTCCAGGTGCACCCGCTCGAACTCCTCGAGATCGAGCGTGATCTCGGGGAGCGAGTGATGCGAATCCATGTGGGTGTCGCCGTGGCCGGGGAAGTGCTTGACGCAGGCGGCGACCGCCCCGTCCTGGATGCCGTCGATCGTCGCGACCACGTGCCGGGAGACCAGCGCCTCGTCATCGCCGAACGCCCGCACGCCGATCACCGGGTTGCGGGGGTCGGTGTTGACGTCGGCGACCGGACCGAGCACCACATTGGCGCCGACCGCCCGCACACGTCTGGCCAGCTCCGCACCGGTCTTCTCGGAGGCGACGAGGTCGTCGAGCAGACCGAGCTGGGCGGCTCCGGGGACGGTCGATCCGGTGGCCGACTCGAGCCGGGTGACGCTGCCGCCCTCTTCGTCGATGCCGATCAGGGCGTCGGGGTTCGCGTCGAGGATCGCGGCGCTGAGAGCCGGAAGCCCCTCGCCGACGTTCTGCCCGAAGTACACGACTCCGGCCAGGCCCTCACGCAGTTCGTCACGCAGCCACTGGGGCGCTTCGGTGCCGAAGAAGCCCGGCCACAGCACGCCGTTGGCGAGACGTTCGAGGTCGTCGGTCATCCCTTCACCGCTCCTGCCACCATGCCGGAGGCGAGCTTGCGCTGCACCAGCACGAAGAAGATCATGACGGGGACGGTGATGATGGTCGACGCGGCCATGATGCTGCCCCAGTCGTTGGAGTGCAGTCCGAAGAACGACTTCAGACCGATCGAGACCGTGTACTGGTCGGTCTGAGCGCCGAGGATCGTCATCGCGAAGATGAACTCGTTCCACGCCGTGATGAAGCTGAAGATGCTGGTCGCCACGAGGCCGGGCATGACGAGCGGCAGCAGCACCGAGCGGAACATGCGCCACCAGCTCGCACCGTCGATGTACGCGGCCTCTTCGAGCTCGACCGGGACGGCGGCCACGAAGCCGCGCAGCATCCAGATCCCGAAGGCGAGCGACAGTGCGACGTAGACGACCATCAGGCCGAGGATGCTGTTGAGCAGCCCCAGGCTCTTGACCTGCAGGAACAGCGGGATGACGAGCGCCTCGAGCGGCACCATCTGCACGATCAGGATCATCATCAGGATCGTGGTGCGGAACTTGAACTTGAACCGTGCGACGGCGACGGCGGCGAGCAGACACACGAGCGCACTCACGAGCACGGTGACCAGCGCCACGATCGCCGAGTTGCGCAGGTACGTGCCGAATCCGCCGTCGGTGAGCACGAACGCGAAGTTGTCCCACGTGAACTCCTGCGGGAGCAGGGACTGCCCACCGCTGGAGGCCTTGCCGTCGAAGGCACTGGAGACCATCCAGTAGACGGGGAACAGCGTGAAGATCAGGACCGCGGCGACCGCGATTCCGATTCCGATGCGGGAGCGGAGCCTCGGGCGCGGGTTCACAGCTCGTCCTCCTTCATGAGGGAGCGGATGTAGACGATCGTGATGCCGATCAGGACGAGCGTGAGCAGCACGGCGAGCGCCGCACCGAAGCCGTAGCGGTTCTGACCGAAGGACTCCACGTACGACCAGACGCCGAGGTTCAGCACCTGACGGTTGCCACCGCCACCGCCGGGCATCAGGTACACCTGGGCGAAGACCTTGAAGTCCCAGATCGTCGACAGGATGATCACGACCGAGAAGACGGGCTTGAGCGTGGGGAAGATGATCTTCCAGAATCGGCGCCAGGCGCCGGCGCCGTCGAGGGCTGCAGCCTCGAGCATCTCCTTCGAGACGCCGAGCAGTCCCGCGAGCACCGTGATGGCGACGAACGGGAATCCGTGGTGCACCACGTTCAGGAGCACGATGGCGTAGAACGACCACTGGTTCGTGAACCAGTTGACCGGGTCGTCCATGAGACCGAGGTCACGCAGCACGGCGTTGAAGATGCCGCGGTCGGCATCGAAGATGAAGGTCCAGACATAGGTGCCGGTCACGGCGGGCATCGCCCAGGCGACCATGATGCAGCTGGAGACGATGACGCGCCAGGTGGTGCCCAGACGCGCGAGCAGCAGAGCCACGAGCGTGCCCACGGCGACGGTGACGAACACTGCCACGGCGGCGAAGCCGACCGTGTTGGGCAGCACCACCGTCCAGAGAGTCGGGTTGGTGAGCGCCTCGACGTAGTTGTCGAGACCGATCCAGTTGTTCTCCCCGGTGTTGATCTCGCGCAGGCCGTAGTCCTGCAACGAGTAGATGAACACCTGGATGAGCGGCCAGAGCATGAGCACCGCGAGGATGGCCAGCCCGGGCGCGAGAAGGAGCCAGGGGCGGGCCGCGACGATCGAGAGACCGCGTCGCTTCCGGCCGCCGGCCACGGAGGCGGAGGTGGACTCCGCCTTCGTGGCCGGCAGTGGCGCTTGCACCATCGACATGGAAGGGGTGCTTCCTTACTTCTGGTTGAGCAGTTCGGTCATCTCGGCTGCGGCGTCCTTCGTCGCGGTCGCGACGTCCTTCTGCCCGCTGAGGATGGCCTGAATCATGGAGTTGGTCGTCTTCTTCGCCTGCACGGCGCCGAAGTTCGGGGTGACCGGGACGGATGCGCCGCCATCGACCATCTGCTCGGCGAACGGTGCGACCAGCGGGTCGGTCGAGGCCAGTGCCTCTTCCATCGCGGACTGGACGCCCGGGAAGTACCCGGTCTCGTTCGACCACTGCTCGGCGAGGTCGCCCGTGGTCACGAGCTTGACGAACTCCCACGCCAGGTCGGCGTTCTTGGTCGTGTTGAAGATCGAGAGGTGCGATCCGCCGAGAACGGAGGGAGCGATGCCGCCGTCTTCACCCGGGATGACTGCTGCACCGATCTTGCCCTCGAGGTCGGGGTTGGTCTCGAGGAGCTTGTTCGGCGTCCAGGAGCCGGAGAGCATCATGGCGACATTGCCCTGCGTGAACGCGTCGCTGAGGTCGGTCTCCTTCCAGGTGGTGGCACCTGCGGAGGAGAAGCCGTGCTCGGTGGCCAGGCCCGTGTAGAACTCGATGCCCGCCTGCGATTCCTTGCTGTCGAGCTCGCTCGTCCAGGTCTTGCCGTCCTTCGTGGCGATCTCGCCGCCTGCGCCCCAGACCCAGGGGTAGACCTGGAACTCGGCGTCACCGGGGACGGGGAAGGGGAGCATGTCGGGCTTGGCGGCCTTGATGGCCTCACCCGCTGCGACGATGTCGTCCCACGTCTTCGGAGCCTCGAGTCCGAGCTCCTCGAACACGTCGGCGCGGTACACGAGCGAGCGGACGCCGGCGTACCACGGCATGCCGTACAGCTCTCCGTCGTAGGTGCCGGCGACTTCGAGACCCTCGACGAGGTCGCCGCGGAGGCCCTTCTCGGCGTCGACGTACTCGTCGATCGGCAGCAGCGCGCCGGCATCGGCGAACTCGGCGGTCCAGGTGGTTCCGGTCTCGGCGATGTCGGGAGTCGTGCCACCGGCGATGGAGGTCACGAAGCGGTCGTGGGCGTCTGCCCACTGGATCTCCTCGATCTTGACCGTCGCGCCGGTCTCCTCCTCGAAGGCGTCGGACACCTTGTCGTAGAAGGCGGAGGCGTCGGGGTTGGTGCCCTTCATGATCCAGACGGTGAGCTCCTGGCCCTTGCCGTCGGTGGAGGCGGCGTCGGTGCCGCCGGCGCAGCCGGCGAGGGCGAGCGTGGCCACGGCGCCGAGCGCCACGGCCGAGAGAATGCGCTTGTGCATTGCGGGGATCTCCTCTTTGAAAAGTCCTGGCAAGCATCGGGTACTCACCGGGGGTTAGGAAAAAGTATCCACGACTAACTAATTACCTGCAAGTTCCTCTCACAATCGTCATGCGGCCGTAACATCAGGTTCCCCCGGTAGGCTCCCCGGATGGTTCGCCGCACCCCTGACAAGGACCGTTCGACGGTCGCCCGCCACGCGACGCTCCCCTCCCCCGGGCCCGCCAGAGGATTCCTCAAGATCGCCGGGATCACGCTGGGTGTCGTGCTGGTCTCCGCGATCGCTGTCGCCGCGTTCGTCGTGACCGACTACTTCAACCGCTTCAACGAGGGCGCCGTCACGCTGGAAGACGCTCCCGAGGTCGAACCCCCCTCCATCAGCGCCTTCCCCGGCGAGTTCAGCGTGCTGCTGATCGGCACCGACGAGTGCGGCGAAGTGTCGACGGGCCTGCTGGGCGAGCGCTGCTCGGAAGCGGACGGCGGGATCCTCAACGACGTGAACCTGCTCGTGCATGTGTCGGCGGAACCGCGCAAGGTCACCGTGATCTCGTTCCCCCGCGACCTGATGCTCGAGACCCCCGAGTGCACCCTGCCCGACGGCTCCGTCGCCTCGGCGACGCGCAAGACCCAGATCAACTCGATCTTCCAGCGCGCAGGCATCTCATGCGTGGCGAAGACCGTCACCGACCTCACCGGCGTGGAGATCCCCTTCGCGGCCAAGATCGACTTCGACGGGGTGATCGACGTCACCGACGCCATCGGCGGGGTCGAGGTGTGCATCGGTGGCGAGGGCATCCGCGACGACCAGACGGCCATCGACTGGGAGCCGGGACCGCGCACGGTCTCGGGCTACGAGGCGCTCCAGTTCATCCGCACGCGGCACGGCGTCGGCGACGAGAGCGACATGGCACGGGTGTCGAACCAGCAGCAGTACATGTCTCGTCTGGTGAAGAAGATCATGAGCGACGAGGTGCTCTCCGACCCGGGCAAGGTGCTGGGGCTCGCGAACACCGTCGTCGACAACATCGACCCGAGCGACAAGCTGGCCAACCCGGTCCGGCTCGCCCAGCTCGCACTGTCGGTCAAGGATGTGCCGTTCTCGGAGTTCGTCTTCCTGCAGTACCCGGTGTTCGCCGACCCCGACGATTCCGACCGCGTGATCCCGAACCGCGACGCCGCGGCCACCATCTGGGACGCCCTGAAGGCGGGCCAGCCCGTGCAGCTCACCGGCGATGTCAGCAACAACGGAGGCGTCGAGCTCGTCGAACCGGCACCGGGCGCCGAGGCGGAGGTTCCGGCGACGGATCCCGCGACCGACGCCCCCGCGACGGAGGCTCCGGTGCCGCGCGCGACGCTCGACTCCGCCATCTCCGGGCAGACGGCGGAGCAGGAGACCTGCGCGAACGGCAGGCAGCGCTGACGCTGTGCCCCCAGCGCGTAGGCTCGTGCCCATGGGCCGGACGAGATCGCGAGACACCGAGCACCCCCAGACCCGACTCGATCACGGCGGCATCGCCAGCATCATTCCGTCGGAGTTCACGAGCGGTTTCGAGCTGATCGTCGACGGCACCCCGCAGTCGCACGTCGACCTGGACGACCCGACGCACCTGCACTTCGAGTACATCGTGCGCATGGGAGCGGTGATCGACCAGCTCGCACCGGGTGCGCTGACGGCCGTGCACCTCGGTGCCGGTGCACTGACGATCCCCCGCTATATCGAGGCCACGCGCCCGGGCTCGCGTCAGCAAGTCATCGAGCTCGAAGCCCCGCTCGCGCAGCTGGTGCGGGAGCACCTCCCGCTGCCCAAGGGCGCACCGATCCGGATCAGGATCGGTGATGCCCGCGAGGGTGTCGCGAAGCTGCCGAGCGCGCTGCGGGCGCAGTGCGACCTCGTCGTCTCCGACGTGTATTCGGGGGCGCAGACGCCCGCCCACCTCACCAGCGTCGAGTTCTACCGCGAGCTGTCGGAGCTGCTGTCGACCGACGGCGTGCTCCTCGTCAACGTCGCCGACGGTCCCGGGCTCGCGTTCGCCCGCCGTCAGGCCGCGACGATCGCGCACGTACTCCCCGAGATCGGCATCCTCGCCGACACCCAGGTGCTCAAGGGGCGACGCTTCGGGAACCTCGTCATCGCCGCTTCGGCCACTCCCCTGCCGACGGAGTGGCTGCCGCGCATCCTGGCCGCGGGTCCCCACCCCGCGAAGATCGCGCAGGGTGCAGAGGTCGACGCGTTCGTTCAGGGCGCACGGATCGTCACCGACGTCGACGCCGTCGCCTCCCCTCGGCCGGACGCTTCGCTCTTCCTGCGCTGAGCCACGACGCGGTCATCCGGCACCCCGGGAAGAACCGACGCAGCGGGGCGACGGCGTGTCGAGGACAGGATGCCGCGACCAGGGCGCGCCGCCCCCACGAGCCCGCGACCGGAAGGCAGACTGAGGGGGGACGCTGCGGAAGGAGAGCAATGAGTTTCATCCGGGGATACGACCAGGAGACCCTCCGCGAAAAGGTCGATCTCGATGAGTGCGAGACACGTCTCGCGGAGATCGATTCGCAGCGCAGCCTGCCCGCTCTGCTGGAGCGCGTGTGGCTGCTGAAGGTGCTCGACCGCCTCGACGAGGCGCTCGATCTGGCAGATGAGACGGTGCGCCAGGCACGCATGGCCGGCACTCGCAAGGACGTTCTGCGCGCCCGCGTGCTGCACGCGACGATCCTGCAGTACCGTGGCGCGCATGCCGCGGCCGAACAGGAGCTCTCGACCTGCGCGACCGAGGCGGAAGGGCAGCGTTGGCTGTCGATCGCCGCCTTCGCCTATCAGCACCACGGCAAGAACGCCTACGACGCGGGCGACTACGAGACCGCCAGGGAGAGCTTCAAGCAGTCGCTGTTCCTTCGCCGTGAGTCCGGCGCGCAGGACAGCGAGCTCGAGACCGCGCTCCTGGCCATCGAGGCCGTCGAGCGGCGTCGCCCGCCGCAGCTCATCGCGGGCTGACCCCGTGCCGCGACGATGTCGGCGGCATGGCTTAGCCTGATCGCATGGCGGAACTTGACCGTGTGCGCGTCTGGGGCGAAGCACTGATCACGCTGCATCTCGACGACAGCTGGTCCTTCGGCTTCGACAATGCCAAGCGTCGGGCCGGCCAATGCGACTACACGAAGAAGCGCATCACCGTGTCGCGCTACCTCGCCGCACGCTTCGAAGACGACGACATCCACCAGGTGCTGCTGCACGAGGTCGCGCACGCCCTCGCCGGCCACGCGGCAGCGCATGGACCGGTATGGAAGCACGTCGCCCGCGACCTCGGCTACGTCGGCGGCACGACCCATCACGGTGAGACGGCCGTGGAGCTCGCGCCCTGGGTGGGCAGCTGCCCCGCGGGGCACGTGACCTACCGGCACCGTCGCCCCACGAGACCCACATCGTGCGCGCGCTGCTCGCGGACGTTCGATTCCCGGCATCTGTTCGCCTGGACCCGACGCGAGATCTCGACCGACGTGCGCCTCGCTGCGCAGATGCCGCGCTGACGGCGACTCAGTCGTTCGGCTCGTCGAGGCTTTCGGACCGCGTGGCCTCCGCCGCATCGGGGGAATTGCGCCGGCGACGCAGCAGCGCGGTGATCGCGCGCCAGCCGACCAGGAAGGCCCCGAGCACGAGGGTCGCCACGATGATGAACGGCACCTCGGCGGTGTCGCCGCTGAGCACGCGGATGAGCATTCCTCCCGCGACCGTCACGATCCAGACCACGGCACCCCACAGCACGGACCAGGGGCGGCGTGGCCGACCGGGCAGCAGCGCGGCGAGGAGATGCCCGATGAGCAGGGCGATCAGGAAGGGCCACGCCGTGAGCAGGAAACCGGCAGGGTTCTCGTCATGGGAGGCGCGGCCGATCGCGGCGAAGATCAGCACGAGCACGACATCGACGACGACAGCGGGAAGGTACCTCATGCCACGACCCTACGTGCCTCGAACCGAAGCAGCGCCCGCCCCGCGGCATCCGGCGGAATAACCGCACCCGAAGCGGGCGTCACTCGAAACGGGTGAACGATCCGTCGCGCAGCACCGGTACGAGATCGACCGCGTCGAGCACGGCGGCGTCCGCCACCGATGTCGGCACCAGTCCCGACGCTTCGATGCGGGCGGTCGCCATGACTCCGTCGGCGAGCTCGCGGCCGGAACCGCTCGCACCGACCATGTGCCGCACGGCGCCGCGGAGAGCATGGAAGCCCTCCGCGGCCACCGCAGCATCCGGAGCCGTGTGATCGATGCCCCGAGCAGAGAGCGCCGACACGATCGCTCCGGCTCCGAGCTGGTCCTCGACCGCAAACCGCAACGTCCCCGCGGAGTCGAGCTCACCCGCCGCGATGACGGCGACCGAAGTGCGTGCCTGCCGTCGTTCCTGGATGGTCTGCACCGCCCGCGCGACAGCCGCCGCGTTGCGGATGCCTCCCACGAGCACCGTCGAGTCCGTGGAGGCCGCGGCGACCACGGCTGCACCGTTGCGGGACCAGCGCTGCGCCTCTTCCAGTGCGACGGTGACACCCGAGGCCGTGGCATCGATGACCGTGGAGGAGAACCGCAGCACATCGACGACCACGACGACATCGGCGGTGGCGAGACGGGCGAGCCCCGCAGTGCCCCAGTCGAGGCGGACCTGGTACGTGGACTGATCGAACGGCGACGGCATCCGACCAGCCTAGAGGCGTCAATCCGCTGCGAGCGCCTCGACCGGAGCCACCCTGGTGGCCAACCTCGTGGGCGTCGCCGCCGCCACCAGCGTGAGCACCGCCGTCGCGACGACGATGATGGCGACCGGGATCCACGGGATCTGCGGAGCCACGAGCCCCGCCGGGGTGAACTCCGGCAGCGTCGGCACCGAGCCCAGCAGCGACTGCGCGGCGATCCAGCCGTACGCGACGCCCAGCACGAGCCCCGTCAGAGTCGCCGCGACCGTGATGTGCGTGGCTTCGAGCAGCACCATCCGTCGCACCTGGCGGTTGGACAGACCGATCGAGCGCAGCAGTCCCAGCTCCCGGCGCCGCTGCACCACCCCGATCGTGAGCAGGTTCACCAGACCGACCGCGGCGATCACGGCCGAGACGGCGACCAGCACCATCATCACCGCAGCGAACGCATCCATCGGGGCGAAGAACTCCTCCGGGACCTCGCCCGTGACCTGGCTCATCATCAGACGCTTGGCCGATTCGAGGGCCACGGCGAACATCGTCACCAGGGTCACCCCCATCACCACGCCGATCGCCATCCGCGACGAGCGCTCCGGGTAGCGCAGTGCGTTCTCGGCGGCGAGGCGCGCGGTCGCACTCGACCCGAACATGCGTCCCACCAGGCGCAGGACCGGCGGCATGAACAGGACGGATCCGAGAGCGAGGCCCGTGAACGAGAGCACGCCCCCGAAGAAGGCGACCACGACGCCGAGCGGCGTGAGGAGTCCGACCAGCACGCCCCCCACCAGGAGCGCGGCGCCGGCGATCAGCAGCACCCAGGCGCCGATGTGCCGCCCCGCCTTGCCGGAGACCTCGTCGTGCGTGCGCTCGACCGAACCGCCGAGTGCCTGCAGCGGGGTCACCGACAGCACGCGCCGGGAGCCCGCCCACGCCGCCGCCCAGGTGGTGAGGGCGACACCGATCGCCGGCAGCGCCACGAACGGCTGGGCGAGCGAGAAGTCGGAGGGGGCGTTGTCGATCAGCTGCCCGCCGATCTGCACCCCGATCACCGCGAGCAGGAGGCCGGCGAGCAGACCGATCGCCGCGCCGAGAAGCCCGACGACGAGTCCCTGCTTTCCGACCTCCGACCGCTGCGAACGCGCGGTCGCCCCGATCAGACGCATGAGCGCGATCTGACGGGTGCGTCCGGCGATGATCGTCGAGAAGGTGTTCGCGGTGACGATGGCGGCGACATACATCGCGACCACGGTCAGCAGCACCGACAGCAGGGCCACCACGAAGGCGAGCGTCCCGCTGTCACCGATGAAGGGGTCGGCCTGCAGCACGGCGCCGATGTAGGCGGTGATCTCGACGAGGAGCACACCGAACGCGGCAGACAACGCAGCGACCAGGATGCTCGCGCCCATCCCCCGATCGCGCAGCCACGCCAGCCGAGGGCCGGTCGCCCGCGATTCGGGGACGACCGTGGCGACGGCGGTCATGCCGCCACCTCGGCGGCGAGCATGTAGGCCGAGATCTCCTCGGCGCTCTGGCGCGGGTGGTCGGCGACGATGCGGCCGTCGCCGAGGTAGAGCACGCGGTCGGCGTGGCTCGCGGCGATCGCGTCGTGCGTGACCATCGCGATGGACTGGCCGTGCTCGCGGCTCGCAGTGGCGAGCAGTCGCAGCACCTCGCGCCCGGTCTTCGAGTCGAGGTTTCCGGTGGGCTCGTCGGCGAAGACCAGATCCGGTGCGGTGGCGAGGGCGCGGGCGATCGCCACGCGCTGCTGCTGACCGCCGGACAGCTGGTGCGGACGATGAGCGAGCCGCGAACCGAGCCCGAGCGTCTCGACAAGTCCGTCGATGCGCGCCCGCTCGATCGCACTCGGCCGACGACCGTCGAGCTCGAACGGAAGCATGATGTTGCCGAGCGCATCGAGCGTCGGGACCAGGTTGAACGCCTGGAAGATGAAGCCGACGCGTCGACGCCGCAGGATCGTGAGGTCAATGTCACCGAGGCCGGTGATCTCGGTGTCTCCGATCCAGGCACGTCCTTCGGTGGGACTGTCGAGTCCCGCCATGATGTGCATCAGGGTGGACTTACCGGAACCGGACGGCCCCATGATCGCGGTGAACTGCCCACGGCGGATGCCGACGCTCACATCGTCCAGCGCACGGACGGTGCCCTCGCCGGAGCCGTAGGTCTTCTTCAGGTGCTGGACGCGGGCGGCGAGCCCGAGGTCGGTGGTCGTGATCTCCATGACTCCGACGTTATTTCCGCGGCCCCGCGCGGGTCATCGCTCCCGGGGACCCTTCCGCATACATCGCAAGGATGATCTGCGGGGCGCCCCGGAGCGCGCAGGGGATCAGGCGAGGCCGTGCTCGAAGGCGAAGACCACCAGCTGCACGCGGTCGCGCAGCGCGAGTTTGCTGAGGATGCGACTGATGTGCGTCTTCACGGTCGCCTCGCTCAGATACTCGCGAGCGGCGATCTCGGAGTTCGAGAGCCCGCGGGCGGCGAGCGCGAAGATCTCCCGCTCACGGTCCGTGAGGTCGGTGTACTGCGCGGGCACAGGTTTGGGTGCCTCGGCGAAGTGCTCGAACAGGTCGCGCGTCGCCGAGGCGGCGATCACACTCGACCCCGAGTGCACGGTGCGGATCGCGGCGAGCAGGAACTCGGGGTCGGCGTCCTTGAGGAGGAAGCCGCTCGCCCCCTGACGGATGGCCCGCGCCGCCGCCTCGTCGAGGTCGAACGTGGTGAGCATGACGATGCGCGGCGGCTCCGGGCGTGCCAGGATCTCGGCGGTCGCGGTGAGCCCGTCCATGACGGGCATCCGGATGTCCATCAGCACCACGTCCGGCCGGGTCATGCGGACGACGTCGAGCGCCTCCTTCCCGTCGCCGGCTTCCCCCACCACTTCGAGGTCGGGCTGGGAGGCGACGAGCATCCGGATGCCGGCACGGAAGAGCGCCTGGTCGTCGACGAGCACGACTCTGATCATTCGGAGACTCCGATCGGGAGCGTGGCGTGGACGACGAACTGTGTCCCTCGGCGCTCGGCTTGCAGACTACCGCCGACGAGCTGCGCGCGTTCACGCATGCCGATGACTCCGTGTCCGCCCGGCGCGACGGTCGCCTCGCCCGTGACCGTGTTGCGCACGTCGACGTCGACGCGATCCGGCAGCCAGGCGAGGTTCACGTCGACCGCGCCGTCGCCGTGTCGGATCGCGTTCGTGAGTGCTTCCTGCAGGATGCGGTAGACCGCGAGCTGGATGGCGGCGGGCGGCTCCCCCGGCGGCGTCGGATCGACCGTGACCCGCGGTTCGATGCCCGCCTGTCGCACCTGCGCGAACAGCGCTTCGAGATCGGCGAGCGTGGGCTGCGGACCGTCGCCCTGCCGGTGCCGCAGCTGCGTGAGGAGCATCCGCACGTCGCTCAGAGCGCCGCGTGCCGTCTGGGCGATGGTCCCGAGTGCCTCGGTCGCGACCTCGGGTTTCACGGCGGCGGCGTATCGGGCGCCATCGGCCTGCGCGATCACGACCGCGAGCGAGTGCGCGACCACGTCGTGCATGTCGCGCGCGATGCGCACGCGCTCCTGCTCCTCCGCGGCGAGCGCCTCCGCCTGCAGCTGAGCCGACCTGGTGCCGCGAGCGCGCAGCACCACACGCCACAGCAGTCCGCACACCCAGGCGAACCCGAGCGCCATGACCGAGACGACGAGGAGGAGCGTGCCCGCGGTGACCTTCTCCCAGCCGGACCCGGTTCCGAAGGCGACGCCGTTCACGATGATCATGAAGACGGCCGCGACGAACCCTCCGAACAACGCGGATCCGAAGCCCCACCAGAGCACGCGGCGCGTGCCCCACGCCGAGGTGGCGTAGAGCACGAGCAGGATCGCGAAGTTCACCGGGAGCGGCCCGAAGCCGGACAGCATCTGCAGCACGGCACCGGCCCACGCAGCGGCGAGGGCCCACCCCGGGGCGAGCCGGCCGATCGCGACGCCACCGCACATCAGCACGCTCGCGATGAAGACACCCACGACCGCGAACCCCCCGATCGCGTCGTTGCCCGTCCCCGGCCCGTAGAACACGAGCGAAGTCGGTACGAGCACGAGGAACAGCAGCGCCGCCCCGACGATGTCGAGGATCAGCGCGGTGCGGGAGAGCGGGCGGATCACTCCCCCACGCTACGCGAGGGCCTGGCCGCGGGCATCCGTCGCGGGATGTATCTCCGCCGTGTCAGGCCCGGGCGATGATCTCGCCGTGCGGCACCAGGTACCACCCGTCACCGTCGTCGGCCCAGCGCTTCCAGGCGTCGCTGATCTCCTGCAGATCGGCCCGCGTCGCCATGTCGCTGTCGACGAGCTGCCGCGCGAGCGCCGACTCGAGGATGCGGTCGGCCCACATGCCGCCCCACCAGGCCCGCTCGGCGGGAGACGCGTAGCACCAGGTGGATGCCGTCGCGGTGATGTCCGTGAATCCCGCGGCGCGCGCCCAGGACAGCAGCCGGCGTCCCGCATCCGGCTCCCCGCCGTTGGCCCGTGCCGCCGTGCGGTACAGGGTGAGCCAGCGATCGAGCTCCGGCAGTTCCGGGAAGCAGAGGAAGCCCGCGTAGTCCGCGTCTCGCGCGGCGACGATCCCCCCGGGAACGGCGACGCGGCGCATCTCGCGCAGGGCCGTCACCGGGTCGCCGACGTGCTGGAGCACCTGGTGCGCGTGCACGACATCGAACGAGTCGTCGGGAAAGCTCAGCGCGTGCACGTCCTCGATCGAGAACGAGAGGTTGGTGAGCCCGCGCTCGGCCACGAGTCCCTGCGAGAGCGACAGGGCGCTCTCATCGATCTCGGTGGCCGTGACGTGCGCGACGATGCCGGCGAAATCGGCCGTGATGCTGCCCGGCCCCGCACCCACGTCGAGAAGACGGGTCGTGGCGGTGAGGTGCGGGCGAAGGTACTCGGCGGAGTTCGCGATGTCGCGCACGTTGTGCGAGCGGAGGACGGATTCGTGATGTCCATGCGTGTACGAGGCCATGCGGCCCAGTCTGGCAGAGCGTGCGCTCAGTGCAGGTCGGCGACCATGCGACGGATGGCCTCGCGGTCGGGCTTGCCCGAGGGGAGCACCTCGATCTCGTCCACCATGATCAGCCGGACGGGACGGGCGTGCTTGCCGAGTTCGTCCTCGACGGCGTCGCGAGCGTGCGCGAGCTGCTCCGACTCGCTGCGGCGGAGCACCTCGCCCCGAGCCGCGACGATCACGGACGCCTCGCCCCAGCGCTCATCCTCCACGCCGACGACCACGGCCTCATGAAGGCCCGCGATCCGGCGGACGATCCGCTCCACACGGTCGAGGGAGATGTTGATCCCCCCGGACACGATCACGTTGTCGGCGCGGCCGTGCACACGGACGACACCGTCTTCGACGAGGCCGAGATCGCCCGTGCGGTACCAGCGGATGCCGTGCTCATCGCGCACGAACGTGCGGGCGGTCAGCGACCCGTCGCCGAGATACCCCTCGGCGAGCATGGGACCGGCGATGCGCAGCTCACCGTCGACCGTCCGCACGCCGACCGTGTCGAGGGGCACACCGTCGTAGACGCATCCCCCACTGGTCTCGGTCGAACCGTAGGTGCGCACCAGTCGCACACCGAGGTCGGCCGCCCGTTCCCGCAGCGGCTCCGGGAGGGCCTGGCCGCCCGCCAGGATCGCCCGATAGGCCTGCAGTGCCGCCCGGACGGCGGTGTCATCCGCCGCGTCGAGCAGGGTCGCGACCTGAGCGGGGACGAGGGAGGTGTACAGGTCGGGGATCCCCGCGTTCGACGCCGGCCGCAGCATCTCGAGAGTCGCCTCGGCGAACGACACCGGCGAGAACCGGCCCTCGATCCGTGCCGGTCGCGTGTCGGCGAGGATCGACCGCACCAGCACCTGAAGCCCCGCGACATAGCCGGCCGGCAGCGCGAGCAGCCAGCGTCCGCTGCCGATGCGCGCCGCCGTGGCCTCGGCACTCGCCCGCAGGGCCTCCCCGCTCAGGGCGACCCGCTTCGGGATGCCGCTCGATCCCGACGTCGCGATCACGGCGGCGAGGCCGTCCGCCACGTTCTCCGGGGCGCCGTCCACCATCCCGAGTCCCAGAGCAGGGCCCCCGTCGAGCGCACGCCGCAGGGCTTCCCGCAGCAGAACCGGATCTTCGGCATCCGTGGGGATCAGGGCGGTCATGCGGGTCTCCGACTCAGTAGTGCCAGGGGAAGGAGGACCAGTCGGGGTCGCGCTTCTCGAGGAACGAGTCGCGACCCTCGACGGCCTCGTCGGTGCCGTAGGCGAGGCGGGTGGCCTCTCCCGCGAAGACCTGCTGGCCGACCAGCCCGTCGTCGACGGCGTTGAAGGCGAACTTCAGCATGCGGATCGCCGTCGGCGACTTGGTCAGCACCGTGCGCGCCATCTTCAGCGCCTCGCGCTCGAGCTCGGCATGCGGCACCACGCGGTTCACCGCGCCCATCTCGTACGCACGCTGGGCGGAGTACTCCTCGGCGAGGAAGAACACCTCGCGGGCGAACTTCTGCCCCGTCTGGCGGGCCATGTAGGCGGAGCCGTAGCCGGCGTCGAAGCTGCCCACGTCGGCGTCCGTCTGCTTGAAACGCGCCTCTTCCGCGGAGGCGATCGTGAGGTCGCAGACCACGTGCAGGGAGTGTCCGCCGCCGGCCGCCCATCCGGGCACGACCGCGATGACGACCTTCGGCATGAAGCGGATGAGCCGCTGCACCTCGAGGATGTGCAGACGGCCGACGGCGGCACGGCCCGCGCCGTCGACGATCGCGGTCTCCGTGTCGGAGTACTTGTAGCCGTCGCGACCGCGGATGCGCTGGTCACCGCCCGAGCAGAACGCCCAGCCGCCATCCTTCGGGCTCGGGCCGTTGCCCGTGAGCAGCACCGCACCGATGTGCGCATCCTGCCGAGCGATGTCGAGCGCGCGGTAGAGCTCATCCACGGTGTGCGGACGGAACGCGTTGCGCACCTCCGGCCGGTTGAACGCGATGCGTGCGACTCCGCCGTCACGTGAGACGTGCGCGGTGATGTCGGTGTAGTCCTCAGCACCGGGCGCGAGCACCCATTCGGCCGGGTCGAAGAGGTCGGAGACGAATGCGGTGGTCACGGCATCCAGCCTATTCCTCGCGCCCGCGGCGAGCGCGCCAGGCCTTCATCCAGCCGTCGATGATGGTCCAGGTCTGGACGGCGATGATGCCGACTCCGGTGATTGCCGCGAGGATGCGCAACGTGTCGGCGTCCACCCCGTTGTCGGCGAACACGAACTGCACGAACTCCGGGTTCAGCAGCTCGTCCCGCACGAGAAGTGTCACCGCCCAGGTGGCGAACGCGATCGAGAGCGCCGTGTTGACGACGGCGAGACCGACCGTCCACCGGCGTCGGCGGTACACGGCGACAGCCAGGACGGCGTCGGCGAGCATGATGGCGAGGAGCACGGTCATCCCCCACGGCCAGAGCCCGGAGTTCAGGATCGGGATCGGATCGCCGCCGGTCGGGAAGAACCCGCGGGTCGCATCCCACACCACCGCGGCGACGCCGATGCCGAGGAAGACGAGAGTGGCGATCATGTCGCTGCGCGCGGCGCCGTTCTCGGTCGGCACGGGCAGCTGGTCGACGCCCCACTTCTCCCCCGTGTCGGCACCGGTGCGCTCGAGCACGACGAACACCAGCGTCACCCAGAAGCACACGTGAACGACGACCGAGAGGGTGACAGCGACGATTGCGCCGATCACGTCTCCGACCGGTGCCCCCTCGATCAACTTCGCGATCGCGACACCCACGGCGGCGCAGGCCGGAACGATGATCAGCAGCAGCTTGAGCAGCCGCCACCAGGTCAGGTAGTAACGGGGGCCGATGAGGTGCAGAGGGCGATCCGCATACCCGGCAGCCAACACCCCGGGGTCGCCGAGATCGGTGAGGACCGCGCGCTCGGCGGCCTCTGGCGCCTCACCCTGCTCGACTCGCGCCTCGACCGCATCGGCGATGGAGGCTTCGAGCTCGGCGCGGACATCGTCCTGCGCATCCGGCCGAAGACTGCGGATCGTGGCGCTGATGTACCGCTCGGTGAGCGTGGCTGTGGTGGTCATGTCAGTTCTCCTCTGCAGTGAGGGACGCGATCGCCGTGGTGAGCGATCGCCATTCGTCGGTGAGGGTGTCGGCGAGGCGGATGCCGGCGTCCGAGGTGCGGTAGAACTTGCGCGGCCTCGCCTCCTCGGTGTTCCACTCGCTCGTGAGGTACTCCTGCTTCTCCAGGCGGCGCAGCAGCGGATACAGGGTGTTCGCATCCGTCGCGAAGCCGCGCTTCTCGAGCTGGTCGAGCAGCGAATAGCCGTAGCCCGGCGTGCGCAGCAGCTGCAGGCAGGCCAGCACCACGGTGCCGCGCCGCAGCTCCTGCAGGTGCGTGTCGAGCGTCTCGTTCATGCAGCCCACATTACTGTGCGTCACACACTATTGTCCAGCGTACGTTTCGGACAGTCCCGGGGCGGACGGGAAGGGGGAAGTAGCGTGGAGTCATGACGCTCGAGATCACGCGCATCGACCCGTTCGACACCGCGGAGGTGGACGCCTGGTGGGATGCCTATGCAGCCGCCGAACGTGCCGACCGCGGATCCGACATCCCGGTCTGGTCCCGCGAGGAGACGCGCAACGCGATGCAGCAGCAGTCCCAGACTCTCGAGCGACGCCCCCTCCTGCTGCGCGACGACGGCACTGTCGTCGGCGCAGCGGGCCTCGCACTCCCCCTCAAGGACAACACACACGTCGCGCACCTCGCCGTCCACGTGCCGCCGGCGCATCGACGGCGCGGAGTCGGCAGCACCGCCCTGGCCTTCCTCGAGGCAGAAGCCGCCGAGGCCGGACGCACCACCGCGCAGGGCGACACCTCGTGGCCGTACGAGCTCGGATCCGACGGCAAGGGCGCACCCGGTCGCGAGTTCGCCCGCCGCCACGGCTACGCGCTCGCGCTCGGGGACGTGCAGAACCGGCTCGCACTCCCGCTCGACCTCGAGGTGCTCGACCGGATCGACGCCGACATCGCTGCGGCGACCCGGGGCTACTCGGTCCGGAGCTGGATCGGACCGGTGCCGGTCGACGTCGTCGAAGGCTGGGCGATCCTCGACGCCTCGATCGATACCGAAGCCCCCAGCGGCGATCTCGACATCGCACCCGCGAAGCCCGACGTGGAGAGCATCCGCGAGCAGGAGGAGCTCCTCGTCCGGCAGAACCGTCTTCCGATCGGCACCGTCGCGCTGACGCCGGAGGGCCAGGTCGCCGCCTACACCCAGCTCGTCGTATCGGGCGACGACGGCAATGCGTACCAATGGGGCACGCTCGTGCGCCGGGCCGACCGCGGCCACCGCCTCGGCACGGCGGTGAAGATCGCGAACCTCCGCCTGTTGCAGCACCGAGCTCCTCACGCACCTGCCGTCTACACGTACAACGCGGAATCGAACGCACACATGCTCGCCGTGAACACGCTTCTCGGGTTCATTCCCACCGAGCGGATGGGCGAGCTGCAGAAACACCTGGCCTGACGTGCAGCGGGTGAGATCGGGCCTCACGCGCAAGAAGGCCTGCGATGCAGGCGCAAATTCCTAGAGAGGAGAAACTCGTCAGATCCCGTCTGAATCAAGGTTCTTGACCGCACCTTCGGCAATAAGTCTGACACAATCAAAGAAGTTCGCAGTGGATCGAAGGAGCATCGATGAACAACCTCTATCGACTCCCGCAGCCTGCATTCGATTCCGACCTCGTGCCGCTCCTCTTCGAAGTCGAGCGGCTCCGCGCCGACATCGGCACCGGCACGACTCACCGTGAGATCGTCACCGAACTGCATCTCCTCTTCGACACGGTGATGAGCGTGATCTCCGCGCGCATCGAAGGCAATCACACAACCGTGTACGAAGCCGTCGAGACCATCGGCGCGGCAGAAGCGCGATCATTCGATGATCACCTCGGCGAGATCTCCAACATCGTCGAGGCAGTGCGATACCTCGACACCCTCGATCCTTCCCTTCCGCTCACACATGGGCTCGTTCGAGATCTGCACGCACGCACCGTCGACGGGCTCATCAGAGAAGGGGATCCCACCCCGGGGGCCTACCGGGAGCAAGATGTGGCCATCTCCGGTTCGGGCCACGTGCCTCCATCCTGGGTGACGGTGCACGCCGAGATCTCAGACCTGCTCGCCTTCGCGAACCATGACCGTCCGATGCACGAGCAGATGATGCAGATCGCGCTCGCACATCACCGCTTCGTATGGATTCACCCGTTCCGCAATGGCAACGGACGCGTGTCCCGTCTCTTCACGTATGCGATGCTCCGCAAGACGGTATTCGCCACGCGCGGCTACAGCGCACTGAATCCGGCCGCGGTCTTCGGCAACGATCGGTCGGCCTACATCGCGGCCCTCGAATCCGCCGATGCGCTGGATGACGAGGGAACCGTCTCGTGGATCACTTTCTTCGCACGGGGCATCCGCGACGACCTCGCCCGACTCGTCCAGCTACAAGACCATGAGTTCGTCGAGGCGGCGCTCGTCGGCCCGGCGCTGACGCAGCTGACGCGGGACGGGGTCCTCAGCCGCGCCGATGAGACGGTGCTACGCGCGGTTCTCGCGGCCGGCGTCGTGAAGGCCGGCGATCTCGAATCGGTGATCCCCGGCACCGCCTCCCAACGCTCCCGGGTCATCCGCGCACTCCTCGATCGCGGGCTGCTCCGCCAGGCGCAAGACGGTCCCCGCTTCTATCTGCTCTCACTGAGCAGAGGACCACTCGCTTCACGCCTCATCCGCCGCCTCAACGAACTGGGGCATCTCCCCAAGATCCTGGAGAACGATTGACATGATCCCGCCGCTCTCAGACCTGCTCGACTCGGCCAGGGTCGTCGCCCTCCCGATGCACAGTCGCTTCCGCGGCGTCGACGTGCGGGAGGCACTGCTCTTCGAGGGGCCGGAGGGGTGGGCGGAGTTCTCACCGTTCGTGGAGTACGAAGACGCGGAGGCGGCCACATGGCTCGCGGCCGCGATCGACTTCGCATGGCGCGAGCAGCCGGAACCCCTACGGGATCGGATCGGCGTGAACGCCACGGTGCCCGCGATCGAGGCGTCGCGCGTGCCCGAGCTGCTGGCGCGATTCCCCGGATGCCGCACAGCGAAGGTCAAGGTCGCCGAGCCGGGGCAGACCCTCTCCGACGACGTGGCGCGCGTTCGCGCCGTGCGCGAGACGATGGGCCCCGAGGGCCGCATCAGGGTCGACGCGAACGGAGCCTGGAACGTCGACGAGGCCGAGCACGCCGTGCATGCGCTGGGCGAGTACGACCTGGAGTACGTGGAGCAGCCCTGCGCGACGGTGCCGGAGCTGGCGGATCTCCGCAGGCGCGTGAAGTACATGGGCATCCCGGTCGCCGCCGACGAGAGCGTGCGCAAGTCGTCCGATCCGCTCGCGGTCGCCCGTGCCGGCGCGGCCGACCTGCTCGTGATCAAGGCGCAGCCCCTCGGCGGCATCGCTCACGCGCTGCAGATCGTCACCGCCGCGGGGCTCCCCGTCGTGGTCTCGAGCGCCCTGGACACCGCGATCGGCCTGTCTCAGGGAGCCGCCCTCGCTGCGGCCCTCCCGACACTCGACTACGACTGCGGGCTCGGCACGGCGTCGCTGTTCCTCGACGACGTGGCCGACCTGCGCCCGGTCGACGGCTCGATCCCGGTCGGCCGCGTGACACCCGATGCGGAGGCACTCAGTCGTCTCGCCGCATCGGACGAACGACGCGAATGGTGGCTCGCGCGCCTCGCCCGCTGCCACTACGAGCTCTCGACCGCCGCACACTGAGGCCGACTGCCGCGGCGAGGACCCCGTCGCACGTCACCGCGGACGCCCGCCGAGCACCTCGGCGAGGTGGCGCGTGGCGAGGTCGGTGCTGCGCCGACCGTGGCCGCCTTCCGCGCCGAAGATCGTGAGGATCTCGGCGTCGTGCTCCCCATCGGCGCCGAACCAGTGCGGCGTGCGTGTATCGAACTCCGCGACCTCTCCGGCCTCGAGCATGATGTCGCGGTCACCCACGATGAGCCGGATGCGTCCGGTGAGCACATACATCCATGACGACCCCTCATGCGAGGTGAGCTTCGGCTCCGAGGCCTCGGAAGGCACGATGATCTTCCACGCATGCCTCTCGCCCGGCTGGCGTGTGAGCGCCACCACAGTGCGCCCGTTGACCCGCCGCGGGCGCAGCCGCACCCGCGGGTCGCCGGTCTCGGGAGCGCCCACGAGGTCGTCCAGCGACACCCGGTACATGCGCGCGAGCGGCAGGAGCAGCTCCAGGCTCGCGCGCCGCTGACCCGTCTCCAGGCGCGAGAGAGTGCTCTTCGAGATACCCGTGGCCGACGCGACCTCGGCGAGTGTCGTTCCTCGTCGAAGGCGCAGCGCCTGGAGCCTCGGACCGATCTGCTCCAGCGTCGCGTCGATGACCGCCTCGTGTTCGTCCATGGCCTCATCCCATCACCGCCATCCCGCTTTCGGCAACTCGTGTTGCTGTTCAGTGAAGACGCGATCGATGCTGAGGACATGACCGTGACCACGACTTCCCCCCTTCGCTCAGGCACGGCCGGGCTCGCTCTCAGCGTGCTGGTCGCGTCCCTCGGCACCAGCGCCGCCAACGTGGCGCTCCCCACGATCGCCCGAGACCTGGATGGCACCTTCTCCCAGACACAGTGGGTGGCGCTCGCGTACCTACTGGCGATGACAGCGACCAGCCTCACGGTGGGATACCTGGGCGACCTCCTCGGGCGAAGACGCATCCTGGGGATCGGCATCGTCATCTTCACCCTCGCTGCCGTGCTCTGCGCGCTCGCTCCGACGCTGGGGGTGCTGATCGGCGCCCGCGCTCTGCAGGGTGTCGGCGCTGCCGTGATGATGGCGCTCCCTCTCGCCCGTGCCCGCGACATGGTCGCGCCGGAGCGCCTCGGACGTGTCATGGGCCTGCTGGGGACGACGGCCGCAGTGGGCACCGCCTCAGGCCCCGCGCTCGGCGGCCTCCTGATCACGGTGGCGGGGTGGCCGGCGATCTTCGCAGCAATGGCGCCGCTCGGCGTGCTGGTCGCGGTTCTGACCGGCATGACAGATCGCGATACGTCCGCGGCGAGCGGGCCCCGACGCGGATTCGACATCGGCGGCGTGCTGCTGCTGACGGCGGCCGTCACCTTCTACACGCTCGGCGTGACCTCGCCCGGTGCCGACGGATCCTGGCCGACGATGCCGCTCCTCGGCGGCGCGATCGTCACTGCCGCTCTGTTCGCCCTCCGGGAGGCCCGCGCTTCCCATGCGCTCCTGCCGCCGGCTCTGCTCCGCAATCGCGACCTCTCGATCGGGGCCGTGCTCAACCTGATCGTGGGCACGGTCATGATGAGCACTCTCGTGGTCGGCCCGTTCTTCCTCGCGGGAGGGCTGCACCTCACTCCGGCCGCGATCGGGGCGACCATGGCCGCGGGACCGCTCGCCTCCATCTGCACCGGCGTGATCGCCGGCCGCGCGGTCGACCGGTTCGGTACGCGGCTCATGACCACGGCGGGGCTCTCGGCCATGGTCGTCGGAGCCCTCGCGCTCGCGTTGCTGCCCTCCTGGTGGGGGCTCATCGGATACATCACGGGCACTGTGCTGCTCGCCCCCGGGTACCAGCTGTTCCTGGCGGCGAACAACACCGGAGTCCTGAGTGCGACGCCGACAGAGCACCGCGGTGTGACGTCAGGATTGCTCGGCCTGTCCCGCAATCTCGGGCTCGTCACTGGCGCCTCCGTGCTCGCGGCACTCTTCGCCGCAGCCTCCGGCGCAGCAGAGATCGCGACCGCGTCTCCGGAGGCGCTCACCGCAGCACTGAAGGTGACGTTCCTCGTGACGGCTGCGCTCCTGGCCGGTGCCGCACTGCTCTCCCTCGCAGCGAGCCGTCAGACCTCGAGGGCCCGGGGAACGGCGACGCCGACTACGGCTCGATGAGCAGCTGCACCAGGCGGCCGAGCTCCTCGCCACCGGAGTGCCGAAGCTGCGCGTCGTCCTGGCCGGCCATCGCTCCTCGCACGGTCATGCCCTCCCAGATGATCATGAGCATGCGCGCGGCGATCTCGGCCGGGAGCCGCAGCCGCAGGAGACCCGCCGAGATGATGTCGTCGACGATCTGCGCGATGCTCGAGACCATCTCGCGCTCTTGGGCGAGATACGCCTCGCCGAACCTCGCGTCGCGCAGGGCACGGATGCGGATCTCGCTGAGCAGCATGACGCCGAGGCGGTCGTCTCCGCCGAGCTCCATGATCTGCTGCACGAGATCGATCGGATCGCACCCTTCGACGAGGGCACCGGCGGCGGTCAACTCCTCGACGCGGGTGCGCACCGCGTTCACGCGCACTTCGGAGACGCTGGCGGCGAGCATGAGGAACAGCTCGTCCTTGGACTCGAAGTTCGAGTAGAACGCGCCGCGGGTGAAGCCGGCTCGCTCGCAGACCGCTTCGACCGATGCTCCATCGAGCCCGACCTCGGCGAAGACCTGCGCCGCCGCTTCGAGCAGACGGGCACGCGTGTTCTCACGGCTGCGGGTTGCGGGTGTCGACATCGAAACCTCCTGACCCTTCACTCTCGCATGATTCACACCCTGCACACAGGCTTGGCCGGGCGGGTCACCTTACGATACATCTATGTATCGGATACACCTGTGTATCCACCCCGCACCCCTCGGAGGATCGCGTGTCCACACTCCTGTCCTCGCTCGGACGCTGGTCCTTCCGGCACCCGTGGCGAGTCCTCGTGTCCTGGCTGCTCGCGCTCGGCATCGCCGGCGCCGGGGCACTCGTGCTGGGAGCGGGAACAGACAACACGTTCTCCATCCCCGGAACCGAATCGCAGGCCGGTCTCGAGCAGCTCTCCCGTTCGTTCCCGCAGGTGAGCGGCACGAATGCGCAGTTCATCGTGGTCGCCGCCGACGGCGACAAGATCACGGATGACGACTACCGGGAACACATCGAGGACGCCGTCGACGAGCTGGGCGACCTCGACGGTGTGCTCGCCGCCACCTCGCCCTATGACGAGATGGTCAAGGGCATGATCAACGAGGACGACACGGCGGCCATCGTGCGCGTGCAGTTCGACGGCGAGGCCACCGACGTCTCGGACACGACGAAGGATGCGCTGCGCTCGGCCGTGAGCGACCTCGAGTCCGTGCTTCCTTCCGGCTCGCAGACCTCGCTCGGCGGCGACCTCTTCGCGATCTCGATCCCCGGCGTCACCCTCACCGAGGCGGTCGGGCTCCTCATCGCGCTCCTCGTGCTCATCGTCACGTTCCGTTCATTCGTGGTGGCCGGGCTCCCCCTGCTCACCGCGATCCTCGGCGTGGGCATCTCGATGGCCGGCATCTTCACCGCGACCGCCTTCGCCACCGTCTCCTCGACCACCCCGCTGCTGGCGCTCATGCTGGGACTCGCGGTCGGCATCGACTACGCGCTGTTCATCATGGCGCGACATCAGGACCAGGTGCGAGAGGGCGTGGATCCGGAGGAATCGGCATCCCGTGCCGTCGGTACCGCCGGATCGGCCGTCGTCTTCGCCGGCGTCACCGTGCTCATCGCACTGATCGGCCTCGGCTTCGCCGGCATCCCGTTCCTCACCACCATGGGTATCGCGGCCTCCGCCGCCGTCGCCGTCGCCGTCGCGATCGCCGTCACCCTGACCCCCGCTCTTCTCGGATTCATGAAGGGCAAGGTCGTCGGTCGCCCGAAGAAGGTCAAGGCGCCGAAGACGAAGAAGAGCGCGGCATCCGATGCCTCGGAGGAGCCGAAGCCCGTCACGGCCCCGGCGAAGGGCAGCGCCCGCTGGGTCGGCGGCGTCATGAAGCACCCGGTGCTGGTGTCGCTCGCCGTCGTCCTCGGACTCGGGATCGTGGCCGTGCCCGCGCTGAGCCTCGACCTCGCCCTCCCCAACGCCGGTGTGCTGCCGAAGGACGCCGAAGCCCGGCAGAACTACGACCTCGTCGGCGAGCAGTTCGGACCCGGGTTCAACGGTCCGCTGATCCTCACCGGCACGATCGTCACCTCCACCGACCCGCTCACTCTGATGGAAGACCTCGGCGACGCGGTCGCGAAGGTCCCCGGCGTGAAGGAGGTCGCCCTCGCGACGCCGAACGAGACCGCCGACACCGGCATCGTGCAGATCATCCCCGAGACCGCACCCGACGATCCGGCGACGGCCGACCTCGTGCGTGAGCTGCGCAGCCACCACGACGAGTGGCTCGACGAGTTCGGCATCGACCTCAAGGTCACCGGCTTCACCGCCGTCGGGATCGACATCTCCGACCAGCTCGGCAACGCGCTGCTGCCGTTCGGCATCTTCGTGATCGGCCTCTCGCTGATCCTGCTGACCATCGTGTTCCGCTCGCTGTGGGTGCCGATCACGGCTGCGGCCGGATACCTGCTCTCGATCGTCGCCGCCTTCGGCGTGGTCGGGGCGGTGTTCGAATGGGGATGGTTCGCCGACCTGCTGCACGTCGCCAAGGTCGGGCCGATCATCAGCTTCATGCCGATCATCCTGATGGGCGTGCTGTTCGGTCTGGCCATGGACTACCAGGTCTTCCTCGTCTCCCGCATGCGCGAGGACTTCGTGCACGACAAGGATGCGACGAGCCCGAACCGTGCCACCCGGCGGGCCGCCGCGCTCCGGGCCGTGCGCAGCGGTTTCACCGGCTCGGCGAAGGTCGTGACCGCAGCCGGGCTCATCATGTTCGCGGTGTTCGTCGCGTTCGTCCCCGAGGGCGACTCGTCGCTCAAGCCGATCGCGCTCGGCCTCGCCGCCGGCATCGCCTTCGACGCCTTCCTGGTGCGGATGACGCTGATCCCCGCGCTCATGGCGATCCTGGGCGAACGTGCCTGGGAGCTCCCGCGCTGGCTGGAGAAGGTCCTCCCCCGCGTCGACGTCGAGGGCGAGGCCGTCGAACGCGAACGACACCTGGCCGCATGGCCGGGCGACGGGTCGATCGTCGCCGCCGACGACCTCGAGATCAGCGCCGATGCGCCGCTCATCGAGGGTCTCTCGATGCGGATCCCCGAGGGCGGTGCCGTGATCGCGACCGGTGGCGACCTGCGCACCCGCCGGGCTTTGGCCCTGACGATCGCGGGACGCCTGACCCCCGCGGACGGCAAGCTGAGAGTCGCGGGGCACCTGCTCCCCGGACGCGCCGCCTGGGTACGCTCTCACGTCGGCTGCGTGCTGGTCGACGATGCGGATGCCGCGCTCGGCGACCTCACCGAAGCCCTGCGCGGAAAGTCGCAGATCGTCGTGATCGACGGGATCGACCGCCTGAGCGGCGGACAGCGCGACCAGGCGACGGCGATGCTGCGCGACGCCGCGGCCTCCCGCACGCTCGCGGTGTTCGCCACTGCCTCCGACGCCGATTCGGCACGGACCACCCTCGCCGAGGCCGGATGGCCCGACGCACAGACTCTCGACACGCGTGCTCCTCTCCGGAGCGCCGCAGAATCCACCGAGGTGACCGCATGACCCTCCCCATCGAGCGCGCGCGCTCCCGCAAGCCCATCACGTGGCTGACCATCCTCGGCGTGCTGCTGCTGCCGGCGGCGGTCGGCGGCATCCTGGTCGCGGCCCTGCAGAACCCGACGGAGCGCCTCGACTCCATGACCGCGGCCATCGTCAATCTCGACGAGCCTGTGACCATCGACGGGCAGATGACTCCGCTCGGGCGCCAGCTCGCCGCGGGTCTCGTGGAGGGGTCAGACGACCTCGACTCGAACCTCACCTGGGTGATCTCGAACAAGGACGACGCGGCCGACGGACTCGCCGACGGCTCCTACCAGGCCGTCATCACGATCCCCGAGGACTTCTCGACCGCCGCCACCTCGGCCGGCACCGCGATCTCTGACGGCGGAGGCAAGGCCGAGCAGGCCACCATCACGGTGACCACGCCGAAGGACGGACTCGTCGCCGACGACCTCATCACGGGTCAGCTCGCCGATGTCGCCGCGTCGACCATGGGCACGATGCTCTCCGAGGCGACGACCGAGAACATCCTGGTCGGCTTCACCACCATCGGCGACCAGATCGGCGACGCGGCAGACGGCGCGGTGAAGCTCGCGAGCGGGGCGCGGGATGCCGCCACCGGAGCCGCCGCGATCCCTGACGGCGCCACGAAGCTGGCCTCCGGGGCGGGCGAGCTCGGGACGGGTGCATCGTCGCTCGCCTCGGGCCTCGACACGATCGCGGGCAAGACGCGTGAGGCCGCGGCAGGTGCGGCGCAGATCGGATCCGGGCTGACGGCCGGCGGTGCCGCGCTGCAGCAGAACGGCCTCGTGCCGGATGCCCTGTCGGCCGGCGCCGATGGTTCTGCACAGCTCGCCGGCGGAGTCGCTACGGGCGTTTCCGAGTTGTCGAAAGGGCTCGATTCCCTCACGACGAACTGCTCCGCGGCAGCCACACAGGCATTCTGCGATCAGCTCGCCGCCCTTGCGACCTCGGCGGAGGGTCTCGTCGGTCCCGCCAACCAGTCTGCGGGCGCGGCCACGGGCACGGCTGCGGGTCTAACCGCATTTGACGCTCAGGCTTCGGTGGAACTCGCCGGGCAGTTGACGCAGGCCGGTGCGGGCGCCACCCAGCTGTCCTCCGGCCTCACTCAGCTCGCAGACCAGGGCATCGGCGCATCGGCCGCCGGAGCCCGTGGCCTCGCGTCCGGTGCGACCCAGCTCTCCAGCGGAGCGACCGCTCTCGCCGATGGTGCCACCGAGCTCACGACCGGGCTCGACACCCTGGCGACCGGTACGGGTGACCTCGCCGGCGGGCTGCGTACGGCATCCGATTCGCTCCCCTCGTTCAGCGACACCGAGTCGAAGTCTCTCGCCTCGGTGATCGCAGACCCGGTGTCGTCGAACTCGTCGATGAACACGATCTTCGGCCCGACCGCCATCCCGCTGCTCGCTGCGGTGGTGCTCTGGTTCGGCGGACTCGCGACCTTCGTGGTGATGCGCGCCCACACCGCTCGCACCCTCACCTCTCGCCGGTCGTCGGCCACGCTCACGCTGCGGCCATTCGCTCCCGCGGCACTGATCGGCGCGGGTCAGGGACTGCTGGTGTCGCTGATCGTGCAGGTCGTGGCCAGCTACGATGCCGGCACCTGGTGGGCCTTCGCAGGTACCGCCGTGCTCGCCGGTGTCGTGTTCGCCGCCGTGAACCAGGCGCTGGTCGCCCTGTTCGGCGGGATCGGACGCTGGATCTCGGCCCTGGTCGGAGTGCTCGCGGTCGCGACGGGTCTGGTCTCGACGGTGCCCGGCTGGCTCGCCGGTATCGGGGCCGCCCTCCCGACGGCTCCGGCCTTCGCGGGGTTGATCACCGCCAGCGGCTCGGCGGTCGCCGCTCTGGTCGTCTGGGGCGTGCTGTCTCTCGTGGCCACGACCCTCGCCGTGACGCTGCGGCGCACGACCTCGGCCAAGGCGGTCCTCGCCACGGCCTGACTCCTCGCCCCGCAGCGAAGACCATCCACGCCGGCCCGGCGCGTCGAAATATGACGAACCGGGCCGTTCGTGTGTCAGCCTCCGGTTTCGCACCCTCACAACGCGTCCTAGGCTCCTGACATGCGCCGGCCGTTCATGGACACCCCCGACCAACTCGCGAGCCTGGAGGGACAGCAGTACCTCGTGCTCCGGCCCACCGCGGCGGTCGGCACGGTCTATCGCGATGTCCAGGATGCCGCCGTCTCCCGCCTCGGCATCCCGGCACGGCGCCCGCACACCGGGCACGTCACACTGCGAGGGTTCTACGAGCCCGAGCGACGCGAGGCACTCACCGAGCTGATCCGCTCGTGGGCAGCGCAGCAGGGCCCGATCGAGATCATCGCCGAAGCCGTCGACGAGTTCCCCGTGCCCTGGCAGATCCTGATCGTGCGCCTCGCCCGCAGCCCCTCGCTCGTGTCGGCGTATTCGTCGCTGACCGCCGCACTGGATGCCACGGACTTCCGTCGTATCGGCGAGCTGCCTCTGGAGGATTGGACGTTCCACCTGTCGGTGCTCTACGGCAAGACCCTCGACGGAGCCGAGTGGTCGCGCTTCGCACAAGCCGAGTCACGACCCTTCGAGCCCGAGCCTTTCGAGAGGATCACCGAAGCCGAACTGGTCTGGTACCAGGACGGCATCGAGCACGCCGAGGTCATCCCGCTGCGCGGCTGACCCGAGTAAGCCGTCTCCGCGACGCTGGTGGCACCACGGGTCAGCTCAGCTCAGCTCAGCTCAGGCCGGAGTAGGCGTGCAGGCCCTTGAAGAAGACGTTCACGATCGTGAAGTTGAAGATCACGGCCGAGAAGCCGACGATCGCCAGCCACGCCGAGGGGTTGCCGCGCCAGCCGCGCGTCGCGCGAGCGTGGATGTATCCGGCGTAGATGACCCAGATCACGAAGGTCCAGGTCTCCTTCACGTCGAAGCCCCAGAAGCGGCTCCAGGCGTAGTAGGCCCAGATGGACCCGGCGATGAGCGTGAAGGTCCAGAGGATGAAGCCGATGATCGTGAACATGTACGCCAGGCTCTCCAGGCGCACCGCGTTCGGGAAGGTGCGGAGGAAGCCGGGACCGGTCTTCGTGGCGTTCTCGCCGAGGAGTCGCTCGCGGCGCGACTGCATGAGCTGGATCACCGAGAGCGCGAACGCGAGAGCGAAGAACGCGGTCGCGAGCGAGGCCACGAACACGTGGATGACGAGCCACACGCTCTTCAGCGGGTCCATCAGCGGTGAGACGTCGACGTAGAAGTTGGTCGCCCCGAGGCCGAGCAGCACCACGACGAGGCCCGTGATGAACGTGCCGAGGAACCGCAGGTCGATGCGGGTGAGCACGACGAGGAACACCGCGATGATGAGCAGCGTGCCCATCATGGCGAACTCGTACAGGTTGGCCCACGGGACTCGTCCGGCCGCGATGCCACGGGTGATCGCAGCGGCGAGGTGGAAGAGGAACCCGAGCACCGTGAGCGAGGTGCCGATCCGCGCCATCACGAACCGCTGCGGGGCGGAACCGGCACCGGACGTGCCTGCGGATGCGGCGACGCCCCCGCCACCTGCTCCGACGAGCACCGACTCGCGGACGTTCTGCGCGTCGGCTGTCGCCTGCGAGCGCCGTGCGAGATCGAAGGCGTAGGCAACGAAGGCCGCCGCGTAGATCGCGATCGCCGTCCAGAGCAGGACAGGCGAGATCACGTTGAGCTCGAGCATGGTGTCAGTCTACTTTCCGGGTGTCGGTTGCCGGGGCTTCCGGCTCGGCGGACTCGTCCGCGGTGTCATCGATCGTGGGGCGCGCCGTGGTGCCTCCGGCCGCGTCGAGCAGTCGGGCGTGCCCTGCGACGAGGTCTTCCACGGCTGCGGCGAGGGTCGGGTCCTCGCCTCGGGCGAGCGCGGCGTACTCGAGGGCGATCTCGCCGTCGTGCGCTGTGGCCTTGACCCACACACGGCGACGCGGCACGAACAGCGCGATCATGAGACCGCCGAGTGCGAGCAGCGCGAAACCGAGCACCCACACGCCGGACTCGTCGCGGTGGATCTGCAGCGAGGCGAAGCGCTTCACCGACTGGGAGGCGTCCGCTGCGCCGGCCGGAGACTCGTCCTCGAAGGTCACCGAGCCGAGGCCGTTCGGCAGCTGTGCGGTCTGCCCCGGTGCCAGCTCGATCGACTCGACGTCGGTGGTGCGGCCCGTGAGCTTGGTCATCCCCGTGGTGTCGAGCACGTAGACGGAACGCGGCACCCCCTCGTTGATCCCGAGGTCTCCGGTGTACACGTCGAGAGTGAGCGTCGGGTTCGTGAGGTCGCCGTAGGCGGAGAAGAACGCACCGCTCTCGAGCACGCCCGTGGTCGGGTAGAAGAACCCGACGAGTCCGACCTGCTCCGCAAGCCCGTCCGGCACCTTGAGCACACCGAGCGAGGTCATGTTGTTGTCCTGAGGAAGGAACGGCGTGCTGTTGGTGAACACCACGTTGCCCTCGGGGTCACGCACGGTCACGGTCGGCGCGTAGCCGTTGCCGAGGAGGAACACGTCGTCGTCGGCGACACCGAGGGGCTCGTTGACCTTGACGGAGCCGGTGCGCTCCTCGCCGTTCTCCTGCACCGTGACGTTGGCAGAGAAGTCTCCGGCCTGCCCGGAGCCGGGCTCACCGAACGGCTGGTACGTCACGTCGAAGGAGTCGAGGCGCATCGAGTACGGAGAGAACGCGTCGTCGCTTACGAAGCGTCCGCGGTTCATCGAGTCGTAGTCCAGGAGAGTGTTGGCGAAGGTCTCCCCCTCCACCAGCACGCGCTGACCGGTGTACGAGAACCCGCCGCCGATACCGACGGTGACCAGCACCCCCACGAGCGCGAGGTGGAAGAGCAGATTGCCGGTCTCGCGCCAGTAGCCGCGCTCCGCGGAGACCGAGAACGTGCAGCCGCGGTCGTAGCGCTCCACACGGTAGCCGAGAGCCTTGAGCTGTTTCGTGGCGACGTCGATCGATGCGGCGGCCTCGGCTTCGGCATCGCCGGTCTTCGTGCCGGAGTCTGCCGCAGGGTCCCGAGTGACCGCGCGGTAGTCCTCGAGCCGCTGCAGTCGCGCGGGGGTGCGCGGCGGGCGCGCACGCAGCGCCTTGGCGTGGTGCTTGATGCGCGGGATCACGCAACCGACGAGCGAGGCGAACAGCAGCAGGTAGATCGCCGAGAACCACGGCGACAGGTACACGTCGAACAGCTTCAGCGCGTCGAGCACCGGGAAGAGGTCGGGATTGTCGCGCTCCCACTGTGTGACGCCGTTCGGGTCGGCCATCCGCTGCGGGAAGATCGAGCCGGGGATCGCGGCGATCGCGAGCACGAGCAGCAGGATGAGCGCGGTGCGCATCGAGGTCAGCTGACGCCACCCCCAGCGCAGCCAGCCGACGAACCCGAGCCGCGGCTGGGTGATCGAGTCGTCGCCGTCGACGTGGTCCGACGGACGGAGCGGATCGCTGGAGTCGCTGTTCGCGGCGCCCTTGTTCTTGGTCATGGCCTTCTCAGTGCGGGGGTTCTTCTCGGGACGGGTGGGCTTGTCGGGACGGGAATCGGGTCGCGCGCCCACCTCCGGATCGTCAGAGCGGGAGGATGACACTGCCGATCACCGCCGTCAGTCTCGACATGATGTCGGTCCAGAGCCCGGTGACCATCAGCACGCCGAGGAGGAGAAGCATCACGCCACCGATGATGTTGACCACCCGGATGTGCCGACGCAGGAAACCGATCGCCTTCGTGGCCCAACCGAAGCCGAGGGCGACGAGCAGGAAGGGGATGCCGAGGCCGAGAGAGTAGGCGAGACCGAGGAAGCCCGCCCGCACAGGATCACCGGCGTTGAACGACAGCGCGAGGATCGCCGCGAGCGTCGGGCCCATGCAGGGAGCCCATCCGATGCCGAGCGCGATACCGAGGAGCGGGGCTCCGACGACGCCGACCTTCGAGTCGACGTGGAAGCGGAACTCCTTCTGCGCGAAACCGAAGAGCCCGAGGAACACCAGCCCCATCGCGATGATCACGACCCCCAGGATGCGCGTGATCAGGTCGCCCCACTGCAGCAGGAAGACCCCGGCCGTTCCGCCGAGCACGGTGTAGAGGATGAAGACGATCGTGAACCCGAGGATGAACAGCAGCACGCCCCCGACGAGTCGCCCTCGCGTCGCGGTCTCGGTCGTCTGCGTCGTCGTCCCGCCTTCCGCACCGGCAGCAGCGGTCGACCGAGGCGCGACGGCACCGCCGAGGAAGCCGAGGTAGCCGGGAACGAGGGGGAGCACGCACGGGGAGAGGAAAGAGACGAGTCCCGCGAGCATCGCGACCGGGATCGCGATCCAGAGGGCCCCGGAGCCGATGATCGCTTCGGGGTTCACAAGGCTCCCCTGATGGTCACGAGTCCTCCGCCAGGGCGTCCTTGACGAGCGTGGAGAGGATCGACTTGCCGTCGATCGGGCCGATGATGCGGGCAGCGACCCGGCCCTGCTTGTCGAGCACGAGGGTCGTCGGCGTCGCAGTGATCGGCGTGGCCTCCGCCTTCGCGAAGGCGAGCTTGGCCTGGGCGGTGTCGACATCGATCAGGCTGGGGTAGGTGACGCCGTACTCGTTCGCGAAGGCCACAGCGGTGTCTGCCTGGTCGCGGGTGTTGATGCCGACGAACGCGACGTCCTCATCGCTGAAGTCCTGCCACACCGCTTCCAGATCGGCGGCCTCGAGGCGGCACGGCGCACAGCCGGCGTACCAGAAGTTCACGACCGCGACCTGTCCGGCGATGTCGGCGCTGTCGAACTTCTCGCCCTCCTCGGTCACCCCGCTGAACACGACGGGTTCGCCGCGCTCGGAGACCGGGATCTCGACGATGGCACCGTCGGCGGCGACATAGCCCGTATTCTCGCCGTTCAGGAACGATTCGCTTACCGGATCGGGAGCGCAGGCGCTCAAGCCGATGGCGAGCACCGCAGCGAGCGCGGCACCGACCGCACGACGCGAACGCCGGGTGCGGGAGGAGCGGCCGCTGCGGATCTGACGGACCGTCGAATCGCTTGGCACGACTCCGAGTTTACGCAGAGGATCCTATGCGCGAGCCGGAAACGGGCGCCTCGCCGAGGGTCTCAGAAGCGTGCCAGAACGTCGTCCACACCCGCACGGAACCGCGGGCAGGTGGCGATGTCGTGCGCCCGGCAGCCCATCGCGTGCTCGGTCATCTCGCGGGATCGGCGCATCTCCTCCATACGCCGATCGATGTCGTCCAGATGCTGCTGCAGCACCTGGTGCCGCCCGGCGCTGCCGTCGTCGAGCAGCACCCCGATCTGTTCGAGCGTCATCCCCGCGGCCTTGCTGCGCTGGATCACGGCGATGCGCACGACCTCGTCTTCGCCGTAGCGCCGGCGCCCCGCGGAGTCTCGAGGCGGCCGGAGCAGACCCACCGATTCCCAGTGCCGCAGCACGTTCGTGGGCAGTTCGACGCGGGCGGCCACGTCGCCGACGGACCAGGGGTGCGCATCGCTTGACTTCATGTTGACATGAAGTCACAGACTGACGAGGAACGCAACAACGTCATCGGAAGGACCACCATGTACGACGCCATCGTGATCGGCGCAGGACCGGCAGGACTGCAGGCCGCTCTGACCCTCGGGCGGATGCACCGCTCCACGTTGCTCCTCGACTCGGGCGAGTACCGCAACGGCACCGTCCTGCACATGCACAACATGATCGGCGCGGACGGCACCGCCCCCGCCCAGCTCCGCGCGACCGCACGGGCAGAGCTCTCCGCCTACGACGACGTGGATATCCGCGACGCCGCAGCGATGAGCGTCTCGGGCGACGAGGACGCCTTCGTCGTCGGCATCTCCGATGGCTCCGTGGTCGAGGGGCGCCAGGTCATCCTCGCCACGGGCGTCGCCGACGACCTTCCCGACGTCCCCGGCCTGCAGGACCTGTGGGGCACACTCGCGTTCAGCTGCCCGTTCTGCGACGGACACGAGCACGCGGGAAGACCGATCGCCATCCTCGGCGCCGCACCTCGGGCCGCGCACCTCATCGGGCTGCTGGGCCGGATCGTCGGGGACATCACCGTGTTCCCCGTCGGGGAGATGTTCGCCGACGAAGACATCCAGATGCTCGAGGCTAAGGGCGTGCGGGTGAGCCCTGCCCCTGTCTCCTCCCTCGAGAAGGTCGACGGAGGCGTGCGCATCCGCACCCACCACGATGAGCGCGTGGTCGACGGCATCTTCGTCGCGGCGGGATCGATGCGCCAGCGGTCACCGTTGGCCGCGCAGCTCGACCTGCAGATGCTCGAGTCCGGCTGCATCGAGATCGACGAGTTCGGACGCACCTCGCTCCCCGGGGTCTTCGCCGCGGGCGATCTCGCCCACAGTGCGACCCTTCCCGGCCCGATGGCATCCGTGCTGCTGGCGGCCGCCGCCGGTCAGCTGGCCGCGGTCGGCATCATCCAGTCACTCCTGGCCGCCGAGCACTGAGCGGGGCGCGTCGCGAGGACCGGCTCAGACCGCGCCGACGTCCACGGCGCCGCCGGTCGCGGCGGGCTCGGCGTAGGCGACCTCTCGCCAGACGTCGCCGACGCGCTCGAACGAGGTGACACTCGACAGGGCGCAGCGACGCGTGCGCGGGTCGTGCTGCAAGGGCAGGCCCGCCACCCGGAGGTGGGTGATCCAGATCGGCGCCTGGTGCGAGACCATCACGACGTCGCCGTCCGGTGCCGCATCCCACGCTTCGTCCATGATGCCGAGCATCCGCTCCGCGATGGAGGAATACGGCTCACCCCAGCTGGGAACGGACGGCTGGCGCAGGTGCCACCAGTTCAGCGGGTTCATCAGGGAACGGCGCATCTGCGTCCCCTCGAACACGTTGGTCGGCTCGATCAGGCGGATGTCGACCTCGGGCACGAGGTCAAAGCGCTCCGCGAGCGGCTCGGCCGACTCCTGCGCACGCTCCAGCGGCGAGGAGTACAGCGCGCGCACGGGACGCTCGAGCGAGGCCACGTGGTCGGCCGCCGCTGCGGCCATCCCCCGGCCCGCCGTGCTCAGGTGGTAGTCGGGAAGACGACCGTAGAGCACGCGGGCCGGATTGTGCACCTCGCCGTGTCGGACGAGGTGCAACCGGGACGCCGTCATGTCACGCCTTGCTGTAGCGCGAATCCCCGAAGCCGAGGATCAGGTACCCGATGTACGGGAAGAGGAAAAGCAGGAAGAACGAGAAGAGCCCGCCCTTGTTGAAGCGCTCACCGAGCTTGAACGCGACGATGATCGCGAGGATCAGGTTCGCGACCGGGATGAGGTACAGCAGTGCGAACCAGCCGGACATTCCGGCGATCTTCACCAGGAAGACGAGGTTCACGATCGGGATGATCGCGAGGATGCCGGGGTATCCGGCCTTCGTGAACACCTTCCACAGCCCGATGGCGACGAGGATGTAGAAGACGAGCGCGATCAGGCCCGTAGTACCGGAGAAGATCGATGCGTAGAGATCGGCGATGCCGTTGTTGTCCACGGTGCATCCTTTCTGTGTAAGAGCTGTGTCGTGGCGATCCTACTGATATGCCGCCCCGGACGCCGCCGACGGGGCCGATGACCTCCCGACCGCCCCCGTAGAATGGGCGGGTTCCCCATTTCCCAGATCAGAAGGAATACTCCGTGCTTCGCACCCACTCGGCAGGCTCTCTGCGAGCCGAGCACATCGGTCAGACCGTCACCCTCTCGGGTTGGGTCGATCGCCGTCGTGACCACGGAGGAGTCGCTTTCATCGATCTGCGGGACGCCTCCGGCATCGCTCAGGTCGTCATCCGCGACGAGGAGATCGCGCACCCGCTGCGCAACGAATTCGTGCTGAAGGTGACCGGCGAAGTGTCGCTGCGCCCCGATGGCAACGCGAACCCGAACCTCCCCACCGGCGAGATCGAGCTCATCGCGACCGACGTCGAGGTGCTGAACGAGTCCGCTCCTCTCCCCTTCCAGGTCTCCACGGCGCTCGCCGACACCGAGACCGTGGGCGAGGAAGCCCGTCTCAAGTACCGCTACCTCGACCTGCGTCGTCCGGCCCCCGCATCCGCTCTGCGCCTGCGCTCGAACGTCTACAAGGCGATCCGCGACGTGCTGCACGCCGACGACTTCACCGAAGTCGAGACGCCCACCCTCACGCGCTCCACGCCCGAAGGCGCGCGCGACTTCCTGGTGCCGGCTCGCCTGAGCCCCGGCAGCTGGTACGCCCTGCCGCAGTCGCCGCAGCTGTTCAAGCAGCTGCTGATGGTCGGTGGCGTCGAGAAGTACTTCCAGATCGCCCGCTGCTACCGCGACGAGGACTTCCGCGCCGACCGTCAGCCGGAGTTCACGCAGCTCGACATCGAGATGAGCTTCGTCGACCAGGAAGACGTGATCACGCTCATGGAGTCGCTCATCGTGGCGATGTGGGCGACGATCGGTGTCGAGGTGGCCACGCCCCTGCCGCGCATGACCTACGCCGACGCCATGGCCAAGTACGGCTCCGACAAGCCCGACCTGCGCTTCGGACTCGAGCTCGTCGAGGCGACCGAGTACTTCAAGGACACCCCGTTCCGCGTCTTCCAGGCGGAGTACGTCGGCGCGGTGCGCATGCCCGGTGGCGCCTCGCAGCCCCGCAAGCAGCTCGACGCCTGGCAGGACTGGGCCAAGCAGCGCGGCGCCCGCGGCCTCGCCTACGTGCTGTTCAACGAGGACGGCACGCTCGGCGGCCCTGCCGCGAAGAACCTGTCCGAGGCCGAGCAGGCCGGACTCGCCGAGCTCGTCGGTGCCGAGACCGGCGACTGCGTCTTCTTCGCCGCCGGTTCCACCAAGGAGAGCCGTGCGCTGCTCGGTGCCGCGCGCGTCGAGATCGGCCGCCGCCTCGGCTACCTGAACCCCGATGAATTCGCCTTCACCTGGGTCGTCGACGCTCCGATGTTCGAGCCGGCAGCCGACGCCGTGGCCTCCGGTGACGTCGCCGTCGGCGCGGGCGCCTGGACGGCCGTGCACCACGCCTTCACCGGCCCCAAGCCCGAGTTCCAGGACACGTTCGACACCGACCCCGGATCCGCACTCGCCTACGCGTACGACATCGTGTGCAACGGCTCGGAGCTCGGTGGCGGCTCGATCCGCATCCACCGCGAAGACGTGCAGAAGCGCGTGTTCGAGGTCATGGGCATCAGCGACGAGCAGGCCGACGAGCAGTTCGGCTTCCTGCTCGACGCGTTCAAGTTCGGTGCCCCGCCCCACGGCGGGATCGCGCTCGGCATGGACCGCGTGCTGCAGCACCTGACCAAGACCGAGTCGATCCGCGAGGTCATCGCCTTCCCGAAGTCGGGCAACGGCTTCGACCCGCTCACCTCCGCTCCGGCGCCCATCACCGACGCGCAGCGCGCCGAGGCCGGCGTCGACTACGAGCCCGAGGACGACGAGGCCTGACGCCCACCGCCACGCGGACTCACGCCCGGGCCGCACGCAGTCCTCGGACTCGTGCGACCCGGGCGTTTTCGGTCGTTCAGCCGAGTGATGCGAAGGCGGGGAGGATGTTCTCGTTCCAGACGTCGACGCCGAGCTTGCCGATCAGGACGATCACGACCACGAGGAAGACGACCCGGATGAACGTGGTCCCGCGGGAGATCGCCATCCGCGACCCCAGGTAGCTGCCCGCGACGTTCGCGACGGCGAGGATGCCGCCGAGCAGCCACAGCACGGCACCGTGCGGGATGAACAGCATCAGTGCGCCCGCGTTCGTGGCGAGGTTGACGATCTTGGCCTTGGCGCTGGCCTGCAGGAAGTCGTAGCCGAGCAGTGCGACGAGCGTGATGACGAGGAAGGTACCCGTGCCCGGACCGATCATCCCGTCGTAGAAGCCGATGCCGAGTCCTGCCGCGCCCGCCATGATGTGGTGCTTGTGCCCGTGGAACCGCAGCTGGGTCGCCGCCCCCATCTGCGGCCGGAACGCGGTGAACAACGCCACCACGAGCAGGGCGATCACGATGATCGGCTTGAAGGCGGCCGGCGGCAGCACCGTCGCGACGGCCGCTCCCCCGAACGAGCCGATCAGTGCGACGATCGCCATCGGCACGGCGGTGCGGATGTCGGGTTTCGCGCGCCGATAGTAGGTGGCGCTGCTGGTCGCGGTGCCGAAGACCGAAGCGAGCTTGTTCGTCGCAAGGGCCTGCACCGGCGAGATACCGGGGATCAGCAGCAGCGCGGGCAGCTGTAGCAGTCCTCCCCCGCCGACGACGGCGTCGATCCAGCCGGCGCAGAACGCAGCGACGACGACGAGCAGGAGCATCCCCCACGTGAGCTGCTCCAGACCGAGCACGGCGCCGATATCCACCTCGCCATGATTCCAGAGAGTGGACGCCGCTCCGGCATCCGCTCCGTGCGCTGGCAGACTGGAGCCATGCTCGACGCCCTCCCGCTGCCCCACTCTTTCGAATCGCGCATCGGGACGGCGCTCCTGCGGCGTGCCACGGTCGATGACACGGATGCCGTGATCGCCCTGCTCGCCGACGACCCGATCAGCGCGGCCCGCGGCGATGTGGCCTCCGAGGAGGACCGACCGGCCTATCGACAGGGGCTCATCGAGATCCTGTCCGAACCGTCGAACGACCTGCTCGTCGTCGAGCTCGACGGCGCGATCGTCGGCACGCTGCAGCTCACCTCCATCCCCGGGATGGCACGTCGCGGCGCCCGACGGCTGCTGGTCGAGGCGGTCCGCGTACAGAGCAGCCTGCGCTCGTCGGGCATCGGCTCCGCCGTGATGCGCTGGGTGTCGGAGGCGGCGGCCCCTGCGGTCGGCGCGAGCATGGTGCAGCTCACCTCGGACGCCTCCCGCACCGACGCGCACCGTTTCTACGAGCGGCTGGGGTACGTCGGCTCGCACCGCGGCTTCAAGTACAGCGTCCCGCAGGGCTGAGACGCCGTAAGGAGGTCCCTGCCGGGCGCATCGCGCCGGGCGGGGACCTCCTCCATGCTCAGGCTGCGGTATAGCAACCCAGCGTGGCCCACTCGATGGTTCCACCGCCGAGTGCGTTGAGTTCGTAGTAGGTGGCGTATTTGAGTCCCGTGTAGACGCTCACGACGCCGGAGCCTGAGCGGACGTTGTTGAGCATCGTTCCGTGAATCCAGAGGTCCACGAACCGATATCCCGTAGAGGTTCCACCTGTGCGCTTCCACTGGAGCAGCACGTACTGGTCCCGCCCCGCGCACGTGTACGTGGGAGAGCCCGAGTTCCATACGACGGTCGCCGACCCGGCGCGCGCAGCGGCACTCGCTCCCGTCTGCGCAGCGGCAGTCGCTCCCGTCTGCGCCACCGCCGGCGATGACATCATGCTCGCGCACAGTGCGATAGCGATGGTGGCGATACCGAGTTTTGCCTTGTTCTTCATGCTGTACCACTCCTTCTCAGCCAGACCTGTTGAACCTTGCGCGATACATGCTATGGAGCGAGGGGGGGGACGCGATGTGGCCTCCGGAAGAACTGCATCTGAAGAATGAAGGTCCTGCCTGCCGGACCCGGTCGCTGCAGACTTCAGGGGAGGGAGGGTTCTCCCGCGGACTTCGACCGCTTCGATTTCGCAGCAGCCGACGACGAAGGGTTGAGGTTCGCCTCTCATACTGCACCGAGGTCAGAAACACGGCTGACCCCTCGCTCTTCCCCGGACCCTCGCCGAGCGCTAGCGTGAGGCCCGAGGGGCGGGGTTCCCTCCATCCGAGAGAGAAAGGACGCCTCATGGCAGGCAAGTTCGAGCTGTACACCGACAAGTCCGGCGAGTACCGGTTCCGTCTGAAGGCCGGCAACGGCGAGGTCATCGCGATCAGCGAGGGCTACTCGTCGAAGTCCGCCGCGCTGAACGGGATCGACTCCGTCCGCCGGAACGCCGCAGACGCCGAGGTCGTCGAAGCCGACTGACCTCCTTCCACGCTTCACGACGAGACCCCCTGTCGCAGATATCTGCGGCAGGGGGTCTCGTCGATCCCGGATCAGAGCACGCGCGAAAGGAAGTCCTTCGTGCGCGGGTGCTGCGGGTTGCCGAGAACCTCGCGCGGGTCGCCTTCCTCGACGATGTGTCCACCGTCCATGAAGATCAGGCGAGATCCGACCTCGCGCGCGAAGCCCATCTCGTGCGTGACGACGAGCATCGTCATCCCCTCATCGGCGAGCGAGCGCATGACCTGCAGCACCTCGCCGACCAGTTCGGGGTCGAGCGCCGATGTCGGCTCGTCGAACAGCATCATGTCGGGGTTCATGCACAGCGCACGCGCGATCGCCACACGCTGCTGCTGTCCTCCCGACAGATGCCCGGGGTAGGCATCGGCCTTCTCCGCCAGCCCGACGCGGGCGAGCATCTCCTTCGCGACCCTCGCCGCCTCAGCCTTCGAGCGCTTCTTCACGCGCTGCTGCGCGATCGTGAGGTTCCCCATCACATCGAGGTGCGGGAAGAGGTTGAAGCTCTGGAACACCATGCCGATGCGGGTGCGCACCCGGTCGATGTCGACGTCGGGGTCGGTGATGTCGATCCCCTCGATCAGCACCTTGCCGCCGGTCGGCTCCTCGAGCAGGTTCACCGACCGCAGCAGCGTCGACTTTCCCGAGCCCGAGGGTCCGATCACGCACACGACCTCGCCCTTGGTGACGGTGAGGTCGATGCCCTTGAGCACCTCGTTGTCGCCGAACGACTTCACGAGCCCCTGCACATCGATCGCGGGGGCGTGGACATCAATCAGATCGGTGATCATCGCTGCTTCGCCATCCGTCGTTCGAGCCACGCGCTGAAGCGCGTGAGCGGGATCGTCACGATCAGGTACAGGATCGCCGCCATGATCAGCGGCGTCGCGTTGGTGTTCTGCGTCGATGCATCACGGGCGAAGTTCGTCAGCTCCTTCGACCAGATGAAGGAACCAGCCACGAACAGCAGCGACGTGTCCTTCAGCAGCAGCACGAACTCGTTGGTCAGGGGCGGGATGATGATCCGGAACCCCTGCGGCACGATGATCCAGAACGTCGTCTTCATGGGCGACATGCCGAGCGAGCGCGCGGCCTCGGTCTGCCCCTTGGGAACGGCCTGGATACCGGCACGGATCGTCTCGGCCATGTACGCCGAAGCGACGAGGATGAGACCGATGAGTCCGAGCACGACCGGCCCACCGAGCTTCGTGCCGGGGACGCCCAGTGCGATCGGCAGGATGAAGGCGATGCCGAAGATCGTGAGGATCGCGGGAAGCCCGCGGAACAACTCGATCCACACCGTCGCGATCCACCGGAACGGCGCGATGGTCGACAGCTTCATCAGCGCCAGCACGACGCCGAGCAGCAGGCCGCCAGCGAAGGCCACGGCCGTGAACCACAGCGTGTTGACCAGGGCGGTCGTGATGATCCCGGGGAACATCTTCGCCGCGACCTCAGGATTGAAGAACAGCGGCCCGATCTTCGCCCAGTCGGTGCTCACGATCGCCCAGACGGCGATCGCGAGCAGCACGACGTAGACCGAGTACCGATACAGCTTGCTCTTGGTGGTACGCCTCAACGCCATCGTCGAGGTCCTCCCGTTCTACCGACGCCGCCGGTCACTTGGCCGCGAGGTACTTGTCGTAGATCTTCTGGTAGCCGCCGTCGTCCTGGAGCTCCTTGAGCGCCTTGTTGACGGCATCGCGCAGCTCGTCCTTCTCCCCCTTGGCGAAGGCGAAGCCGTACGACTCGTCGGTCGGGTACGTCTCGACGATCTTGTAGTCGGGGTCATCCTGCTCGTGCACGTAGTTGACGGGCTGGTCCTGCAGGATCGCGTCGATCTGACCCGCCTGCATGGCCGGCCACAGCTCACCGTCCGAGGGATACTGCACGAGCTGCGCGCCCGGAGCGTTCTCGCCCGCGTAGGTCTCGCCGGTCGTGCCCTGCTGCACACCGACGTTCTTGCCGTCGAGGTCGTCGATCGACTTGATGTCCGAGTCGGTACGCACGAGAAGCGACTGCAGCGAGTCGACGTACGGGTCGGAGAAGTCGAGGTTGGCCTTGCGCTCGTCGGTGATCGTCATCGCGGAGGCACCGATGTCGCACGTGCCGGCAGCAAGCGTGGTGCCCGACTGCAGGGCGTCGAAACCCACGTCCTGCACGGAGAGCTTCAGGTCGATCTTCTCGGCGATCGCGCCGAGCAGATCGATGTCGAATCCGGAATAGCCGGTCTCGCTGGACGGGTCCTCGACCTCGAACGGCGGGTAGGGAACATCTGAGCACACGGTGAGCGTTCCGGCCTCGACGAGACCGTACTTGTCGTCGGCGGCGGGAGCGTCACTGCTGCCCGCGTCGGATGATCCGGTGGCGCAGCCGGCGAGCGCGAGGGTGGCCGTCGCCACGAGGGCGAGACCGGCGATGAGGTTGCGACGAGGCATGTCGGCTCCTGTGAGTCGAGGGCACGAAGGCCCGCTGACGGATAGGAGTTCATCTAAACATGCGGCTCGTCGCGTGACCAATGGCATCGGCATAGACGCGCATTACGTTTGTGTTGCAAGTACGCCCCGGTCACGCGAAGAAACCGAATTCCGGGGCCGGCGCGACGCGGTCTCAGACCTCGAAGTCGACAGCGACGCGAGACGCGACCACGGTGCGGATGTACGCGGCCACCTCGGCGTGTGCGGGGTGCACCTGGTACTCCTCGATCGCCGCGATCGACGCGAAGTCCGCGACGAGCGTGACGTCCCAGTTCGCTTCCGGGTAGGCGACGTTCGCTCCCGCGGAGATGGAGAGGAGCTGCGGAACGACGCCGTCGAGGGCGTTCAGACGGCGAGCGACCTCAGCCGCCTGCGCACCGCGCTCTGCGACGTCTTCGGCGGCGAGCTTCCAGGTCACGACATGGCGGATGGTCACAGAGATTCCTTCGTTCCGGTCAGCGCGTCTGCGCGAAGAGAGTCCTCGAGCGCTTCGCGCAGCCGATCGGGCGCCACCCGCCAATGCGCGTGCAGCTCGCCGTCGATGAGCACGACCGGGATCTTCTCCCACCACAGCTCGTACAGCGCGGGGTCGTCCTGGATGGAGGCCTCGACGATCTCGATCTGCTCGGCCGCGGCATCGGGCAGCTCGGCGACGACGGCATCGATGACGTCGGAGGCGACGTCGCAGAGGTGACAGTCGGGCTTGCCGATCAGGGTCAGCGTGGTCACGCCGACGGCACCTCGACCTGGCGCCCCTGGGCGATCCACTCGCCGGTCCCGCCTTCGACGTTCGTGGCGTCGTAGCCGCGCGACTCCAGCGCCTCGACCACACGCGCCGACCGCCCACCCGCCTGGCAGATGACGTCGAACGCCTCCGCGGGGAGCTCTTCCAGCCGGTTGCCGATCTCGGACATCGGGATGTTGACGGCCCCGGGCACGTGGCCTGCGGCGAACTCGTCCACCTCCCGCACATCGATGAGCGGGATACCGGTGCGCTCGGCGAGCTCGGTGACGGTGATCGACTTCATGACATCCTCTCGGCGGGACGGAGATGCGGCCGGAGACACAAAGCGCCCGTCCGAAGACAGGCGCTCGTGTCTGGTCGCTTACTTCTTGTTGCGACGCTGGTGGCGAGTCTTACGAAGCAGCTTGCGGTGCTTCTTCTTCGCCATGCGCTTGCGGCGCTTCTTGATGACAGAACCCACGGAAACCTCACTAAGTCAGTGGCTGGGTGTCGCCGAAATCGGACACCCGGGTACGGGCACGGAAAATGCCTCGGGTCAGTCTAGCAAACCCGAAGGCATGGGCTGTCACGCATCCTTCGCCCGGGGCGACGGAGTTCGAGACAGCCGGCGACGTCAGCCGACGTCGGCGATCGGGCGCTGCAGCGCGTCGGCTACGGCAGACTCGGGCACGCGATAGCTGCGCCCGAAACGGACGGCCGGCAGCTCGCCCGCGTGAACGAGCCGATACACGGTCATCTTGGACACGCGCATCAGCTCTGCGACCTCAGCAACCGTGAGGAATCGGACGTCAGGAACTTCGGGCATCCCACGTACCCCTTTCTCGATGAGCACACTCTATGGGGTAGCTGGGACGCGTGTAAACCTCTGTGGCTCGTGTGATCAGTGGGACGACACCGCCGACGAGCGCGCTCCGCCGGGCAGCCGTCCCAGCACAGACATAGACGTTCTGCGGCATTCGCTCATCCCGCACTGCGATCGTGATCTCAGGGCTCGCGCCGGCACCGCCGAGTCCGCCCCGGGTGTGGGGACCCGCACCTCGCCCCTGACGACAAGCCCCCCTGTCGTCAGGGGCGAGTCGTTGCGGGTCTGCGCCAGCTGACGGGGAGGTCGCGCATCACGAGGGCACTGTCGATCTGCGCAGCCCCTCGCGGAAGCCCGTCGAAGAACGACGACCCGACCTCGTTCACGCGCCCCGCCTCCGCGACCCACCGCGTCGTCGACAGCTCCACCGCCTCCGCTCCTCTGCCGTCCCGCCGCGGCGACCAGCCGATCGAGCCCGCACGGTAGAACTGCGAGGCGTCGTCGACCGTCGGGAAGAGCGTGCTCTCCCATCCGTCGGTCACCTCGACGTCAGCGAACACGCTCGCGTCGGACGCCTCCATCCCGACCCGGAATCTGGCACCGGTCTCCTCGATCACGAACCGTGCGCGCCGCTGGATTCCCGGGAAGAACCTGCCGCCCCCGACGACCGGCACGATGTCGGAGGAGTGCCGTTCGATGACGTACACGCCCGTGTGCGTCGCCCCGCCCTCGTCCCACTCGACCGCGAATCGGTGCGCGGCGTTCTCCGTGGAGATGCCCCAGCGCGGACGCACCCAGCCGGGACGCAACTCCGTCAGCGCGATCAGGCACACTCCCCCGACGGCGCTCCCGTCGACGAGTTGGGGTCGAAAGGGGGCAGGGATGATCCCGCCCGCGACCGCGGGATCGACCCGATAGGTCAGCAGCAGACGGCGCCGCATCCGGCCACGGAGAGTGCGCAGGAGAAGGTTCATGCCTTCAATTTAACAGCTTCGCTAAATAGCTACAAGCCTTCAGCGAGAGGGGGCCGGCCACTCGGCCGTCAGGCTCCGAGCCGCTTGAGGGCGTTGGCGACGACGTGCTTCGCGGATGCCGCCGCACGTCCGACGACCTCGGCCGCATGGGTGGCGCTTTCGTTGAGCGGGATGCCCGGGTAGACGATGTCGGGAGCACCGTCGCCGAAAGCGTCGACCAGGAACGGCACCAGCCAGTCGTCCACGGCCTCCAGCGGCTCGACCGCGAGACTGTAGAAGCGGCGCTGGCCGTCTTCGCGCACGGTGACGAGCTCGGCGTCGCGCAGCACCTTCAGGTGCTTGGACACGGTGGGCTGGCTGATGCCCAGATCGGCGACGATCTGGCTGACGCTCGTGCCCGCCTCTCCTTCGGTCGTGCGCCGCAGCAGGAGCTGGAGGATGTCTCGCCTCGTACCGTCTGCGATCACGTCGAAGATGTCCGTCATGAGTTCAGGGTAGTCGTCCCCGGCACGGAGTACCATGACGAAGGCTCGGCGACAGGCGCCGTGCGGCCGCTGTGCGCGGCCGAAGGAGAAACCACAGGGGGCAGCGATGTCGGGCATCGTTTCGGCGTCGTCCCCGCGGCAGAGCCTCAAGAGCGCGGCCGGTTGGGTCAAGCACCTCGTCACCTCTTCGCCGTCACGCTTCGCGATCGTCATCTTCGCGCTGCTGATCCTGGTCTTCACCGTGCTGCTCTCCCTGCCGATCGCCTCCGCGAGCGGAACCGTGACGCCGCTGAGCGATGCCCTCTTCACCGCCGTCTCCACCATCTGCGTCACCGGACTCGCGACCGTCGACATGGCCAACTACTGGTCGCCGTTCGGTCATGTCGTGGTGTTCCTCGGCGTGAACATCGGCGCACTGGGTGTCCTCACCCTCGCCTCGCTCATGGGCATGCTGATCTCGAAGCGCCTCGGCCTGCGCGCCAAGCTGATGGCCGCCGGCGACACCAATCCGATGCGGGCGCACGGCGGCGTGGTCAACGAGAGCCAGACCGTGCGGCTCGGCGAGGTCGGCCAGCTGCTGACCACGGTCGCCGTGTCAGCGCTGATCATCGAGGCCTCGCTCGCGATACTCCTCTACCCCGCGCTCGTGATGGCCGAGGTCGACCCGATCGCGGCACTCTGGGAGGCTCCCTACTTCGCGGCGATGGCGTTCACGAACACCGGGTTCGCACCGAACGACGGCGGCGTCGCCGTGTTCGCCGACGACTACCTCGTGCTCTCGCTCCTCATGGTGGGCGTCTTCCTCGGCAGCATCGGCTTCCCCGTCATCTACACCCTCGCCAAGCACGTCTGGCATGTGAAGCGCTGGTCGCTGCACACCAAGCTCACGCTCGTCACCACCATCCTGCTGTTCATCCTGGGTGCCGCCGTGTTCGTGGTCCTCGAGTTCAACAACCCCAAGACGTTCGGGTCGATGGATGCCACCGACACCACGTTCCAGGCCTTCTTCCTCTCGGCGATGACCCGCTCCGGTGGCTTCAACGTCATCGAGATGGACGATCTGAACGGCTCATCCCTGCTCGCCGCGAGCATGCTGATGTTCGTCGGCGGCGGCTCCGCCTCGACCGCCGGCGGCATCAAGGTGACCACTCTCGCGGTGCTGGCGATCGCCGTGTGGTCCGAGGCCAAGGGGCGCCAGTCGGTCGAGGCCTTCGGCCGCCGCATCCCGAGCGATGTGCAGCGCGTCGCCCTCAGCGTCGTCGCATGGGGCGCGACCATCGTCGCCCTGTCGACGATCGTGATCGCCCAGATCACCAAGGCGGACATCAGCCATGTCCTGTTCGATGTCATCTCGGCGTTCGGCACTGTGGGGCTGTCGACAGGGCTCACCGCAGAGCTCCCCGATTCGGCGTCGTACGTCATGGCCGCGACCATCTTCATGGGCCGCGTTGGTACAGTGACTCTCGCCGCGGCAGTCGCCGCGACATCACGAACGCAGTACTACTCACTGCCCGCGGAAAGGCCGATCGTTGGTTGAAGTCCTCCGGGGCGACGCTCCCGTCCTCGTCATCGGCCTCGGCCGGTTCGGCGCCGCCTGCGCCGGAGAGCTCGACCGCCTCGACCGCGAGGTGCTCGCGATCGACGACAACCTCGAGCTCGTGCAGAAGTGGTCCGAGCGCGTCACGCACACCGTGCAGGCCGATGCGAAGAACATCGATGCCCTCCGGCAGATCGGCGCACAGGACTTCCAGGTCGCCGTCGTCGCGGTGGGTTCCTCGATCGAGGCATCGGTGCTGATCACGGCCAACCTCGTCGACCTGAAGGTGCCGCAGATCTGGGCCAAGGCCGTCTCGCAGTCGCACGGCAAGATCCTCGCCCGCGTCGGCGCCAACCACGTCATCTATCCCGAGCGCGAGGCCGGCGAGCGCGTGGCGCACCTCGTGAGCGGACGGATGCTCGACTTCATCCGCTTCGACGACGACTTCGTCCTCGCCAAGATGTACCCGCCGAAGTTCATCCGCGGTGTCGGTCTGAACGAGTCGGGCGTACGCTCGAAGTACAAGGTCACCGTCGTGGGCGTGAAGAGCCCCGGCAAGCCGTTCCGCTATGCCGAGGCGAACACGATCGTCACGAACCACGACCTCATCATCGTCTCGGGCACCAACAGCGACATCGAGCGCTTCGCCGGCCTCGATCGCTGACGCCGCCCCGGCTTCGTTTCCCGGCTCCCCCTCGCGGCGGATGTGCGGGGCCGCACAGCCGTGGTGGGATGGGATTCATGACCGACCCCACAGCGGCCCCTCCCGTCCTCGCCCTTCGCGGGCTTCGCAAGCAGTTCGGGCAGAAGGTCGCCGTCGACGGTCTCTCCCTCGATGTGCCCGCCGGATCCATGCTCGGCCTGCTCGGCCCGAACGGCGCCGGCAAGACCACGACGCTCGCGATGGCCACGGGCCTGCTGCGTCCGGATGCGGGAACCGCCTGGGTGCTCGGTGCGGACGTGTGGCAGAACCCCGCAGAGGCGAAAGCGCGCATGGGTGTGCTCCCCGACGGCATCCGCATGCTCGACCGGCTGACCGGCGCCGAGCTGCTGCGTTACACCGGGCTGCTGCGCGGAATGGCCGAGACGGAGGTCGTCTCGCGGACCGGTGATCTCCTCGATGCGCTGGGGCTCGCCGATGCGCGGGACACGCTCGTCGTCGACTACTCCGCCGGCATGCGCAAGAAGATCGGGCTCGCCTGCGCGCTGATCCACGCACCTCGACTGCTCATCCTCGACGAGCCGCTGGAGGCGGTCGACCCGGTATCGGGCGAGACGATCCGTCAGATCCTGCGCTCCTTCGTCGACGGCGGCGGCACGGTCGTGCTGTCCAGCCACGTGATGGAGCTCGTCGAGTCGATGTGCGACAGGGTCGCCATCGTCGCCGAAGGACGCCTGCTCGCGCACGGCCCGCTCGACGAGGTGCGCGCCGGCCTCTCGCTGCAGCAGCGATTCCTCACGCTCGTGGGGGCGCACGACCTCGGGACGGAGACGCTCGCATGGTTGCGCTCCTCGTAAGCCTGCGCTGGCGGCAGCTGCGTCATCAGCTGTCCCGCAATCCCTGGATGATCGTCACCCTCATCATCACCGGGATGATCGCCCTCGGCCTCCTGGCCGTTCTCACCGCCGGGCTCGTCGCTCTGCGATTCGCCGCGCCGGAGGGTGCCGTCACCGCCCTCGTGCTCACCGGGGCCGCGATCGTCATCGGATGGTGGATCGGCTCGATCCTGGTCAGCGCCGACGACTCACTCGCTCCCGAGCGCTTCGCGCTGCTGCCCGTGACCGCGCCCGCACTGCTGCCCGGATTCGTGATCGCAGGGGCCACGACCATCGGCGGCATCGGCACCACGGTCGCACTGCTGCTGATGCTGGTGGGCTGGTCGGTGAGCCTGCCGGCACTGTTCACCGCCCTCCTCATGATCCCCGTGGCCGTCGTCACCTGCGTGCTCGGTGCGCGCGTGGTGAGCGGCCTGCTCGCCGGCTGGCTCGCGCGTCGCAGCACGCGTGATCTGGTGCTGACTCTCGGTGTGCTGCTCGCCGCCTCGTCCGGGCTGATCCTCAACCTCGGGATCGGTGCGCTCACCACGGTGACCGACGTCGGCGGAGCCTTCTCCATGGTCGCGGACATCGTCGGATGGACACCGGTCGGCGCTGTGTTCGGGGTTTCCGCATCGGCCGCGCAGGGCGACGTCGTCACCGCGGCGCTTCGCCTGGTGATCGCCCTCGCGACTGTGTTCGTCCTATGGTTCGCGTCGCAGCGCCTTCTGGCCGCGCGTCTCGTCTCGCCGATCCAGAGCAGCGGTGGCGGACGAGTGCGCTCCGGTGGCCTGCTCGATCGGATGCTGCCGGCGAACTCGACGGGCGCGGTCGCTGCACGGTCTCTGCGCTACTTCCGCCGCGATCCGCGACAGCTCGTCAACATCGTGATGCTCCTGCTGCTGCCGGCGATCTTCATCGGTATCGCCCTCATGAACGGTCTGCAGGAGGAGGCGATCGGCTTCGCCCCCGCGATCACCCTGATCCCCGCGATCAACGCCCTGCTCACCGGAACGATCGTGCAGATGGCGATCGCCTACGACAACGACGCCGTCGCCATGCACATCCTTACCGGAGTCACCGGGGCCGCCGACCGCGCGGGGCGCCTGCTCGGCTTCGGACTGATCGCGGTACCGGTCACGGTCGCGCTGTGCGTGGCGACCTGCCTGCTCGCAGGACGGCCGGACCTGCTGCCCGGCAGCCTCGGTGCGTCGCTCGGCCTCACGGCGATCGCCGCCGGCGCCGGAGCGTGGGTGGGCAGTTTCCTCCCCGGGCGGGCACCGGCCCCGGAGGCGAACCCCTTCGGCCGCGGATCCTCCGGCGGAGCTCAGTCGCTGCTCGCGATGATCATCATCGGCCCGATCACGCTCGTGCTCGGTGCACCGGCGCTCGGATTCGCCATCGCAGCGATCTGGAATCCCGGGCTGGGGTGGATCAGCCTCGCCTGCGGCATCGTCTTCGGCGGTCTGGCGCTCTGGGGCGGAACCGTGCTCGGCGGGAAGATCCTGGATCGTCGCTGGCCCGAGGTGCTCGCCGACGTGTCCAGCGAGAGCTGACCGCGGCGGACCGGGTCAGGCGTCGATGTCGAGCACGATCTCGATCACCAGATCGCACCCTCGATCCGCAGTCGCATGGCTCAGGCTCCGGCGGCGAGCTCCCTGGCCCGTGCGAGTGCGGCGTCCGCAGCCTGGGCGAAAGTGCGATCGAGGTGCGCGTCCTGCAGCACGGCGATCGCCCGCTCGGTCGTTCCCTTCGGGCTCGTGACGCGACGGCGCAACTCTGCCGGCTCCTCGCCCGAGGCATCGAGCAGGGCTGTCGCCCCGATGAACGTCTGCTCGACCATGAGCCGCGCATCGGCATCGGCGAATCCCATGCCGACGGCGGCCTTCGTGAACTCCTCGATCAGCAGGTAGACGTAAGCGGGCCCTGAGCCCGAGATCGTCGACAACGCATCGATCTGAGACTCCGGCACCTCGACGACAGCCCCGACGGTCTCGAAGAGGCGGCGGACGAGAGCGAGATCCTCGGCCGGGATCGCAGCGCCGGCGGCGAGACCGGTGACGCCCTTGCGCACGGTCGACGGAGTGTTGGGCATCGAGCGGATGACTCGGGCTTCAGGACCGAGCACATCGGCGAAGGTCTGCAACGTGACGCCGGCGGCGACACTCACCACGATCGCGTCGGCGGCGAGGTGCGGGGCGATCTCGCGCAACAGATCGGGCACCATCGCCGGCTTCACGCCGACCAGCACGATCCGCGCTCCCGCGGCTGCCTCGACGTTGCCCTCCGGACGCTCGGCGAGGGCGACGCTCGTGACGCCGTCGAGGTCGGCGAACGCCTCCGCCTTCTCCGCAGTGCGGTTCGTCGCGGTGATCCCGCCGTCGATCCGGATGCCCGAGGCGACCACTCCGCGCAGGATCGCACCGCCCATCGAGCCGGCACCGAGGAAAGCGAGGGAAGGAAGCGAGTCAGCCATGTCGTCATCCTACGGCGGGCACTCCGACATCCTCAGGCGGGCGGTTCTAGACTCATCCCATGAGTGCATCCGGAGGCAACAAGGCCATCGTCGCGGCGTTCCTGGCGAACATGGGCATCGCCCTCGCGAAGTTCATCGCCTGGGCTCTCTCCGGATCCGCCTCGATGCTCGCCGAGGCCATCCACTCCGTCGCCGACTCGGGCAACCAGCTGCTGCTGATGCTGGGCGGACGCAAGGCCCGGCGCGAGGCCGACCGAGCGCACCCGTTCGGCTACGGCCGGGAGCGCTACGTGTACGCCTTCGTCGTCTCGATCATCCTCTTCTCGGTCGGTGGCCTCTTCGCGATCTACGAGGGCGTCGAGAAGCTCACGAACCCGCACGAGCTCGACAAGACATGGTGGTGGCTGCCGCTCGTGGTGCTCGTCGTCGCCATCGGACTCGAGTCGTTCTCGCTGCGCACCGCCATGCGCGAGAGCAACCTCGTGCGCGAGAAGGGCCAGTCGTGGGTGTCGTTCGTGCGCCGCTCGAAGGCACCGGAGCTTCCCGTCGTGCTGCTGGAGGACGTGGGCGCACTCACCGGCCTCACGTTCGCGCTGCTCGGCGTCGGCCTCACCCTCATCACCGGCAACCCGATGTTCGACGCGCTCGGCACCGTCATGATCGGTGTGCTGCTGGTGCTGATCGCGATCGTGCTGGGCGTGGAGACGAAGAGCCTCCTGGTCGGAGAAGGCGCCACCCAGGCCGACCACGACCGCATCGTGGACGCGATCAACGCGGGCGATGAGATCGAGAAGATCATCCACATGAAGACCCTCTACCTCGGCCCCGACGAGCTGATGGTCGCGGCGAAGATCGCCCTCAACGCCGACAAGCCGCTGCGCGAGGCCGCCGACGACATCGATGCGATCGAGGCGCGGATCCGCGAGGCCGTGCCGGTGGCACGGATCGTCTACATCGAGCCGGACGTCTACCGCCCCGCGATCGATCCCGAGCCCTCGACCGACGTCTTCGTGCTCAAGTCCTCGGACTGACCGCGGGAGCGCTCAGCGCCGCTGCTCGAAGAACGAGCGAAGGAGCGCCGTCGCCGCATCGGCCGCGACACCGCCGATGACCTCGGCACGGTAGGGCAGCCGCCGGTCGCGCAACACGTCGTACATCGAGCCCGCCGCGCCCGCCTTGTCGTCCCAGGCACCGAAAACCACGCGACCGATACGGGCCTGCAGGACCGCCCCGGCACACATGACGCACGGTTCGAGAGTCACCACGAGCGTGTGCCCCTCGAGATTCCAGGAGCCGACCACTGCCGCGGCACGTCGGAGCGCTTCGATCTCGGCGTGACCCGTCGGATCGTGGGTCTCCTCGCGAGTGTTGCGACCCTCGGCGATGATCCGCCCGTCGGGGTCGAGGACCACCGCGCCGACGGGGATCTCCGAGGCCGCCGCAGCCTCGGCCGCGAGCACGAGGGCGCGCGCCATCGCGAGGTCGTCGGCAGCGGTCATGCGTCGAGCCTACGACAGCCGCCGAGCGCGGCCGGAGCACCCGATGTCGTGCCTGGCCCCGCAGCGCATTACCCTGTATCCATGCGTGTTCACGTGGCCGACCACCCTCTCATCACCCACAAGCTCTCGGTGCTGCGCGACGCGCGCACGCCGTCGCCGGTCTTCCGGCAGCTCACAGAGGAGCTCGTCACGCTGCTCGCGTACGAGGCGACTCGCAACGTGAAGGTCAGCCCGATCGAGATCACGACCCCGGTGACGACCACGATGGGTGTGAAGATCTCGGAGCCCCGCCCGATCGTGGTGCCGATCCTGCGCGCCGGTCTCGGCATGCTCGAAGGCCTCGTGAAGCTGCTCCCGACGGCCGAAGTCGGCTTCCTCGGCATGGTGCGCGACGAGACGACGTTCGAGCCGACGACCTATGCCGAGCGCCTGCCCGACGATCTGAGCGATCGCCAGTGCTTCGCGATCGACCCGATGCTGGCTACCGGTGGCTCGCTCGCCGCGGCGATCCAGTTCCTGTTCGACCGCGGCGCGAAGGACGTGACCGCGATCTGCCTGCTCGGAACCCCCGAGGGCGTCGCCGCGATCGAGGCCATGGCGGGCGACCGCGACGTGACTCTCGTGCTCGGCGCACTCGACGAGCGCCTCGACGAGAAGGGCTACATCGTTCCCGGGCTCGGCGACGCCGGCGACAGGCTCTACGGCACCGTCTGATTCGGCTCTACGCCGCCGGATTCAGGCGGTACGCCCGTTCATCGCCGTAGTGGGTGAATCCGGCGCGGGCCAGGATGGGCGCCGATGTCGAGATGCGACCCTTCACGAGGGCCGTCTTCGCTCCCCAGGTGGCACTCCGGCGCAGTCGCTCCGCGAGCACCGCACGGTACGCCCCCCGACCGCGGTCCGTCGCAAGCGTGGATGCACCCCAGAGTCGGACGAATCCGTCGTCGATGGTGCACCCTCCGGTGCTGACAGCGCGGTCGCCGATCCGCGCGAGGACCCGGAACCCCTCGCGTGCCTCGAGTGCTGCGGTCACTTCGGCGAACTCGGCCCGCAGACCTTCCGCGTCGAGCGGTCGTTGCTGCCACACCGGCACGTTGACGGTGTCCACAGCGCGCACCTGCTCCAGCGTGCGCACGACCTCGACGGTCACATCCGCCGGCACGTCAACGGTTGCACCGTCGAGAGGGCGAGCGAATACCGCCACCGTGTCGATGTGTTCTGCGCCGCGCCGACGCAGTTCCTCCTCGAGGTCAGGGCGGTCGGCGGAGCTCGTCCAGATTGTGAATCGCTGCGCGCCCCACGCTCTCGTCCGCTCCAGCGCATGATCGACCACCTCCGCGGGGCTGAGACTCGATTCCACCTGGGAACCGCGCACCCCGCCGCCGAACCTCTCCGGATCACGCACGAGCAGCAGGTGCTCGCGCACATGCTCACTGTCGCGGGGGAACCAGACCCATGCGGCCGAGGCGGCCAGGATCTCGTCGACCGTGTGGGCGCTCATCCCGCTGCCCCGACGAGACGGGCGAAGGCGCTGAGGCGAGCCACACCCTCCGGCGTGTACGGCAGATCGTCCAGCAACGCGGGCGAATGGATCAGGTAGGCGACGACCTGAGCGCGGGAGATCGCCACGTTGAGTCGATTCTGCAACAGCAGGAATTCGGGCCCGCGTGGCGCATCCCGACCGCTCGATGCTGCCAGGGAGGTGATGGAGACGACGGCCTCCTTGCCCTGGAAGTTGTCGACGGTGCCCACCGGGACGTCGGGGAACCCGGCATCGGCGAGCGCATCGAGGACCAGCTGACGCTGCGCGTTGTAAGGGGTGACGACGATCATGTCGGACTGCGTGAGAGGCCGCTTCGAGGCGCCGGGGTCGTTGTCCGTGAAGGTGCGCCCGACCAGGTCGGCGACGAGTCGCACGACCTCCGCGGCCTCTTCGGGCGATTGGGTCGCATTGCCGCGATGACGAAGAGGCATGACATGAAGGCCCGGGTCGATGCCGTCGAGCGATCGGAGCTCCGTGCCAGGGGCCGAGGCGAGCTGTCCGGCATAGGCGAGCTTCGATACGGGCGCGGCGACGAAGGGATGCATCCGCCACGATCGCGCGAGGAAGTAGCCGTACTCGGGACGCACGACCGGATCGCCGTCCATCACCCAGCCGAGGGCGGATGTGTCCACCGGCTCGGGGTGGGCTCCCTGACTCACCTGCGGCAGCTGCTGCGGATCGCCGAGGAGGAGCAGCCGCTTCGCCCCGGCCGCGACAGCGATCGTCGAGGCGAGCGAGAACTGCCCCGCTTCATCGATCACGAGGAGGTCGAGTCCTGCCCGACCGACGCGCTGGGTGTTGCTGAAATCCCACGCCGTACCGCCGACGACGGCCCCCTCGCCGGCGTGCTCCGCGAGGAACGACGCCATGCCGCTCTTGGGGATCACGGTGTAGGGCGGATCCGCATCCGGGTCCTTCGGCGCCTTCGCCACCTGTGCCGGCGAGACGCCGTCGGCGACGACCCTTGCCAGGAGAGTCTCGATGATGGCATGCGACTGCGCGACGACACCCACCTTGAAGCCGTGCTCATTCACCAGGCGTGCGATCACCCGCGATCCTGTATAGGTCTTGCCTGTGCCGGGAGGACCCTGCACGGCGAGATAGCTGCGGTCGAGATCGAGCACACCGCGCACGATGGCATCGACGGTGTCATCGCCGGCCTCCGGCAGTGCGCGTCCCGACACCGTGCGTGGCGGGATACGGCGCAGGATGTCGGTCGCGGCGTCTTCCGGGAAACCGGGAGCGGCCAGGTGCACGGCGTCGGCCCACTCGTCGATGGCCCCCTGGAGCGAGACCACACGCGGGGGCGCCGCCGGTGTGAGCGCGAGCGGCAGCTCGTCCCAGGTCTGGCCCTGCACGGCCGTCTCGGTGACGAGGTAGCCGTCATCGAGCACCTCGGAGACCGTGACCGTGTGCGGCACATGGACCGCACGAGACGGCACCTCGGTGTCGAACGGAGCCGGGACCTCGTAGAGCGCGAACGGCTGAGCCCCCGGGCCGAGCGTCGTGCCGGGTGACACCTCGCCGCGGATCTCGATGTCGCGCGACATCACCCGTCGCCCCTCGCCGATGCTCCACTCCCGACGCACGACCGATGACGGACGGTCGATCCGCACCACGTCTCGCGTGCCGTCCCACATCGTCACCGTTTCGCGCAGCCGCTGGAAGTGCGACACCCAGAAGCTCTTCGCCTCGCGGGGGAAGTAGTCGATGGCCGCAGCGGCGATCCGGTGCACCAACCCGTCGTCGCCGGCCTCGACAGCACGTTCCGCGTCGGCGAGGAGCGCGACCGAGCGGGGCGACGGCTCGTAGATGATCTCGTCGGCATCGTCGGGCGGTGCGGGCGTCACGCCCTGCTGTCGGGCGATGTCGATGAGCCAGTTGCGCAACCGCCGCGTCGAGACGCAGTCGTAGCGGTTGTAGTCGGCGAGGTCGGCCAGGACGGCGTCTGCCTCGGCCCTCTCCCCCGCCGCCGCGAGCTCGCGGGCCGCGACGTACTGCACGATGGAATCGTCGCCCTTCTGCACGTCGCTGGTGCGCACGTCTTCGCCCATGTAGAGCGGTTCGAGCTTCTTGATCGAGTACGAGCGGGACCCGACCCGCACCGTCCGCAGCACGAGCGGGTAGAGGTCGACGAACACCCCCTCGCGCAGCAGCCGGTCGACCTCACCCTCGCGCACACCGTGCCTCGCAGCCATGGCCACCAGGTGCGAGGTCTCGTAAGGCGCATAGTGGTAGATGTGCATGCCGGGGTGTGCGAGCCTGCGTGCGTTCACGAAGTCGAGGAAGTCCTCGAGCGCGCGCTTCTCGTCGGCGAACGTGTGCGCCCACAAGGCCGAGTACTGGTCGGCGTTGTCCACCCAGCCGAACAGGTAGTCGATCCCCCAGTGGGCCTCGCCGTCGGGAGCAGGCTCGGTGTACAGCGGATCGCCCTCGAAGTCGAAGAAGATGTCGCCGTGACTGGGCAGCGGAAGAGTGTGGATCGCCTGCGCGTAGTGAACGTCGAACGTCGGCACCCCCTCGGCGTCTGCCTGCAACTGCAGACGGGCCTGTGCGCGAAGGGTCTCGAAGGTGTCGGCGTTCATGCCCGCCGGCGCCTCGACGGCCGCAGCCAGTGCGTCGATCGTCTCGAGGCCGGAGGCCCGCAACCGGGCCCGCTGCACCGGTCGCATCCGCGCGACCATGAGAAGGTCGCGGTGCGCGAGCACCTGCTCCTCGCAGGTGGCGCAGCGCCCGCAGGCCACGACCTGGAGGTCGCCGCGATCGTCGCCCCACGCCAGCGGAGCGCCCGTCGCACCGTCGGCGATACGCCGATCGGCGATGAGTGCGCGCAGCCGCGCGCGTCGCACCTGGAACAGCGGGAGGAGATCGTCGACGGCATGCGTGCTGAGCGTGCCGTCGCCGAGGATGAGGTCGACCTCATCGGCGCGCGGGATGCCGAGGCGATCGAGCTGGTCGACATATGCCGCGAGCTGCATGAGGGCGGTGACACGCGCCTTGCGCGCCAGCTTCGAGTCCTGCACCCGCCAGCGCCCGTCGTCGTCTCTACGGAGGAAATCGGCGAAGCCGACGAACTCCTCGGTTGCGAAAGCGGCCTGGAAGACGACCTGTACGTCTGAGCGCAGCGCGGTCACCGTCTCATCGATCGCCGCGGCCAGTGCTTCGGCGTCGACCGACGAGACCTTCTCGACACGGTGGACGTTCTCGTCACCGAGATCGTCGATGTAGTGGGCGAGCACGTTCTGCTCGTGCACATCGCCGAGCTGCGCCGCGCGCTTCAGCGTGGCGTCTTCCGGTTCTTCGACGGCCGGCACCCGCCCCAGCTTCGCGTCGATCGCCCGACACCATGCGAACTCGCATTCGGCGGCCGCCTTGAGGTCGCTCGCGCTCCAGATGACGCGCTGCGCCTGAGTGTCGATCCGCACGATGCTCCCGTTCTGTCGGATCCTTCGACACTATCCGCGGCATCCGACACGGGCGAACGCGTGCGCCTGTCGAGACGACCGGCGTCAGCGCCACCAGGTGTCGTCGGGAGTCACCGGAAGATGCCGCTTGTGCTGCGTCGCGAGGTACCTCGCCTCGATGCGGCCGGCGACCTCGGGGTCGACGTCGCGCCCTTCGAGGAAGTCGTCGATCTGCTCGTAGGTGAGTCCGAGCTCATCCTCATCGGCGCGCCCCGGTTGACCGTCGAGCAGGTCGGCGGTCGGCACCTTGAACGCCAGCCGATCCGGAGCGTCGAGGAACTGCAGCATCGAGCGCCCCTGCCGCTTGCTGAGCCCGGAGAGCGGGAGGATGTCGGCCGCGCCGTCGCCGAACTTCGTGTAGAAGCCGGTCACAGCCTCGGCGGCGTGGTCCGTGCCGATCACCAGCATCCCGTCATGGCCGGCGAGCGCGTACTGCGTGACCATGCGGACACGCGCCTTGATATTGCCCCGGTTGAAGTCGCTGATGTCGCTCGTGACCGCGAACTCGATGTCTTCCTCGACACCGTCGACGCCGTTCTGGATGTTGACCTCGACCGAGGAGTCGGGCGCGATGAAGTCGAGGGCGGCCTCGGCGTCTGCGGCATCGTGCTGCACACGGTAAGGCAGGCGCACGGCGAGGAACTTCGCCTCCCCTCCCTCCGCCCGCACCCGCTCGACGGCGAGCTGCGCGAGGCGTCCGGCCAGCGTCGAGTCCTGCCCACCGGAGATCCCGAGCACGTAGCCCTTCGCCCCGGTCGTTCGGAGGTAGTCGACGAGGAATCCGACCCGACGCTCGACCTCGGACTCGGGGTCGATCTCGGGCCTGACGCCGAGGTCTTCAGAGATCTGCTTCTGCAACGACATGTCATCCTCCGTCTTGTCCTCGAATCAGTATCGCCCTTCCGTGTTACACCCGGGTGACGCCGCGGCGTGCGCATGCTCCTGCCAGCGAAGACCTGAGAGAATGGGCCAGTGAAACTGCTGCTCGCTGCCCTCGAATCCGAACTGTCCGCATTCCCTGAGGAGCTCGACGGCTTCGACCGTCTCGTGAGCGGCCCCGGCAAGCTCCAGGCGACCTACGCCCTGACTCGCGCGCTCGACGCCAAGGTCTACGACGAGATCGTGGTCGTGGGCACGGCCGGCGCGATCGATCCCGACCTCGCGGCGACCGTCCACGAAGTCGGCACCGCGTTTCAGCATGACGTGACCGATCTCGACGGCATCTCGGGCCAGCACGTGTCGCTGCCAGCACGTGTCTCGACCGGGCGCGACGGCGTGCTGATCGCCACCGGTGACCACTTCGTCGAGGACGCCGAGGTCACCGCCGTGATCCGTCCCTCGGGCGCGGCCCTGGTCGACATGGAGACCTACGCCTACATCTGGGTCGCCGGACAGTTCGATGTCCCGATCCGCGTGTTCCGCGCGGTGTCCGATCAGGCCGAAGACGGGGCGTTGACGGATTGGCGTGAGGCCGTCGCGCGCTGCAGCGTGCAGTTGCGCGAATTCATCCGCAGCGAGTACGGCGTCTGAGAGCGCGGGGACGCCTGTCCCCGCGTTTCGACTCAGCCGGCCTGCACTCAGCCGTACACGACTCAGCGGGCCACGATTGACTCAGCGCGCCTGCCTCAGCGGGCCTCGATGATGCTGGGCCCGTTCGGCAGCGCTCGCACCGTGAGCTGAGCGGGAATCTGCTCCTGCATGGCCTCGACGTGGCTGATGATCCCGACCGTCCGGCCTCCCTGTCGCAGCTCGTCGAGCGTGCGCATCGCGACGTCGAGCGTGTCTCCATCGAGGGAGCCGAATCCCTCGTCGATGAAGAGGGTGTCCAGGCGGATCCCGCCCGCGCGTGCGGTGACAACCTCGGCCAGTCCCAGAGCGAGGGCGAGGGATGTGAGGAACGTCTCGCCCCCCGACAGCGACTGCGGCGGTCGGGTCTGACCGGTGAAGGCATCGGAGACCACGATCCCGAGACCGGACGCAGCACCTCGAGCCGCCAGTGCATCGGAGTGCTGCAGTTGGTAGCGGCCCGTCGACATGTCGTGCAACCGGCGGTTGGCCGCCTCGACGATCTCTTCGAGCTCGGCGGCGAGGACGAAGGTCTCGAGCGTCATCTTGCGGGTGTTCGCGCCTCTGCCCGCGATCGTGTCGGCCAGGTTCTGCAGCACCTCGAACTCCGCGGCGTCGTCGGCGGTGCGGGCATGCTCGGTCGAGGCCGACTCGATCAGGCCTCCGAGCCGTTCCGCTGTGCCGGCCGCCCTCGCCGCTTCGTCGACGGCCGCCGTCCAGGCGCCGCGGGCGGCGGCAGATGCCTGCTCAGCCGGCTCCAGGTCGATCGGATCCTCGGGCAGCGTACGCAGTTCGAGATCGAACAGGACGGCCCGTTCCTTCTCCCGCTGCACGGCATGCCGGGCGATCCTCGCGTCGAGGGCCTCCTGCTCCGCCATCGAACGCAGCGCCCCCTCGGCGGCGGCCACGTCGTCGAACACGGATTCTGCGAGCGCCGCGTCCCGCTCCGTCTCCGCCTCGACGAGCGCCTCGGCCCTGCGCGTGCGCTCCGTGATGGCCTGGATGAGCGCGTGCGCTGCGGCAATCCTCGACTCCGTGTCGGCGAGCCGGGCGGCGACGGTGTCGAATCCACCCCGCGCCTCGACGATCAGTTCGTGCGCCTCGGCGCTCCGCTGCCGCAGTAGAGCGTGCTGTTCTCGTGCTTCCGCAAGGGCTCGCGCATCCTCTTCCCGTTCGGCATCGAGCCGCTCGGCACGGGCGACGAGCTCGCCCAGCTGGATGTCGAGCGCCGTGAGGTCTTCCAGGGCCGCACGGGAGATCGAGAGCGCCGCAGCGGCGTCGGCGTACTCACTCTCGGCCTGTTCGATGTCCCGCCCGTCGGCGCGGGCGGTGGCGGCGGCCGACTCGGCGCGCAGCGTCGAGGAGGTCGACGCCAGCTGCCGCTCCTTCTGCGCCGCGGCATCTCGCGCTTCTTCCGCGAGGGCGATGTCCTCGAGCGAGACGGGGTCGGAATGCGTGGCCGGTGCCGGGTGATCGAGCGAGCCGCAGACAGGGCAGGGATGTTCCTGTCGGAGTGTCGATGCGAGCTCTCCGGCCATGCCGTCGGTTCGCCGTTGACGCAGCTGAGACAGGGCCGACTGCGCAGCCGCATGCAGCGCTGTGGCCTGCGTGAGCTCGAGGTCGAGTGCGCTCTCGGCGGCACGCAGCCGTTCCGCCTCCCGCGCGGCCTCTCGACGCACGTCTGCCGCCGCCAAGGCCGCCTGTCGGTCGTCCACACGGTCGGCGAGGCGCCGGGTCTCGTCTCGTCTCGTCGTCAGCGCGGCGATCTCGTCGGGAAGTGCGGTGCGCTTCGCGTCCGCGGCTTCGATGCGTAGAGTCGCTGCTTCGACCGCGGCCTCTGCCGATCGCACCTCGGCGTCGAGTGCCGGCGCCGCCTCTTCGAGTTCTCGCGCCCGCTGCCAGGCTCCGCTCTCCCGGGTGCGCTCCGCCGTCCACGCGTCCAGGTCGCCATCCACAGCGAGCCCGAGGGCCTCTCCTGCCGCACGGGCGCTCTGTTCGTCTCGGGATGCGCTCGCGAACGCCGTATGCGCGCGTGCCGCGGCGGCGATCGTCGAGCGGAGCGCTTCGGCGGCGCGCGCCGCGGTGAGCTCCGCACGGGCCTCCTCGATGACGGGCACCTCGGAGTCGAGGCGTTCGAGCGCAGCCCTGGCGCGGTCGCGCTCACGCTGCGCGCGCTGCTCCTCGCGCGTCGCAGCGAGCGCCTCATCGGCTGCCGCCGATTGCTTCTCCGCGTCGATGCGCTCCGATGCTCGGCGCTCTGCACGATAGTCGGCGCGGGCCTTCGCCCGTCGGAGGGCGCCGAGACGCTCATCGATTGACGACGACACGTGCGGAGCCTCGGGCTCTGTGTCATCGCCGTCTCCCGACAACCCATCGGCGGCCACAAGGCGCTCGGCCTCGTCGACACGGGCCTCGACGGTCGCGAGCCGAGTGCCGAGCGCCTGCTCCGCCTCCCGACGACGCTCATCGAACCGCGCCTGCACATCTTCGAAACGCTGCGTGCCGAACAGCCTGCGCAGCAGCGCCTGCCGGTCGCGGCTCCCCGCGAGCAGGAACTCCGAGAACCTGTTCTGCGCGAGCAGGATCACCTGTAGGAACTGCTCGCGGCTGAGCTGGAGGATCTCGTCGAGCTCGCCTGCGACATCGACCGCGCGTGCGGCGCGTCCGACCCACCCTGCATCCGTCCACTCGTCGAGGGCCACGGCCGACGCCTGCTTGGTCATGCCGCCGCCGCGCTTGGCCGGGCGCAGATACTCGGGCGAACGGGTCACCCGGAACCGGCCGGTGGGAGTGCTGAACTCGACGACCACCTCTGAGGGATCGTCGGGCTCGCAGTGGTCGCTCCGAAGGCGCTTCTCGCCGCCGTCGTATCGTGGCACTCCGCCGTAGAGACCGAAGCAGACGGCGTCGAGGATGCTGGATTTGCCCGCCCCGGTCCGTCCGGCGATCAGGAAGATGCCATCGTCGGCGAACGCGTCGAAGTCGACCGTCTGACGCGAGCGGAAGGGGCCGAAGCCCTCGACCTCCAGGCGATGAAGACGCATCTAGACGAGCGCCTCGGCGCGCACACGCTCGTCGAGGATCGCCCGGATCAGGTCGCGCTCGGCCACCGTCGGTCCCTGACCCGCCCGCACATGTTCGAGGAAGGCATCGATGCGGTCGGCATCGGTCACCGCGTTGCGCAGACGCTGCACGTAGGAGCGCTCGTCTGCTTCGGCCCTGACCTCGGGCTGATGTTGCACCATGGCGCAGTAGGGGTAGCTCTCGCGGAGGCGGCGCATCGGCTCGGTCTGCGGCACGGCGTCGGTGTACACGGCGCAGACCCAGTCGTCTGCGTGCGTGGCGACGCTCTCGGCGGAAAGGAGCTCGTCGAGCGGGCCGGTGAGCGTGACCAGGCGGCGCGGCACCGGCAGCTCGAGCCACTCGACCTCGGCGAGTCCATCGGCATCGACGTCGACGAGCCACGACCCGCGAGGCTTGTCCTGCTCTCCGAAGCTGTAGTGCAGAGGCGCCCCCGCGTAGCGGACCCGATCACTGAGCTTCTGACGCCCGTGGATGTGGCCGAGCGCCACGTAGTCAGGACCGTCGAACACACTCAGCGGTACGACATCGAGGCCGCCCTGACGCACCTCGCGCTCGAGCCCGACCGTCGCGTCGACACCGGCGGCGAAGCAATGGGCGATCGCCACCGAGCGCCCCTCGTGTCGCGCCATCCCGGCGCGCACGAGGTCCATCGCATGCGCCATGGTCTGCGCCTGCGTGCGCAGCTGACGCCCTGAGCCATCGCCCTCGGGCCAGTGCTGGCGCACGATCGCCGGCTCGAGATAGGGAATTCCGAAGAAGTGCACCGGCCCATGCGCATCGGCGACGGTGACGGGGACGCCGACCGCCAGCGGGTCGGTCAACACGTGGATGCCTTCGCGGAGCAGACGGGCCTGGAAGCCGAGCCGTGCGGCCGAGTCGTGGTTGCCGCTGGTGACGATGACACGGGCACCCGTCTCGTGCAGGGCCACCAGCGCATCGCCCAGCAGGGTGTAGGCGGCGCCGGACGGAGTGGCGGAATCGAACACGTCTCCCGCGATGACGACGACATCGACCGCGTTGTCGCGAACCTGTGCGGTGAGCGCTCCGAGAACCTCGGCGAGAGCGTCCATGGTCGAGTTGCCATGGAACGTCCGGCCGATGTGCCAGTCAGAGGTGTGCAGGATGCGCATACTCACACGGTACGAAGCCCCTCCGACATTCCGTCCGAGGCGTGCCGCAGCACACCCGGACGCCCCGGTGGAAGAAGAAGCGGAAGGTCCCCTGACCCACCCTCGTCACGATGATCGGCACGCGGTGATGCGAGATGCACTGTGCACCTTCACCTGTGCGGCGTGCGGGGCTGCGCGATGCGATATCGGGGCTGCCCTCCGCCCGACAGGTGCCGGCTTGCCCCGCCGGCTGGGGGTTGTGCCCGCTTCCTCGTGACTACCGACTTCCGCTCTCCTCCTCCAGATCGTTCGACCAGTTCGCCTGCTGGATCCGGTTGTCGAGCTCGCGCAGCTCCTGGGCCACGGCGTCGGCCTGCGAGCGCAGCTGCGCCACCGGGAGCGCCGCGACCTGCCGCAGCTCCGATCGCATCTGGCGCAGGAACTGGTCGTTGGACCCGGATGCCGCGGCCGCGGCATCGGTCAGCACGGAGTGCCGCAGACGCAGCACGTCGCGCGCGGCGAGCGCGTCGGTCATGGTGCCGTCGGCCCCCAGATCGAGACGTGCGTTGGTGGCGTTGATGCGCCGGATGAGGTCGCGAAGCTGCGTGAGCGCGGCATCCGCCTCCACGATCAGGGCGGCGGCATCCTCCGCCGGCTCCTCACCTTCCTGGTAGCGGGCGTTCGCGACGATGCGCGCCCGCAGCTGCTCGATGCGGCGCTGCAGGTCGGCGCGTGCGGTGAGGGCTTCGGCGAGTTTCATGACGTCATCCTCGCAGGGAGCGACCGTAACAGTTCGTCATACGACCGGAGAGTCAGCGGGTGCGGAGCAGACCGGCACGCTCCGGGTGGGCGGAGAACCAGTCGGCGACGTACCAGCAGACGGCGTCGACCTTGCGATCACCTCGCTCCTCGATGTCGGCCACAGCTCCCTCGACGACCTTCCCCGCATAGCCGTTGCCGCGGAAAGTCGGGACGGTGAACGCCCTGGTGAGCGCGATCGTCCGGCCATCGTCACGGTAGTCGAGCACGCTCACGAGCTTGCCGTCGCGCATGAGCGTGTACCGCGAGGCGTCCTTCTCGTCGGTCAGGATGAAGCCGTCGACAGTGTGCGAGATCGTCATTCGAACCACGTTACGCCCGCTCCGAGCGCCCGGGCGTTTTGACATGGGGCGTCACGATCAGACATAATCCCCCCATGACCACCAACGCAAGCCCTTTGTCCGCCCAGGAGGCGAACAGGACTGCCGGGATGATGATGCCCGGTCGCGTCGGTATGTGTTGCCGAATGTGTCGCTGAACGAACAGCCACCCCGCCTGACCTGAACTCCTCGCCATCTGCGAGGTCAGTGTCTCCGAGCATCCACCCTCGCTCGCTTCCCGGCTCCGCCGGTCATTCATGCAACGCATCAGAGCCCCGTTCGATTCGGGCTCACGTCCTGAGGACTTCATCATCATGTCGAACACCGCACTTCTCGAGCGTCCCGCCACCACCGCCGCGACCCGCACCCAGCCGGAGCCCGCCGCACCGCTCCCCGCAGCGGGAGCCGACCTTCCCGCCGTGCGCTCGCCCCGTGGCTTCGCCCTCTACGTCGGGCTGGACGAGATCAAGGCCGCAGAGGCCGGGGTCAGCCTCCCCCTCCTCGTCGACGCACTGCGCCGCACCCTCGCCGAGCTCGCGCCCGGAGCGGAGACCCACGCCACCGTCGCGCTCGCACCGCACGGCTCGGGCGGCCGTGACCTCGATGTGGTCCGGCTCGCGCTGCAGGAGCCGGGCGCCATCGCCCGCACCAAGGCCGCCGCCGAGGAGGACACCACCGACGAGGAGAGCGGCGTGACCGTGGACATCTCCCGCAAGCGCGTGCTGATCGACGGCGAGTCCGCCGCGTTCACGTACAAGGAGTTCGAGCTGCTGCAGTACCTCGTGCTCCGCGAGGGCCGCACCATCGAGCGCAGCGAGCTGGTCTCCGCCCTCTGGCAGGCACAGGACGACGAGACTCCCGGCGAGCGCACCATCGACGTGCACGTGCGTCGCCTCCGCGCGAAGCTCGGTCGCTACGAGGACATCGTCCGCACCGTGCGCGGCATCGGATACCGCTTCGACCGGCACGCCGACGTCGTCATCCGCTACGGCCACGGCACCCCCTCGCCCGACCGCTTCTGAGCCGCCGGGAGTCGGTGTCAGAACCGGCGCGTAGGGTGGGCGCATGACCCTCATCGCGCATCCCGCCGCGGCCGACGCCGCATCCGCGGATGCTCGCCGAGAGACCGTCTACCGACCACCGCACCCCCTGGACCTGCGTCGCACGGTCGGCATGCTCCGCCGCGGCGGCAACGATCCGACGACCATCATCGACGGGACGGTGATCTGGCGTGCCATGCGCACCCCGCACGGCCCGACGACACTCGCGGTCCGTATGTCAGGCGACGAGGTCCGAGCCTCGGCCTGGGGTCCCGGCGCCGAGCACGCTCTCGACAGCGTGCCCGCGCTCTGCGGTGCCCACGACGATTCCGGAGACTTCGATGCCACGCTCCACCCGCTCACCGCGGAGTCCGCGCGACGACACCCGGGCCTGCGTCTGACCCGCACCGACGAGGTGTTCGACGCGCTCGCGTGCGCGATCCTCGAGCAGAAGGTGACCGGCATGCAGGCCTTCGGCGCGTGGCGCTGGCTGGTGTCCCGCTTCGGCGCACGGGCGCCGGGCCCGACACCGCGCCCGATGTTCGCCGCTCCCTCCCCCGAGCAGTGGTTCCGCATCCCCTCCTGGGCCTGGCACCGCGCCGGGGTCGAACCGCCCCAGTCGCGCACCATCGTGCGCGCGGCCGAGCGCGGCGACCGCATCGCCCGCGCTGTGGGAGCCGCCGTCACAGGAGCCGACCGCGACCGCGTGCTCACGAGCCTTCCCGGCGTGGGGGTGTGGACCTCGGCGGAGACCCGCATCCGCGCACTCGGAGACCCGGATGCGGTCAGTATCGGCGACTATCACCTCGCTCACCAGGTCGGCTACGCGCTGACGGGAAAGCGCACCGACGACGACGGCATGGTCGAGCTCCTCGCCCCCTGGGCCGGACAGCGGCAACGGGTCGTGCGCCTCATCCACGCCAGCGGTGTGCAGGAGCCACGAAGGGGTCCCCGCCTCGCACCCGAAGATCATCGTGGGCACTGAGGACGCCACCTAAGCTGAGGCCATGTCACGTTCTCTGCTACGCATCCTCGTCACCGTCGGCCTGCTGATCGTCGGCGTCGTGATCGGGCTGATCTTCCAGAACGTCTGGCTCGGTGTGCTGCTCGCGGCGATCGTGTGGCTCGGCTGGTTCCTCGGCTACGAGTCGCGCCGGGGCAACAACGCCGGCGTCAACGACGAAGACCACGGCATCGAGCTCTGAGGGGCCCGCTCAGTAGTAGACGGCAAGCGGCCCGGACGGACCGTCGACGACGCGCACAGGAGTGTCGAACACGCGGGTGAGCACCTCATCCGTCATGATCGCGGCCGGGGACCCGAACTCCACCACCGCACCGTCCTTCATGGCGCAGATGTGGTCGGCGTAGTGCCCGGCGAAGTTGATGTCGTGCAGGACGATGACGATCGTGCGCCCCAGCTCCTCCGCCGCCCGCCGAAGATGCTTCATCATCTGCACGGCGTGCCGCATGTCGAGGTTGTTCAGCGGCTCGTCCAGCAGGACGAACTCGGTGTCCTGCGCCAGGACCATCGCGACGTACGCGCGCTGGCGCTGACCGCCGGAGAGCTCGTCCAGATAGCGGCCCTCCAAGGCGCCGAGGTCGAGGAAGTCGATGGCCCGACTGATGATCTCCTCGTCACCGCGATTCAGCCGCCCCTTCGAGTGCGGGAAGCGCCCGAAGCCGACGAGCTGGCGCACGGTGAGCCGGGTCACGAAGTGGTTCTCCTGACGCAGGATCGACACGACCTTCGCCAGGTCCTTCGACTTGGTGGAGGCCACGTCGAGTCCCGCGATCTCGATCGCACCGGCGTCCATTCCACTGAGACGACCGATCATCGTGAGCAGGGTCGACTTGCCCGCCCCGTTCGGACCGATGAGGGCGGTGATGCCGCCGGCGGGTATCTCGAGGTCGACGGGGCCGATCGCGACCTCGCTGCTGTAGTCCCGGCGAACGCCGTCGAGAGCGATCACAGTCTGCCCTTTCTGAGGATGACGATGAGGAAGACGGTGCCGCCGACGAGCTCGATGAGGATCGACACCATCCCCTGCGCGTAGAAGACGTTCTTCATCACGAAGTAGGCCCCGGCCAGGATCGTGAAGGCCGTGAGCACCGCGACGGGGAAGATCAGCCGATGGTCGTGCGTGTCGGCGAACTGGTAGGCGAGCGTGGCCACCAGGAAGCCGAGGAACGTCATCGGTCCCACCAGAGCCGTCGATGTCGCCATCAGCACGGCGACGAGGAACAGCACGATGAACAGCTCACGGCGATGATCGACGCCCAGGGAGCGCGCGGCATCGGGCCCGAGCGCCATCAGGTTGAGCCGACGCGAGCGGAGCCACAGCAGCGCAGACGCCGCCACGACCAGTGGGATCGCCAACGGCAGGTACGAGGAGTCGGCGTTGGAGACATTGCCGAACAGGCGCGCGGCCAGGACGTCGAACTCGCTGGGCGTGAGCAGGCGCTGCATGAAGGTGGAGATCGCCCCGAGGCCTCCCCCGATCACGATGCCCACCAGGAGCATGATCTGCAGATTGCCGTAGCGGCCGGACAGCAGCCAACCGTAGAGGGCGACGGCGAGAGCGACCATGATCGCGACCTGGATCGCGAACTGCCCGATGCCCTGGATCGCCACGATCCCTGCCACGCCGAACAGGTACACGGTCGAGGTCTGCACCACGCGGTACAGCGATTCGAAACCCATGATCGACGGGGTGATGATGCGGTTGTTGGTGACGGTCTGGAAGCTCACCGTGGCGATGGCCTGCGCGACCGCGACGAGCGCCATGACCGTGACGTCGGTCGCCCGGTGCTGGGCGATCCGCCAGAACCCGGTGGAGCCGACCGGCATCGGATTCGCCCACGCCAGCAGGCCGAAGCCCGAGACGGCGGCGAGGACGAGAAGGGTCCCGAGCACGACGAAGTAGCGACGGCGCGCACGCGGGGTCGTGAACGAGCCCGCCGACCGCAGCGGGCCGGTGGTCGCCACCTCGCTCATCACGCCGCTAGCCACGTCGACGCTGCCTGAGCAGGAGGAGCACGAACACCACGGCACCGACCACCCCGAGGATCAGCGACACCGGCACCTCGAACGGCATGATGATGGTGCGTCCGATGATGTCGCACACCGTGACGATCGCGATGCCGAGCAGGCACACCCACGGCAGGTTGCTGCGCAGGTCGTCGCCGCGCACCATCGAGACGATGTTCGGCACGATGAGCCCGAGGAAGGGAAGATTGCCGACGACCACGGTGACCACACCGGTGGTGACCGCGATCAGCACCGTTCCGAGCAGGATGATCCTGTTGTAGTTCACGCCGACGTTGGTGGCGACCTCTTCGCCGAGGCCGGCGATGGTGAGTCGATCGGCGACGATGAACACGATCACGCCGACGATCGCCACGATCCAGAGCATCTCGTACTGGCCGCGCATCACCGAGGTGAAGCTGCCTGCGAACCAGACGCCGATGATCTGCAGCGAGTTCGTCGCCAGCGCGAGGTACGTCGACAGCGCGCCGACGACCGCACCGAGCATGATCCCGACGATCGGCACGATGAGGGAGGACTTGAGGGCGACCCGCCGCAGGAACGCGAAGAACACCATCGTGCCGACGAAGGCCGCGAGCACCGCACCGGCCATCCGCAGCGAGAGCGACGGCTGCGGCACGAGGATCATGACCAACAGGAGTCCGAGCCCCGCCCACTCGGTCGTTCCGGTCGTCGTCGGCTCGACGAAGCGGTTCTGGGTGAGCAGCTGCATCACCAGACCCGCCATGGCCATCGAGGCGCCGGCCAGGACGAGGGCGATCGTGCGGGGAACGCGCGTGATCTGGAACATCTGCGCGCCGTCTTCCGCGCCGGTGACGTCGTACACCCCGGTGAAGAGCGAGATCACGAGGAGCACGGCGACGACGAGCACGCCGATGAGCAGTTTCACGTCGAAGAGCCGCCCGGCGTTGCGGGGCGGCGAAGCGATGTCGGTGGAGACCATGACGACGATGCGGCGGCATCCGGGTCACCCGGATGCCGCCGCAGTACCTCAGTTCTTCGCGCTCTTCTCGAGGGCGTCTGCGAGGTCGTTGAGGAATGCCGTGTACGTCTGGATGCCCTCGTTCAGGTAGGTGTCGGTGGGCATGTAGACGAGCTGCTTCTCCTTGACGGCGGTGACGCCGGCAAGCGCCTCCGAGCTCTCGAGGATCTCGGCCGCCTGCACGTAGTCGGGGGTCTCGGCGGCGAACACGGCGTCGCGGTCGAGCACGAGGATCCAATCGGGGTTCGAGGTGGCGATCGCCTCGACCGAGATCTCGTCGCCCTGGTGGTCGTCGGTCGCGTCGTCGACCTCGAGTGCGGGGGTCAGCCCGAGGATGTCGTAGATCGGTCCGAGCGAGCGTCCGACGGTCGGGGCGAGGTAGCCGATCTCGCCGCCGGAGGTGTTCACGGCCATGACGGTGTCGGCGTCGTCGTAGGCGGCCTTGGCGCGCTCGACGGCAGCATCGAAGTCGTCGACGAGCTTGTCGGCCTCGTCCTGCTTGCCGAAGATCTCACCGAGCACGGTGACCTGACGCTTGAGCTCCTCGTCGAAGGGCTCACCCTCGCGCGGCTCGAGGTCGATGATCGTGGCGTCGGGCACGAGGTCCGCGATCGCCGTGTTGTGCTGCGTGAACCGCTGGCCGCTGATGATCAGGTCGGGCTCGACGGCGACGACCGCTTCGAGGTCGGGCTCGCTGTGGAGTCCGATGTCGACGATCGCGTCGTCCTTCACGTACGACACGGTCTCCGGCATGAGCGCGACGGCGGCGGCGGAGAGTTCGACGCCCCAGTCGGAGAGCGTCTGGAATGTGCGGTTGTCGAGGGCCACGACAGACGCGGGAGGCGTCGGGATCTCGTGCGTGCCGGTGTTGTCCTCGATCGTGACGGATGCTGCCGCGGGTTCGGTCTTCTCCGGTTCCGCCGAGCCGCCGGAAGCGCACCCGGCGAGGGCGAGGAGGCCGACGAGAGCGACGCTCGTGGCGGTGAGGGTTCTGGGCACGGACATGGAGAGACTCCTGTTCTGCGGGATCGGTGCGCACACGATGGGCGCCGGGGTGACGAGCAGGGATCACCTTCGCCCGTCACATTTAGGTTAGCCTTACTTTATGAGCGATACGAAATCCGGTTTCTCGATCGAGCGTCGCGGCCTGGAGCTGCGCTTCCGCAACGTCACGCTGAGTGCCCGCGAATGGCTGGCACCGGACTTCGTGCGCGTGCGGCTGACCGGTGCAGACCTCGCGGGCTTCGACTCCCCCGGCTCCGACGACCACATGCGCCTGTTCTTCCCCGCAGGCCCGACCGGGTCCGTCGAAGAGCTGCGAGCATCCCCGAGTCGCGAGTACACCCCTCTCGCATGGGGCGAGGACTGGCTCGACGTCGAGTTCGCCGTGCACGGCGACCAGGGCGTCGCGGCCCCCTGGGCTGCGACGGCACCGATCGGATCCACGATCGGCGTCGGCGGTCCGCGCGGATCGGCCGTCCTGGCCGGCGACCCCGGCTCCTGGCTGCTGGTCGGCGACGAGACCGCCATCCCCGCCATCCGCCGCTTCGCCGCGCTCATTCCGTCAGGCACCCCGGCACGCATCGTGGTGGAGACCGTGAACCAGGGGCGCGAGATCGACATCGAGGCACCGGTCGACGTCGAGTGGCTGCACCGCGGGGAAGCTCCCTCCGGTTCCGCACTCATCGCCCTCATCGAGACGCTGACCGCCGAAGACGTGGTCGGACCCGACCCCTTCGTCTTCATCGCCGCCGAGCAGTCGATCGTCAAACCCGGCAGGGCGCTCCTCGAGCGCTGGGGTGTCGACACCGCGAACGCCGTCGTGAAGGGCTACTGGAAGCGCGACGAAGCCGAGTACCACGCGCCGCACTAGTGCGACGTCGGCGGCACCTGGAAGACTCGGCGCATGGCTCTTCTGGATCACCTGGGCATCACCGTCGGCGACCTCGAGCGCGGCCGGGCGCAGTTCCACCCCGTCCTCGCCGCTCTCGGATATCAGAGCGGGGGTGCGGACGACCACTCCATCTCGTGGCACAACGGCGACGAGACCGAGATCATCCTCTACACCTGGGATGATGACTCCACCCCGCACCGTCATGGTCGTATCGGCTGGCAGCACATCGCCTTCGCGGTGCCGACGCGCGAGCAGGTCGAGCACCTTCATGCCGTCGCGCTCGAGGCCGGGTGGACAGCGATCCGCGAGCCCAAGGAGTACCCGCGCTATTCGGAGCGCTACTACGCCTCGTTCGTCGAAGACGTCGACGGCATCCGGGTCGAGTTCATGTACAACCCTCCTCGCGAGAAGGCTTGACGCCGGGGCGACCTATCCTCCACAAGCGCGCAGAGAAGCACGTTGTGCGCGTCTTTCAGACGACCGATATCTTCGCCTCCCGCGCTCTGGCAGGCTTGCCGAATCGATGCGACGATGAGGGAGTGGGATTCATGAATGACGCGCAGATCTGGACCATGATCGGGTCGTTCACCGTGCTGATGTTCAGCACGCTCACCGTGGTGTCGACCTTGTTCGTCCGGATCCTCCGCAGCGAGATCGGCGGCCTGCGTACCGAGATGAACGACCAGATCGACGGGCTGCGCATCGAGATGAACGCCCGCTTCGATTCCGTGAACACCCGCTTCGATTCCGTGAACACCCGCATCGACGGTCTCGACCGCGACGTGCAGGCCATCGTGAAGCGCACCTTCGGCCTCGACCGCGAGTGATGACGACGCCTCGCCGTCACGCCTCGGTACCGCATGCCGACCGGCACGATGCCTTTCCGGAAGTTCCCTGCGGCACGGCTGTGCTGCTCCTCGCCGGGTCCAGCGGTCGGGTCGAGTCCCAGCGGGCCGACCTGCTCGCACGGCACGGTGCACGGGTGCGCGCCATCCGCTGGTTCGGCGGCATGGGCCAGCGCCCCGCACCGCACGAGGTGCCGATCGAGCTGTTCATCGATCAGCTCGATCTCCTGCGCCGCGACGCCGATCGCGTCGCGATCTTCGGAACGTCGTTCGGAGCGGAGGCGGCCCTGGTGACCGCCTCCCTTCACCCGGTCGACGCGACGGTGGCCGTCGCTCCGTCATCCGTCGTCTGGGCCGGGCTCACCGACGGAGACTGGTCGTCGCACTGGACCAGCCGGGGCACGCCGCTGCCCGCCGTGTCGTTCGATCCGTCCTGGGTGTCGTCGACCGTGCCGCCCGAGTACCGATCCCTGTACGAGGCGAGCATCGATCGCGCTCCTGACGCGGCCGCGGCCGCAGCGATCCGCACGGAGTACATCACCGGTGTCGTCGTGCTGATCGCGGGAGGGGACGACCGCGTCTGGCCGAGTGACAGATTCGCCGCCGAGATCTCCGCGCGCCGGAGTGCGCACGGACGGGAGACGACGGTGGTCACTCACCCTGCTGCGGGGCACAGGATGGTCTTACCCGGTGAGACGGTCGCGGCCGGCGGAGTGACGATGGCGCGCGGCGGTTCTCCTTCCGCTGACGCGGAACTCGGCGCGCTCGCGTGGCCGCAGATCGTGCACGCCCTCGACCTGCGGGGCTGAGGATCAGAGCGCCGGAGCGACCTCTGCCTCCGCCGTCCGATCGGTGAACGCGGTCTTCGGGACGAAGACGAGGATCACGGCGGCGGCGAGCGCAGTCACTCCGCAGACGATCCACACCGTGAAGTAGCCGGCGAGCGAGCCGGCGGTCCCCTCGGTCGCCCCCGCGGTGCTCGCGACTCCGTGCAACAGCGCGATGCCGAACACACACGAGGCGATCGCACCACCCACGGTCTTGACCGAGTTGGTCAGCCCCGTCGCCACCCCCGTCTGCGTGGCCGGAGCCGCGGATGCCGCAGCGGCAGGGAGCGCCGCGACCAGCGCGCCGGAGCCCAGTCCCACGACGACCATGTTCGTGATCACCTGTGCGTAGGTGTCGTGGAACGGCAGGAACAACAGGAACCCGATACCCACCAGCACCGAGGCGCCCATCAGGGTCAGACGAGGCGTCGCCCACCGCGCGACCGTCGAGAACAGGAGAGCGCCCGTGATCATGGCGATCAGGTAGACGCCGATGATCAGCGAGGTCGCGAACCCGCTCGTACCCAGACCGTATCCGTAGACCGTCGGATCGGTGCGGGCGAACGTCGACAGCGGAGCCTGCGCGCCCAGCACACTGACCCCGAAGAGGCCTGCTGTGAGGAAGACGGGGCCGAGCGCAGGCGAGCGGAACATGCGCACGTCGATGAGCGGGTCGGCGCAGCGCAGCTCCCACAGCACGAACGGGATCACGAGCAGGACACCGAGGATCACGACTGCCCAGGACCAGGGGTTGGTCAGGCCGCCCTCGAGGCGGAGCAGGCTGAGACCGCCGGTGAAGCACAGGAGGGCGAGCGAGATGAGCACGAGACCGATCGTGTCGAAGATGCCGCCCGTGGGATCGGGAGACTCCTTGACCCCGAACAGGATCACGAAGAAGCACACCACGATCAGCACGGCCGGGATCAACAGCACGATGGTGAGGGGCAGCACGTCGATGAGCGCGCCACCGACGAGCGCACCGATGATCGCACCGCCTTCGAGCGCGGCGACGAGAAGGCCCGCCGCCTTGGCAGTGATGGAGGAGCGCCCCTCCATCCGGCGCGACCTCGACCAGATCAGGGCGATCTCGAGAGGAAGCCAGACGACGTAGAAGCCCATCAACGCCCACGCCGCGAGGAAGACAGGGAACGAATCGGTGAAGGGCAGGACGAGGGCCGCCGCCGCGGTGACCGCGGTCGAGATCAGCAGCATCCGTTTGTGCCCGACCATGTCGCCGAGCTTCGCGAAAGCCGGCACGACGAGCGCCGACAGCATGAGCTGCGCACCCTCGAGCCAGTTCACGTCGGCATCGTGGATGCCCAGATGACGGGCGATGTCGGTGAGCATCGGGGTGTAGTAGCCCTGCAGCACGCCACTGGTGAACTCGACGAAGGCGAGGAAGCCGACCACGACGGCGAGAGTGCCCAAGGTGCGGGTGCGCGTCATCGCGTCTCCTGCTTCTGCATCGGGTCCCCCGGCACGATCCGAGAGAAGGGTGAGATCACCTTAGCCGTTCGAGCAGCGCCCGATGGAATCGCTCTCCGCGCTCGAGAGAGGCGATCTCCACGCTCTCGTCGACGCCATGGATCGACGCACGTTGCGCGTTGGACATGTCCAGCGGCGCGAAGCGGTAGACGGCAGGTGAGAAGCGATGGAAATGCCGCGAATCGGTGGCCGCCATCATCACGTACGGCACGGCGGGGACGCCGGGGAACGCCGCGTCGAGGGCCCCGGCCAGCAGGGCGAACGGGGCGTTGTCGGTCGGCGACTCCGGCGAGGGCTCGCTCGCCTCGATCACCTCGACCTCGACCAGCGGATCGCGGATGCGCCTGCGCACCCGGAACACGGTCTGCTGCGTCGTCTCTCCGAGCGCGATGCGCAGATTCACGGTGGCAGAGGCTTGCGACGGCAGCACGTTCGCCGCCGTGCCACCGGACTGCATGGTCGGGGCGACGGTGGTGCGCACGAGGGCGGCCGGCTCGCCACCGAGCGCGGCGAAGACCTGCGCCGTCAGCAGCGGCGCCGAGCCGAGCAGTCGCAGCAGGTGACGGGCCGGGCCCGGAGTCTGCGCGGCCAGCTGCGACAGCATCCGCAGGATGGCCTTCGAGGCACGAGGGCGGAAGGCGGTGGGTCCGAGCCGGTCCACGGCCCTGGCGACGCGCCGGACCGCGGTGAGCGGCGGCGGTGCGGAGGCGTGTCCGCCGTCACCCCGCGCGGTCAGCCGGAGCGTCATCACGCCCTTCTCGCCGACACCGATCATCGCTGCGCGACCGGGGACGAAGGGCAGGGGCGCGTCGACGACGGCACCCCCCTCGTCGAGCACGAGCCAGGGGACGATGCCACGCCCGCGCAGCACGCGGGCGATCTCCTCGGCCGCGCGCCCATAGGTCTCCTCGTTGCCGCCGAAGGAGAGGTACACGTCCCGAGGAGGCACGAACCCGTCGGCGAGCAGATTCTCGACCGCCTCGAGCACCACGATCAGCGGGCCCTTGTCATCGAGGGCACCTCGTCCGTACACCGAGCCGTCGGCGATCACCCCCGCGAAGGGCGGGTGCGTCCACGCGTCGCTCTCATCCACCGGGACGACGTCGTAGTGCGCCATCAGCACGACCGGTCGATCCGGGGCCGCGCCGGTCCCCTGCCAGTGGAACAGCAGCCCGAAGTCGGTGTGCCGTTCGAGCGCCAGCTTCTCGTGCGTCAGCGGATAGAGCTCCGCGATGAGCGCGACGAACTCCTCGAACGGAGCCGAGCCGCGCTCGTCGAGCTCGGCCGAGACCGTCGGGATCCGGATCATCTGCGAAAGCCGCTCGGCGATGCCCGGGCGCACGGTCGGTGTGGTCACACCCGCCATCGTACTCAGCGGTTCTCAGGACCACTGCGTGAGCTTGTCGGGATTGCGCACGGCGAGCACCTCGGTGATCCGCTCGCCCTCGACGACGAAGGAGAACACCGCATCGGGGGAACCGTCGAGCGTGGCAAGCGCGGCCAGCCCGTCCGCGGTCGGGACGAGGATGACCTCCGCGCCGGGGTGGCGCCGAGCGATGCCCTGCAGGAAACGTGCCACGCGATCGGCCCCGAGGACCGGTCGCAGCGCCGCCGATTTCCTCCCGCCCGCGTCGGAGATGAGCACGACATCGGGATCGAGCACAGTGATCAGGCGATCGAGCCGTCCGGTCGCTGCGGCTTCGAGGAATGCGCGGGCGACGGCATCGTGCTGCTCCCGCGTCGCCAGGCGCGCACGCCGCTCTCGCACCCGTCGACGTCCCTGCGACGCGAGCTGTCTCACGGCGTCCGTGCTCCTTCCGACTGTCTCGGCGATCTCCGCGAACGGGACGCCGAACACGTCGTGCAGCACGAAGGCCACACGCTCGGGGGGAGTGAGCGATTCCAGGAGCACGAGCAGCGCCATCCCGACCGACTCGTCGAGGGACACGCTGTCGAGCGGGTCCGGAACTGGGGTGACGAACAGCGAGTCCTGCGGCACGGGCTCCGGAAGCCACTGACCGACATAGCTCTCCCTCCGCGCTCGCGCCGAGCCAAGGGCATCCAGACAGATGCGTCCGGCGACGCGCGTCAGCCACGCACCCGGATTGACGATCCGTGCGCGCTCCGCGTCGGTCAGCCGCACCCAGCGCACGTAGGTCTCCTGCACCGCGTCCTCGGCATCCGCGACCGTGCCGAGCAGGCGATACGCGAGAGCGAGCAGGGTACGGCGTTCGGCTTCGACCACAACGAGATCATCCATCGCCTCCATCTTGGTCCGTCTCGGCCTCCTGCCGACGCCATGTCGATGCCGCTCTCGACAGGCGCCTCACGTTTCGTTCGCCTGCGTCGTCGAACAAGGAGAAGGATGTACCGAGACGAAGGAGAACACATATGAGGATCGTCGTCGCAGGAGGAACCGGAACCGTCGGGCGGCACACCGTCGGGGCGGTGCGGGCCGCGGGGCACGACGCCGTCGTCCTGAGCCGGTCACGGGGAGTCGACCTGGTGACCGGAGAGGGCCTGGGCCACGCCCTGGCCGGCGTGGACGCGGTGATCGACGTCACGAGCATCGAGACGCGCAAAGCCAGCGAAGCGATCGAGTTCTTCACCGCGGCGACAGGGAACCTGGCCGCGGCAGCCGCCGACGCGGGGGTCGGACACTTCGTGCTGTTGTCGATCGTCGGGATCGACCGCATGCCCTACGACTATTACGCAGGCAAGATCGCCCAGGAGAAGGTCGTCGAGGCGTCGCGCGTTCCGTGGACGACCCTGCGAGCGACGCAGTTCCACGAGTTCGCGGCGCAGATGTTCAGACGGGCGAAGTTGGGCCCGCTCCACATCGCTCTCAAGGCCCGGACACAGCCCGTGGCCGCCCGCGAGGTGGGTTCACGCCTCGCCGCCCTCGCAGCAGCGCCACCCCAAGGCCGTGCACGGGACCTCGCCGGGCCTCGCGAGGAGCAGCTGGCGGACATGGTCCGCGCGTACGCCCGGCGCGAGGGATACCGTGGCTGGGTGCCGACGCTGAACGTGCCGGGGCCGCAGATGGCCGGCATGAGGGCAGGGCTCGGTCTCCCCGCTCCCGACGCCGAGCTCGGAAGTCAGAGCTTCGCGGAGTGGCTCGCTGCAGACTAGCGATCCCCCGCTCGGCTCTGTCCCTGGGGAACAGGGCGAGCAGGATGATGGTTGCATCTCTGCGTGGTGCGAGCCGCGTCCGAGGAGGTGTGCATGGAACTGACCCTGGTGTCGTCGTCGTTCTGCGGCGCCTGCGCACGCACGCGGACCGTGCTCGCCGAGGCCGCGCGGTTCCTCCCCGAAGCGACCGTCATCGAGATCGACGTGGCACAGAGCCCGGATGCGGCAGAGGAGCTCGACATCGCGTTCACGCCCACCGTGATCATCCGCGATGATGCCGGTGCGGAGGTGTTCCGCGCCACCGGTGTGCCGACGGTCCCGCAGGTGCTCACCGCCGCGGTCAAAGCCCTCCCGGCCTGACGCATCGAGATCCTGCTCGTCGACCGGTCGAGTGCATATCGCACGAGGATCGCCATCGGATGTGCAGGTCGCACATCCGCACCGCTTCCGCGATCGGGCGAGACCCACGTTCTACGACGAGACCCACTCGCGCCGACGCCGGCGGGAGTGGGTCTCGATTCGAAGCGTGGGTCTGGGCGACCGCGGAATCAGTGCAGCGCGTTCGCCTGGATGAAGGCGCGGAGCGCGTGCTCGTCATCGGCCATCTCGGTCACATGCTGCGGGGCATCGAGCATCTCCTGCAGCTCCGGCGCATAGCCGAGCTCGACGCCGATGGCCTCGTGGATGGTCTCGGCGAACTTCTCCGGCTTGGCGGTCTCGAGCACCAGCATCGGCACGCCGGGCTCGACGTACTCGCGCGCGACCTTGACGCCGTCGGCCGTGTGCGGGTCGATGACCTCACCGGTCGTCTCGTACACCGAGCGGATGGTCGCCAGTCGGTCCTCGTGGGTCGACGTGCCGCTGACGATGCCGAACTCCTCGAGGAAGCGCTCCTGCTCGGAGGAGAAGTCGAAGTGGCCCTGTGCCTCGAGGTCGTCCCAGGCGCCGACGACGCGGGCAGGATCACGGTCGACCAGCTCGAAGATGAAGCGCTCGAGGTTCGATGCCTTGGAGATGTCCATCGAGGGGCTGGAGGTCGCGAGCGTCTGGGCGGCGCTGCGCGGGCGGTAGACGCCGGTGCGGAAGAACTCGTCCAGCACGTTGTTCTCGTTCGCGGCGAGCACGAGGCGACGGATCGGCAGCCCCATCTGCTTGGCGAAGAACCCGGAGAGGATGTTGCCGAAGTTCCCGGAGGGCACGGTGAACGACAGTTCGGTCCAGCCGCCGGCATCCGTGGCGCGCAGCCAGGCCCAGAAGTAGTAGACGGTCTGCGCCGTGATGCGCGCCAGGTTGATGGAGTTCACCGCGCCGAGGTGCTGCGCCCGCTTGAAGTCGAGATCTCCCGCGAGCTTCTTGACCAGGTTCTGGCAGTCGTCGAAGACCCCCTCGACCGCGATGTTGTGCACGTTCGCGTCGTCGAGCGAGAACATCTGCGCACGCTGGAATGCGCTCATGCGCCCCTGCGGCGACAGCATGAACACGGCGACGCGCTCCTTGCCGCACAGGGCGTGCTCGGCCGCCGAGCCGGTGTCTCCCGAGGTGGCACCGAGGATGTTGAGCACGGAGTCGTTGCGCTCCAGCGTGTATTCGAGCACCTGGCCGAGGAACTGCATGGCCATGTCCTTGAACGCCAGGGTGGGGCCTTCGGAGAGCCCGACCAGAGTCAGGTCGTCATCGATCGCCCGCAGCGGCACCACGCCGTCGGGGAAGTCGGCGTAGGCCGCATCCGTCATCCGCGCCAGGTCCGCGCGCGGGATGTCGGTCGCGAACAGGCCGAGCACCTCGGTCGCGAGCTGCGGGTAGGTCAGCGCACGCCAGCGCTCGAGCGTCTCGCCGTCGACGGTCGGCATGACCTCGGGCACAGCCAGGCCGCCGTCGGGCGCGAGGCCCTCCAGCAGCGTCTCGCTGAACGACTGCGGCTGCATGCCGCCGCGGGTGGAGATGAACTGCACGTTGGCTCCTCGGCTCGGGACTCGGCCCGTCCATTCTCGCAGGGTGTTCGCTTCCGAGATGACGCGATGACGGATGCCCGGCGTCGGCTCAGAACAGAGAAGTCGGCAGAGCCCCTTCATGCTCGAGCAGCCAGCGCTTGGTCTCGAGTCCCCGCCCCTCGTCACCACCGGAGTATCCGCCGAGTCCGTCGCCCGCGACGACCCGATGGCAGGGCACGATCAGCGGAACGGGATTCGCGCCCATGATCGATCCGATGCCCCTGGCCGGCACCTCCGTGCCGCTGCGCGCCGCGAGTCCGCCGTAGGTGATCGTCTCCCCCTGCCCGACCGTCTCGTGGAGGGCCGTGAGCACCGCCCTCGTCGCCGCGGTCTGCTCGCCGAGGTCGATGGGAACGTCGAAGCGTCGCAGTGTGCCGTCGAAGTAGGCGGCGAGCTGAGCCAGCGCTTCGACGAGCAGGGGATCGGCGGCAGGGTCCGGCGGGACGACTACGCCCTCGGGCGGACTCGACCGCCACATGACGCGGGTGATCGCCGCACCGTCGCTGACCACGCCGATGACACCGACGGGAGTCGAGAGCGTTCCGAAGGCCGACATGCGTCGAGGCTACCTCCGACTCCCGACTCCCGACCCCCGGCCAGCTGTGTCACCCTCGAGCGACCTGATGCCAGAGCGCTGCCCAGTCCTGCGGACGCAGATCGCGAGGAAGGCGACGCTCCCCCGCGCCGGAGGCCGCCACCGCACGTCGCGCCCGCGGCATCGAGATGCGAGCGGCTGTCGCCACGATCGCGGGGAGACCGCCTCCGCGCCCTGTGAACATGGCCCGGACGAACGCGTCGTACGCCCGTCGGTCGACGTCCGGCACGAGGGGTGAACCACGACGGGTGATCGCGAGCAGACCGCCGTCCACGCTCGGCTGCGGCGAGAACCCCCACGCCGGCACCCGGCCCTCGAGGGAGAACTCGAACCACGGCGCCGATTGCGCGGTCATCATCGTGCCTCCGCCGACGCCTGCCCGCTTGCGCGCCACCTCCCATTGCGTCAGGAGTACCGCGTCATTCCAACGCCCGCTCGACAGCAGCCGCCGGAGGATCGGCGTCGTCAGGTGGAAGGGGATGTTGCCGACGACGACCTCGGCATCGAACGGGTGCCACGTGGCATCGGCGACCTCGACGCGCACTCCGGGCAGCGCCCTGCGCAGTCGGTGCACGCGGTGCTCGTCGATGTCGATCGCGGTGAGCGGCCTGCCCAGTTGCGCGAGTGCGCGGGTCAGCGCGCCGTCACCGCAGCCCAGTTCCAGGATCGAGCCGGAGGTGCAACCGACGAGGGTGGAGAGGTGGGCGAGGGTCGGACGGTGGGTGAGGAAGTTCTGGCCGAGTTCGTGACGGCCGCCATGGATTGAACGAGGCATGAGTGCGCTCCAGAAGAAGAATCGGAGCACCCCGAAGGAGGGAGGACGCGGAGAGCGTCAGTGAGGACTGCCCGTCCCGAGGTGCGATGACATCTCGGTGGACGGCGCGCAGATGCGTGCGAAGAGCGAGCGCGCCGTCAGGCGCGGCGGTCGCGTACGACGAAGGTGCGCCCCATCATGGGCGCAGCGCATATTGTTCCCATGTCCGTCAGCCTATCGGCAGTCAGATCCAGCCGCGTTCCTCGGCGATGAGCACGGCCTGCTGACGTGTGCCGACCGAGAGCTTCCCGAGGATGACGGAGATGTGGTTGCGCACGGTCCCGGGAGCGAGCGAGAGTGCCCGCGCGATCTGCCCGGTCGTCTCTCCACGACGGCCCGCCCGCAGCACGTCGAGCTCGCGATCCGTCAGCGGCGAGCGCTCATCGCTCAGAGCGTCCGCAGCGATCTCCGGATCGACGTAGCGGGCTCCGGCCGCGACGCGGCGGATGACCGCTGCGACCTCGTCCGCTCCGCGAGACTTCGGCAGGAAGCCTGCCACCCCGGAAGCCAGGGCACGGCGCAGCACCCCCGGACGCGCATGACGGGTGACGACCACGCAACGCGTCGCGATCGCCCTGTTCACCTTCTCGGCCACCTGCACGCCGTCGAGGCCCGGCATCTCCAGGTCGAGCAGACACACGTCGGGCCGTAGCCGCAGCGCCTCGGCGACCGCCTGCTCGCCGTCGGCGCACTCTGCGACGACGTCGATGTCGGGCTCCAGCCGCAGCAGGGCCGCGAGGGCCGAGCGGATCATCCCTTCGTCATCGGCGAGCAGCACCCGGATCATCGCGCCTCCTCCGAGGTCGAGGGCACGGTCACGGCCACGACGAACTCATCGGCATCGCGCCGCACGTCGAGGGAGCCGTGCGCCTCCTCGATCCGCCGCCGTACGCCCTCGAGACCCGAGCCGTCATGTTCGATCTCGGCACCGACCGCCACATCGTTCGCGATCTCGTAGCGCCATACATCGGCGGTCCGGGTCAGCACGAGGCGCGCATGCACCCCGCCGCCGTGCCGCAGGACGTTCGTGGTCGTCTCCCGGATGACGGGTCCGAGAGCCGACGCCGGCGCCGCATCGGCATCCGCATCGATCGCGGCATCCACCTGCAGTCCGGCCGCGGTCAGCAGATCACGGGCGTTGGCCAGTTCGTCTCCGAGCGGGACAGAGCGGAACCGCATCGCGAGGTCTCTGGTGCCCTGGCGCGCCTCGTCGACGCTGATCCGCGCCGCGTGCAGCTGCTGCATCCCCGCCTCCGGGTCGTCCGGCAGCAGACGCTCGGCGAGTTCCAGCTGCAACGCGACGACCTGGAGATGGTGCCCTTGCAGGTCGTGCACATCGGTCGCCACGCGCAGGCGCTCCTGGGTCGCGGCGAGCCGGGCCTCAGAGGCCCTGGCGCGGTCGAGGGTCACCAGCACATCCCACCACCACAGCGAGCTCACGCTCATTCCGGGCAGCATCGCCCCGTAGATGACCGGCATCCACCAGGGAAGCCCGACTCCCACACCGCTCGTCGCCGAATCGACCAGGGCGAGCGCGATCAGGACGAGGGTCGCCGCGGCGACGACCCGCACCCGCACGCCGCGAGGCCAGCTCAGCAAGACGAAGAACTGCACCACCGGCATGGCGGCGAGTTGCCAGCTGCCGACGAGGAGACCAGCCGTCACTCCGTAGCCCACCGCGACGACGAACGGCACGGCCAGCCGCCCCCAGGCGACGCCGGGTTCCGCATCGAGGCGGTGGCGATAGTCCAGGAGCAGCATCAGCGTCGACGCGCACCAGAGCAGACCACCGAGACCGATGAACAGCAGGATGCCTCCGCTCAGATCGACCGCGGCGGCGATGCCCGTCCAGGCTCCGACGAGCATCAGCTCGATGAACAGCACGGCCGTCACCGTGTACCACCAGGTCGCGGTGATGCCTCGCGCGAGCTGACGGGAGCCTGGCGCCGGTGCAGCGGCGAGGGCGGAGGGAACGCGGGTCACGCTCCCACGATAGAGCCGTGACAGTTGTCACGGTCTCGTCGTGCGATCCGCCCGGGAAGCGGTGACGGGTCGACACTGCCGCGGAAGGGCGTGCTCGGCTGGACTGGAGTCATCGCGGCGGAGACTCCGTTCGCACCGACGACCGGGAGCATCCCATGAACCTCATCGAGAACTTCCAGAACCTGGTGGCCCAGGTCCCCGACCTCGTGCAGCCGCTCATCGTCGCCCTCGCCGGCGCGGTCCCCTTCATCGAGGGCGAGGGCGCGGTGAGCATCGGCATCCTCGGCGGCATCTCCCCGGTGATCGCCGCGATCGCCGCGATCGTGGGCAACTTCCTCTGCGTCCTGGTGGTGGTGCTGGTGAGCTCGGGAGCGCGCCAGGCCGTCGTGAACCGTTCGCGCGCCAAGACCGCAGCGCTCGCGGGTGCCGGCGGGGGCACGGTCGAGGAGCCGGTCGCGGAGGTCTCGGACACGGGCCGCGGAAGCGCCCGACGTGAGAAGTTCCAGCGGGCGTTCGAACGCTACGGCGTGCCGGGGGTCAGCCTGCTCGGACCGCTCCTGCTGCCGACGCAGTTCACCGCGACGATGCTCGCCGCGTCCGGCATCGGCAGGGCGCGCATCCTGTTCTGGCAGGCGGTGGCGATCATCGGATGGACCACCGTCGTCGCCGTCATCGTCGGAAGCGCAGTGTACGCCATCCGCTGATCCGTCACGGAAGAGCTGAATTCAAGACTTCTTGAATTCAGCCTTTTCTGTACAATGGCGTGCGTGACCACCGCTCTCGCCTCGCTCACCCACACGGCCGCCGTCGCCCGACTCGGGCACGCGCTCTCGGATCCCACCCGCGCCGGAGTTCTGCTCGCACTGCGCGAAGCGCCCCGCTATCCCGCCGACCTCGCCGACGCCCTCGGCGTCTCACGCCAGGCGATGTCGAACCACCTCGCGTGCCTGCGCGGATGCGGACTCGTCGAGAGCGTCCCCGACGGTCGACGCAGCAGCTATCGGCTCGCGGACCGCCACCTCGCACCGGCCCTCGACATGCTCATGCGCGTCATGCTCATCGTCGAGCCGGACTGCTGCGCGGGCGACGGCTGCACCTGCTGATGACCACGTCCACCGCATCGCGACGCGACGTCCTGCACCGCCGCATCCGTCTGATCGTCGGCGTCACCATCGGCTACAACCTGATCGAGGCGGTCATCGCGATCGGTGCGGGATCCGTCGCGTCATCGGCAGCCCTCATCGGCTTCGGCCTCGACTCGACGATCGAGGTCCTCTCCGCGGCCGCCGTCGCCTGGCAGTTCACCCGCCGCGACCCCGAGCGCTGGGAGAAGCCGACGCTGCGTGTGATCGCCGTGGCATTCTTCGCCCTCGCGATCTACGTCACGACGACGTCCGTGACGGCTCTCGTCACCGCCGAACGCCCGGAGCACAGCACGATCGGCATCCTCCTGACTGCCGTCAGCGTCGTCGTCATGCCCTTCCTGTCGTTCGCCGAGCGCCGCGCGGGTCGCGAGCTCGGCTCGGCCACGGCGGTCGCCGACTCGAAGCAGACACTCCTCTGCGCGTATCTCTCCGCCGCGGCGCTGGTCGGCCTGGTCGCCAACTCCCTGCTCGGATGGTGGTGGGCCGATGCGGTCGCCGGGCTCGTGATCGCCGCGTTCGCGGTGCGCGAGGGCATCGAGGCGTGGAAGGGTGACGCCTGCGCGACCTCGGTCGGCATGCTCCTCGAAGACGACGACCAGCACGAGAGCGACCGCTGAGTCTGGGCAGCACAACCTGCGCCTAGGTTGGGGAGATGGATGCCACTCCCCCACCACCCGGAGATCTGCTCGGACGTACGGTGCTGGTCACCGGCGCGAACGCGGGCATCGGCTACTGGTGCGCGGAGCAGCTCGCCACCCGAGGGGCGCGCGTGCTGCTGGGGTGCCGCTCCCCCGAGCGCGCCCGGACCGCGGTCACCGCGATCCGGGGTCAGGTGCCCGGCGCCGACGTGCGCGTGCTGTCGCTCGACCTCGGCTCCCTCGACAGCGTGGCCAGGGCGGCCGCAGAGGTGGACGAGAAGCTCGACGCGGTCATCGGCAACGCCGGGGTGAAGGCTGCCGATCGGTCGGCGCGCACGAGCGACGGATTCGACCTCATGGTGGGCACCAACTTCCTCGGCCACTTCGCCCTCGTCGCACAGCTCGAGCCGCTCCTCTCACCGGATGCGCGTGTGGTCGCCGTCGGCTCGATCGCCCATCGCTTCGCGCACCTCGATCCCGACACCATCGACGACCCGTGGAGCGGCTCCTCACTCCGCCAGTACGGACGATCGAAGGCGTCCTTGATGGCCTTCGCGTTCGAGCTGGCGCGACGCTGGTCCGGTTCCTCGCGCTCGGCGGTGTGCGCGCACCCCGGCTACGCGGTCGATCCGCTCACCCCGCCGCGTGCGGGTCTCGCCCCGGTGTCCGGCTTCATCCGCGCCCTGGCCGCACCGACGCGCGTGCTCGTGCAGGGCAAGGACGGCGGCGCACTGCCGATCGTGCATGCAGCCACGGCGGCCGATGTGGCCGGCGGGGACTACTGGGGTCCTGGCGGACTGCTCGAGTTCCGCGGGGCGCCGGCACGGGTGGCAGCCTCCGACGAGGTGCGCTCCGCGGAAATCGGGTCGGCTCTGTGGTCGGCGGCGGAGAGCATCACCGGGGTGCGCTTCCCGGCCTGATCCCGGTCGGGACCGAGAGCGTCACCGCCGCCGACTTTCGAGCTCATGCCTCTAGTTCGACGACCGGTTCGGTCACGACTCGCACCCGGGCGATGCGTCGTCGATCGAGCTCCGCGACCTGGATCGTGGCGCCCGGCACCTCCACGACGTCGCCGACGACGGCGAGACGCCCCAGCTGCTCCGTCACGAATCCGGCGATCGTGTCGGACGAACCGCGCGGCATCGCCAACCCGGTGAGCTCCTCGAAGTCCTGCAGGTTGAGTCGTCCGTCGATACCGTCGTCAGCCGAGATGAACACCTCGGCGTCGTACTCGTCGAAGATCTCGCCGACGACCTCCTCCACGAGGTCTTCCAGAGTGACCAGGCCGTCAGTCCCGCCGTACTCGTCGACGACCACCGCGATGTGGTGCCCCTCTGCGCGCATGCGGGTCAGAGTCGGCAGCACACGTGCGGTCGAGGGGATGTAGGGGATGTCGCGCATGAGCGCGCTCAGCGGACGCGTCGGATCGTCGGACGCGGCCTCGAAGAGATCGCGCACGTGCACGAACCCGGTGATGTCGTCGATCGAGGTCTCCGAGACGGGGTAGCGCGAGAACGGAAGGTCGCGCACCTGCGCCATCACCTCGCCGACGCTCGCGGCCTCGTCGAGGGCGACGACCTCGGGCCGCGGTCGCATGACCTCGCTGACCTGGCGACCGCGGAGGGACAGCACGTCGTCGAGGATGCGCCGTTCGTCATCGGGCAGCCCCTGATGGCTGGCCACGATGTCGCGCACCTCCTCATCCGTCATCTCGTCGCTGGTCTTGTGCGGATCGCCGCCGAGCAGCCGGACGAGGGCGTTCGTGGACACCGACAGCAACCAGATCACCGGGCGCATGACCGTCGCGAACCCGTTGAGTGCGGGAGCGACCGCGTAGGCGAACTGCGCATTGCGCTGGATCGCGAGGCGCTTGGGCACGAGCTCGCCGAGCACCAGCGACAGATAGGCGATCACGAGGGTGAGCACGAGCGTGGCGACCGTGAGCGCGAGAGCAGGGGCGAGGCCCCAAGACTCCAGCACCGGTGCCAGCGACGGCGCGATCGATGTCGCACCGTACGCCGCCGAGGCGAACCCGGCGACGGTCACACCGATCTGCACCGCCGACAGGAAGGTGTTGGGATTGCGGGCGAGGGCGGCGACCTTCGCCCCGCGGCGCCCGCGCTGACCGATGGCGTTGATCTGACTCTCGCGCAGCGTGACCAGCGCCATCTCCGTCGCAGCGAAGACACCGCCGATCAGCACGAACGCGAAGACGAGGGCGATGTTCCAGAGCAGGTCGCCCATCAACGGGCCGCCTCGTCTGTGGTGGGGTGAGCGCCCGGGATGAACCGGGCGCTCGTACTGTCAGAGTCCGAAGAGTCAGAACAGCGCTGCGCGCTCAAGAGTGCTCCTTGTCGTTGCGGGTGGTGGTGTCGGCGCCGGCCGGAACGGAATCCGGTGCCCGACGCGTCTTGAGAAGGCTGGCCACGGTCGCGACCGTGATGGTGGCGGCGATGAACAGCAGCGAGAACCAGATCGGGATCTCGGGAGCCCACAGCATCGGCTCGCCGCCGTTGATGAACGGAAGCTCGTTGACGTGCATCGCGTGCAGCACGAGCTTGACGCCGATGAAGGCGAGGATGACAGCGAGCCCCTGAGCCAGGTAGACGAGGCGCTCGAGCAGTCCGCCGATGAGGAAGTACAGCTGGCGCAGACCCATCAGCGCGAAGGCGTTCGCCGTGAAGACGATGTAGGCCTGGTCGGTGAGACCGTAGATCGCAGGGATCGAGTCGACGGCGAACACCAGGTCGATGAACCCGATCGCGATGATCGTGAGGAGCATCGGCGTGACGAAGCGCTTGCCGTTCTTCACCACGGTGAGGCGGTCGCCGTTGTACTCGTCGCTGACGGGGAGGTGACGACGCACGAACGTCATGAATCGTCCGTTGGCCGGGTTGCTCTCGTGGTTGCTGAATGCCTGACGGTAGGCGAGCACGAGCAGGAGTGCACCGAACAGGTAGAAGATCCACGAGAAGTTCTCGATGAGCGTCGCGCCGACGGCGATGAAGATTCCGCGGAGGATCAGCGCGATGACGATGCCGATCATCAGCACCTTCTGCTGGTACTTCTTCGGCACGGCGAAGCCGGTCATGACGATGAGGAACACGAAGAGGTTGTCGATCGACAGCGCCTTCTCGGTCAGATACCCGGCGAAGTACTCCCCACCGAACGTCCATCCGGAGAAGACGCCGATGCCGACGCCGAACAACAGCGCGAGGCTGATGTAGAAGATCGACCAGCGCGCCGACTCCGCGATCGTCGGCTCATGCGGGGTGCGCACGTGGGCGAAGAACTCGTAGACGAAGAAGGCGATCGTGATCGCGATCGTGATGACCCAGATCAGCGGCGTGATATCCAAATGAGGACTCCAGACTCGGGGTACGACAGTACCGCCAAAGTCTTCTCCATTCCATGAGACATGGAACCGGTGGCCCGGGATGCGACATGCATCCGTAATGACGACCCCACCGTGTCGGAGTACTCCCCTTGGGATCTCTCAGATTAGAAGAAGTCCCTCTGCGATTCCTGTGGATCTGCCGAAAGCGCCATGAAGGCGGTCTGCTACTCCGGGGCGCCGGAGGGGGTGAGGTCCTGCTCCTCGGCGCGATCGATGATGGCGGGGAGCGCGTCGTCGAAGAAGGCGACCAGGACGGCACGGGTCTTGCTCGCATCGCGCTCGAGGATCGCCTCGCGGAGCGAGGCGACGAAGTCGCCGACGACATCCCAGTCGAACGCATCCTTCGCATGCTGGCTGAACCGACGGATCTGCGGCCCGAGGCGGTCGATGACGACGGCCCGCGAAGCGTTGCCCTCGATGCGCGCGAAACCCGTCGCGGTCGCACGAAGCGCGACCCCGAAACAGACGACGTCACGGTCCTTCACCGCTGTCGACATCTCCTCGGCGAGCTCGGCGAGGTAGGCGGTGTCGTCGTCCTGGATCCGAGGCATCACATGACGCACCGCGCCGATCCAGATGTCGCCGAAGAGGGCGACGGCATTGCGGACCTGATCCAGATCGATCGGCGCGACCCGGGTGTAGCGGTTGCGCTGCATCTCGACGAGGCCGTGGTCGGCCAGGCGGTCGAGGGCATGGCGGATCGGGGTCTTCGAGGTGCCGAGGCGTTCCGCGAGCTCGTAGTCGCGCAGCCGCTCTCCCGGACGCAGCTCGCCGCTGATGATCGCTTCCTGCAACCGGTTGTACGCTTCATCGCTCATCGACCTGCGTTCGAGGGGTCCACCTGAGAGTGCCACCGCTTAGTCCTCCACTCGAGCACGTCGACGCAGTAAAGCCTGAAATCTTACCTGCACTGCAATGTATCGCATCCGGCATGACGCGCGAGGGGTGCGGACTTCGTGAGCGAACGGGGCGGAGGCGCATGCGTTCCGTCAGGCTCCTTCATCGGCACGATCGCGGAAGCGTAGGACGGAGACATGACCCTCACCGAGATCCTTCCCACGCTGCGACGGAGCATCCCCACTCCCCTCGACCGCTGGAGGTGGCCGACCCATTCGGAGCCCACGACCACCGATGTCGTGGTGGGCGGCATCTCGCTGATGCGTCTGTTCGAGATCAGCGGCTCACCCGCCGTGCTCACCGGAGACCTGCCGATACCCGGCACGGGCACCGACGTGACCGTGCTGCTGTTCCGTATCACCCTGCGTGTCGACACCCAGGAGGACAAGCGCATCGCCCTGACGGACTGCTCCTTCGACGGCGTCGATGCGGCGTGGGAGGAATGCCGCCTCATCGGCAGGGCTTCTTCGGCGAAGACGACAAGTATCGAGCTGATCCCCGGAGAGGAGGGCGGCGTGGCATGGCCGCACCCGGTCGCCGTCCTTCCGTCCGACCTTCGAGAGGGCGATCTCTTGGTCGTCCCCTGCATCGGTGCCGTCACGCTGCGAAACGTGCGGCCGCGCGCTGTGGGCGCGGCGGCGCTCCGGGTGGAGGCGTCGCGATGACCGTGCTGCACACCGTCCTGCATTCGACGGCCTTCGTGTGGAACGACCCGCGACGCGACGTGCGGAAGCTGTGGCCGACCGATACGGAAGTCCGTGCACACGACATCGTGGTCGCCGGACGTTCACTGACCGATCTCGCACGAGAGCGGCGCACCCCCTGCGTGCTGATCGCACCGACGGGCCCGTCCGCCGTTCACCCCGAGGCCGATGCGCACGTGACGCTGGTGGTGGCACGGATCATCGCTCGCGAAGAGCCCCACGGCTGGCACCGCGAGGTCGTGGTGACGGTCGACTGCGCCCTGCATGCGCTCGCGCCTCTGGTCACCCACATCGACCTTCTGCACTCCCCACGTGCCCGAGATCTCGCGCCGACGACTCTGCAGACGGCGAGTGACGGCACCCGGCTGAAGGCACGACTTCCGCAGGCCTGTGCGCGCGGCGACCTCGTCGTCTTCACCTGCACGGGAACTCTCTCGCTCAGCCAGGTCGTCCCCCGCGAGAACCCTGGCGCAGAGAGAGACGACGCCGAGGAGACCGAGGCGACGGGCAGGGCGTGTCGCAAGTATCAGAGCGACGCAGGCGTCGACTGATCGGCCGCCGGCGGGCTCGTCCTCTGCCCGGTGAGCGTCACCGCGCGGAGGTGGCGGCGATGGCCGCGGCCTGCGCATATGCCGCCGCCCAGATGCGGTCGAAGCGGTCGCGGTCGATCACGCCCTGGCGGCACGCGAGTGCGGCATCGCCCAGCGCCTCGGCAAGGCTGTCCAGGCGAAGCTGCTGGGCGCGCTCTCCCTCGGTGTCTTCGCCGAGGCCCGCCCTGCACGCAGAGACGGTGACCGTGCGGAGGCGGATGTCGCGCGACCGCCGGGAGAGCACGATGCCGATCGGAAGCAGCGCGGCCAGCAGGAGCGCGGCCGCGAACAACGGAGAGATCCCCACCGCGCACAGCACCACCCACGCCACGACCCCGCCGCCGAGCGACAACGGCGTGTACCAGCGGTGGGCCTCCGCGAGGCGGAGTTCTTCGTCTGTGGAATCCGGCGGATAGACCGCGAGCACGCACGCGACGGTGCCGTAATGGCTCACAGACCTCGACAGGTATCCCCACCGCGGAGGGCGCGCTGCCCTCGACGCCGTTGAGTCTGAGGGGACGGGAGGACGGGAGATGACGGACATGCCTCCCACGTTGCTCCGGCCGCGCGCGCGAAGCACCCGTGCAGACGGAACCCATACGGCCGCGGCCGGCATCCATGCGGGATGACGACGGATGCCGGACGATGCCGGTCGGCATACCGGATCGACGCAGCCTGCGTGACGGGACGTGTGCTCGGGTAGTGGTGGGCCACTACCCGAGCACACGACTCACGCCTGGGTGGTTGTCTCCGCGTACTCACGTCGCCGACGGGCGACGAGCCAGAGGCCGAGGGTGAGCAGCACAGCGGCTCCGACGGTACCACCGACCCAAAGGGCGCCGCCGGTGATGGCGAGGGGCGGCACTACAGTGGTGAGCGTCTGACAGGCGGGGTCTTCCGACGCCGTCGGGCAGTTCGCACCGGAACCATCCGGGGTGACCACGACGTTCCGGATCTGTCCGACCTCCCGCACGGTGACCGAATACGTCACCGTGACGCTCGCGCCGACATCCACCGCTCCCTGCCAAGAGAGGACGGGAGCGTCATAGACCGCCCCGCTGCTCGCATCACCGTTGTAGGTGGCGATGCGCAAAGCCGACGTGAGGTCGTCGGTGAAGGACGCGGGCGCATCTTCGGTGTACGGCACCTGGCCCGTGTTCGTCACGGTGATCGTGTAGGTCAGTCGATCGCCGACCGTCGCGGTGGAGCTCGAGACGGTCTTCGCAACCTTGTACGTCGCGACCGGTGTCACCGTTTCGCAGCCGTTCTCGGTCTCACAACCGCCGCCGGGTCCGTCTGCGACGACCGCGTTGCGCAGCAACTTGTCACCGGTTGCCGGCTGGTTCACGGTCACGGAGTATGTGACTGTCGATGTGGCGCCGATCTCGAGAGGGCCCGCCCACGTCAACTCGGTTCCGGAGAGCGTCGCGCCCGCCGTCGCATCGTCGTTGTAAGTGGCGTCGTCGAGTACGCCGGACATGTCGTCCGCGAAGGTCGCGGGGAGCGCGTCGGTGTATGCGACGTTGCCCACGTTCGTGACGGTCACCGAGTACGTGACGACCCCACCGAGGACAATGCTCTCGGCATCGGAGGTCTTCCGGACCGTGTACCCAGCCACCGGGGTGACCGTGACGCACCCGTCTTCGACGCATTCCCCGCCGGGAGAGGTCGGGGTGACGACGTTCCGAAGCGAGAAGTCGCCCGTCACAGGGTCATCGACGGTGACCGAGTAGGTGACCTCCACGACCTCGCCGACCGCCAGCGAACCCGACCATGTCAGAGTCGTCCCCGCGACAGCACCGCCAGGAGACACGTCATCGTTGTACGACGAGTCGTCGAGCACGCGCGACAGGTCATCCGAGAACGAAGCAGGCTCGTCATCGGTGAACGCGATCTGCCCCGTGTTGGTCACCGTCACCGTGTAGGTGACGACATCACCCGGAAGCGCCGTTGCCGGGCTCACCGACTTCTCGATGCTGAAGGTCCCCGCAGGAACGTTCTCGACGCAGGCCGGGTCCGTGGACCCGGGTGCGCAGTTGCCGCCCGTGCCAGGTGGGGTGACGACGGCGTTGTCGAGCTGCCTGTCTCCCGTGGCGGGGTCGTTCACCGTCACCGAGTAGGTGACCGTGACCGTCTCACCGACGCCCAGTGCACCCGACCAAGCGAGGGTCGGGGCCGTGTACGTGACACCGCTTCCCGTGCTGCTCGCACCGTCCCCGTTGTATGTCGCGTCGTCGAGCACGGCCGAAAGGTCGTCCGTGAAGGAAGCCGGCGACACGTCGGTGTACGCGACCTGCCCTGTGTTGGTCACCGTGATCGAGTATTCGATCACGTCACCGGGGACGACGTCGGTCGTATCCGTCGACTTCACGACCCGGAACGACCCGATCGGCGTCTCCACCACGCAGGCCTCGATGCAGGTCCCGCCCGGGCCTGTCGGGGTGACGGCGTTCCGGAGAACGAAGTCTCCAGTCACGGGGTCATCCACGGTGACGGAGTAAGTGACCTCGATGCTCTGCCCTGCCGTGAGGGCTCCGGACCAGGTCAAGACGTTGCCCGTGACCGTTGCCCCGGACGAGGCGTCGTCGTTGTAGACGGCGTCATCGAGCACCCCCGCCAGGTTGTCCGTGAACGTTGCCGGTGCGGTGGCGGTGTAATCCACGTCGCTGTTGTTCGTGACCGTCACCGTGTAGGTGACGACGCCGCCGGGCAGTGCCGTCGCCTGGTCGGAGGTCTTGTTCACCGTGTACGACGCCACCGGGGTCGTCGTGGTGCATTCCTCGTCGGGGTCGCACTCGCCACCAGGAGCGGTGGGCGTGACCACGTTCAGGAGGCTCCGATCACCGGTGATCGGATCGTTGACCGTCACCGAGTACGTCACCTCGACGCTGGCACCCGCTGCAAGTGCGCCAGTCCAGGTCAGAGTGGAGCCGGTGATCGCACCGCCGGCGGAGACGTCGCCGTTGTAGGTGGCGTCATCCAACACCCCCGACAGGTCGTCCGAGAACGATGCCGGCGTGGCGTCCGTGTAATCGACTTCGCCGGTGTTCGTGACGGTGACGGTGTAGGAGACGACATCTCCAGGGATCGCCGTCGCGACGTCCGCGGTCTTGGAGACCGTGAACGACGAGATCGGCGTCTCTGTGACGCAGGCGCCCTCGGGGTCGCAGTCCCCGCCGGGAGCGGTGGGCACGACGGCGTTCGTCATCGTGCCGTCACCGGTTCGCGGATCATTCACAGTGACCGAGTACGTCACGGTCACCGTCGCCCCTACCGCGAGCGGACCAGCCCAGGAGAGATCGGATCCTGCGACGGTCCCGCCAGGAGACACATCGCCGTTGTAGGTGGCGTCATCGAGGACTTCGGAGAGGTCATCCGTGAACGTCGCCGGAGATCCGTCGGTGAACGCCACGGCACCTGTGTTCACCAGCGTGACAGTGTAGGTCACGACACCGCCGGGAGCGGCGGAGGTGACGTCGGACGTCTTGGTGACCGTGTAGCCCTGGATCGGCGTGCTGGTGCACTGCTCGGTCGCGGGGTCGCAGGCCTCCGGCGGAGTGGTCCCCGGGGGAACGAGGAAGTTGTTCGCCAGGCTGTTGCCTCGAGCATCCGACGCATTGACCGTCACCGTATAGGTCACGACAGCCGTGGCACCGGCCGCAAGAGTCCCCCGCAGCTCCAGCACGTCACCGATCGGACCCGCAACCGTCACCGACCCGGTGTCCGATTCCGGGGCGCCGGTGAGCGTGGCGTCGTCGAGAACGTCGCTGAGGTTGTCGTCACGGAGAATATCGACCGAAGTCGCACCGGTGTTCGTGATCGTGACGGAGTAGGTGAGCTCGGTGCCCTCACGAACCGGGGTCTCCGAGGTCACGACGGACTTCGCGTACGTGATGCCGGTGATCGGCGTCGACGTGCAGTCGGGGGCGTTCGGATCGGTCGGAACACATTCCCCATCCGTCGGCGGAGTGTCGCCCGGAGCGAGGAGGAAGTTGGTGGCGACGCTGTCCCCGCGCTCGTCGTCAGGAAGGACGGTCACCGTGTAGGTCACTGTGTACACCTGGCCGACGGGCACCGAACCGGTGATCGAGATCTGCGCACCGTTGCGTGCGACGGTGAGGCCGTTCGCAGAGGTCGGCTCGGTCGTCACCGTGGCGTCGTCGAGCACGAAGGTCAGGTCGTCGACGGCGTCGACCGTCGCAGCGGTCTGTCCGTCGTTGTCGAAGTACAGCGTGTAGGTGATCGTCGATCCGGCGACGACCGGGTTAGACGACGGCGTCGCGGCCTTCCACTGCTGCAGCGCAGCACCGGGAATGGTGACCGAATCGCACGCGAGAGCCCCGGGAGCAACCTGGCCCGAGGGGACGCAGGCGTTGTTCGTGAGTCGGTTGTCGCCCCCACCCGTGTAGGTGACTGTGTAGGTGATGGTCGCCGTCTGCCCCGCGGCCAGCGCGCCAGACCACGACAGCGTGTTCCCGTTGCGGGTCGCCGTTCCCACGTCGGCGCTCAGCGACGCGTCATCGAAGGTCGCCGCATCCAGAACCCCGGAGAGGTCATCGGTGGCGGTTGCAGGAGCTGCGGCAGTGTAGTCGCCGGGACCGGGGTTGGTCACGGTGACCGTGTAGGTCACGTCCCCTCCGACAGCAGGGAGATCCGTCTGATCCGCAGACTTGGAGATCGTCAGACGCGGAAGCTCATACTCGACCACTGCGCACGGCTCACCCGTCACTGGATCCTGCCCGTTCACAGGAGGATCGCATGCGGGCGTCACGGGGTTGCCCGGGTCATTCGGCTGCCACGCGACGTTGCGCACGACTCCGTTACCGGAGTTGTTCAGTGTCACCGTGTAGGTGATCTCGACCGTTGCTCCCACGGCGAGGGGGCCGGTCCAACTCAGCAACGGCGAGGAGTAGGAGGGGACGGACCCGAGAGAGGATGCGGCGTCGTCGTTGTAGGTGGCGTCGTCGAGGATGCCGGACAGGTCGTCGAACACGACGGCAGGGAGTTCGTTCGTGTAGTCGCTCTGGCCCGTGTTGGTCGCCGACACCGTGTAGGTGACCGTGTCTCCCGCACGCGTATCCGCAGTCGCGTCCGAGCTCTTCGTCACTTCCAGCGCTGGCGGTGCTGCCTCGTTGCTGAATGTGCACAGGACATCGGATCCCGCGAACCCGTTGTCCGGCATCGTGAACGATCCCGACGACGTCGTCCCAGACGCCAGGGTGGTCTGGCTCACGGAATCGAAACATGTCCAGACGGTGTCATAGGTGCTCAGCACCGTTCCGTTCGCCCCGACCTCGGAGATGTTGTAGGTCACGCCCGCCGTTCCGATGACCGGACCGGCGATCTCTGCAGGAGTGTCTTGCAGGCCGACGTCGGTCCCCGCCGTCGTGCCCACGTTTCCCTGAGAGATCTCGCCTCCGGTCACCGACACGGTGAACTGGTCTCCCGGCTGAACCCGCCCTGAAGGAAGGTCCTTGATCACGCGGATCACGTTCGGGGAGGCGCACGAAGCGAAGTCACCGACAGTGTTCGTGGTCGGTGTCATGGTGACGGTCGAGACCACCTGGCCCGATGACGGGTTCACCGCGTAGCGAACCCGTTCGGTGCCGCCGGCGGGGACCCCTGCCAGGTAGAGCAGGCCGTCGCTGCCGAAGGCCACTGAACCGAGCGATCCGCCGGGAGGACTTGCGATCGACGTCGTGGGGAGAAGCGGACCCGTCGCCGTCCCGGTAGTGGGAATCGGAGTGTCCACCGACAGCAGAAGACCGGCGCTCACGATGTAGAGGCGCCCGCTGGTGTCGAAGGCGAAGTCGCCGTTGTTACCTGCGCCGAGCGAGACTCGCGCGATGATCCCCGGGATCGCCGCGTTGGTGATGGTGTTCCACCCGTAGATGTAGAGCACGGACGACGAGACGACGCCGTAGTAGTAGATGTCTGCGGTGGGGCTGTAGGCACCCATCACGATGCCGCCGTTGGTTGCGGGAAGCCCGGTCAGAGTGAAGACGGAAGATGTGGTCGTCGCTCCCGTGCTCGCGTTCACCCGAGTGATCGAGGTCGTCGTCTGGTTGGTGGCCTGCTGGGCCATCCAGAAGAACCCCTTCTCCCCGTCGGCAGCCAAAGCGTTGAGGAGATTCGTGGTCGTGACCACGTTGTTCACCGTCAGGGCACCGCTGGCCGTGTTCAGCGAGTAGATGTTGTGCTGGTTGGCACCAGCACCGGCGGGACTCTGATCGAGCCCGTACACCGCTCCACAGGTAAGCGGGTCGAGCAGTGCGGCCTGGGCCGGCGCCGGATTGAGGGCTCCCGCACCGATAGAGAGCACCCCTCCGACCAGAGCAGCAGTGAGAGCCACCGCGATCGGTCGCGCCGGCGCGAGCAGGCGCCGCTCCTGGCGCGCGTCAGCATCGCGTGTTCGTCGATCCCGACGCTTCGAAATCCCTCGAAACAACCCTGCACCAAACATCGGTGATCCCTCTCCCCTTGTTTCCCACGCACTCCCCGTGGTCGACCCAGTAAAGACTGCGTCTCAACGCATAGTGTCGTGAAACCTGGGAAATCTCAATGAACTGTTTCGTCACGACGCTGGATCGTGACCTGACGGGGACAAGCCCGGTGCTCTCCCTCAGACTGGCTCTTGCCGAGGACATCAAGCGCTGCGCCGCCCAGGTGGAGCAAGAACCTCTTGGTTCAGATCTGATGACTAAAATGCGCGGATGACCCGCACACATGGCTCAGATGACGCCGATCCGACGGTCATCGACAACGCCCGCGATGCCGCCGTTGCACCGTCGGATCCCAGGGCATCAGCCCGTGCCCTTCTGATCGTGGCAGTCAGCGGGGGGCTATACGGGTGGTCTCTGGGATGGGATTATGGTGCGTTCGGTATCGAGATCGGCTACCGCCGCATGTTCGAGGTCGTCGTGATCTCCCTCATCGTCCTCGTGCTCTCGCTGACGCATCGGCGTGTCCTCCGCGCGCGTATCGGCACTCGGGTGCTGTTGCTTCTTCCGGTTCTCTATGTGGGAACGGCTCTGCTCCTCTCGGACACGAGTATCGCCGGGGAGATCGCGGTCTTGGCATCTTCTCTGCTGCTCTTGGTTTCGCTCCCGTTCATCCTGATCGTTCTCGCAAGAATGCTCGATCTCGATTTCTTTCGACTGTCCAAGCGTGACCAATGGCTCGCGGGTGCTCTCATCGTCGTCGTCACAGTTCTCGGTGCGGTCGCCGGAACGCACCACAACAGGCTCGTCACGTGCGATGAATTCGAGAGGGCCGGGGACTATGTCCCTCCGGGATGCCTTCAGATAGCCATAGAACAGCCCGTAGACCTATCAGTGAGCCTGATCGCTGAGTAGCGAACGCCGGTCGCCTGGCGCTGGCTGCTGGGCGCCCGACCGCCTGTGACGATGCCTCCGGGAGCCGATCGTGGCTTACTTCATCGAGGAGGAACCCGGGCACCGCAACGCTCGCCATCACGGGAGCCTCATCCATGACCGCCGGACATCTCGCGGCCTTGGGCGCGTTGCTGACGCGACCGTCAGAGGCTCCGCGGACGGATCACTGATCGCGCGTCGCGTCCTGTCGTCGCAGCCAACTCACGATCGCCTCGTTGAGTTCGGTGGGCTTTTCCTGCTGGATCCAGTGCCCGCAGTCGAGACTGACGACGTCGACGTTCGGCACGAAGTCCGCAAGCGTTTCGGATTTCTGCACCATGTCTCTGTCGCCGTAGATCATAAGTGCGGGGTGGAGGATGATCGGGTCCACATCGGCGAGCAGGTGCCAATTGCGGTCGAGGTTCCTGTACCAGTTCACGCCGCCCGTGAATCCTGAGGTTTCGAAAGCCGAGACGAGAACGTCGAGTTCCTCGTCGCTCATGACGGGCTCACCGAGTGGTGCCTCCGCTCGGGCGAGATCGATGAAGGCCATCCCCGGCTGAGGCTGCCGAGGGGGTTCGTTCTTCCGGTACAGGTTGCGAAGGAACGAGAACGTGTTCTCCTCGAAGACGGCGTCCGCGACGCCGGGCTGTCGATTGAAGTGGACGAAGTAGAAGTCACCACCGAGCACGGCTTCCATGAGTTCGATCCACGGAACCTCTCCACGCTCCTGATAGGGCAGGCTCAGATTGATCACCTTGTCCACACGGTCGGGATGCAGCAGCGCCAGCCCCCAGACGACGCTTGCGCCCCAGTCGTGACCGACGAAGATCGCCTTGTCGTATCCGAAGTGATCGAGAAGTGCGACGAGGTCGCCCGAGAGGTGTCCGATGTCGTAGGCCGTCACGTCAGCCGGCCGCGAGGAGTTGCCGTAGCCGCGCTGGTTCGGGACGATGACGTGGTACCCCGCAGCGACGAGCGCTGGCACCTGATGCCGCCAGACGGAGGCTTGCCCGGGCCATCCGTGGCAGAGCACGACGGGGTTCCCGGCATTCTCTCGCCCGGCCTCGAAGACTTCGAGTTCAACGCCGTTGACCGGGATAAGGGTGGGGTCGGGGAAGTCGGACAGCTTCATGGATGCTCCTCTGAGTTCGGCACCGATCGCGGGTCTGGATCGGCGGCTACTCGGACCGTACGGAGCATTCTGGACACCGGATGTCCTAGATCCTCGGCAGGCTGAGATCATGAGAACCAATCCCACGGGCAGAGCCCTGCAGTTGTTGTCGCTTCTGCAGACCAACCGCTTCTGGCCCTGTGCGGAACTGGCGGCTCGGCTCGGGGTGACCGAACGAACGGTGCGGCGAGACCTCGACCGCCTTCGCGAGCTCGGCTACCCGGTCGATTCCACCTCGGGGAGGTACGGCGGCTACCGGCTCGCGACGGGAGCGCATGTGCCGCCGCTGATCCTCGACGACGAGGAGGCCGTCGCGGTGGCGATCGGCTTGCGCTATGCCGCGGAAGCCGCCATCAGCGGGATCGAGGAGACATCACTGCGCGCTCTGGCGAAGATCGAAGCGCTTCTGCCTCACCGGCTTCGTCGACGGGTGTCGGCGCTGCACTCGAGCGTCGCCTCCCTGAGGCGGGCGGTAGACGACGACGTCATCCATCCGGAGTCGCTGAGCGTATTCGCCGCAGCATGTCGCGACCACGAGCATGTGCGGTTCGACTATCGGCGAACCCGGGAAGAGCGCAGCAGACGGCACGTCGAGCCGCATCAGCTCGTCACAGCCGGGCGTCGCTGGTATCTCGTCGCGTGGGACCGAGATCGTGGCGACTGGAGAACGTTCCGACTCGACCGCATCCAGGCGCCGCGACCCGTCGGCACTCGTTTCCCGCCCCGAACGGTTCCCGGAGGAGACGCCGCCGAGTTCGTCGCGAGATCGATCGGCCGCACGGCCCGCGATCACGCTGCGACCCTCGTCATCCACATGCCGTACGCCGAGATCGAGGGCGTCCTCCGGTGGGCCGACCACACTCTGCGGGAGGATCACGCAGAGCACTGCGTCATCGGAATCCGCAGCGAAGATCTCGGAAGGCTCGCGATGACGATCGCCGAGATAGCGCTCACTGCTCCGGTATCTGTCATCGAGCCGGCCGAGCTCGCGAGCGCCGTCGAGCGGCTCGCCACCCACCTCGTCGACCGCGAGCGACTCACGTGACGGCTTCGTAAGCCGCCGCGTCGTCTCGGAGCGCCTGCGAAGCGGAACTCCGGGTTGGTGCCGTGCGATCACCCACCCGAACTTTCCGTGACCAAACCGTTGCATTCGTTATCTCGCCGTTATACAGTGATCACACGGTGAATGTTTGCTGTGGCACTCACCGCATGTGATTGCAGGACACTCTTGGTGCAAGGGACAAGGGCCGGTCGGGAGCCTCTCCGACCGGCCCTTTACTGTTCGCACTATCCTGTGATGATGACCGATCGCAAGCTCGCCCTGGAGGCCTGGGAGAGCCTGTTCCGTGCGCAGCACCAGTTGTTCACCGAGATGTTGAGCGACTTCGAGCACAGCGATATCGCACAGGCCGAGTACGACGTGCTGCTCACGGTGACCCGCTCCCCCGACATGACCGCGCGGCTGCGCGACATCACCTCGAACATGCTGATCAGTCAGCCCAGCGTCTCGCGCCTGGTCGACCGCATGGTCACGCGAGGACTCGTGGCGAAATGCGCGGACCCCGACGACGGACGCGGTGCCCTGATCCGCGCGACCGACGAGGGTGCGAAGGCCTTCCGTGCGCTCGCCACCGTGCACGGACGCTCGATCGCCGACCGCATGTCGCGCCTGGACGACGACGAGCTGCGCGCGCTGCGCGACCTCGCGGAGAAGCTCCGCGCCCGCTGACCTCCCCTGCACAGCGCAGAGCGCGGTGCGAGGTTCTCCTGTTCCGCTCACAACTGTCGTCCCCTCAACGCGGGCGGGCACTATCTGGCAGGGTGGGGGACGAAGGCGCGCACCACGGCGCGCTCGAGACCGCCCCCTCGGGGGGAACCAGGGAGGTCATCCATGGAGATCGCCGGAATCGTCGGCATCCTCGTCATCGTCGGAATCGCCGTCGTCGTCGTCGTCGTCCTACTGCTCATCCTGCTGCTGTTCGCACGCAGCTGGATCAAGGTCGCTCGCGCCGACGAGGCACTCGTGATCTCCGGTCGCAAGCAGAAGGTGCAGACCGCAGTCCTCGCGGCAGACGGCTCGAGCCGGTCCGAGATGTCGGAGTCGCCGGTCACGGTCATCGTGAACGGCAAGTCGCTCGTCAACCCGATCACGCAGCGCCATGAGATCATCTCGCTGCGCTCACGCCAGGTCTCCCTCAACGCCGAGGCCCAGTCGCTCGACAGCGTGACTCTGAACGTCGACGGCGTCGCGATCGTGAAGATCGGCTCCGACCCGATCCTGGTGCGCCGTGCCGCCGAGCGCTTCGCCTCGCAGGACAAGGCGATCGAGCAGTTCACCACAGAGCAGCTCGAAGGTGCCCTCCGCGGCATCGTGGCCACCCTCTCGGTCGTCGAGCTGATGCGCGAGCGCAAGAAGTTCTCCGACCAGATCGCCGCCGACGTCTCTCAGGAGCTCGCCGAGCAGGGTCTGATCCTCGACTCGTTCCAGATCAAGGGCATCACCGACAAGGTCGGCTACATCCAGTCCCTCGGCGCCCCCGAGATCCAGGCGAAGCGCCAGTCCGCGGAGATCTCGCAGACCAACGCCGACCGCGCGATCAACCAGAAGAACATCGCGAACCAGGAAGCCAACCTGGTCGAGCAGACCGCACTCGACACCAACACGGCCAACGCCAACGCCGGCATCGGCCGCGCGCGGGCCGAGGCGGAGCAGGCCGAGAACCTCGCACGCGAGCAGGCGCAGCAGGCCGTTCTGCAGCAGCAGGCCGAGAACAAGCAGGCTCAGCTCGACGCCGACGTCAAGCGCGTCGCCGACGCGCAGCGGTATGAGGCGGAGACCCGCGCACAGGCCGAGCTGTACACCCGCGAGCGCGCAGCCGAGGCTGCCGCGATCGAGCAGGTCAAGCAGGCCGAGGCCCGTACTCGCATCGCCGAGCAGCAGGCCCAAGCTGACAGGGCACGCGCCGACGGTGAAGCAGCTGCCGCTGTCGCGAAGGCGCAGGGTGAGGCAGACGCGCTGCGGTCCCAGGCAGAGGCCGAGTCCGAAGCCCGCCGCCTGCGCGCCAGCGCCGAGGCCGACGCGATCCGTGCCGAGGGTGACGCGCGAGCGGCCGCCCTCGAGGCGGAGGCGAAGGCGATCGCGTCGAACCAGGACGCGTTCCTCTCGCAGCGGGTGCTCGAAGTGCTGCCGTCGATCATGGCGGAGTTCTCGAAGGGCTACGCCGCGATCGGCAACGTGTCGATCATCGGAGGCTCGGGCGAAGACGGCGCCTCGAACGTCGTCGGAGCCGACAGCGCAATCGCGATGCGGTCGGTGTTCGACAGCGTCCACTCGGCCACGGGGCTCGACCTCGCCGGCATCATCCAGGGTCAGGCCGTCGGTCGCGGCATCGGCGAGGGTGTGGCTGCGGCCGCCGCTCCTGCGCCTGCGCAGACGCGGGTTCCGAACCCGACCACTCCGCCGCCGCCTGCAGCGCCGGCGACAGACACGGAGTAGTCCCCGCCACACGAAGACAGCGGATGCCGCGGCCCTTCCAGTCGCGGCATCCGCTGTCTTCGTGCGGGCTCCCCTTTCCCATCGCTGACTCAGGAGATTCGTCGCCGGCGGCCGGCCAGAATGCCGGATCTGACCGCATCGGACGCAACCGTCCTGAGTTGTGGACGACGCCGGACGACGCCGACCGGGCAGACTGAGACGATGACGTCAGTTGCCTTCGACCTCGCCACCATCGGCGCAGGACTCTCGTTCGCGGCTGCCCTCGACGAGCTCGCCCAGACGCTCGACACGAACACGTCAGCGGTGGTGAGCGCGCCGCCAGGCACCGGCAAGACCACGCTCGTGCCGCCGCTGCTCGCCTCTCGTTCGACCGGCCGCGTCATCGTCACACAGCCGCGTCGCGTCGCCGCCAGGGCCGCCGCGCGCCGGCTCGCACAGCTCGACGGTTCCCCGCTCGGCACTCGTGTGGGGTTCACCGTCCGAGGCGAGCGCGCGGTCGCAAAGGAGACGCGGGTCGAATTCGTCACGGCCGGCGTCCTGCTGCGGCGGCTGCTGAACGATCCCGGCCTCCAGGGCGTCGATGCGGTGATCATCGACGAGGTGCACGAGCGCGCGCTCGAGACCGACCTCCTGATCGGCCTGCTCTCGGAGGTACGCGAGCTGCGGGACGACCTCGTCCTCATCGCCATGTCGGCCACCCTCGACGCCGCGCGCATCGCCTCCGTCCTCGGCGTCGACGAGCAACCAGCCCCGATCGTCGACCACGATGTTCCCGCCTTCCCCCTCACCGAGCGCTGGGCTCCGAGCCCTGCACCGCGCCTCGACGAGCGCGGTGTCACCTGGGCGTTCCTGGATCACGTCTCGCGGACCACCGCATCCGCCGCTCGGGAGCTGCGCCACGACGACCCCACGGCCGATGTGCTGGTCTTCGCGCCGGGCGCCCGCGAGGTGTCGGAGATCGCCCGCCGCGTCCGCGACACGACCGAATCCTTCGACGTGCGGGAGCTGCATGGTCGCATGCCCGCGTCCGAGCAGGATGCCGTGATCCGCGGGCGCCGCCCGGACGAGCAGACCCGCATCATCGTCACGACCTCGCTCGCAGAGTCCTCGCTCACCGTGCCCGGTGTGCGGCTGGTGGTCGACACCTGCCTGGCGCGCACCCCTCAGCGCGACGCGGCGCGTGGGATGACGGGGCTCGTGACCGCCGCGGCTTCCCGTTCGTCGAGCGTGCAGCGCGCCGGCCGCGGCACTCGCCAGGGACCGGGGACCGTCGTCCGCTGCATTGACGAACGCACCTACGCCGCCGCCCCCGCCCGCCCGACACCGGAGATCGCGTCGAGCGACCTGGCTGATGCGGCCCTGCTACTCGCGTGCTGGGGTGCGCCGGGCGGTGCCGGTCTGCGGCTGATCGACCCCCTGCCCGCTGACAGCCTGGCCGACGCCATCACGGTGCTGCACGGACTCGGCGCGATCGACGATGAGGGCCGCGCCACCGACGAGGGCCGCGCCCTGGCCCGCATCCCCACCGATCCGCGGCTCGCACGCGCGCTGCGTGATGGCGGTCCAGCGGTGGGCGCTCGACTCGCCGCCGAGGTCGTCGCGCTGGTGGGCGGCGACCTGCGCTCCGCGGACTCCGATGTCGCGCAGGCACTCATCGCACTGCGAGGCGGACGCACGGCGGATGCCCGCCGCTGGCGCACCGACGCGGATCGTCTCGAGCGTCTGAGCACGGCGACACCGGGGTTGCGCTCCGACCTCGACGGCGTCGGCCTCGTGATCGCGCTGGCTTTCCCTGAGCGCGTCGCGCGTCGCGTGGACCGCTCGGCCGACGGGGCGACTTTCCTGCTGGCATCCGGCACCCGCGCGGGAGTGACCGGCCCGCTCGCGGCGGTCGAGTGGCTGGCCATCGCCGACGTCGCGCGCGCGTCCGGGCGCGGGTCCGCCGGATCCGGGGCGATCGTCCGGTCGGCGGCGATGCTCACCGAGGAGCAGATGGAGCACGCGGCCAGCCACCTGCTCACCGACCGCGTCGAGGCAGAGTTCGTCGCAGGTCGCCTGCAGGCACGACGCGAGCGGCGCGTGGGAGCGATCCTGCGTTCCTCGGCACCGGTGCGCGCATCGGTCGAAGAGGGCCGCGACGCCGTACGCCGCACGCTACAGCGCGAGGGGCTGGGCATGTTCACGTGGTCCACCCCGGCCGCCGAGCTGCGGCGTCGTCTGGCGCTGCTGCATCGTGAACTGGGGTCGCCGTGGCCGGATGTCTCGGACGCCGGGCTGCTCGCCGCCCTCGACGCCTGGCTTGCGCCGGAGCTCGACGCACTGGCATCCGGCACTCCTGCCGCGCGACTGGAGCTGACGTCGGCGCTGCGCCGACTGCTGCCGTGGCCCGAGGCCGCGCGTTTCGACGAGCTCGTGCCCGAGCGTCTGGAAGTTCCCACCGGCTCCCGCATCCGCATCGCCTACCCGGCGCCCGACGACCCCGACGCCCGGCCCGTGGTCGCGGTGAAGCTGCAGGAGTGCTTCGGGTGGGCCGAGACTCCCCGGCTGGTCGACGGGCGTGTGCCGGTGCTCTTCCATCTGCTGTCCCCCGCCAGACACCCGCTCGCGGTCACCGATGACCTGAACTCGTTCTGGTCGGGCCCGTATGCCCAGGTGCGCGCCGAGATGCGCGGCCGGTATCCGAAGCACCCGTGGCCCGAGGATCCCTGGGCCACCGCACCGACCAGGCACACCAAGAACCGCTCCGCCCGCTGACGCTCCACTCACTGAGAGGGGCCTCGGCCGGCGTCTCAATGCGTGCGCGGCCGCAGCGGGAGTGCTGCCGCGCGGTGCCGCAGCTGGCGTGAAACGACTCGCCAGCCTGCGACGTGCGCCGCGGATCGAGCCGAGGTCAGTCGAGCAGATGACGCAGGTAGCGCGGAGGCGAGTCGAGGAACGACCGCCAGTGATTCACGAGTTCGAGGTCGTTCCACTCGGCGGAGCGGATGCCCCAGTCACCGACCTCGAGGATGCGCGCCCCGGGCAACGCGGCGAGCACGGGAGAGTGCGTGGCGCACAGCACCTGGCCGCCCTCGTCGACGATGCGCTGCAGCACGGCGATGAGCGCGAGCGTCGAGGAGAACGACAGTGCGGCCTCGGGCTCATCGAGGCAGTAGAACCCCGGCTCATCGAACCGGCTCTCCAGCAGCGCGAGGAACGACTCGCCATGGCTCATCTCGTGAAAGGCGACGTCGCCGCGGGGCGAGGGGTTCTCTTCCAGGTACGTGTAGAACGAGTGCATCGTCTCGGCGCGCAGGAAGAAACCCCACCGGTTCGCACCCACGCCACGCTGGAGCCGCAACCACTCCGACAACGGCGACTCCGTCGGGCGCGTGCTGTGCTTCGCCTGGCGCGACCCGCCCTCGGGCGACAATCCGTAGGCGATCGCGACCCCTTCGACGATGGTCGACTTGCCGCTGCCGTTCTCGCCGACGAGGAATGTCACTCCGGGGTCGAGATCGATACCCTCCCGCAGCACCTGGGCGACGGCCGGGATGCTCGTGGGCCACTGCGCGCCGGGCGTGGGCGCGTCATCGGTCGGATGCACGGCGACGACCGGCTGCTGGCGCCGGCGCTTGCTGCGCGGGTCCCAGAACGGATCCATCACACTCTCCTCGGTCGGTCTCCGAGGAGGCTATCCGCGACTACCGACACGGCGCGCCAGTGGCGCTCAGCACTCGATGACGTTGACCGCGAGTCCGCCCTCGCTGGTCTCCTTGTACTTGGTCGACATGTCGGCGCCGGTCTGGCGCATCGTCTCGACCACGGCATCCAGCGACACGTAGTGGCTGCCGTCTCCGCGCAGCGCGAGACGCGCGGCGGTCACGGCGGTCGAAGCGGCGATCGCGTTGCGCTCGATGCACGGGATCTGCACGAGCCCGCCGATCGGGTCGCAGGTGAGACCGAGGTGGTGCTCCATCGCGATCTCGGCCGCGTTCTCGATCTGACGGTTCGTGCCGCCCATCACCGCGGTGAGGCCGCCCGCGGCCATCGCGCAGGCGGATCCCACTTCGGCCTGACACCCGCCCTCCGCCCCCGAGATCGAGGCGTTCGCTTTGAACAGCGAGCCGAGAGCGGTCGCCGTCAGCAGGAAACGACGGATGCCACGGCGGCCGTTGGCCTCGGCCGTCTGCTCGGGATCGAGGTCGGCATCCACCTGCGCGGCGAGGCTGCGACCGTCAGGGCCGAAGCCCAGCAGCGCACTTCCGACCAGCTCGCCGTAGGGCGTCACGGCATTGCCGGCACCGAGCCCGGAGTCGGCAAGGAACCGCCACCAGTACATCGCTACGGCGGGCAGAATGCCGGCCGCACCGTTCGTGGGTGCAGTGACGACGCGCCCGCCCGCCGCGTTCTCCTCGTTGACCGCGAGCGCGAAAGCCCCGAGCCATTCGCCGGGGAGTTCACGGTGCCCGTCGGCCTCGACCTCATCGAGCTGCGCACGGATCGTGCTCGCCCGCCGCTTCACCTTGAGCATGCCGGGCAGCACACCGTCGGAGTGCAGGCCGGCATCGACGCACGCCGACATGGCATTCCAGATCGCGTCCAGCCCGGCAGCGACCTCTTCCTCGCTGCGCACCGCAGTCTCGTTCAGTCGCGCGACCTCGGCGATCGACAGTCCGTTCTCGTCACAGAGGGCGAGCAGCGACGCGGCATCCGCGTAGGAATAGGGGAAGCCGGCAGAGGTGATCGACGTTTCTTCCCCCTCACGCCGGATGAAGCCTCCGCCGATCGAGTAGTAGGTCTCCTCGGCGATCGTCGCGCCGGCGGCGTCCCACGCGGTGATCGTCATGGCGTTCGGATGACCGGGCAGCCTGGTGCGTGGCGCGAAGACGATGTCGGTCTTCGCGAACGGGATCTGCTGCTGGCCATCGAGAGTGAGCGGCTCACCCGCCGGGTACTCGGTCCAGGCCGAACGCACCTCCGCAGGGTCGCAGCTCTCCGGCGACAATCCCCGCAGCCCCGCCACGACGGCATCCGGCGTTCCGTGTCCGATACCGGTCGCTCCCAGCGAACCGAACAGCGTGCACTCGATCCGCGACACCGCGCTGAGCGTCTGGCTCGCGCCGAGCCGGTGGACGAAGTCCAGGGCCGCGCGCATCGGGCCCACCGTATGGGAGCTCGAGGGCCCCACTCCGATGGAGAACAGGTCGAAGGCCGAGACGTACGCAGTCACTCGTCCAGGGTACGCCGCCTTCCCCTCTTCAGTTCACCCCCATTAACCTGATCGCATGAGTGATGACACCGGGATCCTGCTGTTCCTCGCGGCGGGCGCGCTCGTGCTCGTGCTGATCGTCGTGTTCGGCGTTCTCAGCTCGCGCAAGAAGAGCAAGGCGACGACCCGCACCTGGAGCGTGCGCACCGGGTGGATCGGCGAGCAGCCGTTCCTGGAGAGCAGCGACCTGGCACCGGATGACAAGCGCCAGGAGGAGCTGTTCCGGCAGACCTACCCGATCGGCGGGACCGTCACGGTCGCGATCACCGATGATCAGGGAGAACGCGCCGAGCATGAGGTGCACGTCTCGCGGATCGGACGCAGCCTGCGTGCCGGTTTCCCGCAGGCGAAGATCGGCCTGAGCGCCTACTTCCGCGAATGGGAGGGAAGCGAGTTCCCCGCCGTCTTCCCGGTGAAGGGGTCCGACAAGATCGTCGAGATCGCGCTGGATGCCGACGGCGTCTCAACCAGGGATGCCGCAGGGGCGACCGTGTTCACCTCGCCCTGGTCGACGCTGCTGTTCTCGAACGGACCCGACATCGTGCTCGCGGGCGGCACCGGCAAGACCGTGCGCGTGGAGTACAAAGACGGCGACGCTCTCGAGGAGTTGCTGATCAAGTACGGCACGCTGAAGCAGATGCACTTCTGAGGCCGCGTCAAGCCCCTTCATCCGGTGCGGTTCCGACGGCATCCTGATGGCGACGACATCGCGAAAGGGACGATCATGACGAACAGCACACCCGAGCAGGAACCGGCTCCCGAGACGCAGGCTCCCACACCCACCCCCTCATCGGGCGCCGATGCGGGAGAAGTGACGGCGGAGTCGCCCGCGCCGGATGCCTCCCCCGCACAGGCCGAGTCCGCTGAGCAGGCAGACCCCGATGAGGTGCCGAGCACCGAGCAGTTGCAGGAGCCGAGCACCGAGAAGGCTCCGGGCGAGGAACCCAAAGCACCCCAGCGCGACGAGGCCGAGCCCGATCATGAGGCCGTCGGCATCGGCGTGATCGACACCGAGGAGCCGCAGGCCGACTGAGCGTCGCCCCGGCGACCCGGAGCGAGTCGGGTCCGCGACTACTCGACGAGCTTGCCCGTGGTGTCGACCTCGCGCATGAGCTCGGCGATCTCGGGCGAGATCTCAGGGATCGCCTCCCGGGTCACGCCGTCCTTCGGCGACCACACCAGGTTCACCTGCAGCGTGGGATCACTGTCGGGGAAGTCGCTGCGGTTGTGGCATCCGCGCGTCTCGCGACGCTCCAGTGCGGCCTCGAGCGTGGCGCGGGCGGCGAGCGCTGAGGCCTTGAGGTCGAACGCGTGCGCGAGGTCCTGGAAGCCCGCGATGTCGGGGTGGATGCCGATGTCCTCCATGCGTCCCTCGATCATGTCGAGGTCGGCGAGGCCTGCCAGCAGCCCCTCCTCCGAGCGCACCACACCGGCGTACCGGGTCATGAGGTTGCGGATCGCACGCTGCAGGGCGCGCACGTTCTCGCGTCCTTCCGCGGCGAGCAGGTCATCGATCTCGGCGCGGGCCTCGGCGACCGCCGACGCCGAGCGACGCTGGGCGTCGAGACCGGCCGCATGCTCCATGGCCGCCTGTCCGACGATGCGCCCGTAGACGAGAAGCTCGATGAGCGAGTTCCCGCCCAGGCGGTTCGCGCCGTGCAATCCGCTGGAGGCCTCACCGATCGCGTAGAGCCCGTCGACGTCGGTCTGGTGGTCCTCCGATCGCACCCAGACGCCGCCCATCGAATAGTGCGCGGTCGGGGCGATCTCGATCGGATCTGTCGTGATGTCGAGCATCTGCAGCTCCATCATCGTCTGGTAGACGCGGGGCAGACGGGTCATGATCGTCTCTCGGGGCAGGTGCGACACGTCGAGCCAGACGCCGCCGTTCTCGGTTCCGCGTCCTTCCTGGATCTCGGTGTACGCGGCGAGTGCGACGCGGTCCCTGGTCGACAGCTCCATCCGCTCGGGGTCGTACTTCGCCATGAACCGCTCGCCGAGAGCGTTGCGCAGGATGCCGCCTTCCCCGCGAGCCGCTTCGGAGATCAGGGTGCCCGCTGCACTCTCCGGCTCGATGATGCCGGACGGGTGGAACTGCACGAGCTCGGGGTCGCGGAGCCTGGCGCCCGCGTCGACGGCGAGACGGAAGGAGTCACCCGTGTTCTCGTCGCGGCGGGAGGAGGTGCGCCGCCAGATGCGATTGTGTCCGCCGGCGGCGAGGATGACGGCGTCGGCGTGGATGAGGTAGCGGGTGCCGTCGGCCTGGTCGAAGCCGTAGGCCCCGAAAACCACGTTGTCGCGCACGAGCAGGCGCGTGATGTAGACGTGGTCGAGGATCGGGACCTCGAGCTGCTCGGCCTTGCGCACCAGAGTGCGCTGGATCTCCAGTCCCGTGTAATCGCCGGCGAAGGCCGTGCGGCGGAAGGTGTGCGCACCGAAGAAGCGCTGGGAGATGCGACCGTCGTCTTCGCGGGCGAAGTCCATGCCCCAGCGCTCGAGGTCGCGGATGCCGCGTTCGGCGCCCTGCGTGACGATCTCGACCGTGTGCGGGTTGGCGAGCAGGTAGCTCTCCTTGATGGTGTCGGCAGCGTGCTGCTGCCAGCTGTCACCCGCGTCCATGGTGCCGAGCGCCGCGTTGATGCCGCCGGCGGCGAGCGAGGTGTGCGCATCCTGCCTCGGGCGTTTGCCGACGGCGAGCACGTCGACACCGTGTTCGGCGATCTCGATCGCCGCCCGCAGCCCGGAGCCGCCGGTGCCGATGACGAGGACCGTGGTGGATATCTGTCGTTCGCGCGTAGCCATGCGATCCACGCTAGTTAGGCGATCCTAATAACTCCAATGCATAGTTCGACTGGAAACGATGCGGGTAGGCTATGGCCATGAACCTCGAGCAGCTCCGCGGGTTCGTCGAGGTCGCGCGTCTCGGACACTTCACCCGCGCCTCCGAGCACCTGCACCTGGCACAGCCGTCGCTGAGCCGGCAGATCTCGACGCTCGAACGCGAGCTCGGCGCCGAGCTGTTCCACCGCGCACGCGGCCACATCGCCCTCACGGCTGCGGGCGAGACGCTGCTCCCCCGCGCACAGCGCATGCTCGCCGAGGCCGATGCCATCCGCGACGAGATGGGCGAGCTGGCAGGACTCCGCCGCGGACGCGTACGCCTGGGTGCGCCGCCCACGCTCTGCATCAGCCTGGTCGCCGAGGCGATCCGCTCCTTCCACGCGAGTCATCCGGGCGTCGATCTGCATCTGACCGAGAGCGGTTCCCGCCGGCTCGTCGAACAGCTCGCCGTAGGCGCCGTCGACATCGCCCTCATCACCGAATCCGACGGCCCACCGCCCTCGGGCTTCAGCCTCACGCGCACCCCGCTGCTCGCCGAAGAGCTCGTCGTGATCTCCGCCGCCGCCGAGCCGCCGGTCTCGACCATGCCCGCGATGAGCCTCGCCCACCTCGCCACGCTCCCGCTGATCGCTCTCGACGAGACCTACGAGCTCCGCGCGACGACCGATGCCGCTTTCCGCTCGGAGGGGCTCCGGCCCACCCACGTGCTCGAGGGCGCCGAGATGGATGCGGTGCTGCGCTTCGTCGAGCGCGGTGTCGGTGTCGCGGTGGTCCCGGCGATGGTGCTGCTCGATCGGCCCGCCCTGCGGTCGGTTCGACTGACGCATCCGATGATGACCCGCACCGTGAGCCTCGCCCACCGTGCGGATGTGACCCCTGCCGTCGCCGTCGCCGCGATCCGCGAGGTCATCGTCGCCACGGCCGCTGAGGTCGCGCACCGCGACCCGGCCATCACGAGCCTGCTCTGAACGCAGAAACGGCCCCCACCGAAGTGGAAGCCGTTCCTTTACTGTCTCAACACAGTGTGCGCCCGAAGGGACTCGAACCCCTAACCTTCTGATCCGTAGTCAGATGCTCTATCCATTGAGCTACGGGCGCCCAGCCCGCTCAGCGGGCCGTAGAACAGCCTACAACAGTCGCGACGGGAAAGCGAAACGAGGCCTCACTCGTCGGCCGAGGCCGCCTTCTGCTGCTTCTTCCGCCGCTTGGCCTTGGCTCTCTGCTCCGACGAGAGCGCCTGCAGATCGACGAGCCGAAGCGCCTGCATACGCGCTTCGCGCATGCGGTTGTAGTCGGGATCCTGATCGGGACGCATGCCTTCGACGCGCAGGCGACGATCGAGGTTGTGGCGCACATCGGCCCAGGCGGCGTCTCTCGCCTCCTCGACGATCTCGGCGAGCCGCTCGCGGTCCTGCATGATCTCGCGCAGACGCACGGCCACACCGGTGGACTGCTTGGCCCGACGGCGGAGGTTGCGCACATCGCGGTCGCGATAGTCGTGGGTTCCCACCGGATCGGAGTGCCGACCTCTCGCGCGTTTGCGGAGGGCGGTGACGGTGGCCGCAGCCTCTTCCGATTCCTCGGCCATGGCGCGAAGCGCCTCACGCGCATCGTCGATGTACTTGTCCATGTCGAAGACACCGTCTTCGGCGATGGTGCCGATGAGGATGTGATTCTTCACCGCGAGGCGCGCAGCAGCGGTCGCGATCGCAACGCCTTCGGCGATGGCATCCGCTGTCCGTCCCACCGGTACCTCCTCTCCTTGAGCGTACCGGTATCACTGCGGCCCGGTGTCGGCCAGAATGGTTCGGAATCAGCTTGCCCCACCCATCCGACATCCGCGGGTTCGCACCCGGATCGCGCGCCGCAGGAGCCACATGAAGCACCTCGACCTCACCGGCAGCACCACCGTGATCACCGGAGCCGCCAACGGGATGGGCGCCGACATCGCGCGTCTGCTCGCCGGTCGAGGAACGCACCTCGCGCTCATCGATCACGACGCTGTGGCGCTCGCGACCATCGCCGCGGAACTCACCGACGCCCACGTGACGACGCACGTCGTCGACCTGCGCGATGACGACGCCGTGTTCGCCGCCGCCGCAAGCATCGCCGAGGGGCACCCACGCATCAACGCCCTGATCACGTGCGCCGGATCATCGATGCTCGGCGACATCGACCAGCTCACGATGGAGGAGATGCGCTGGCTCACCGATGTGAACCTGTGGGGCACGGTCTCGATCACCAAGGCACTCCTCCCCGCGCTCCGCGCGGCTCCGGCCGCGCATATCACGCACCTGGCCAGCGTCTACGCACTCGCCGCCCCCGCCGGACGCATCCCCTACGCCGTGAGCAAGTTCGCGGTGCGCGCCTTCTCCGAGGCACTGCGGCATGAGCTGGAGGGCACCTCGGTCAGCGTCGGCGCCGTCTACCCCGCGGGCGTGCGCACCGGCATCATCCTGCACGGGCGGTACGCCGCCGCGATCGATCCGGCCGTGGCCGCCCGCGCCGCCGCCGCGCAGGCCCGGATGTACCACACCGAGCCCGCGGACGCGGCGGCGCGCATCGTCCGGGCGACCGAACGACGCTCCGCGCGCACCATGGTCGGACGCGAGGCCCGCCTGATCGATGTGCTCACCCGCGTCGCGCCGTCGTCGTACTGGCGGGTGATGCGGCGGCCGCTGCGTGCCGCCATCGACACGACGACACCGGCGGACTGATCCGGGCCTGTGAGCGACTCCGCTCAGCGGACGGCGCCCACCCAGATGCCCGAGGCCCAGGCCTGCTGCTCGCCGTCGCAGCTGACCGATCCGGGGTACCCCCGCACCACGGCCATGCAGTTGGCGAGGAACTCGGGGTCGCTGCCGAACAGCGCCCCGTAGGCTCCGGACGACGTGAGCGAGCCCCACACGCGGAACTGGTAGATGTGCGCGAGCTCGTGCGCCATGGCCCAGTTCAGCCGACCATCGCTCCAGTTCACGATGTCGGCGCGGTACTTGATGTATCCGTTGCTGTTGGCGCACGCCGGGGCGTTGCCGCCCGCACACGACGAGGACTCGTAGAGTCCGACGCCCCCGCCCCCGACGAGGTCGAGGGCTGCCCGCACCCGCGCATACCCGTCCGGGCCGCTCGACGACCATGCCGGCCCACCGGGGCCCGAGCTCTGAGCCGCTTGCCACGAGGCGACCTCGGTGCCCACCTTCTCGGCGAGCGCGTGGACGGTGGCCGTGGCCGCGGCGACCGTGTCGGGGTTCTCCTTCTCTGCGACGACAGTCTGCTGCGCCGAGAGTGCGGCGGCGCGATGCGTGGCCGTGTCCACCCGCCCCTCCGCCCCCTGGAGCGCGGTGGTCAGCGCCTGCAGTTCGGCGAGGAAGGCCGGGCGCAGGGCGAGGACCGCGGCACGTTCTGCGGTGTCCTGCTCCGCGCGGCCGACGGCGGCGTCGAGGTAGTCGGTGCGCTGACTGGCGTCGTGATATCGGTCGTTCAGGGCCTCGAGCTGCGCGATGGCTGCCGATCTCTCGTTCTCGAGAGCGTCGGCTCTGCCGACCATCCCCCCGACGAGCAGCACGGAGGCCGCGACCGTGACAGCCAGCACGCGCCGGATCACGGCAGGAATCCCGTCGTGTCGGCGATGTCCGCGTCCTGATCGGCGAGCTGCGAGCGAAGGGCTGTGAGCTTCTCTGCGAGCTCCAGGTTCTCGCCGCGAGATTCATCCAGCGCGCGCTCGATCCTCACGATCTCCGCTTTGACCGCGGCGATCGACTCCAGACGCTCCTGGTCGGCGATCACGACGAGCGAGATCCCACCGACCAGCAGGAGGCATCCGACAGCGACAGCAAGATTCCGCATCTCGCTCCCCAGGACAGCGCAACAGTTCCGGACCGACTCCGATCGCCCCAATATACAACCGGAGCCGTCTCTGCAGTCCCCCGACCGCGAGAGACGGTGGGCCCGACGGGTCAGGCGCTCAGATCGCCGCGCTCGGCGAGACGTCGCTCGGCTGCGGACTGTCCGCTGGCCAAGTGCGCCGGCACGATCCGACGCAGCGCTTCGGTGTCGCGCGCCGTCATCGCCTCGAGGATGATGCGGTGCTCGTCCGCCATCGCGAGCAGGTCGTCGTGCTGTCCGAACAACCAGCGCAGACGCGTGAGGAAGACGGCGATGAGCTCGCCGAGCATCTCGTTCGCCGCGAGCTCGACGGCGATCTCGTGGAACTCCGCCGCGGCGACCCTGGCCGCCTCGGAGTCCTCGGCGCGGGCGGCCTCGAGTTCGCGTTCGTAGGCTCCACGGATGCGGGCGATCCCGGCCTCATCGTGCCGCTCGGCCGCGAAGACGAAGATCAGCGTCTCGATGGCCTCGCGCACCTCGGCGAAGTCCTGGATGTCGCGGTGGGTGAACTCCCGCACGACCGCCCAGGTACGGGGGCGTGCGACGACGATCCCCTCGGCCACGAGCGTGCGGATGGCTTCGCGAACCGGGAGCCGGGAGACGTTCAGCTCCGCCGCGATATCGCGCTCGACGAGCCGTGCTCCCGGTCTGCGCCGCCCGAGGATGATGTCGTCGCGAAGGACGCGCGTGACTCTCACCGACTCGAGTTCGCCGCCTGCTGCCATAGCCCCCGCCATCTGGGCATTCTCGCACTCCGGGCGGTGTTCCTCAACTTTTGGTATCCCAAGGGTCGCGTGGGTGCGGGCCCTGCGGCGAGGGAGCTCTCCGCCTCCCCCGCCGCACCGGTGCTCAGGGCAGGCGGTTCGCGATCGCGAGGTTCGCGGTGAGCTCCTCGGCGTTCTGCCGGACCACGTAGGCGGGACGGTCTCGCTCGACTCGCCAGGACTCGCTCAGCGGCCCCACATTGACCGTGTCGAATCCGGCCTCGTCGTAGAAGCGGGTCACGAAGGCGACGGCCTCCGCGTCATCACCGGCCGTGGCCAGTGCGCGACGATCGGGGGTGCCGGCAGGTGTGCCGTCGGACGTGATCTCCGAAGCGAAGATGTGGTTGAACGCCTTCGCGATCTTCGAGTCGGGGAGGGCGCGCTGCACCAGCTCCGACGTCGTCGTCTCGCCCTTGTCGAGGGCCTCGATGCGGCCGTCCCGCTCGAAGTAGTAGTTGTTCGTGTCGAGGACGATCTTGCCGGCGAGCTGCTCGGCGGGGAGGTCGTCGATGGCGCGGAGCGGCACCGTGACGACCGCGACGTCGGCAGCGGCAGCGGCCTCCTGCGCGGTGGCCGCCCGAGCCTTGGGGCCGAGTTCGGCGACCAGATCGGCGAGCGTCTCCGGCCCGCGGGAGTTGGCGATCACCACGTCGTAGCCGTTCGCGATCGCCACGCGCGCGACCTGGCTGCCGATGTGTCCTGCACCGATGATTCCGAGAGTTGTCATGTGGGGACCAACGTCAGGCGCGCGCGGCTATTCCCGTCGAGTCGTCTCGTGACCGCGGATCAGAGGTCGCGCAGCAGGCTCTCCTCGGTGCGCCGGTAGCCGAGCTGTTCGTAGAGCTCGACCGCTCCCTCGTTGAAGCCGAAGACGTGCAGCCCGATCGACTCCGCGCCGAGCCGGCGGGCCTCGCGCTCGGCGGCGTGCATCAGCTCGCGCCCGTACCCCTTGCGGCGCTGATCCGCCGCCACCTCGATGTCGAGGATGAACGCCTGCGGTCGGCCGTCGCGCCGACGCATGGCGAACCAGAGGATGCCGACCTCGGTGCCGGCGACGGTGGCGGTGAAGAGCTCCTGCCCCTCGGTGTCGAGTCCGTCCGGAAGCTCCGCCCGCATCTGACGATGCGACTCGGCGGCGGCCTCCTCCGGCGTGTACCGGCCGGACTCGACGAGGTCGTGCGCGAAACCCTCCTCAGACGCGGCGACGAAACGGGGGAAGCGCTCCGCGGTCATCGGCCGCACATCGACGTGCCCGGCGACCTCGCGCACCGGAAGCGGCTCCAGCACCATCTGGATCGAGGCGACCTCGAACCCGCGTCCCTCGACGAATGCCCGTGCGGCCGCGTCCTGCGGGAAGAGCGGCATGGCGATCTGCGTCGCGCCCCTGTCGCGGGCGATCTGCAGGATGCTGTGGAGAAGATCGTCGCGCCGGGCATCCGTCGACGTCGTCTCGAAGACGAGGTCGAGGAGGAGCAGCTTCTGACCGTTCAGGGCCAGCAGGAGCGTTCCGAGCTCGCCATCCGCGTCGTCCACGATGCTCGCGACCCACGCCGTCGATGTCGCGACGCCTTCGGGGAACAGCTCGTCGAAGGTGTGCTCGACATGGCCGACCGCATCCGCGCCGGGGCGTCGTCCCGAGCGCCTGTTGCCGTCGATGAGGCGCTGCCGTGACGCCGCCCTCCACTCGTCGAAGCGCGCGGCGGGCAGAGGCGTCAGATGCAGGGACATGCCTCCATCCTGCACCTCAGCTGCGGGTCAGCGCGTCCTCTGCGGCGACCCAGGCGAGCATGGCGCACTTGACCCTGGCGACGTACTTCGACACTCCGCCGAGGGCCGCCGCGTCGCCGAGCAGCTCCTCGTCGGGTTCGATCTTGCCGCGGGATCGCATCGCCTCACGGAATGCCGCGATGCGCACCTCGAGGTCTTCGACGCTGAGTCCTTCCGCGAGCTCCGCCAGCAGGGACGCCGACGCCTGGGAGATCGCGCACCCTTGGCCTTCCCAGGCGATCGCCTCGACGCTGCCGTCGGCGTCGCGATGCACCTGGAGGGTGATCTCGTCACCGCAGGTCGGGTTCAGCTGGTGGGACTGCGCCGGGATCTCCTCGCGGAGTCCGTAGCCGTGCGGCGTGCGCGAGTGGTCCAGGATCAGCTCCTGGTACAGGTTCTGCAGGTCGCTCATGCGCCCCTCCGGAAGAAGTCGATCGCTCCGGCGACGCCCTCGATCACGGCGTCCACCTCGGCATCGGTCGTGTACAGGTAGGTGCTCGCCCTGGTGGACGAGGTCACGCCCAGGCGCCGGTGCAACGGCTGCGCGCAGTGGTGGCCGACGCGCACGGCGATGCCGAGGTCGTCGAGGAACTGCCCCACATCGTGCGAGTGGATGCCCTCGACGTCGAAGCTCGCCAGGCCCACACGGGGAAGATCGATTCCGGCGCCGAGCACGCGCACCCCGTCGATCGCGCTCAGCCCGTCGACGAGTCGGCGCCCGAAGGCCGCCTCGTGCGCGGCGATGCGCGGCATCCCCACCTCGGTCAGGTAGCCGACGGCCGCGGCGAGCGCGATCGCCTGCGAGACGCGCTGTGTGCCGGCTTCGAAGCGCTGCGGCGGCGGAAGGTACTCGGCCTCGGTCGTGGTGACCGTCGTGATCATCGACCCGCCCGTCAGGAATGGCGGCAGGGCTGCCAGCACCTCGCGGCGACCGTAGAGGGCGCCGATACCGGTGGGGCCGAGCATCTTGTGGCCCGACAGCACGGCGAAGTCGACATCGAGGGCGCGGACGTCGAGGGGCAGATGCGGCGCGGACTGGCACGCGTCGAGCAGGGTCAGGGCACCGACCTCCCGCGCGAGGGCCACCAGCTGATCGGTGGGGTTGATCACTCCGAGCACGTTCGAGACATGCGTGAATGCGACGAGCTTCGTGCGCGGGGTGATCAGCTCGGCCGCGGCGTCGAGCCGCAGAGCGCCGTCGTCGTCGAGGGGGATGACCTTCAGCGTCGCACCGGTGCGTGCAGCGAGCTCCTGCCACGGGATGAGATTCGCGTGGTGCTCCATCTCGGTGGTCACGATCTCATCGCCCTCGCGGAGCCGGAATCGCTCGGCGGCGGCTCCCCCGCGCCCGAGCGACGCGTTCGACATCGAGTACGCGACGAGGTTGATCGCCTCGGTCGCATTCGAGGTCCAGACGATCTCGTCGTCGGCGGCTCCCACGAACCGGGCGACGGCGGCGCGCGCGTCTTCGAACAGCTCTGTGGCCTCGGCCGCGAGCGTGTGCGCACCGCGGTGCACCGCGGAGTTCAAGGAGGTGGCGAAGTCACGCTCGGCGTCGAGGACCGCGGTCGGTCGCTGCGACGTCGCTCCCGAATCCAGGTACACGAGCGGATGCCCCTGCACCCGCGCACCCAGGATGGGGAAGTCCCCGCGGATGCGCCGCACCTCGGCCTCGTTCAAGGGGGCGATCACGTCGACACCGGGAGAAACGCTCATCGTTCCAGTTTCCCACCTGTGGGCGACGGGTGGGCGCAGGCGGTCAGTGCCCGTCGAGCATCTTCGCGTCGGCGACCTCGTCGTAGCGGTCCTGCGCTTCGCGCACATCCTCCACATGCGACTCGGCCCAGACCTGCAGAGCCTGGAGCGGCTCGTACAGGGTGCGTCCGAGCGGGGTGAGCAGGTAGCGCGAATGGCCGTCTTCGCCGACCGCGCGGTCCAGCATCCCGTCGCGTTCGAGAGCACGAAGCGTGTCGACGAGCACCTTTTTCGCGATCCCGTCCATCCGGGTGTGCAGTTCGCCGAAGCGCAGCGGCTGCTCGTGCAGGAGCACGACGATCATCGCCGTCCATTTGTTCGCGATGCGCGCGAGCGAGGCGCGCGAGGGGCAGCTGGCGGAGAACACCGTCCACGTGCTCGACATTCGCCGCTCCTTCCGGGTGACGTTGAAGTAACCGCGCCGCTGTCGAGACGCTGGATGCTCCACAGTACCGACCCATCGAGAAGGAGCATCATGTCGGCTATCGACGTCGTAGGACAGTACGGTGCGGCCATGGCCGCCGGAGACATGGAAGCGCTGGCCGCGACCTTCCATGCGGATGCCGTCTGGCACCAGCCGGGGGCGAACCAGGTGTCCGGGGACCATGTCGGACCGGACGCGATCCTCGCGCACCTGGGCCGCTTCATGCAGCTGAGCGGCGGCACGTTCGCACTCGAGACCGAATCGGCGACCGAGAGCGGCAGCCTCGTCTCGGCCACGGTGCGCTTCCGCGCCCAGCGCGAGGGGCACGAGGATCTCGACCAGCACGGGGTCGACGTCTTCCGGGTCGCCGACGGCCGAATCGCCGAGGTCTGGCTGATGAGCGAGGACCAGGAGGCCGAGGACCGCTTCTGGGGAACGGCCTGATCGAGCGGCCGCTGGTCGCGGGCACCGGACGATCGGGAGCTCGACCGTCCGGTGCCTCCGCGTCTAGGCTCATCCCATGATCGCCCAGGACACGCTGCTCGCCTTCGTCGTCGCAGCCTTCGTCATGGTCGTGATCCCCGGGCCCACCGTGCTGTTCACCATCGGGCGGGCGATGGCGCTCGGGCGGATGGGCGGCTTCCTCAGCATCCTGGGCACGGCGGTCGGGTCCATCCTCCTCGTCGTGGCCGTGGCGCTCGGCGTCGGGACGGTGATCGCGCAGTCGGTCGTGCTGTTCACGATCGTCAAGGTGCTCGGCGCCGGGTACCTGATCTTCCTCGGCATCCAGGCCATCCGTCACCGCAAGGACGCGGCGAGAGCGATGGCATCGGCACCCACGCGACGCTCGGGCTGGCGGCTGTTCGCCGAAGGCTTCGTCGTCGGGGTGACCAACCCGAAGTCCATCGCGTTCTTCCTCGCGATCCTGCCGCAGTTCGTCGACCTGGATGCCGGGTCCGTTCCCGCGCAGCTCTTCCTGCTCGGGGCGATCGTCGTGACGATCGGTGTGACGTGCGATGCGGTGTGGGTGCTCCTCGCGAGCGCCGCCCGCGACTGGTTCGGCCGCTCGCCTGGACGCATCGAGGCGATGGGCGCGTCGGGCGGAGGACTCATGATCGCGCTCGGAGCCTTCCTGCTGGTGTGGAGCGAGAAGCCCGCGACCGCCTGAGCGCTCTAGGAGGTCGCGGTCACATGCGCGCGAAGCGGGCCCGAGCGATGCAGAAGACGCCGTACACCGCGAAACCCGCTCCCACCGCTCCGAGGACGAGTCCACCGAGGGGCAGCTCGAGCAGGCTGTGCAGGGCGGCATCGAGCCCTGCGCCCTTCTCCGGGTCCTGGGTGACGGCGGCCACGACGAAGAGCACCCCGGTCACGGCCACCGCGACACCCTTGCCGAAGTAGCCGATCACGCCCAGCGTCACGATGCCGCCGCGCGCGGCCCCCGACGGCAGATCGAGCAGCTTCTCGAAGCCGCGGGTGAATCCGCCCACGACGAATCCGACCCCGACTCCGACCACGGAGAGCCCGACCACGACGAGCAGTGCGACCCCTCCCGGTGCCGAGAGGAGGATCGCACTCAGGGTCTTCGAGGCGGTCTCCGAATCGGCGTTGCCGCCCACGGCGTAGATGAGCGCCATGCCGGCGACCACGAGGTAGGCGAGGGCGATGCCGAAGAGCTTGACGCGCTGGCCCCACTTCTTGGTCTCGGCCGGGTCGGCGGCGAGGAACGCGCTCGCGATCTGCCATACGGCCAGGGCGATCAGACCGGCCGCGACGAAGACGAGCAGCAGTCCTCCGACCGGGTTCTGGCGGATCTGCTCCATCGCACCGTCCTGGTCGGCGTCGCCCGAGGCGCCGGCGGCGATGGAGATCGCGATCGACCCGATGATGACATGGATCAGGCCGAGGACGACGAATCCGGCACGGGCGATCCGCCGGAATGCGGAGGACCCTTTGGCGACGCGCGCCACGTGTTTGACCGTGCTCATCGTTGAAGCGTATCCGTCGTGCGGGAGGCCGCGGAGGGGCTTGCGTTCCCGGCTCCCACCGCTCAGACGCCCCGCGTCACCGGCTGCCGGAGGATCGTGCGCAGCTTCGCAGGGTCGGTGCGACGCAGATCGCTCAGGTAGATCTCGTGGTGGCGTCCTCGCATCTGCAGACCGTTCTCGGGAATGAAGCGGTAGTGGAGGTCGTCGAGCACCGGCCCCTCGTCGTCGAACGGACCCACATGCAGCGTCTGCACACAGGTCCCCTCCTCGAGCGTCTCGAGCCGCACCGCATCCAGCGCCGGGATCGGCTCCTTCTTCTTCGCCGCCTTCTGCGCCACGGATTCCACGGCGTGCGCGAACATCGACGCGGTGATGTGGTCGCCGACCATGATCATCGACGTCCACATCCATGCCGACTTGTCGCGCCGGGAGGTGAACGACTCCATGTCGGGTGCATGCCAGAGCCCTTCGAGGGGCATCACCACGGTGTCGACGCCGAGCTCGCTCCGACTCGCGAACTTCAACGCGTACGCCACGGGGAACAGGGCAGAGACGGCGTCCCGGTAGGCGGGCGAGGTGTTCGGATCCCCCGCACCGTCGATCATCAGGTACTGCAGGGGCGGCACCTCGACGATGCGGAACTCCCCCCGCTTCGCCCGATACGCGTCGAGCGTCTTCTTGGGGTCGATGGCCACCATGATGTGCCTCCCTGGTCCGTGGGCCCAGTGTCGCACGGGGGCGGACGCCGGTCCCTCGAGCGGCGCCGTCAGTGCACCGTCAGCGCACCGTCAGAGTTCGACGGGCGGCGCGGGCTCGGTCTCCGACTCCTCGGGATGGCGCGCGAGGTTCACGATCCCGGCGACCAGGCCGCCCCAGACCGTGACCATCGCGATGATCATCATGACGATCGCTGTCGTGGTCATGCGCCGGCTCCCTTCGTGGTCGTGTCGATCAGCGGGATCGCCGAGGTCTCCGCATCCGGTTCGTATTCTTCCTTCGAGAGGAACTCGTCGTACTCGGGATCGTCCTTCGCGTGCGAGCGCCCGCTCCACGGCAGTGCCGACAGGATCAGAGCCAGCACGACCAGCGCGATGACCATCCCCCAGCCGAAGATCGCGAGGAACCAGCCGGGGTAGCCGCTGTACGGCTCGGAGGTCTTGGCGATCAGTTCGCTGATGAAGAGGTATCCGAGCACCACCGGCGCGAGAACGCCGACGAGCACCTTCCAGATCGTCCCCACACGGAAGCTGGAGCGCCGGTTCAGGTGCTCCACCAGCACCGGCAGCTTGTGCAGCAGCCAGGCCACGATGATCACGGCCACCAGCGCGACCGCCATGATGCCGAAGGAGTTGACGAAGGCGTCCGCAGTGTCGAGCACCGACAAGGCCGTGGTCGTGGAGAAGAGCGCCATCGAGATGATCGCCAGCGGGATCGCGACCGTGAGCGTGGTGCGCACCCGAGCCCAGCCGAGCTTGTCCTGCAGCGCAGCCACGATCACCTCGAGGATCGAGATCAGAGAGGTGACACCGGCGAACACCAGTGCCCCGAAGAACAGCACGCCGATGATCGACCCGCCCGTTGCCTGCGACACGATCGTCGGGAAGGCGATGAAGGCGAGTCCGATGCCGGAGGATGCGACGCCGGCGACCTCCGTGCCCTGCGCCTGCGCCATGAAGCCGAGAGCCGCGAAGACACCGATCCCGGCGAGGATCTCGAAGCCCGAGTTCGCGAACGCGACGACGAGTCCGGAGCCGGTGAGATCCGTCTTGCGCTTCAGGTAGGAGGAATAGGTCACCATGATGCCGAAGGCGACGGACAGCGAGAAGAAGATGTGGCCGTAGGCGGATGCCCAGACCCCGGGATCGGCCAGAGCTTCCCAGTTCGGGGTGAAGAACGCGTTCAGGCCGTCCATCGCACCCGGGAGGAACAGGGACTGCACCACGAGGATCGCGAACATGATGGTGAGCAACGGCATCAGGATCATGTTCGCCCGGCCGATGCCACGCTTCACGCCCAGCGCCATGATGACGATCACGATCAGCCAGACCACGACGAGCGGGATGCCGACCTGCGGCACGAACTCGGTGGACACGCCTACCTCGGCGACGTCGGCCGAGCGCAGGAAGTCGATGAAGAAGAAGTCGTTCTCGTTGCCCGCACCCCAGGTGAGCTGGGCCGAGAACCAGGTGTACATGGCCGCCCAGGCGATGATCACCGCGTAGTAGACGGCGATGACGACGCAGATGAGCACCTGCCACCAGCCGAGGGGCTCGGCCGCACGGTGCATGCGGCGGAACGCCAGCGGTGCCGATCCGCGGAAACGGTGGCCGATCGCGTAGTCGAAGAACAGCAGCGGGATGCCGGCCGTGAGCAGGGCGCACAGGTACGGGATCAGGAACGCACCGCCGCCGCCCTCGTAGGCGACGTAGGGGAACCGCCAGATGTTGCCGAGGCCGACCGCGGAGCCGATCGCCGAGAGGATGAACACGTTCCGCGAGCTGAACGCCTCGCGTTTGTGGGTCTGCGTCGTTGCGGTTGCCATGCGGGCGAGACTACCCGAGGGCAGACCCGAACGTCAGCGCGGACACAGACACGGGACGATCTCGCCGCTCCAGTCCAGCGCCTCCGCCAGCTCGGCCAGGCATACAAGCGACCGTCGAAGGCGTCGATCTTTGAGGATCGAAGGCGTGGATCTTTCAGGAAGGATCGCCCGCGAGACGGGGCACCGACGTGGTCGTCAACCCTCCAGCGCCGGCACCGCCGCAAAAAATGGGGGTTCGATGACGCTCGCCCCCAAGCGCCCGTGTGTGGTGGAAGTCGAAACTCCCGGTTGCGTCATGGCCGCATGCTTAGTATACCGATTGAGACGACTTGAGTAGCAACCGCTCGTAATAGTTCTCGCTTGCGTTCCAGGTGAACATCGACGGATGCGAACCTGCCTCCCTCATCGCCTGCACTGCTTTCCGCGAGTGCCCGTCCCCCATGGCCTTTGCGATCTCTTGAACAGAGGCCCCGGGGAAAGTCGGAAGGCTAAGTAGCAGAATTGTGCGCTCCGTCTCACCCTCACGATTGGACTTTCCATAATCGATAAGCTCACGGGCACGCTCAAGCAGTTCGGTCTTCATGCTACTCGCGCCAGGTGCATTGGTGAATCTTCGAAGCAGGGTTAGCACCGCGAACGCATCGAGGGCACTTACCCCCTTACCCCGGCGCTCGAGCAACCCGACTAGCTCTTCTTCCGGGATCTCCGGATCGACGAAAAGCAGGCAATCCATGAGCAACAGGGTGTGCGCTCCGAACGTCTCTTCCTCCTGCACGGCAGTCAACTGAGCGATCAACTCTCGCCGAACGCGGTGACGGAAGTAGTAACCGTTCAAGGCGCTGAGTTGCCCGAGCTCTAGTTCACCTATGGACGCAGCCACCATTCGCGTCAGCTTGACGCTATGAGACACAGACGGTGCCCCAGAGTAAATAAACAGGCCGACGTCGAGAACGGCCGCAAGGTATTCTACAAGTTGGGTTTGTGCACGATCGACGGACGCAGGATCACCCGCTTCCACCAGCGATGCTAAGTGCGCGCGAAACCTACGGACCGTGCGATCCCGTCTCCGGCCAAGCTCGTAGAGGTACGAATTTGCAAGTTCTCCGTGCTCTAGACCCGTGTCGATCAATAGTGCTTTATAATCAAGGATCGCTTTCCTGGGCAGGAAGTGCAGCGCCCCTTGAACTACCGAGTCCTCCTCAGACAACTTGATCTTTGTTCGCCTTTTGATATCCTCTCGAATTCGCATCTTTGCAACTGACATGTGCGACTGAAGAGGCGTATCAAAGTGCCGCTGCTTCTGCTCGTTTAGGTGCAACTTGAACCAAGCTAGCTCCGAGGAGAGGTACTCCTCTACGCGGTTCGCCTTGTTCGGGTCCGCAAGGAAAATAAAGTAGTCGTCAACGTAGCGCATCATCTCGTAGTGCACCCCGCGCTCCAACCCGTCCGACTCCATGACTCGTTGAACCCGGACGTCAACTTCCTGCAGAATTATCTCCGCGAATACGCGGGATAACTCGGGACCAATGATAATACCGCTCGTCTCCGCATAATTCAAGTACTGCATCAATCGGTCAAACTTTGCCCCGAAAGTCCCCTCGGCATCAGGCCGATTGTGTTTACTTGCGTACATACCATTGGTAACCCATGACAATGTGTGCGTGTAGACGCTATCGAAACACTTGGAAACATCCGCCCTCATCAGGTGCGGAAACTTGCGTTCACAAGCCTGAAACTCAGGGGATGAGTAGAAGCGGTTTATGTTGTTGTACCGCCTGTAGCTGAAATACGACGAAACGTACGAGTACTCGAGGTCTGACTGTTCAACACCAAAAGACTCCGAGTCTCGTGCTCCATCGAATACGGACTCGGGTCGGGCTTGAACACGTGCGACTCTGTGCGGATGACGGATAGAAAACTCGCTTCGATTGGTGAAGTACAGAATCGAGTCACGGTGATCGTGAATAAACGAAGCCATCTGCAGCATTGAATGCGGATGTGGAACCGACAACACCCGAGACTTCCCATTGTTGCGACGCGACCGGAACTTGTAGGGGTAGCGAAGATCACATTTACTAGCGCTGTCAGAAAGACGGAATTCTCGTCTGCCTTCGAGAACCGTGCCTGGACCCAGTGTGAGCGGATCGAAGATCAAACCAAGCCATCTTCGCTCAGACTCACCCAGCCGCGAGTCTTGAACCGAGAACACATGCTCGTCGTCCCAACGGAACTTCAGCCGTCGAAGAAACTTGTACATGCGCGTCACGTCAAAAGGAATCGGAACCTCATACGGAAGTATTTCCGACGTGAGCGCTCTCAGCGGATCTCGAACCGCCCTACTATGCACCATCAAACTTGCCCCCAGATAGAAACGATCCTCTCGACCCTCTTCTGATTGAAGCGCAAGAAGGATCGACTATGAAACATATCGACAAACGAGATGGACTCGATACGCGACCGAAGCTTGTCGGGCATCTTTGAGCCGTGCAATAGACAAAATTCTTGAATCATCACATCGAGCTCTCGCAACTCCCCCGCATTTTCATCCAGCGCACTATTCGAAAAATAGAGACCGATGGCCACATTGCTCTTGGAGTTGAGGAGCTTGGTGTTCCCCGCGAGGTACCGAATCCGATCCAGCAGCATCCCATTGTGCCCGTGATTCGGCCAACTTGCGTTCGGCAACGTTGATAACCAGGCTTGAAGCGCGGCCTCAAGCCTCTTAACCCTTCGCCCCTTGCGCTGATTCGTGAGCCCCACTGCAAGTCGACCGCCGGCGCGGGTAAACTTATACCCGAGGTACTCGAGATGCTCACCCGACGGATAGTCACCCTTTTTGTCGGCCACCAGTTCGTACGTTTTCCCAGAATTTGTTATGAGCTTGAGTTGATTCAAAGTGTCGACAGCCACGGCCTTGATCTTTGCCAGAGCAGTGGCGTTTTCGCTTACAATGACGATATCGTCGACGTAGCGCGCGTAGAACAGAACTCCGGGCTGGGTTCGTACTCGCGTATCAAACTCTCGCATATACAGCTCAGCGAGATGCGAGCTAAGCCCCACTCCGCGTGGAAGCCCCAATTGAGATTTCGCGAGTACTGCGTACTCCCATAGCAGCCGCTCCGTGAGTGCGGCGCTGACCCGGTCCAGACTCGAGTACCGTGAGACTCTTGCCCTGAGCTCGAAGTGGTCAATGGACTCGAAGAAGCGCTCGATATCGATCTTGAGTATCGCGTGGTGGTAAGGCCTGTCTAGAGCAGATCGGAGTGCGCGAACGACGCTGTTTCGACTGGGCGCCTCAACCGCCAGCGCACTTCGCACCGAAGCAGCGGCCTGCTTCGCGGGGTAAGTGATTGGGAGAGTTGAGCCGATCTGATATGTGGGTTTCCCACCAGCTAATGGACCGGCGACTAGCTCAAAGCTGAACCGATCGTCGCTGAATTTGTCTTCGAATACGCGAAGGGCGTCGCGAAGAGCGGATTCGATGGCCGCATCGCGTCGCTTACGCAGATCGCTGCGCTGCACACGGTAGGCCGCTCTCAGCGCTAGGCGTTCTGGGGAGTCACGTGCATACCTCTTCGCCCGCCGTAGGTAGCGTTGTCGCGCCGCCCGTAGCGCGCGAGTCACCCGCCCCACTTCCGGATCAAGACGACTAATGTCCTTGCCCCGACGATTCTCGAGGTTTGCGAGATCAACAAAACTTCGAACCGTGTACGGCGCTGGACCCACGCTCATGTGCACTCCCCATTTACGACTCCGCTTGGCCTCATCGAAGACGGTTGCGCCCTCGCGACCGTTCACCCACAGGCGAATCCAGATGCTCGACCCAAAGACACTATCGTGACCGCCCATCTCCCGCGCTCGTCGTGGCATCGGTTGGCTTTCTGGCGATCGGGAATCTGTCGGTTAGGTGTCTCCCCTCCTCGGCGAACTGAACGCGCTTCCAACTCACGGCCCGCTGGGGTTGATTCCGCGGCAGGCTGAAGCTGTACAGCCCATCACCGACCGCCCCGTGAGCATTCAAGGACAGTCCGCGTCGGTAAACAAGCACCCGACTTGTGAAGTCAGGACTCCGTTAGCCACTCGCGGCACGTCGGACTCCCGAAGCTGCAGACCAGCCATTCGTCGAGGCCTCACCTCAAACACCCCGAAGACGCAGGCCGGGAACGAGAAAACCCCCGCCTGAGCGGGGGTTCTTGTGCGGAGACGAGGGGATTTGAACCCCTGGTCCCCGTGAGGGGACTCCACCTTAGCAGGGTGGTGCACTCGGCCGGACTATGCGACGTCTCCAGGCATCCGACCCGAAAGCACGGATGCACCTAGCCATCATAACGGGTCAGACGAGCGGTGACGAACCAGCCCTCGGGACTCTCCTTCTGGCCGACGCGCAACCGGCCTCAGCGGGGAGGCGCACTCGCGCTGGGATACTGGCCGCACATCGTGGGCGCTCCGCGTCCACCGCGCGGAAGAGGACCGATCATGCCCCGGACAGACACCGTGAAGCCGGAGCACTCCGACACGCCCCCGCGTCGCCGGCGAGACGGCCAGGCCCGCGGATACGCCATCATCCTCGTCCTGCTCGTCGTCTCCTACGGCCTGTGCGCCGCGCAGCCGAGCACGGATCCGAGCCCCTGGGCCTTCCTCGCGATGCTGGCGACGATCGCGATGGTGTTCTACGTGACCAGGGCCCGGAACCTCGTCCAACGCGTGTCGTGGGTGGTGCTCTCGGTGGCCGGGGCCTCCGCCGTCGCCGCCGTCCTCTTCGGTGTCGAGGGTCCTCTGCTCGCGATCCCGCTGTCGACGGCGTCGATGATCGCCCTGCTGGTCGCTCCCTGGGCGATCATCGCGCACCAGGTCAACCGACGCGGCCTCGACCTGGAAGCCCTTCTGGCGGCGATCACCGCGTACATCCTGGTCGGGATGTTCTTCGCCTTCGTCTACAACCTGATCTCTCAGTTCTCACCCACCCCCATGTTCGGCGACGAGAATCTCGACTCGCTCGGCAACCAGCTGTTCTTCTCCTTCACGACGCTGACCACGACCGGATACGGCAACCTGGTACCGGTCGGCGCCACCGGACAGGGGATCGCCATCGCCGAGGCCATCACCGGGCAGCTGTTCCTGATCACCGCGGTCGCGCGGATCATGCGGGGTGCCAGCGCGAAGCGCGCCGCGTCATCCGACGCCTGACCCTGTGGCCGCGGTCGAGGAGCGTCGCCGACACCTCCCCGACCTCGCCCGAAAGGGGTGATGCCCTCCCCGTGATCCCCCCGCGGACTGCGACGATGAGCACTGCGACGCCGCCCGCATCCGGCCCGGGATCCTCCTCCGGCCCTCCGGCTCCCGCGCCGTCGACAGACGGGTGGGAGGTACGGCATGGGGGACATCGGAAGCGCCGAGGAGCGCGACGAGTTCGCGCCACCGGATGCGGTCGCGCCGGAGTTCGTCGCCAGGTGGAGCCGCGGTCGCGACGCCCGTGCTCGTGCCCCTCGCTCACACCAGGGCCCGTGGCGTCCGGGAGCGGACCGGCCCGACCCGGTCGCGCTGCTCGAGGGGCAGGCCACCACGCGGGATCTCGACATCGTTCCGTTGCGGTACGAGCGGATGTCGGCCTCGCCGTTCGCGTTCTACCGGGGGGCGGCTCTGCTGATGGCCGCCGACCTCGCCACCGCACCGCACACCGGCATCACTGTGCAGCTGTGCGGTGACGCGCACCTGTCGAACTTCGGCCTGTTCGGCACTCCGGAGCGCCGGCTCATCTTCGACATGAACGACTTCGACGAGACGTTCCCCGGCCCGTTCGAATGGGACGTGAAGCGCCTGGCGACGAGCTTCGCCGTGGCCGGCCGCCATCGTGGTTTCTCCGCGGACGAGGTGCGTGCGTGCGTCCGCGCGTCGGTCGTGGGCTACCGGAAGGCGATGCGGCGCGCGGCCGACTCCCCTGTCCTGGACGCCTGGTACGACCGTTTCGACGCCGAGAGCGCGCGCCGACGGATCCGCGCGGAACGAGATCGGCGACGTGCGGACGACGTGACGGTCGCTCGACTGGATGCGGTGGTGAAGAAGGCACGCAAGCGGGACCGGATGCGATCGTTCGCGAAGCTCGTGCACGTCGTCGACGGACAGCTCCGGATCATCTCGAACCCGCCGCTGGTGACGCCCGTCGAGGACTTCCTGCCGGGGGCCGGCGCCGACTTCGACGAGGCCGCGCTGATGCGGAATCTCCTCTCCGAGTACCAGCACACATTGCCGGGCGAGCACCACCCGATCTCCGAGTACCGCTACCGCCACATGGCCCGGACGGTGGGAGGGATCGGCAGCGTCGGCACGAGGGCCTGGGTCGTGCTCCTCAGCGGCAGAGACGATCACGATCCTCTGCTCCTGCAGGCGAAGACCGCGCAGCCTTCCGTCCTCGAGCGCTACCTCGGTCCGGGAACGCACGGGAACGAGGGAGAACGGGTGGTGCGCGGGCAGCGACTCATGCAGGCGGCCAGCGACATCTTCCTCGGATGGCAGCGGGTGGCCGGCGCCGACGGCACGACCCGCGACTTCTACGTGCGCCAGCTGCACGACTGGAAAGGCGGGATCGATCCGGAGACGATGACTCCGCGCGGGGCGGCGCTGTATGCGCGCATCTGCGGCGAGACCCTCGCCCGAGGGCACGCCAGGAGCGGGGACCGTGTCGAGGTCGCCGGGTATCTCGGCCGTGGGCGGGCATTCGAGGAGGCGATCTGCGTCTTCGCCGACACCTACGCCGATCAGAACGAGCGCGACTTCACGAGCTTCCGCGACGCGCTCACGGCGGGGAGGCTCCCCACGAGGGGATCCGCTCCCTCGAAGGAGTCGCCATGAAGCGCTGGGGTGTCATCGCCGTCCTCGGATCCGCGCAGTTCGTGATGGTGCTCGACGGCACCGTGATGAACGTGTCGATCTCGACGGTGGTGTCCGACCTCGACACCACCGTCACCGCGATGCAGGGCGCCATCACCTTCTACACCCTCACGATGGCCGCGTTCATGCTGTTGGGCGCGAGGCTGGGCGACGTATGGGGTCGTCGCAGGGCGTTCGTGATCGGGTCGTGCGTGTACGCGGCGGGCTCGCTGATCACTGCGTTGAGCCCGAACGTGCAGTTCCTCTTCCTCGGCTGGTCGATCGTCGAGGGGCTGGGTGCTGTGCTCGTCATCCCGGCCATCGCGGCGCTCGTCGCCGACAACTACCGGGGAAGCGAGCGCATCACGGCCTTCGCGATCATCGGCGCTGTGTCCGGAGCGGCCGTCGCAGCGGGACCCCTGATCGGAGGATTCGTCACGACGTACTTCGACTGGCGCTACGTGTTCGCCGCCGAGGTGCTCATCATGATCGGTGTGGTGCTGTGCGCCCGCATCGTCACGGATCCGACGCCACGGCAGAGCGTGCGCATCGATCTCCTCAGCGTCGCCCTGTCCTCGATCGGACTGGTCGCGGTGGTGTTCGGGATGCTGCAGAGCAAGACCTGGGGATGGGTGCTTCCGCTGAATCCGCCCACCATCGGCGACGTCGCCATCGCACCGCTCGGCATCTCCCCCGCCGCCTGGTTCATCGTGCTCGGCATCGTGCTCCTCGCACTCTTCTTCTCCCGCCAGCGTCTTCTCGAGAGCCTGGGCCGCTCTCCGCTCATCCACGTGGGCATGTTCTCGATCACGTCGCTGCGCAGCGGGCTCTTCGTGCTCGGAGCGCAGTACACGGTGACGGCGGGGCTGTTCTTCGTGGTGCCGGTCTATCTGCAGATGACCCTCGGCCTCGATGCGCTGGAGACCGGCGTCCGGATCTTCCCGCTCTCGATCGCCCTCGTGCTGTTCTCCATCGTCGGCACCCGGCTCTCGCGCGTGCTCTCGCCACGCATGATCGTGCGCATCGGGCAGGTGTCCCTCGTCGTGAGCGCCGTCATCCTGCTCGGCTCCGCGACGAGCGACCTGCGCAGCGTGTTCTTCGCCACCGGGATGTTCCTCGCCGGAGCAGCCCTCGGACTGCTCGCCTCGCAGCTGGGGAATGTCAACATGTCGAGCGTGACGGAGAAGGAGACGAGCGAGGTGGGCGGGCTCCAGGGCGTGTTCCAGAACCTCGGCTCGTCGCTGGGGACGGCGCTGATCGGCTCGATCCTCATCGGTGCCCTGTCGACCTCGTTCGCATCGGGAGTCGCGTCGAGCGCTCTCCCTGACGCCACGAAGACGACGGTGGCGAGCGCCACGCAGCAGGGCGTCGCGATCGTGCCGGCAGCGGACGTGGCCGCCATCGCGGAGAAGGCCGGTCTGAGCGACGCGGACGCCGACTCCCTCGCCACGATCTACCGCGACTCGCAGCTGTCTTCACTGCGCATCGCGTTCTTCGCGCTGATCCTCATCAGCCTCCTGTCGCTGTTCTTCTCGAAGGAGATACCCCGCACGAACGACGCCCACCTGCGCCGCACCCCGACGACCGGGTGACCCCGGGGCGGCACAGAAGTCGTGGGGCACGAGATCGTCCGACTCCATCGCCGTTGTCCTCGGGATCGGCAAGGATGAGGAGCATGACGATCGTCTCCGCGCCGCGCATCGAGCACCACCGGGATCCGCTCGGCATCGGCGAGAGCCGCCCCCGTCTGAGCTGGAGGCTCTCCGGCGCACCCGACGGCTGGCGCCAGGAGCGGTATGCGGTCACCGTGGTGCGCGAGGACGGCGAGGAGCGCGTCGAGGTGACGTCCGCCGCCCAGGTCCTGGTCCCCTGGCCGGGCCGGGCGCTCGGTTCGCGAGAGCGCGTCCGCGTGCACGTCGCGGTGCAGGGCGTCGACGGCAGCTGGTCGGACCGGAGTCCCGAGACCTGGCTGGAGACGGGGCTGCTGCATGCCGACGACTGGTCGGCGCAGCCGGTCGGGCTCGATCTCGACGAGGATCCGGAGAGCGACGCCCGCCGCGCCACCCTGGTCCGGCGGAGCTTCCGCATCGACGGCACGATCGCCCGCGCCCGGCTCTACGCCACCGCGCACGGCCTGTACGAGGCCGAGATCAACGGCATCCGCGTCGGCTCCGACACGCTCTCACCGGGCTGGACGGTCTACCGCGAGCGACTGCGGTACTACACCTACGACGTGACCGACCTGCTCGTCGACGGCGAGAACGCGCTCGGCGCCTGGCTCGGAGACGGCTGGTATCGCGGACGTCTCGGCTGGCGCGGCGGCCACCGCAACGTTTTCGGCGGCGATCTCTCCTTCCTCGGGCAGTTGGAGATCGTCTACGCCGACGGGCGACGCGAGACGGTCGTGACCGACGGTTCGTGGAAGGCGGCACTCTCCCCCATCCTGCGGTCCGGGATCTACGACGGTGAGGACTACGACGCGCGCCAGGAGATCCCCGGGTGGACGACGGCGTCGTTCGACGACGGCGGGTGGCTGCCGGTCGCGGTGCGCACGCGCGACCCGCGCACCCTCGTCGCCCCGACCGCCCCGCCCGTCCGGGTGACGCAGGAGGTCGCGCCGATCGCCGTGCTCACCTCGCCCGGTGGCGCGCGCATCCTCGACTTCGGGCAGAACCTCGTCGGACGGGTGCGCATCCGCGTCGCCGGGCCCCGTGGCGCGACCGTCACACTGCGCACCGCGGAGGTGCTGCAGGAGGGCGAGATCTACACGCGCCCTCTGCGCAGCGCACGCTCCAGCGACTCCTACACACTCGACGGACGTCCCGCGGGCGAGGAGTGGGAACCGCGCTTCACGTTCCACGGCTTCCGGTACGTCGAGGTCTCGGGGTGGCCGGGAGACCTCGATGCGGATGCCGCGGCCGGCGCCCTCATCGCGCGCGTGCTGCACACCGACCTGGAGCGCACCGGATGGTTCTCGTGCTCCGACCCTCTGGTCGAGCAGCTGCACCGCAACGTCGTCTGGGGCATGCGCGGGAACTTCGTCGACATCCCCACCGACTGTCCGCAGCGCGATGAGCGCGTGGGCTGGACCGGCGACGTGCAGGTGTTCGGGCCGACCGCCTCGACACTGTACGACGTCTCCGGGATGCTGTCGGGATGGCTCCGCGACGTCGAGGCCGACCAGCTGCCCGACGGCACGGTGCCCTGGTTCGTGCCGGTGATCCCCTCGCACAAGGTGTGGTCCCCGATCAGGGCGGGAGCCGCCTGGGGTGATGTCGCCACGCTGCTGCCCTGGACCCTCTACCAGCGCTTCGGTGATGACGGCGTGCTGGCGACGCAGTTCGAGAGCGCACGCCGCTGGGTCGACAAGGTCGACTCCCTGGCCGGGCCCGACCGCCTGTGGAACGAGGGCTTCCAGCTCGGCGACTGGCTCGACCCCGCCGCTCCCCCACAGGATCCCGCCGATGCGCGCACCGATCGATATCTCGTGGCGACGGCCTACTTCGCGCGGTCGGCGCGAGCCGTCGCGGATATGGCTCGCGTGCTCGGGCGCACGGCCGACGTCGCGCACTACGAAAGCCTCGCCGCCGACGTCGCCGCCGCGTTCCGGGATGCGTATGTGCGCGCCGACGGCACGATGACCTCCGACGCACAGACCGCTTACGCCCTGGCGATCGTGTTCGACCTGCTCGCCGACGACAGGCGGCGTGCTGTGGCAGGCGCCCGCCTCGCCGATCTCGTGCACGCCGCCGGCAACCGCATCGCGACCGGATTCGTGGGCACGCCGCTCGTCTGCGACGCGCTCACCATGACCGGCCACACCGATGCCGCCTACGATCTGCTTCTCGAGCAGGAGTGCCCGTCGTGGCTCTATCAGGTCGTGCAGGGCGCGACCACGGTCTGGGAGCGATGGGACGCGATGCTGCCGGATGGCACCGTGAACCCCGGAACCATGACGTCGTTCAACCACTACGCGCTGGGAGCGGTCGCCGACTGGCTGCACCGCAGCGTGGCCGGACTCGCCCCGGCGGAGCCCGGCTATCGTCGCATCCGCTTCGCCCCGCGGCCGGGCGGTGGTCTGACGCACGCGTCGGCGACGCAGCGCACACCCTACGGAGAGACCTCGATCTCCTGGCATGTCGAGCAGGATGAGCTGCGGGTCGAGGTCGTGGTGCCGGTCGGTGCCATCGCCGAACTCGATCTGCCAGGCGCGGTCCGTGAGGAGCTCGGGCACGGCGCGCACACGCGCGCCGTGGCCCTGAGTGCGTGACGGCGGTCGCGGCTCAACCGGCCGTGGAACCACCCGCGTTCGCCGCCGCGATCAGCTGCTCGATCTGCTCGAAGTCGACGGGAAGCCCGGGGAATCCGGCGAGGCGTCCGATCGGGAAGGACGCCATCATCTTCTGCATCGCCTCGTCGTTCGGCATCATCGATGCCGCGGCCGCATCTCCGCCTAGCCCGCCCATCAGGCCGCCGAGCGCCTGCTGCACGATGGGTCCGGCGATCGGGTGTGTCATCAGGTCCCCGACGGAGGAGTTCATGGTCAGCTCCTGGTGCACCGCGTCACCCGAGATCTCGACCGAGACACGGGAGCGGATGTCACGGCTGGAGGCGGCCACCTCGACGGTGTACTCGCCGCCCTCGACGACCCAGCGGTCGACGCGGATGTCCCAGTAGGCGAGGTCCTCACGCCGCACGACGAGCTCGACGGAGCGGGTCTCCCCCGCGGCCAGGGCGACCGAGGAGAATGCCTTGAGCTCGCGGGGCGCGCGCTGCACGATCGAGGTCGTCGGTGCGACGTAGACCTGCACGACTTCGCGGCCATCGCGGTCGCCGGAATTGGTGACGTCGAGGCGCACGACGATACCGCCGTCCGCTCCGACCTCGGCCGTCGCACCGGTGTACTCAAACGTCGTGTACGAGAGTCCATGGCCGAACGGGAAGGTCACGTCGAGACCCTTCGCGTCGTACCAGCGGTAGCCGACCAGCAGGCCCTCGCCATAGCGCACGTGTCCGAACTCGCCGGGGAAGTTGCCGAAGGACGGGTTGTCCTCGAGCCGCACGGGCACCGTCTCGGTGAGCTTGCCCGAGGGGTTCACCGCACCGTAGAGCACATCGGCGACGGCGCCGCCACCAGCCTGGCCCAGCAGCCAGCTCTCGATGATCGCGGGCACGCGGTCGGCGAAGGGCAGTGCCACGACCCCGCCGTTGGACAGGACGACCACGACGCGCGGGTTGACCTCGAGCACGGCATCGAGCACGGCCAGCTGCTCGGCAGGCAGGTCGATATGGTCGCGGTCGAAGCCCTCCGACTCCTCCGCAGCCGGCAGACCGAGGAACAGCACCGCCACGTCCGCCGTCCGGGCGACGCCGACGGCCTCGGCCCGCAGCTCCTCCGCGGTGCGACCGGATGCCTCGACGGCTCCGCCTTCGACCGCGAAGCCCGCGGCATAGCTGACGTTCTCGCCGCCCACGACACGCAGCTCGTCGAGCGCCTTGTCCACGCGGGTGGGGTTGATCAGCGACGAGCCGGCGCCCTGGAAACGCGGCTCGGTCGCGAAGGCACCGATCACGGCGACCTTCTGGTCTGCGGCGAGCGGCAGCAGCGCGCCGTCGTTCTTCAGCAGCACGATCGAGCGACCGGCGGCTTCCCGCGCGAGCGCGTGGTGCGCGTCGACGTCGAGCGGACCTGCGACGGCCGGACGCTTTCCCGCTTTGCGCACGAGGTCGATCGCACGGGCGGCAGCGGTGTCGAGCACGCTTTCGGGGAGGGTTCCCGCACGAACGGCCGCGACGAGCTGCGCGTCGGTCCGTCCACCCGAGGCCGGCATCTCCAGGTCGAGCCCTGCCGCGACGCCGACGACGCGATCGTTCACGGCTCCCCAGTCCGAGACCACGAGACCGTCGAAACCCCAGTCGTCGCGCAGCACACTGGTGAGCAGCCACGGGTCCTCCGAGGTCCAGACCCCGTTGAGCTTGTTGTACGAGCACATGACGGTCCAGGGCGCCGCGTCCTTCACGACCCGCTCGAATCCGCGCAGGTAGATCTCGCGCAGCGGGCGCGGGTCCACATCCGAGCTCGCGCGCATGCGGTCGAACTCCTGGTTGTTGGCCGCGAAGTGCTTGAGCGAGGTGCCGACGCCCTTCGACTGGATGCCACGGACCGATGCGGCGCCGAGGATGCCGGACACGATCGGGTCCTCCGAGAAGTACTCGAAGTTGCGTCCGCACAGCGGTGAGCGCTTGATGTTGATGCCGGGGCCGAGCACGACAGCCACGTTCTCGATCGCGGCCTCCACCCCGATCGCGGCACCCACCCGTTCGATGATCTCCGGATCGAAGGACGAGCCGATGCCGACGGCGGGCGGGAAGCAGGTGGCGGGGACGCTGCTGGCGAGACCGAGGTGATCGGTGCTGCCGGACTGCTTGCGCAGGCCGTGCGGACCGTCGGTCATCATCACCGACGGGATGCCCAGGCGGTCGATGGCCTTCGTGGTCCAGAAGTCCGCACCGCTGGTGAGCGAAGCCTTCTCCTCGAGGGTGAGGTCGGAAGCCGAGTTCTCGGTCATTGTGTCCCTTTCGCGCACGACGTCGATGTCCTGCGAAAACCATATGCCCTTCAGTATTAGATATCAAACGACATTCAGGATTAGGGTCGAGGCATGGCACGACGAGGTTCGTACGCGAAGGGCGTGGCGCGACGCGAGGAGATCCTCGAGAGCGCCCTCGACGTGATCGGGCGCAAGGGGTATCAGAACGCCTCGCTCAAGGAGATCGCCGAAGTCGTCGGAGTCACCCCCGCCGCTCTGCTGCACTACTTCGGTTCGAAGGAAGAGCTCTTCACCGAAGTCCTTCGAAAGCGCGATGAGCACGACGGCCTCGATCCCTCGGGCCTCAGTGACGCCGAGGCTCGGACCGGGTTCATCGAGGTGATCCGCCACAACACCGAGGTCCCGGGGCTGGTCGCCCTGTTCTCACGCCTCTCGGTCGACGCCGCCGACCCCGAGCATCCTGCCCACGAGTACTTCCTCGACCGCAGCGCCCGCCTGCGTGAGTCGATCGCCGACAGCTTCGGCGCCGAAGAGCGGCGCTCCGCCCTCGATCCCGACACACTCGCTCGCGTGATCCAGGCAGCATCCGACGGTCTTCAGCTGCAGTGGATGATCGACCCGAGCGTCGACATGCCCGGCATCATGAGCGCTCTCATCGACGCACTCCATCCGCCCGCGCCACCCACCGACGACTAGACCGTCACCGCATGTCGCTCCCGGGGGGGTCAGCGCACGTTGCCGTTGGAGCAGGTCTGCTGCGCGGCGGAGTTGCCCTTGATCGAATCGGGCAGAGCCACGACATTGTCGGGGGTCGCTGCCGGATCCGGAGTCGCTGCGGGGTCGGTCGCCGGCTCCTCGACGGGTGCCGTCGGCTCCTGCACGACCACGCCGTCGTTCTTGTTGTTCTCATGCGTGATCTGCAGCTGCGCGTTCGCCGCGAGCGCCTCCCAGAGCGCCGAGGCGGCGGTGTAGTTGGGGACGACCTTGTTCGGGTTGGCCGAGTCCGTGCCGTTCGGGTACTGCACGAAGACGATGTCCTCGAACGGGACCGACTTGACCGCGAGAGCGATCTGGACCAGCGTCATCGGGTTCGTGAGGGACTCGCTCGGCTCCAGGTTCTGGATCGCGGTGTTCGCGAGCTTCAGCATGACGGGGACGTTGCCGAGCACGTCACCGCTGATCATCTTGCGGGCGAGGCTCGACATGTACTGCTGCTGGTTCCCGATGCGGCCCAGGTCGCTCCCGTCGCCGACTCCGTGACGCGTGCGCAGGAACTGCAGGGCCTGCAGCCCCTCGATCGTGTGAGTTCCTGCGGCCATGTCGAGGCCCGTGTAGCGGTCCTTGATCGGGTTGGCGAGGCAGACGTCGACGCCGCCGATCGCGTTGGTGATCTCGATCACACCACCGAAGGTCACGCCGGCCGCGAACTGGATCTCCTGGTCGGTGAGTTCGGAGATCGTCTTCACGACGCAGTTCAGGCCGCCGTCGGTGTACGCGGTGTTGAGCGGCTGCTTGCTCATCGCGGAGGTGGCGTTGCCGTCCTTGTCGGTGCAGGCCGGGATCGGGACCATCAGGTCGCGCGGGAAGCTGACCACCGTGATCCGGCGCGGCTCCTGCGAGACATGAACCAGCAGGTTCACATCGTTGAGCGTGCCCTCGGAGTCCGCTCCGGAGCATCGCTCGCCGAAGAGGTCCTTGTACTTCTCTTCACAGGTGTCGACCCCGGTGAGCACCATGTTGAAGCCGCCCTCGTACTCGCCGATGTCCGGCGGGATCGGGTCCTGGCCCTCGATCTCGACCGCGTTCGCCGAGACGGTGCTCGAGAGGTCGTAGAAGACGTAGGCGCCGACGCCGAGCCCGCTCACCAGAACCACGGCGAGGCCGATCGCGATGAACTTCAAGAGCTGACCGACGGTGCCAGGAGTGCCCAGCTGACCATGGCGCGCGATCGTGTGACGGCGTCGGGTGTTCTGGCTCACTCGGGTCCTTTCGGATTAAGCGCCGGTGCGGGGGCACCGTGCTCAAATGCGGAGGGTGTGGGATTCGAACCCACGAGACATCTCTGCCCACTGGTTTTCAAGACCAGCTCCATCGGCCGCTCGGACAACCCTCCCGACAGACGCTTCTGTCGACCAGGCGTGAGTCTAGCCGAGAACTATTCTCCTGCGCTGACCTGGGCGGGGGCTGGAAGCGTGTCGAGCGCTCGCGCCAGGCCACCGTCGGCCACGTCTGCGGTGACTTCCCCGGCGGCCTCCTTCACCACGTCGGGCGCCTGACCCATCGCGACGGCGCGACCACCGAGCGCGCGAGCCCAGCCGAACATCCCGATGTCGTTGCGTCCGTCGCCGGCGACGAGGATGCGTCCCTCGTCGAGGCCCAGCTCGGTGCGCACCTGCTCCAGAGCGGTTCCCTTGTCCACGCCCTGCGGCGCGATGTCCAGCCATGCCGTCCAGCCGATCGCGTACGACACCTCGTTGAGACCGGCGTCCGCCACCAGGCGATGGAAGTCGTCTTCGTCATGGCCGGGCGAGACGACGACGATGCGTGAGACGGGGAGTTCCCCGAGCTCGTCGAAGTCGACCTGACGCCCGCCGTCGAGCGTCCAGTCATCGAGTTGCTCGGTGAACAACCGCTGCCCGGAGGCGAGTTCGACCATGTACCTGGCCTCGGGAAGACGCTCTCGCAGCAGGCCGAGGACCGGAGTGGGATCGAACGTCTCCACGTTCCAGCGCTCCCAGTCGTCGCCCGAGCGGCGCATCGTCACCGCGCCGTTGGAGCACACCACGTAGTCCGCGGTCAATCCGAGTTCCTCGACGTATCGTCGGGTCGCCATCCAGCTGCGACCGGTCGCGATGGTGACCACGTGCCCGCCGTCGCGAAGCCGGGCGATCGCTTCCGGAACACCGGGGCTCATCGTCTCGTCCTGCAGCAGGATGGTCCCGTCGACGTCGAGGCCGACCAGCCAGGGGCCCGTCATCGAGCGGCCCGCCCATCGACGAGGGGCTGGATCACGTCGAGGCCGCCGAGGTAGGGGCGCAGGACCTCGGGCACGCGCACGGATCCATCGGCCTGCTGGTGCGTCTCGAGCAGGGCGACGATCCAGCGTGTCGTGGCGAGCGTGCCGTTCAGCGTGGCGACGTGCTGCGTCTTCGCTGCTCCCTGCGTCGCTCCATCCGCCGCATCGACGGGAGGGCGATGACGCACTTCCAGGCGGCGCGCCTGGAAGGTCGTGCAGTTCGACGTCGAGGTGAGCTCGCGGAAGGCGCCCTGCGTCGGCACCCACGCCTCGATGTCGTACTTGCGAGCGGCGCTGGAGCCGAGGTCTCCCGCTGCCACATCGATCACGCGGTAGGCGAGACCGAGCGAGGTCAGCATCTCCTCCTGCAGGGCCACGAGGCGCAGGTGCTCGGCTTCGGCCTCCTCCGCAGTCGTGTAGACGAACATCTCCAGCTTGTTGAACTGGTGCACCCGGATGATGCCGCGGGTGTCCTTGCCGTGCGAGCCGGCCTCGCGGCGATAGCAGGTCGACCAGCCGGCGTAGCGGAGGGCACCGTCTGCCAGGTCGACGATCTCGTCCTTGTGATACCCGGCGAGCGCGACCTCGCTGGTGCCGACCAGGTACAGATCGTCGTCCTTGTCGAGGTGGTAGACCTCATCGGCGTGCTCGCCGAGGAAGCCGGTGCCCTGCATGATCTCCGGGCGCACGAGCGTCGGGGTGATCAGGGGCACGAATCCGTTCTGGAGCGCCTTGTCGAGCGCGAGGTTCATCAGCGCGATCTCGAGACGTGCGCCGATGCCGCGCAGGAAGTAGAAGCGCGCGCCGGAGACCTTGGCACCGCGTTCCATGTCGATCGCTCCGAGGAGCTCGCCGAGCTCGAGGTGGTCCTTCGGCTCGAAGTCGAACGCCGGGACGTCACCGACGCGGCGCAGTTCGACGAAATCGGCTTCGCCGCCGGCCGGCACGCCGTCGATCACCACGTTCTCGATCCGAGCCAGAGCGGCAGCCGCGGCTTCGGCGGCCTCGTTCGCCGCGTGCTGGGCCTGCTTGACGCGCTCGGCGAGGTCTTTCGCCTGCGCGACCAGCGCAGCCTTCTCCTCTTTCGGAGCCTTCGCGACGAGCTTGCCGAAGGCGTTCTGCTCGGCGCGCAGCTCCTCGAACGCGGAGAGCGCGGCCCTGCGCGATCGGTCGGCCTCGAGAGCGACGTCGACGGTGCTCTGGTCGTTTCCACGAGCAGCCTGCGAGCGGCGGACGATCTCCGGATTGTCGCGGAGGAGTGCGAGGTCGATCATCCACCAAGTCTACGGTGAACGCTCCGAGGTGCCGGATGTCACACTCTCGGACCGGTGGCGTCTTCCTCTGCAGTGGTCGGCACCCCGTCGACCCGTGGAAAGGAATCCCATGAGCATCCGCGTCACCTCCCTCGACCAGCTGAACCTCGCCTTCGCCGATCGCTTCAACGCCCGCGACCTCGACGGGCTGATGGCGCTGAACACCCCGGACGTCGTCTTCGTGCCCGCACCGGGAGCGGCCGTGACGGGCACGGACGCGGTCAGAGGGGCTCTCGAGCAGTTCCTCGGTCTGAACCTGCCGATCTCGATGACGGTCCGTCACGTCTTCGAGAGCGAGGGCACCGGACTCGCGGTCGCCGACTGGACGATCACCGGCACGGGTCCCGACGGATCCGCGATCGACCTCGCCGGCACGACGGCCGACGTCGCTGTGCACGACGACGAGCACGGCTGGCGCTACGTGATCGACAACCCCTTCGGCACGGCCTGAGGCGGCTCGGAGGCCCGGCCCTGTGCCCGGCCTCCGTCAGCCCTCGTCCATCCCGGCACGTCGGCACACCCGCAACGCTCTCCGGGCACGCGAGATGCGCTGCCGCGCGGCCGCGGGTTCGATTCCGAGCCGGATCGCCACCTCCTCGGTGGAGAGGCCGTCGACCACGGTGAGCAGCAAGGGCTCCCGGAGCGTCTCCGGGAGCGAGTGGAGGGCAGCGAGCGCGCCGTCGAGGAACACCCGGACCTCCACGGCGGACTCCACGCTCGCCCCCTCGCCCGCGACGTCATCCTCCAGGACGGCCTCCGGCCGCCGCGCACGCTGCCGCGCGAGATCGATGGCGACGTTCCTGGCGATGACATCGAGCCAGGCGCACATGCGTCCCGGTTGCGGGGTCTCCAGGTGCGAGACCGAGCGCCACGCCCGCAGGAGCGCAGTCTGGGCCGCGTCCTCCGCGTCGGAGACAGGGACCCCCAGCGAGATGCTGCGCCGCCGAAGCCGGTCGGGCTCGGTCTCGATCAGCGCGGAGAGCACGGCCTGCGAATCGCCCTGGGAGACATCGCGCATTCGTTCGCTCCCCTCGTCGCGGTCGAGCAGGGTCGCCCTCGCGGATGAGGAGACCCGAGCAGTTCCCGGTTTAGAGTAGCGCCATGACCACCAGCGCCCCCGTCCCGCGACAGGCGGCGCTCGTCTACAACCCGATCAAAGTCGACGGCAAGCACCTTCGAGCCCGTGTCCGCGAGCTCTCGCGCGAGGCGGGATGGGAGCATCCGGCCTTCTACCCGACGACCGTGGAGGATGCGGGTCAGCATGCCACGGCACAGGCTCTCGAGCGCGGCGTGGACGTCGTGCTGGTCGCGGGCGGCGACGGCACGGTGCGCGCCGTGTCGGAAGCGATTGCGAACAGCGGTGTGCCGCTGGCGATCCTGCCCAGCGGCACCGGGAACCTGCTCGCCCGCAATCTCGGACTCCCCCTGGGCGATCCGACGGAGATGATCCGCGCAGCGCTCGGTGACTTCCGGCATCCGATCGACATCGGCTGGGCTCGCCTCACGCGACAGGACGGTGAAGAAGCCCGGCACGCCTTCGTGGTGCTGGCCGGCATGGGGCTCGATGCCGACATGATCGCGAACACCCGCTCCGATCTGAAGAGATCAGTGGGGTGGATCGCGTACGTCGATGGCGCCGCCCGTTCCCTGCCGCGCGCGAAGCCCTTCCGCGCCGTCTACCAGGTCGATGAGGGACGCCTGCATTCGCACCGCGCATACAGCCTGCTCTTCGCGAACTGCGGCACCCTTCCGGCCGGCATCTCCCTGATCCCCGACGCGTCGATCACGGATGCCGCCCTCGACGTCGCCGTCATCCAGCCGACCGGCATCTTCGGCTGGTTCGGGGTGTGGCGGAAGATCTGGTGGGACAACTCCGTGCTGCATCGCTTCCGCGCGGGACGCCGCGTGCTCGAGCATCGCGGCAAGAACGCCTCGGTGCACTACTTCCACGGATCAGCAGCAGAAGCCGCGTCAACCGACCCCGTCCCTATCGAGCTCGACGGCGACGAGTTCGGCGAAGCCGTGCGCATCACCTGCTGGGCTGATCCCGGAGCCCTGCTGCTGGCACTGCCCTCCGGTCACCCGGTACACACCCTCTGAGAGCCGAAGGGCGCCTCGGGATCAGCGGACCTCGACCGTGCCGTCGAGAGCTCCGCCGACGAGGGTCAGGGTGAAGGGAGCATCGTCGTCGACCGTGTCCTCACCGAAGGAGAGGATGGTCGCACGCGGCGCCATGTCCATCGTGCAGGCCTGGTCGGCGTCGGTCGCGAACGTCGCCGTCCCCGCGTTCCCCGATCCCTCGAGCGAATCGACGACCGGCGGGCAGGACGAAGAGCCCCAGGTGAGCAGGACGAGACCGCCGTCGTCGAACCAGCCGGCGGAGGGCAGGTACTCGGTCGAGGTGCCCGGCGTCCCCGTCGCGGCCGGGTCGGCGTCGAGGTCCACATCGTCGGTGATGTCTCCGTAGGAGACGTTGAGGGTGATGTCGGCGGTCGGATCCACTCCCTCGGGAAGCGCACCGATGCTCGCGCGCGGCGCGAGGTCGGCCGTGCAGGCCTTCTCGGCGCCATCGCCGTCCGGATCCACGAGCGTGACCGTGACGGTCTGACCCTGGGCCTCGACCGTGTCGACCTGCGGCACACACGTCGACGAGCCCCAGGTGACGACGGCGAACATGCGTCCGTCATCGAGCAGTGTGCCCTCGACATCGTTCTGGTCGTCGACGCCGCCTGCGCTGGGGGCAGGCGAGCTTGTCGGCGTCTGCGCACCCGGCCCAGCGGTGCACCCGGCGACGAGGAGCGCAGCGGCGACGAGACCGATGACGGAGGCGAGAGGACGAAGTGCGAGGGTCATGCTCACAGGGTAGACCCGGAGAAGTTCGCGCGGATAGCCCGCATCGCCTACTGAAGAGCGGAGGTGAGCCGGGCCAGGTTGTCGAGCACGGTCGAGCGCAGCGGCTGCTGCATCCACTCCTCCAGGGTCAGCTCGCGGCTGAGGGAGCGGTACTTGTCTTCGACCTCGCGCATCTCGGCGACGAACTCCTCGCCGCGCACCAGCATCGAGACCTCGAGGTTCAAGCCGAAGGAGCGCATGTCCATGTTGCTGGAGCCGATGACCGCGACCTCGTCGTCGATCGTCAGCGTCTTGGTGTGCAGGATGTAGGGCTTGCGGTACATCCAGATGCGAACGCCCGCCTTGAGCAGCACCTCGTAGTAGCTGCGCTGAGCGTGATAGACCATCGCCTGGTCGCCCTCTTCCGAGACGAACAGCTCGACGTGCACACCGCGGTCGACGGCTGCCGTGACTGCGAGCAGCAGCGCCTCGTCGGGGACGAAGTAGGGGCTGACGATCATGATCTTCTTCTTCGCCGCATAGAGCAGCGCGAGGAAGAGACGGAGGTTGTTCTCGACTTCGAACCCCGGTCCTGACGGCACCACCTGGCAGTCGAGGTCGCCGGAGCCGATGTTCGCGTGGGCGATGTCGATGCCCTCGAGCACCGTGTCGGTCTCGCTGTACCAGTCGGCGACGAAGATCGCGTTCACGCTCAGCACCACCGGGCCGTCGAGACGCACCATCAGGTCGACCCAGTGCAGGCCGCGCCTGATGTTCTTCTTCAGGTTGTAGGTCGAGTCGGTGACGTTCTGTGATCCGAGGAAGGCGATGTTGCCGTCGACGACGAGGAGCTTGCGGTGATTGCGCAGATCGGGACGCTGCATCTTGCCCTTGAGCGGCTGCACCGGAAGCATCAGGTGCCAATCCGCGCCCATCGCATTGAGCCGCGCGATGGTCTGCTTGTAGCGGGGCTTACCGCGGTTGGCCCAGTGGTCGAGCAGCACGCGCACCTCGATGCCGCGCGCGCGGACCTCTTCGAGAGCACGGAAGAAGTTGTCGGTCGCGGCATCCGACTGCAGGATGTAGAACTCGACGTGCACATACTCCTGCGCCGTGCGGATCGCCTCGGCCATCTCGTCGAGCGACTCCTGGTAGTCGGAGATGAGATGAGCGCCGTTGTCGCCCGAGAGCGGGAGGGCGCCGAGCTTCTGGTTCATCTGCACGATCGGCCCGAACCACGCGGGGGCGTTCGGTCGGAGCGTGCCGAAATGCAGGTGCTCACTGGTCTCGGCGATGTACTCGTTGATCTGGTCCTGCTTGCGCCGGCGAGCCCGCGGGAGACGCGGATTGCCGATCACGAGGAACAGGAAGACACCGACGAACGGGATGAAGAAGACCGCCAGCAGCCACGCCATCGCCGCGGTCGGGCGGCGGTTGCGAGGGATGACGATGATCGCCGTGACACGGATGATGACATCGAGCACCAGCAGGAAGGCGGCGATCCACCATCCCCAGGTCTCCGCAGTCATCGCGCCCCCTTGCCACCGCAGTGACCATCACAGCAGTTGCGCACCAGAGTGGGTGCGCTGGCTTCACAGTAGCCGATGGGTCGGACTCAGGCGCGCGGCGGAAGACCCCGCGCGGCGCGCTCCTCGGCCTCGATCTGCGCGTGCACCTTGCGCTCGGTGCGGTCGAAGCGGAGGATGCCGCGGACCACGAAGAAGAACACGATGCTCACCCCGACGGTCGGCAGAAGCGACCATGCCGCGGCGAGCCAGAAGTTGTCCATCACTCCATGGTACGCGAGCCACTGTTCGTGCACAGTTCCGGGCTCACAGGATCTGTGTCCACAGGCCCCCGTTCGGCGCCCACCGGTGCGCGCGCTCGACCACACTCTGGGGATGACCACAGTTCTCCGCGCCGCAGATTCCGCCGCCTTCCTCGGCATCGTCCCCACTCTCGCGGGCTTCACGCCTCGTCGGAGCACCGTGCTCCTCCCCTTCCGGGGCACCCGCACTGACGGGGCCATGCGTCTCGACCTCCCCCGCGACGGCACCGACCTCGAGGCCTACGCCGACGCCGCGGTCGGCCTCGTGGCTCGCGTATCCGGGACGGATGCGGTCGCCGTCGTCGTCTACACCGACGAGGAGGCGCACCCCACACGAGACGGCCTCGTCCTCCCGCATGCGGTGATGCTCGACGAGCTCTTGGGATGCGCCGAGGATGCGGGGCTCCGCGTGGTCGATGCCCTCTGCGTGACCCCTTCCGGGTGGTCGAGCTACATCGACGACGAGCCGGAGCTCGGATCGCTGACGCAGATCTGCCATCCGTCCGATCTGCTGCCGACGGGCGATGTCTCCGGAGACCAGAGCGTCGGCGCGGAACTCCCCCCGATCGATCTCGCGGAGAAGGAGCGTGTGGGAAGAGCATCGGTCGAGCTCGCCGCGCTCCTCGACGGGAAAGGACGAGGTCGGCTGACGGCGCGGGAGAATCCGCAGCTCGTCGCCGCGCTCGTCCTGCTCGAAGACGTTCCGGCCTTCTTCGAGTCCGTGCTGGCTGCGCCCGACGGTCTCCCGCCTCTCGCGACGGCCACGCTGCTGTGGTGCTTGGAACGACCTCTGCTGCGCGACGTCGCGATCGCTCAATGGGCGACCGACCTCGCGGGCGGCATCCGCACGCTCGATGCACAGACTGCTTTCGCCGCGTCCGGGGTGATGGTCCCCGACGAGGTGGGCCAGGTGTTCCTCGGACGCGGTCCCACCCCTGACACCGACCGCCTGCGATGCGCGCTGTCTGCGATGCGCGAAGCGGCCGCGAGGGCACCGCGCCCCGCGCGACCTGCCCCGCTCACCGTCGCCGCGTGGCTGTCCTGGGCCCTGGGGCGCGCGAGCCACGCGGGCCGATACCTCGATATGGTGCGCGAAATCGACCCCCGCTACCCCCTCGCCGCCCTCCTCGAGACGATGATCGGCGGTGCGATGCTCCCGGAGTGGGCGTTCCGGTCTCGCTCGGCGGAGTGAAGGCGGGGCGGGTGAAGGCGGAACGGATCGAGCTACTTGACCAGGGGGAAGAGGATGGTCTCGCGAATGCCCAGGCCGGTGATGGCCATCAGCAGGCGATCGATTCCCATGCCCATTCCTCCGGACGGCGGCATACCGTGCTCGAGAGCCCGCAGGAACTCCTCGTCGACCGGCATCGCCTCGACATCACCGCGGGCTGCGAGCTTGGCCTGCTCGACGAAGCGCTCGCGCTGGATCACGGGGTCCACGAGCTCGGAGTACCCGGTCGCCAGTTCGAAACCGCGGATGTACAGGTCCCACTTCTCCACGACGCCCGCGATCGAGCGGTGTTCACGGACCAGGGGCGACGTGTCGACGGGGAAGTCCATCACGAACGTCGGGCGAACGAGATCGCCCTTCACGAAGTGCTCCCACAGCTCCTCGACGAGCTTGCCATGGGTGGCTTGCGGCGGCAGGTCGACGTCGTTCTCCTGAGCGAACGCGATCAGGTCTTCGACCGAGTCCTGAGGGGTGACGGTGCGACCCGAGGCGGCGGAGAGCGACTCGTACATCGAGATGCGGTCCCACTCGCCACCCAGCTCGTACTCGGTGCCGTCGGCCCAGGTCACGGTCGTGGACCCGGCGACCGCGATCGCCGCGTTCTGCACGAGCTCCTGCGTGAGCGCGGCCATCTGGTTGTAGTCGCCGTATGCCTGGTAGGCCTCCAGCATCGCGAACTCGGGGCTGTGCGTGGAGTCGGCGCCCTCGTTGCGGAAGTTGCGGTTGATCTCGTAGACGCGCTCGATGCCGCCGACCACCGCGCGCTTCAGGTAGAGCTCCGGCGCGATGCGCAGGTAGAGCTCGGTGTCGAACGCGTTCGAGTGGGTGATGAACGGGCGAGCGGAGGCCCCGCCGTGCTGCACCTGCAGCATGGGAGTCTCAACCTCGAGGTACTCGTGGCTCGTGAAGGTCGAACGCAGGCTCGCGTTGACGGCGGCCCGGGCGCGCACCGTGTTGCGCGCCTGCTCCCGCACGATCAGGTCGAGGTAGCGGCTGCGCACACGTCCTTCCTCGCTGAGCTCGGAGTAGGCGTTGGGCAGCGGCAGGATCGCCTTGGCCGCGATCGTCCAGTCGTCGGCCATGATCGACAGCTCGCCGCGGCGGCTGGAGATGACCTCGCCGTGCACGAACACGTGGTCGCCCAGGTCGACGTACTCCTTCCAGTCCGCCAGCGATTCCTCGCCGACGTTCGCAAGGGAGATCATCGCCTGGATGCGCGATCCGTCACCCGCCTGCAGTGTGGCGAAGCAGAGCTTGCCGGTGTTGCGGCTGAACACCACCCGACCCGCGACCCCGACGATGACGCCGGTCTCGGCGCCTGCCTCGAGCTCGCCGTACTCGGCGCGCAGCGCGGGAATCGTGTGCGTCACGGGCACGCCGACCGGGAACGCCCCGCCGCCCGCGTCCGCCCGCTTCTCGATCAGGCGCTCGCGCTTGGCGAGACGCACGGCCTTCTGTTCGTGGACGTCCTCTTCGAGGGAAGAGTCGGTCGAGGCCGATTCGGGCGCGGCGGACGCGTCAGTCATGTGCGGGGCTCCTTGGAAGTCCCTCCCAGTTTACCGAGGCGGCGTGCCGCTCCTCGGCACGCGCTGGGTAGCCTCGAAGAATGGCCCACACCCGCATCCTCCGCGCGTTCGCCGCCCTCTCGCTCTCGATGGCGGCGGTCCTCGCCCCGGCAGCAGCTCTGGCAGCGCCCGGCGGGTCCGCATCGTCGGTCGCCGCCGCGCCGCATCCGGCCGCTGCGGCAGATGTCGACGACTTCTCCTACAGCTCGTGGGATGCCGTCTACGAGATCGGTCTCGACGACGAGGGCCGTGCTCGCATGCGGGTGACCGAGACCCTGGTCGCTGACTTCCCGGACTTCGACCAGAACCACGGCATCGTCCGCGGACTCGTGACGTCGTACGAGGGGGCGAGCACCGAGACCTCGGTCCTGTCGGTGACCGATGAGAACGGCGCAGACGTGCCGTACGAGACCGACGAGGAAGACGGCCTCCTCTACGTGCTCACGGGCAACGACGATGACTTCGTGCGAGGGCTCACGACCTACGTGATCGAGTACGAGATGCGCGATGTGATCCTCGCGACCGCTCCATCGGCGGGATCATCCGCTCCCCCGGCCGACGAGTTCTACTGGGATCTGCTCCCCCTCGACAGCACGCAGCCCATCGACCGCTTCCGCGCCGAAGTCGTGTTCGATCCCGCATTGAGCGCGAAGCTCAACGGAGCCACGCGGTGCTACACCGGGCCTTCCGGCTCGAAGGACGAGTGCGAGTTGGAAGGCCCGACCACCGACGACGGTGTCGCGACATTCCGCGTCGAGTCGGGCGCGCGCCCGGCCGGCGACGGCGTGACCGTCGCCATCGGCCTCGACCCCGATGCCGTCGCCCAACCCCTCGCCCGCACTCCGGACCCGGTCGCCGACATCACTCCGATAGTGGCGGCGGTGGGCGCTCTCGGGCTCTCCGTCGGCAGCTGGGCGGCCGTGTCGGCGTTCACGCGCAGACGGCGCGTCGCCGCGGGGATCGTGGTCGCCCAGTACGACGTGCCGGATGCGCTGCCGCCGCTGCTCGCCGCCGCCGTGGTTCCCGGTGCCAAGGACGTGATCCCGGCCGAGATCGTGCACCTCGCCGTGCGCGGCGTGCTGCGCATCGAGGAGGGAGGCGAAGACGAAGACCCGCGGCTGCGCCGTCTGCCCGGAGCGCGCATCCCCGACCAGTTGGACGTCGACGCCCTCGAAGCGCTCTTCGCCGATGCGGGCACCGACGATGTGGTCGATCTCCCCGCCGCCGACGAAGCCTTCGCCGCTAGCATGACCGCGCTCCAGCACAGCGGAACGACCGCGGCCCGGAACCGCGGACTCACCGAGAAGGTGCGCAGCCGAGGTGCGATGATCCTGCAGTGGTGCGCGATCGGCATCGCGGTCTTCGGCTTGGGGTTCGGGATCTGGAGCGCGGCCAGCGGACGACTGTCGGCGATTCCCGCCCTCGTCGTGATCGCGTTCGGCACGTTCCTCGTGCTCCTCTCCAGCCTCTACGCCTTCTCGAAGCACACCGTGCTCACCGCCGAGGGCGCCCGCACGTACGAATATCTGCAGGGGGTGAAGGAGTTCATCCGCGTCGCGGACGCCGACCGCCTGCGCATGCTGCAGTCGTACAGCGGGGCTGAGCGAAGAGCCGACGGCACCGCCGACGTCATCCACGTGTACGAGAGGCTCCTCCCCTACGCCATCCTGTTCGGCATGGAGGACGAATGGGGCGATGTGCTCGAGAAGGCCTATACGACGGCCCAGCGCGGAGCATCCTGGATCGGCGATCCCGCATCGTTCGCGCTTCGGGCGCAGCTCGCCACGTTCGTGGCCTCGTCCCACTCGGCCGCGACGTATTCGGCCGCCTCTTCGGGCACGTCGTCGAGCGCCGGCGGATCGTTCGGCGGCGGCTTCTCCGGAGGTGGCGGCGGCGGAGGGTTCTCCGGCGGACGCTGAGCCCGTCCTCCGCGACCGGACGTGCGACGCGGGTCGAGAGGAGGAGCTCTCAGATCAGCGGCGGCGCGTCGGAGGCTTCGCGCAGCGCCCGCTCGACGGTCGACTGCACCAGTGCCGAGAGATAGCCGCCCGGGTTCTCGACGCCGATCTCCCGCAGCCGTGCGGTCGACTGTCCGATGATCGAGCGTGAGAACTCGGTCGCCGTCGCGATGGCATCCGCATATGCCGCGCGATCGGTCTCGGCGATCACGACGGGCTCGCACCCCATCTCCACCGCGAGTGCCTGAGCGATCGGCAGCACGGCGGCTGGAGCGGTCACCGCGGCGAACCCGGCCTGGAGCTGTCGAAGGTCGATCGAGGTCCCGGTGAAGGTGATCGCAGGATGCACGGCGAGGGGGATCGCTCCGCGCTCGGCCGCCGGGCGGAGCACATCGATGCCGTACGCAGGATCGGTGTGGAGCACGAGCTGACCGACCTGCCAGCCTCCCACCTCGGCGATGCCCGCCACCAACGAGGGCAGCTGCTCGGAGGGGACGGCGATGACCACGAGTTCTGCTCGACGGACCACCTCCAGGGCCTCGAGCACCGGCACATCAGGGAGCACGGCGGAGGCGCGTTCGTCGTCGGATCCACTGGTGATCCCGATCACGGCATGCCCCGCGCCTCCGAGCGCCGCACCGACGACCGGCCCGACGCGCCCTGCGCCGATGATGCCGACGCCGAGGCGACCGTCACGCGTCATCGTCGCTCCTCCTCCGCCGCCGCAGCGGGGGTGCGGGAGGGGTGTCCGACGCAGCCGGGGGTGCGACCGGAGGTGCCGGCGGAGGCGTCACCTGTGGCGCGGCCGGGGGCGCCGCAGGAGCACTCGCGGGAGGTGCCGGCGGCGGAGTCACCGGAGGCATGACCGGGGGCGCAGGAGGCGTCATGGGAGCACCCGCGGACGGCCCGACCGGCGGAGCAGGCGGAAGAACCGGCGGCGCAGGCGGAAGAACCGGCGGCGCAGGCGGAGCCGTCTGCACGGGGACGGGGAAGACCGGCGGCGGGCCGGTGTAGGCGGGCGGGGCCGCAGGAGCGGCCACCGTTGCCGCATCGGTGTGCGCGCTCCACCGGTGAGTGGTGTCGCGCGAGGCCGCCTCGGCGGCAGCGAGGCTGACCTCGTCGATCAGCGCCAGCGCGTCCGACCGTTCGAACCCCGAGAGGTATCCGGTGATGGGACCGGGCACGGTGTGCACCTGCGCGCCGGAGACCCGCTGTGCCCGATCGATCGGTCCCTGGCTGAGGGAGACGCCCTGCAGGCGTGCCAGCGGGAACACCGCGAGCTTGCGCCACACGTTCCCGCGGCGCAGCAGCAGACCGAAGTCGGCGACCAGGTAGCCATGACGCTTCCAGGAGAACGGACGCCGCCACCGCGCGCGCCGCGCCATCGTGCGATAGGTGTCGCCGTCTGCGGGGCCGACGATGCCCTGTTCCCAGAGGAACGGGATGCTCTCCGCCGGCACGTCGGGCAGCACCAGAGCGAGCACTCGCTCGACGTCGGCGCGCTTGCCGACCGGCAGCACCACGTTGAACTGCTGCCCGCTCCCGGACGACTGCTGAGCGGCGCTCTTGCCGCTCATCCGGTTGATCTTGATCGTCCACCAGCCGAACGGGCGCCACAGCAGCGACTGCGAGACCTCCACCGCGAAGATGCGTCCGGGCGGAAGGGTCTCGGTCACGGTCGTGAGAAGACCGTAGGTGATCCGCACACCGTCCGGGGTCGGCGCGATCGAGTAGCGGAGGGACTTCGAGATCTGCGCCCAGGTGATACCGACCACGGCGATGACCATGGGCACACCCATGCCGAGGCCCATCCCGAGGATAACGATGCCGCCGTCGGTGACGCCGTCGGCCAGCATGCCGATCAGCGCACTGCCCATCGCGACAGCGAAGATCGCTCCGAAGAACACGAACCAGAGCAGGCCCGAGATCAGTTGCGATCCCACGAGCCGGCCAGTCGGGATCTTGACGACGCTCTCCGGGACCACGTCGGCGAGATCGACACCGGAGATGAGATCGTTCACCCCCGCGTTCATCGATCCGACCAGCTGCGCCCGAGCGGACGCCGATGCGGCCGCTGCCGCGCCCGGGTTCCGTGCGGCATCGCGCGCCGCGCGTGCCCCGGAAGCCAGGCGCAGGATGTCGGCGCGCACGGCCTCGGCCCGCGGCGTCGCAAGGTACTCGAGCTCGACGTTCGCGTCGTTGCCGGCGCCGACGACCTCGAGCTTGGCGAGTCCGATGATGCGAGCGGGGAACGGACGGGTCAGGTTGACGCCCTGCACGCGGTCGAGAGGCGCGCGGCGGTGCGAACGGAAGATGATGCCCTTGCGGACCTCGACATGGTCTCCGGTGATCCGGAACTGCTGGAAGCGCCAGACGAACCAGAAGATCAGCACCAGCACGACCACGAGCCCCAGCACGCCGAGCAGCGCGACGAGGATCAGGTTGTTCGAGAGCACCCAGTCGACGGGGTCGGCGCCGCCGTAGTCGCCGTAGTGCGCCTCTTCGGGCGTGAACAGCGCCACGGCCCAGGCGATGAGCCGGTCCCGCATGTTCGCGATGACGATACCCGCGATGATGATCAGCGCCAGCCCGCCTTTGAAGAGCGGGGTGAGCGGGTGCATCCGGTGCCACTCGCCGTTCGCGAGCGTCTCGGAGGCCTCCCCGCCGACGGGTGCCTGAGCGCTCGGCGCGAGAGGGGGCTGCTGCTCGCTCACAGGCCTGTCCGGCGAGTCTCGGCGACGTGGATGAGCGTGTCGCGCAGCGCCTCGGCCGCCTCTTGGGTGAGGCCCGGGATCTGCACACCGGTCGTGGCCGCGGCCGTGACCATCTTGAGCTGGGCGATGCCGAACGCGCGATCGAGCGGCCCCTGCGTGATGTCGACCAACTGCATGCGGCCGTAAGGCACGGCGATCATGCGCTGCCAGAGGATCCCCTTGCGGAAGACGATGTCGTCGGCGCGGAGCATGTAGCCGATCGCCTTCGCCTGCCGCGGAAGGATGATGAGCGCGAACACGGTGATGAGCAGCATGATCCCGGCGGGGATCCACACCCACTGCTGGTGCAGCACGATGTTCAGCACGACGGCGGCGACGACGACGAGCACGATGAAGATCACGTTCTGCAGGATCTGCGAGACGACGTAGCGCGGCGAGATCTGGTGCCACGTGCCGTCGAGCTCGAGGCGGGCCTCGTTGCGTGCCGTGCGCAGCTGCGTGTACGTCCCCCGGTCGAGGGCGTCGAGGTCAGTGCCCTCCGCCGAGTTCAGGGGCGCGGTCTCTGGGTTCTGAGTCATCAGGATCCTTCGGCAGGGTGCAGAACTGTTCGGCGACGAGCGCGGCGATCACGAGGACGATCGCACTTCCGATCAGGGCCAGCATGGCCACAGTCGACCCTACCTGCGGAACCACGGGACGCGACACGAGGAAGACGAGCAACCCGCCTCCGAAGCCCGCCATGATGGCGCCGAGCAGGCTCGACGCCCGGGCGAGCGTCGCCGCCCTGAGCGCACGGAACGGATCGATGCGGATACCCGATCGCACGCTCCGGCGCACCGGCCAGGCGACGCCGAGGGATGCCGCGGCGATCAACAGCAGGAGCACCGGGAGCAGCAGCGACGGAGTGAAGGTGATGCGGCCCGACGCGGTCAGCAGGTGATCGAGCAGGAAGCCGCCGGCACCGGAGAGCAGCGCGAGGACGACGAGCACGCCTGCAGAGGTGCGTCTCATCCCTCGCCCCGGGCGCGCAACTCGGCTGCGAGGTCGGCGACTCTGCCCCGACCCGGCAGCACCGCGTCCTGGTCGAGGTCCAACCAGGGATCGAGCACGAAGAGCCGCTCAGCGGCCCGAGGGTGCGGCAGCTGCAGACGCGGTTCGTCGGAGAGCACATCGTCATACGCGATGAGGTCGAGATCGAGGGTGCGGTCGCCCCAGCGCTCACGGCGCTCCCGGCCGTTCTCGTCCTCGATGGCGTGCAGCATCCCGAGAAGGATCTCGGGTGCGAGGCGCGTGGTGACCAGCGCCACGGCGTTGACGTATCCGGGCGCTTCGGGGTCGGGGCCGTCGAGACGGAGGGCCACGGTCTCGAACAGCCGGGAGAGGCGCACCTCACTCACCAGCGGCAGCCGGGCGATCCTCTCGGCCGCCGCCCTGATCGTGCCGTGACGATCCCCGAGGTTCGCGCCGAGCGCGACGACCGCGGTGGTCTCCGGGCGTCCGGGGCGAGGCCCCGGCATGTCGGGCGGGTTCGTGAGGTTGCGGCTCATGCGGTCGTGTCCTCCATCGCGTCGGTCGTGCGGCGGCGGGTGATGGTGACCGCCACATCGGCGAAGTTCAGCGGGATCGGCGCGTGCGGCTTGTGCACGGTCACGACGACCTCCTGCACTCGCCGGTCCTCGAGGCCCACGGCGGCGATGCGCTCGGCGAGCGTCTCGATCAGATTCACCGGTTCACCGGCCACCACGGCGGCGACCTTCTCGGCCAGCTCTCCGTAGTGCACCGTGTCCGTCACCTCGTCCGAGTCTGCGGCCTTCGCGAGCGACAGCCGCAGACGCAGATCGATCGTGAAGTCCTGTCCGTCCCGGCGCTCGTGGTCGAAGACGCCGTGACGACCGAATACGGTCAGACCGGTGAGGACGATCTCGTCGAGGGACTGCATGCTTCTAGCGTACGGGGCCGCCCCGATACGCCTCAGCCTTCCCAGGCGTGCGCGATCGCGAGCGCATCACGCGTGGATGCCACGTCGTGCACACGCACGGCCCAGACTCCTGCCCTGACCGCGAGAGCGCTGGTGACGGCGGTCGCGAGATCGCGCCGAGACTCCGACACCTCTTCGTCGGGGCCGGTCTCGTGACGCAGCACCTCGGCGAGGAAACGCTTGCGCGAGGTGCCGATGAGCACGCGAGGCCCCAGTGCGACGATCTCGTCGAGTCCCCGCAGCACGTCCCAGTTCTGCCCACCTGCCTTCGCGAACCCGATGCCGGGGTCGACGATGAGGCGCGACGGGGCGATTCCGGAGGCCGCGGCCTCGCCGATGCGCTCCTGCAGTTCGCCGGCGACCTCACGCGCGACCCTCCGGTACTCGGCTTTCGCGTACATGTCGGCCGAGAAGCCACGCCAGTGCCCGATCGCGAAGTCGGCCCCGGACTCCGCGACGGCCGCACGCATGTCGGGGTCGGCGAGCCCTCCGGAGACGTCGTTCACGATCCTGGCGCCGGCCCGCACGGCCGCGGCCGCGGTCGAGGCGCTGAGCGTGTCGACGCTGACCGGCACTCCTGCGGCGGCGAGCTGCTCGATCACGGGGATGACGCGCTGTTGCTCGATCCTGTCGCCGACGCGGTCGGCACCGGGTCTGGTCGACTCTCCGCCGACGTCGAGCACTGCTGCGCCCTCGGCCCGCAGCCGCAGTGCATGGGCGACCGCGCGATCGACGTCGAGATAGCGCCCGCCGTCGCTGAAGGAGTCGGGTGTGACGTTGACGATGCCCCAGATGCCGGTCATCAGCGCGCCGTCGCCCCGAGGGGGACGGACGCGCCGATCAGCGTGATCAGCTCCGCCCTGGCGACGGCGTCCGTGTACTCGCCGCGCGCCGCGATCGTGAGGGTCGATGCCTCGGTCTGCCGGCCGCCGCGCATCGTCACGCACCCGTGCGAGGCATCGAGCACGACCAGCACGCCCCGGGTGTCGAGGTGCTCCGCGATGGTGTCGGCGATCTGTTCGCCGAGGCGCTCCTGCACCTGGGGGCGAGCCGCGAGAATCTCGACGACACGCACGAGCGCTCCGAGCCCCACGACCTGTTCGCCGGGGAGGTAGGCGATGTGCGCATGCCCGGCGAACGGCAGCAGGTGATGCTCGCAGACGGAACGGAAACGGATGTCGCGCAGCAGCACCGCACCGGAGGGCAGGGTGTCGGGGGCGGGACCGCGCGAGACGCTGATGGTGCGCGCGAGCGGCTCCGCCGGGTCTTCACCGACGCCCGAGAAGAACTCGGAATACAGCTCTGCCATGCGCGACGGGGTCTGCTTCAGCCCCGGTCGGTCCGGGTCCTCGCCGATCGCCTCGAGCAGCTCTCTCGTGAGCCGTTCGACACGTTGCCTGTCTACCGTCACGTCACGCCGTCGCGGGCCGCGGGTTCCCGGCTCCCGCCGAACCCGGCTGCGTGCGCGGCGCGCTGGCCGGAGCCTCGACGGATGCCGCGAGCGAGACGTCCTTCTTCGGCACCTCGATCGGAGGGCGCTCGGACACCGGGCGTCTTTCGCTCGAAAGCCACAGCGGGCGCTCGGGGAGCTTCTTGATCTCGGTGAAGATCTCCGCGATCTGGTTGTGGTCGAGGGTCTCCTCCTCGAGCAGCGCGAGGGCGAGCTTGTCGAGGATGTCGCGGTTCGCGCTGATGACCTCGTACGCCTCGTTATGGGCCTGTTCGATGAGCGCGCGGACCTGGGTGTCGACCCGCTCGGCGATCGTCTCGGAGTACTCACGGCCTCGACCCATGTCGCGGCCGGCGAAGGGCTCGCCGCCTTCCGTCCCCAGCTTGACCGGACCGAGTTCGGCGGTCATGCCGTACTCGATGACCATCTTGCGGGCGATCGAGGTGGCCTTCTCGATGTCGTTCGAGGCCCCGGTGGTCGGATCGTGGAACACGATCTCCTCCGCGACGCGGCCACCCATCGCGTAGGTCAACTGGTCCTGGAGCTCGTTGCGGGTGACGGAGTATTTGTCATCCAGCGGCAGCACCATCGTGTAGCCGAGGGCCTTGCCGCGGGGCAGGATCGTGATCTTGGTCACGGGGTCGGTGTAGTTCATCGCAGCGGCGGCGAGCGCGTGACCGCCCTCGTGGTACGCGGTGATCAGCTTCTCCTTGTCCCGCATCACGCGGGTGCGGCGCTGCGGGCCGGCGATCACACGGTCGATGGCCTCGTCGAGGGCACGGTTGTCGACCAGTTGCGCGTTCGAGCGCGCGGTGAGCAGAGCGGCTTCGTTGAGCACGTTCGCGAGGTCGGCACCCGTGAATCCGGGGGTCTTGCGGGCGACGACCTCGAGGTCGACGCTCTTCGCCAGAGGCTTGCCCTTGCTGTGCACCTCGAGGATCTTCTGACGGCCCTTGAGGTCGGGCGCGTCGACGCCGATCTGACGGTCAAAGCGACCGGGGCGCAGCAGTGCGGGGTCGAGGATGTCCGGGCGGTTGGTCGCCGCGATCACGATGACGTTGGCGTTCGGGTCGAAGCCGTCCATCTCCACCAGCATCTGGTTGAGGGTCTGCTCGCGCTCGTCGTTGCCGCCGCCCATGCCGGCGCCACGGTGACGACCGACGGCGTCGATCTCATCGATGAAGATGATGGCCGGCGCGTTCTCCTTGGCCTGGCCGAAGAGGTCGCGCACGCGCGAGGCGCCGACGCCGACGAACATCTCGACGAAGTCGGAACCGGAGATCGAGTAGAAGGGGGCTCCGGCCTCGCCGGCGACGGCGCGGGCGAGGAGCGTCTTGCCGGTTCCCGGAGGGCCGTACAGCAGCACGCCCTTCGGGATGCGGGCTCCGATGGCCTGGAACTTCGCGGGGTCCTGGAGGAACTCCTTGATCTCATGGAGCTCTTCGATGGCCTCGTCGGCACCGGCCACGTCGGCGAAGGTGACGGTGGGGGTCTCCTTGTTGACGAGCTTGGCCTTGGACTTGCCGAACTGCATGACCTTGCCGCCACCGCCCTGCATCGACGACAGCAGCCACCAGAACAGCAGACCCAGCAGCACGAGGGGAAGGAGGAGCGAGAGGAAGCCGTCGAACCAGGTCGCGCGCGGGACGGCGTCGTTGAAGCCGTCCTTCGGAGCTGCCTCGTTGATCGCGGTGACCACCTCGTCGGCGCGCGCGTCGACGTAGTAGAACTGCACGTTCTCCGAGCCCTGGAACGGCTTGGAGAGCGTCATGTCCACGCGCTGATCGCCGTCGGTGTTCACGACCTCGGTGACCGTGGTGCCGGAGAGGAGCTTGAGCCCCTCCTGCGTCGTGATCTGCTTGGGCGCGCCCAGATTCGAGATCAGCAGGAAACCGCCGAACAGGAGCACGCCGATCAGCGCGACGTAGATCAGCGGATTCCGGGTGAGCTTCTTCACATCCATGATCGGATCAGCGTATCGCGCGCGCCCTAGGGGGCCGCTGTGCGTTCACCCACGGCGTAGCGTGGCGCCGGCGTCAGCTGTACACGTGCGGTGCGAGCACCGCGACATCGCGCAGGTTGCGGTAACGCTCGTCGTAGTCGAGGCCGTATCCGACGACGAAATCGGTGGGGATGTCGAAGCCCACGTACTTGCAGTCGATGACGACCTTCGCGGCCTCGGGCTTGCGCAGGAGCGCCAGCACCTCGATCGACTCGGCTCCGCGGGATCCGAAGTTCTCCAGCAGCCAGCTGAGGGTCAGGCCGGAGTCGATGATGTCCTCGACGATCAGGACGTGCTTGCCGTTGAGGTCGGTGTCGAGGTCTTTGCGGATCTGCACCACGCCGCTCGACTTGGTGCTCGCTCCGTAGCTCGAGACCGCCATCCAGTCCATCGGTGCGTGGAACGGCAGCGCCCGCGCGAAGTCGGCCATGACCATGACGGCGCCTTTGAGCACCCCGACGAGGACGAGGTCCTTGCCCTCGTAATCCTCAGCGACCTGCGCCGCGAGCTGGTCGAGCTTGGCGAGGATCTCCTCCTCTGTGACGAGGATCTGTGCAAGGTCGTCCTGGATCTCCGCGGCGCGCATGGATCGATTTTAGGCGACGCGATCGGATGCTCGGTCCCAGGTTCGTCGATCGGGGAGGCATCTCCCCCTCGCGCGGCATCCGCACTACTGTGAGCGGTGATGTGGGCGGACGCCCCGACGGAAGGATTCACCATGGCTCTTGACGACATCCTCACGCAGGTGCCGATCGACGACATCGCCGAGAAGCTGGGCGTCTCGCGCGACGAGGCCAAGGTCGCGGTCGAGCAGGGCGGCGCGGTGCTGCTGGGCGGGCTCGCCCAGAACGCGCAGACGGATGAGGGCTCCGCCGCCATCCGGAACGCGCTCAAGAAGCACGAGGGCAGCTCCGGTGCCTCGAAGGTCGACAACATCGATCAGGCGGACGGCGGCAAGATCGTCGCGCACATCCTCGGATCGAAGGAGAAGGAGGTCACGAAGGAGCTCACGGAGTCGAAGGCGACCCCCGGCATCGACTTCGGCAAGCTCCTTCCGATCCTGGCCCCCATCGTGATGGGCCTCATCGCCAACGCGAACAAGGACAAGACGGCGAAGGCCGATGCCGGAGCCGAGAGCTCCGGTGGCATCGGCGACCTCATCGGCGGCCTGCTCGGCGGCAACGACAAGGGCGGCGCGTCGGGTGGCATCGGCGACGTGATCGGCGGGCTTCTCGGTGGCGGCAACAGCGGTGGCTCCGGCGGCGGCATCGACCTCGGTGGGATCCTCGGCGGCCTCCTCGGCGGAAAGAAGTAAGACCTCAACCCACCCATCCGGCCGTCGGGCACGGACGCGGAGAGCGTTCGAGACGAGACGCGCTCAGCGGCCGGATGCGGTGAAGACGATGCGCCCGCCGTGACGAACGGCCGAGCACCCTGGCAGGTCGATCGGTCCCTGACCGCTCCAGTCGGTCACCAGTCGCGCGACCTCGACGGTCTGCGTCCTCGTGAGGCTGACCCCGAACTCGCTGTCGACGACGAGACGGATGATGCGGTTGCGCAGCGCCGCAGGGTTGGCGGCGAGCGCTGCCACGCTCACCGAGATTCCCGCCTCCGCGTGTTCGACGATGTCTTCGATCGTCTCCTGGATCATCTCGTCGAACGCCTCGGCGTCTTCCCGCAGCTGCTCGGCCGTGCGCACGAGGGCCTCGGCGATGCCAGGGCCGAGCTCGGCCTCGAGAACAGGGAGCACGCGCTCGCGCACCCGGACCCTCGCGTAGCGGTCGTCGAGGTTGTGCGGGTCGTCCCAGGGGTCGAGCGCGGACGCCGCGCAGAATGCCCTCGTCGTCTCCCGCCGCACACCGAGCAGCGGTCGCACCCACCGCACGCCGTCGTCGTCTTCCCGCACCGGGGCCATCCCCTGCAGACTCGCGGCGCCGGATCCGCGGGCGAGTCCGAGGAGCACCGTCTCGGCCTGGTCGTCGAGGGTGTGGCCGAGCAGCACCGCTGCGGCGCGCACATCTGCGGCCGCATCGCGCAGCACCCCGTAGCGAGCATCGCGGGCGGCAGCCTCGGGGCCGCCCTCCCCCGCGACGTCGACGCGCACGATGAGGGGGTCGAGGCCGAGCTCGGCGGCGGTGCGCGCTGCGCGAGCGGCGACCTCTGCGGAGTCGTCCTGCAGACCATGATCGACGGTCAATGACGCCGCGCGGAGCCCGAGTCTCGAGGCCTCGAAGGCGGTGGCAGCGGCGAGCGCGAGTGAGTCCGCTCCACCGGACAGAGCGACGATGACCGTCGATCCCTCGGGGAGCGCGGCGAGCGCGGTGCGCACGGCCAGGCGGATCTCGGCGATGGCGGGAGGAAGTGACGGCACGATTCCACGCTAGGGCAATCCTCCGATCCGCGTGCCCGCCGCCGTGCGCAGCGGCGTCCGGGGCTATCCTGACGCCGTGACCGACAACACGCGTGCACTCCCCTTCCGGACCGAGAGATTCAAGGCGTTCGTCGACGCCGTCGTCGCTATCGCGATGACGCTGCTCATCCTCCCGCTGATGGAGTCGGTCTCCGAGGCCGCGTCCGGTCACATGAGCACGGCCGAGTTCCTGAACGAGCATTCGGGTCAGCTGCTCAGCTTCGGGCTGAGTTTCCTTCTCATCGCGACCTTCTGGATGGGGCATCACCGCCAGTACCGCGATGTGGAGTGGATCACGGGACCGCTGCTGTGGATCAACGTCGCCTGGATGGCGACGATCGTCTGGCTGCCGGTTCCCACGGCGATGATCGGACAGATGGACACCGACGCTCTGCAGGCCGTGGTCTACATCGGAACGCTGATCATGACGCAGGTGACCACCCTCGCCGGCTGGCTCTACCTGGCGCGTCATCGCGAGCTCAGCACCGTGTCGACTCAGACCATCCGTCTGGGGGCTATCGGCGACCTCGCCGCCATCGTCCTCTTCGGCGCCGCCCTCATCATCGCGGTCGCAGCCTCTCCGAACGGGTACTACGGACTCCTCCTGCTGCTTCTGAGCGATCCGATGAGCCGCGTGCTGAATCACCTGTTCCGGAGTCGGTCGCACGAAGACGGTGCCCCACCCCTCGACGCAGGATCCTGAACGATCACGGCCTCCGAGCGTGCGAGTGCCGCAGGTAGGCTAGTCCGCGGCATCCAACCGAACTTTTCCTGAGGAGCACACGCATGGGCGCACACGACGCCGTCATCGAGATCCCGCGCGGCAGCCGCGTGAAGTACGAGGTCGACCACGAGACCGGACGAGTGCACCTCGACCGCGTGCTCTACACGACCTTCGGCTACCCGGCCGACTACGGCTACTTCGACAACACCCTCGGCGAGGACGGCGACCCGCTCGACGTGCTGGTGCTGCTCGACCACGCGATCTACCCCGGCGTCGTCGTCGAGGTGCGTCCGGTGGCCGTGCTGAAGATGAGCGACGAGGCCGGCGGGGACGACAAGCTCGTCGCCGTGCTCTCGAAGGACCCGCGCTGGGCGCACATCCAGGACATCGACGACATCGCCGAGTACACGAAGAAGGAGATCGCGCACTTCTTCGAGCACTACAAGGACCTCGAGCCCAACAAGTGGGTCAAGGTCGACGAGTGGGGTGACGCCGCCGAGGCGCAGCGCATCCTCGACGAGGCGATCGTCCGTTTCGGCGAGCAGGGCCACTGATCCCGCCGCACGCATGAAGAAGACCCCCGGTACCGCACAGCGGCCGGGGGTCTTTCTTCGTGTCAGGAGTGGTCGACGCTCAGGCGGGTACTCCGCGATCGCCAAGGAAGGCCACGGGGTTCACGGGTCGGCCGCCGACGTACACCTCGAAGTGCAGGTGGCAGCCGAACGAGCGACCGGTGTTGCCCGCGTAGGCGATGAGCTGACCGGAGTTGACCCACTGCCCCGAGCGGACGAGGATGCCGCCGTCGCGGATGTGGGCGTAACCGGTACCGACGCCACCGCCGTGCTGGATGCGGATGTAGTTGCCGTACCCGTCGTTCGGGCCGGCGTAGTCGACGGTGCCGGAGTTTGCGGCGTAGATCGCCGAGCCGCAGCCGTTGGCGAAGTCCGTGCCGTAGTGGAACGAGGAGGAGCAGCCCTTCGGACCGCACTGCACGGAGCGAGGACCGTATCCGGAGCTCTTTCCTCCGCCGTGCGGACGGCACCAGCCACCCGAGCCCTGGCTTCCGCCCCCGCCGCCTCCGCCGCCACCGGCAGCGGCTGCTGCCGCCGCGGCTGCGCGCTCGGCGGCCTCGCGTTCGCGACGTGCCTTCGCCTCTGCCTCGACGCCTGCCTGGTATCCGGCGACCGTCTGGGTCGTCGCATCCTTGAGGGCTGCGAGCTGAGCCTGCATCGTGGCCAGGTTCGCCGACTGCTCGTCCAGGGCTGCCTGCGCCGCATCCGCAGCCTGCTGCGCCGCGACCATCTTCTCTTCGGCGACCTTCTGCAGCCGGTCGCGCTCGTTGCGAGCGACGACCGCCTGGTCGCTGAGGGACTGCGCGGAGTTGCGCGCCGCGACGGCCTTGTCGTAGACGGACTGGTTGTATTCGAGGAGCTTGTCCATCGTGCCGAGGCGCGCGAGCAGCTCATCGGCGTTGTTCGCCGAGCCGGCGAAGAACAGTTCCATCGACGTGTCGTCGCCGCCGTTGCGGTAGAGCTGCGCGGCGACCTGCCCTGCCTTGCGGGCGGAGCTGTCGGCGACCGCAGCCTGCTCGTCGGCCTTCGCCTGCATGGAGTCGGCTTCGGTGGCCGCAGCGAAGTAGGCCTGCTGAGCGTCATAGAACTCCGCCGACGCGACCTTCGCGGCTTCCTGAGTCTCGGCGACCTTCTGCGTGAGCGACTGGATCAGTCCCTCGATGCGCGAGACCTCGGCAGCCTTCGCCGCCTCGTTGTTCTTCGCGCGCTGCACATCGTCCCAGCTCGGGTACGTGGCGGCATAGGCCGCCGACACACCGTTGGTGATGCCGAAGGCGCTGAGCGCGACGACACCGAGCGCGCCGATGCCGAGGGCACCGCGACGGCTGATGCCCATCTTGCCGAAAGCACGGCGTTCTGTCGGAGTGGGCGCGCAGCCGCAGTCCTCGGACGCCGCAGCAACTGCAGCATCCAGCGTGATCTTGTCGTTCACACGGCCCCTTCCGCCGGTTTCACAGTTGCCACACTAACAACAACTTTCACATCCGCACCAGGGGGCATCGCGGCGATCTCGCCCGCTCCCGACACCTCGATCGTCCCCCCGGAACACGCCCGGGGTGCAGCACCACGCCCTCGATTCGCGATTTACTCAAAACATCCCTTATGCTTGAGCGTCGGCAAGGAAGTCCCCCGGGACTGACTCGGCCCCATCGTTTAGCGGCCTAGGACGCCGCCCTTTCACGGCGGTAGCACGGGTTCGAATCCCGTTGGGGTCACACCTTCCGGTATAATTGAAAACAAGTATGGCCCTGTAGCGCAGTTGGTTAGCGTGCCGCCCTGTCACGGCGGAGGTCGCGGGTTCAAGTCCCGTCAGGGTCGCTCCGTGCGATGAGCTCTTTCTTCGGAGAGGGCTCTTCGTCTAGGACGCGACAGGTTCGCCGGTCGCGCGGCTCTGTAGCTCAGTTGGTAGAGCGTTCGACTGAAAATCGAAAGGTCACCGGATCGATGCCGGTCGGAGCCACACGGCTGATCGTTACAATCAGCCCAGAAACCCTCGCCTAGCTTCTACATGGCGGGGGTTTTGCTTTTCCCCGGGCACGTCTGGCTCTCGCCCGCTCCCCCGGCTGTTTCGGCCCGGTTGTCGAGCACGCGGAACCCACGCGTACTGAGCGAGTTCAGCGAGGCGAAGTGCCCTGGACATGGACCTTGTCCCCCGAAGTGTCTACAGACGGCGCAGTGGCCTCCATCTACGCTCATAACGAATCGCTGGATTCGACCATCGAGTCACGGGGACATCTTGAAGATGCTGATGAATGCACACCAGTCGCTGAAGATCGTTGTCACGGAGGCGCTGTCGGAGCCTATGCTCACCGCGATACCAGCGTTCGCCGAAGCCGCTTCATGTCTGGATGGCGAGGCGGTGACAGCCCAAGAGGTCTCCAGCGCACTCCACAACCTGGGTGATGGGCTTCTCGAGGAATCAGTCAGCGCGCAGCTGTCCACGAAGAATGGCGTCACCGCGCGGTGCGTGCGATGACTACCACCGGGAGCAATCTGGGCGGCAGTTCAGTGGCGACGAGAGCCGGTGTCGTGCTGATCGTGATTCACGCGTTCATGATCTCCACCGGGTTGCTCCTCATCGCGGGGATGCTCAGTGCCGCTGCGGCGTTCACAGGCGGATTGACGATCACCATCCCGTTGGTCGCCTCGTTTCAGGGCTCCTCGGAGGTGGGTACCTCGCCGGCCATGACCCTGACCGGATCCTGGTTCGCTGCCGCCGTTCTGGTCGCAACCTTGACGGTGGCGCTCAGCCTCTTGATCATCAAGATCTCGCGGCTGAGGGACGTGCGTAACTCACGATCCTGATACCCGCCGAGAACTCGTTCAGAAGGTAGCTGCCTACCGTGCCGGTGTTGTGCCGGTAGCTCAGCAGAAGCCACTTCAACCTCCAACGGAAAGCCGAATGGCCACCAGATCGCTGCCAGTCGGAGCCACAAGAGTGATCGCTACAATCACTCAAGAACCCTCGCCAGCTTCTGCATGGCAGAGAGTTTCGCTTTTCCCCGGCGAGCCCACCCCGTGTCACCGTTCGACCGGGAGCCCCAAGACGAGGAGCACAGATGAGCACCCGCCGGATCGAGCTCACGATGCACAGGCCGCGCCTCGCGCTCTATGCGGGCATCAGGCCGACGCTCGTCATCGGCGGACGGGGCCAGCCGACGCAGTGGGGCGATGGCACCTGGCAGGTTCCCGCCGACCGGCACACGACCATCGGCGTCTACCTCTACAACCGCATGTGGCGTTTCGGGCAGGCGGAGCTCGTTCTCGATCCCGAGGACGCATCAGCTCTGGAATACAGAGCCCCGGTGCTCCCGTTTCTCCGCGGCCGCCTCATCCACCGCCCGCTCTGACCTTCCCGCGCCGCAAGCGCCACGGATCGCCGGCGCCGTTCAGAGCGCGTCTTTCGCCTTCCGTGCCGCGTCGAGGGCATTGGCCGCAGCATCCGCCCTCATCGTCGCGTCCACCCGGCGCTGCTCCGCCTCCGGAAGGTCGCGCTCTGCCCTGGTCAGATCGGCGCGGGTCCGGGAGAGCTGGGCCTCGAGTTCCGAAACACGCGCGCTGAGCTCGTCTTTCCGGGCACGCAGCTCCCTCAGCGCCGCATCACGTTCGGCGAGCTCGCGCTCGGCCGACGCCTGTTCCTTCTCGGCCGTGGCGATCGCGCGCTCCGCATCGCGGCGGGCCCTTCGCTCTCGCAGTTCGTCCACCGCGGGCGCTGAGAGCGGCTCCAGCTCGGGCAGCTCGCCCGCGACGGCGTCGCGCACATCGGTCGCCGTCGCCGAGGGCGCGAGGGCGCGCACCAGCCGCCCTGACGCGACGGCAGACGCCGCCACCGTGTCGAAGAAGGCGGCGGAGATGCTCTGCTCGACCGCCTCGAGCGTCGACGGTGTGACACGCTCGCCCCGCGACGCGGCCAGCTCTCCCGCGGCCTGAGCGAGCTTCCTCGTCAGCAGACGCCGTTCACGGCCGAGTTTCGCCAGTGCCGCGGCATCCAGGTCGTCCTGCGCCTCACGAAGTTCCCGAGCCAACGCCAAGGCTTCTGCCAGCTGCCCGGCCCGCTCCTGGGCGAACACGTTCACCACCCACGCCGCGATCGAGGGCTTGCGCAGAGCCATGATCCGCGACGCGAGTGCAGCCTGCCCGGCCTCCTCCGCGCGCGCCTTTCGCGAGGATACGAACTCTTCCGGAGGCCCGGAGCACAACCCCGCCGCGATCTCCTCGAACGTCGGCTCGGCCATGCGCCCACCCTACGCCGCGCTCTTGGACGCGGCGGGCATGCCGTCGACTACTCGATGGCGAGGTGATCGGCCCAGTCGGCGCTGACGAGCCTCCGCGCGCCGAATCCGCCGTCGCCGTTGCCCGGATAGAAGAAGAGCTCGCCCGCCGCCGTGCGCACCAGCAGATCGGCTCGCCCATCGCCGTCGTAGTCGGCCCCTCCCGTCGCCGCGGTGAACTCCAGCCATCCGCTTCCGACGACGACCGGCGGCGAGGCCCCGCCCGAGACCCGCGGGTAGAAGTAGAGGGTGCCGTTGTCGCTCATCGCCATGAGATCCCCCCACCCGTCATTGTTGAAGTCGCCGCCGACGAGGAAGTGGAAGCCGTGCCAGCCGCCGCCGACGGTCTTGGGCGTTCCCCCGAGGCCGCCGGCACCGTTCCCGGGGTAGATGACGAGGACACCGCCCGGCGAGACACCCACCACGTCCTGCTTCCCGTCGCCGGTGTAGTCGGCACCGGAGGTGACGTGCAGCATGTCGTACCAGCCGGCACCGATGCCCACCGGCGCCGCCACCCCTCCGGCACCGTTGCCGGCAGAGAACTCGAGCACACCATCCGTCCTGGCTGCGAGGACGTCCCCTCGTCCGTCGCCGTTGAGGTCGGCGCGCGTGAGGTGCCGACGGTCGCCGGCCCAGCCACTGACCAGGGTCGTCGGAGCCTGGAAGCCTCCGGAACCCGTTCCTGCCCGCAGGCGCAGATCGCCGTTGCCCGCCACCAGCAGCAGGTCGGACCTGCCGTCGCCGGTGAAGTCAGCGGGCGGGATCGGAGGGCCGGACTCCGTGCGCAGTCCGGGGAACGTCAGGGGGATCGTCCCTCCGCGCGCGACGTTCGTCAGGCACACGAAGCCATCGTTGATCCCGGTGTACACGGCGCCGTTCCGCCGGACCTCGAAGTGCAGGTGGTACGCCGGCGAGTTCCCCGTGTTGCCCACGATTCCGATCTGCTGTCCACGCTCCACCCGGGTGCCGGGAGCGTAGGTTCCCGGCGAAGCCATGTGCGCGTACCGGGTGACGTAACCGCCCGGATGCTCGACATCGGTGTAGTTGCCGTAGCCGCTGTTCACCGTCCGCGACTTGATCACGCCGCTGTACGCGGCGAGGATCGGCGTGCCACCGGCGGCGGAGATGTCGATACCCTCATGCGCCCGATAGTTGCCACGGCAGCCGTCGCCGACCTTCGATTGGATGTTGCCCGAGGCCGGATACACCATCTGCCCATCGGTGGCCGCGGTCGCCGAGATGCTCGCCGACAATGACGGCACCAGCGCACCGATCACGACCGCGAGCGCGGTGGCGATCCCGATACGACCAAGACGCAGACGGGACGGACCCTTCATCTCGAAGTTCCTCTTGTTCGACGGCCCCAGGGGCGCGATGCCCACCGTCGTCACCGTAGCAGTGCGCCGCGCTGCGCCGCAGAGCGCGGCCGAGGCTCCCGCACATCCGTCTCGGGAGCCCACGGCCCGCGATCACAGCAGGTCGTACTCCCCGCCGTACGGCACGGCACTGTCCCCGGTGTCGCGCGCGTCGTACTCCACCGTCTCGACGGAGATCACGACCTGCGTCGCCGCGGTGATCAGTACGCTCACCGCGCGATTGCCCACCACGACGAATTCGACGAACCCACCGCCCGCGCGCATCGTTCCTTCCATCCGGCCTCTCAGCTCCGCGACGTCCTGGCCCTGCGCCAGGAAGAACTCTGATTCGTTGAGCGCAATCCGCGTACGCGCCATCGTCTGCACCCCGCCCTCCTCGTTGTCATTCCACTGTCGTCATGCTGCGACGGTATCGATCCGATGGCCCTTCGCAGAGGGGGTTGCGCACGGGCCGCAGAAGAGGCAGAACGCGCGCGGTGTAGCGTTCTCTCATGGGCAGACTGCGCTACGACGGGACCTCGGATCCGATCCTCATCGAAGACGCGACGCTGGCGCATCTGAAGATCGTCATCTCGACGAAGCTCCGCCGCCAGGAGAGTTTCATGATGACCTGGCGCCCCGTCACCGACGGCGTGGACAAGCGCGCCACCGTCTGGATCCACCCGGCGATCCCCCTGCAGTTCGGGTACGACGCCGCCGAGCAGCCACCGATCGATCCTCGACTGATCGCGGAGATGATGCAGGCTCTCAACGCGTCGGGCGAGCTGGTGCTCGACCATCTGATGACCTCCGTCTGACGCGCCCTGCGCGAGGGGCACGTCAGGTGTCCGGATACGCTGTGCCCGTGGATGCTGCTGCGTACCTTCTCCTCGGCCTGCCGATCCTCGCGTTGATCATCGGCGGTCCGATCCTGAAGAGCCGCCTGGGCCGCGGAGCCTCGGAGGCCGGTGCCCGAGCCGGCCAGAAGTTCGCCTCTGACCAGCTCGACGCCGCGCTCACCGAACTCGGCACCACAGTGGTGATCCAGGCCGCGGAACCCCGCGCTCGCGAGATCGTGGCATCGGCGATGGCGACGAAGGAGCGCGAGTACGTCATCCGCAGCGACGGCGCCTACGGCATCCGGTTCGTCGAGCCCGATGACACGGTCGCCCGGCTCGTTCCCGTCGCAGACGGAACCCGGATGCAGATCGAGACCTTCCGCGAGTACTTCGGTTTTCCGCAGACCGTGCAGCTGTGGACCGATCTGCGTTCGCGCATCGCCGCCGCAGCGGAGGTCCGCGAGGTCGCGGTCGCCCCAGGAGAACCCGTGCGATACGTGCGCGGCGAGCCTCTCGACGACAGGAACGCGCGCTGGGTGAACGAGGCCTGACCACCCGGCGCATCGAGCGCCCTCGACCGTAGCGCCGGCGGAGCAGGAAGACGAAGGCGAAACATTCAGCAGACGCAACTAGGCTGTAGGGCGCGCCCTGCCCGCCGGTCCTCCGCCGGGTCACGGTGGTGGCGTGCGCCCTGACGACCTCCTCCGGTCCACACCGTCCCGACTGTCGGGATGGAGCCGCCGCTCCCGGTGTGGCCCCGCCAGAAAGGCAAGAAACCCATGAGCGAATCTCCCGGTACCTCCGACCGCGACGGCGAGCGCTCGCCGGACTTCTTCGACCAGCTGATCGAGACCGCGCCCCGCGAGCAGCAGGGTGCGTTCACCGTCGGCTTCCGCGGCTACGACAAGGCCGAGGTCGACGCGGCGCTCTCGACTCTCCGCAACCAGCTCAAGCAGGCCGCCGCAGAGGTCGCCGAGGCCCAGGCCCGCGAAGAGGAAGCCGTCGAGGCGGTGCGGGAAGAAGAGCGCAAGGCTCGCGAAGCTCTCGAGAGCGAACTGACGGCCGCGAACGCGAAGGTGTCCGACGCCGAGCAGCAGGTCGCCACCCTCACCTCCGAACTCGTCGACGCTCCGCAGCCGGACGGCGAAGAGGCTCCGTCGCGCCAGCAGTTCGAGGCGATCCTGCGGGTCGCCGAGGAGCAGGCGAACGTGCTCATCCAGAACGCGGCTGTGCAGGCCGACCGTCTGATGACCTCTGCCCGTGAGGAAGTGACCGCGCAGCGCGCTGAGGCCGAGGCCGACGCCGAGCGGATCACCGCCCAGGCGCAGCGTGACGCCGATCAGGTGCGCCTGAAGATGGACACCGAGTACACGGCGCACGAGGCACGCATCGAGCGCGAAGCCGCGCACGCCGCGGAGAAGGTGAACCAGGCCGCACAGGAGGCCACGGCGATCCGTACCGAAGCTGAGAAGGGCGCGGCCGCGCTGCGCTCGCTCGTCACCCGCGAGACGACCCAGCTGCGTGCCGATGCCGAGCGCGATGTGCGCGACATGAACGCCCGTGTGCTGGAGTTCGAGGAGACCCTCACCCGCCGCCAGGACGACGCGCAGCAGGAGTTCCTCGTGCTGCACAACCAGGCCGTCGCTCACGCGGAGCGGATCACCAACGACGCGAACGAGCAGGTCACGGCATCGCTCGAGCACGCCCAGCGCATCTCGGCACGCGCCGAGGACTACGAGCGCCTGACCCGCTCGCAGGCGCAGGCGATCGAGGCCGAAGCTCAGGTCCGCGCTCGTGAGACGCTCGAGCGCGCTCGCGCCAAGGCCCAGAAGATCGTCGACTCGGTCACCGGCCACACCACTGCGGTGCTGCACGACGCCGAGGACCGCACCCGTCAGCTGCGGTGGCAGCAGCAGCAGCTGACGAGCTTCATGGCCGAGGTGCGCGAGCTGATCCGTCCCGACGGGATCTTCTCCGACGACTCGCTACCCACGGAGATCACCGGAGCGGACGCGCCCGCAGCGCCCGCGCCCGCGACGGTCATCGCCGACGAGGTTCCGGAGGAGACCTTCCTCGGCGACGAGGTGCTCGAGGACGAGCTCGACGACGACCGCCCGCTCGAGAAGATCACGATCGACGTGGTGGAGACCAAGAAGAAGTCCTCCAAGTAGACCCACGAACGACAGAGGCGCGAGCAGGGATTCCTGCTCGCGCCTCTGTCGTTCCCGGACTGATCAGGCCCGGTGATGTCTGGTGGCTACCCCCGGCCGAACTGCGCGACTGCCGGGCAGTCGAAGGGATCTGCTCCGGCGGAGAGTCCGACCCGGTTCAGGTACTCGATGACGATCATGTAGGACCGACCGAGGCTGGTCTCCGTGTAGGGCACGTCGTTCGCCGCGCAGTAGTCGCGTACGATCTCCCGCGCCTTGGCGAGGTGCGGTCGCGGCATGCTCGGGAAGAGGTGGTGCTCCACCTGGTAGTTGAGGCCGCCCATGAGCCAGGTCGTCCACCATCCACCGCTGATGTTGCGGGAGGTGCGCACCTGCTTGGTGAAGAAGTCGAGACGGGCGCCGGGCTCGATGATCGGCATCCCCTTGTGGTTCGGCGCGAACGCGGCTCCCATGTAGACGCCGAAGACCGCGAACTGCACCCCCATGAAGGCGAAAGCCATACCGAGGGGGAGCATCATGAACACGGGCACCAGGATGAGGGCGAACCGGAGCGCGATGATGCTGAGCTCGGTCCAGCGTCCCTTGACGTTCTTCGTCGTCATGAGGTACTTCAGGCCGAGGAAGTGGAGGTTCAGCCCCTCGAGGGTGAGGAGCGGGAAGAAGAGCCAACCCTGCTTGCGGGTGATCAGCTTGATCAGGCCCTTCGCCTTGGCGGCGTCCTCCTCGAGGAACGAGATCGTGTCGACCTCGATGTCGGGGTCCTTGCCGACCTGGTTCGGGTTTCCGTGGTGCTTGGTGTGCTTCGAGTCCCACCACGAGTAGCTCATGCCGATGCTGGCGATCACGATGCGCGCGAGCTTGAAGTTCGCAGGCCCCGTGCTCAGGATCTGGCGGTGCGCGGCCTCATGCCCGAGGAACGCGATCTGCGTCAGGACGATGCCGAGCCCCGCAGCGATCAGCAGCTGGAACCAGCTGTCGCCGAGCAGGATGAAGCCGGTGACGAGGCCGCCGAGGGCCACCGCGATGCCTGCGGCCACGAAGATGTAGAACCACTGGGTGCGCTGAAGCAGGCCGGTCTCCTTGACCACCTGCGACACCTGCTTGTACGCCTGGGCCATGGGCGGGAAGTCCGCATTGCCGGAGTAAGTCTGACGAATCGGGCCCAGCGTTGCCGCGGTCGGTTCGATCTGTGTGATGGAGATGATCTTCTCCTGACGTTCGGAGCCCTCGAGCTGTGGAAGCCCAAGGCAGATGCCCAACGCTTACCTCACAGTAGCCCCGCCCACATGCGCCTTCGGGAATACATCCGCACCCCTTGACGGACCACGCTCGTTGTGCGTGAATCGCTGATTTCAGGCGCGGGCGCGGCGGGTGCGGCGACGCCAGGCCCGAGGCAGCATCGACGGAAAGACGGGCCCACGTCGGGAAGGCTGGTTCGCGTCTTCGAGCGCACGGAAGGCGTCATCGAGCGAGTCGAAGACGCCGAGCTCGGCGCCGTGGTTGTCGCGCACCAGGTGCGCGCTGCCGTCGAACTCGACGAAGCCGGCGAATTCGCCGCCGCGCGTCGCGACGTGCACATCTGTGTCGGCCTGCTTCCAGGTCAACGGATCGGACGGGGGAAAGGTGGTGGTGCTCATGGTCATGCTCATTGCTGTGTGGCGGACACGCGTGGCGCTCCGCAAGATGTGAGACCGAGGGCGGATTCCGCACGCATCGATGTGCGCGGTCCGTAATGGCCCTGATCAGTGGCGACGTGGCGGCCGAGAGGGGCGATGCACACACGCTGCTCGATAAGCATAGCAGACCGGCCCACCCGGCCCCCCATCCACGGTTTCGGCTCAGCTCGACGGCGGCCGACCCCCGCCGCCCGACCCGCCCTGGCCCCCGCCCGCAGCCGGGGTGGTCGCCGTGTCGACGCCGACCGCGAGCGTGGCCGAGTACCCGCCCTGCACGCTTCCGGTGACGGCGGCCACCTGCAGGACACCGGAGTCGTCACCGAAGACGTTGTCGCTCGCGAGCGTGATCTGCGAGAGATTCCTCGCGGAGCCGTCATACGCAGCCTCTGCGTAGACGGCCGCGCAGGCCGCCTCGGGAAGGGCCAGTTGCGACGTCGCGATGGCCGCGCTCGAGTCGGTGATCGCGCCCACATCCGGGTACACCTCGAAGTGGATGTGCGGCCAGCGCCCCGAGTAGCACCCGGGGAACACCGAGGTGAACGACACTCTGCCATCGGCATCGGCGACCTGCACACCGCGCAGGTAGGTGACATCCTCCAGCCCGGAGGAGTACATCGAGTACTCGCCCTGCGCCGTGCAGTGCCACGCGTACACCGCGACGCCCGCGAAGGGGACTCCCCCACTCGCGAGATCGATCACCTGCAACGCGAACGTGAGCGGAACACCTTCGGCGGTCGCACCGCCGTCGATCGACGAGCGGATGTCCTGTCGAACGATCCCCGAGTCCTCGAGCACATCGGGACCGTTCGATCCGTCTCCCGGGTAGGGCCCTGCCGTCTCGTCGGGGATCTCGCCGACGCTCACGGCATCGTCTCCTGAGGGCCCCGACGTCGTCGGCGTCGGGCTCGCCGACCCGACCGACGCCGGCGGCGCGCAGGCCGCGAGCACGACGGCGCCAAGACCCACACCCGCGAGTCCGAGCACACCGCGCCTGGTCACCAGCGTGCGGATATCGAAGGCGGCCCCCTGATCGACGATCTCCTCATCGCGACGATCGAGCAGGCGCCCCTCGTACGCGGGACCATCGGGGGTCTGGGTGGGTTCCGGAATACTCATGATCTGTCTCCTCCTCGACGGACTGTTGCGTGTCCTCAGCGTCGCGGAGCTTCCGATCAGGAGACTTTGCCCGATCTATGCCTTGTCTATGCGCGAGGGCGCGACCGGGGGGCGGAGCACCAGCACGACCACGATGCCGACGAGCACCAGGGCGGTGAGCGTGACCGGGATCGGCAGGACCGGATCGAGCAGCACCAGCACCGCACCTGAGGGCACCACCGTGTTCACGACACGGTCGGCGTTCTCACGGATGGCGATCCACCAGATGGCGAGGAGGAAGATCGCGATCGGGATCGTGACGGTGAGTGATGCCGCGATGCTCGACAGGTGGCTCTTCCCGGTCAGGACGTCGAGCTCCACCTCGATCCCGGCGGAGAAGGCGGCGGCCGCCCCGAACACGAAGTAGTGCGTGTAGCCGTAGCGGAGCGAGCGTCCGAAGCTCGTGATGGCGCGCTGGTGCGGCGGCCAGAAGTAGATCCACCACAGCGACGCCGTGACCACGAGGGTGAGCACCGAGATGGCGATCAGCGGCCCGAGGCTCTCGACCTTGTCGAGGGCGTCGATGATCGCGTTGGCGGAGGCGAGCAGGCTCTCTCCGAGCACGATGAGCGTGAACAGCCCGTAGCGCTCGGTGATGTGGTGTGGATGCCACGGAGTCTGCCTGCGGTACTCGGCGAACACCGGGACGCTGATCTCGGCCAGCACGAAGAGCACGAACGCGACGATCTGCAGCGGGCCCACCGGGATCAGCAGAAACAGGATCCACAGCACCTGGACTGCGGCGATGCCGAGAGCGTACCGACGCGTGGCCGACCGCAGGGGGCCTGCCGACCGTGATGCCCGCAACCACTGCGTCACCATCGCGACGCGCATGACGACATAGCCGAGGACGGGGAGGGTGAAGTCCCCCTCGTTGAAGGCCCCGGGGATGCCCGCAGCCAAGACGAGGACCCCACCCATCTGCACGAACGTCGTGACCCGATAGAGCCAGTCGTCCGTGTCGAACGAGGTGGCGAACCAGGTGAAGTTCATCCAGGCCCACCAGATCGCGAAGAACAGCATCGCGTAGGAGGTGATGCCGTGCAGGAAGTGCCCCTCGCTGAGCGCATGGTGCAGCTGTGCGGAGGCGATGCTCACGGCAACGACGAAGACCAGATCGAAGAAGAGCTCGAGCGGGCTCGCGGTGCGGTGCGGCTGAGAAGGGTCGCGTGGCAGCATCGGTCGAAGCTGGAAGCGCGCAGTGTCTGTATTCACGGTCACCGCGACAGAATAGCCCCGGCTCAAGGGCTCCTCGCAACCTTCTTTCATCCATTCATCAGATTTACCTTCCCGTGGCGGCGATGTTCCGCTACAGTGGTCAAGGTCTGCAGTGCCTGCTGTCAGCGATCATCGTTTGGGACGATGAGAACGCACTCCGTGATGTGGGAATCACGGGGAGTTTCAGCAGGACCCGAGGGGTCGGGACGCAGACGAAAGCCGTGAACGTGGGGTTCATGGTCTGGGGAAACTGGGGAATCACATGTCGCACTGGGTTTTTTTGCGTACATTCACGGCTCATGAGGCTTCGGCATGACTTCGGTCGAGGATGCCCTGAGCATCGCTCGTACCGGCTTCGTGCCGGTCGCAGCTCCGCGAGCCACCAAGTCGGTGACGCGCACGGTGGTCACACCGCGCCCTTCGGCGACTCTGGAACGGCGCCGTCAGTGGGAGCGTCGCTATCGGATGCGGCTGCGGACGACGGATGCGGCTGTCATCCTGTTCGCGATGGGTCTGACGGCAGCGGTCGAGCTGGCCACCGGCGTCTCCGTGCCCGAGGTCCTACGCAACGGCATCCCGCTCGCCGCGCTGTGGTACCTCATGCTCAGCGCGCTGCACACGCGGGACGCCGCGTTGTTCCGCGCCAGCGCCACCGAGTACCGCGGCGTCGCGCACGCCACCGGACTCGCCTTCGGGATCATCGCCATCGTGGCGGTCCTGCTCGCATGGAAGTCGATGCAACTGACGCTGCTGCTGGGGCTGCCCGTCGGTGTGCTGACGCTTCTGGTGACCAGGTGGCTGTGGCGCCACTGGCTGCAGAAGCAGCGCGCCCAGGGGAGATTCGCCTCCCGCACCCTCGTCGTCGGCAACAGGGACGACGTGGAGTATGTGGTCCGCACGCTGCACCCGATCGGCGCATCCGGGTACCAGGTGGTCGGCGCGACGCTCCTCGACGGCAATGCGCGCGACATCGTGATCGACGACACGAGGTTCCCGGTTCTGGGGAACGTGAACTCCGTGTCGTCGGTCGCGGCCGAGGTCGGCGCCGACACGATCATCGTGGCGAGCCGCCCCGAAGGCGAGCCGGAGTTCGTCAAGCAGCTGAGCTGGCAGCTCGAGGGAACCGCTGCCGAGCTCGTGCTCTCCAGCCGACTCACCGACGTCGCGGGTCCGCGCATCTCCTTCGCACCCGTCGAGGGCCTGCCGCTGATCCAGGTGCAGATCCCGACCTACGAAGGCGGACAGCACCTGCTGAAGCGGGCACTGGACGTCGCCGTCGCCACGCTCGCGCTGATCCCGATCGGCCTGCTGGCGCCTGTCCTCGCGCTGCTCATCAAGATGGACTCGCCCGGTCCCGTCTTCTTCTTCCAGGAGCGCGTCGGCCGTGACGGCCGCCGCTTCAAGATGGTCAAGTTCCGTTCGATGAAGACGGACGCCGAGAAGCAGCTCGCCATGCTCAAGGAGCAGAACGAGGGCGCAGGTCTCCTCTTCAAGATGAAGGACGACCCTCGCGTCACCCGTGTCGGCAAGGTGCTGCGCAAGCTCTCACTCGACGAGCTGCCGCAGTTCTGGAACGTGCTCATCGGCGACATGAGCGTGGTCGGTCCTCGACCGCCGCTGCCGAGCGAAGTCACCGCCTACGACGGCACCGTCTTCCGTCGCCTGTACATCAAGCCCGGGATCACCGGCCTGTGGCAGGTCTCCGGACGAAGCGACCTCTCCTGGGACGAGAGCGTGCGCCTCGACCTGCGATACGTCGAGAACTGGTCCGTGATGAACGACCTGCAGATCATGTGGCGTACCGCCAAAGTCATGGTGCAGCCCAGCGGGGCATACTGATCGGATGAGCAATTCGAACCGCCTCACCATCGCGATGGTGGGGACCCGAGGAGTGCCCGCGGCATACGGCGGTTTCGAGACCGCCATCGAAGAGGTCGGGCGCCGGCTCGCGGACCGCGGTCACGACGTCGTCGTGTACACCCGTGGTTCCGAGCGGCGTGAGAAGGAGTACCTCGGAATGCGGGTCGTCCACCTTCCCGCGGTCCCCGTCAAGCAGATCGAGACGCTGAGCCACACGGGGCTGTCGGCCCTGCACCTCATATTCCGACGCCGGCCCGACGCGACCTTCGTCTTCAACGCCGCCAACTCGCCGTTCCTGCCCCTGCTCCGGATGCGCCGAGCACCCGTCGCCCTGCACATGGACGGGCTCGAATGGCGACGCTCGAAGTGGGGACCGCGCGGCAAGGCCTACTACCGCTGGGCCGAGCAGTTCGGGGTGCGCACCGCCGATGCTCTCATCGCCGACGCGCCGGGAATCGCCGACTACTACCGGCACCAGTTCGATGTGCCCACCGAGCTCATCCGCTACGGCGCCCCCATCCTCGATCAGCTGCCCGAGCGCGGAGTCGCCGAGATGGGGCTGGAATCGGGCGGATACCACCTCGTGGTGGCCCGGTTCGAGCCGGAGAACCATGTGCTCGAGATCGTGGAGGGCTACCGCGACAGCGACGCGAAGTTGCCTCTCGTGGTGGTCGGCTCCGCACCGTACAGCGCGGGATACACCCAAGAGATCGAACGCGTGGCCGATGGTGACGAACGGATCCGGCTCGTCGGCGGCGTGTACGACCAGGAGCTGCTCGACGCGCTCTATGCGAATGCACTCACGTACGTGCACGGCCACTCCGTCGGCGGAACCAACCCGTCGCTCCTTCGCGCGATGGGTGCCGGCACCGCCGTCATCGGCTTCGACGTCCCCTTCAACCGGGAGGTGCTCGACGGCAACGGTTGGTTCTTCTCCGATGCTGCCGACGTCGCCAAGCACGTGGTGTCGGCAGAGGCCGACCCGACATCGACCGAGGCCCGCGCCACGGCCGTGCAGGAGATCGCGCGCACCCGGTTCCGCTGGGACGACGTCGCCGACGAATACGAAGCACTCGCCCATCGCATAGCCGAACGCGCGACGATCCACCCCTCCGCTCGACGGGCACGTCGCCGGTCGACAGACTGGGTCCCCGCGCCTGCCGGATCGGGGGCGTGATGAGCGGCGAGAGGAAGAAGCACACCGTTCTGCTCGTGCATCCCGGCGCCGAGCTGTTCGGCTCCGATCGCATGCTGCTCGAGAGCGCGATCGGCCTCGTCGAGGCGGGCGCACGCGTGGTCGTGGCCCTCCCGAGTACCGGACTGCTCGTGAACGAACTCCGCAGCGCCGGCGCCGAGGTCGTCATCGTGTCGATGCTCGTGCTGCGCAAGGTCCTGCTGACGCCACGGGGCCTGCCGAAGCTGTTCCGCGACACTTTCCGCGGCCTGGGTGCCGCGTGGCGCCTGATCGGACGAGTGCGCCCCGACGTCGTCTACGTGTCGACGATCATCATCCCCGAATGGCCGCTGATCGCGCGGCTGCGGGGTATCCGGTCGGTGAGCCACGTCCACGAGGCCGAGGCATCGGGCAACCGACTCGTCAACCGCATCCTCTACTCCCCTCACCTGGCCTCCCACCGCACGCTGGTGAACAGTCGCTTCAGCCTGGATACGATCCGAACCGCGCTTCCTGCCCTCGCGCGTCGGTCGCACGTGGTCTACAACGGTGTCGCCTCTCCTGCGCAGCCGACTTCTCCCCGTCCTCGCACCGAGGGACCGCTCCGTGTGCTGTATATCGGACGACTCTCCCCCCGCAAGGGACCCGACCTCGTGATCGAGGCCGCAGCCCGGCTGCACTCCGCCGGGCGCCCTGTGGATGTGACCCTCCTGGGCGCAGTCTTCGAGGGGTATGAGTGGTTCGAGCGCGATCTGCGCGCGCAGGCCGCAGAAGCCGGGGTCTCCGTCGACTTCGCCGGATTCCACACCGACATCTGGCCGTTCCTCGAGAAGACGGATGTGCTGCTCGTGCCTTCGCGCATCGATGAGCCTTTCGGGAACACCGCCGTCGAGGGAATCCTCGCGCTGCGTCCGGTGATCGCCAGCGACAGCAGCGGTCTCCGGGAAGCGGCAGGCGGCTACGGCACCGCGCAGCTCGTCACCGCCGGCGACTCCGCTGCGATCGCGTCCGCTCTGACCGACATCGACACCCGCTGGGACGAGATGGTGTCGACCGTCGCAGACAGCCGTGGCGAGGCCCTCCGCCGTCACGCGCCCGAGGTGTACCGCTCGAGCATCACCACGCACCTGCTGGGCTGACGCCCCGCATGCGGGGCTGACTCCCCCACCCATCCGGCACGGTTGCCACGGTCGCGCACCGCGCGGCTAGACCTGCTCTAGGTCTCCGACGGTCAGGCGCTTCTTGTTCCGGACGATGTAGATCGAGAACGGGATCAGCTGGCAGACGACGAGCGCGAAGGCGACGCCGATCAGCGGTCCCGCGATTCCCAGCACGGGCGTCAGCACGAAAGAGAGCGTGATCCCCACGGCGGCCATGCTGAGGGTGGGGATCACCTGGAAGCGGATGCCCGGCTTGTCCATGATGAACATGCCCAGCGGATACACCGCCGCGGTCATCATGATCATCAGGCCGAAGGCGAAGATCGTACTGGGACGCACGGTCAGCTCGCCCTGCGTGATGAACCCGAACAGCCACGGACCGACGAGCCACACCATCACCGTGGCGAGCCCGATGGCGACGGCGAACAGCGCCGACAGCAGGAACGGCCCCCGCCGGAGGTCGCCATCGTGCCTGCTCTTCGCGAAATGGGGCCAGAGCGCGAGTCCGCCCGCCATCACCAGGCCGTTGAGGGCGAAGAAGACCTGCCCGGCCACACCGTACTCGGCGACGTCGGTGGGGCCGCCCAGCTGAGCGATCACGTACCGCTGGGAGCCGACCGCGATCGGATAGGTGACCATCTGCGCGAGCATCGGCCAGCCGACATCCATCACCCGGACTCCCGGATACCGCCGGGGTCGCAGGACCATCCGCGCGGCCGAGGGGATCAGGGGCGAGGTGGTGCGCGCCGTGATGAGGATTCCGAGCACCGAGACGAGGAAGGATGCCGCGAAGGACGCGATGGCCACGAAGGAGTGCAGGTTCTCGCCGCCGAACGTGAGCATCAGCCAGACACCGGTCATGGTCAGCGGAGAGATCAGCCCTTGGAGGAGGATCACGATGTGATTGCGGCGCTGTCCCAGCATGATCCGCGCCCAGACGCCGAGAGGGATGCCCAGGCAGAAGATCGTCACGCAGTAGAACGCGGCCAGCGAGGCGCCGGGGCGTCCTCCTGCCTCGCCGAACACCAGCTCCCAGGCCCCGGTGAGCACCAGGATGGTGTTGATCGCCATCGCCGTGGCCGCGAACATGAGCAGCACGCGCCCGACCGACGTGAGCTGGTAACGCAGCTTCTCATCCGTGCGCACGTTCTCGCTCGTCGCGACGGCGTTGACCAGCACCGCCCCGCTGCCGAGGTCGGTGAAGGTCAGCAGCGACGGGATGGTCGTCAGAAGCGTGTACAGGGCGAAGCTGTCGACGCCGGCACCGCCGATGATCATCCGGGTCGTGAGGACGCCGCAGACCAGCGCGATGACCATCGTCAGCGCACGCGCGCCGACAGCGAGAAGAGAGCCCATACTTACATCGTCACCGGGGCAGGGCCCCCAGCGTCGCGCCGTTGCCGGGGAGTCGCGATACTGAGGCGATATCAGACGGCACCGGAACCGCCACGGATCCCTGTGCGGCCGCGTACGCGGGCAGCAGCGCATAGCCGCCGTCGACCACCGGCGCGCCCTCGACGAACTGCGAGCGCCGATCCTGGCCCGTCGCCGCCGTGAACGCGGCGAGCGTGTCGGTCACCGCAGGGTCTCTCGAGACCGAGCCCTTCGACCACGCGGAGAACCACCTGGGGGTCCCCGGCGACGTGCGGTGGTAGAGGTTGCCCTCGACGCTCGACACCATCTGGGATCCGGTGTACTGCAGCGAGAAGTCCTGCACGCAGACCAAGCAGTTGCCGGCGCTCTCGGCGATGACGTTGTTCGACATCACCACGTTGCGCACGATCCACGAGGCCTGTGGCGCGTACCGGGTCCGCGGGTCGTGCCCCGGGGTGTTCGGGTCGGAGGCACGGCGGGAGTCCATCCCGATGCTGATGTTGCGGTTGCCGTTGCCGACGAACGTGTTGTTCCAGATCTTCACGTTGCCGGAGTTGAGCACGAACAGACCGAACTCGCCGTTGCGGGCGATGACGTTGTCGGCGATTACGGCCCGCTCCGAGAGTTCGACCATGACGCCGTGGCCGGTGTTGCCGATCACGTCGTTGCCGGTGAACGCGACGTCGAGCACGGACTCGTCGAACCACGGGCCGCGCCCGTCATTGCCGGTGAACGCGCTGTCCTTCACCGTCACCCCGCGGGTGCGCGTGACCTTGAAGGCTCCTGACACCGGCGAATGGTTGAAGTGCTCGGCGTTGTTGCCGACCGAGAGCATCTGCGTCACCGTGAGTCCGTCCGCCTGCGACGCACCTCCGCCGAGCAGGCCGTTGCCGATCAGCGAGACGCGCGTGAGCGTGGTCGCCGGCGCCCAGGAGTAGAAGCCCGTGGTCGAGTTGTCGCGAATCGTCACGTCGGTGAGCGAGACGTTCGGGGCGGCTGCGACCACGGTGCCCATCTGCGGAACGCTGGTGGCGTACCGGCGCACTCCGATTCCCCTGACCTCGGAGCCCGCCGAGCGGATCGAGAGAGCCTGCGTGAGCACGCTCGCCTCGACCGACTTGCCCGTCGGGTTCGTGCCGATCACCAGACGCTTGGCGGAGTCGTCGACGAAGAATGTGCCTTCTTCGACCTGCGATGCGGAGGCCACCTCGCGCAGCTGCACGCCCGCGACCCAGATCTGGTCGGGGTGCGCGGCCATCGGGTGGGCCGGGTCGACGAACCGCCAGTCCGCCGCCGTGTTGTCCGGAGCGCCCTTGGTGTACGTCGGGCTCGCGTCGAGAGCCGTGCTCCAGCCATCGACGACCCACGCGCTTCCCGAGGCCTTCCAGCCGGTGACCGGCTTCGCACCGTCGAGCCACACCGACTCGTTGGGTGCGGGTTGGATGGTGACCCGCTTCTGCGCAGGCACCACGATCTCCTCGTGGTAGGTCCCGCCGCGAAGGACGATCGTGCCGCCGTTCGGGACGACCCGCAGCGCGGCAGCGATCGTCTTGACGGGTGAGTTCTTGGTCCCCGACGCTCCATCGAATCCTGCGGGAGCGACGTAGACGGCCGTTGCAGGGGCGTCATAGGAGAGCGTCCCCGGGGCCTTGGCACCGGGTTCCCCACGCACGCCCTCCGGCGTGACCGGGGGTACCGGCTCCGTCACCGGGGGCACCGGCGTGGGCGTCGGCGTCGGAGTCGGAGTCGGCGTCGGCGTGGGAGTCGGCGTCGGGGTGGGCGTCGGGGTCGGGGTGGGCGTCGGAGTCGGAGTCGGAGTCGGCTCGGGCGACGGCTCGGTCGTGGGCTCGGTCGTGGGCTCGGGCGACGGCTCGGTCGTGGGCTCGGGCGACGGCTCGGTCGTGGGCTCGGGCGACGGCTCAGTCGTCGGCTCGGGCGACGGCTCCGTCGTCGGCTCCGGCGACGGCTCGGTCGTGAGCGCGGGCGTGGTGACGGTGACGTCGTCGATGCCGACCGGCACAGCGGTGCGGGCCCCTGAGGACGTGTAGAGCGCGAACGCGTAGCCGCCTGCGGCCTGGATGCGGGCGTCGGAATCGTCGGTGTACGTCACCTGCCAGTCGCTCGGCTCGGCAGCGCTCGACTCCCAGGCCTTGGCGCCCAGCTCGACAGGACTCGCACCGGTGACGCTGAGCGCGACCGTCATGGTCGTGCCGCTCGTCACCGTGAGGGGCAGCTTGCGCTCGCTGAGGTGCTGCACACGCATGAGGTCGGAGAGCCGCACGATCGAGACATATGCCGAGCCGTCGGGATGAACGCGCACGCGCACACCATAGGAGTCGGCGCCGGAGACCCGAACCGCTTGAGAGAGGTAGAGCGGCCCTCCGACGGGAAGCTCGGGCACCGTCAGCGAGAAGCGGCTGTCCACGTCGCCCGCAGCGACGCCGTCGAGAGTGGCTCTGGCGGTGATTCCCGGCTTGCGGCTGGCGAGCTGGGCCTGTTCGCCCGACACGCTCGCCGTACCTTCCACCACACGCCATGCGCCCTCAGGAGACGAACCCCATCCCGAGCCGACCGTGCGATCCATGTCGTCGTCGATGACCGGGGTGTCGGTGGACGCCGCACGCGGGGAGAGGGGCACGGCGTCGTCTGCGAGCGCCGACGCGGGAACGGCAGTCAGCGCGGCGGTGACCGCCAGGACAGCGCTCAGTGCGCCGGCGAGAACCCTTCGAGGGTGTCGGTGAGGCGGAGTGGAGGTCTCACGTGATGCGAGATCGAGGAACGGAGTGGACACGATGTCACCGTCTTCTGGGGCAGATTCATGATCACCCCGCATCTCCGCCGCAGTTTAAACCCCGGCAGCAAAGAGCGAGTCCCCCTCGCAACTCATGAAGAATACCCGGCTACCCGGGCAAAGACAAACGGACACAGCGTCTCACCGATATGCTGCGCTGCTGCGTCTTCCGAGCCTGGCCCGACGACGCCTCAGTCGCTGTAGTACTCGCTGCGATGCCGATCCGGGCGGGCGCGGTTGAGCACCGTGCCGAGGATGCGCGCGCCACCCGACTCGAGCGACTTGATGCTCTTCGCGAGCGCGGCACGACGAGTCTTCGTCGCGTCGACGACGAGGATCACGCCGTCTGTCTGGGTTGCGAAGAGGTTCGCATCGGCCACGCTGAGGATCGGAGGAGAGTCGATCACCACGTAGTCGTACTCCGCCGCGGCGAAGTCGAGCAGCTGCGCCATGCGCGCGGAAGTGAGCAGCTCTGCGGGGTTCGGAGGGACGGTGCCCGCGGGCAGGATGTCGAGCGTGCTGTCGGCCACGCTGTGCTTGGCGACCTCGAACTCGACCTCGTCGAGCAGCACGCTCGTCAGCCCGATCGAGCCGTCGATGCCGGCGTGCTCGTGAGCCCGCGGCCGCCGCATGTCGGCGTCGATGAGCAGCACGGAGTTGCGCAGCCCGGCGAGGGTCATGGCCAGATTCACCGAGACGGTCGACTTGCCCTCGGAGGGCATGCCCGACGTCACCAACAGCACCTTCACCCGCGAGGAGACGTTCGCGTAGGCGAGCGCCGAGCGGATGCGACGGAACTCCTCCGAGGTGTGGCCCAGTGGCTCCTGGGCGACGGCGATGCCTCGCATGGCCAGCAGCGGAGACTTCGAGACGACGCCCAGCACAGGATCGCCACCCGCCTCGGTCAGCGTCTCCTCGGTGCGCATGCGGGTGTCGAGCACACCGATCAACGCCGCGATGGCGAGTCCGAGGACGGCACCGAGGAAGCCTCCGAGAAGGGCATCCCGAGGCTTGCTCGGTGTGAACTGGAACTCGGGCACGACGGCGTCATCGATCACCTGCGCGGTGATCGTGGACTCGCCCTGCGGGTCTTTGGGCGCCACGTCCTTGACCACGATGATGAGCTGTTCAGCCACGGCGTCAGCCAGCTCGGCGGCCGCCTTCGCATCATCGGTGATCCCCGTGATGCGCAGTGTCACGGTGCTCTGCGGGATCGTGACCTCGATGTCGCGCGCGAGAGCACGCGGCGTCGTGTCGAGACCGAGCTCCTCGATGACGGGATCGAGCACCCGCGAACTCGTCGCGAGCTGCGCGAAGGAGAGCATCTGGCTCTGCGTGTACACCGAGCCTTGATTGAGGTCGGATGCGCTGGTGCCCTGGTTGAGAGCGAAGTACAGCGAGGTCGTCGCCTGGAAGAGCGGAGTCTGCAGAGAGGCGTAACCGTAGGAACCTGCGGCTCCGACGACCCCGAAGAGCACGACCATCCACCAGAACTTGCGCAACGAGCTGGCGATGACGCGCAGACTCACCCGGCTCTCGCCCATGACTCCCCATTCCCCCCTGAGACTTCGATTCTAGAGGAGTGTTCTCTTCGACGACTTCATGATTGTCCAGGCACTGCTCTGCGCCCTGCTGCAGGCGCGAACGGATCGGCTGATCCCTGCCGCAACTCCGAAGGCACTTCACGCGCTCCGCGCAGCATGTCGGCGTCACGAGCCCACGTGATCGCGAGCCCCACGCAGAACCAGAGGAACATGCTGTACTGCGTGATGAGCGCGACGACCACCAGGCTCGGCAGCTGACCGACGACGGCGATCGACGCCGGGCTCCGGGTGGAGCGTCGCACGGTCATGATCGCCGCGCAGACGAGGGCCGCCATGATCAGAAGGGTCGGCACATAGCCGTACCGGAGCAGCGTGAGGACGAGCGCGTTGTCGACGGAACGTGCGAAGTAGCCGAGGTAGTAGTCGCCCGACACGAGCGAGTGCCAGTCGCCGGGGTTGCCGAACAGCTGCACCTGCTGGAGGAGGACGAGCAGATCGGTGCGATAGTCCGCGCTGCCACCGGCTTCCTCCCCTGCCGCCCCGAAGACCGAGTCGATGATCGGGATCGCGATGGCGGTGCCGATGACACCGGCGACGACGACGGAGATCCGGAACTTCCTGGACACCCCGACGATCAGGAAGGTGGAGAGCACGAGCGTCAGCACGAGGGTGAGTTGACCGGCACGACTGAAGGTCAGCACGGTCGCCACCGCGAGGATCACCACTCCGCCGATCTTCGGGATCAGCCGCCACTTGGTCGCCACGACGAACGCCGACGACATCGCCAGTGCGGCGCCGAGGGCGATCGAGTGCCCGAAGGCTCCCTCGACCCTCAGCACGCCGCCCCGCTCTTGGAGCGGGCTCCACGTGTCGTAGACGACGCCTGATCCGGGGATCAGGACGAACGGGTTGAACGAGGTGAAGAACTCGACGATGCCGAGGACCGCCGCGACGATCGCGACCACGGCGATCGTCGACGTGACCCACTCCGCACCGATCCGTGCGAGCACGACGCGACCCCAGAGGTACGGGATCACCCATTCGAGCAGTGCGGCGACGAGCGATGCGAGGTCGACCGTGCCGAAGCTGTACAGCCCCACGATGACGATGACGAACGCCACGACCCAGGCATCCGCAGCACGCAGCGGTACCACCGACCAGTTGACGATGATCATCAGAGCCGTGAGCAGAGTGATCGCCGCCCAGTAGAAGCCCACGTTCACACCGACCCAGAGCGGCACGAAGAAGAGCACGCAGGCCCACACCACGAAAGCGGTGCGCGGCAGCAGCCGGAGCACGAAAACGACGATGGCCACTGCTGCGATTCCTCCGACGGCGAGGAGCGCGATCGGAACAGCAGTGGCCATGCGTCAGGATCTTACTGGGGCGCGGTGACGCGGAACGAATCGAACGAGACGTTCAGCGGCGCCGTCGAGCTGCCCGACCGGTTGCCGCTGAGACCGACGGAACCTGCCGCCAGCCCGGTCGCGTCCGTGGCGTTGAGCTGCCAGTTCGCCGGCTCCGTGGTGCCGGTCGCCCAGATCTTCGCCGAGATGGCGGTCGATGCGGATCCGGTGACAGACACCTTCAGGCTGTACGACGTGTTCGCCGCCCAGACGAGTCCGGGTACGGCCTGCGTCAGCAGCACCGTCCCTTCACGGTGGACCACGAGCCACACGGTGCCGTCAGGACGCAGCCACGCACGGGCGAAGTACTTCCCGGCAGCAGTCTGTCGCGCGATGACACCGATGTAGGCGCCACCGGCGGCAGGAGCCTGGTCGACGCGGAACTGCGTCTCGAGGATCGCATCGCCGATCGAGGTCGTGTTGAGCGTCGCGTGGCGGGTGTCTCCGGCGACCAGGCTCAGCTTGCCCTGGCCGTCGGCGACGGTCGCCGCCGCCTGCGAGCCCCCGGCGATGCTCCAGGCGCCGCCCGTGACCGCCGAGCCCCATCCGGGACCAGCCGTACGGTCGAACTCATCGCTCACCAGCGCGGCCGGGTTGGGTTCAGGCTGCGGGTCGACCGGCGGTGCCGTGACCGTGACCTGCTGGGTGGCGGTGTTGGTCGCACCCTTGTCGTCCGTCACCGTGAGGGTCACCGTGTAGGTGCCCGCCGCAGCGTAGGCGCGGGAGCTCGTTGCTCCGGTGCCCGTCGATCCATCGCCGAAGTTCCAGGCGTAGGAAGCGATGGTGCCGTCGGAATCCGTCGATGCTCCACCGTCGACGTTGACCGTCAGGCCCGTAGCCGTCGCCGTGAACGCGGCCGTCGGGGCGACGTTCGTGGGCTGGGGTTCGGGCTCCGGCTCCGGCTCCGGTGCCACCACGCCGAGGTTCTTCAGCGTGTAGTCGTCGAAGCTCGCGAGGTTGCTACCGGTCGCACTGCCCGCACGGTAGGAGAAGACGGTCGGCGCGCCGGCCGTCTGCAGTGCCGGCGTCGCGTCTGTCGTGGAGAGCTGCCAGTTGGCAGGCTCCGCGGCTCCGGCAGCCCACACCTTCGCGCGGATCGTCGTGGTTCCGGAACCGGTCGTCTCCATGGCGAGGTTGAACGTGCTTCCTGCGGTCCAGGTGAGACCGGCGACAGCGGTGCTGGCGATCGCCGTACCGTTGCGGTGGATCACGAGCCACGTGCTCCCGTCCGCTCGGTGCCACGCGAGCGCCCGGTAGCCGTTCGAACCCGAGCGGCGTGCACCGAGACCTTCGTAGGCGACACCCGTCGACGGACCGGAGGCCAGCGTGTAGGTGATCCGTGCCGAGGTGTCGAGGAGCGACGTGCCCTGCAGCAGCATCTCGCGGGTCTCACCCGGCGAGAGGTTCACCTTGCCGACTCCGTCTGCAACGGAGGTGACGGCGGCCGAACCGCTCATGGGCGCCCAGGTGCCGCCGACATCAGCCGCACCCCAACCGCTCGAGACCACACGACCGAACGAGTCGGACGCGGCGAACACCTGCTCCTGGACCGTCACGGAGTTCGTGACGCTCGCCGATCCGCCGAGGCTGTCGGTCACCGTCAGGGTGATGTCATGCGCGCCCGGCTGGGCGTAGGTGTGACCGGCGGTCGCGCCGGTGCCCGCCGCGCTGCCATCGCCCCAGTTCCAGGAGTAGGAGAGCGTCGCGCCGTCGGAGGCACTAGACCCTGCGGCAGAGACGTCGACGTTCATCCCCGACGCGGTCGAGGTGAAGGTCGCGACCGGGTTCGCGTGGGTCGTGACGGCCTCTCGCGTGGTCGTGGCCGTGCCACCGCGGTTGTCGGTGACCGTCAGAGTGACCGTGCGCGTGCCCGCCGAGGCGTACACGTGGCTGGCGACCTGGCCGGTCGAGGTCGAACCGTCTCCCCAGTTCCAGTCGTACGACGCGATCGTGCCGTCGGAGTCGACCGAGGCGGAGGCGTCCGCCGAGACCGAGAGCCCGGCGCCCGTCACCTCGAAGGAGGCGGTGGGCAGCACGTTCGCCGCCTCGACCACGACGGGATTCTCGGTCGTGGTGGCCAGGCCGTTGCTGTCCGTGACCGTGAGCTTGATCGTGTAGGTGCCGGCAGCCGCGTAGGTGTGCGAGGCCGTCGCACCCGAGGCCGTCGCCGAGTCGTCGCCGAAGTTCCAGCTGTAGCCGGTGATCGTGGCCGAGCCGGTCGGCGCGGACGCGCTGGCGTCGAACGCCACAGCGAGATCGGTCGGTGTCGCTGTGAACGCGGCCGTCGGCGGCTGGAAGCCCTTACCGATGCCGTAGTGCGTCTGCACCTGTGCTGCGGTCAGCGCGTAGGGGTATACGGCCACCTCGTCGAGGGCTCCCTTGAAGTACTTGGAGCTCGGCGCGGAGGGCCAGCTGGCGATGTTGTCACCACCGATGCGCCAGTACCCCAGGGTGTTCTCTGCACTGGTCGCACCGGGTGCGGACGCGACGAGCGCGCCGTCGACATACAGCTTCATGCCGTCTGCGCCCTGAGTCGCCACCGCGTGATGCCACGCGTTGTTGTTCAGCGCCGTGGAGTTCTGGATCGTCTGCGTGCTGCCCTGGTAGGTGCCGAAGATCAGGCGACCGTTGTTGGTCATGTAGAGATGACGGTCGTAGCTGGTGGAGTCGCCAGAGGCCGCGTTCCCGTAGCCGATCAGCTTGCCACCGGTCGTGGTGTTGGTCTTGAACCACAGCTCCGTCGAGAACTCCGCGGGCGGGGCGACCTTGTCGGTCGTCGAGACGCGGCCCGTGGAGGTACCGGTGAAGGTCGACGCCCCTGTTGCGGTGTTCTCCACACCGGACGACGAGGAGCTCACACCCGAGCCGAACACCGGAGTGTTCGATCCGGCCCAGTCCTGCGGTGCGGTGCCCAGCGGGTAGTAGAGCTGAGGGTTGTCGGCGGTCACCGCGTTGGTGTAGCTCGACACGGCTCCCGACGCGACGGTCACCGAAATGGCCTGACTGCTGACCGTGTTGCCGCTGGCGTCCTTCGCGACGACGGTGTACTCCTGCTGCGAGCCCGGCTCGGCGGACTTGTCTTCGAGGATGACGGCCGATCGCTTCCACCAGGTTCCGTCGGCGGTTGTCGTGGCGACCGGATCAGCCGTGCCGGTGCGACGGAGTTCGTAGGTGAGCGTCAGGTCATCGCGGTCCCAGTTGGCCGGGATCGAGACCCGGACCCGTCCAGGGATGAACGACTGTGCGGTTCCGGTCCAGTTGGCCGCCGAGAGACGGGGGCCGTCTTTGGCTCCGCCAGGAGGGTTCGTCGAGAAGCGCACGAGACCTTCGAAACGACCGTTGTTCACGGAACGGAACTCTCCGCCGATCGAGATCATGTTGCCGGTACCGGTGATGGAGAGTCCGGCCTGCCCCATGCCCGTCGTCACACCGACTGCCCAGTCGGGCGTCCAGGCGTACGGTGACGGAGCAGGGGTTCCCGCCCAGTTCTTGTAGGTGGTGCCGGCTGCAGGCTGGTTGCCGAGCGTTCCACGAGCATCAGCCGTGTACGCCTCCGAGTAGCGGTGCGTGCGCGGGCTCTGCTCGGGGTGCAGGCTCATCGTGCCGCAGGCGTGGGTGTGGCTCGTCGTGTAAACGACCTCGCCCGTCGAGTAGACGCCGTAGTGGTCGCCGAGGCAGTCGGCGATCCAGCGGACCTGCCCGGTACCGGCTTCCGCCGCGAAGGTTCCCTCGAGGTTTCCGATACTGGCGTTGGCGTAGACCCAACCGGTGCCGTAGACGGCCGTCGAATCGGCGGCCAGGCCGAAGATGCCGGCCTTGCCCGAGTTGCTGCCTGTGTTCGAGCCGTTCTTCACGGTCTGCGGCAGCGCCCACGACGAGTCCACCGCCCCGGTCGTCTTGTCCAGCGCGACCGCGCCGCGCATGGTCAGGTCGCCGTTCACCTGTGAGAAGCGACCGGCAGCGATGACGTTCTGACCCGCAGGGTCCATGACCATCGCATCGACCTGGAGGTCGGTCTGCGGAGCCCAGTTCAGCAGGGCGCCGTTGGTGGCGCTGAAGGCGGCGAGGTTCTTGCGGGCGGTGCCGTTGCCCTGGGTGAACAGACCGCCCACGTAGACACTCGATCCGGAGGCCGCGAGGGCGTAGACGCCACTGCCGCCGATCGACGGCGAGAAGCCGGGGACGAGCTGGCCGGTCGTGGCGTCGAGGGCCGCGAAGTTCCAGCGTGCCTGACCGTTGACCGAGTTGAACGAGCCGCCGATGTAGATGCGGGTGCCGTCGGGCGACGCGGCGACGGCCTTGATCACGCCGTTCACCTGCGGGGCGAACGAGAGCAGCTGACCCGTGTTGATGTCATAGGCGAGAACGTTGGAACGCGCCGTCAGGCTGGTGCCGGGTGCGGCCAGGGGCGCACGGGCGTTGTCGAACTTGCCCACCGCGTACACGGTCGACCCGATCATCGCCTGCGCCCAGACATAGCCGTTGTCGATCTGCACCGTCGGGATCGGGTCCGACGTGACGACGTTGTCGTCGCGCTGCAGCAGGGGCGGTGGCGTCGACGGGACGTCTGCCGACGCCGCCTGCGCACCCAATGTCGTCATGCCTGCGACGAGCAACGCCGCCGTCACGACAGACGCAAGCGCGCTCAGCGCCCGCCTCGTGGTCGATGTGTTCCCCATAGTGACTCCCCAGCCGCCAGTTTTCTTCTTTGAAAGTGAGTTAGTGCAAGAACGAAATACCGAAATGTTGCGATGGTGCGCGTATGCGAGCGTCAGGAAAGCTGGCCGGCGAACGTCGCCACCGGCTCCCCCGCCGCGTAGTTGACGCTGATCTTCACCGAGCGCCCCTGCGTCGGATCGAGCATGAACACATAGGTGCCGGTGGTCTTCGCACCGGCGGCGAGCTCACCCTGCAGGGGCTTGTTCGGGCCTGCCGTGGTGGCGACCCCGATGTCACCGTCGTCTGTGACGAGGCTGACCACCGCGGAGTCGACGCTCTGTGCGCGCTTCGAGTCGTTGGCGACCGACAGTGTGACGACGACCGCAGACCCGGCGTACTCGCCGGGCGTCTTGGGCTCGATCGTGGTGGTCGAGATCTTGTCGATCGTGACGACCACATCGGTGGAGAGAGTGATCGGGGCGTCGAGCGCCCCGTTCTCCTCCGTGAGAGCCGGGCCCTCGGTGGGGCCCTCGGCCTCCGTGTCGGCGGGCGGCGTCCAGTCGGTGGTGCTGGTGCCCTCAGGCGCCGGCGTCTCCGACGCGTCTGGCGCTGCGGTGCAGCCGGCCGTCACGAGTGCGAGCGCCACCAACGGCGCGACGAGTATCGCGCGTAGCGATCGCGAAGTGCCGTCCCCAGAACGGCATGATGAAACGTTGAACACTGCAGCTCCCCAGAACCCAGATTCCCCATCCCAAAGCCCCCTCGGCTTCGGGTCCCCTTCAACCGCGCAGAACGCGGCATCGGCTAATCGTAGTGCGAGGAGCGGAATATCGCAAGTGTTCACTCAGGACGAATGGCGCCGATGTCCTCCGAGTTGAGCGAGGATGGTCGCGACGGAGGCCTCGACCTCCGCGACCGTCTCCAGGTGTCCGCGGCTTCCGTGGCGATCGGCGATGCTCGTCGGATCGACGGTCGTGCGGCCGCCGAAGAGCTGCCGCAGGCGGGCGCCGACGCCTCTGGACGGAGTCAAGGGAACGGCTCGCGAGCGGGCCCGGTCGAGATGGGCGACATACTCCGCCACCCGATCGGGCGCGGACGACGCGAAGCCCTCGCCGAGGTGGGCGGCTTCCTTGATCGTGAACATCCAGTCACGGGACCGCGGCGCGAGTCGCACCAACTCGCCGCGGATGTCGCGCGATGCCGTGAGCACGATGCTCGCCTGCTCGATCTGCTCGATCGTGACCGGCGTCGCCCGGTGCGACTGGGCCTGGGCCTGCCACTGCGCGTCATCATGCAGCGACGCCACGGCGGAGCAGATCGGATCGCCCTCGTTGACCCGGACACCGGCGCTGCTCACGGAGAGGGGGGAATCCGCCCCGAGTCCGCGCCGCAGTGCGAGTTCGGCCAACGGCGATCGACAGACGTTGGCGGCGCAGACGACCAGGATCCTCTCGTCGGTCATGCGGACGCACCCAGCCTTCCGATCTCGCGGAACCACTTCACCGCGGCGAGCGCGAGGAACAGGACGGCGGCGACGCAGAGCGCGCCGTAGCCGATCAGGAATGCCGGGGTCCACCCCCACAGGACGAACACGAGGCACACGAGGCCGAAGTCGGTCGGCAGCAGGATGAGGGAACGCATCAGGGTTCCCCCGCCACGCTCATGAGTCGACGCCACCGCATGCTTGCCCTTGAGCAGGTCGTTGAGGAGCATGCCGGAGAAGGTGGTCGTCGCGACGATGCTGAACACGATGGGGATCAGCAGAAGCAGCGGCGTCTCCGGAACGACACGGTAGAGCCCGATCAGCACGGCCAAATGCAGCGAGGCGATCTTGAGCGTGTCGATGAAGTGGTCGAGCCACTCGCCCTGGGGGCTTCCACCCCCACGCAGACGTGCGACCTGGCCGTCCGCGGAATCCCAGGCATACCCGAGCACCAGAAGGAGGGCGATCAGGAGGCCCATCGGCACGTTCACCGGCCCGAAAGCGATGAGACCGATCGCGACGAACGAGTGCACCGCGCTGATGATCGACACCTGGTTCGGGGTGAGCCCGATCCGATAGGCGACGGCGGCGAGCACCCTCCCGATGCGGCGGTTGACGTACACCGAATACGCGGGGGCCCCACGGGCATGCCCCTTCTGCGCACGCGCGAGACGATGGTAGGCGTCTACGACCATTTCCTGCCCTTCTGGACCGTTGTGTGCGTCCGTGCGATCCGGCGAGCCTCGCGCACACCGCGGAGGTAGGCCCGGATCGGCGCGGCCGACTGGATCAGCTGTCGACGTCCGCCGCGGAGGATGACCTCCCTGGCCGTTCGGGGAATCGAGCGGCGCCAGCGCTGCACGGCCGCGTCATCGAGATGGCGCACGGCGTACAGCATCCGGTTGCGGATGTTGTAGTAGTAATAGCCCTCGGATTTCGCCCGTGAGGTCTCGGGCTCCGCGCGCTGTGTCCCTCCCTCGTCGTGCACCGCCCTGGCGTCTTCGACGAGCATGAGGGAACCGCCGGCTGAGACCACCCGACGCGAGAAGTCGACGTCTTCCCAATACAGGAAGTAATCGTCATCGAAGCCGCCGGAGAGCTCCCACACCTCGCGCGTGATCCACAGGCAGGCCCCGCTCAGCCAGGGCTCGAACGGCTGGGTGTCGCCCTCGACGCGCTTGCGACGAGCGCGCATGGTGCCGTCGTGGAGCAGAAGGTCGATCCCGGCGAACCACGTTCTTCCCTCCGAGTCCGTGATCATCGGCGACGCGAGCGTCGTGCGTGAGGCTGCGGTGGCGGAGGCGAGTCGATGCAGCGAGTCGCGGTCGATGTGCGCATCCGGGTTGATCACGAGCACATCGGTCGCCCCTTCGGCGAGCGCACGCGTCACTCCGAGGTTGACGCCGCCACCGAAGCCCGAGTTCGCCTCCGGCTCCATCAGGACCCAGTCGTGCTCGCGCGCGATGTCCTGCGCGGCGCGACGCTCGTCCGCGTTCGACCAGTTGTCGACGACGATGACGAGAGCGTCCTGCGCGATCGCTCGCGCTTCCCGCTCGACCGTCACCAGGTTGCGCTGCAGAAGCCCGGCCGAGGCGTAGTTGACCACGACCACGGCAAGCCGTCCGTGCACGATTGACACGCGATCCTCCCCCCGGATCCGGCTCGCGGATCGCCTCGGGCGCCGGTCGAATTCCCCAGAGTCGCGACCGACGTCGACTCCCAGGACAAAGACTATACGCGAGCCCGCTCCGCAGACCGGTCTCAGGGGTTCACGATACGATGAGCCGGCGTCGGAGTCGAGGCGCGCTACTGCCATGGGGATGGGGCGGATGACCAGGGGACCGGAATCGAACGACATGATCGCGGTGACGATCGGCGTACCTACGTATCGGAGGCCGGAGCTTCTGGAGGCACTGCTGCGCACGCTGCCGTCGCGCATCGCGGAGTGCGCCGACCTCGGCATCACGGTGGACGTGCTGGTCGTCGACAACGACCCTGCAGGCTCTGGACGCGACGTGGCCGCAGGCGCGGACCTTCCGGTGCGCTACGTCGTCGAGCCCGCACCGGGCATCGCCGCCGCCCGCAACCGGATCCTGGATGAGTGCGTGGATCGCGATCTGGTCGCCTTCATCGACGACGACGAGATCCCCCGGGAGGGATGGCTCTCCTCGCTGATCGAGGTCTGGCGCGAGCACGGGGCCGACGCGGTGATGGGTCGCGTGATCTCGGTCTTCGACGAGGACGTCGATCCGTGGCTGCTCGCATCGGGAACGTTCCGGCGACCGCCCAGGCAGACGGGCACCGTGCTGCAGGTGGCCGCCGCCGGCAACCTGCTCCTCGACCTGCGGTCCATCCGCCGGCTCGGGCTGCGCTTCGACACGTCCCTCGGCCTGGGTGGTGGCGAGGACACTCTCTTCTCCCGCCAGCTCGCCCAGCGCGGTGGGTTGATCGTGTGGTGCAACGAGTCCGAGACCGAAGACCTCGTGGTCGCCTCGCGGCTGAGCCGATCCTGGGCGGCGCAGCGCGCGTTCAGCTCGGCGAACGCCGGCACTCGCATCCAGCTGCAGTTGACCGAGGGGAAGGCCCGGCGCGGCATCCTGCGACTGCGGGCTCTGATCGGCGGTGTCGCGCGGATCGTCGTCGGTGGTCTGCGGAGGACCTTCGGAGCACTCACCTCGAACATCACCCACCACGCCAGGGGGACCCGCCTGGTGCACCGCGGCCGCGGCACGATCGCCGCCGCCCTCGGCCGCCGCTACGACGAGTACCGTCGCCCATCGGAGGATGACACGACCATGACCGATACCGGATCGACCATCCGCGTGATGCAGTCGCTGGGCGCTCCGCGTCCGACGACGAACCCGTACAACAAGATGCTCGATGAGGCACTCGGCTCCACAGAGGGCCTCACCCGTCTGCGCTTCTCCTGGGGCACGGCCCTCTTCGGGCGCTACGACGCCTTCCACTGGCATTGGCCGGAGGCGAAGCTGCACGGGTCCACCTGGTGGAAGTCCACGGGCAAGTTCCTGCTCACCGCAGCACTCGTGTTCCGCCACCGCCTCTCGCGCCGCATCGCTGTGGTGCGCACGGTTCACAACATCGAGCTTCCCGACGACAATGCGCCGCGGCTGTGGCTGCTGCGCTTCATCGATCGCCACACCGACTACCGGATCGTCATCAACGAGACGACTCCGCTCGCGCCCGGCACCCCCCACAGCCTGATCCTGCACGGCGACTACCGCGGCTGGTACGCGAAGTTCCCCGCGGCGGAGCGGGTGCCGGGTCAGCTCGGGTCGTTCGGTGGAATCCGCCGCTACAAGGGGCTGGAGGGCTTCATCGACGCGTACGGCGAGGCGGTCGCCGTCGAACCGGCGCTGAGCCTGCGCATCGGCGGACGCCCGTCCACCCCCGAGCTCGGAGACGACCTCCGCGCACGCACCGCAGACCTGCCCGGAGTGTCGCTGCACCTCGACTTCCTCAGCGACGCCGAACTCGTCCAGCTCGCCACATCATCCGACCTCATCGTGCTGGCCTACCGCTTCATGCACAATTCCGGCAGCGTCCTCGCCGCCCTGTCGATGGACCGCCCGGTGCTCGTCCCCCGCAACGAGGCGAACGAGGCTCTCGGACGCGAGGTCGGCCAGGAGTGGGTTCTGATGTACGACGGCGAGCTCGACGCTCCTACGGTCGTCGAGGCCTGGCGTGCCGCGACGACGCTCACGGGCTCACCCGATCTCTCCCGGCGCGACTGGGCCGACGCCGGTCGAGCGCACGCCGATGCGTTCCGCGCGGCCGTGCGGGTGAAAAGACGCGGCGCGAAGCACTAGAGCGCCCCGACCGTCGTCGGCTCGAGGTCAGATCGCGGGCAGCAGCCCTCGCGCCAGGGATGCGACCATGATCTGCGTCGTGAAGTGCTGTTCCACCTCTATGCGGCCGTTCTGCCCGAGCTCTGCGGCGTGCGCCGGATCATCGAGCAGGCGGAGCACGGCGAGGGCAAGCTCCGCCGGATCCTCCGGGGGGACGAGGTGTCCGGTGCGGCCCTCGCTCACGTACTGGTGCATCCCCGGTGTGTCGGTGACGACGACAGGACGGGCCGTCGCGAGTGCTTCGAGCGCCACGGTCATCCCGGAGGCGTGCAGGTTCGGCCTGGTCGGTATGACGACGACGCTCGCGGTCGCGTAGAGGTCGCGGAGTTCCGCGTGCGGCAGGTGCCGGACGACCTGCACCCCCTCAGGCGGGGCGAGGTCCGACCGCGTCTGCACCACCGCTTCGGTCTCGGGACGGATCGCGAGGATGCGAGTGAGCGCCGCGAACAGCGTGGCGGGATCGCGATCCCTGTCGTTGCCCACGCTCACGATGCGCGGACGGGCCGGATACGACCTCGGAACGAAGAACGCGCTGTCGATTCCGAAGGGCACGGCGAACACCCGAGTCGCGCCAGGCCCCAGCATCCTCCGCACGGGCTCGACCTGCGCTTCGCTGAGCACCCACGCAGCCTCGGCCCTCCCCAGCATCGCGACCATCCGCGTCGGCGCGTCGCCGGTCTCGACCATGTCCGTGAGCCAGATCACACCGGTGGCGAATCGGGTGCGCGGATGGGTCGTCTGCATCCGATAGGCCGTGTTCTCGTCCCAGGTGAGCGCGAGCCCGTCGACGGGCCGCGGCCCGACCGCGAATCGAGCACGGGCTCGAGCGATCCGGCCGGGTGGGGCGAGATCGATCAGCTCGACGTCGGCATGGTCGCGCAGCGCGTCGAGGCCGTACGGCCAGACGCTGGGCACCTCTCCCCTGGCGTGGCTCTGCTCCCAGGTGCGCACCGACTGTTCGGCACGATGCACCCAGGTGAGAGATGACGAGGGACCGCCCTCGGATTCCACGAGCCAACTATGGACCTCCCCAGGCGTCCTGGCAAGAGGCGTCACCGCCGACAGCACTGACCGCGATGCCGCAGGAGTCGATGCCGCAGGAGTCTTAGAGCTCGCCCGGCTTCATGACCTCGACGTCGATGGCGCGGATCACGCGCTGAGCCGCGGTATCCGTCGGCGGCTCGGCGCCGACGGACTCCCCCTTGCGCCGCCGTCGAGGCGCGTACACGACGAGGGAGTGGAACAGGAACCGGGCGAAGAAGGCCACGATGAGCGAGAGCCCCGTCGCGACGACGCTCGAGATGTGCCACGACTCGACCATCAGCGCCATCACCGGGATCCGCAGCGCGGCCTCGACGTTGTTGAACGCGAAGGAACTGGCGAAGCGGATGCCGAGGGCGCGCGCATCGGTGCGCATGTCGGCGAACACGAAACGCTCCTGCAGCACGAAGTTGCCGATGATGGTGACCTCGGCGCCGATGATCGCCGCCCAGATGTACGGCACCCCCGCAGCAGTGAGCGCCCACATGATCCCGAGGTTCGCGGCGGCGCCGATCACGCCGATCAGCGCGAACAGCGACATCTTGCCGAAGCGCAGTCGTGCGAGGTGCTCGAGGAACATCGCGCCCTGGCGAAAGCTCGCCTTCGACGTGCCGTGTCGTCGCTCGGCGAACTCCATCGGCACCTCGGCGATGCGCAGGTCGTTGCGCGCGAGGATCTCGAGGAGGATCTTGAAGCCCCGAGGCTGGAGCGTCGACACGTCGAGGCGACCGCGGTCGACCAGGAAGAACCCCGTCATCGGGTCGGTGCTGCGAGCGAGGCGAATCGGGAACATCGCCCTGGTCAGCCAGGTCGCGACGCGGGAGACGCCGAAGCGCACCGCCGTGCCGAGCCCGCTCGTGTCTCCTCCGCCGACGTAGCGGGAGGCGGCGACGACGTCGGCATCCCCCTGCGCGAATCGAGCGAGCAGGACGGGAAGGAGCTCGGGCGGATGCTGCAGATCACCGTCCATGACGATGCAGACATCGGAGGCCGCCGCCTCGAGGCCGATGACGACGGCGCCGCCCAGCCCTCCGGTGTTCTCGGAGCGATGGATGACACGCACGGGGATCGGAGAATCGGCCGCGACGCGCTCGACCTCAGCGGCCGTGTCATCGGTGCTGTCGTCGACGAACAGGATCTCGGCGTCCCACCCCTCGAGCGCCACGGCGGTCCGCGCGACGAGCTCGGCGACGTTGTCGCGCTCGTTGAACGTCGGCACGATGATCGTGACCGGTGTCCCCACGTCCGCCCCCTGTTCCCCACGCGCATCGCGTGCGGCCTCCATCGTTCCACGGGATCCTGTGCAGAGAGAAACCCGAACCTGCTAGACTCTCGAACCGCGGCTGTGGGAGTCGCGAAGCGGATGGGGATCCGCTTACTGGGGAATTACTGATCTGGGGAGATCATGGGGACGCGTATCGGCTATGCCGTTGGTGCTTTCGACCTGTTTCACGTCGGGCATCTGAATCTACTTCGTCACGCCAAGCAGCACTGCGACATTCTGATCGCAGGCGTCGTCAGCGACGAGATGCTGCGTCAGGTGAAGGGCATCGAGCCCGTCATCCCGACCGCGGAGCGTGCGGAGATCGTGAAGCACATCTCGTTCGTCGACGACGTCTACGTCGAGACGACGCCGTCGAAGATGGACTCGTGGCGCGACGTGCAGTTCACGCACTTCTTCAAGGGCGACGACTGGCGCGGCACCGACAAGGGCCTGCGCCTGGAGCGCGAGTTCGCCGAGGTCGGGGTCGAGGTCGTGTACTTCCCGTACACGGCGCACACGTCGAGCTCGTCGCTGCGGCGTGCACTCGATGCGATCACCGCGGGTGCCAACGCTCCCGCGGGCGCCGCCTCGCGCTGAGCAGCACGCCGCCCGGCGGTCAGTTCGCGACGCCGAGCAGGCTGCGCGCCATGCGCGCCACGTGCGGAGGTGTGTGCGGTCCGAGCCACACCGTCCACTGCGACGGCGGCTCGCTGCACGCCCACTCGAGGCACCAGGCGTGCACGGCGTTCGCGAGGCGTTCGCCGCGCGTATGCGCCCTGGTGCCGTCTCCCCGCACCAGCCAGCGCACCGACACCCCGTCCGGGACGTCGATGTGTCGGAACTGGATGCGAGCCGCAGCCTCGAGGATGACGACGCCCTGGGCATCCCACGGCAGCCGCGCAGCGATGCTCGCGATGAAGCCGGCGTCAGCCGCATCGCCGGCGATGAGCACGGCACCTTCGATGTCGTCCCAGTCGGGATCCTCCAGGTGCTCGCATGCGCCGCTCATGCCCCCAGTGTAAGTAAGGGCACCCTTACTTACAAGAGATGCGCGCGGATCCGCGCCGACGGGGCCCTCTTCGCGCGAGTCCGACCATGATCCGCTCGACACTCAGCGCCACCTCACCCGAGCGGTCGTAGGCTGGGTGCATGACTTCTCCTGCCTCCGACACCATCACGATGTTCGGCGCCGACTGGTGCCGCGACTGCATCCGCACCAAGAAGCAGCTGGATGCACTCGGGGTCGAGTACACGTACGTCGACCTGGTCGCCGAGCCCGCCGCCGCAGACGTGGCGAAGGAGATCTCGGGTCGCACCAACATCCCCGTCGTCGTGTACCCCGATGCCTCGCATCACGTCGAGCCGTCGAACGCCGATGTCGAGTCGAAGCTGCGCGAGCTCTCGCTGATCTGATCCCGCGGCATCGCGCCACTACACTGGCGCGATGAGCACCGAGGCTCGGTCCGAACGAGCGCCCGTCCGTCTTTCTCCGCGAACGATCGCGCTGTACGCGATCGGCTCGCTCGGGACCGGCGGCTACGCCACACTGCCCGGGCTGGTGCTGACGTACTTCCTCACCGACAACCTCGGCGTCGCCGCACTCGCGGCAGGGCTGATCGTCACGGCGGCGAAGATCTGGGACGTGCTGATCGACCCGTTGATCGGGGCCGCGTCCGATCGCCAGCTCGCGCGCACCGGCTCTCGCCGCGGGTTCATGGTGACCGGCGCGCTCGCACTCCCCCTCTTCTTCGCCCTCACGTTCGCCGTACCGCCCACCTGGGGTCCCGTCGCCGGAGCGATCAGCGTGCTGCTGGCCTTCCTGGCGACCGCGACGGCTTTCAGCTTGTTCCAGGTGCCGTACGTCGCCCTTCCCGCGGAACTGACCGGCAGCTACGACGAGCGCACGCGTCTGCTCGGGTGGCGCGTCGTCGTGCTCACCGCAGCGATCCTGCTGTTCGGTGCCGGCGGCCCCGCGCTGCGCAATGCGGGCGACGACCCGGTCAGGGGATACCTCTTGATGGGCATCGTCTCGGGCGTCGTGATCGGCGTCGGGATGCTCGTGGCCGCTCGAACCGCGGATGACGCCGCCCAGCGGAGCGCTGTCTCTCCCGCGACGGCCGTGACCGCCTCGACCTGGCGAGACCAGTACATGTCGGGCTTCCGCACCCTCGGTCGCAGTCAGCCCTTCCGCGCACTGCTGGGCACATTCGTGCTGCAGGCTCTCGCGACGGGAACCATGCTCGCCGGCGCGCAGTACGTCGCGACCTGGGTGCTGCGGTCGGAGGATGCGGTGACCTTCGTCTTCGTCGCGCTGGTGGGACCAGCGCTGCTGGCCACCCCTGGGTGGACGGTCATCGCGCGACGGGTCGGCAAGGAGCGGGCCTTCGCGATGGCCAGCCTCCTGTTCACGGCGGCAGCGGCATCACTCGTCTTCGCGGTGTGGTCGCCAGGTGCGTGGATCTACGCATCCGTCGCCGTGGCCGGCATCGCCTATGCAGGCCTGCAGTCGTTGCCGATGGCGATGCTCCCCGACGTGATCTCCCACGACGAGCGCACGAGCGGGCCCGGCCAGGCCGGCACCTTCACCGGCATCTGGACCGCGGGCGAGACGGTCGGCTTCGCACTCGGAGCGACCGCGGTGTCGCTGACGCTCGCGGCGACCGGGTACATCTCGACCGTCGCCGGCACCACCGTCGAGCAGCCGGAGGCGGCGATCACGGGTATCGTCCTCAGCTTCAGCGTCCTGCCCGCCGTGCTGATGGGCGCCAGCCTGCTGACGCTGCGCCGGTACCGCCTGCGTCGCGCGGACATCGATGCCGTCGCCGATTCCGACGCCTAAGCTGGGATCCCGTCCGAAGGAGACGTCGATGACTTCTGCGAGCACAACCGCCACCTCCGCCACGCCCTCGAAGCGTGCGCCGAAGAGCGGGGGCCCGACGCTGGGCGAAGCCGAACGAGAGCGCCTCGACTCCGCTGTCGACGCCCTCCAGACCGGAGCCCGCACCTGGTCGGCCCTCACGGTCGCCCAGCGGGTCACGCTGCTGCGCGCGGTGCGCACGAGTGTCGCCGCGACCGCGGAAGACTGGGCGACCACGGCCGCGGCCTCGAAGGGCCTCGATGCCCGTCATCCGCTGCGCGGCGAGGAGTGGCTCAGTGGGCCGTACAGCGTGCTGGGTGCGCTCGACGCCTACATCGAGACCCTGTCTCGTCTGGCGAAGGGCGCGAACCCCCTCGACGGGATCACGCTCGACCGCGCCCCGGGAGGGCGCACTCGCGTGCACGCCTTCCCGCTGACCGGAATCGATTCCTTCCTCCTTTCGGGTTTCACGGGCGAGGTCTGGCTGGAACCGGGCGTCACACCGGGCGCCGCTCGCGCGTCGGCCGGTCTCGCGCAGCGCACGCCCACCGAATCGGGCGGCGTCGGCCTGGTGCTCGGCGCGGGCAACGTGACCTCGATCCCGGTGCTGGACGTGCTCTACGAGCTGCTGGCCCACAACCGCACCGCGCTGCTCAAGGTGAATCCCACGCAGGATGCCCTGGTGCCGGTCTACAAGCGCGCGCTCGCACCGCTCATCGAGCCCGGCTTCCTGCGCATCGTCCGCGGCGGCCCCGAAGTCGGCGCCCACCTCACCGCACACCCCGGTCTCGTGCACGTGCACATCACCGGCTCCGCGGCGACGTTCGACACGATCGTGTGGGGCCCGTCGAAGGGCACGGGAGCGGCAGCGACCACGCGTCGTCGGCGCGAGAACCGCCCGCAGCTGAAGAAGCCGATCACCGCAGAGCTCGGCGGCGTCTCACCGATCATCGTCGTTCCCGGCGCCTGGACAGACGCCGACCTCACCTACCAGGCCGAGCACATCGCCACCATGCGTCTGCAGAACTGCGGCCACAACTGCATCGCCGGTCAGGTCGTGATCATGTCGTCCGACTGGGACCAGGCCGACGCCTTCCGCGCTGCCCTCCGACGGGCCTACGCCAATGCGCCGGAGCGCCCGATCTGGTACCCGGGGTCCTCGTCGCGGATGGAGCTCGCGACCGACGCCTACCCCGACGCACTCGTGCTGGGTGACCGGCTGCTCGTCGAGATAGACGCGGACGACGACCCGAAGGCTCTGGAGACCACCGAGTACTTCGCGCCGGTGCTGGGTGTCGTGACGCTGCCCGGCACGGGCCAGCAGTTCCTGGACGCCGCCGTGACTCACGCCAACGACAAGCTCCAGGGCACCCTCGGCGCGAACCTGCTAATCGACCCCGCGACCGAGAAGTCGCTCGGGGCCGGCTTCGAGAGGGCGATCGCGGCACTCCGCTACGGCTCGATCGCGATCAACAGCTGGACGGCGTTCGCATTCATCACCCCCACTCTCACGTGGGGCGCGTTCCCGGGCGGGACGATCGGCGACGTGGGCAGCGGCATCGGCATCGTGCACAACGCGCTGCTGCTCGACCGGGTCGAACGCTCGGTGCTCCGCGGCCCGTTCCGCCCGTTCCCTCGATCTCTGCCGATCGCGAACGGCGGCGGGCGATTCACGATCCTGCCGAAGCCGCCGTGGTTCGTCTCATCCCGCACCGGCGCGACCGTGAGCGAGGGGCTGACCCGCTATCGGGTGGACGGGCGCATCGCGGGTCTCGTCAAGACGCTGACGAAGGCGCTGCGGGCCTGAGGGTCAGCGCGCCGCGCGGGCGAATCTGTCGGTCGCCGCGCGGAGCGCCTTCGTCGTGCCGGGCTCGGTGGCCGCGTGACCGGCATCGTCGACCACGACGAGCTCCGCCTCCGGCCACGCCCGGTGCAGATCCCAGGCCGTCATCATCGGCGTCACGACATCATGCCGCCCGTGCACGATGACGGTCGGGATGTGACGGATGACGTCTACGCCGGCGATCAGCTGTCCCTCTTCCCACCAGCCTCGATGGACGAAGAAGTGGTTCTCCATGCGAGCGAAAGCGGTGGCCTTCACCGGGTCGGACATCGCCTCGATCTGCGCAGTGTTCGGCGTCAGCGTGACGGTCGACGCCTCCCAGGTCGACCAGGCGACCGCCGCCGGCACGTGCACGGCGGGGTCGGGATCGAACAGTCGGCGGTGATACGCCTCGATCATGTGCGACCGCTCCAGCAGCGGGATCGGCGCGATGAAGCTCTCCCAGAGATCAGGGAACAGGGCGGCGGCACCGCCCTCGTAGAACCACTCGAGCTCGACCCTGCGCAGCGTGAAGATCCCCCGGAGCACCAGCTCGGTCACGGCATCCGGGTGCGCCTGTGCGTAGGCGAGGGCCAGGGCGCTGCCCCACGATCCGCCGAACACCTGCCATCTCGCGATGCCGAGATTCTTGCGAAGGAGTTCGATGTCGGCGATCAGATGAGCCGTCGTGATGTGACGGAAGTCGGCATCCGGGGCGCTCGCGTGCGGTGTGCTCTTGCCGCAGCCGCGCTGATCGAGCAGCACGATGCGGTAGCGCTTCGGGTCGAAGAACTGCCGCTGCCACGGCGAGGTTCCACTCCCCGGACCGCCATGCAGGAACACCACGGGCTTGCCCTCGGGGTTGCCGCTGACCTCCCAATAGACGCGGTGGCCGTCGCCGACGAGCAGCTCCCCCGTCTCGTACGGTTCGATGGGTGGATACAGTGCATCCGTCTTCTTCATCATCGGCCCCCCAGCCGGTCGTGCTGACTGCTTCGTCAACGGTAGCGGACGTTCATTCGTGCGTCGGGATCACGGCGCCAGCTGGTCAGCGGGAAGGGTCAGCGTCTGCTCGCAGACCCCGAGCCCGTTCTGGTAGCCCTCGGCGAACCAGCGCTGCCGCTGCTCGCTGGAGCCGTGCGTCCAGCTCTCCGGGTTCGAGAACCCCGACTGCGCTTGGATGCTGTCGTCACCGACCGCCGAAGCCGCGTTCAGGGCGTCTTCGATCTGCTGTTCCGTCGGCGCGATCAGGTAGGGGTCGCCGTCGGCATCCGTCTGCTCCGTCATCCGTCCGAGCCATGCACCGGCGTAGCAGTCGGCCTGCAGCTCGATCCGCACGCCGTTGCTGCCGGGACCGGTCCCGTTGTTCGGGTATCGATCCATGTAGCCGGTGATGTTCTGGATGTGGTGGCCCCACTCGTGACCGACGATGTAGAGCTGCGCGAGATCGCCGGCCGATGCTCCGAACTGCTGCTGCATGAGCTGGAAGAACGTGGGGTCCACGTACACGTTCTCCTCGGGCGGGCAGTAGAACGGACCGACGGCATTGGAGGCGGTGCCGCACTGCGTCGATGTCGCGCCGTCGACGACGATCATCTCCGGCGCGCGGTAGCCCTCGACGTTGTCGCTCCAGAAGGCATCGAGCGCGACCTGTGCCCCGGCCATGCGGCAGTCGACGTCGGCGTTCGCGTCGGCACCCGTGTCGCAGTTCTCGATGGCCGATCCGCCGGCGGGCTCGCTCCCGCCGCCCGTGGCTCCCCCGCCGAGCAGCCCGGTCAGGTCGATGCCGAGCAGAGGCCCGGCGATGAGGGCGATGATGCCGAGCACGCCGACACCGGCGCCGCCCGCGATGGCTGCCGTGCGTCCGCGTCGACGTGTGGTGTTGCCCGAGATGTCGGCGTCGGGATTGAAGGTCATGCGTCGAGGGTACTCCGAGCGGAGGCCCCTCCAACGGACGTAGGCTCGGGGCATGACGACCACGATCACCATCACCGGCGCCGGCGGACAGATCGGCTACGCACTGCTGTTCCGCATCGCGGCGGGCGACCTGCTCGGCCCGGATGAGAAGGTGCGTCTGCGACTGCTGGAGATCCCGCAGGGGCTCGGCGCCGCGGAGGGTGCCGCGCTCGAGCTGCAGGACGGCGCGTTCGGTCTGCTCGATCACGTCGAGGTGACCGATGACGCCGCGGTGGGCTTCGACGGTTGCGACCTCGCCCTGTTGGTCGGCGCACGACCGCGCGGCCCTGGCATGGAGCGCGCCGACCTGCTCGCAGCCAACGGCGGCATCTTCGGCCCGCAGGGGGCTGCCATCGCCGCCAATGCCGCAGCAGGCGTGCGTGTCACGGTGGTCGGCAACCCCGCCAACACGAACGCCCTGATCGCGGCGGCTGCGGCCGACGGTGTGCCTGCGGAGCGCTTCACCGCGCTGACGCGGCTGGACGAGAACCGCGCGCGGGCCCAGCTCGCACACACACTCGGCGCTCCCGTGCACACCGTTCGCCGCGTGCCCATCTGGGGCAATCACTCGGCGACGCAGTTCCCCGACATCTCGCACGCGACCGTCGGCGGGCGACCGGTCGCAGAAGCGCTCGAGCAGATCGTGGGCGACGTTCCCGCCTGGCTCGACCAGACGTTCATCCCGCGGGTCGCCAAGCGCGGCGCCGAGATCATCGAGGTCCGCGGCTCGTCGTCCGTGGCATCGGCCGCGAGTGCCACCATCGACCACGTACGCGACTGGGTGCAGGGCACCGACGACTGGACCTCGGCCGGCGTCGTCTCGCACGGCGAGTACGGGGTCCCTGAGGGCCTGATCTCGTCGTTCCCGGTGCGCTCCGTCGACGGCGAGTGGCAGATCGTCGACGGGCTCGAGGTGAGCGACTGGGCGCGCACCAGGATCGACGCCTCCGTGGCGGAACTGCTCCAGGAGCGGGAGACGGTTCAGGCGCTCGGTCTCTTGTGAATCCGGTCGCCGCGGCGTCCGACGACAGGGCAGAATGGATGCCGGAGGTGCGCGATGAGCGAGACGATTGATCCCACGAAGACCACGGCATCGGTCGACGAGGCTCTGACGAGCCCCCTGCACCTGCCGCACGATGCTGCGACGTGCCCGAAGTGCTTCACCGAGCTGCAGCAGAACCGCAACTTCTGGACGGCCCGTCCCGACGGATCGCGTCTGGTCGGCCTCGTCGTCGCCCGCGAGGGGATGCCGTCGGTCGTCGAGCAGCGCGAAGACCTCACCCGTTTCGGTGTCCCGATCGAGGGATTCCGCCACCCTGCGCCCGACATCCTGGAGAGCTGGAACGACCGCCTCGCGCGTCTCATCTCGACCCTGCGCACGGGTGATGTGGTCGTGGTCGCGAACATCAAGGCACTCGGCCTCGACGCCGACGAAGGCGCCCGCACCGCGTCGGAGCTCCGTCGGCACGGCATCATCGTGAAGGTGCTCAGCCACGACGCGCGGCATCTGGCCGACGCGGCCGCCGCTCACTGACCGGGGCGACGCCTCCGACGCTATGGCGTCGGCGTGGGAGTCGGGCCGAACGCCGGCTCGCCTGGTGTCACACCGAAGAAGAGCGGATCGCTCGGCGACTCCTCACGCGGCAGGTACCCGTCCGAAAGGTTCGCATCACCGAAAATCAGGTCACCGAGCTCGTAGCGGTCACCGGACCAGCACTTGGTCGTCGCCGTCACTAGCACGTTGCCGTTCGTGATGAACGTCACCGTCAACAACGAGAAGTCGCCCTGCTCGCGCACGATCACATCGCTCGACTGAATCTCGCCCGACCCCAAGTCCATGCCGTCGAGCTCATAGCCCGCATCCATGAGGTACTTCTGCACAGCGGCGCCTCGCTCGGCATGCTGCTCCGGGCCCACTTTCGTCGACCTGGCGAGAGAGAATTTGTAAGAACCGTCCGGGCACCCCGCCCCCGAAGGCTCCATGCCGAATGAGCCGCCCGGAGCCTCCCACGGGCCGTCGAAGATCAGCGCCTGGACGCCGTTCGTGACTTCGCGATAGTCAAGGTAGTGCTGCTTCGCCTGGGCGACGAGCTCGTCGCCGGTCGGGGTCGCCATGCCGTCTCCTTCATTCGTGCACCCGGTAAGGCCTAACGCGAGCACCGCCATCGCCGCGGTGATCCGCCAGCGCTTCGCCATCCGCCCGCCCCTTGCTGCCGTTGCCACCACGACTCAGTTCCACGCCTGGCCGTTGGCCACGATGTAGGCAATGTTACGGAAGGATTCCGAATCGCGAGCGAGGTATCCGTTGCCTTCTTCCCACCAGCCCCAGATACTGTTGCCGCCGTCGTGCGCCGCGTGGCCCGGGGTTCCGAGGCCGTCCTCGGTGCCGCCGCCCACCTTCGGCACGGAGCCGCCGTCACTTTCGAAGCTGATCGCTCCCGGCAGCTCTTCGGGGTTGGTGCCGTGTCCGAAGGAGCTGTGCTCACCATAGCGGGCGACCAGATCGCCGGGAGCCCGCGACGCGTAGACCTGTGTGCCGGAATAGTCCATCGGATCATTTCCGGTCCACGTCTGGTGGTAGCCGTCCGGCACCCCCGCCGAGCCGACCGCGATCAGATTGTCGACACCGAGGTTGTCGGGGGATCCACCCACCGCCAGGAAAGCGGTCGTGCTGCCGTACGAGTGCCCGATGACGGAGGTCGTGACGCTCGACGACACCTCGTTGTCGAGCCCTCGCAGCGTGGCGCTGAGAGTCGCGGCCCCCTCAGTAGCGCTGCCCATCGTGTGCTCGGTAAGAAGGTTGGGCGAGTCGTATCCGTACCAGGCGATCGTTGCCGACCTGGTCCCGTCGTTGTACCCGTCGGCGAAGAAGTTCAGATCGCGTGCGCTCTGCCCCCATGCCTCGAGGTCTCCAAGGCCCGAGAACATCCCGCCGACGAGCACGTTCACGTTGGTGACGCCTTTGAGCGGGTCGACGGGGTCACCGTTCTCATCCTGAATGGTCACGCCGTACATGACAGCGGCGGTGGCTTGCGGCTGCTCGAAGGGGTTGAACATCAGCAACTGCCCCTGGAACCGGTTGATCTCGATCCCGAGGTTCTCGAACTGCGTGTCCAGCGGCTCGCCGTAGGGTCCGGCGTCGATCACTCGTTCATATGCCGCCCTGTTGGCGAGCATGCGATCGAGGTAGGGCACACCTTCGAGGTTCCCGGTGAAGCCCGGGTACGTGAGACGGAGCGCATCGCGCTGCGCATCGGTGAGACTGTCCCAGATCTCCGTGACCTCGGCAGGGGTATCGGCGTTCGCCAGCGCGTCGATCGCCGAGAGGGTCGAGTCGCTGAGGGTCGAGCCGTCCGAACGGACGAGTCCGGCGATCGCTGCACCATACGCCTCGTCCCAGAGCGCGTATGCAGCTTCCCAGCTCTCCCAGAGGCCTTCGAGGGCGCTGCGTGTCGTGGCGAGCGAGCTCTGCGCGTCGGTGACGTCCTGTTCCGCGGTCGAACGCGTGCTCGCGTCGTCGTCGGGGGTGCACATCTGCTGCTGGGATCGTGCATTCTCGAGATCGGCGACCGCCGCCTCGTTCGCCGCATGCGCGGTCTCGATGTCGTCGATCAGGTCGTTCGCGGTTCTGGCATGCGTCGCGACAGCCTCACCGTAGGCCCGCACGACGTCGGCGATGCGCCCGAGTGTGGCGATGGTCGGGTTCATCCGAGTGGCGAGCAGCCCCGATTCGCGCTGCACGAGAGTGATGCTCTGGCCCCGCCCCTCGAGGCCACCGTCGATGTTGCGCAGCACGATCTGCGCGTTCCCTCCGGCGTCTGTGAGCTTTCCGAGATCGGCATGGATCCCTTCGAGCTGCCCACTGTCATACTCGATCTCCTCGAGCGTCCACCCGCGCTTAGGAGAGGTCAGCGACATAGTCGACATCCCATCCGCTGCCCAGTGAGACGTCGAGGTCTTCGAATGACTCGTTGATGCTCGTCAGTCGATCGGTGATGCCGATCCCCGCGAGATGCTGCGCCCGCGCCTCGAGCATCGCCTGTCCCAGCGCGTTCTCGAGCATGACCCGCAGGCCCGTGCGCCCCGCGGGGTTGCCGACGCCCGTGTCGCGCGCGGCGATGTCGTTCGCGTACATGACGTAGTCACCGACCGAGAAGCTGATCTGCAGGACGGCGCCTTCGAGTGCGCGCTTGTCGATCTCGACGTCTGACATGGCTTCCCCCCGGTTCTGCCGTGATCCACCATAGTTGGACGCTCGTACGGCACCGATGGGGAGAACTGCCCATCGGGCGTGATCCGGAGCTAGAGGGCACGAAGAAGGGGCCGACGGCGAACCGTCGACCCCTTCTCGAGACTGTTGTGTCAGCTGGCGCCGCGGTGTCAGCTGCCGGCGAGCTGCTGATCCAGGTCCTGGATCGCCCGCATCATGCCCAGCAGCGACTCGGACATGTCGTTGATACCGTCGACCGCGGTCTTCAGACCCGTCGTCAGCTCCGTGTACCCCTCACCGAACTTGCCCGACGCATGCTGCGTCTTGAAGTCGTCACCCAGAAGCGTGTCCACCTGACCCTTCAACGTGTCCAACTGACCCTGAATGTCATCACGAGCCTGCGACAGCGACGACGCCACCTGCTCCATCTCTGCATAAGACGCACCGAAATCGGCCATCGTCCACACCTCCGGNCTGACCCTGAATGTCATCACGAGCCTGCGACAGCGACGACGCCACCTGCTCCATCTCTGCATAAGACGCACCGAAATCGGCCATCGTCCACACCTCCGCAAATCGAAAGAACCGGACCCCTCCGGCCCGAATACCCCCACCCTACGGGGCAGCCGCAAACACCGTCGATGGGGACAAGTCCCCATCGACCGCCTCAACTGCCGGGAGTGGGCGTCTGCCCTGCCATGTCCGGGACCGCGGGCTCCTCGGCCAGCTGCTCCCACGCGAAGGTCGAGATCATGGCGTCGCTCAGCAGCTCGATGCCGTCGAGCACCTCGGCGGGGATCACGTCTCCGTCAGGGATCACGATGGTCGACGTGAACACGAGCGCCTTGCGACGCAGCGTCCCCGGTACCGGAATGATGTACGTCACCGTTCGGCCGCCGACCCCGTCGATCGCGGGCGCACCCGCGGGGCGCTTGGCCTCGGTGGACCAGCGGACGATGTGCTTGAGGTTCTCGTCGAGGAACACCGCGCCACGCGCGCGGAATGCCTCGGTCACCCAGGCGTCGAGGTTCTCGCCGTCGGGCGCATCGAGGGCAGAGGCCGTGATCGACAACGGCAGCAGCTCCTCCATCGGCACGTCCTCCTGCCGATAGATCGCGAACACCTTGGTGCGCCGCATGCCCTGGTTGGCCTGCGCCATCATCGTGCGGAACTCGGCGTCCAGATCGGGGCGCCCGGCCTGCATGAAGATCGCACTCGCCTTGCGCACGTCCTCCTGCTGCCCCGCGTTCGTCGGGAGGTGCGTCGTCCACCCCGGGGGCAGCACAAGACGGAAGGCGGGGATGCCGAAGCGGAATTCCACGCCGAGGTCGTTCATCTCGTTCATCGCGTCTGCGCTCTCTTCGTCATGCGTTCCTTGACTTCTGGATTGCCCGGCAGCGCCAGCGTGCTCAGACGCGCGGCACCCAGACCCGTGCGCTTCCAGCGCTTCGCCGCCGACCTCGCGATCGGACGGTAGTCGTGCGTTGCCTCCGTCGCGAGCTCCCGCCACGTCGCGAGCATACCGTCGACGACCTGCCCACGCGCTGCTCGGTTCAGATGCGCGACGCTCCTCGCCGCCTTCCGGCCTGCGTGCTCGACCAACGACCACTCGGCCTCGGGATTGAGCGCGATCCATGCCAGCCGCTCCACGAGCGCCTCGAAGAGTTGGTTCAAATCCTCTCGGAGCGCGGGGAGGCCCGAGAGCAGCCGACGTTCCTCGGTATTCCACGCCTCGGTGATGGCGTGTGCGCAGAAGTAGCATGTCCGTTTCGGGACCACGCGGGATGACGCGTACCCGCACGTGCACTTGTCCTCGACCGCGGCGAGCATCTGATCCAACGTCGCCTGACCGCCACAGGTCGCCTCATCCTCGGGGACGGCCTCGAGCCTGTCGAGGAGCGATGCCGCTCCCGGCGCGTCCACGTCGCCGAGAAGCGCATCGTACGCATTCAGCTTCAGTGCGTCTCTCACCGTGATCCACCTCGCGACTTCGTCTTCCGGCAGAAGGCCGCGTACAGACGCGGCGTAGCCTTCCAACGCCGCTCGCTGCACCAAGGACACCTGGGCGACGAATGCCCCGGCATCGGTCTCTCCGGCGGCTTCCAAGCGGCCGATCACTGCCGTGATCTCCTGGGCACCCGCGCGTCTGGCCACGGCGTGGCGAGCGGCGAGCTCCGGGTATCTCTCCAGCAGCTGCTCCTCGATGCCGATCAGGTCGCGGCGAACCACGATTCAGCGCTTTCCGGTCCCGGGGAACGGATCGCCGAGCTTACGCATGCACGTCTGACGGCAGGGTGATGCCGGAGATGATCTTCGGGATCTGCTCCTCCATGAGAGCGAACGGCTCGAGCGTCGACCCCATCGCCTCGATCATGATCGCAGAGTTGCCGTCGCTCAGCATCACCGTCCAGTTCGCGATGGGGCGCGCCTCCCCGTCGTCGAGGAGCACGGCGGACGTGCGTCGCAGAAGGAAGCCCTTGCCGTGGGAGTCGGTCTCCAATGCCGTGAGCTCGGACGCCGTCGAGTCAGGGAGGGTGGCGATCCCGGTCAGGATGGCAGGGATGTCCAGGTCGGCTGCCGCGGAGACCGTCACCTCGATCACGACGTCGCTGTACACCCCGCGCGGCACGAACCACAGTTGCACGGCGGCGTTGCCGGCGAGACCCAACATGCCCTCGGCCGTGAAGAAGAGCGCCTCGCGGTCCCCGTCCGAGAGCGGGGCCCGTTCGGCGTAGTGCTCGACCGCAGCCGACACCCACTGCTCCCCGATGCTCGGCTCTCGCCGCAGCAGATCAGCCGCGGGCAGTGGGATGAACCACTCCGCGTCGTACGCGAAGTCCCATCGCGCCGCGCCGTCGGCGACCGGCACCGACGTCATCGGGTGAGACCGTTGAGCATGCTGGCCGGCGACAGACCACCGGAAGGGCTGCCGCCCGCGAGAGCCACGCCCTTGTCCGCCCACTTGTACACGTTGTAGGCCTGCTCGAACAGGTCGGGCGCCGGAGACTTCGCGAGGCTGGAGAGCGCATCCGGCAGCTGGTTCATCAACCGGTTCCCGTACCCGGTGCCGGCCGCGACCGCCTCCTGGAAGGAGACGGTGAACGAGCGATTCGATCCGCCGAGGAAACGCTGGCCGAGCCCCGCGAGGGTGAACGGACCGGTCATGCGTGTCCGCGAGGCGTTCTGTACGAAGTTCGCGAAGTTCGCCTTGCTCATCACACCCCAGCTGCCCTTCGGAGCCGCGGTGATTCCACGGATGTTACGGATCTGGCCGAGCGGTCCGGTGAGCTGCTTCGGAATCGCCTTGAAGAACTTCCCGAATCCTTGTCCGAGCTTCCCGATCGGGAGGATCCCGATGATCGACATCGCGAGATCGCCCCAGCCCTTGCGCCCATCGAACATCAGGGCGACCGTGAGTGCGAGTGCGATGACGCCGACCACCAGAGCAGCGATAGCGAAGAAGGGCCCGCCGATGATGAGTCCGAGCACGGCGATGGCGAGGCCGATCCAGCTCACCCACTCGGCCACCACGGCGAGGACACCGGCGATGTTCTCCCAGGTGGAGTCCTCGCCGATCTTGTTCGCGTCGGTGAGCCCCGAGACGGCGGTCTCATAGGCCGTGTGCCAGGTGTCGTACTCGCCGTCGAACGCGTCGAGGTTGTCGTTGTGGGTGGTCTCCGCGGTGTTGAGGGTCGATGCCGCGCCGGAGGCGGCGTTCGCGAGATTCGTGCCGGCCGTCGTGCTCGCCGATGTGTCTTCGGGTGCCGGTGGGTTCAGCCGCGTCGACGTGTTGTGCGCCTGGAGCGCATCGGCGGCGTCGGCGGCATTCGACTGCGCGGTCTGCAGCTCGGTGAGGCTGGTCTGGCAGTCGGCCACGATGGTGCGCATGCGGCTCTGCGCGGTCTCGAGCGCCGCGGCGTAGTTGTTCAGCGTGGTCCCTGCGGGCTTGTAGCGGCGACCCGCCTCGTCGAGATCCTTGTGGACGTCGTCGACGACATCCTTGATCTTGTCCATCGCGTAGCCCTCGCCTTCGATGGAGCCGTCCTTGATCCCCTTGAGCGTCGCGGCGGCACTGACCATGCTGTCACCGAGCTCGACGATCTTCGTCCCCCTGTCGGCGATCGCCACGGCATCTCCGGCCACGACCTCGACGTCACGCCCCTTGTTCGTCTGCATCTGCTTCGCTCCCCCTAGACCGCGGCCGGCTGACGGCCGGCGCCCGGCGCGTTCCCCGAACCCGACTGCTCCATCGACGTCGCCATCTCGGTGTCGAGGCTCGTGACCTCGTCGACCGTGCCCTTGACGCGATCGGCGACCTCTTTGAGCTTGGTGAGCAGTTTGTCGCGGCTGTCGTTCCAGCTGCCCTCGAAGTCGTGGCAGCGATCCTTCAGACGTCCGTCGCCGTAGGGCCTGCCGACGGCGTTCTCGACGTCATCCTGCTTCGCCGCGGCCGACTCCAGCTCGGCCACGATCGCCGTGAGCTTCTCGCTGGTCGTCTGCAGATCACTGATCGGCACGAGCATGCGTTCGCCTGCCATGACCCCCTCCTTCTTTCCCGGACGCTATGACGCTACTGGGAAGCTCCGCGCGACGCGATGGGGAGTAGTCCCCATCCGCCGACACCTCAGACCTTCCAGCTGCTGTTCCTGCGCTTCCCCAGAATGCGCTCAGCGACCTTGATCACGTCGGCCATCGAGAGGAGCGAGAGTTCAGTGAGAGCCGCCGCACCGGGGCCGCGCTTCTGCGCCTTCGCAGCGGTGGTCCGAACCGCGGGGCGCGCGTCTCGGGAGAGCATCTCGACGAAGCTCGACCAACGCCGGAGGTCGAGTTTCGCCAGCTCGACGCGGTGCGCGCGGCGAAGACGTGAGAGTCGACGTCCGCCAGCTCTGCGCGTCGCGCTCGCCTCGTCGGCCGTGTAGTCGCCGCGACTCTGCGCCACTTTGGCCTGCTTCTGCGCAGTCACCTCGATGACTCGCGCAACCTCTTCCGCGTACGCAGGCATGGCCCGCAGGAGTCGCCGTTCCTCGGCCACCCAGCGCCGCAGGAGCACGTCACCGCACTCCGGACACAGCTTCTGCGGCATGACGCCATCGACCGCATAGCCGCATGCGCAGTCGATACCGCCGCGCTGCTGCGCCCGATGCGGACGTCCGCCGAGCTTCGCCCGCAGGAGCGAGGCTCCCACCGCGCTGCGCCCGAGCTCGTCCGCGAGGAATCCCTCGCCGCTCCTGCGCTGCATGTCGGCGACCAGCAGCTCCCAGCGCTCCTGGTCTGCCGGTCGGATCAGCGGGCGAGCGGAGGCCGCATATTCGTCCAACACCGCGGTGATCTCCGCCTCCTGAGCGGCGCGCTTCAACGCCGTCGCCGACGTCGCTCCCGGCCAGGACGGGAACGCGATGTGGGCCGCGAGTTCCCGCATCCGAGCGTCACCCGAGACTCCCGCCGCCTCATGCAGCGCGGCCAGGGGCGCATTCGCCTCCAGCACACCGCGTTCGAACTCCTCGACAGCCTCAGACGCACTCATGCTCCCAGAGTAAACGCCTGCGAACGACGAAGAGGGCCGACCGTCATGGTCGACCCTCTTCGTGAAACCGTGCTGCTGTCAGCTGCCGGCGAGCTGCTGATCCAGGTCCTGGATCGCCCGCATCATGCCCAGCAGCGACTCCGACATGTCGTTGATACCGTCGACCGCGGTCTTCAGACCCGTCGTCAGCTCCGTGTACCCCTCACCGAACTTCCCCGACGCATGCTGCGTCTTGAAGTCCTCACCCAGAAGCGTGTCCACCTGACCCTTCAACGTGTCCAACTGACCCTGAATGTCATCACGAGCCTGCGACAGCGACGACGCCACCTGCTCCATCTCTGCATAAGACGCACCGAAATCGGCCATCGTCCACACCTCCGGAAATCGATTGAACCAGACCACTCCGGCCCGGATAACTCCACCCTACGGACAAACCATCAGGGCCGTCGATGGGGACAACTCCCCATCCCCACTGCAGCGCCCGACGAGCGTCAGGGGCGCGGGATGACGCCGGCGATGTCGATCTCGCCGTCATAGGCGAGCCACGTGAGCCATGCGGCCGGTGTCATCGTCCGCGCCTGGGCGACACTGCCGGCATCGACACCGCGCTCCGCCAGCTGATCGAGCCGCGCCAGCCAGTCGGCCTTCGTCGACGCGTCCTGTCGGGTGGACGATGCCGCCCATTCCGCCTCCCGACGCATCTCCCGAACGGAGTCCGTCTGCGGTCGCGACGGCCCGACAGATGCAGGAACCGCGGAGCGCCGGCGCACCAGGTCGCTGCGCACGGCGATGCCGATGATCAACAGCACGCTCACCGCGGTCATCGGCAGCCAGACCGCGAGGTCCTGCGGGGCGAAGCCACGCCCGTCACCGCCGCCGACCGCCAGGCGGAAGATCAGGATGCCCGCGCAGATCACGCCGACCAGCACCGCGAGGGTCTCGCCCGTCCGCGCGCTCTTCGGATCGGGCACGCGCAGCATCAGCACGATCAGCAGTACAGGGAGCGCGATCACGCCGGCGACGAGAGCAACCGAGAGCGCGGTGCTCGGGTCTGTGAACGAGTTCCTTCGATCAGCAGGTCCGAGCATCACGGCCTGCACCAGAGCGGCGACGAGTCCGATACCGAGCAGCACTCCCCAGATCACGCGATAGGCCGTGCCGGACTCGCGCTCCGGTGATGCCCCCGCCGCCGACACCGGTGGCGCACCCGCACTGGTCACGAACCGCGCGCGACGCAGATGCAGCTTCCAGAGCCGACTGAACAGCGCGGACGCGGTCTGCGGATCCGCACGAAGCGCCTTCACGGCTTCCGTTCCGACCACCCGAACCGCGGCGTCGTCTCCGGAGAGACGGATCACAGGCTTCACTCGTCGGTATCCACGTCGTCGGCCACCCAGGTCACGGTTGATGCCATCGCATCGAAGATCATTCGCACGGCGACAGCGTACTCGTCGTCGTCCGCCGTCTCGGCACCGACGATCGTGCTGCCCGTGAGCATGAGCGCCTTCCGGCGGTTCGTGCCCGGCACCGAAATCACGTAGATGCTCTGCGCGCGATGCGTCTCATCGTCGAGTCCGGCCCTGCGGTCCCGCCAGTAGACGATCCGCCCCTCCGTGTCGAGCAGCTCGGCACCGTCGCGGATCCGCGACGTGACCCATGCGTCGAGAGGGCCGTCGGGCGAATCGATGAACGTCGCGATCATCGACAGCGCGAGCGGGTCCTTTCCTGGAGTCCTTTCCGAAGGGAGGAACACGTACTTCGCACCCGCTTCGGCCAGCCCCTTCATCGCACTGTTGAGCTGCGAGGTGAACATGCCGTCGAGGTCAGGCCGACCTGCTCGGGCGAAGGCCGGCCGGGTGCGCTGCTCGAGCTGTGCTCCCAGCTCCGGGGTCACCGGCCAACTCGCCCACTCCGCAGGGAGCAGGATCCGGAAGCGCGGCGTTCCCGAGGAGAGACCGAGCAGTTCCTCACGCAGCGACATGCTGACCCGATCCGATCAGTGCGACGACGATCCGCTCGATGAGCTCTTCGAACACCGGCATCCCCACACCGAGGTGGGGCAGACTCGGACTGGTCACGACGACCTCCAGCAGTGCGCCGTCGCGCAGCAGTTCGTAGTGCAGCGTTCCCAGGATGCCGACGTCCGGCACCTGGGTGATCGTGGAGATGACCCGACCCACTGCGGGATCGTGCTCGCGCAACGGCAGGACCTGCCGCGGAAGCGCGGCGGGTGCGAGCTCCGGCAGATCGTCGAGGGAGGCGAGATCGCTCTCCGTGGCGTAGATCGCCACGAGTGCGCGTCCTGGCAGGCCGTCAGGGCAGAACAGCAGCGTGGCGAACGCTGTCGGATCCGCGCTCGCGGTGAGGGAGATGAGTGCCTCGACGGTCTCCTCGGGGTCGCGCTCCGGCTCGGACTGCAGCGTCGCGACCTTCTCGCGCGCCCAGACTCCCGGATCCACGTCGGAGGGAACCGGCAGCAACCAGCGATCGTCGATGTCGACCTCGATGCTCCGCATCAGAATCCCCACCCGCTCGTCGTCCTGTCATAGGCGAAGCCCGCTCCGGCCTTACCCAGGTTGTCGAGGAAGTCGAGCGCGGCATTGCCGCCGGACAGCATGTCATCCATGACGCTGCCGTTCGGCGTGTTGCCGAGGAACGACCGAAGGTTGTTGAAGGCCGCGTTCGAGAGACCGGAGGCGCCGTCGCCGATCGCACCGGCCCACGAACCTTCGCTGCCGCGGAGCAGCCGGCTGAGCATCGACGGCGACTCGAGTCCGTTGAAGAAGTTCCGCATGACTGCGGTGCCGTTGCGGTTGACGGCACCACCGGCATGGAAGACCTGACCGAGGTTGCCTTCGGCGAGCACACCCGTCAATCTCGACCCGCCACGCCATCCGGCACCGACCATGTCGCCACCCATGCCGAGCAGCCCCCGACCGAGCGACGCCAGTCCCGGAGCAGCCTTGAAGCCCTTGACGAGCGCGAACGCCTTGCCGAACGGGAACACGCCGACGGCCGCCATCGCGATGTCCCATCCGTTGCCGCGGCCGCAGCTGACCTTCCACACCGTGACGGCGAGTGCGGCCAGGCCGATGATCGCCGCCGCGAGGATGAAAGGACCGCCGATGATGCACGCCGCCACCGCGAGCACGATGCCCGCGTAGGAGAGGATCGTGCCGAGAGCCTCCAGCCAGGGCAGCTGGTCATCCCACCACGAGTCCTTGACGCCCTCGTCGTTCGCGGTCTGAATGCCCGCCCTGGCCCGCTCGTAGGCCTCCCACCACGTGTCGTACACGCCCTCGTATTCGACGGCCTTGGCCTTCCAGGCATCGTGGTCGCCGTCGACGTCGGCGAGCGACGTGCGGTCATCCGTGGATTCGCCCTCTGCGGGCTCCGGGAGCTTCGAGTCGTCCTCGTAGCTGCCGGCGGTGGTCTGATAGGCGTTCCAGAGATCCTCGAGGTCGGGGATCAGCGTGCTCAGAGTCGACTTCACGCCTTCGAGTGTCCGTGCGTACTCGATGATGTGCGTGCCGCTCGGCTGGTAACGCTCGCCCGCCTTGCGCAGATCATCCTTGACGTCGGTGACGTCGCCCTTCAAGGCATCGAGGCTCTTCCCCCGGCACTCGGCGCCCAGGTCGATCGTGGCGAGCAGATCTGCGGCGGCCAGCATCTGGTCGCCGAGACTCTCGATCTCGATCCCACGGAGCTCGATCGCGGGGGCCTCCCCCTCGATCGGGATGATCTCGTACTGCTTGCCTGCGGTGGGTGTCCTGTCCATGTCAGCGTGCCCCGTTCGGTTCGACCTGCGGCGGGTTCTCGGTGGTGTCGAGGTTCTTCGCCGCCTCGAGGTCGAAGTCCGTCCACGCCGTGGCGAAGTCGACGACCCGCTCCTTCGCGCTCTCGAGCTTCGACTTCAGGGTGTCGCGCTTGTCGTTCCAGTCGCTTTCGAAGCGGCTGATCTCGCTGCGCAGGGCCGTCTCGCCGTGCGGGGCGCCGATCGCGGATTCCAGGGCGTCGCTGCGTGTACCGGCGCTCTCGAACTCCTTGATGATGTTGCCCAACGACGTGTTCAACTGCTCCAGCTGCGACATGGGGATGTTGATGTCAGTTCCCACGACGATACCTCCTCGATTCCACCGATCGACTTCTGACCACTGCGTGCGCGTCGGCTCTCATCACGACCCTCCCCACCCTAAGGAGAACCGGCGGGTTCCACGATGGGCACAACTCCCCATCGGGTCATGCCTTCCTCTCCGCCTCCACCAACGGCAGCTGGACCGTGACCTGACGGCCCGCCTGCACGAAGATCCCTCGCCCCTCCGGGAAGTCCGTGCGCTTGACCTTCGGGAACGGCACTTTGAACACGGCATCGCCGTCGAAGGCATCCGGTTTGAGGATGATGCCCTTGCGGCCGGCCTTGAAGTCCGCGATGAAACCGAACCCGCTGGTCACCTGAGTCACGTCGGCGTCGCCGATGAGAAGGTGGTCGCTGCGGTTGATCGCCTGGAACAGAGCCTTCATCTCGCGCTCCGCCGGGCTGTCCGCGAACTGCGGGACATCCTCGACGACGACGAGCAGACGCACGCCCAACGTCTCGTCGGTGGCGATCTCGGTGATCTCCTTGGCCAGTTCCTTGGCGTCCTCCGGGGTCACCGCACTGCGGGTCCACTCGACGTAGTCCTTGAGCTGCGCCCGCCGCCCGCCGAAGTGGAAGAGCTTGATCTGCGGGTCGAGCCGACGCATCGAGGTGATGATGGCCTTGAGGGCGTTGGTCTTGCCCGACGAGGGCGGCCCCGCCACGACGAACGTGCCGACCGGATCGAAGTCGCGGGCGGCCAGAGTGTCCTCCGCGACGCCGAGCACCGGGAACTCGCCCAGTCGATCGGGCAGGTCGCGCACCGACAGGCGAGTGGGAAGTGCGCCGATCTCCGGCACCTCACGCGCCCCGGCTTCGCGCAGCGACTCGGCAAGCTTCTCGAGGAGCTTGGTCTGCTCCGCGACGTTCGGAGTCCCCCCGAGCGTCGCGATCTGGGTCTCCCGGCCGTCGACGATGGCACGACCAGGCGCCGAACGCTCGTCCAGCACGTCCTTGGGAGCGTTGAGCATCGCATATCCGGACTCGTCGGAGAGCCGCAGCACCACACGCCGCGAGACGTTCGCACTGACCGCGGTCGGCACAGAGCCCGAGCGGTCGGCGCTCGCGATCACGTGCACGCCCAGCGGGCGCCCCTCCCCGAGGATGCGCATGAACGTCTGATAGAACGGCATGCGCGCGGTGGTGGACTCCCACTCGCTGCGGAACTGCGGGAAGCCGTCGATCAGGAGCAGGATGCGCGCCTCGTCCTTACCGGTGATCTCGCGGTACTCGGTCAGGCTGGAGGCATTGGCGGCGCTGAAGCGCTTTCCACGGTCATCGAGCACCTTGGCGAGCGAGCGGAGAACGCGCTGCACACGCTCGGAATCGTCGCCCGAGATGATCGACCCGACATGCGGCAGCATCTCCAGGCTCTTGAGCGAGCCGGAACCGAAGTCGAGGCCGTACACCTCGACGTTCGAATGCGCGGAGTCGAACCCGGCGGCGATCGCGATCGTGCGCAGCACGGTCGACTTGCCCGATCCACTCGTACCGTAGACGAGCAGCGACCCGTCCTTGTCGGGATGGAAGTAGGCCGGCTCCTGCAGCTGACGCTCCGGGACATCCATCTTGCCGAGCAGCACCTGTCCGTCGCCGAGCACCGGGAGGTCGCGCATGTCGACGGCGCCCTCCAGATCGTCGAGCCACGGGCGTCGGGGCGCCGGGATGCGCGCCTGTCGCGCCGCGTTCACGAGCGTCGCCACGATGCGCTTCTGGTCGTTGGGTCCGAGGTCTTCGTCGTGGGAGTCGGACTCCGGAGCCTGCTCGGCCTCCCAGGTCTGGATCGAGCCGAACCGGAGCTCGGCGACCTTGACCTCGGCGACCTGCACCTCATCGGTCGTCCACCCGCCCGCGTAGGCGGACTGGAAGGGCACGAGACGCCCGGGACCGGTCTTCGCGATACCGCGCCCGGGTAGCGACGGCGAGAACGTCGCCGCCACCGGATCATCGACGACGTCCTTGGAATCGGATTCGTCGGCCATACGCAGCGCGACGCGGAGGTTGGTGTTCGCGCGGAGGTTGTCCTTGATGACGCCAGCGGGGCGCTGCGTCGCCATGATCAGGTGGATGCCGAGGGAGCGACCGCGCTGAGCGATGTCGACGACGCCGTCCACGAACTCCGGCACCTCTCCGGCGAGCGCGGCGAACTCGTCGATCACGAGCACCAGCGCGGGCGGGGTCTCCGGGTCGCGGCGCTTCTCGAGCTCGAGCAGGTCCTTCGCCTTCTTGCGGTTGAAGAGGTGCTCGCGGTGATGCAGCTCCGCGCGCAGGCTGGTGAGCGCACGCCGCACGAGGTGCGGGCTGAGGTCGGTGACGAGCCCCACCGTGTGCGGGAGGTCGACGCAGTCGGCGAAGGCGGAGCCGCCCTTGTAGTCGACGAAGAGGAATGTGACACGGTCAGGGCTGTGGGCGGCCGCCATGCCGAGCACCCACGCCTGCAGGAACTCGCTCTTGCCGGCACCGGTCGTGCCGCCGACGAGCGCATGCGGACCCTGTGTGCGCAGGTCGAGGGTCATCGCATCGGTCTGCGACTGGCCGATGATGGCGCGCAGGTTCCCGGCCTTCTTGAGACGGGACTGGGGCGCGCCGGAGCGGTCGATGATGGTGTTGTTCTGCCGCCAGCGGTCGATCACGGCGTTCGCATCCTCAGCGACCTCGTTCCCCACGAGCGAGAGGAAGCTGACCGAGTTCGGGATGTCGGAGGAATCCTCGATCACGGTGCTCGAATCGACGACCGGAGCCAGACGCTTCGCGAACATCATCATGTACGCGTGCGAGACGCCCTCTACCTGCACTCCGTGGTAGTCCACGCCGCTGCGGACGGTGCCGACCACGGCGTCGCCGAGCCCGGCGCTCACATCCACGAAGGTACGGCACGCCGCGGGCAGCGCTTCGACGACCGGGGCGACGAAGAGGGCGTAGACGCCGACGTCGGCACCACGCTCCAGGATCTGGGTCAGGCGGGCCCGGTCCACGGGGGCGTCATTGGTCACGATGACCAGGATCGCGGTCTGCCCGGGGAACGTGGCGTCCTCGGCCGCGCGCTTGACGTCGGTGCCGTAACGCATCGGATCCCAGTCGGCGCCGTACGGAGGACGCGCCGACTTCGACTCCCGCGAGCGACGCAGCACGATCTCCTCGAGACCGCTGAGCAGGGCCGTGCCGGTCGAGGCGGAATCCGCGAGCGGCATCTCCTTGAACGGGTTGCGCTCGCTCGAGGTGTGCGGCAGCCACTTGAGCCAGTCGAGCTCGTTCGCCCACCCCGGCTCGGTGAGGGCGACCGTGACCAGTTCGTTCGGCGAGTGCGTTCCGAACAGCTGGACCGCGATGCCGCGCAGCGCATCGCTGGCGAGCGAGGTCGGCCCCGCGACACCGATGGACCCCACACTCTGCAGGGATTCCAGGATGGGTACGTCGGCGATCATCCGGTACCGCTCCTCGAGACGGTCGACACGTTCGACGTACTCGACGAGCGCCTCCGGAGTCTCGGTGCGCTTGATGCGGGTGCGCGCCTCGCTCTCGCACACCCCGAGCCGCATGGCGAGGAAGTTCCAGTGCTCCGGTCGGCGCGTCCACAGCAGGGGGCCGAGGCGCATCGCCTCGTCGAACACCACCGCGACGGCCGGCACCTCGTTCTGCCGCACCTCCCGCTCCTTCGGGTGCGAGTGGTAGAGCGTCTCCTCGAGTCGCTCGAACTGCTCCTCGAACGACTCCGCCTCCTTGCGCAGGCGCTGGCCGATGTTGGTCTTCTGCGAGATGAAGTTGCCGAACATCATCATCGGTGATGCGGCGGCGATCAACAGGGACGCGGGGCGCTGCGTGATGCTGAACATCGTGACGGCCAGCAGGATCGGCGCGACGAGCATGGGCCAGGGGAAGAGTCTCGACGGCTGGTCGCGCGGGTAGCGCGGTTCGTCCAGCTCCTGACCGGTGAAGCGTTCCTCGACCCGGGGGCTGCGGTTGAACATCAACGCTCCCCCGCGCTCGAGCACGGGGTCGCCCGACGCCGAACCGTCGAAGTCGCTGACCATGTGCACGACGAACTCGCAGTCGCCGAGCACGAACGTCTGACCGGGAATGACCCGGAGGCGTTGGACCAGACCGCCGTCCACGAGGATGCCGTTGGCCGAGTTCAGGTCGACCAGCTCGACGAACGTGGTCGCGACCTCGATCCTGGCGTGGCGCTTGGAGACGAGCGGATCGGCGATGGTGACATCGTTGGCGGCGTCTCGCCCGATCAGGAAGTGCCCGATGGGCAGCGGGAACTCCTGACCGGCGGCGGGTCCGGCGACGACCGTGAGCACCGCGGCAGGACGCGCACCGGCGCCTCCCGTCGAGGCCCGGTGGGGTCCGACGTTGACCACCTCGGCGAGGAATCCGGAGCCGATCGGGGCGTCACCCACGAGCAGGTCGGGGTTGAGCATAGTGAGCTGCTCGCTGGTCGGCGGCGCCACGGAGAGGGTGAGCACATCGGCCGCTCCCGCCGCGATGCTGCGCGCCGGGTCGGTCGTGGCGATCTGTCGCGCGACATCGGCGATCGTCGCGGTCGAGTCCGCCATCACGACCACATCGGTCAGAGGTGCTGCAGGTCGACGCAGGGTCAGCTTGACTCTCATCGCTCGTCCTCACCGCGCCGAGGGCGCATCTCACTGCTCAGGGTCATACCCACTCCACGTGGAGGGACCTGTCGCCGAAGCGGACCGTGTCCCCGGTCATCAGCTCGGCGGGGTGGCCGGCCGGCAGAGCGGTCTCGGCGCCGCCCCGCACCACCGCACTGCCGTTGGTCGACGCGCGGTCGACGACGAAGACGCCCCGTCGAGCGGGCATCACCGCGATGTGCGTCTTGGACACCGATCGCGTGTCGTCGACCACCGGCACCAGGAGCGCCTCGCCCTCGCCGGGAGCCGCGCTCGGGGACCGCCCGAACAGCGTCGTCCCGCGCACCTCGATGCGCTCCCCGGTGTCGAGCACCAGAATCGCGCGGACGCCCGCGGGAGCGACGACGGGCGTTGCCGGGGCGTCGGCCGGTGCCGGCGTCGCCGCAACAGGCCCAGCCGCTGGAACAGGCTCAGCCACCGGAACAGGCGGCATCGGCGAAGCCGCCGGAGGCGCCACGTACGCCGGGGCCGGGTCCGATGCCGGAGCCGGAGCCGGAGCCGGAGCCGGAGCGAACGATGCCGGACCCGGGGCTCCCGTCGCCAGCGACGGCGGCGTCGACGAGACCAAGGCCCCCGGAGCAGGAGCCTGCGCCGGCTCGACTGCCGGTCCCGACGCGGCGCGGTGCGCACCGATGACACCGCCGGAGAGACGCGCACTGGGGACGTACTCGGCCGGTGCATCGCGATGCACCGGGGTCGCCAGTGACGGCAGCGGGGCCTTCTCCTCGTGTTCGGGCGTCTTCACGCGCTTGCGCGCGATGCGCATGCGCTTCTGGTCATAGGGGTTCAGTCCGCCGCGCACGTCGACGAACCAGGTCGCCGCGGCGAGGTCGAGCCATCCGCGTCCTCGCCGCTCGATGTCGAAGAGCGGGGAGAGCATGATCACCAGCACCGGGCCGATGAGCGGCACGATGAACGAGGCGTAGGCGACGAGGTAGCGGACCACGGCGCCGCGCCAGAAGCCGGGGCGTTCGAGGGTGCGCACGTTCACGGAGCGGATCCCGCAGATCGCCTTGCCGAGCGTCACACCTTTGCGGCCGTGCAGCACGAGCTGGACCACGACGTAGGCGATCATCAGGCCTTGCGAGACGGCCGCCGCGACGATGAGCCACACCAGGTCACCGCGGGCGAAGAACTTCTCGGGGTCGAACTGCCCGGCCACCGCCTGGGCGAGAACCGGGGTGAGCGCGATGATGGCCGGGAGCGCGATGAGCACGGCCACCGTCCACTCGATCACCGCGGCGAGCACGCGCGCCCCGCGCCCTGCTGCCCGCAGGCCCAGCGACTCCGCATACGCGGGATCGGGACGCCCGTGCGCGTCGAGTCCTTCGACCTCCGGTGCGTGGTCGTCGATCTCCCAGATCACTCCTGCTCTCCCTCGACTTCATCGACGGTGTGCGCGGTGTCGAGAAGGGGCAGGTCGCTCTTGCCGACCAGGCGCGATGCGATCACGTGCTCGACGAGGCGCGCACGTCGGTTGGTCGCGAAGCTGCGCTGACCGCCGCGCATACCGGGCACACCGATCCGGTCGAACTTGTCGCACACGTTGTCGAGCTTGCGGTTGAACCGGGTGACGGTCCATCCGAGTCTCTCCGCCGCCTTCGCCGAGGTCGGGATCTCACTCATGCCGGTGCCGTCCCTGCGCAGCTGCGGCTCGGCCAGCGCGAGGATGAGGAGCTTCTGGCTGAGGGTCAACGGGACGTCGCCGATGGTGGAGGCGCCACCGTCGTCGTGCTCGCGCCTGGTCGTGCGGAACGCCGGCTCTGCCGCGTGCAGCGTGAGCTCGTACGTCGTCGGACCCGCGCTGAACACGACCGTGGTCGTCTCGAAGACCACGGGAAGACGTGCGCCGGGAGCAAGCCACGCCTGCACGCCGCCCGCCGAGTCGGTCACGGTCGCCGTGAGCCGCGTGCCGACGTTCGACAGCCACCACAGCCCGTCGGCGTCGGTGATCTCCAGGAAGTGGCGGTGCAGGAACAGGTTGTCATCCAGCTCGAGGTCGCCCTCGCGGCCGACGATGAACCGTCCGCCCGGACGGACGGGGAAGTACTCCCCCGCGAACTCGACGGTCACTCCGCCTTCGCCACTCACTCGACGCACCCCCGCACGGTCTCGGACGCGCGACCGTCGTCACGTCGCAGCATCACGTCGATGCAGACGGTGCCCGCACCGGCGGTGACCGCCGCGGTCGGGTCCGGCGTCTGCTGCGGAGCGACCTCGCCGGAGACGACCACCGGCGTCCAGATGTACGAGTCGCCGTCGAGCGGGCTCGGGTTCGTCCAGGTGAAGACCACCTGATCGCCCTGCCGCGTGCCGGCGAGCTCGGTCACCTTCGGCACGACATCCGTTCCGACATCCTTCGGATCGACGGCCTCCGCCGTCTCTTGCGGTTCAGGAGTGATTCCCGCGACCAGGAGGTTCAGGCCGACGATCCCACCGATCACGAGCACCACGCCCGCTGCGGCGAGCGCGATCCACAGGCCCTTGCGGCTGCGAGCCGGCTCGGCGGCGACCGGGGCAGGGGCGGGGGTGCCCGGAACCGACGGCGGCGGCACGGCGGCATCGGGCGCGACCACCATCGGTGCGCGGGCGATGGTCCGGTCATCGGCGCCCGGCGCCATCGGAGCGGCGGGAGCCGGGGTCGGCGCACGCAGCTGTGTCTGCTCGACGGACGATTCCTCGGCGACCGGCGCGTCGAAGCGCGGCATCCCCGGCAACATGGCCGGAGGGTCCTTCCGCTGCGTCGTCGCCGACGGACGGGTGAACGACGCCATGTCGGGATCGATGCTGACGATCTCCCGCACCCGGGTGAGACCGTCGCCGTCGTCATCCAGGTCTTCCGCGGGCGGGTGGTCGTCGACGATGTCGATCGGCGTCACCGAATGCGAGAGCTCGATCTGCACCTTCTGCAGCGCTCGCGCGAACGCCACCGCACTCGGGAAACGGTCGTCGGGGTTCTTCGCCATCGAGCGCTCGAGCAGCCGTTGCAGACTCTCCGGGGAGTCCGGCCGCTTCAGCGAGGGGAGCGCAGCGCGCTCGATGCGCTCGATGAGGTCGGCGCTGGAGTTGCGCTCTCCCGGTCGCTCGAACGGCGATCGTCCGGCGAGCAGTGTGTACAGCGTCGCCCCGAGTGCCCACACATCCGTGCGGGGTCCGCTCTGCGGCGGCTCGGCGAACGACTCAGGAGGCGACCACGGGATCGACATCCCCGACGCCTCGCCGGTGGCCCCCGTCGTCGACGCGATGCCGAAGTCGGTGAGCGCTGGCCGGTTGTATTCGGTGACGAGGATGTTGGCGGGTTTGATGTCGCGATGCAGCACGCCGGCACGGTGGGCCGTCTCGACGGCGCCGGCCACCTGCACGCCGACCCGGAGTGCCTCGGCGACCGAGAACGGGTCCTTCCGTGCACGGAGCTGGAGGTTGGGCCGCGGGCAGTACTCCATCACGAGATAGGGGCGGCCGTCGCCGGCGACCCCCGCCTGGTAGATCGTGACGATCGCGGGATGCGTGGACAGCATCGCCATGACGTTCGCCTCATCGGCGAACTCCTGCGCCGCACCGCTCGAGATGCGATCGGCGAGCAGGACCTTCACCGCGACTCGGCGCCGAGGCATCTCCTGCTCGTACAGGAAGACATCGGCGAAGCCACCGGTGCCCAGCGGCTCCACATACGTGAAGCCGGGGAGATCCGGCGGCGGTGAGGGGCGACGCGTCACGGGAGGTCCTCGAAGGCCACGGTGACGCCGTCGCCCAGGTCGACCACGTCGCCGGAGAGCACCAGCGTCTGCTCGCCCGGGTGCAGCCGCACGGGGTCGGCCCCCGGACGCAGCAGAGTGGACCCGTTCGTGGTGTGCAGGTCGATGACCACGACGGTGTCGCCTTCGGGTCTGACCTCGAGGTGGCTGCGCGAGATGTCCTGCTGGGGACTCTCGACCGCGATCAGGTGCGGAAGGTTCGCACCGCTCGCACGGGTCGACCGCGGACGGCGTCCGATGATCACGGTGCGGTCGAGGGCGGTCACCTGCCCCGTGGAGAGCCGGATACGACCGACGGACACCGTGGTCGGCGCCGGAGCGACTTCGAGCACCTCGGTCGGCGCGTCGTTCGCGACCGGCGGCTCCTGGCGGAGAGCACGGAGGTCTGCGGCCGAGATCGTCGCACCGTCATGGTCGCCCTCCACGACGACCGGGGCGACCGGTGCCGCCGCCGGTGCCGCTGCGCCGACGGAATGCACGGTGGCTCCCCACAGCTGGTCGAAGTCGTCATCGACGGGCGGAGCGAGCGTCACCTCCGTCGGCGGCAGGAAGGCGTCGTCGATGACGGGGAGCGGCTCCTCCGGCTCCGGCTCCACATCCGACTGCGGCTCGGGCTCCGGCTCCGGCTCCGGTGCCGCGACGGGCTCCGGGATCGGGACGACGACAGGCTCCGGTGCAGCGACAGGCTCCGGTGCAGCGACAGGCTCCGGCACCGCGACGGGCTCAGATGCGGGTGCGTCCGCTGCCGCGTCTCCGACGACCGGTGCCGGACCGAGCGCGGAGATCAGCGGATCGGCGTCGCTCGGTTCGAGCTCGGCGCTCACCGCCGCGGCCCGCACGATGCCGCCCTGCACGGGCAGACCCACGGCGTCGGCGGGAGCCTCGACCGTGATGTCGATCTTCGTGGCACCGCCGAGGAATCGCTCGTTCCAGGTCGTGACCTCGGCGCCCGAGAGCTCGAGCGACTCCGTCCCGGTCTCCACCTGCGCGGAGACCGCCCCCCGCAGGGCGATGCGCACATCGGCGCCTTCGGCGACGGCTGCGACGAACGACGGCAGCGATGTGAACGACCCGCCCGCGTGCGTGGTGAGCACGTCGACGACGGTCGCGAGGGTCTTGTCCTCCGGCAGACGCTCCCACAGCCGGGCGACGACATCGCCGGGGACGTCGGGCGGCAGGGCGACGAGCGCTCCCGGGATGACGATCAGGTACCACTGTCCCGGTCGGTAGATGGTCTGCATCAGCGAACCCCTCCTGCTGCGGTTTCTCGTGGACGTGTGTCCTGGTCGATGTCCGTGTCGGTGGCCATGAGCGTCCCCGGACGTGAGGCGACGGAGACGGCGTCGATGACGAGGACCGTGATGTTGTCCCTGCCCCCGGCGCTGACAGCCTCGTCGATGAGCACGTCTGCGGCTCGCTGGGGGTCCGACTCGGCTTTCAGAACCTCGCGGATGCGCGCGTCCGGCACCTCGGAGGTGAGTCCGTCGGAGCACACCAGGATGCGGTCGCCCAGTTCGGCGGGGAACATCCAATAGTCGGCGTCGCCGGTGCTGCTCGCCCCGATCGCGCGCGTGATGATGTTGCGGCGCCGATCGGAGACGGCGTCTTCGGTCGTGAGCTCGCCCGACTCGATCAGTTCCTGCACCACGGAGTGGTCGACGCTGATCTGCTCGAGCTCGCCGTCGGCGAAACGGTAGGTGCGCGAGTCTCCGATGTTGAGCGCGAGCCAGTAGCCCATGCCGTCGACCGAGGCGATGACCACACCGCTCAGCGTCGTGCCGGCACGGCCGTTGCCGGAGGTGGACAGCTCCTCCACGCTCTCCCTGGAGAGGGACAGCGCATGGCGCACATCGTCGAGGGCGAGAGAAGAGCGGCCGATGTACCGCGCGAACTCGGCGATCACCGCGGCGCTCGCGCGCTCCCCGGCCTCGTGCCCACCCATCCCGTCGGCGACGACGAAGATCGGAGCGGCCGCGAGATGGGCGTCCTCGTTCAGCGCACGCCGAAGACCCGGATGCGTCGCCGATCCGGTCGAGACGATGAGTCCCGGCCTCACGCGTATCCGCCGATCGTGACGATGCGGTCGCCGATCTCGATGGCATCGCCCAGACGCACCGGCACGCGCTGCCCGGCGGGGCAGGCGATCCGCTGGCCTTCGCGGACGATGGTCATGCCGTTCGTGGAGTGCCGATCCATCACCCAACCGCCCGAGGTCTCCGCCGCCGCCTCGAAGTGCGTCTTCGAGAGCGACAGCGTCTCGTCGCGCACCGGCACGAGCGTCGCTCCCTCTTCCGGTGCGGGGTTGCGGCCGAAGACCGTGCGTCGCGACACGGACACACGAGTGCCGTCGTCCCAGGTGAACACCAGACGGTGTCCGGGAACGCTGATCCTGGTGTCTTCGAGGTCGTCCTCATCGGCGGCGACCGGAGCACTCGGGGCGGCCGGAGCCGCGGACGCGAGCGGAGGTTCCGGGGTCGTGGGCGCAGCTGCGGGGGTCTCGACGGCGAGGGGCGTCGGCGGAACGGGCGGCGCCGGGCTGACGATCGGTGCTGCGACGGGAGGGGCCGCGACGGGAGCCGCCGGCTGCTGCTGGATCGTCGCGTCGAGTGCGGGCTCCGGCTCCAGCGACGGAGCGGGCCGTCCGGGCGCATCCTGTGTGATCCCGGGGACGAAGGCGATGAGCGATCCCGCTTCGGCGACCGGTGCCGCGGGTGCGGCCGGGCGCGGCGGGACGGAGGCCGGTGCCGCGGGTGCCGGAGGCATGGCCGGGGTCGCGGCCACTGCCTCCGTCGGCTGCGGGAGCCCCGGGATCGCCGGTGCGGGTGCGGACACCGGGTGCGCCGAAGCCGTGGTCGGAGCAGGCACCGCCGGCGCCGCAGGCGATGCGGCGGCAGACCCGACGGGTGCGGGCACCTTGGCGTCCAGCATCAGGGAGCCGGCGACCTTGTCGTGCCAGCCCTGGAACCGTCCGGAGCCGTCGAAGAGCGGCGTGAAGTACCCCACCACCACGGAGGCGGCGAGGCCGAAGATGATGTTGCGCAGCAGCGCACGCCCGAAGCCCAGCGGGCTCGCGTCGGCCGCAGAGACGAGCCGCAGTCCTTGGGCGCGCATGCCGATCGAGCCGTTACCTGCCTGCATCACCGTGTAGACGACGAACCAGCCCAGGAGCACCAGGCTCACCACGGGACCGCCGACCAGCAAGACCCCGATGCTGCCTTCGATGCTGCCGGTGAGAGAGGCGGCGATGAGGAGTCCGCCGCCGAGCACGATCGCGAGCCCGCCGGCGATCAGGGCATCGATGATGTAGGCGACGGCGCGACGGGCGACGGGCGCGATCTGGTCGGGCGCGGGCTGCGTCATGGGGTCTCGCTCTCGGAGGACGGGGGCGTCGTGCTGTTCTTGATGGTGCCAGGTTCGCGGCGAACGCGCACGGCCGCAGCTTCCTTCAGATTCTGGAATCCGTTCGAAATCGCGGTGCCGCCGATCAGGGAGCGGACGCTCAGTCGTGCCTTGAGGCGCTTCCAGAAGCCGGCGTCCTTCCCGAGGCCACCGACGATGTCATCGACCTCCTGCCAGAAGGACTCGACGTCCGCCGGGCTCGGCTCCGCGGGGCCGAACACCTCGGAGTCCGCGCGCTCGGCGAGGGCCGTGACCTGCGGCACCGTGAGCGAGGACGCCACGACGGCGGCCTCCTCGATGCGGGTACCGCCGGGCGGGATGCGGGCGCCGTAGTCGACCGCGCGGTCGGTCAGCTCGTCCCATCCCCCGCTGATGCGGTCTGCGGTGCGTGCGGCGGCGCGACGCGAGCGACGCTTCGCGGCCTTCCAGGCGCCGATCACGATGAAGGGCGAGGCGAGCAGGGCGATCACCCCGAGGGAGATGCCGCCGATCACCAGGATCGCCCCGATGATGCCCGCGATGTTCAGGGTCTCGTCTTCGGCCTCGCGGTCGTCGGGCAGGGTGGGCGGCAGGTCGACGGGCTCCTGCGGCGGAGGCGGAGGCTGCAGCACCTGCGGCTTCGGGTCGACCCGGGGCTTGGTGTTCTGGTCGTTGGGCACCTGGTCTTCGGGCGGAGTCGGGTTGAAGCTCACCCATCCGATGCCCTCGAAGTTGACCTCGACCCAGGCGTGCACGTCGTCGCCGGTCGCGGCGAACACGGCCTCACCCTCCCGCGTCTCGTCGGGGTAATAGCCCATGACCACGCGAGCGGGGATGTCGATCTGGCCCGCGAGCAGTGCCATGGCGACGGCGTACTGCTCATCGTCACCGATCATCTGCTCGCCGCCGATGAGAGTCGAGATGCGCTCGGCCGTGTGCCCAGCACGGGAGATGACCTCCCCCTCCAGGCCGTGACTGAAGAAGCCGTCTTTGGCGAGCAGGTTCTCGAGCGCGCGCACACGCTCGATCGGCGTCTCGGCGCCCGCGACGGTCTCGGCCGCGAGGGCGGTGAGCTCCTCCGGCACGTTGCTCGGCTTCGGCATCGCGACCTTGCCGAACGGCACCTCGGCGAGCTGCTCGTCGTCGGGCACGCTCGGCAGCACGGCATCCACCGTGTACTCGTCGCCCGTGGTCAGCTTCGTCGTGGCGACGGCCGTGCCCGTCTCGGTGTTCACGTAGGTGCCGCGGCGCAGCTGTTCGGCGTCGTCGCCCGAGAAGCTGATCTCGGAGAGCTCTCCCGCGGTCGGCACCCACACCCCGCGATACTCGTCGATCTCGATCTTGAGCGTCACCGGGACGCCCTCGGCATCGGGCGACATGTTCGAACGCAGCGGCGTGAAGGCGCTCGACGAGGTGGGGCCACCGTCGGTGACGTTGTAGACCATGCCGTCGAACTGGTCCATGACGGCGGTGCGGACACGCGCGCCCTTGGGCAGACCCTGCACCGTGAAGAGGGTCTCATCCGCCTCGTCGCGCACGTTCTTGCGGAAGGCCTGCAACGGGCTCGGATAGTCCCGGATGTCGAACGGCGGGATGATCACATCGCGGAACACGTGCCGTGGCTGCGCCGGGTTCGCTATCGCGCTCGTGGCGACTCCGGCTCCTCCGGCGATGGCCAGCACGGCGACACCCGCGAGCAGGCGGCGGGTGCGCATGTGCGACGCCCGCGACGGATCGACCTCGCTCACGGAGACGGCGGTGTTCTGCGGTGCCCAGAGCTGGCGCAGCGCGAGCCACGACATGCTCACGACGGCGAAGACGAGTCCCTGCACGAGAGGGAACGCGGGTTCGGGCGTCCCGAGCGCGATCACCAGCATGAGCAGGACGCCGGCGGGGATCAGCGCCCAGGCCACCTGCGAGAGGCGCAGCGCGAGGGAGGCGGTCACGGTGGTGATCACGAGGGCCAGCAGGAACGGGACGACGAGGTGTCCGTCGGCGGCCGCGACGGGGGCGACCGTGGTGAGCATCTGCTTCCAGGCGGTCACCGTGCCCAGCGCCAGCTTCTGCAGTGTCTCCAGTGTGGGGATGAATCCGAGGATCGAGGTCTGCGGCAGGGCGAAGGCGCCGCCGAACACGAAGTACGCGGCGACCGTGAGACCCGTGATGATCAGGATTCCCCAGCGGCGCCAGGTCGCGACGACCGCGATCGCGAGGCCGACCAGGATGCCTCCGGCGACGGCGGGCAGGAAGGACCCACCGGCGAACGTGGGCCAGAAGCCGATGAGCGCGGTGAGGACCAGGAGCGCCGTCGCTGTCAGGTCGAGGACCCAGCGGCGCAGGGGAAGATCGCCGAACGCGGCGGAGGATGCGGTCATGCGAGCACCTTCTGCAGGGCGAGCGGGATCTGTTCGAGTGCTCCGACCGTCACCACGTCGGCATCGCCGATGCGACGCAGAGCCGGGGCGGACGCGGTGGTGTCGGCGACGACCACGAGCACCCTGGCGCCGAACGGCAGGCGCGCACACGCGAGGCGGAGGTCGTCGGACTTCACGCGAGCCCCGCACACTAGCACGACCACGCTCGCCAGCGGCATGGTGGCCGACACGACGCCGGCGAGCTCGGCGATGCCGCCCTCCTTCGGCTTGCTGTTCTCGACGGCCGAGAGCGAGTCGAGCAGCTGCTTGCCGGTGCCGGCGGGCAGCTCCCGGCCCTGCACGCGCATGTCGACGCGCTGCGAGTCGCGGAGCGCGCGCAGGCCGATCGATCCCGCAGCCGAGACGCCGAGCTCGAAGTCGTCTTCGGTGGCGTAGTCGGCGAGCGAGCGCGAGAGACCGATCACGAAGTGCGAGCGCCGGGTCTCCTCGTACTGCCGCACCATCATCGTGCCGGTGCGGGCCGTCGAACGCCAGTGCACGTGACGCAGGTCATCGCCCGGCTGGTACTCCAGGAGAGCGTGGAAGGACACATCGTCGCGAGAGAGATCGGCGGCGGGCAGCCCCTCGAGGTCGCGCAGATAGCCGAGCGACTGGCCGTCGAACAGCACGGTGCGCGGATGCACGAAGAGGTCGACGGGATCATCCCGCCGGTGCGCCCGCTCGAACAGGCCGAGCGGGTCGCCGCGCACGACGCTGACCGGTCCCACCTTGACCACGCCGCGCTTCTGGGTGGGGATGGCGAAGAGCTCCTCCGCCTCCTCCCCCGGGGCGAGCCGCTGGATGCCGAACTCGCCGCGGCCGGAGCCGACCGGGAGCACGACGCGCGAGGGCAGGATCGCCCTGGTGCCGCGGTTGGCGAGGGTCAGGGCGCCGACCGCGCGCTCTCCCACGACAACGCGGGTGCGGGCGAGGTCGAGCGCCACGTCGTAGGCGGTGCGCCCGATCAGGAACAGCGCGCACAGGGCCACGGCGATCGCGATGACCACGGCCGCGATCGTGAACTCCGACCAGCCGGCGATCTGCCCGAGCACCCAGAAGCCGACGGCGAGGGCCATCAGCACCCAGGCCAGCGGACGGATCGCCGACGTGATCTTCCGGAGGCGCGTCAGGATGCGCGCGCCGATGACGGCCGCGATGTCACGCCAACCGGCGTCGCGCTCCGTCTGCGGCGGCGATGCCTGAAGGGCCTCCGCGGTCATCAGGCCGCCACTCGGGCCTGGGGTGCCGCCACCGCGTCGAGCACGCGGGCGATCACGGTGTCGCTGCTGGTGCCGGCGAACTCGGCCTCGGCGTCGAGCAGCAGACGGTGCTGCCACACCGGGCGGGCGAGAAGCTTGATGTCGTCGGGGAGCACGAAGTGGCGCCCCTGAGCGGCCGCCCACACCTTGGCCATGCGGACCATCGCGATCGCCCCGCGCACCGAGACGCCGAGCCGGATGGCCCCGTCCTCGCGCGTGGCCTCGGCGAGCTCGGCCACATAGCGGAGCACGGCGGGCTCGACATGCACCGTCGCGGCGAGGTCGGCCATGTCGGCGACGGCGCTCGTCGTGATGATCGCGGACAGGCCGGCCGACGGGTTGCGGTCAGAGGCACCGGCGAGGATGCTCTCGGTCACGGCCAAGTCGGGGTAACCGATCGACGTCTTGATCAGGAAGCGGTCGAGCTGGGCCTCGGGCAGCTTGTACGTGCCCGCCTGCTCGATGGGGTTCTGCGTCGCGATCACGAGGAACGGACGCCCGGCCTCGTGCGTGACGCCGTCGACCGTGACGCGCGATTCCTCCATGACCTCGAGCAGCGCCGACTGGGTCTTCGGCGACGCACGGTTGATCTCGTCGGCGAGCACGATCGATGCGAAGATCGGCCCCTTGTGGAACTCGAAGCGGTGCGACTGCTGGTCGTAGATCGTCACACCGGTCACATCGGACGGCAGCAGGTCGGGCGTGAACTGGATGCGTGCGCTGGTGCCCTGCACGGTCGCGGCCAGCGCCTTGGCGAGGCTGGTCTTGCCCGTTCCCGGTGCGTCCTCGAGGAGCACATGGCCCTCGGCGAGCATCGAGGCCAGCACGAGGCCGACGATCTCCTGCTTGCCCTGCACGGCCTTGTCGATGTTCTCGACGAGGCGCTGGAAAGTGCCCTGGAACCAGGCGGCCTGCTCGGGAGTCATTGTCATGAGTGTGTCGTTCCTTGTTCTTCGGATGTCGAGAAGAGAGAGCGCATCATTGCCAGACGCGGTGTTCGAAGGCGTTGCCGTTGACCATCACCCAGGCTTCGATCACGCCGCGGCGGTTGCCGAGATAGCAGCTCAGTCGACCGCCGTAGTTGCCGTTGCCGTCCATCGTGATCGAGTACGGACCGCCCCAGACCCCGCCGTAGGTCGGGTCGTTGTTGTTGCACCGCACCGAGATGGTCTGACCGGGATCGAAGTCCTGCGCGTTGAGGTAGAAGTACGCGCATGTGCCGTCGTTGCAGTTCGGCTGGCCGTTGGCATTGCCCGTGGAGGTGACCCAGGCCCGGGGGTTGGGCTTCGGTCCGGATGTTCCAGCCTCGGACCGGGTGATCTTCTGCCCCGCCTCATCCGTGACCTCGACATCGATCGTGTGGCGCTGGCTGTAGCCGTTGCCGACGGTGGTGCTTCCGTTCGCTCCGACGTTGGACCATCCACCGCCGTCGATGCGGATGCGCACCGTCTTGATGCCGCGCCCGTTGGCCGAGACGTTCGCGTTCCAGCCGAACGTCACGCTCGTGGGGTTCTGCGCTGCGGTGACCGACGGCTGCTTCAACGGACCGTACGGGTTGCCCGACATCTGGCCGGACGCGTCGCTGGCGTAGGTCTGTCCATCGACCGTCGAGACGGCACGGACCCGCACGTTGTAGTTGGTGCCGTTCGAGAGTCCGGTGATGACGTTGTTGCCCGGCATCGCCGCCCAGTTGCCTCCGACGGAGTACTCGTATCGCACCTCGGTCGATCTGGCGCCATTCAGCGCGCCGGGAGACCAGGTGAGCGTGAGGGACCGGTCGCCCTCGGCGACGTTCGACAGAGAGGGCGCACCCGGCTTGTTCACGCCGCGGCGCGGTGCCGACATCGGACTCCACTCGCCCCAATCTGCCTTGTTGTGCGCGCGGATGCGGTAGGTGTACGGCGTCTCGGATGTCGGCACCTTGACCGCCTGCTCCCTGGCTCCTGCTCCGGGGAAGACCGTGTTGCGGAGCGTTCCCCCCTCCCACACCTGCAGCTCAAAGGAGTCGATCGGGTCGCCGTTGGCGTTCCCCGGCATCCACTTCACCTGCATCTGAGCCTCGTTACCGACACCTGCGAGTTGCGTCACGGTGGGCGCGGCGGCGGGCATCGGCGGGCCCGCGGGGACCTCGGATGCCGACCAGGCGCTCCAGCTCGACGGCTCGGGTGCGCGGTTGTGGGCCTGCACGCGGATCTGGTAGTTCGAGCCGTTCTCGAGGCCGTCCCACGTCATCGAGTTGCCCGTGGCCTGCTTCTGCGACACGCCGGACGGAGGAGCGGGCGAGATCTCGAGCGTATAGCTCTCGACCGGGGATCCGGGCGTGGTCGGGGTGGCCCAGGAGACCTTGAGCGACTTGTCGCCGAAGGCGAGGGTCGGCGGGTTCGGGGTGTCGGGCCGAGCGTCCGGACGGGCGACCGCCGAGGTACCGGACGGCTTCGACTCGCCGACGCGGTTCGTCGCCGTGACCTGGAAGGTGTACTCGACGTTGTTGGTCAGCCCGTCGAGCGTGCAGGTCGTGGACCGGCACTCTTTCGAATACGGGTTGCCGCTGACCGATTTGACCGTGTACTTCGTGATCTCGGCACCGTTGTTCGACGGCGCTCCGTACGAGACGACCACGGTGCGATCCTGCACGCTCGAGACGAGCGGGGCTCCCGGTGCATCCGGAACGCCCTGCACCGTGACGATGATCTGTCCGTTGGCCTCGCGGTCGGCATCCTTCGTCGCATCCTGGATGCGGTAGCGCACGACCATGGTGCCGACGAAGCTCGCATCCGGGGTCACGACCACCTGATCGCCCTTGACCGTGGCGCCTCCGGAGCCCGATTCGGTCACGGCGGTCATGAGCTTGAGCGGCGTCTCGGGGAACGGGTTGTAGTCGTTCGCGAGCACGGGCACCGTGATGCTCTTGCCCTGGTCGGCTTCCGAGATCGTGTCGGTGTTGGCGGCGGGCAGCGGTCGGGTCGAGGCCCCGACGCGCACGGTCACCGTGCCGTCGACCGGCTCGGTCGTCCCGTCGGTGATCTCGAGCTTCAGCGTCGCGACGGTGCCCTTCTCGACGTCGGACGAAGCTTCCACGAGCAGGTCGGAGCCGTCGATCTTGGCTGTGATGCCCTTGCCGGCACCACTGACGTACTTGTACTTGTGCTTGCCTTCGTCTTCGGGGTCGGGATCGGTCGTCAACGCGGCGAGGTCGAGCGTCGAGGCCTTCTCACCGGGGGCGACGATGACCTCTGCGCCGATGAACTCGGGCTGCTGGTTCTCGGGCGGCAGCACGTTGATCGGGATGCTGAGCGTGGCCTTGCGTCCCTCGGGGTCATCCGGGCCCGTGCCGTCGGTCACCTCGAAGGTCAGCGAGTCCTGTCCGAAGTACCCCTCGGCCGAGGTGTACACGAGCGTCGTCTCGTCCTTCACGAGGTCGTCGCCGTTCGCGTACACCGCGTTCACCTTGGCGTGCTCGGTGATCCGCGCGGTTCCTCCGCCGGCGACGGTGACGAACTTGGAGAGCGGGATCTCCTTGGTCTCCCCGCTCATGACTTCGAGCGGTTTGGTCGAGTCGAGGATCGGGCGCAGATCCGATTCGGCCGGGACGAAGATGAACGCCGATGCGGACAGATCGTCCTGATCGGTGAGGGTGTAGCGGATGAGCTGCAGGTTCTCGGTCACGGTGACGCGCACCTTGCCGTTCTCGAGCTGCGTCGCTCCTTCGCCGAGAGAGACCTTCAGGCGGTCGGTCGTACCGTCGGGGTCTTCATCGTTCTTGAGGATGTCGAGATCGGCGCTCATCGTGCCGTCGGTGAGGTCGGTCGGGCGCACGCGATCGTCGCGAGCGACCGGCGCCTGCAACGGCACGTTCTCGTCGACGGTGATCTGCAGCGCCGCGGTGGCCTCTGCTCCGCGCGCATCGCGGATCGTGTACTGCAGCGACGTCTCGAGCTCACGGTTCGGCGCCTGAACCAGCACCCGGTCTCCCGAGACGCGGGCCGTGATGCCCGTGTCGGTCGGGACCTCCAGGCCGTCCTTGACGAGCGCGATCTTGTCGCCCTCGGGGTCGGAGTCGTTCGCCATCACCGGCACCGAGATCTCTCGACCCGGCCGCACGACCACGGCATCCTTGACGGCGAAGGGCCTCTGGTTGACCTGCTCGCCCGGGGCGATACCCACGCGGATCGTGGCGATGCCCTCCTTGCCGAGGCGGTCGCGCACGCGGTAGCGGAACACGTCGACACCCGAGGATCCGTCGAACGCCTCATAGGTGAAGTAGTTCTGCGCGGTCTCGGTGATGCGGCCCTTCGTGGGGCTGGAGGCGATGTCGATCAGCTCGACCGAGTCGCCGTCGGCGTCGATGCCGTCCAGCGGCACGGCGATGTTCGCCGTCGACCCGGCGAGCACGCGAGCCACGAGGTCCTGCGGGCGCGGCGCGGCGTTCGTCTCGGGGTCGACGGGCAGGATCTGGATCGTGACGTAGCCGGCGTCCTTCTGCTGGCGGGAGTCGACGGCCTCGTAGGTGAGGTACACCGTCTTCGCGACAGGGCCCGCCTTGAAGCGGATCGTGTCCTGCGAGACGAAGGCCTCGCCGTCCTCCGGATCGATGAGCGGCTCGACCAGCTCGGGGACGACGTGCATGACGTCGTCGTTCGGGTGCGTGTCGTTGTCGAGCACCGGGATGGTGACGACGTCGCCCGCCCGCACGATCGCGGTGTTGTCGTTCACGACCGGCTGGAGGAGCTGGTCGGGCGCGGGGATCGGGATCACCACGACCTCGCCCTCGGCCGACTTCGAGCCGTTCGAGATGCGGTACTTGATGCGGGCCTGATCGGTGAGCGAGCCCTGGTCAGTGATGCGGAGGGTCTCATGGTTGATGACCGACACCGAGACACCGGAGTCGTCCTCGATCGAGACGGACTGCACGACGAGGATGCCGCCGGCGGGGTCGACATCGTTCGCGAGCACGCCGAGGAGCACATCTCCGCCCGTGGGCAGCAGCGCGACGTCACGGACGGCGACCGGCGGCAGATCCGTCTCGCTCGCCTCCAGCACGTCGACGCGCACGATTCCCTGGCTGCTCTCGGGACCCGCGGTCGCGAGATACAGCACGTAGTAGGTGCCGGGGGCGTCGGCGGTGAAGGTGAAGGTCTTGTTGGGTCCGTCCGGCAGCACGGTCGCGCCGGGTACCTCGTTCACACGACCGAGGCGCAGCAGCTCTCGTCCCGAGCTGGTGTCGTTGGCGAGCGGGGCCACCGTCACCTGCTCGCCGACGCGGGTCACGACATGGTCGGCGTTGGTCTTGGGCTTGGTCGACCCTTCGGGCCGCACGTCGAGCGTCACGGTCGCTGTGGCGGTCTCGCCGTATCCGTCGGCGACCGTGACCTGCACCTCTTTGAGACCCTGCTGGCTCGCCGTGGCCTTGTACGTGATCTGGCCGTCGGTGCTGAAGTCGACCTCGTCACCCGGCGCGGGCACCACGTCTTTGAGGTAGACGTCGTCGCCTTCCGGGTCGATCCAGTCGGGGAGGATGTTGTACGAGATCGTGCCGCCGGTCTCGACCGTCAGCGTCGTCCTGCGCTTGGGCGCAGGAGCGGTGTTGATGCTCTTGTCGTAGACGGTCAGTGTGACGGCCGCCGTGTCCTTGCCGCCGCGGCCGTCGTCGGCCTCGTACGTGAACGTGGTCGACCCGGAGGCGCCTTCCTCCACCGCGATCTGCAACGATCCGCCGTTCTGCACCTGCTGGATCGTCCCGACCGCGGGCTGGGCCTCGGCGAGCGCCGCCACCAGGACGTCGCCGTCGGGGTCGTTGTCGTTGTCGAGCACCGGGAGCATGGTCGTGACACCGGGGCGCACGCCGAACGTGTCATCCTCGGCGATCGGAGGAGTGTTCTCCTCCTTGCGTTCGGGGAGCGTGGTCTCGACGGTCTCCTCGGTGGAGTCGTCCTCGTTCTCGGTCTCGCCCTCCGGCGGGGTGAGGTCGTTCCAGTTGTCGACGCGCTGGAGGCTCTCGTTGGCAAGCCAGGCCGCGCCACCGACGGCGTCGTTGAGGATGATGACGTCGCGGTTGACGCGGAACACGAGGCTCTTCGCGTCTTCGGCGCCGTCGACCTGGGCGTTGACGTCGTTGCCGGTGCCCGGGCACTCGCGGATGAACGTGGCGGTGCCCGCCCACGCGCCGTAGGTGCATCCGCGCAGCCAGACCGGAGCGGCCGCGGTGCCGGTGCCGCCGGCGTCGACCTCGGTCGGCTCGCCGCCGTCGAGGGGAACGCTCACCAGGGCGTTCGTGGTCGCGATCGCCACTGCGTCGGTGTTCTCGGACGCCTGCTGCAGGACCGCCTTGTCGGCGCCGGGGATCTCGGTGCGGATGCCACCGGGCGAGGTCACGACGCCTGCCGAGCGGTCGAGCACGACCGGCGTGCGGCCGACCGCCGTGATCGTCGGCTTCGCGGACGCGTCGAGCTCGCCGACGGATGCGGCCGAGGCGTCGAGGGCTTCGCCCTCGTTGTCCACGGGCACAGTGACGACCTCGCCGCGCTCCGGGGCGAGTCCGAACACCGTGCCGTCCTTGGCGACCGCGACATCGGCTCCGGCGCCGAGTTCTGCGGCGGGCTCGTTCACCTCGGCCTCGAAAGACGAGACGCCCTGGGCGGGGACGACCCAGAGCTCGCCGGTCTTCTGATCGAGGATCGCGGCCGTGCGGTTGCCCAGCGCGACCTTCGCCGAGGAGGGGATGCCTGCGGAGTCGCCGAGAGATACGCGTGCGGGATCGACGGCGGTGAGGGTGGAGGCGTTCTCATCGACGACGAGGATGTTGCTCGTGTCCTGAAGGATGTCGTAGTTCTCGCCCGTGGTGCGCAGACCACCGTCGAGGACCGTCGACTCGTTGTTGAAGTGCCCGACCAGCAGGCTCGACGTCTTCGTGATCCAGACGCCGCCGTCGTTCAGGTCGACCTTGGTGGTCGGGAAGCCCTCATAGGTGAAGGCCATCGTGGTGATAGCGATGACGCCGACGGTGACACCGGCGGCGGACGCCAGTGTTTTGGGCCGCGCGCGTATCCAAGACAACGCCTTCATTCCCGGTTCCCCCCCAGGTGACACTCTTCGTTAGCTCCTGGGCGGTCCCTCCGGGCCCACCGAGCACCCGTTCATCCTAACCGCGTCTCGGAATACCGCTCGATGGGGAGTTCTGCCCATCCGCGATGATCACGCCCGCCAGCACCCCGCGATGTGATCGTCGACCATGCCGCCCGATTGCATCAGGGCGTACATGGTGGTCGGTCCCACGAATCGGAACCCACGACGACGCAGTTCCTTGCTCAACGCCGTGGACTCCGGCGTGACAGCGGGGACGTCGGCGAAGGATGCGGGACGGGCGCCGGGGGCCGCCGGGGCGAACGACCACATCAGCTCGTCGAACTCCCCCTCGGCCATGCCGCGCACGATGCGGGCGTTGCCGATGGTCGCCTCGATCTTCGCGCGGTTGCGAATGATCCCGGCGTCGCCCATCAGGCGCTCGACATCGGACTCGTCGTACTCGGAGACGATCTCGGGCTCGAAACCCGCGAACACCTCGCGGAACCGCGGTCGCTTGCGCAGGATCGTGATCCAGGAGAGGCCCGCCTGGAAGCCTTCGAGCGCCATCTTCTCGAACAGCGCGCGGTCGCCGTGCAGAGGCGTGCCCCACTCTTCATCGTGATAGCGACGGTACTCGTCGTCGTCGCCCACCCAGGCGCAGCGGTCGCGGGCGTCGGGGCCCGTGAGAAGAGAGGTCATCCGGTCAGGCTATCCGCGGCGACCGACACCGAGCGCCGACACGGAGGCGGACGCGTCCCACCGGAATGCTGTGCGCGCGAAAGCTGGTGTCATCGGAGCAGTTCCACCAGACTGTGCGCATGGATTCTGTGAACGAGTGGCTGCTGACGTGGGGCGACAACCTGTGGACGTGGATCGTCCTCCCCCTGGTCGTCCTCCTCGGCCTGTACTTCACGATCCGCTCCGGCGTCGTGCAGTTCCGGTTGATCCCGGAGATGTTTCGCACATTGACGGATCGCACCCCGCGCACCGAGAGCGGCGAGCCGCAATCCGTCTCGGCGTTCCAGGCGTTCACCATCTCCGCGGCCTCGCGCGTCGGCGTCGGCAACATCGCCGGTGTCGGCACGGCGATCGCGATCGGCGGACCCGGTGCGATCTTCTGGATGTGGCTGATGGCGTTCATCGGCGGGGCGTCCTCGTTCATCGAGTCCTCGCTCGCGCAGCTGTACAAGACGCGGGACAAGGACGGGTTCCTCGGAGGTCCGGCGTACTACATGCAGCGCGGACTCGGCGCGCGTTGGATGGGAGTCCTGTTCGCCGTCATCCTCATCGTGTGCTTCCCGATCGCGTTCAGCTCGCTGCAGGCCAACACCATCCAGGCCACCATCGCGGGGAGCCTGGGCGGCGGGGCCCCCGCATGGCTGCCGTGGGCCATCGGCGCGGCGCTCGCGGTCCTCATGGGCCTGGTGATCTTCGGAGGTGTGCGCCGCATCGCCTCCGTCACCCAGACCCTGGTCCCGATCATGGCGCTGCTGTACCTGCTCCTCGGGCTCGTCATCGTGGTGATTCACATCGAGCGCCTCCCCGAGGTCTTCGCCATGATCTTCACGCAGGCGTTCGGGCCGAACGAGATCGTGGGCGCCGCGCTCGGCTACATCATCCTCACCGGCGTCAAGCGGGGCATGTTCTCCAACGAGGCCGGGCTCGGTTCCGCGCCCAACGCGGGCGCGAGTGCCGCGGTGACGCACCCGGTCAAGCAGGGTCTGGTGCAGACCCTCGGCGTCTACTTCGACACGTTCCTGGTGTGCTCGATCACCGCGTTCATCATCCTCGTCTCGGTCCCCGACCTCGCGAACGCCGAGCGGGGCATCGGGCTGACGCAGGGAGCGGTGGTCGGTGCGCTCGGCAGCTGGTCGAACATCCTGCTGATCGTGATCATCTTCCTGCTCGCATTCAGCTCGATCCTCGGCAACTACTACTACGGGCAGACGAACATCGAGTTCATCACGTCGACACCCGCCGTCCTGCTCGGCTACCGGCTCTTCGCCATCGGGGCGGTGTTCGTCGGATCGATCGTGTCGGCCGATGTCGTGTGGAACTTCGCCGACGGCGCGATGGGCTTCATGGCGATCGTGAACCTCGTGGCGATCGCGCTGCTCTCCGGAGTCGCCTTCAAGCTCCTCAAGGACTACACGCAGCAGCGACGCGAAGGACTCGATCCGGTCTTCACCAAGGCCCGACTCCCCGAGGTCCGAGGAATCGAGGTGTGGGAGGACGAGCTCTCCGTCACCGGACCGATCGACCTGCCGACGTCTCGCCGCCGCTGAGCCGCCGCCACCACGGCCGCGACGTCAGGAGCCGAAGGTCGCCGCGTCGATGACGAAACGGTACCGCACGTCGGATGCGAGCACGCGCTCGTAGGCGGCGTTGATGTCGGAAGCGGGGATGGTCTCGATCTCGGCGGCGATACCGTGCTCGGCGCAGAAGTCGAGCATCTCCTGCGTCTCCTGGATGCCGCCGATGTTGCTGCCGGCGAGCGAGCGACGGCCGCCGATCAGCGACATCACCCCGACCGAGAGCGGTTCGCCGGGAGCTCCGACGCACACCATGGCGCCGCCGACGTCGAGCAGGCTCAGATAGGAGCGCAGATCGATCACCGCGCTGACGGTGTTGAGGATCACGTCGAACGACGACCGCAGCTCACGGAAGGTCTCCTGGTCGCTCGTCGCGCGATAGTGGTCGGCGCCGAGCCGCAGCCCGTCGTCCTTCTTGCTCAGGGTCTGCGAGAGCACGGTCACCTCGGCACCGAGTGCGTGCGCGATCTGCACGCCCATGTGCCCGAGGCCCCCGAGTCCCACGACGGCGACGCGGGTGCCCGGTCCGACGTTCCAGTGCCGCAGCGGTGAGTATGTCGTGATGCCGGCGCACAGCAGGGGAGCTGCGACATCCAGGGGCAGCGCGTCGGGGATCTTCAGGACGAACGCTTCGGTGACCACGACCTGCTCGGAGTATCCGCCCTGCGTGACGGTGCCGTCACGATCGGTGCTGCCATAGGTGAGGACGGCCCCCTGGGTGCAGAACTGCTCCTCCCCCCGCAGGCAGTTGCGGCACTCACCGCACGAGTTCACCAGGCATCCGACGCCGACGCGATCGCCGACGGCATGCCGGGTGACGCCCTCGCCGATCGCGGCGACGGTGCCGGTGATCTCGTGGCCGGGAGCGAGCGGGTACTGCTGAGGCCCCCAGTCGCCGCGCACGGTATGGATGTCGGAGTGGCAGATACCCGCGAACGCGATGTCGATCAGCACGTCGAGCGGGCCGAGCTCGCGTCGCTCGATGACGGTCTTCTCCAGCGGGGCCCCTTCACGGGGTGCGGCATAGGCGTTCACAGCAGACATCTCGGACTCCTCGGATCGGGTACCTGCCGAGACTACCCAGCACCGGATGGGAATCGGCCGTCCCGGCCGAATCGGCGATTGTCAAGGCCGGGTGCGCTCCGCTCGGCCACGCTTAGGCTCACGCCATGACCACCTCCGACGACACGATCTCCCGGTACCTCACCCGCTATGCGGACAGCCTGACCGCGTTCGATGCCGAGACCGCGGCGAGTCTGTGGTCGACGCCGGGGACGATCGTGAACGACCGCTCCTCCGGTGTGCTGGAATCCCGTGACGCCATGATCGACGGTCTGCGGCATTCCTATCCGATCTACCAGCGGCTGGGCCTGGCCTCCGTCGGATTCGAGCTGCTCGAGCGTCGCGATCTCTCCGACCGGCTCGTGCTCGTGCGCGTGCGCTGGCTGTTCTTCGACGCCGGCGGCGTGCAGCTGACCGACACCGACAGCTACTACCTCCTACGCGACGAAGACGAGGCGGGTCTGCAGGCGTGCGTGTGCGTCGAGACCGACGCGGCGCAGAAGCTCCAGGCCCTGGCCACCGAACGCGGAGTGGATCTCACAGCGGCACCCTGACACCCGATCCGCATCTCCCCGAACACCTGTCGGGAGGATGCGCACCTGTCGGGAGAATCGCGCGGATTCGCCGTACGCTCGTCACGAACTCCCGACAGGTGGATCAGGTCCGGGCTGAACCGCAGGCGGTCAGCGCTGCTTCTTCTTCAGCGCCTTCTCCTGGATCGGCGCCTGACCGGTCGCTGCGAGGTCGGCGTAGTAGGCGCGGGCCTCATCCTGACGCTGCTTCTCCAGGCCGCTGGCGATGGGCGCGCGCACGTGCTCGGGCTCGTAGCCGAACGCGTTCACGAGGTCGAGCGCATACGGACGAAGACGAGCGCACAGGCGGTCGATGTAACTCGACACGGCCGCAGCGCGCTGCGTCGACAGGCGTCCGTTGATCAGGTGCCAGGCGAGGTGCTTCTCGATGAGCTGCAGGCCGAAGAGGTCGCGCAGCCAGGTGAGCACCTTCCGCGTGTCCTCATCGTCGATCTGGTGGACGGCGTCGGTGAACGCCTCCCACTGCAGCAGCTCGCCGTGCGCGCGGGCCGCCTCGATGAGCTCGGCCTGGTTCTCGTTGAACAGGCGGGCGCCGAGGGCCTTGTCCTTCGCACCGGGGCGCAGGCGGGAGGCGATGTCGGCCACCATCTGCTGCACGCGTCCGGCGAGCAGGTCGTGCTGCTGCTCCTCACGCAGACCCCGCTCGACCGAGCGGCTCACCTGACCGAAGTCGGAGACGGCCTGACCGAGCTGGCGGAGACCGGCGCCGTGGAACAGCTTGCCCGCAGTCATGCCGACGGCGAATTTCGCGAGCGCCGCCGCATCCTTGCCCTGGAACTGCTTGGCGTAGTCGGTCAGCAGACGCTTGCCGACGAGCTGCAGCAGCACGTTGTTGTCGCCCTCGAAGGTGACGTAGATGTCGAGGTCGGCGCGGAGTCCGACCAGACGGTTCTCGAACATGAAGCCGGCGCCACCGGTGGCCTCGCGGGCCTCCTGCAGCGTGTCCAGCGCGTGCCAGGTCGACAGCGGCTTGAGCGCGGCGGCCAAGGTCTCGAGGTCTTCACGGTCGGCCGGGGTGTCGGTGCGGCCGGAGAAGACGCCGTCGAACTTCTGCAGGAACTCGTCGTGCGCGAAGATCTGCGCGTACGTGGTCGCCAGGCGCGGGAGCAGACGGCGCTGGTGCTTGCCGTAGTCCATGAGCACGACCTCCTGCCCGTCCGCACCGTCGAACTGGCGGCGCTGGGTGGCGTAGGTGATCGCGATGTGCAGGCCGAGCGCCGAGGCCCAGGATGCCGCGCCGTCGAGCGACACACGTCCCTGCACCAGGGTGCCGAGCATCGTGAAGAAGCGGCGGCCGGGGCTGTCGATCGCGCTGGAGTACGTGCCGTCCGCTGCGACGTCGCCGTAGCGGTTGAGCAGGTTGGTGCGCGGGATGCGCACGTGGTCGAACGAGAGGCGCCCGTTGTCGATGCCGTTGAGTCCGCCCTTGAGGCCGTCGTCCTCGCGGCCGATGCCGGGAAGGTCGACGCCGTCCTCGCCGCGCAGCGGCACATAGAAGCAGTGAACGCCGTGGTTGACGCCGTTCGTGATCAGCTGCGCGAAGACGGTCGCCGCGACGCCGTGCAGCGCCGCGTTGCCGAGGTACTCCTTCGTCGCCCCGCGGAACGGGGTGTTGATCACGAACTCCTCCGTCGCCGGATCGTACGTCGCGGTCGTACCGACGGCCGCGACGTCGGAGCCGTGGCCGATCTCGGTCATCGCGAAGGCGCCAGGGATCGAGAGGTCCATCACACCGGGAAGCCACTTCGCGTGGTGCTGCTCGGTGCCGAGCTGAAGGATCGCGGAGCCGAAGAGTCCCCACTGCACGCCCGACTTGATCTGCAGGCTGGGGTCGGCCACCACCAGCTCCTCGAAGCCAGCGATGTTCGCGCCGTTGTTCTCCTCGCCGCCGAGCGACTTGGGGAACGCGCGGTGCACGGCCTTGTTCTCGACCAGGAGGTGCAGCTGGCTGAGCACGCGCTCGCGGTGCTCGTCCTTGCCGAGCTCATCCTTGCGCCAGAACGCCGAGTCCTTGATCATCTCGCGGGCCTGGCGACGCACGTCTGCCCACGTGCCCATCAGGGCGTCGTTGACGCGGGCGACATCGATGTGCAGGTTCGCATCCGCGGTGTCGGTGGAGGTGCGAGTCGTCTTCGGACGGACGGCGGCGTCGACCATGTGCGTTCCTCTCAGAGGGAAGTGGGATTACAGCCATGGTAGGTCTGCCACAACCAGAGACGAACTGCCCTGTCCACATCCTCCAACGCCCGACGGGCACATCTCGCCGCCGCGTTGTCGTCAGACCACAGTCCGGACTGGCGGAACCGCTTCTGGCGTCGCGGGCGGCGGTGCGGCGCCCGCTTCCTGCCAACGCCGCTTCGTCCCCGCGCTCAACCGCCCCCATGTGCGGTCGCGGATGAAGATCGCATCGATCGCGATCATGGTGAGCGAGAACCACGGGAGCCCCATGAGCACCGCGATGCCGATGTGGAAGGAGAGGATGCCCAGCAGGCCGATCAGCCGGGTGGGACGCGTCAGCAGCATGAGGGGGAAGGCGACCTGCAGGAGGATCGACCCCCAGCTCGCGATCGTGACCATCGGCCCCCACGCGGTGACGAGGTCGCTCAACACCGGCCAGGTGCCGAACCGCGCGGTCTGCAGCGGGTTGTAGACCGCATACCCCTCTTCCCACGGCGCACCACCCGCCTTGTAGAGCGCACCGGACGCGTAGACGAAGAACACCTGGGCGGCGAGTGCCACGAGGGCGAGATTGTGGAACATCGTTCCCAGCAGCGCCGGCTGGCTGTTCGGGGCGAACCACTCCCCCGACTTCGCCCGACGCCTGGCATCCAGCGACCACCGGGCTGCGGGGTCGGCGAAGAGCAGCAGCAGCAGCGCGATGCGGAACATGTTGTCGCCCTGGTCGCCCACCATGTCGTTGGCCTCGATGAAGCCCACCCAGAGGCAGAAGAAGATCGGGAGCACGATCCGGAAGCGCCACCCGAGGACGAACAGCACGGCGAGCACCCCGAGGAGAAGGTAGAGCGCCGTGTAGAGGACGTCGTTGCCCATCGCGGCATGGAACGCGCTGAACGCCCAGATCTTCGGGAACTCGCTCACCGGCTCCGCGAGCTCGCCGTTCCAGGCAGAGCCCGATCCGAAGGTGTACAGGCGGGTGCCGAAGTTCGAGGCCAAGAGGCCGATCGCGGTGACGCCGAAGAGGATGCGCGTGACCGCGAGCCCGTAGAGAGCCTTCTTGCCGTTGAAGAGCCAGTCGCCGATGAACGCCGAGATGCGATCGACGGCCGAGAGCACCATCGCCCAGAGCCCGGCGATCATCGACGACACGAAGCTCAGCAACCGGGTCACGAACGACCTCGGCACGGTGTTCGCCGTCGCGGGCGCCGGATCACGGGGAGCAGCGGGAGGGGCGGTCGCCGGGGCGGGTGCCGACGTGGTCGTGCCCTGCGGCGCAGGATCCTTCCTCGTCTTCGCGTCGGACTTCCGCGCCGAGGTCTTGACCGGCGCGCTCACGGCTGGATCCTCTCGAACTGGCCACGGAAGGTGTTCGCGAAGTTCTCTCGACTCTGCCCTTCCTCTTCTATAGGGAGTCGCCATCCGGTGGTCGAGAACGTGGGGTCCGGCCGCTGGGCGCTCGGATCGTTGCGATCCTTGTAGGGGATCACGTTCTGACGGCTCACGCGGTACTGCACCTTGACCACGGCATCCGCACCCCAGATCGCATAGGCCACCTGGGTCGCATATGCGGTGGAGAGATGCTCCTCGGCCATGTAGGCCGTCGTCGACGGGTTCTCGTCTCCGGGGAGTTCATCGAAGGAGCGCACCATCCACTCCTCCCAGCCCTCCTTCGCGAAGTCGAGACCGACCACCGCCTGCTGGTCGGCGTTGAGCTTGTTGTAGGCGTTCATCTGTCCGCTCGCCACCTCACTCGACTGGATGCCGGCCCGCGGCGGGAAGAGGTTGTACCGGATCATCGACAGCTCGACGTCTGTGGCACTCACCCAGCCGGTCTCGACCTCCTCGCCGTCCTTCTCGATGACGGCGCGGACGTTGAAGTGGTAGTCGCCGTTGATGGGCTCGGGTGCGAAGACGCTCCACGATTGGCCGAACATCGGCAGCATGTATCCCGCCAGCACCTCCTGCGTGGGGATCTCCCGTAGCGCCGAGTAGGGAGCGATCCACAGGAACGACGCGCTGATGTGCCACAGCGTCAGAAGGCAGGCGGCGAAGGCGATGAGCTTCACCCACCAGGTCGGGCGCGGATGCACCGCCGCCGTCTCCGGTGACACGGAAACGTCCGCCTCCGGCGAGGACTCGACTCTGGTGCTCATCCACTTCCCTCCCACCGCCGAGGGTCGGGACCGCCGTGGGGAAACGGCCCCGACCACTCAGCGTTCCTGCATCGCGATCTACTCCGTCTGGACCAGGGGCCGGCGGGATCTCGCGAGTCTCATCGTCCCCAGCCCGAGTGTGAGGAGCAGCGCGGCCAGCGCGATCCACCCGCTCTGGAGCTGCCCGCCGGTCGTGGCCAGGCCCGATGCCACCAGCTGGAACGTCGCCGACACACTGCCGGAGGTCGCCCCGGTCAGTGTCACGGTGTGGGTCCCCAGATCGGTGGCCGCGGGGACCGTCCAGGTGAAGGTGACCGTGCCCTGGGCGTTCGCGACCTGGCTGCCCAGCGCGAGCGGGTCGGAGGTCATCACACCGGTGACCGTCTCTCCGGGCGTGAAGCCCGTGCCGACTGCGGTCTGCTGCTTGCCGCGCTCCAGCACAGGGGACTTGATCGTGATGGCGATGTTCCCGGTGGGATCGGCCGCCGCATCCGCCGAGGCGCTCGCAGTGGCAGTGGCGGAAGCGGTCGCGGAGGCCGCAGCCGTGGCTTCGGCAGAGGAATCCGCCGCAGCCGCCGCCGAGGCCGTGGCCGAAGACGACGCGTTCGCCGCCGCTGCCGCCGAGGCGTTCGGATCCGCATCGGCCGAGGCCGAGGCGTCGGCCGCGCTCGTCGAGGTCGCATCGTTCTGCGCCGCCGCCTGAGCCGCGGCCGCTGCCGAGGCGTTCGCCGCCGTGGTGGCCGTGGTGGAGGCATCCGTGGAGGCATCGGTGGTCGCTGCGGCCTGGGCCGCGGCGCTGGCCGACACGTCCGCCGCGGCGGATGCCTGGCTGGTCGCGTCGGCGAGTGCCGCAGCCACAGCGGCTGCCTCGACCGAGGCGTTGCTGTCATCATCCGCCTGGGCAGACGCCGAGGCCGATGCCGAGGCGTTCGTGTTGATCTCCGCCGAGGCGTCCGCCGAGCCGACCGCATCCGAGGAGGCATCGGTCGAGGCGCTCGCAATCGCCGCTGCGCTCGCGTTCGCCGCTGCACTCGTGCTGGCATCGTCCGTGGCGGACGCTTCGGCCGCCGTGTCCGTCGTGGCGTCGGCCAGTGCTGCCGCCTGCGCGGCGATCGCCGCACCGGCGTTCGCTTCGGAGGTGGCATCCGCTGTCGCCGCCGTGGACGAGGTCGCCGTCGCCGCGGCCTCCGATGCCGCCTCGGCTGCCGGATCCGCTGCAGCCGATCCCTCCGCCGTCGCGTCGGAGAAGGCCGCCGCCTGCGCGGAGGCTTCGGCGACCGCAGCGGTGGAGGCGTCGGCATTGGCCGAAGCGGATGCCGAGGCCGCCGCGTTCGCGTTGGCCGCGGCCTCCGACGACGCGTCCGCCGAGGATGTCGCCGTCGCTGCGGATTCGGACGAAGCCGCGGAGTTCGAATCGGCTGCTGTCGAAGCCGCGGCGTTCACGTCGCTCGAGGCGTCTGCCTGGGCCGCGGCCTGGGCAGCGACAGCCGCTGCGGCGTTGGCCGTCGACGTCGCGTCGGTCGATGCCGTCGTGGACGCCGTGGTCGTCGCCGCGGATTCCGCGGCGGAGGTGGCATCGGCCGTCGCCGCCGCCGATGCGGTGGAGGTCGCATCAGCGAGAGCAGCGGCTTCCGCAGCTGCCTGGGCCGAGGGATCGCCGTCGGCGGTCGCATCGGCCGACGCCGAGGCCGAGGCCGCCGCGTTGGTGTTGACATCGCCGGGATCGCCCGCGGTCACCTCGGTGGTGTCCGAGCCGGTGACCGCACCCGCGGTCGCCGTGAGCGTGTAGCCCGTGCCAGGGGTGGTGTCGATGGGCACCGGATAGTTCGCCGCGAAGGCCCCGGACGCGTCGGTGGTCACCGTCACCGGACCACCGACGTCCGCGCCACCGCCGGGAGCGGTCAGCTGCAACGAGACCGAGGTGCTCACCGGCCACCCGGTACCGGTGACGGTGAGGTTGGTGCCCGCAGCAACCGTCGCCGCCGCATCGACGACGACCGGAGCCGCAGTGACCTCTGTCGTGTCGGTCGCGGTCTGAGCGCCGGCCGAGGCCGTGACCGTGTACCCGGTTCCCGCGGGAGTACCGGCCGGCACCGGGTAGTCGAGCGTGAACGCGCCGAGCCCGCCCGTCGTCACCGTCTGCGGTGTACCGATGGCCCCACCTCCCGGTGCCGAGAGCTGCACGATCACATCGGTGTCGGCCGGCCAGTTGGTGCCGGATACGGCCAGGTCGCTGCCCGCCTGCACCGTCGCCGCCGCATCCACGGTCGCCGCGGCCGTCACCTCGGTCGTGTCCGTGGCGGTCTGGGCGCCGACGGTCGCCGCCACCGTGTAGCCGGTGCCGGGTGTGGCCGATGCGGGCACCGGATAGTCGAGCGTGAACGCACCGGACCCATCGGTCGTGACCGTCTCAGGGCCGCCGATGTCCGCTCCACCGCCGGGAGCGGTCAGCTGCACCGACACCTCGGTGTTCGCCGGCCAGTTCGTGCCCGTGACCGGGAGCGTCGTTCCGGCCTGCACGGCCGCCGCTGCGTCGATCGCCACCGCGGCGGTCACCTCGGTCGTGTCCGTGGCGGTCTGGGCGCCCGCGGTCGCCGTCACCGTGTAGCCGGTGCCGGGTGTGGCCGATCCGGGCACCGGGTAGTCGAGCGTGAACGCACCGGTGCCATCGGTGGTGACCGTCTCAGGGCCGCCGATGTCCGCTCCACCGCCGGGAGCGGTCAGCTGCACCGACACCTCGGTGTTCGCCTGCCAGTTCGATCCCGTGACAGGGAGCGTCGTTCCGGCCTGCACCGTCGCCGCCGCGTCGATCGCGACCGCGGCGGTGACCTCGGTCGTGTCGATCGCCGTGACGGCTCCGGCCGTCGCGGTCACGGTGTAGGCGGCACCCGGTGTCGCAGACGCCGGCACGGGGTAGTCGAGTGCGAACTCGCCGGCTGCATCGGTGGTCGCCGTCTCGGGGCCGCCGATGTCCGCGCCGCCGCCGGGAGCCGTCAGCTGCACCGACACCTCGGTGTTCGCCGGCCAGTTCGATCCCGTGACAGGGAGCGTCGTTCCCGCCTGCACCGTCGCCGCCGCATCGATCGCCGCGACCGGAGCGTCGGTCACCTCGGTGGTATCGGTGGCGGTCTGCGTACCCGCCGTGGCCGTCACCTCATAGCCGGTGGCGGCCGGGGTTCCCGCTGGGACGGGGTAGTCGAGGGTGAAGGTCCCCGCGGCGTCGGTGGTCACCAGCTCGGGACCGCCGATGTTCGCGCCGCCTCCCGGCGCCTGCAGCTGCACCGACACCTGGGTGTTCGCGGGCCAGTTGGTTCCGGAGATGCCGAGGTTCGTGCCCGCCTGCACAGCCGGTGCGGCATCGACCGCTGCTGCGGCGGTGACCTCGGTGGTGTCCGTTGCAGTGCTCGTGCCGTCGGTCGCGGTGACGATGTAGCCCGCGCCGGGAGGTGTCGCAGCGGGGATCCCGTAGCCGAAGGTGAAGGCTCCGTTGATGTCTGTCGTCACCGGCAACGGGTCGTTGACGATCCCTCCACCGGGAGTCGTCACCTGCACCGAGACCTGGGTGTTCGCAGGCCAGCCGGATCCGGTGACGGGAAGGCTTGTTCCCGCCTGCACCGTGGCAGCCGCATCGATCGCCGCGACGGCCGCAGCCGCAGACTTCACCGTCGAAGACCCGAGGTCGAGGGAGACTCCGCCGCCGACCGCAGGGAGCAGGTCCACCGCGAGGGCGCGCACCGTGAAGCTGTCTCCGGGGATGTCCCCCGTGGCGGGCTGTTCGTTGATCGTGATGTCGACGAGATCGGAGAGCACGCCCTGGAGCACAGGATCGAGCGTCGTCAGCACAGGGCCCGTCAACGCGGCGAGCGCCGGCTGCGCGAGCGGGATCACGCTGTTCAGGGCGGTGTTCACGAGCGGACCCGTCGTGGTGGCGACCGCATTCGTGACGGCCGAGACCACCGGGTCGAGGAGGACGCCGATGTTGAGGCCGGCGAGCGTGATGTCCGTCGTGACCGTGGGCACGGGGGTCGCGGTGCCGGCGAACTGCGCCAGCGAGCCCTTGACCGTCACATCCCCCGACACCAGTGCCGTTCCGGTGAGCGGAACAGTGAGATCGACGCCGACCGTCAGCGTCACCTGGAGCGCGTCGAGCGTGGACTTCAGGATCGTGGAGACCTTGCCGTTGAGGCTGTTCGGGTGCGTACCCGTCAGCGCGGAGGTGACCCCCTGCTGGATCGCGGAGATGGTCGTGGCCGAGAGCACCGGGGTGTTCGCCGGCAGGGTGTTGAGGTTCGCTCCTGCGCCGGTCTCGACGAGGATCTTGGCGAGATCGACGGAGACCGTCCCGGTGCTCAGGTCGACGAGCACCGATCCCGTCGTGTTCTCGATCGGGGTCTCCAGCACTTGGGTGGTCACGGTCTGTCCTACCGTGTCGAGTCCGGCGATCCCGACCGTTCCTCCGGTCGCGGTGAAGGCTGCGAGCAGCGGCACATCGGGGATCGCGTTGATCGTGCTGACGAGGGTCGTGACGAGAGCGGTCAGCGCTCCACCGGGGCCTGCGAGATCGCTCACCGGAGTGACGGTGCCCTGGATCGCCGAGGCCAGCGTTCCCGACAGCCCGGCGACCAGGTTGCTGTGCAGGTCGAGGTTCAGATCCGCGATGCGGTACTGGGATGTGGCCGCCGCAGCGTTCGATTCGGCGCGCGACGCGAGGGCACCGATGCCGACCGAGGCCTGATCGAGGACCGCGTCGGTGAGGCCGGCGACGGCGAGCTGGTCGAAGAGGTCGGTGAGCTCGAGCGTGCCGGGATTCACACCGCCGTCGATGGCGCCCGTGTCGATCGCCCCGCCCGTGGTGATCGTGCCCGACGACGCGATCGACTGCGTCTGCGTCGGCGACGAGCTGAAGCTCTGCGCCGCACCCAGATCACCGAGCCGCAGCAGACCCGGCCCGGTGCCGTCGGTCAGCAGCGGCACGTTCAGGGTGCCGACGTCGATGTTGAGCGCCTCGAGCAGACCCACATCCAGCCCGCCGAGCTCAGAGCCCGGGGCTGCGGGGTTGCTGGTGAGCGTGTGACCGAGAGCCGCGATGTCCAGGCCCCCGAGCAGAGCGGCGGGCAGCTGGATGATCTGCCCCTGCGCGACTGCCGGATCGTTCGGATTCGCCGTGTCCAGCGCATTCGCCGCAGTCGGCACCAGCGCACTCGCGAGGATCACCGCGCCGACGGTGACGCCGGCGATGCCTCCTCCAACTGCTCTGCGTCGCCGCAGAACCCTCTCCTGCATTTCCATCCGCTACTCCCGTGTGATGCGATCTTCCGCGTCACATGGCCCCCCCACGGGTCGACTTCAGTCGGCCGAGCGATGTTGCGCCCATTCTTACGGGATCGCAAAGGGGATGTCCAGCATTCGTCCAGAAATCGTCCTGATTCCGGCATCCTGCGAGACATTGCGCCCCCGAGGATGCGTGCGGCGAGACAGGGCACCGCCGTCACGACCTCGGAGACGAAGAAACCGCCCCGCGGACCGGGGGTCTGCGGGGCGGTTCCAGATCGGAAACGGTCAGAGCGAAAGCCCGTGGCCGAAGCGGAACAGCGGATCAGCGGTGTCGAACGGCACGTCGGGACGCGAAGCCTCGACCGCGGCCATCGACCGCGGCAGGTCGAACGGCAGCGCGCCCTGCGCGGGGAACGCGCCGCTGAGCACATCGAGCAGCGCCGCACCCGAAGCACCCCAGTTCACGGTCACCGCGGCGGCAGCTTCCACGATCGGCGTCAGGATCGGCGGACGATCGGCGAGCACGTCGACAACGGTCGGCACGGCGTCCGCGACCTCGCGCACATGCGCGACCACCTGCTCCGAGAACGCGAGGGAGCCGGCGTGGAAGAAGTTCTCGAACATCGTCTCGCGCTCCTCGAACGGGGCGTGCAGGCGGATGATCGCCAGATCGGCCTCGCCCGGCGTCTCCACGACCTCCCCGAAGGATGCTGCGACCTCGGCGTCGATGCCCTCGACGTAGAGCTTTCGGCCGAGCGCGAAGGGCAGAGCACCGTTGTTCGAGAGCACCGTGATCGAGGCGCGCTGGGCGTCCTCCCCGGCGGCACGGAACTCCGCGCGCCCGACGATGTCGTCGGCCGCGTCCTCGTCGACGTACGGGTTCTCGAACAGACCGAGCTCGAACTTCTCGCGCAGGATGCGTCGCGCCGAGACGTCGAGACGGGCCTCGGTCACCTCGCCCTCGGCGACGAGCTCGAGCAGGAGTTCCGGATTCGCCTCACCGCCGAACTGATCGGCACCGGCGTCCAGCACCTTCTTCATGCGCTCGCGCGGCGTGAGGTGCTCCACACCCCAGGCACGTGCAGGGAAGGGCTGGCCGAAGATCTCGGAGTCGCTGATCAGGCCCCAGTCGGTGCACACGACACCGTCGAAGCCGTAGCGCTCACGCAGCAGACCCGTGATCACGGACTTGTTGAACCCGAATCCCACCTCCTCGTACTCCGTGCCGACGGGCATCCCGTAGTAGGGCATCATCTGCCGGGTGCCCGCGGCGAGCGCGTCTTCGAACGGCTTCAGGTGAAGCTCGAACTCGCCGCCAGGGTAGACCTGCTCCCGACCGTAGGGGAAGTGCGGGTCCTCGCCGTCCTTCTGCGGTCCCCCTCCGGGGAAGTGCTTGGTCATGGTCGACACCGAGCCAGGGCCGAACGATGTGCCCTGGAAGCCGCGGATGTAGGCCGCGCCGAGCCTGCCGGACAGCTCTGCATCCTCACCGAAGGTCGCCGTCTGCCGGGCCCACCGCGGCTCCGTCGCGAGGTCGACCTGGGGGTGCAGGGCCACGCGCAGCCCGACCGCCGTGTACTCCTGACGGGCGATATCGGCGAAGCGCTCGACCAGTGCCTCATCGCGGGTCGCCGCGAGGCCGAGGGTCTCGGGCCACTGCGAGAAGGGGCCGGCGAGGATCGAGGCCCCAGGGTTCTCACTGAAGGAATGGCGCGGATCGGTCGACAGCGTCACGGGAATGCCGAGGCGGGTGGATGCCGCCAGACGCTGCAGCGCGTTCTGCCACGCCGCGATCTCCCGCCCGGTGGGCGCGGCGCCGAGCAGGTTGAAGTGGGTCATCCGCTTGGTCTCGAGGAACTCGCGGGCCGACGGAGTCGCGAAGACGGGGTTCGGCTCTTCGAGATCGCCGATCGCGATCATCGTGTGGAAGAACAGTCCCGCCTTCTCCTCGATCGTCATGGCGTCGAGGAGCAGCTGCACGCGTTCGTCGACGGGCAGATCGGCGTCCAGCCAGGGGCGGACCGTGGATGTGGCTGTGGTGTCGGAGATGGTCACTTGACTCCCTTGATGCGGTAGACGAGAACGGCGCCGGCGAGCGCGACGAGCGCGCCGAACAGGTACCAGGTGGTGTAGCCGCCGAGCGGAGTGGCCGCTCCCAGCGCGATGATGCCGGGGGCGATGGCCGGGGCGATCGACTGCGGAAGGGCGTTGGCGATGTTCAGCACACCGAGGTCTTTCGCCACGTCGTCGGGGTTGGGCAGCACCTCGGTCGCGAGGGCGAGGTCGACGGAGAGGAAGGAGCCGGCGCCGAGACCGATGATCGACTGCGCGATGATGACGGTCGTGACATCGGGAGCGATCGCGAGGATGACCAGGCCGATGACCATGATGACCCCGGCGATGGCGACGAACGGGCGACGCTTGCCGATCTTGTCGGAGAGGAATCCACCGAGCGGGGACGAGATCGCCATCGCCGCCATCGAGGCCAGGTTGGCGGCGAGGATGATGCCGACAGCGCCCTGCTCGTCGAGCCCGAACTTGGTGACGAGGTAGAGCGGCAGGAACGTGGCGATGCCGGCGTATCCGAACATCACGAAGAACTTGGTGAGCCACGTCCAGCCGAAGTCGGGGTGCTTGCGCGGATTGAACACGAACGAGCCGAAGAACATCGCGACGGTGAACTTCTCTGCGGGCTTCTCGGTGAGACGCCGGTCCTTGAGGGTCAGGACGAACACGATCACGAGGATCAGCGCGATCACGCCGGGAACGACGAAGCGCTCGAAGTCGCCGGGGAGGAAGTTCACCAAGAAGCTGCCGGCGAGGATGCCGATCGGAGTCGTGATGCCGATGATGCCGGAGACCTTGCCGCGGCTGGTGACCGGCACCTGATCGGGCAGTGTCGCGTTGGCGGCGGCCAGCACGGCGTTCATCGCGGTCTGCACGAGGCACCACGCGAGCAGGACCATCCACACCGAGGTCGCCGACCCGATGAGGACGAAGCCGCCGAGGCCGATGATCGCACCACCGAGGATCCACGGACGACGCATGCCCCAGCGCGACGTGGTGCGGTCGGAGAGCCGACCGACGAGCGGGTTCGCGATGAGGGCGAAGATCGCGCCGACGCCCATCACGAGCCCGAGGCTGCCCTCGGTGTTCACGGGGTCGATGTGCTGGACCTTGAACGCCATCGACACCATGACCGGGGTGAGCAGGGCCAGGTAGACGCCGAAGTTCACGGCGGCGAGGCCCGGCGTGTACCCGCGCGGGGTCTTCAGCGGCGTGGTCCCCGGGGCCTTGAACCCGGTGGTGCCGACCGCGGCCGCGGAAGCGGCGGATGACAACTCTGTCATGACAGTCCTTTCGATTCACCGCACGTCATCGGCGACGCGGTTCTGGGTTGACCATACAGCAATCTCGACCGATTGGTAACTGAAACCAGACCGCTTGGTAATGAGCGAGGATAGGATGCACAAGGAGGATGCGATGACGACCACAGCGACCGGCTCGCGACATGCCCGCGCTGCCGCCACGCGCCAGCGCATCCTGTCTGCTGCGCACGACCTGTTCGTCGCACACGGCTATCGGTCGACATCCCTCCGCGACATCGCCGCCGCCGCCGCCGTCAGCCACCCGGGCCTGCTGGGCCATTTCGCCTCGAAGGACGACCTTCTCGGCGAGGTCGTCGCCGCACTGGAAGCCGACAACGAGAGCGTGTTCAGCGCGATCGCGGCGGCTGCCGAACCCGGCGAGCTGGTCTTCTCCAGCATCGCCGAGCGAAACGCACGCACTCCGGGCTACCTCGAGCTGTTCGCGGCGCTCACCGGCGAGGCCTCGGCCGCCGGTCACCCCGCGCACGCGCGGATGCGTGAGCGCTACTGCCGGCTGCGCTCGCTGAGCGTCGACGTCCTGGAAGACGCGAAGTACCACGGAGTCATCGCGGCTGATCGCGACGTCGACGGCGAGACCGTTAGGCATACGGCCGGGTGGGACGGCCTGCAACTGCTCTCGCAGTACCTTCCGGATCGAGTCGACGTGGTGGAGATGCTCGAGGAACGCGAGAACCTCTGGGCGCTGCCGGTCGCATGGCGCGATCCCGACGACGACCCCTCATCCGACGCGCACGCGGCCGGCCCCCTGCCCGAGCTGCGCACGACGGCGACGCCGGACACCGAACCCGGTTATGCGGTCGGCCGTCGCCGCCGCACGCAGATCCTCGCCGATGCGACGCGCCTGTTCGCACGCGACGGCTACGGCGACACCAGCCTGCAGGACATCGCCACCGCGGTCGGGGTGTCGAAGTCGACGCTGCTGCACCACTACCCGTCGAAGGAGCTGCTGCTCAGCGCCGTCCTCACCGAACGGGACAGCGCCATCAACGAGAACCAGGGGTTCTCCGGCGCAGCGTCCGCCGGAGAAGTGCTCCGCAGCATCCCCGATGGCGCCGCGCGGAGCTCACAGGATGAGCCGGGCCTGATCGAGGTGTATGCGGTGCTGTCCTGCGAGGCGGTTCCCGCCGCCCACCCCGCGCACGACTACTTCGCGACGCGGTTCGCGAACGCGCTGGAGTACTTCACCGAGCTCTTCCGCCTCGCCCAGGTCGACGGCGACCTGCCGACGGATCGCGACCCGGTGCACGAAGCCACGTGGCTCATCGCGATGTGGGACGGACTGCAGTACCAGTGGCTGTACGACAGGGAGCGGCTCGACATCGCCACGCACCTGCGCGCCCACCTCGACGACGTGCTGCCTCCGCGCTGAGTGCTGCGGCCTCGGATCAAGCGCTGACTCCGCGTCGGATCAGGCGGCGGCGATGACCGCCAGCACGCCCTCGCCGTAGGCCTCGCGCTTCTTCGCCCCGATGCCGGTGATGCCGTCGAGGTCGGCGAGGGAGGCCGGACGATGCTCGGCGAGCGCACGGAGGGTGGCATCGCCGAAGACGATGTACGCGGGCACGCCCTGCTCGCGCGCCGTCTCGGCCCGCCAAGCGCGCAGTGCTTCGAAGAGTCCGCGATCCCCCGCGTCCAAGGCGTCGGCGGCGCTGGCCTTGCGAGCGCGGCCGGAGGAGGTGGGGCGCCCGATCGTGTCCTTGCGCAACGGCACGGCGGTCTCCCCTCGGAGCACACCGGCCGCCTGCTCTCCGGGCGCGAGAGTGCCGTAGTCTCCCTGCGCGACCACGATGCCGCGAGCGAGGAGCTGCCGCACGACACTTCGCCAGTCCTGGTCGGAGAGGTCGTTGCCGATGCCGTAGGTCGCGAGCTTGTCGTGGCCCTGCTGCCGGATGCGCTCGGTCGAGGCCCCGCGGAGGATGTCGATCAGATGCCCGGCGCCGAACGCCTGATTGCGCTCGCGCTTGAGCCGCACGATCGTCGAGAGCAGCTTCTGCGCGGGGACGAGGCCGTCGAACGTCTCGGTGTCTTCCAGGCACGTGTCGCAGTTGCCGCACGGCTGCGACTCCTGACCGAAATAGCCGAGAAGGTTCTGGCGTCGACACTCCACGGTCTCGCACAGGGCGAGCATGGCGTCGAGGTGCTGACCCATCCGCATCTTGAACGTGCGGTCGCCGGGGCTCTGGTCGATGAGCCTGCGCTGCTGCACGACGTCGCCGAGGCCGTATGCCATCCAGGCCACAGAGGGCTCGCCGTCGCGACCAGCGCGACCGGTCTCCTGGTAGTAACCCTCGACCGACTTCGGCAGGTCGATGTGCGCGACGAAGCGCACGTCGGGCTTGTCGATGCCCATGCCGAAAGCGATCGTGGCGACCATGACCACGCCGTCTTCGCGAAGGAAGCGCGCCTGGTTCGCCGCCCGCACCTCGGCGGGCAGACCCGCGTGGTACGGCAGCGCATCGAGCCCCTGGGCGGCGAGGTAGGTCGCCGTCTGCTCGACCGACTTGCGGCTGAGCGCGTACACGATGCCCGCGGGCTGCGCACCGTCGTCGCTCGCCGGCGTCTGGGATCTGATGAACGCGACCAGCTGCTTGCGCGGGTCGACCTTGGGCACGATCCGATACTGGATGTTCGGGCGGTCGAAGCTCGCGACGAAGTGCTTCGCGGCGCCGAGCTGCAGTCGCTCGGTGATCTCCTTGTGCGTCGCCGCGGTCGCCGTGGCCGTGAGGGCCATGCGCGGCACCCCGGGGAACCGCTCGCCCAGGTCGCCCAGGGCGAGGTAGTCGGGGCGGAAGTCGTGACCCCACTGCGACACGCAGTGCGCCTCGTCGATCGCGATCACGCTGAGCGTTCCGCGCTGAAGAAGAGCAGTGGTCTGCGCGCTGGAAAGACGCTCCGGTGCGACGTAGATGAGGTCGAGCTCGCCGGCGATGTACGCCCTCTCGACCTCGCGACGCTCATCGATGGCCTGCGTGGAGTTGAGATAGGCGGCGTTGACGCCGTTGGCTCGCAGCGCATCGACCTGGTCGTGCATGAGCGCGATCAACGGGCTGATCACGAGCCCGGTGCCCTCGCGCACGAGAGCCGGCACCTGGTACGTGATGCTCTTTCCGCCACCGGTCGGCATCAGCACGACGGCGTCGCCGCCCGCGATGACCTGCTCGACGATGTCGGCCTGATCGCCGCGGAACTCGTCGTACCCGAAGACTGTGTGCAGCGCCTCGCGCGCGGTCGGGTAGCGACTCGGGGCGGCGGCGCGCACAGCCGACGGCGCGGCCGTGGCGGACCGCGGAGCCACCGGGGTGACCGGCCCCTGCCCCCAGTCGAGCGGGGGCTCGAAGCCCGCGCCCTGCGGCTCCCAATCCATCGGCTCCGGCGGGACGGACGACTCCCACCCGTCGTCGTAGGGCTCGTCGGCGTACGGCAGATCCGCGTACGGGTCACGGGGAGTCTGCGGCATCCCTCCAGCGTAACCACCCCCGCCGACGCGGGCGGCGCGTCCTCCACAGGCGAGGGGCGTCGCGTGCCCCGGGGAGACGGCGCACCGACTCGTCGCCCGGGAGCGACCAGGGCGCTTCCGGCGGGCGTAGGTTGGAGGCATCCCGTTCGAAGGAGCACCCGATGACCGACATCACCGTGACCCGCAACGACGAAGAATCGCGCTACGAGCTCCGCTCCGACGACGTGCTCGCGGGCTTCGCGGCGTTCGATCTGCGCCCCGGATCCATCCGCTTCACCCACACCGAGATCGACCCGGCATTCCAGGGGCAGGGACTGGCGGGAAAGCTCGCATCGGCCGCTCTGGCGGATGCGGCGGAGCGTGGTGATGCGATCGTGCCGCTGTGCCCGTACATCGCGAAGTACCTCGAAACCCACGAGGTGCCGGGCGCGGAGATCCGCTGGCCGAAGCCCCCGTCCGCCCCCGCCGGATCCGCAGGTGAGGACCCGACGGGCCGAGCGGAATGATCGGGCAGCGCCGCCTTATCCTCGAACCCCGCGAAGTGCCGCTCGGCGGGGTACGCGGCATGAACGTGCTGCGCGCACTGCCGCACCGCAACCTGCCGACGATCGGCGCCTGGTGCTTCCTCGACCGGTTCGGTCCCGCCGACACCAAGATGCGGGTCGAACCGCATCCGCACATCGGACTGCAGACGGTGACCTGACCGCTGGTCGGAGAGATCCGCCACCGCGACTCGCTCGGCAGCGACGCCGACCTGCGCCGTGGGCAGCTGAACCTGATGACCGCGGGGAACGGGATCTCGCACTCGGAGTACTCGATCGGCGACGGGCCCGTCCCCCTCGATGCGCTGCAGTTCTGGGTGGTGCTCCCGGATTCCGCGCGCCACGGTGCCCCCGGGTTCGAACGGCACACCGCACTGCCCGCGCTCGCGATCCCGGCCGACGAGGGCGCGGATGCCGAGGCCACCGTCGTGCTCGGCGAGTTCGCCGGGGTGTGTTCCCCCGCCACCGTGCACACCCCGATCGTGGGCGCCGAGATCGTGCTCTCCCCCGGCTCGCGGGTGCACCTGCCGCTGCGTTCGGGCTGGGAGCACGCGCTGATGCTGGTCGAGGGCGATGCCGTGGTGGCAGAGCATCCGCTCGATCGCAACGGCCTGCTCTATCTCGGCGACTCGCGCGACGAGGTGGAGGTGTCGAGCGACGAGGGTGCGCTGCTGTTCCTGCTCGGCGGCGAGCCGTTCGAGGACGAGATCGTGATGTGGTGGAACTTCGCCGGCCGCACGCACGAGGAGATCGTCGCAGCGCGCGACGCGTGGGAGACGGAGTCGTCGGCCGCTGCTGAGCCGGCACGGTTCGGCATCGTCGGCGGTCACGACATTCGTATCCCCGCTCCGCCGCTGCCCGACGTGCAGTTGATGCCCCGCGGACGCCGGATCTGATCCTGATGACGACGTCGGACCTCTTCCCCGGCACTCTGGCGCCGATGCCGGGCGCCACAGCATCCGCCACGTTGATCTGGCCGAGCGTCGAGTCGGTCGCGCCCGCGCGGTTCGTGGAGGGCTTCAAGCCCTTCGCGGCCTTCGCACGCGATTCCGGTGCAGACCCCGCCGCCCTCGCGACCGACCTCTTCGCACTGTGGGACTTCATCGCTGCGCACGCCGAGCTCCTCGATGCTCCCGAGATGACGGAGGCAGCCTCGCGGTTCCTGGGGAACGCGATAGCCGTGGCGCATCCCGCGGCGAGGTGGCGGATGACGAGCGAGCCTGAGGTCGGTACCTCGGCCATGTCGATTCCGGTCGCGGGCGTGCTGCGGGCGATCGTGGAGCACCCGGAGCAGCGTGAGGCGTTTCGAGAGATGCTCGCCTCCTGGCCCCAGGCCGACCGCGACGACCTGGAGTCGAGTGCCCTCGCGCACCACGAGGTCGACGTCGACCTCGTGGTCGCCCCTATGGCGTTCGCACGTCCGCCCCTCGCGATCCCGGAGTTCTTCGACGACGACGGCCGGGTCATCGACTACGGGTCCCGCTGGGCCGGTGGCTCTCCGCCGGACGACGCCTACTCGCGGGTCTCCCATCCTGAGCGCTTCGCCCCCGTGCTGTCCGTCGTCGACGCGCTGGTCGAGCACCTGGCGACCTGGTACGTCGTCGACGTCGACCGACGAGTCTCCGAATCGGGGGCCCGCGTGATGTGCCTGCGCCCCACGACGGGCGCGACGATCACCCTCACGGTGTCGGCCGAGTCCGTCGACATCGAAGCCGGGGCCTTGTTCCGGGACCGTGCGCCCGTATGCACCTGCGACGCCTGCGACGAGACCGCCGAGAGCGTGGCCGACAACCTGGAGCAGACCCTTCTCGCGATCGCGGCCGGAGGGTTGAGGGAGGTCTTCCCCGTCGGACAGCGGCGCTGGCTGCACACCCGGATCCACACCCCCGACGGCAGCGGACGATCCAGTGGCGGCCAGCCCGACCCGGCGATCCCCGCGAAGCGTCTCGACGAGGCCGCCGACGTTCTCGGCCGTCTCCCCGATGGCTGGTGGCCGGCCTGGACGCTGCGCGCGGAGCCGGTCTGACTCAGCCGCGCTCTGGCGTATGCACCCGCGCGAGGAAGCGTTCCGTGCGCGGCGACGGGCCCCGCGGGTCGAGGATCGAGACCACGACGGTCACCGTCGTCGCGAGGGGAATGGTCCAGGCGGCGGGCTGGGCGAGGTACGGCGCCGCCGCCCCGACGCCGTCGATCAGGGCATGCACGAGCAGCGCGAGGCCGGCGGCGAGACCGCCGGACAGCATCCCGGCGACCGCCCCACGCGCGGTGAGTCCTCGCCACCAGACTCCCAACAGCACGACCGGCGACAACGTCGACGCCGCCACGACGAACACCACTCCGACACTAGATCCGAGACCGGCCGGGGCCGTGAGCAGCGCCACGGCGAGCGGCACCAGCGCACAGAGCACCGCCGAGAGCCGGAACGAGCGCACCGATCCTGAGAACACGTCCTGGCTGATCACTCCGGCGAGCGACACCACGAGGCCGGCAGATGTCGCCAGGAAGGCCGCGAACGCCCCGGCAACGATCAGTGCCGTGAGCAGCTCGCCGAACGCCCCGGGGAAGACGCGGGACGGCAGCAGCAGCACCACGGTGTCGGCGATGCCCGGCACTGCGAGGTCGGGAGCGGCGATGCGCGCCAGCAGGCCCATCGTGCTCGAGACCGCATAGAACGCACTGACCATGCCGATCACGATCACCGTCGTGCGTCGCGCCGAGACCCCGGTCGGACTCGTGTAGAAGCGCACCAGGACATGGGGAAGGCCCATGGTTCCCAGCAGCAGCGCAAGCAGCAGCGAGGCCGTCTCGTAGGCGTCGAACCCCGAGGGGCCGGCCTCGACCGGGAAGACCAGCGCGGGGTCGAAGTCGTGCGGACCGCCGCTGAGCGCGAAGGCGATGAACACGACCGGCACGAGGAGAGCGGTGAGCTTGAGCCAGTACTGGAACGCCTGCACATACGTGATCGCGCGCATGCCGCCCGCGGCCACCGCTGCAGCCACGAGCACCGCGACGGTGACGGCTCCCACCCATTCCGGCAGGCCGGCCACGACGAGCAGGGTGAGGCCGGCGCCGTGCAGCTGCGGCACGATGTACAGCCAGCCGATCACGAGCACCGCGATGCTCGTGACACGTCGGGCCGACGTCGACTCCAGGCGCGCCTCGATGAAGTCGGGGATCGTGTAGGCGCCGCTGCGTCGGAGCGGCGCCGCCACGAACGCGAGGACCAGGAGGTAGCCGGCCGCGTATCCGATCGGGAACCAGAACCCGCGGGCGCCGTCGAGCAATACAAGGCCTGACAGCCCGAGGAAGGTACCGGCCGAGAGGTACTCGCCACTGATCGCCGACGCGTTCCACACGGGTCGCACGGTGCGCGACGCCACGAAGAAGTCGCCCGTGGTGCGGGAGATGCGCAGTCCGTAGACCCCGATGAGCAGCGTCGCGACGATGACGAGCGCGACGCCGATGAGATCGAGCACCACGTTCATTCGCGGTCCCGGAGCGCCCGGTACCGACGCTCGTTGCGCGCGGCGGTGCGCACGTAGAGCACCGCGAAGACGACGATGATCGGATAGAACGCGTACGCCTGCAGCAACCACGACAAGGGCAGACCCCAGACCAGGACCTGTCCGATCTCGGGGATGAGGGCGATCGTCAGGGTGAGCGCGATCACGACGACCACGAACCCGGCGACCGTGCCGAGCGCGAGTCGGAGCTGGCTGCGCATCAGGGCCCGGGCGTACACGGCATCCGCCTCGTCCACTGGGGAGCCGGGCAGGGCGATGCCGCGGGTGAAGGTCGCTGGTCGCCGATCGGGCAGGTCGGCCGTGACGCGCACGCGCTTCGGCTTCTCGGTCATCCGGCGCCCTCTCCACGCAGCAGGGCATCGCGCACCGCCGGCACCAGACGCCGACTGACCGGCAGCGAGACCGCGCCGATCGACACGGCGGGCTCCGCCCCGGACAGACGCGCCTCGGTCACGGCGGCCGTGCGCACGAGCGAGGAGCGATGGATGCGCAGGAATCCGGCCGCCGCCCACCGAGCCTCCAGTTCCGAGATCGGGATGCGCACCAGATGCCCTGTGCCGTCGCCGGTGTGCAGCCGGGAGTAGTCTCCCTGCGCCTGCACCCAGCGCACCTCGCTGCGGCGCACGAACCGCACGACGGATCCGACCGTGACCGGCAGCACCTCGTCGTCGCCGAGGCCCGCGGTGTCGCCGAGCTCGACGACCCGGGCGACCGCCTGACGCAACCGCTCGAGGCGCACGGGCTTGAGCAGATAGTCGGCAGCCCGCAGCTCGAACGCCTCCACCGCCCTGGCCTCGTCGGCGGTCACGAACACGACGGACGGCGGTTCGGCGAGGGTCATCAGAGCGCGCGCGAGCTCCATCCCGTTCAACCCCGGCATGTGGATGTCGAGGAACGCGATCCGCACCGCCCGCTCGGACAGCACCCGCAGTGCCTCAGCCCCCGACGATGCCGTGAGGATCTCACCGACGCGGGGGTCGGTGCGCAGCAGATGGACCAGCTCGTCCAGGGCGGGTCTCTCGTCGTCCGCGACGAGCACATCGATCGGAGGTGCGATGGTCATCATGAACGTCAGTCGTTGTCCGGGTCGTGCTGCGGCTGCGATTTCGGGACCCGCATGCGCACCAGGGTACCGGCGCCGGTGTTCGTCTCCACCACCAGGCCTCCGTCCGCGCCGTAGAGCTGACGCAGCCGGGTGTCGACGTTGCGCAGGCCCACGTGGACGCCGTCGTCGCCCGCTGTGAGGGTCGCTCTCAGCCCCTCGGGGTCCATGCCGACCCCGTCGTCCTCGACCGTGATCTCGGTGTGGGTGCCGTCGTCGCGCGAGGCGATGCGGATCTCCCCTCCCCCGACGCCGGGTTCGAGACCATGACGGACCGCGTTCTCGACGAGCGGCTGCACCGACAGGAACGGAATGACCGTCGCGAGCGTCTCCGGCGCGATCTGCAGGGTGACCCTCAGCCGGTCACCGAAGCGGGCCCGCTCGAGCTCGAGATAGGAGTGGATGCTGCCCAGCTCTTCGGCGATCGTGGTGAACTCGCCCTGCCGACGGAACGAGTAGCGGGTGAAGTCGGCGAACTCGAGCACCAGCTCGCGCGCACGCGTGGGGTCGGTGAGCACGAACGACGCGATCGCCGTGAGGGCGTTGTAGATGAAGTGTGGGGAGATCTGCGCCCGCAACGACCGCAGCTCAGCCTCGGCCAGCTGCGTCCTCGACGCATCGAGTCCGCCGAGTTCGACCTGCGCCGCGCACCAGTCGGCGACCTCTTCGGCCGCCCGCACCAGCGCTGCCCGCACGGATGCTGCGAAGGCGACCACGACACCCACCACGCGGCCGTCGACGAGGATCGGAGCCCCGACGGCCTCGAGCTCACCGTCCCTTCCGCGCGCCGGGAAGACCTGCCGTCGACCGGAAGCGCCCACCTGCGCGGCGATGCGGCGTGCCGCGGACTCCAGTCCGTCGGAGGGGCCGTCGAACGACACGGTGCCCTCGGCGCTCACGATCGCGACCGCTGCGCTTCCGAGCAGCACGCGCAGGTGCCGTGCGGCCTTCACGACGTCGGGGGCGGAGAGCCCTGCACGCAGGTGCGGTGCCGCCAGGCTCGCCTGGTGCAGCGCCGTGAGCGCGGCCTGTTCGGCATCGCTTCCCAGGTCGGCGGCCCCGCGGGCGAGTCGGCGTGCGAGCAGGAGGAGCACCGAGAGGACGATGCCGCCGAGCACGCCCAGCACGGCGGCGAGAACGACGTCGGTCATGGTCCCAGCCTAGGCACCGACGACACCGCGCTCAGCAGCAGCGGGCACCGGGGTTGCGATCCTGGTCGTCCATCCGCTGCCGCCAGAACTGCCGTTCGGTCAGCGGCTCCTCGTCCGGGTGCTGGCGACGCTGATGGGCGACATACGTCGCATAGGCGCTGTCGCCCATCAGTGTCGTGATGTACCAGCGGATGCCGCGCCCGGCCCGCGCCACGGCGCCGACGAGCGTCCGCAGGAGGGTGGTCGCGGCATCCGCCCGGTTCATGGTGTCGGCCATCTCAGTGGGTCGACGCCTTGCGCTCGTCGGCCAGGAGCGGCTCCCACTGCTTCTCGAGTTCGCGCTCCTCGGCGCTCGGCAGGAACCCTGCCGGAGCGAAGCGGCGCGAGGCCACGGGGGCCTCCTCGGTGTTCTCGCCGCCGCCGTTGCGGATCGCCTTGATCGTCACGATCACGGCGGCCACCATGACGACGATGGCGAGGGTCACGAAAATGATCGAGAGCGTGCCCTGCACGGCGGTGTTGCGGATGACGGCGTCGAGCACCTGGGGCTCACCGAGCGAGGTGTCTCCGCTGTCGCGGGCGGCGACGTAGCGGAAGTGATTCGCCCAGTAGCCGATCGCCGGAACCGGAGACGCGATCTTGTACAGCGAAGCCGTGATGGTCACGACCGCGGTGAACGCGAGCGGCAGCCCGATGATCCACAGCCACTTGACGTAGCTCCGACCGCGCTTGGCGACGATGGCCATCACCACGGCGAGCGCGATCGCGGCGAGCAGCTGGTTCGCGATGCCGAACAGCGGGAAGAAGGTGTTGATGCCGCCGAGCGGGTCGGTCACTCCGAGGATGAGGATCGCTCCCCAGCCGGCCACCATGATCGCGGTGCAGATCCACACTCCGGGGCGCCACGAGACGTCGCGGAACTTGGGGAACCAGGCGCCGATCGAGTCCTGCAGCATGAAGCGGGCGACGCGGGTGCCGGCGTCGACGGCGGTGAGGATGAACAGCGCCTCGAACATGATCGCGAAGTGGTACCAGAACGCCATCATCGCCTGACCGCCGAGCGCCTGCTGCATGATGTGCGCGAGGCCGAGCGCGAGCGTCGGCGCCCCTCCGGTGCGCGAGACGATCGACTCCTCGCCCACCGCGGCTGCCGTGCCGGTGAGCATCTCGGGTGTGAGGTTCACCCCCGTCAGGCCCAGCGAGTTCACGAAGGCCACCGCCCCCTCGACTGTTCCCCCTGTCGCGGCCGTCGGGGCGTTCATCGCGAAGTAGATGCCCTGGTCGATCGAGATCGCGGCGACGAGGGCCATGATCGCGACGAACGACTCCATGAGCATGCCGCCGTAGCCGATGAAGCGCGTCTGACGCTCCTTCTCGATGAGTTTCGGAGTGGTTCCGGACGCGATCAGCGCATGGAACCCGGAGAGCGCCCCGCACGCGATCGTGACGAACAGGAAGGGGAAGAGGGGCCCTGCGAACACCGGTCCCATGCCGTTCTCGCCGAAGACGCTGACGGCGGGGACGGTGATCTCGGGGCGCACGAGGACGATGGCTCCCGCGAGCATGACGATCACGCCGATCTTCATGAAGGTCGACAGGTAGTCGCGCGGGGCGAGCAGCAGCCAGACCGGAAGCACGGCGGCGATGAAGCCGTAGACGATGATGCCCCAGGCGATGGTCGTGCGGTCGAGGTGGAAGATCGCCTGACCCCACTCGGTACCGGCGACCCAGCCTCCGCCGATGATCGCGGCCATCAGCAGCACGAAGCCGATGATCGACACCTCGGTGACCTTGCCGGGGCGGAGGTAGCGCAGGTAGACGCCCATGAAGAGCGCGATCGGGATGGTCATCGCGACCGAGAACACGCCCCACGGGCTCTCCCCCAGCGCGTTGACGACGACGAGGGCGAGGATCGCGACGATGATCAGCATGATCAGCAGCGAGGCGATGATCGCGGCGGTGCCGCCGATCCGGCCGAGCTCCTGACGGGCCATCTGGCCGATCGTGCGTCCGCCGCGGCGCATCGAGAAGAACAGCACGGTGTAGTCCTGCACGGCGCCGGCGAGCACGACGCCCACGATGATCCAGATCGTGCCGGGGAGGTACCCCATCTGCGCGGCGAGCACGGGACCGACGAGCGGTCCGGCACCGGCGATGGCCGCGAAGTGGTGGCCGTAGAGCACGCGACGGTCGGTGGGGACGTAGTCCTTGCCGTCCTGCTTCACCTCGGCGGGCGTGGCCCTGCGGTCATCGGGGCGGGTGATGTACTTCTCGATCACCTTGGAGTAGAACCGATAGCCGATGAGGTAGGTGCACACCGCGGCGAACACGAACCAGATCGCGTTGACGGTCTCGCCGCGGACGATCGCGAGCATGGTCCAGGCGACGGCGCCCAGCAACGCGATCGCGGACCACAGGATGATCTTCGGCAGAGTCCAGCGGTTCGCCTTCTCGTGGTGCTCCTCGGTGAGGGCGACGGAGGGGAGTTTCGGATCGGTGACGATCACGGGCTCGTCGTCGACGAGTCCGGCGCCGTCGCGGCGGCGCGACGAAGGTGCGGTCATGGAGGTCTCCTCGGGATACGCGACGTTGCGTTCCCCCACGTTAGGAAAGCGATGCCGCCGCACGGGGCCGAGCGAGTGGATGCTGCGACGAGCGGCGCGGATCACGCGGTGAACGGATGCGCGCACGCAGCACAGCACCCCGCGGTCCATCGACCACGGGGTGCTGTGCGGTGTCGCGTGCGGACTACTCCCTCTTCTCCCCACGCGGTGACGGGGTCTCCGGTGCGGGGGTCTCCGGTGCGGGCGTCGCCGGGGCGCTCGTCTCCGGTGCCGGGGTCTGCGGTGCAGGAGCCTCCGGTGCCGGGGTCTCCGGCGCCGGGGTCTCGGGTGCCGGAGCCTCCGGTGCCTTCGCCTTCGGCACGTCGACCGTCAGCACGGTGCGTACATCGGAGTCGCCGTACTGCACGAGCCCGAGGTAGCGCGTGCCGGCGGTCAGACCGGTCCAGCTGAGGTCGTACGACATCTGCTTACCGCGGACCGCGGCGAGCGGGTTCGGCGTGGCGGTGAGGTCGCCCTCGCCGTCGAGCAGCACGTTGGCGTAGGTCATGTCCCACGTCATCGGGCCCGTCGTGGAGTAGATGTTCGCCACCACGAGGTACGTACCGGCCGTCGGCGACGGGATCGTGACCTGCTCGTCCGCCGAGCCGGTCGCCGAGCGCCAGCGCTGGTAGTACTGCAGGTCGTCCGGGCTCACCACCCGGTACACGGTGAGGTCGAGGTCGCTGCCCTTGTCGTCGGACGAGTCGAGGTCGAACCTCGACAGCGTCGTCCCCTCGGGCACGTTCACGATCCACGACACGTCCTTGTTCGCGTCGCCCGACTTCTCATCTCCCGAGTGACCGTCGACGGGGTTGTCCGCGTCGGCGAGCATCTCGAACGGCGTCAGACCCGAGAGTCCGAGTGCCAGATCACCGGTGAGGCCGGGGGTGATGTCCACCGTGGTGCTGCCGTCGACGCCGGTGCCCGTGACCTCCGCCGGAGCGTCGGCCGTGACCGGGAACAGCGCGATCGGCGACCGCACCGAGTTCTTCGCACTCGTCCAGGTCAGCGAGCCGGTGGCCCACTGCTCCACGGGGGCGCTGGCGTTGTCGAACGTGACCGTGAAGGTCTTCGTCTGGCCGGGGCGGTCGAACTTGAGCTGCTGAGGTGTGACCTTGATGTTCACTCCCGGCACCGAGGCCTTGGCGGTGAAGGTGCCCTTCTCGGTCGAGGTGACCGTGCGGGTGACGGTCTGCGCGCTGGTCAGCGAGCCGATCGAGATCGACGCCTGGTTCAGATCGCTGCCGTCGATCGGGTCGATGCCGGGGAAGTCCGACAGCCCCTTCCCGTCGAGGAACGCCGCCCAGTCCTTCACCCCGTTGAGGTAGAGCAGACCCGGGTTCAGGTACCGCTTCGGATCGACCTGACCCGCACCCTGCTCGAACGGGTTCTTGTTCTTCGATCCGTCGGGCAGCACCGTGTCGTAGGCGGTGGTCATCATCGCCGACTTGATCTCGGCCGGCGTCGCCTTGGGACGCTCGCCGAGGTACAGAGCCGCGAGACCTGCGACGTGCGGCGAGGCCATCGACGTGCCGGAGAGGATGCCGAAGGTCGGCTTCTCGCCCGGTGCGTTCTCGGTCGCCGCGAGGATCGCGACACCGGGAGCCGCGACGTCCGGCTTCATCACATCGCTGCCGTCGGCCAGCATCGGTCCGCGGCTCGAGAATCCCGCGATCTGCGGCGTCGGGGTGGTCACGCCCGTGGTGTTCTCACCGACGAGGGTGATCGGACGGTCCACGCCGCCCTGCACGTACGCGAGCACGGCGGCGCGGTGCACGGCGTTCAGGTGCACGGTCGGAACGGCGTGGAAGTCGTTGTCGAGCGAGTCGGCCCCACCGGGCACGTTCACGAGGACCATGCCCATGCCACCGGCGTCCTTGACCACCTGCGACTTCTCGGCGCGGGCGTTGCCTCCGCGATCGCAGACCACGATGTGGCCGGCCACCTTCGCGGGGTCGAGGGTGCCGGGCAGGCAGAGCTGCGGATCGGCGGCTCCTGCGGCGGCGGCATCCACGGCGGCGATCGACGGACCGGTGACCGTCTGCCCGAACGGCACGCTCACCGAGGCTCCGGCCTGCTCGAATCCGTCGAACTGCACCGTGCCCTCCCAGGTGGGGATGGTGGAGGCGGCGACCGTCGTGTACCAGGGCGATGCGTGATCGGCCGTGACCGGGTCGGGGCCGTCGTTGCCGGCGCTCGTCGCGACGAAGACACCCGCGGCTGCGGCGTTGAAGAACGCGAGGTCCTCCGGAGCCATCACGGTGCTCGCGGCGCCTCCGCCGATGGAGTAGTTGATCACGTCGACGCCGTCGGCGACGGCCTGGTCGATCGCGGCGATCAGGTCGCTCTGCGCGCAGATGTCATCCGTGGTCACCGTCGTGTCTGGACCGACGTAGCAGGCCTTGTAGGCCGAGATCTTCGCCGCGGGCGCGACTCCCGAGATCGTGCCGAAATCGACGTTCTCGATGCTGGCCTTGACCTTGAAGTTGCCCGCCGCGGTGCTCGCGGTGTGGGAGCCGTGGCCGTCGCCGTCCCGGGGCGAGAGGTAGTCGTACTGGAAATCGAAACCGGCCGCCTCGGCTCCGGCGTAGAAGTACTGTCCGCCGATGAGCTTCGACGAATAGTCGCTCTTGTCCCAGTCCTGACCCTCGACCATCGCGGCCTGGAACTGCCCGCCGTCCGACTTGTCGAAGTAGACGTAGGTGCCGTCGGTGTAGGGCTGAGCGCCCTTGTTGCGGTTGTGCTGCTTCTTCTGCTTCTTGATCTTCTTGCCCTCGAACGAGGGGTGCTCGGGGGCGATGCCGGTGTCGATCACGCCGACGACGACGCCCTCTCCGGCTTTCTCGACCCCTCCGGTCTGCTGCCACACGCCGCCGCGGCCCTTGCGGTCGTCGCCGAGCCCGAGGTAGTCGGTCGACGTCTGCGCATCGGGGTGACGGATCTCATCCGGGTACACCCCGATGACGTCCTTCGACGCACGAAGTGCGTCGACCTGTTCGCCGCTGAGGTCGGCGCTGAAGCCGTTCAGCACCACCTGGTAGGTGGTGTCGGGGGTGACGCCGATGTCGCTGACGAGATCGGTCTGCTCGGTCTGCAGATGCTCGACATAGCGTTGCGAATCCTGCGACTGCGTCTCCAGCTGCTCGCCTTCGGCGGGCTTGGTGGCCTTCAGACCCTTGACGTCGCCTTCGTAGGTGGCGAGCGGATCCGACTTCATCACCACGATGTAGTGCCCGGGGGTGCCTGCGACGGGGACGGGGTGCGTCACCTCCTCCGTCGCGGCGTAGCCGGTGGTTGCCGTCGATGCGATGAACAGCGTGGCCAGGGTGGTGGCGGCTGCCATCCGGAGGGGTGTTCGACCCATGTGGTGCTCCCGATGATCACGGCGCAGCCGCGTTGCTGCACCGCGGCCAACATAGTCCGGCTCTCGGCGATCGACGCGAGATCTGGCCGATCGACCAACCCGCATTCGCCGATCGACCAGGGTTATCCACGGCCGCCCTCCCGATAGGTCGACAGTAAGCTGGAGAGGTGGCCCGCACCTCCGTCCTGTCGACCCGCGTACTGCTCGTCTGCGCGGCGATCGGTGTCGCAACGGGCATCCTCGCGGGCATCGCCGGCTGGGTGACACCTGTCCTGCTGGCCAGTCCGCTGCTGTTCCTCTACGGCCTCGTGCTCGGTTCGCACGTGCTGCCGGGCATCATCGCGCAGGAGGTGCTGCGCCTTCCGCTCGTCGCGCTCATCACCCATGTGTTCGCCGCCCTGATCGCGAGCGCCTTCAACCCCGCCTGGGCGCTGCGCTTCATCGGCACCGCGCTGCTGTTCGGCCTGATCCAGGAGGGGGTGGCCGCCCTCACCCGCTATCGCTCCTGGGGACCGTGGCGCTTCTTCCTCTCGGCGGCGATCATCGGCGTCTTCGTCGCGGTCGTGGTGTTCTTCGCCGCTCACCTCTCGGTGATGCCGCTGTGGGCGCAGCTGCTGTACCTCGCGATCTCCGTGCTCGGACCCATCGCGTGGACCGCTGTCGGCCTCGCGATCGGCTCGGCGCTCAGTCGCGCCGGCGTCGCCCGCCGGTAGGCACCGCTCCCAGCCGTCTCGCGACCGCGCCCGAGATCGAGCTCACGAGCGCTTCGAGCGGACCACGACGCTGCAGCGCGGCCAGGATAGCACCGACGACGAGCGCCCCCAGGATGTGGACCCCGAGGATCCCCGGCCCGAGGTACCACCACGGGATATCGGCCGGCGCGTCGATCTGACCGACGGACGCCAATGCGACGGTCGCGGCAGCCGCCGCGAGGACGTGGAGCGTGTAGACCGTGAGCGGTGCGGCTCCCGCCGCCCTGATCGGCTCCAGCACGCGGAGGGCGGCCTTCGGGAGGACGCCGGCGAGGAACAGCATGCTCGCGATGACGAAGAGGGCGATGCCGACGCCGCGCAGGATGTCGAGGGTCGTTCCCGTGTGCGGAGTCTGCAGCGCGAGCGCCCACCACTCCGGGGAGAGCGGTGCGCCGAAGCCCGGGGATCCGACCAGGCCGTCGATCGCCTCGGCGGCCTCCACCGGCATCGTCGCGATCACCGCAGCGCGCCCGAAGAGACCGTAGACCAGGGCACTGACCGACACCGCGAGCACGGCGAGAAGAGCGCCGACTCCGGCCATCCAGGCGAGGAGACGGGGCTCCGCCGCATTCCGGCGTGCGCCGATCAGCAGCTTCGCCACGGCCATGCCCACGAGCACGTAGACGATCCAGGTGATGACGGGGTAGGTCCCGGTGACGAAGACCGCCCGCAGAGCCACGAGCGGCTCTCCCCACTGCGGCCAGCTCACACCGCCGCCCTCTCCGACGACGCCGATCATCCCTCGCAGCTGGGCGTTGAGGATGGGGCCGATGACCGCGAGGACTCCTGCCCACACGAGCAGTCCCTTCGCGCCCATCCGCAGGAACGGGATACTGCCCAGCATCGCCACCCCGAAGTAGACGAGGACGACGACGATGCTCCCCGGCGCCAGGGCGAGCGTGGCCCCGAGCACGATGACGAGGAGACCGCGCACAGCCATCGCCCACCGGGCCGCCGCGATGTGACCCCGCTCCAGGTAGGAGCGGGTCGCCAGGACCACGCTGATCCCGCCCACGACCGCGAACAGGGTCGACGCGTTCCCGTCGACGACGTTCGACAGCCAGGAGATGTGGCCCGGCATGCCGACCGGCGGGAGGAGGTGCGCGCAGAACATGCCGATGATCGCCAGGAACCGGGCGAAGTCGATGCCGACCATACGGCCGAGCTCTCCCCGGGATCCGGTCCCGCCTTCGCGGCGCGTCGGCACGCGTCCGCTCTCCTGCGGCTTCGCGATCGCGATCGTGTTCGTGTCTTCTCGCACGTTCTCCCCTTGTTCCGTTCGGCGCACAGAATGACGCCTCTACGACGATGCCCTGCATGCGGGCACAGCGCGTCCGCCTTCGGGATGACCGCTGTCATCCGGAAGAGGGCTTCTGCGCGCATGGATTATCAGGTAAGGCTCAGCTAAGTTAGAGGGGTACGATCCGCCGACCCGGGACTCCACCGTGCGCCCATCCGCGCCCCTGCTCCGCGTGCGTGAGCTCTCGCTCACCCACGCCGATGCGGCGCACCCCTCACCACGCGATGTGACCTTCGACATCGACGCGGGCGAAGTCGTGCTCCTGCTCGGACCGTCCGGTTCCGGCAAGTCGACGCTCACCCTCGCGCTGAACGGCCTGATCCCCCACGCACTCCCCGCGCGCATGGTCGGCACCGTCGAGGCGGGCGGGATCGACACCGCGAGCGCGCAGACGGCCGTGCTGAGCACACAGGTCGCGATGGTCTTCCAGGACCCCGATGCGCAGATCGTCACCGGAAGCGTCTACGACGAGGTCGCGTTCGGCCCCGAGAACCTGCTGCTCCCGCTCGATGTCGTCGAGAGTCGCGTCGAGGAAGCACTGCGACGGGTCGGCCTCTGGGATCGGCGCGATGAGAACCCCGACCATCTCTCCGGTGGCGGGAGGCAGAGACTCGCGATCGCGGGCGCTCTCGCGATGGGATCTGCGCTGATCGTGCTCGACGAGCCGACGGCCAACCTCGACCCCCAGGGCATCGACGACGTGTACGCCGCCCTGGCGGAGGTCGTCGCCGCCGGAGACCGCGCCATCCTGCTCGTGGAGCACAACCTCGACGCGGCGATGGCGTTCGTCACGCGTGCGATCGTGCTCGACCGCGAAGGTCGCGTCGCCTTCGACGGACCGGCCGCCGAGGTCATCCGCGAGCATGCCGATGAGCTGGTAGGGATGGGCGTGTGGCTTCCCGGCGCCACCCTGGCGGCGCTGCGCCTTCGGAGCCAGGGGATCTCCCTCGACCCACTGCCGCTGTCGCCGCAGGAGCTCGCTGCCGCGCTCGAGCGCGAGGGACTCTCCTCCCGCTCCGCCCGGCCGCCCGGCGCCGGAGGTTCCGGGCCACTGAGCGACGAGAGCGACGGCGAGACGAGACGCCAGGCGCCGCCGATCATCCGCGCCCGCGGGCTGACCGTGCGCCGATGCCGGACGGAGATCCTGCACGGGATCGACCTCGACCTCGAGGCCGGCAGTCTCACGGCCATCGTCGGGGCGAACGGTGCGGGCAAGACCACGCTGATCCAGGCACTCGCGGGCGTCGTCCCCCCGCCGCGCGGGCAGGTATCCGTGGACGGCGTCGACGCGGGGGCCGCGTCTCCGCGCGACCTCGCCGCACGCATCGGGTTCGTGTTCCAGAATCCGGAGCACCAGTTCATCGCGGCGACGGTCTTCGACGAGCTGGCCCACGGTCTGCGGCTGCGCCACGTGCCGGATGCCGAGATCACGGCCCGCGTCGACGAGATGCTCACCCGCTTCGGGCTGGAGCACAAGGCGGATGTGCATCCGTTCCTGCTCTCCGGCGGCGAGAAGCGGCGGCTGTCGGTGGGTACCGCGCTGATCACCCGTCCGCGCGTGCTGGCGCTCGACGAACCCACCTTCGGACAGGACCGCGCCAGGGCCGCCGAGCTCCTCGAGCTGCTGCAGAACCTGCGTGCGGAGGGGACGACGATCGTGATCGTCACGCATGACCTCCAGCTCGTGGCCGAGCACACCACCCATGTCGTCGTCCTCGCCGATGGTCGGGTGCGGGCGGTCGGGCCCACCGCCGCTCTTCTGCAGGACGAGCAGCTGTTCGCCGCCGCGGGACTGCGCCTGCCGGCCCTGCAGCGCGTGCTGACCTCCGCCGGGCTCGGAGCGACCTCGTGACCACGGCGACGTTCGACCCCTACGCACGGATGACGGCGACATCGCGACGACAGTTCCTGTACGCGCTGAACCCGCTCGCGAAGATCGCCGGATTCGCGCCGGCGATGGTGCTGCTGGTCTTCGTGCGGGATCTGGCCACCCCCGTGGCCTTCCTGGTGCTCGCCTACGCCCTGATCCTGGTCGGCGCACGCCTGACGGGCAGACTCCTCGCCCTGCTGCTGCTCGGGCTCCCCGCCGGCATGCTTCTGATCGGTGTCGGCTTCTCGCTGTGGGTCGATGCCGGCCTCGTCGCCGGCAGTGCCCCCGTCCTGCAGATCGGCGACTGGACGCTCTACAGCGGGGCCCTGCTGATCGGTTTCGCGACCGCGCTGCGGCTCGGCTCCATCGTCGCGCTCGCGCTCGTCGGCGGGCTCACCACCAGCGGCCCCGATCTCGTGCGGGCCAGTGTGCAGCAGCTGCGGGTTCCTTACCGGATCGGCTACACGGCCCTGGCCGCGTTCCGGTTCGTGCCGCGGTTCGGCCATGAGCTGTCGGTGATCAGGGCCGCTCATCGGGTGCGCGGGTATCACGGCGGACGCGGACCCTTCGCGCGCATCGCTCGGGGGTGGGGGTACATCGTGCCGCTGCTGGCCGGGGCCATCCGTCACGCAGAGCGCGTGGCACTCGCGATGGACTCGCGTGCATTCGGTGCGCACTCGACGCGCACAGAGCGACACCTCGTCCCGTTCCGCACACGGGACACCGTCTTCACCGTCGCGACCCTGCTGGCGTCGGCGGCGATCTTCGTCGTGTCCTTCCCCTGGCAGCTTCCCTGAAAGGCGCATCGTGGCCTACAGCAAGATGGTCAAACCCGAGTCGGCCGATCTCATCCAGCTGGTCGTGCTGCGCACGCGACGGCTGTCGACGCACTGGATCCGTGTGACGCTCGGCGGCGGCGAGATCGAGAAGTTCCGTCCGATGGGGTTCGACCAGTGGTTCCGGCTGTTCCTCCCGATCGGGGGTGATGCGGGCCTGGAGCGGGTGCCGGCGAAGGCGAACAAGGTGTTCGGGTATCTGAAGTTCCTGCGCATCCCCGACGGCGAGCGTCCGGTGATGCGCAACTACAGCGTGCGGGCATTCCGCCCGGCGACCGCGGATGCCGGTGCCGAGATCGACGTGGACTTCGTGCTGCACGGATCGGCGGCCGACGGTACCGCCGGACCGGCCTCGCGGTGGGCCGAGACCTGCCGGCCGGGCGAGCATGTTCTGATCATCGACGAGGGGCTCACGTTCAATCCGCAGCGCGGCGTGGATCGCGTCGTGCTCGTCGGCGATGAGACCGCCCTGCCCGCGATCGCCTCGATCTGTGCCTCGCTTCCGGCCGGCGCCATCGGTACCGCGATCGCGGAGACGCCGAGCGAGGAGGATGCGCTGGAGTTCGCGCATCCCTCGGGCATCGAGGTCGTGCGGATCGTGCGGCCGCACGGCGTCGCTCCCGGTTCGCTCGCTCTGGACGCGCTCGCCCGCACCACCCTGCCGGAGGCTCCGTTCCACGCCTATGCGGCGGGCGAGCAGGCGCTCGCCTCCGGCGCCCGCAAGCACCTCGTCGGTGAGCGCGGGGTGGACAAGAATGCGGTGAGCTTCTGCGGGTACTGGCGGGTCGGTGCAGCCTCCCCCGCGTCGAAGGCCGCTCGCGAGGCCGCGGCGGAGCCCCTGGCATGAGCGCGGATGCCGCGGGCCGGTCGCCCCGCACCGGCGGACGATTCCGCTTCCCCACCGTCATCCTGCTGACCTGTGCGGCGCTCGGTGTGGCGGGAGCGGTGCTTCTCGCACCGATGAACTGGTTCTCGACCGTGCTGACCGGGCCGCTCCCGTTCGTGGGCATGGCGCTCGCCGGTCTCTGGCTGCTGCCATCGGTGATCGCGCTGCGGCTGCTGCATCGTCCGCTCGTCGGACTGCTCGTCGCGCTGATCGCCGGTCTCGTGATGGTGCCGTTCTCCGGATACGGTTTCAGCACCGTGCTGACCAATCTCTGGTGGGCGGCCTTCACGGAGCTGCCGTTCCTGTTCGTACTCTGGCGCTACTGGGGCACCTGGATGCACTATCTCGGCGCCGTCATCGTGGGCATCGTGTATCCGATCTCGGCGTGGGCGTGGTTCGACCTCGGGTCCATGTCTCTCTTCGCCCAGATCGCCTTCTTCGCCGTGACGATCGCCAGCTGTGTCGGCGGCACGGCCCTCGGCATCCTGATCGCCGACCGTCTCCGCAGGGCGGGAGTCGGCAGGCGCCGCTGAACCGCGCGAGCGCAGCCGCACACGCCAGGCAGCGACATCGCCAGGCAGCGATGTCGTCCGGCTTCGAAGCCGTCAGGCCGCGACGTCAAGCAGCACCGTCGTCAAGCAGCGCCGTCGTCAGGCCGCGATGTCGAAGCGTGCGCGGCCTCCGAGCCTCGGGGTTCGCGCAGAGTCGACGTATCGCGGCGGAATGAACCACACCCGCGCCTCCGCACCGCTCCCGCTCCCGCTCCCGCTCCCGCTCCCGCTCCCGGCAGTATCGATGCGGATCTGCCACCCGTTGTCGTGGATGCGATGGTGACACGTTTCGCACAGCAGCACTCCGTTGGAGAGATCGGTCGGCCCGTGGTCTCGTCTCCACCATCGAATGTGATGCGCCTTCGTCATCTCCGGCGGCAACCCGCACATCGCGCATCCCCCATCACGCTCTACCAGCGCCAGCCGTTGCGCCCGGGTGAACAACCGCTTCTCCCGTCCCCAATCGAGAATCTCGCTGTCTCCGCCGAGCACACACGGGATCACGCCGCCCCCGGCCGCCATCCGCCGCGCGGCCCCGACGCTGACCGGCTGATCGACCCCGTCCACGGTCGCCGACCCCGTGCCGGCCTCCAGATCGTCGAGGTTCATCCGCACGATCACCGTCGCACCGGCGACCGGCACCCGCTGCTCACACCCGAGCACGTGCGCGCAGAACACCGCGAGGGCATCGGCCTGGATCATCGGCACCGTCCGCCGATCCGCATCGGGCGCTTCCGCATCGGGCGCGTCTTTCCGCGCGGCGAACACGGCGGTCACGTAGCCCCGGATCGCGGTGACGACCGGCGCCGCGGTCTCGACATCGAGCACGGCGTTCAGATGCACCATTCCCTCACGCTCGAACAGTGTCAGCGCGCGCCTGCCGCGGCGCTCTTCCTCACGAGGCTCCAGACCATCCGGATCGAGCCATGCTTCTGCACGGACCACGAGCTTGCGCACATCGTCGAGTGCCAGACCTGCCGCCTTCTCCGCCAGCATGCGCTCGGCTTCGACGACACGCTCCACCCCCGTGGCGATCCGACAACGATCGAGCAACCCGATGATCATCGCGGCGGCGGGAGCACCGAGCGCCCCCGAATCCAGCGCCTCGCTCACCAGCGGATACTTCGCCGGCAGACGCGCACCCAGAAGGTCGCTCCGGGGTGCCGTCGCCTCTCCCACCTTGACGAGGCGCGACGCATCACCGGTCGACACCCCCGTGGCTGCCGCGATCAACGTCGCCGGGTTGCGGTAGCCCTGCTGCTTGGCCAGGCTCTCCGCCCCGAGCTCTGGACGTGACTCGCGGGAGATGCACGCCGCCACCGACACATGCACGGCATCCAACCGACGCCGCAACACCCCGATAGACGCGCTCACCTCGATCAGCTGCTCGCGGGACAGCTCTCCGGAGTCACCGGCATCTGACCACGCCTCATCGAGGCGTGACATCGCCTCGTGCAACGCGGTCAATTTCGACATACTCGATTCTACCGCGAACCGTCTCGACATTCGAATTTATGTTCTATTGAATACCGGTGCGACCGGCATGTCGTGAAGACCGAGAACCGAGTCAGCCGCCAGGAGTGCGTCGCTCCGAATGCCTGGTGGCACCGAGGTCCGGCGATCGACCAGGGACAGGAAGAGGCCCCGGATGTCGCATCCGGGGCCTCTTCTGCGCAGGTGACGTCAGCGCTTGCCGACGATCTGACGGCCGACGAGATCGCGCATGATCTCGTTCGTGCCGCCGTAGATGCGGTGCACGCGAGCATCGGTGAAAGCGCGGGCGATCGGGTACTCCATGATGTAGCCGTAACCGCCGTGCAGCTGCACGCCCGTGTCGAGCACCTCCCACTCGCGCTCGGTAGCCCAGAACTTGACCTTCGCGGCATCCTCGGCGGTGAGCGTGCTGTTCTTGTAGGCGAGCAACGCGCGGTCGATGTACGCCCACATCGCGTCCGTGGTCGCGGCCATGTCGGCGAGCCGGAAGCGGGTGTTCTGGAAGTCGGCGATGCGCTCGCCGAACGCCTCGCGGTCCTTCGTGTAGGCGACGGTCCAGTCGAGGGCGGCCTGCGCGGCTGCGGCTGCGGCGACGCCGATCGAGAGACGCTCAAGCGGCAGGTTTAGCATCAGCTGGATGAACCCCTGACCCTCCTTGCCGCTGATGAGGTTCTCGTCAGGGACGAACACGTCGGTGAAGCTGAGCTCGGCCGTGTCCCAGCCGTGGAAGCCCATCTTGCTGAGCTTCTTGCCCTGGTCGAAGCCCTCCATGCCCTTCTCCACGAGCAGCAGGCTGAAGGCGTCGGGACGGTTGCCCTCACCGGTCTTGACGAAGGTCACGACGACGTCGGCCGTCGTACCGGAGGAGATGAACGTCTTCGCACCGTTGAGGATGTAGCCGCCGTCGACCTTCTTGGCGTTGGTCTTGATGCCACGCAGATCCGAACCCGCACCCGGGTCGGTCATGGCGAGCGCGCCGAGCACCTCGCCCGTGGCCATGCGGGGAAGCCACTTCTCCTTCTGCGCCTGCGTTCCCATGTGCACGAGGTAGGGCACGGCCAGGTCGTCCTGGATGCCGAAGGCACCGGCCAGCGAACCCGCGCCGGAGGCGATGACCTCCTCCATCACGATCGTGCGGAAGCGGTAGTCCTGCAGCATGCCGGCGCCACCGAACTCCTCCGGGACCGACAGGCCGATCAGACCCGCCTCTCCGGCGGCCAGCATCGTCGCCCGGTCGATCTCCCCCGCGGCGTCCCACCGCTCGATCGCCTCGTTGGTCACGTGGCGCTTGACGAAGTCCTTGACCAGGTCCCGGAATGCCTCGTGATCCTCGTCGTAGATGTCGCGTTCCATGCCGTCCTCCTGAACGTCTCATGCATCGTTGCTCCGGCGATTCTACGTCGCACGACCAGTCCAGGACAGGACGTTGTGAGAATGCATCCCATAAAACGTGACACTGGGTACCGCGGTTGTCGGATGCCGCAACCGTGGCGTTCCGCGCCGATTCAGTGCGCGTAGTCGGGGGCGGCCGGCAGCGCGAAGAACTCCTCGAGCGTGTGGAACCCACCCTCGTGATAGGCGGCGGCGAGGTCGACGCCGACATAGCGGACGTGCCACGGCTCCGGCGCATACCCCGTGACCGGGGTGCCGACCTGCTCGTAGCGCACGATGAATCCGTACTCCCAGGCGTGCGCCGCGACCCAGTCGCTCTGCGCCGTGGCGCCGAAACCATCGAGGCCGCCGCAGCCCGTCCCGCACGCGACCACGTCGAGCGCGAGACCCGTCTGGTGCTCACTGTGTCCCGGACGCGCCGAGCCGGCATCCGCCTCGGCCTGGCCCTGCGATCGCACGTGCGAGCCGTAGGTCGTCACCTGGAGACCGTACGAGCGGTATCCGTTGTTCGCGCCGATCCGCCCGACACCGGCAGCGACCGCCGCATCCGCCATCTCGCCGACGGCAGCGGCCACGTCGGTGCGCACGCGCCCGGACGGCGTCGTCATCTGCAGCGGCACCGAGGCGAGGTCCGTCGGCTCGTACTCTGGCGGGTTCAGCGGCGACGACTTGTTCACCACGACCCACAGCCGCGCCGGATCACTGAGCGAGATGCAGGGAGCGTTGCCCGCGACGACGGCCTCGCGGAAGGCCGCGCCACCCCCGAACGCCGCGATCGTCGCCGCGTCATCGCCGTTCGCGATCGCCTGCTGCACCGAGGAGTCTGCGCAGGGGTCGGCCGCCGTGGTCGCGGCGACCTTGACCGGCGGGACCTGCATGACCGCGACCGGCACCGGCATCGAGTCGGCGCCGGAGGACGGCACCGGACCGGAACCGATCGACAACAGGACCCCGATCGCGGTCACAGCGACACCGATCGGCAATGCAGGTCCGCGGATCGGGGACCGCGGTGCCGCATGCTGAGGGTGCGGCAGGAAGGGCATTGATCCATCCTCTCATTCGAAGATAAGTTGCAGAGTCGCTTGCGTTAACATCGTCTTTCTGTTCGAATTGTCGAATGAGGTGGCAGGGACAGAAGCTCGGAGAGACGGATGCGGCGGCGCTGCCCGGCCTCGAAGACCGATCGAGCGTCCTGCGCTCCGTCACGACTCCCGAGTTCGCCGGGATGACGTTCCACGAGGTGCTGTCGAAGTCGGCGCTGAATCATGTGCCCGGCGCCTCGCGCATGCCCTTCGCCTGGACGATCAATCCCTATCGGGGGTGTTCGCATGCCTGCGTTTATTGCTTCGCCCGCGGAACCCACGAGTACCTCGACCTCGACGGCGGGGCCGACTTCGACTCGCAGATCGTCGTCAAGGTCAACGTGGTGGAGGTGCTCGAGAAGGAGCTGCGGCGCGGCAGTTGGGAGCACGAGACCGTCGCCCTCGGCACCAACACCGACCCGTACCAGCGGGCCGAGGGCAGGTACAAGCTCATGCCTGGCATCATCGAGACCCTCGCCGCGTCCGGCACCCCGATCTCGATCCTCACGAAGGGGACGCTGATCCGCCGGGACATCCCGCTGCTCGTGAAGGCCGCGAAGCGGGTGCCGATCGATGTGCAGATGTCGATCGCGATGTACGACGACGACCTGCAGAAGGCGATCGAGCCCGGGGCTCCGACGACTCAGGCGCGACTCGACACCGTGCGGGCGCTGGCGGATGCCGGGTTCCCGGTGACCGTGTTCCTCATGCCGATCATGCCGCACATGACCGACTCGCTCGCCGCGATCGACAGTGCCCTCGTGCGCATCAAGGAGGCCGGGGCGCGCGCCGTCATCTACGGAGCCCTGCACCTTCGTCCGGGAGTGAAGCCGTGGTTCTTCGAGTGGCTCGGCGAGGCGCGGCCCGACCTGGTGTCGTCTTACCGCGGGCTGTACCCGGGAGCGTCGGCCGAGGCCCCGAAGGGGTACCGACAGTGGCTCGCCAAGCGCACCCGTCCGTTGATCCGCATGCACGGCCTCGACGGCCGCCACGAAGACGACTACTCCCGCCGCGGGTTCCGCCCGGGGCAGGGCCACGTGCAGACGACGGTGTCGACCGCCGCGACGGTGCGCTTCACGCCCAGCGCACGATCCGAGGCGTCACCCGCGCAGCCGATGCTCTTCTGACCCGACGGTCAAGCGCGCATCCCGCAGCCGCGTAGGCTCGGGGATCATGGCGATCGGTTCCACAGTCCACACATTCGAGGTGCAGCTCGCTGACACCGATCGCGGCGTCTACGAGGACTACTCGCTGCGCGTGGCGCGGCATCCGTCCGAGACCGATGCCTACATGCTCACGCGTGTGCTGGCCTACGGGCTCGAGTTCGCCGAGGGCATCGCCTTCGGCGGCAGCATCTCCTCGACCGAGGAACCGGCTGTGCTCGTGCGCGACCTCACCGGCCTCATCGCCGCCTGGGTCGAGATCGGTGCGCCCGACGCCGAACGCCTGCACTACGGCAGCAGGCTCGCCGAGCGCACCGTGGTCTACACCCACCGCGACCCCGCCAAGGTGATGGCACCGTGGACGGACAAGCGCATCCACCGCCGCGAGGACATCCGCGTCTACAGCTTCGACCCCGGCTTCATCGACAGCGCGGCCGGGCTGATCGAGCGCCGCAACACCATGACCCTCACCGTGACCGAGAGCGTGATCTACCTCGACCTCAACGGCACGAACCTCACCTCCGCCGTGCACGTGCACGAGCTCTCCTGACCGCGCACACGCGAAAGGCCCCGCCCCGCGGAAGCGGGACAGGGCCTTCGGAGAGATGACTCAGGCGGTCAGGTCGGCCGCGGTCGGCACGCGACCGGCGATCTCCTCGATCACGTCGTCGTCGAGACGGGCGTTCTCGAACGGCGCGTCGATCTCGGCGCGGTCGAGCAGCTCGGTCATGCGACGCTGGCGCTGACGCGTGATCAGCGTGACGACACGGCCCGAACGACCCGCGCGACCGGTGCGACCCGAGCGGTGCAGGTACGTCTTGTACTCGTCCGGCGCATCGGCCTGGACGACCAGGTCGATGTCGTCGACGTGGATGCCGCGGGCGGCGACGTCGGTGGCGACGAGCACGTTCACCCGACCAGAGGTCAGACGCTCCAGGTTGCGCGTGCGCTTGGCCTGGTTCAGGTCGCCGTGCAGCGAGACGGCCGGGATGCCGGCGTCGTCGAACTGCTCGGCGAGCATGTCTGCGTAGGCGCGGGTGCGGGCGAAGACCAGCGTCTTGCCATCGCGGTCGACGAGCGAGGTGAGGATGTCGGCCTTGTCGCGGTGCTCGATCACGAGCACGCGGTGCTCGATCGTGCTGGAGTCCTGGTCCTCTCCCGCGACCTCGTACACGGCCGGGTCGACGAGGAACTCGTCGACGAGAGCCGCGACCTCACGGTCGAGCGTGGCCGAGAACAGCAGCTTCTGGCTGCCGTCGGCGGTGTGACGCAGAATGCGCTGCACCGGCTCGACGAACCCGAGCTCGCACATGTGGTCGGCCTCGTCGAGCACCGCGATGCGGCAGTCCGAGAGGTCGAGCTTGCCCTGGTTGATGAGGTCCTCGACACGACCGGGGGTGCCGATCACGATGTCGACGCCCTTCTTGAGCGCGCCCACCTGGCGGCCCTGCGGCACACCACCGTAGATCTGCGTGGTGAACAGGCCGACGCTGCGGGCGATCGGCTGGATCGTGCGGTCGATCTGCAGCGCGAGCTCGCGCGTCGGAGCGAGGATGATCGCACGCGGCGACCGTCCGAACTCACGGCGCTTGCCGGCCTGCGACTGCAGCACGCGCTCGACGAGCGGAGCACCGAAGGCGATGGTCTTGCCGGAGCCGGTGCGGCCGCGGGCGAGGACGTCACGCCCTGCGAGCACGGCCGGGATGCTGGCGGCCTGGATCGGGAACGGCGTGGCCGCACCCATACCGACGAGGGTCTCGACGATGTTCGATCCGAGTCCGAGGTCGCCGAAGGTCACACCATCGACCTCGACGGCCGCGACGGACTTCGCCTCGAGGCGCTCGTGCACGACGTCGTCGCCCGGTGCGAACTTCGCTCCGGTCGAGGCCGGACGGCTGGTGGCGTTCCAGTCGTTGCGGCTCGGACGCTCGTTGCGCGCCGGACGCCCCCGGGTGTCGGAGGTCAGCGGGCGCGGGCGCTCGGTGCGGTAGGCGCCGCCGGTCGACGGACGCGAACGCTCGTCGCGGCCACCCTCGTACGAACGCTGCGTGCGGTCGCGGTCGAAGGCACGGCGTGCGCGGTCGGCGTCGAAAGAGCGCTCAGGGCGCGCGGCGCCACGGTCGTTCGACCGGGTCCGGTCGCCGGCACGGTCGTCGCGACGCGGACGCTCGTCGCGGTCGAACCGCGGACGCTCGGCACCGCGGTCGTTGTCGAACCGGGGGCGATCTCCACCGCGGTCGTTGGCGAACCGGGGACGCTCGGCGCCACGTCGATCGTCGCGACCCGGACGCCCACCATCGCGGTGGTCGTTGTCGCGGAAGCCCTGACGCTGGGTGCCGGCACCGCGGTCGTCACGACGCGCGCGGTCATCGCGGTCGAACCGGGGGCGGTCGCCGCCGCGCTCGTCGCGGTAGGTGCCGGGTCCGGTCGGACGCTGTCCGCCGCGATCGTCCCGACGCGGGCGGTCGGCGAAGCGTCCGCCGGCGGTGGGCCGGTCGTTGAAGCGGGGGCGCTCGGAGCGCTCGTCGTTGCGGTGGTGCGGGGCCTCACGACGCCCGGACTCCGCGCGGTTGCGGATGCCGCGGGCCTCGTCGCGGCCGGCGCGCTCAGACGCACCCCAGCGCTGCTTGGGCGCACCCGACTCGGCTTCGGCCGGACGGTAGCCGCGGTGGCCGGCGCTGCGGCTGCCGGGGCGACGGTCGTAACCGCCTGCGGCAGGAGCGGTGCGGCGATCGCCAGCATCCGCTCGTCCACCGCGCTCATCGCGCGCACCGTCACGGGCGGGGCCGCCGTTGTGACGATCGTGGAAGGAGGTCTTCTTCGCGCCGTAGCGCGGCTCGAAGTTCGCGGACGGGCGTCCGCCGCGGGGCTTCTTGTTCTTCGGCATTGCGTGTCTTTCTGTGTTCTCGCACGAGAACAGCGCCGCGCGCACGCGCGAGCACCCTGCGCCTGGTCGAACTCGACCAGCGGGGTTCCGGACTGTCAGCGGCCGGGGCCATTCATGTGATGGTTGATTAGCGTCGAGCGACGCTCACCATCGGCCCCTGGACTCACACTTCACACACATAAAACGTCCGCGCCAACGCGCGGGTGTCCGAAGCCGACCGGTCAAGTGTAGCCGACGCGCCTGAGAGACTGCCGACCCGATGGTGGCCGTACGATGACGAGGTGAGTACCGCTTCCCCCACCGGCGCCCAGATCACCCTCCGACTCGGCGAGGTGGACGCGCAGATCGCTCAGGTCGGCGCATCCCTGCGTTCGCTGCGCATCGGCGGTGTCGACCTCGTGCCGCCGTACCCGTACGACCTGCCCACCCCGGCCTGCTCCGGCGTGGTCCTCACCCCCTGGCCGAACCGGGTGCGAGACGGGGAGTGGGACGACGAGGGCACCACGCGACGGCTCGCGATCACGGAGCCGAAGCTGCGCAACGCGAGCCACGGCCTGCTGCGATTCACGGCCTACGAGGTCGCGCACACCGACAGCGAAGCCGTGCTGCGGGCGAACATCGTCCCCCAGACCGGGTACCCGTACCTGATCGAGACGACCGCGACGTACGCCCTCACCACCGACGGCATCGAGGTGACGCACACGCTCACCAACCGCTCGAGCACGCCGGCGCCGGTCGCCCTCGGCACGCATCCGTTCGTGACGATCGGCGACGTCGATCCGCACGACCTCGTGCTGCGGGTGCCCGCGGAGACGGCGTTCGAGACCGACGAGCGGATGCTCCCCACCGGCACCCGACCGGTCGGACCCGAGCTGCGCGAAGGTGTGCGCCTGGGGGATGTCACCCTCGACACCGGATTCACCGATCTCGCACGCGACCCCGACGGGCGCGTGCGCCACTCGCTCACCGCGCCGGACGGTCGTCGCGTCACGCTCTGGCAGGGCGAGGGCTTCGACTACGCGCAGGTGTACACGACGCCCGCCTATCCCGGGCAGAGCCTCGCGGTCGCGATCGAGCCGATGACCGCGCCCGCCGATGCGTTCAACAGCGGCCTCGGCATCCGTCGCCTCTCCCCCGACGAGACCTGGACCCTGCACTGGGGCATCGCGCTGTCCTGAGCCCGGCCGTTTGCGCTGTGGGCGGCTCGTTGCGGGGCCGCAGCAGTGAGCACCTCCTCGACGATCACGTGGAAAGGCCCCGAATCACGCATCTGGATGCGGATCCGGGGCCTTTCTGCGGAGGTGATCACCACCCGAGCGCGGCTACTCCCCGCGCTCGCGCAGTTCGCGGCGGGTGAGCTGCGATGCGTGCGGCAGGCCGGAGGCGTCGATCAGCACCGGCTGCCCCGACGCCGCAGCGGCACCGGACTCATCAGGCCCGACCGGAGCATCCGGCGTCGGGGTCCCGCCGGCACCCGCTCCACCGGCCTTGCGAGCCGCACGCCGCTCCTTGGCGCCCTCGACGAGGTTGTAGAGCGTCGGCAGCACGATCAGCGTCAGCACGGTCGACGAGATCAGACCGCCGATCACGACGATCGCGAGCGGCTGCGAGATGAACCCGCCGTGCCCCGTGATGCCCAGAGCCATCGGGGTCAGGGCGAGGATCGTCGCGAGCGCGGTCATCAGGATCGGCCGCAGACGCTTCTCGCCTCCGGCCTTGACCGCCTCGATGGTCGACAGACCCTTCTCCCGATACTGGTTCACGAGGTCGACGAGCACGATCGCGTTCGTCACCACGATGCCGATGAGCATCAGCACACCGATCAGCGACGCGACGCCGAGCGGTACGCCCGTGAGGATCTGCAGCAGGATCGCACCCGTCGCCGCGAACGGCACCGACACGAGCAGCAGCAGCGGCTGACGCAACGACTTGAACGTCGCGACCATGACCACGTAGACGATCAGGATCGCCGCGAGCATGGCGAGGCCCAGCTGCGAGAACGAGTCGGCCTGCTGCGAGGCGACACCGCCGACCTCGGCGGAGGCTCCGTCGGGCAGGTCGACCGCCGCGAGCGCCTCGTTCACCGACTGCGTGGCGGTGGCGAGGTTGTCGGATGCCGGGGGCACGGTGATCGTCGCCGTCCGACGGCCCTGCTCGGTGGTGATCGAGGTGGGTCCGTTCTGCTGCTCGACGGTGGCGATGTCCTGCAGCTGCACGATGCCGGCGGGGGTCGGGATCGCGAGCGTCCTGAGCGCCTCGACCGTGGTCGGCGGGTTCGGGGTGACGATGTAGACCGTGAGGGCGGTGTCGTCGATCTCGACGGATCCCGCCTGCTGCGGGCGCATGGTGCCCGACACGATGCCTCCGACGGCGACCTCGGAGAGTCCGCGCTGTGCGGCGGCCTCCCGGTTGACCACGACGGCGATGTACGGCAGCGACGCGGCGAGGTTGTCGCTCACCTGGCCGACGCCGTCGCGCCCGTCGAGCTCTTCGACCAGCGTGGTCGTCGCGGTCTGGAGGTCGTCGGAGTTCGAGGCGCTGACCGTGATCTCGATGTCGCTCGATCCGAAGCCGGCCGATGCCGAGACGGCCACGTCGCCCACGTCGTCGCCGAGTCCGTCGATCGCATCCTGCACGTCGGCGCGGAGCTTCTCCTGGTCGGCATCCGAGTCGGTCAACACCGAGTAGGTGACACCCGCACCGCCGGAGAAGGCATCGCTGAGCGCCGAGCCGCTGGTGCCGATCGAGGCCTGCACATGCTCGATGCCGTCGATGTCGAGGAGGGCATCCTCGACCGCGACCGCGGCATCCGACTTCGCCTGCAGGCTCGCCGACGGGCCGAGGTCCTGCGTGATGGTCATGGTGTTCTGACCGGAGTCGCCGAGGAAGTTGACCTTCATCAGCGGCGCAGCGGCCAGGGTGGCGCCGAGCACGACGACCGCGAGGATCACGGTGATGCCGGAGTGCTTCAGCGTCCAGCCCAGGATCGGGCGGTACTGGCGCTGCAGCCAGGTCGGCGGGGCGTCGGGGTGCTCGGGGTCGATCGCGTCGCCGTGCTCGTCGAGCAGCGGCTTGCCGGGCTTGAGGAACCAGTATGCGAGGACCGGCACGATCGTGAGTGCGACCAGGAGCGACGCGACCATCGCGATCGTCACGGTCATCGCGAACGGACGGAACAGCTCGCCGACCATGTCGCCGACGAAGACGATCGGCAGGAACACCGCGACCGTCGTGATGGTGGATGCGGTGATCGCCATGGCGACCTCGCGCACCGCGAGACGGATCGCATCGCCCTTGTCGGCATCGCCGACGTAGTGGCGTTTGATGTTCTCGATCACGACGATGGAGTCGTCGACCACTCGACCGATCGCGATCGTGAGCGCGCCGAGCGTGAGCACGTTCAGCGAGTAGCCGAACGCCTGCAACCCGATGAACGTGATGAGCACGCTGGTCGGGATCGAGATCGCGGTGACGAGCGTCGACCGGACCGACAGCAGGAACACGAGGATCACGAGCACCGCGAAGACCAGGCCGAGAAGACCCTCGGTGGCGAGCGTCTCGATCGACTGCACGATGAACGGCGCCTGGTCGAAGATCACCGTGAACTGGGCGTCGGGGAAGGCCTCGCCGATCGTGTCGAGCGCGGCGATCACGCCGTTGGACACCTCGACCGTGTTCGCCGCGGGGAGCTTGGTGATCGAGATCGAGAGCGCGTCCTTGCCGTCCACGCGCGAGATGGAGGTGACGGGGTCGGACTCCTGCACGACCGACGCCACATCGCCGATCGTGGCATCGGTGCCGACCAGCGGAAGCGCGGCGATCTCCTCGACCGAGGTGATCTTCGCCCCGGTCTGGACGGTGAGCGTCTGCCCGTTCTCGGTGATGTCACCGCCGGGGAAGAGCGTGCCGTTCTGCTTCAGGGCATCGCTGATCGCCGTGGTGCTCGTGCCGACGGCGGCGAGCTGCGCGACGTCGGGGGTGATGCTGATGCGCTGCCCGACCCCGCCGACGATCTCTGCGGCGTTGACGCCGTCGACGTCTTCGAGTTCGGGGATCGCGACGGACTCGAGCTCGGCCTGGGCGTTCTCGGCATCCTCGAAACCCGTGACGGCGACCTGAATCACCGGGAAGTCGTCGATCGAGACCGAGAGCACCTGGGGGCTCACGTCCTCCGGCAGCTGCGAGGAGATGCGGTTGATCGCCTGCTGGATCTTCTGCTCGGCCGTGGCGAGGTTCGTGCCGTAGGCGAACATCGCCTGCACGATCGACGCGTTGGTGGTGCTGGTCGCCGTGGTCGATTCCAGACCGGGCACGCCCTGGATCGCCGCTTCGACCGGCGTGGACACGTCGTTCTCCACCACCTCGGGCGATGCGCCGGGGTAGGTCGTCATGACCACGAGCGCCGGCAGCTCGAGCGAGGGGATGAGCTCCTGCTTGAGGTTCGTGAGCGCGAGCCCGCCGAACACCGCCGCGACGATGGTGATGAGGGCGATGAGCGCGCGGTTCTTCAGGCTCAGGATGGCGAGTTTCGACAAGGCGGTTTCCTCGGTGTCAGGGGGTGGCTGTCGCTGCGGAAGGGGTGGAGACGGCGTCTCCGAGGATCCGCGCCAGTGCGGACTCGATGAAGGACTGGGCGAGGCGATCGTCGCGGATCTGCATGCTCCACATGACGCCGTCGATGAAGATCATCGCCGCTCTGGCGCGTTCTTCGCCGTAGGTCGGCGCGAGCAGTTCGACGAGGCGGTTCGACAGGTGTCGCGCGAGTTCACGAAGGCGAGGGTCGTGCACGGCTGCCGTGACCACGGCGCGGTCGGCCTGGACGGCGTGGTGGTCGTCCATGCTCTCGAACACGAGAGCGGCGATCACCTCGGGGCTGTCGCCGCGCTCGGCGAGAGTCTGACGGACACCGTCGAGACGCGCGTCGACCTCTTCGGCGAGCGCGCGGAAGGCCGCGGACCTGAGGTCGTCGAGGGTGTCGAAGTACTGGGTCGTCGCCCCGAGGGGCACCCCGGCGCGCGCGGCGACCATGCGGTGCGTTACGGCCTCTGCGCCCACCTCGACGATGAGCTCTGCGGCAGCGGTGACGATCTCGAGACGGCGCGCTTCAGGGTCACGTCGACGACGCGCACCATGCTTCATCCCGCCCCCTTGGACATCCGTACATGTACGTTTGTACATTTTCGGATTGTGAGGATGCTGGGAGAAAGCGGGCGCGCTCGCGACGGCGACCGCTGCGGGGCCCGAGACCCGGTCAGTTCGGCCGACTCTCCGCATCCGTGCGTACCCGGCGGAACCTCATCCGGATGACGACGAACAGTCCCGCGAGGGTGAGCGCGACGCCGAAGATCTGGATCGCCCCCGGCGGAGCGGCGAGACCGAGCAACACCGATGCGATGCCCACCAGTGGCGGCACCGCAAGCCCGAGCAGGGCGACGTATGAAGGGCCGGCGGTGAGGATGATGCGATGCTGCACGAGATACGCGGGAACGTAGATGCCGAGTCCGAGCACGGCCAGCACGGCGATGCTGACCGGCTCGATCATTCCGCCGAGTCCCACCTCGATGACGGCCCACACCAGCAGGGGCACGCTCCCGAGGGCGAACACTGGGAGGATGCGCGCAGTGATCGCGCCGGCGCGGTCCCGGTTCACGTGCGCGAAGAGCAGCCCGTAGACCGACATCGACACCATCGCGCCGAGGGCGGCAAGGATACCCCCGACGACGTCCGCCTCCGCTGCGCCGTCGATCCTAGGGACGATGTACAGCAGGGCGCCGGTGACCGCGACGATGGTCGCCGCGAGCACGAGCGGATGCACACGGGCGCGCGCAAGAGCGCTCTCGAGCAGCAGCACGACTACGGGCGAGAGCGCCAGGACGAGGCTCGGGATCGCCGGGCCCGCGAGAGCGATCGCGAGGGTCGAGAGCATCGTGTAGCCGGCGACACCCGTGACGGCGAGGGCGGCGAGTTCCCCACCGGAATAACGCGGAGCCGTCGCCGGCGAAGGCGGACGCGCCAGAGTCGCCACCGCCACGAGGCCGAGCACGGCGAACCCGGTGCGACCCGCCGACACCACGGCGACCCCTGCCCCCTGCAAGGCGACCCCTGCGATCACCCAGGTCGCGGCGAGCAGCACCACGAGCGCCACCGATTCGAGTGCGAGCCGCACGCGATCGGTGCTCGACGAGACCGACCGCATGGCGACCCGCGCTGCGCTCATACCAGAGCGGCCTCGACCTGGCCCCGCTCGAAGTAGGCGACGAGCTCGGGATCCAGCGGCGGGATCTCGATCGCCGAGCCGTCACCTCGCAACGACGCGGTGGCGAGGATGCCCGCGGCCACTGCCTCGCGCGCGGCGACGGGAGAGGTCTCGGTCAGACCCCCGTGGCGGACGAACCGCAGGAACTCGGCGACGAGCAGCGCGTCGGCGCCGTCGTGACCCGCATCCGGCACCTCGGGGACGATGAAGGTCTCGTCGGCGTCGGCCGCGCCGGCATGCCGCCGATTCCACAGCTTGACCTCGCTGCCGGCCACATCGCCGAAGTTCTCGATGCGCCCCTCGGTGCCGATCACGGTGTAGTTGCGCCAGTAGTCGGGGGTGAAGTGGCACTGCTGGTACGACGCGAAGATGCCGCCCTCCAGCTGCATGTTCACCATCGAGATGTCTTCGACGTCGACCACGGGGTGGAGCCCCGTGAGCGCGGTGGGCGGCCAGTTGTCCATGCTGAACCAGTCCGGCATCCGCTCCCCCGCCCTGTCGCGGCGGTCGGTGATGTCACCGTAGACGCTCAGCGCCCCCATCGCGGAGACCCGCTCGCTGTAGGCGCCGGCGAGCCAGTGGATGATGTCGATGTCGTGGGCGCCCTTCTGCAACAGCAGTCCGGTGGTGCGGCGGCGGTCGGCGTGCCAGTCCTTGAAGTAGAAGTCGCCGCCGTGGCCGACGAAGTGCCGCACCCACACGGCCTTGACCTGGCCGATGCGGCCGCTCTGGATCAGCCCGCGCATGAGGGTGATGACGGGCATGTGCCGCATGTTGTGGCCGATGTAGAGACCAGTGCCGGTGCGGCGTGCGGTCTCGAGCATCGCATCGGCGTCGGCGAGGTCGATCGCGAGGGGCTTTTCGCAGAACACCGGCACTCCGGCTTCGAGGGCTCGGATGCTGAGGGCTGCGTGCGTGTCGTCGGGTGTGAGCACCATGACGGCGTCGACGCCCGAGGCCAGCAGCTCGTCGAGGGAGTCGGTGATGAGGGCGTCCGGCACGAGGGCGCGAGCGTCCTCGCGAGCGCGCGGGGCGAGGTCGCACACGGCGCTGATTCGTGACCCCTGCCCCGGACGATGCACCTCTTCCTGGAGGGTCGAGCGCGCGCCGAAGCCGATGATGCCGATCTGGAGATCCACGATGGTCCTTCTGTGTGATGAGTCTGTGCGGATGCCGAGGTCAGCGGGCCCGCGGTGCGGGGGCGTCGAGGTCGGTCGATCCGCCGGGGAAGAGCGTCCACGCGAAGTCGTGCAGACGCCCGGGTGCGGAGTCGCTCTCGAGGGCACGGTCGACGATGATGCGCGCCTGCCTCTCGTAGAAGTCGGTCGGACCGACGGTCGTGAGCGTGGGCGCGATCAGGCGGGCGTCGGGGGTGTTGCCGACACCCACCACTGCGACGTCGTGCGGCACCCGGAGCCCGAGCATGTGCGCGGCGTTGATCGCGGCGATCGCGGCGAAGTCGGTCGTGGCGTAGACCGCGTGCGGCCGGTTCTCGCCCGACAGCAGCTCGACCGCGGCGGTGAAGGCGCTCGCCTGGGTGTCGGCGTACGTCACCGTCCAGGCAGGGTCAGGCTCGATGCCGGCAGAGGCCAGCTTCTGGAGGTACGGCGTGTAGCGGGTGACCTGCTCACCGGCGAGGCGCACCGCTCCCTCCGCGGCGATGCATCCGATCGCGGTGTGCCTCTCCAGCAGGTGATCCATCGCGATCTCGCACCCCGGGATCGCGTCGGAGCGGATCACGTCGAATCCGTCCGGCTCGAGATGCTCCGAGAACACCACGAGGCGCTGTCCGCGACGCACGAGGTCGGCGAGGTTCTGCCGCGCCTGGTCGTCGAGTCCCACGCCGTCGAGGTAGGCCACGTCGCTCTCGACCCGGTCGAGCGCGGCGTGCCAATCGCCGTCGGCGAGGATCAGCGTGGTGAGCCCGTGCCTGTTGGCCTCGGCGTTCACCGCGTCGGCCACGGCCAGCGACCACGGGTCGCTGAGCATGTGCAGCGACAGCTGCACCATGCCGCTGCGTCCGGTGCGGATCGCCCGCGCCGCGCTGTTCGGCCGGTAGTTCAGCTCGTCGGCGGCCGCCAGCACACGTGCGGCGGTGGCCTCGGCCACACCGGCGCCAGATGCGGCACCCGCCCGTCCGGAGAACACGTACGACACGGTCGCTGTCGACACGCCGGCCCGTTCGGCGACCATGCGCAGGGTCGGACGCCGGGGCGCCTGGTGCTCGCTCTTCGCCATGTCTCAGCCCTTCGATCCGCTGAAGGCGATGCCCTGGATGAACTGCCGCTGCAGGACCATGAAGGTCACGAGCATCGGCAGGGTCGCCAGCAGCGCGCCCGCCATCAGCACCGGGTAGTCGGTGCCGTGGATGCCGACCAGCTGCGAGAGCCCGACCGACAGCGGCATCTTCGCGGGGTCGGTCGTCACGATCAACGGCCAGAGCAGATCGTTCCAGGACCACAGCACGGTGAACACCACAAGTGCGATGATGCCAGGCTTCGCCAGCGGAACCATGATCCGCCAGAAGGTCTGCCACGGATTGGCTCCGTCGATGCGGGCGGCCTCCTCGAGCTCGGCGGGCATCGACAGGAAGAACTGCCGCATCAGGAAGGTGCCGAAAGCACTGAAGATGCCGGGCACGATGAGCGCCTGCAGGGTGTTGAGCCAGCCGAGTGCCTGGATGATCTCGTACTGCGGCAGCAGGTAGAGCTGCGAGGGCACCATGAGCACCGAAAGGAACACCACGAACAGCGCGTTGCGTCCCGGGAAGGGGATGCGCGCGAACGCGTAGCCCGCCATGGTGCACAGCACCACCTGGCCGACCGTGCGCCCCACGGTGAGCCACACCGAGTTCAGGAACATCTGCCCGAACGGCATCGAGTCGAACACCTCGGCGAAGTTGGTGAACACCCATTCGCGCGGCAGGAACGACGGCGGCACCTGCACCGAGTCGGACAGCGTCTTGAACGAGGTCAGCAGCTGCCAGACGAAGGGGAAGACCATCAGCACCGCACCGAGGATGAGCACGAGGTGCACGATCCAGATGCCGCGGTTCTTCGGCGTCCCGGAGCGGCCGGCGGAGGCGCCGACCACGGCGCGCGTGTCGAGCGAGACGTCACTCATAGTGCACCCACTTCTTCTGCAGACGGAACTGCACGATCGTGAGGATCAGGATGATCACGAGCAGCAGGAAGGCCACGGCGGCCGCGTAGCCGCGGTCGTTGTCGAGGAAGCCCGCCTCGTAGAAGAGGTAGACGACCGTGCGGGTGTTCGGCATCGCGGGGTTGCTGCGTCCGAGCATCATGTAGATGAGGTCGAACACCTGCAGCGCCCCGATCACGCTGATCACGCTGACGAAGAAGATCGACGGCGACAGCAGCGGGATCGTGATGGAGAAGAACTTGCGCACGGGGCCCGCGCCGTCGAGGTCGGCGGCCTCCATGATCGTGTCAGGGATGCCCTGGAGACCGGCGAGGAAGATGACGATGTTGGTCCCGAGTCCCGCCCAGATGCCGACGACGGCGATCGCGACCAACGCGGTGTTCGGGTCGGTGAGCCAGCTGCGCCCCTCGATGCCGACCGCGCCGAGCGCGGCGTTGAGCACCCCGTAGTCGCCGTTGTAGATCATGCGCCAGACCAGAGCGATGGCGGCCGGCATGGTGACGACGGGGATGAAGTACAGCGTGCGGTAGGCGCTGCGACCCTTGAGCCCCGCCGTGTTCAGCAGAGCGGCGATCCCGACCGCGAGCGGGATGCCGATGAGGGCGATGATCGTGTAGATCGCGGTGTTGCGAAGGGCTCCGATGAGCTCGGGGTCCTGGAACAGGCGCGTGTAGTTCTCGATGCCCACCCACTCGGATCCGCCGAACGGGCCCGACTTCGTGAACGAGATGATGAGCGTGCGGACGGTCGGCCAGAGATAGAACACGGTGATGCCCAGTGCGGTCGGCCCGAGGAAGACCAGCGCCCACCAGGGCGAGGCTCCCGGGCTCCGCCGGCGGCGGCGGATGCCGGAGCCCTGCGGCTGCGGCATCCGCTGCGCCGTCTCGACCGCACGCGGTGCGATGACGGTCATGCGGTCACTCCTGCTCGGCGTCCAGTGCCGCCTGCATCTGGTCGGCGAGGTCCTGGAGGCCCTCCTTCGGGGTCACCGCTCCCGACCACACCTGCGAGAGCACCTCGCTCTCGATGCTCGTCCAGGCGGAGGTGTTCTTCGACACCGGGTACGGCACGGCGTTGTCGAGGGCGTCGATGTAGACCTGCAGGTCGTACTGCGGCAGGGCGTCGACCCATGCCTGCTGCATTCCCGTGAATGCGGGGATCACGGTGCCGGTCTCGGCCTGGATCTTCGCGGCCTGCTCTCCGGAGGCGAACTCCGCGAACGCCTTGGCCTCGGCCAGGTGCGCGCTCTTCGCATTCGCGACGTTGCCGACGCCGTGGATCACGCTCTGGTTGCCCTCGACCCCCGCCGGGAGCGGGGCGACGTCGACGATGTCGCCGATGTCGGCGTTGTCGGCGTAGGCGATCGCCGCCCACGACCCGTTCTGGAACATGGCGACCTTGCCGGAGAGGAAGAAGTCCTCGGGGTTGGTATCGGTCATCTGCTCCGCCGTGGGCGAGGACCCGGCGGCGATCAGATCGGTCCACAGCTCGATGCCCGCGAGCGCCTCCGGCGAGGCGTATCCGCTCTTCGTTCCGTCGGCCGAGATCACCTCACCACCGGCCTGCGCGATGGAGTTGTAGAAGTTCTCCTGGCCGTACTGGCTGGCCGCCACTCCGAACTGGCCCTTCGCGGGATCGGTGAGCTTCGCGGCAGCGGCGGTGAAGTCGTCCCACGTCCAGTCCGCCGACGGGTACTCGACGCCGGCGGCGTCGAACAGCGCCTTGTTGTACCAGAGGGCGACGGTGTCGAAGTCCCTCGGAGCGCCGTAGAGCTTGCCGTCGTAGGTGTAGAGGTCGATCAGGCCCTGCGGGTAGTCGGCGGCGTCGATCCCCCCGTCATCGAGCGGGGCGAGCTGACCGTTCGAGGCGTAGAGCGGGAAGTTCGGGCCGTTCATCCAGAAGACGTCCGCCGCCGAGCCGCCGGTCGCGGCCGTCTGCAGCTTGGTGAAGTACTCCTTGTACGGCGTGACCTGGACGTCGACCGTGACGTTCGGGTTCTCCTTCGTGAACGCCGCGGCGATGTCCTCCATCGCCGGCTTCTGGTTCTCGTCCCAGATGGCGTAGCTGAGGGTCACGTCGCCGGAGCCGCCGCCGCCCGTCGAGGCGGAGCAGGAGCTCAGGGCGAGGACGGCGACCGCTGATGCGGCGAGTGCGCCGAGAGCGCGGCTGGTCGTACGGGGCATCGGTGTCTCCTTCGACAGGTGCACGAGTGCGGGGGGGTGTTAATCGTTTAGCGTTAATCGATTAGCAAGGAGGATAACGCGACGGAACCGCCCGTCGCAACCCCGGATCAGAAGAGGGAGCCGAGAGCCAGGCCGAGGCCGGCCGCGAGCACGCCGAGCAGCAGCGTCCCGATCGCATTGAACGCGGATGCCCGGCGTTCGCCGTCACGCCACAGAGCGACCGTGTCGAGCATCGCCGTGCTGAACGTCGTGTAGCCGCCGAGCAGCCCCGCCCCGAGGAGGAAGGCGGCATCCGGCAGCGCGGCGGTCACGAGACCGAGCGCGAACGATCCCGAGATGTTCACCAGCAGGATGCCCCAGGGGAAGCGGCGTCCGGCCAGACGAGCGACCCCGAGGTCGACGAGATAGCGCAGCACCGCGCCGATCCCTCCGGCGAGCGCGGCACCGAGGAACAGCAGCGGACTCACGATGTCCTCCCGGTGTGGGGGCGACCGAGATGCAGCCCCAGTGCCGCCGCACCGAGACCGAGCACGAGGGTGCCCACGGCGTAGACGATGGCGAGGATCGGCGCGCTCGTCCACAGGTCGAGCGTGCCCGTCATGAAGGCGCTGTACGTCGTGAAGCCTCCGAGCACGCCGGTTCCGAGCATCAGCCGCAGGTCGGCCGATGCCGGAAGACGCGCGGCCAGCACGCCGATCAGCAGCGCCCCGACCACGTTCGCGATGAGCACCGCGACGGGGAATCCCCCGGTGTCCGGGAGCACGAGGCCCAGGCCGAGCCGCGCCGCCGTACCCATCGTGCCGCCGGCGGCGACGAGGAGGATGCGGCGGAAGTTCACGTCCGCCACTGTAGTCCCCGACTGGCAGTGCGCCGTTCGGATGTCAAGGCGGTGGATACCGGATCGCGAACAGCGTTGACTGACGACATGAATCCCCTGTGGAAGCTCGACCGGACACTGCCCGCCGGATCGCCCTTCGAGCCCGGAGCCCTGCACGACGTCGTGATCGTGGGCGCCGGGATCACCGGCCTCTCGACGGCGGTGATGCTCACCAGGGCCGGCCTCGATGTCGCGGTGATCGACGCGGGCGGCATCGCCCAGCTCGCGACGGGCGCGAACACGGGAAAGCTCTCCCTCTTGCAGGGCGCACAGCTCGCGACCATCCGACGGCACCACCCGGCAGCGCTCGTCCGCGCGTACGTCGACGCCAACCGCTCGGGGATGGAGTGGCTGCTCGCGTTCGCGGAACTCGCGGGAGTCCCCTTCACGCGCCACACCGATCACTCGTACGCCCAGGGGCCCGCCGGGATCGACACCGTCGACGAGCAGCATTCCGCCGCACGCGAGGCGGGCGTGCCGGCGAGGCTGCTGCCGTCCACCGCGCTCCCCGCGACGCCGTTCCCCGTGGCCGCCGCCGTGGCGCTCGACGATCAGGTCGCGATCGACCCCGTGGCCGTGTCGGTGGCCCTCGCCCAGGAGCTGCTCACCGCGGGCGGCACGCTCCACACCGGAGTCAGAGCGACGAGGACCAGGGCGCTGACCGGACGTGTCGACACCACGCAGGGCCCGCTCTTCGCCGACCACATCGTGCTCGCGACGGGCACCCCGATCACCGATCGCGGGCTGTACTTCGCCAAGACGCGAGGGCTCCGGTCCTATTGCGTGTCCTTCCGGGTGCCGGACGACCTCCCCGAGGGGATGTTCCTCTCCGTCGACGGACCGACGCGCTCCATCCGCCCGGTCACCGCAGCGGACGGCCCCGGCGGCGACGCGCGGCTCGTCGTGGGCGGCAACGGCCACCCGGTCGGTCGCTCGGACGGCGAGGCGGCAGCGGTGGAGGATCTCATCGCCTGGACGCAGCTGCACTTCCCCGGCGCCGAGGAGACCCATCGCTGGTCGGCGCAGGACTACGAGTCGCACGACCTCATCCCGTTCGTGGGGGCGATGCCCCGCGGCCTCGGTCGCATCCGCTTCGCGACGGGCTACGCCAAGTGGGGGCTCTCGAACGCTCCCGCCGCCGCGCAACGACTGACCTCCGAGATCCTCGGCACGCCCCGACGCGACCGCCCGAGCTGGATCACGACGATCGGCACGCGCCTGACGGTCCCCGCCGACATCCGTCGTGGGGCCGTGGAGGGCGGCAAGGTCGCCACGGCACTCGTCTCCGGTTGGGCGGATGCCGAAAGTCGCCGCACCCCCGTCCCCCAGCCCGCCGAGGGCGAGGGTGTGGTGGCGAATCGGGCCGGGCGCCCGGTCGCGGTCTCCACCGTGGACGGTGTGACCCGCGCCGTCAGCGGCGTGTGCCCGCACCTGGGCGGGGTGCTCGCCTGGAACGATGCGGAGTGCTCCTGGGACTGCCCGCTGCATGCCTCCCGCTTCGCTCCGGACGGCACGCGTCTGGAGGGTCCGGCGCTGCGGGACCTCACCCCGCTGTCGCCGACGGACCCGGAGTGATGTCGCCGGAGGGAGGGGCACCGTCCCACCCCTGCTGCGGCGTGTCGCCGTTCTCTCGGAACACGTACTGCGACACGAGCTTGCGCTGACTGCTCGACCAGTCGATGGCGGGTCGACGCTGCTCCGGCGGCAGGTAGCCCAGCCGATAGACGGCCATGAGCTCGAGGTCGTCCGGCACCCGCAGCAGCTGGACGATCTCCTCCCAGCGCCCCGGAACCTCCATCGGGAACGAGATGAACTGGATGCCCATGCCGAGCTCGACCGTGGTGAGCCAGACGTTCTCCATCGCCGCGCCCATGCTGAACACCGAGTAGAACGAGGAGAGCTGTCCCGGCCGGTACTCGCTGCGGTCGAGCATCACGCCCAGCAGCAGCGGTGATCCCTCGACGAGCTTCCGGTTCTCGGCGCCGAGGGTCTTCGGCACCCCGAAGGTGTTCATCAGCGTCTGCCCGCGCTTGGTGAACACCTGACTCGTGAACGGCCGAAGAGCGGCGGGCAGCTTGTCGAACAGCATGCCGCTGCGCTTCTCCTCCATCTCGGCCTGGCTGAAGCGGAAGTAGGGCTTGTAGCGCTCGAAGAACGTACCGTTCGACATCGCCTCGGTCATGCTCTCCCCCGAGATGCGGGCGATCTGCTCGATCGTGTCGCGACTCTCGATCACGACGAACCGCCAGGGCTGACTGTTCAGCTGCGAGGGGGCACGCCCTGCGGCCTCCAGGAGGATGCGCTGGTGATCCTCGGAGACGGGGTCGGGCAGGAAAGCGCCGTTCGTGGTCTTGCGGCGTCGGATGGCATCGAGCAGTTCCATGCGTTTCACTTCCGGTCGGCGGCGGATCGCGAGAGCACCAGCCCCGCGACGATGAAGGGAGCAGCGGCGAGCGCGACCAGCGGGTGCCGTCGGGTGTGAGTGCCGAGGTAGGGGATCGCCGCGAGGGGCACGGCCGCGGGCAGCAACGCGAGAGCGGCACGGCGCCCGGCGGTGCGGGGACCCCGCGACCAGCCCGCCACGAGGGCGGACACAGAGGTCGCGCACGTCGCGATGTACAGCGCGTGGTGCAGCCAGCGGAAGCGACGGGTGTCGATCAAGCGCAGGGCGACGGATGCTCCGAGCGCGACGTTCACGGCGTAGGCCGTGGCCGCAGCGATGAACAGTCCCGTCGATCCTGGGTCGTCGCGCCGTCTCATGGCATGACCCTACGCCCGGACCCGGGCCACGACCTCCCCCTTGCACCCGGGTGAGGCGGTCCGGTACGCGCTGTGCCCGGACGGAGAAGCCCCCTCGTGCGCGAGATCGCGCACGAGGGGGCCGCTGCCGTCGAGGCCGGAGCTACAGGTTGCCGTCCGCGTAGACCCGAAGCGCGTCGCGGACGAACTCGGCGCCGTGCGTGCCTCCGGATGATGTCGCGTAGTTCGCACCGAAGCGCGGGTCCGCGACGTACATCTCGCCGAGCCCGATCACGTACGCCTTGACGTCACCGCCGGGGGCGGCGGCGGGCGTGCCCGGGATACCCGTGAGCCACTCGACGTGACGCCGAGCGACCTCCTGGGCCGCGGGGGACGCCGGATCGATGCCGCTCTCCGCCGCGGCGATCCAGTCGCGCCCGAGGTCGGACACGCGCTGCTGCCAGTCGGTGCGCTCGGCGTCGGTCATCCCCCGCCACCAGCTGTCGCCGTCGGCGTACGCCTTCTCGCCCCAGCGCTCCTCGACCTCCTGCTTGTAGTGGGTGTGATCGAAGCCGTCGAACATGTTCTCTGCCATGAGGTTCTCACCTCCTCTCAATGCCGTGATGGTGGATTCGACCGACGCGATCTGCCGCGCCAGCCGGGTCTGCTCTTCGCGCAACAGCGCGAGATGGGTCTCGAGTGCCGTCGCCTCGCTGCCGGCGCCCTCGCCGACCGATGCCGCGCCGAGCACCTCCGCGATCTGCGGCAGTCCGAGTCCGAGCTCGCGCAGCAGCAGGATGCGCTGCAGACGCACGAGCGCCTGCCCGTCGTAGTGCCGGTAGCCGTTGTGGGCGATGCGCGACGGCGGCAGCAGACCGATGTCGTCGTAGTGCCGCAGCGTGCGGCTGGTGGTGCCGGCGAGGCGGGCGATCTCCTGGATCGACCAGTCCTCCTTCTCCATCGCTCCTCCTTCCTTCGTGCTCTGCGTGGTGTTGTCTTGAACTCTAGAAGTTGACGTTGCGTCAAGGTCAAGACGATCGCCGGATTCATGTCAAATTGATTGAAAATAAACAGGTCATTCTGTATGTTTCTGATCAGGCGTCACACGACGCCTCGACCGGAAGGAATTCAATGAAGAATCGATCCAAGGCCCTCACGGGGGCCGTACTGGCAGTGGGGCTCATCGTGGCCGGCGCCACCAGTGCACAGGCTTTCAGCGGCAGCCGCAGCGTCACCCTGCCGGGTACGAACATCAATCTTCAGGCGAACGCCTGGAGCCAGAGCGTGTTGAGCGGGGGTCGAGCCGACTTCGCCACGTCATCGAAGGCGACCGTCAACGGAAGCGCCAAGTCGGTTGCCACCATCAAGAACACCGCGACGATCGAGGCGCGAGGCGTCAATGCATCGATCTCGGTGCCGGGGGGAGTGAGCGTCGGGGGGTCGGCGTCCGCGAAGTCTCTGAGCTGGACGAACAACAACGCCTGGATCTCCGACCTCGGCGGCACGGCTTCGTACTCCGGGCTGACAGTCTCGGTGCACGCGAACAGCGCAGCTTTCGCGGTCCATCAGGGCGTGAAGAACTACGTCGACGTTTGGTCGTGGTAGACCTCACGCGTACGGTGGCCTCGGGTCAAGACCCGAGGCCACGACGCGCGGGGGCTGTCCCCGCGATCGTTGCTCTCACGGCGACACTGATCGGCTTGACCGGCTGCACATCTGCGGAGGACGAGCGGAGTGCCACGCAGGCCGATACATATGAGTACGTCGACCGCTTGAGAGGCGTCAATGACCTGGCGCACGCTTCGCTCGAGCTACCTGCAACTGCGACGCTCGCCGGGGTCGCAGCCATCTCCATGAGCCAACGGTACGTTGGGGCTGAGCCCGAGCCGATGGATGACGTCGAACTGAGGCGGCTCGCCGACCGCTCGCCAGAGGATGCTCCGGCGATCTTCTCCCAACTGTGCGAGATCTCATCCGGAGATTCCCGGAAGGCCCGCAGCGCTCTCTCGCCTGACGCCGCCGCCGCCCTCGACGCGCTCTCTGCGAAGGACCTACCGTCTATCGATGACGAGGACGCGGCCGTGTTGGCAGCCGACGTGTTGAGCGCAATGGCCTGTCGCGACGGAGTGGCCGCGGCCGCTGTGCCACACGACATCCGTGACAGACTGCAGCAATCCGTCGAGAGCTTTCCGTTGCCGTTCGTTTCATTGCAGCATCAGGGGCTCCTCGCGGAGTCCTCCTCGCCGACGGTGGCCCCCGAGGACATAGAGCAGCTTCAGTCAGAAATCGCGTCGGAAGGATGCACGCAGTGGCGACAGGCGTGGGCCACCGCCGCGTCACGAGCAGCGACGCTTCCCGACACGATCATGCAATGCGCGGAGAGCACGACGACGGAGTTGAACGACCCGACGGTGCTGTACTACTTCGTTTCCGCTCATATGCCGCGCGCCGTGCTGTCCGGCATTCTCGAGCACAACGCCGCTGCCGTGTCCGACTGGAGCCGCGTCGACGCGGTGTTCAGCACGGCGGCCGACGAGCCGACAGGACTGGGGACCGTCGCGGCGACTCGCGACGCGGTTACCCTCCTGAAGACGCGGGGGATCGATACGCCTCCGGATTGGATCGCGGAGGGTCTCGCAACGGCCTTGGAGGGCGACCCCCTGGCATGGTCCGACGCGGGCTCGGCCAGCGACATCCTGTATCTGTGCGAGTCCCTGGCCAGTGCATGCCCCGCGAGCGTGATCGAAGAGGTCCGCAGCACCGTGATGGCAAGCATCGAAGATCTGGGCATTCCGACACCCGGCGATGACCTGTCGACGGCGCGGATCCTCGAAGCGGCTGCCGTTGCCGAACTCGAACTTCCGGGCTGCACGCCCGAGACGGTGGACCAATGGGCCCAGGACGCTCCGTTGTCGCTCGCGATGCTCGCCATGTCTCAGAAGGAGTGCTGGGAGACTTTGTCCTTCTCCAAGCAGGACTATATCGACGACGCGTCCGCTGCCATGCAGACGACGGATTTCCAGTCGGCGGCCGGCTACGTGATCCTCCACGCGCTAGGCACCGATGGCAGCGGCGACAGCGAGATGCGCGACGCTGTGTCGGCGAGCCTCGACGGCCTTATCGCGTTGATCGATGAGTCAGAGGGGACCGGGTATGTCACCAAGGCGCGCCCACTGCCACTGGAGTTGCTCCGTGCACGAATTGAGAATTGGACCGAGTGATCGATGCTTCAAGCTGAAGATGTGAGCTACCGATACCCCGGGAGTGCGCGCGGCATCTCCCATGTCAATCTGCAAGCGCACGCCGGCAGAGTCACAGCGCTGGTCGGACCATCCGGCTCCGGGAAGTCCACGATCCTCGCCTGCCTGGCCTCCGTGCTTCGGCCTGATTCGGGCCGCGTCACGTGGAACGGAACCGACACCTCCGCCGCCGGATCGCGTGCGTTGATCACGCAGAACAGCTCACTCTTCGAAGACCTGTCTCTGTGGGAGAACGTGGCTCTGGCGTTCGGCCCACCTCGACGCGCCTCGAAACGGCGCGCCGTCGCGGTTCTCGAAGGTCTCGGAATGCACGAGCTGGCGGACTCAGCTCCCTCCGCGCTGTCTCTCGGCCAGCGCCAACGAGCGGCCATCGCCGCGGCCATTGCCCAGGACGCGGACGTGATCCTCGCAGATGAGCCCACCGGAAGCCTGGATGAGGCGAACGGTCGGCGGGTGATGGCTGCGCTGAGAACCATCGCCGACCGAGGAAGCGCGGTTCTGATCGCCACCCACGACCCTCAGGTGATGAAGCTCGTCGACGCCGTCGTGACGCTCGAATCCGAGGGTGGAGAGCTGTGAGTTTTCCCCGCCCCAGCCAGTGGTTCGCCCTCTCCGTGCGCCGGCGATTCTCGACCGCCCGAGACTTGGTTCTCCCCGTCGCTTTCGCGACGCTCGTCCTGAGCGCCATCTTGACCCCAGTGGCCGTGCTCTCGGGATTCGTGAGGGCGCAGGAGGTCTCGAGCACAGCACTGACACAAGTTGACGTGACGCCGGCCGCAGGCGCGGAGGACCAGATCGGCGGCATCACATCGAAAGACATAGAGCGGATGGCGGCGATCTCTGGAGTCGTGGACGTTCTTCCGAATGCGTCAGTGGGGATCTACGCCGCCGACGGCAGCACGTGGGCCCTCACCCTTCATGTGCTGAACCCGGCCAATCTCCCACCGGACCTGCCTGAAGCTGCAGCAGGCGAGGTCGTCGGCGACGGGATCGTGGTTCCGGACAAAGCCGACGGATCGGACCTGTCTGCTCTCGTCGGCGAAGCGGTTCCCGTCGCGTACACGCGGATGACGGGCGACAGCACCGGCGAGTTGAGCGAACGCGAGGTGCATTTCGTCGCGTCCTATGAATCGACCTGGCAGGGCTATGGTCCCGGAGTCGCCCTCGCATCCGAAGATCTGGTGCTCGAGCTCCTGGCGGCGCGGGGAGGCTTGCCTGCCGACGATTATCTTGCGACTGTCGGATTGACGGCGGTCACCGTGACCTCCGCATCGTCCGACGAGGTACCGCAGGTCACTGCCGAGCTCCGGGATCTGGGATTCACCGCCGTGCCGGTGGGCGACCGACTCGGAACTCTGCCGGGGATCTTTGCGATCTTCCCGCAGATCCTCCTGGTCGCCGCATGCGGGAGCGCCGTCCTCCTTCTGCTCCAGCTCTCTCGTGCTGTGCGCGGTTCCCTGGAACGCAGAGCCCCGGAGTTCGCACTCCTCCGGATCCACGGGTGGACATCCCGCGACGTCAAGCACCTCATCGCTCTCGACGTCGCGGCCGGCAGCCTCGCCGGTGCGTTCGGCGGTGCGCTGGCGGGCGTGTCGATCGGCGCGTTGCTCGTCGTCGCGCTCGTGCCCGGTGTCGCTCCGCCATTGGTTCTCACCGGCGCGCTCGCGGTGCCTGTCCTGGCACTGGTCGTGGCCCTCTTCTGCCTCGTCGTCTCCGTCGTCGCCTCACGGCGGGCATTGAAGACCGATCCGTTCATCACCGTCATGTCGAGGAGCAGATAGTGGCACCGACGATCACGACCGAGGATGGCGCCATCGACAGGTCGACGGTGCACCGATCGTCATCTGACTCCGTGCTGCCCACGGGGTTCATCGACAACGGTGCGGACTTCGCGATCACGTTGAGAAGACCCCCCGATCAAGTCTTCGCGGGCGACCGCTTCGATTCACTGTTTCTCGCTGAGATGATCCGACAGTCGACTATCATGATCTGTCACCTCGGGTATGGCGTTGCGCCTACCCAGCAGTTCATCATGCTGGGGCTCGGCTTCGAGATGACGAGCCCGCAGCGGCTGAGCACCCGACTGAAGGCGCGAGCATGGGCGGAGTCGCCGAGGTTCGCCGCGGATGGGCAGCTCCGGTCCACGCGGATCCGCTTCGAGTTCAACGATGAACAGGGAAGCCTCGCGTCAGGGTACGGCGATGCGCGCATCGTCGACAGCTCCACCTATCGACGCTTCCGGGGTGCGCACGCAGATGCGCAGCCGTCGTCCGGACGTCCGGCGAGCAACATCCGTGCGAGCCAGATAGGAAGACACTCCGAGATCGACGTGGTCATCCGGCAAGTAGACGACGAGACCACACTCGATGTCGACGGGCACCACCCGTTCTACTTCGATCATCCACTCGACCACGTCCCGGGGGTTGCCGTGATAGAGGCATTCCGACAGTCGGTCGCTGCGCTCACACGCTGCCCCACCGCCGAATTCGAGACGTTCGACGCCGTCTACTCAAGCACCGTCGAGTTCGGCACGGAAGCCCTCCTCGACGTTCGCCCTCGTCCCGGCACACGGGATGTCGAGTTCATCATCGTCCAGGACGGAAGGCATGCTGTCTGCGCCTCCGCGAAGCTGCAGGCGAGTCCCTCAACCAGTATCTCCGAAGATCCGGTCCGCCTCATCGATGAACTCGACTCTGCGGTCGGTGTGTGACACGGCCTTCACCAGGACATGCCACATCTCGCCGACGCGTCCCCTGAGATCAGCCCGCCCCGTGAGCGTCTCGGACACCAGCTGAATCCCGGTGAAACTGGGAATGATGAAACGGGAAAGGACCTCTGGGGGAATCTCGCCGTTCGTCTCCTTGTTCGCATCGGCTGCACGCGCGAGCTCAGTGAAGAGCTCGAGCCAGTCGAGGTAGGGATCCGTGACGGGTCGGCTGAAGATGGAAGAGTCCGTGGTGAGCCGAACCCCGGCACGCACAATCTCTTCGTCCGTCAATCGTCGCGCGAGGTCCTCGCAGAGCAGCATCATCTGCGTGATGGCCGGGCGCTCCACCGAGAGGATCTCGGCGGCGGCCTCACGCACGATACGGTGCTGTTCGTCGACCAGAGCTCGAGCGACATCTTCCTTGGAGCGAAAATGAAAATAGAGCGCGCCCGCAGTCACTCCGGCGGCGTCCGTGATTTCCCCGAGCGTAGCGTTGGCGTATCCCGACCGACGGATCGCCACCGCGGCGCCTTCGAGTATTCTCCGTCGAGTCGTGCGCGCCCGTTCCTGCATCAGGTCTCCAGGTGTTCAGGGGTCGTCAGTACTCTACCGTCCGCCGGTGCCGCCCGTGCCCGCCGATGAGCGGCACCGGTTCGCTTCCGTCGACGGCAGAAGTGGCACTGATCGGGAGCAGCGGATTCATCGGCAGTCACACCAAGGCCGCCCTGGCCGAACAGGGCGTCACCGTCCGGACGCTCTCGCGGCGTGAGATCGGACCGGCGGGCCGCCCCGTCGACATTCGAGACGCTCGCGAACTCCGGCTGGCTTTGACGGGCGCCACGGCAGTCGTGCACTCAGCCTCCTATATCGGGAGCGACTCGAGCCTGTGCAGATCGATCAACATCGACGGCACGCGCAACGTCGTTCGAGAATGGCAGGAGAACGCCCACGGGCCACTGGTCTACGTCAGCACCGCTGCGGTATACGGCGATCACCGATTTCACGATCTGGTCGAAGGCGCTCGAGAGCCCGCGCCGCGAACGGTCCGCAGTCAATCACGTCGCGAAGCAGAACTCATCGTTCTCGACGCAGGCGGAACGGTCGTACGACCGCATCTGGTGCTCGGCCACGGAGACCGTTGGGTTGCTGACGGAATCCGCGATCTCCTGACCAGATTCGGCTCGCTGGGAGACGCGGGTTCGGCGCGCCACACCGCGATCGAGGTCACGCTTCTGGGACGCGTACTCGCCGAGCTCGCTGTCAGCCCGCGGCGGTGGCCAGCGGAGGTCTTTCACGCCGGGAACGCCGAACCCATCACGGTGTCCGCGTTGATCGATCTGCTCGGCGTCCCGGCGCCAGGGCCACGGAGTGACGCTGCAATCATGACGGATATCGCGACGCATCCCGCCTATCGCTTCCTTGCCGCCGATCGACACTTGAATGTCGACAAGCTCGCCCAGGTGTACACGGGGAGCCTCACCTCGCCGTTCTCACTCGCGCCCTCGTCTGCCGCGTGGTACCTCTCCCGCTCGTGACGTCGGGCACCAGGGTTCGTCGCCGCGGAGCACTATCTCCCAGACACCCTTGACAGGATCGAGATATATCGTGTTATTGTGGCAACACACGATATATCGTGACCCTCAACCCAGGAGAAGCAGACATGACCGAGAAGTGGCTCATCGCCCCCGGCGAGGAACGCGTCATCGACATCGAATCCGTCACCCGCCTCAAGGTGGGCCTCGTCGGCGGACAGGTCGACATCATCGCCCACGACGAACCGGGCATCCGCATCGAGGTGCACGGCGTCACCACCAAAGACCTGCGCGTCGAGGCGCACGACGGCGAGGTCGAGATCGACCACCCGCAGCTGGGTTGGGACAACTTCCTCGAGGTGTTCCGCAACTTCGGCTCCGGCGGCCCCCGCGCCGAGGTGAGCGTGGCGGTCCCCCGCGCGATCGCCCTGAACCTCGGCGTCGTCAGCGCCGGCGCGCTGGTCTCCGGACTCCGCAACGACGCCAGGCTCAACACCGTGTCCGGCGACATCATCGTCGACACCCTCATCGGCGACCTCACGGTCAACTCTGTCTCCGGCGACGTGCAGGTGCGCGGCCTCACCGGCTCGATCACCGCGAACAGCGTCTCAGGCGACGTGGCCGTCACAGGCACCGTGCGCCGTGCGACCGTCGACATCGTGTCCGGCTCCACGCTGGTCGATGCCGCGGGCGACGTGAACACCATCAACGTCAACTCGGTCTCCGGCGGCACCACCGTGCGCCTCGACGAGTCACTGGCCGCGAACTACGTCATCCGTTCCCTGAGCGGACGCCTGCTGATCGACGGCGTCGAGCGCAGCACCTCGGGCCCCAGCAACTACACCGGCACGACCGGAGAGCTCGCCGGACGCTTCGTCGACCTGCGCGCCAACTCCGTCTCGGGCGGGGTCACCGTGCTCCGTCGCACCCCGGCATCGATCACGGAAGACGAGGAGTGGGAAGCATGAGCCCCGCCGTCTTCTCCCACGGCGACCTGCGCCTGTACCTGCTCTCGCTCCTCGCCGAGGCGCCGCAGCACGGGTACGGCATCATCCAGTCGCTCACCGATCGCACCGGCGGCACCTACACGCCCAGCGCCGGCACCATCTACCCGCGACTCGCGAAGCTCGAGGAGGAGGGCCTGGTCACCAAGACCGTCGACGGTCGCACCACGATCTACTCCATCACCGATGCCGGCAGGGCAGAGCTCGCCTCTCGCGAGGGCGACCTCGCCGGCATCGAGGCCGGGCTCACCGACTCGGTGCGCCTGATCGCGAGCGAGGTGCGACAGAGCGTGCAAGACGCGATGAAGAGTCTGCGCGCCGACCTGGCGGCGGCAGAGAAGGGCGAGCGCGCGGCGGCGAAGAACCGGCCTCGTACGGCGACCGACGATTCCCGTCTCGTCAGCCGCGAGGAGATGCACCGTGCCGACGCCGTGATCAACGCCTTCCGAGCCAGGGTGCGCACCGACCTGCGCACCCATATCGCCAAGGGCGGCACGCTGTCGCCGTCGGTCGTGACCGAGCTCGAGACGGCACTGGACACTGCGGCACGCGGCGTGACGGTCGCCCTGAGCGCTTCCCGGTCGTGAGCGGGTCGACCCGCGCCGCAGCATCTTCGCGGCCGGAAGAGACCCCACCCCGGACAGAGCCTTCCTCTCCGATGACGCAGCCGTCGCTCGGCGCCGCGCCAGTCTTGCACCCCGCACCGTCGGCACGACGTCACGGCATCGTCATCCACAGGGGGTGACATACACAGAAGAGGCCCCGCAGGCGATACGCCTGCGGGGCCTCTTCTGTGTTCGGAACCGCCCGCTACTGCTCGGGCCAGATCTCCTTCTGCTCGTCCGGCACCGACTCGCCGAGCGGCACGACCAGGATCGAACGATGCTGTCGGTGCGCAAGACGTGCGGCGACCGATCCGGTGAAGAACTCCCTGATCGACTCGCCGATGCCGCGTTTGCGCGTGCCGACGACGATCAGTTGGGCGTCGAGCTTGTTGGCGAGCTGCTTGATGGCCAGGGCCGGGTCACCGACCAGCTGCCGAGCCGTCCAGGTGATGTCCGTCCCCGCCAGAAGCCGGGCGGCCGTGGCCTCGACCGCCTCGAACTCCGCGGCACCGGCGTCGAAGTTGATGTCGATCGGAGCCGAATGGACGTAGCCGTCCGGGTCCTCGTACGTCACGAAGCGCGTGACGTCGACGTGCGCGACGACCAGCGGCGCGCTCAGCAATCGCGCGTAGCGGACAGCCTCGTCGATCACGTGCCGATCCTGGTCGACCTGCATGCCGACGATGACGGCTTTCTGCAGCGCCGCGTTCTGTGCGGCCTCGTCGGAGGGAGTAGAGGTGTTGTCGGTCATGGAGATCGTTCCCTTCACCTGCCTGGCGTCGGCCAGAGGGTCTTACCCGCGTGCTATTCTGAATGCTACTCTTACCGGCTTTAGACCGGTGTCGTGAAAAATGCCGCGGGCCTTCAAACCCGCCGCTTAACTCGTGAGGGGGTCTCGCGCATGGGCCGTGGCCGTCAGAAGGCGAAACACACCAAGATCGCCCGCGAACTCAAGGCGTACAGTCCGTCGGTGAACTACTCCGCTCTCGAGCGCGAGTTGGCTCACCCGACCGACGAAGACGCATATGTCGACAAGTGGGCCGATGACTATGCCGACGAAGACGAGGACGAACTAGAGAAGGCCTGACCGCCCCTCTGTTCGTCACACCCGCACGTGGTGCGGGTGTTTCGTCGTGGCCTGGTGCCGAGGAGACAATCTCGGCACCAGTGCTTCATTCGTCGTGCGCGGGGTTCGGCAGCTGAGAGGATCTCCTCATGGCACGCGTCGTCTCCCTCTATCGCCACCCGATCAAGGGGCTCACTCCCGAGCACCGCGACTCCCTGACCGTGCACCCCGACGGCAGAGTCGCCGGCGACCGCGTGCTGGCGTTCCGATTCGCGGATGCCGCTGAGCCGGAGCACCGCGACGGCGTCGATCACTGGCCCAAGGCCAAGGGACTCGCCCTGCAGGACTTCCCCGGTCTCGCCGCGCTGCACACCCGCTATGACGACGAGACGCGGCGCATCCGCATCGAGCACGCCGGCGCGACTCTCGTGGAGGCCGACCTCGACGCACAGGGACGGCGCGATCTCGCGGATGCTCTCTCCGAGTTCGTCCTCGCGACCCCGGAGGGGCGCCGCCTTCGTCGGCCAGGCCGGCTCCCGCTCGTGCTCGTCGGCGACGGGCAGACGCCTCGCTTCCACGACCGCGCGCGCGGCTACGTCTCGGTGCATGGCCGAGGCAGCGTCCGCGCACTGGGAGAAGCACTCGGGATGGGCATCGACGACCGGCGCTTCCGCTCGAACATCGTGATCGACGACGCCGCTGCGTGGCAGGAGCTCGAGTGGACCGGCGAGGTGCGCATCGGCGATCTCAGCTTCCAGACCGCCGGCCCCATCGTGCGCTGCCTCGCGACCCATGCGAATCCCGACACCGGCGTGCGCGACGCGAAGGTGCTCACCACTCTCACGGGAGCGCTCGCGCAGCAGGAGCCGACCCTCGGACGCCTGCTGCTGCCCGGCTGGACGCCGTCGGATGACGGCTCGACCCCCGGCGGCGGAGTGATCCACGTCGGTGACGAGGTCCGCGCGCACCTGGCGTGATCCTCGAGTGCCTCGACGAGGTATGTCAGCGCTCCCTTTCAGCGGCACGAGTGCGGCTGTGTTGTGATCATCCCGGGGTTGTGAGCGCAAACATTTTCTGATTTGATGTGCATGTGATCGACGGCGCCTCGGCGTCACTCCCCCGCCCAGGGCGATCCGCAGGAACATGACCTCAAAGAGGAGAACAGCATGGCAATCACCCCTCGCTTCACCCGCACTGCCGCGATCGTCGCGGTCGGCGCGGTGTCGGCCTTCGGCCTCGCCGCCTGCTCATCCGGCGATTCCGGTGACAGCGGCGCCAGCGGCGAACCCATCACGATCGAGTACCTGCACCGTCTCCCCGACGGCGAGGGCATGACGCCGGCGTCCGAGATCGTCGACCGCTGGAACGCCGAGCACCCCGACATCCAGGTGAAGGCGACGAAGTTCGACGGCAAGTCGAGCGACATGATCCTCAAGCTCGAGACCGACGTGAAGGCCGGCAACGGGCCCTGCCTCGCACAGACCGGCTACTCGGAGGTGCCGCAGCTGTTCGTGAAGGGACTGCTGCAGGACGTCGCCGATGAGGCCAAGAAGTACGAGGACAACTACTCCGCCGGAGCCTTCAGCGGCATGAAGGTCGGCGACGCCATCGTGGGCCTCCCGCAGGACACCGGCCCCCTCGTCTACTTCTACAACGAAGCCGAGTTCCAGGCGCTGGGCCTCGACGCACCGAAGACGCTCGACGACCTGACGGCTGACTCCGCCACGGCCGCAGCCGCCGGCAAGTACGTCACGGCCTTCACGCCCGACGAGGCGCAGAACTGGCTCTCCGCCCAGTCGGCCGCGGCGGGCGACACCTGGTTCACCACCGCCGGCGACGAGTGGAAGGTCGACGCCGAGGGAGCAGGCTCCGAGCGCGTCGCCGCCTTCTGGCAAGGCGTCCTCGACGGCAAGCAGACCCTCGCGACCGAGCGGTGGGGCGAGGGCTTCACCGCCGCGCTCAACGACGGCAGCCTCATCGGCCACGTCGGAGCCGCGTGGGAAGCCGGGTTCCTCCTCGACTCGCTCGACGGCACGCCGGCCGAGGGGCAGTGGCGCGTCGCCCAGCTCCCCGACTTCGGCGCAGGCGCCATGAGCGGCCCCGACGGGGGCTCCGGCGTCTCGGTGATGAAGGGGTGCGAGCACCCCGCCGAGGCCATGGAGTTCAACGACTGGTTCAACACGCAGGTCGACGACCTCGCGTCGCAGGGCCTCGTCGTCGCCGCCAAGGGTGAGGTGGAGACCCCCGAGAAGATGCTGCGTCAGTTCGGCGGCCAGGATGTGCTCGCCGAGCTCGCCACCGCGACCGGAGATCTGAACCCCGACTTCCCGTATGCACCGGGCTTCTCGACGCTGTCGAAGATGAACGAGACCGCCGCGGCAGCCGTCGCCGGCACCGCATCGGTCGCCGACATCTTCACCACGGCTCAGGACACCGCGGTGTCCTCGCTGAAGGACCTCGGCCTCCCGGTCGCGGAGTGAGTCGACGAGAAGGCATCATCGGATGATCGACGGCGGAGTGCACGCGCAATCGTGCACTCCGCCGTCGTCTTGACATCGAGAGGCGACACCATGGTCACAGTGACCGAAACGCGAGGTGCGGCACCGGCGCCGACAGCGCGCATACCCGCGGGCCCCACCCGCCGGCGCCGGTTCGGGACCCGACGCGAAGGCCTCACGGGATGGCTGTTCATGACGCCGTTCGCCGTGCTGTTCGTGCTGGTCTTCCTGGTGCCGATCATCGTCTCGATCCGCTCGTCGTTCTTCGCGCAGGTGCCGGCAGGGGATGGACTCTACGGCGGCGGCGAGCTCGTCGACACGTTCGTCGGGCTCGAGAACTTCGTCACCGCCGCGACCAACGGAGCCTTCTGGACCGGCATGGGGCGCGTGGTCCTCTACGCCGCCCTGCAGATCCCCGTGATGATCCTCGTCGCCCTCGGACTCGCGCTGCTGCTGGACTCGTTCATCGTGCGTCGCCCGACGCTGTTCCGCCTCTCCTTCTTCCTCCCGTACGCGGTTCCCGGCATCATCGCGGCGATGATGTGGCTCTATCTGTACACACCGGAGGTGTCGCCCTTCCTGCCGTTCCTCCCCGAAGGCACCGACTTCATGGCCCCGGGCACGATCCTGTTCTCGATGGCGAATATGACGACCTGGACGTACACGGGCTACAACATGCTCATCTTCCTGTCGGCGCTGCAGGCCGTTCCGCGCGATCTGTATGAAGCAGCCCGCCTCGACGGAGCCTCCGGCTTCCAGATCTCGATGCGCATCAAGGTGCCGCTGGTGCGGGGAGCCGCACTCCTGGCGGTGCTGCTGTCGATCATCGGCACCATCCAGCTGTTCAACGAGCCGGTGGTGCTGCAAGCCGCGAACTCGTGGATGGGCAAGGACTTCACCCCCATGATGCTCACCTACAACACGATGATGGGCGAGATCTCACCGTCCGGCAGCGGTCCGGCATCGGCCTACTCGCTGCTCATGGCTCTGATCGCGGGTGTGCTCGCGATCGTGTACGCGCTGCTGCAGCGCCGGAAGGGCGACGCATGACCACCACGCGCCTCATCACCACCGAAGCATCCACACGTCGACGCCCTCGCCGTCCGCGCGATGTGGATGCTCCGCCGCCCTCGATCGCGCCCACCCCGCTCGCGCGCGCGTTCGGCATCATCGCGCTCGTCATCGCCACGCTGTACTTCCTGGTGCCGGTGTACTGGCTCATCGTCGCCTCGACGAAGAACAACACCGACCTCACCTCGACCTTCGGCTTCTGGTTCGCCGGCTGGAACCTCGACACGAACTACGACAGCCTGATGAGCTGGACGCAGGGACTGTTCTGGCGCTGGGTGGGCAACTCGATGCTGTACTCCGTGAGCGCAGGCGTCATCGGCACCCTGTTCGCCGTGATGGCCGGCTACGCGATCGCGAAGTTCGCGTTCCCCGGCAAGCGCATCGCCGTGGGCGTGATCATGGCGGGGCTGCTGCTCCCCGTGGCGCTGCTAACCGTCCCGCTGTACATCGAGTTCCAGGCCCTCGGACTGACCAACACCGTCTGGGCGATCATCATCCCGTCGGCGGTATCGCCGTTCGGCGTCTTCCTCGGCATGGTCTACGCGCAATCATCGGTGCCGACCGAACTGCTCGAGGCCGCCCGCATCGACGGCGCTGGCGAGGCGCGCATCTTCTTCACGATCGTGATGCGCCTGCTGGGTCCGGCGATGGTGACGATCTTCCTGTTCATCTTCGTGGCCACGTGGAACAACTTCCTGCTGCCGCTCATGATGATCTCGAGTCAGGATCTGAAGCCCGTGACCCTCGGCCTCTACGGCATGGTGAGCTACTTCGCCCCCGACAAGGGCGCGGTCATGCTGGGCGCGCTGCTCGGAGTGATCCCGCTCGTGCTGCTGTTCTTCGCCCTGCAGAAGTACTGGCGCTCCGGCCTCGCCGCCGGCGCCGTGAAGGGCTGACCCTTCAACCGGAGTCCCCTGGCACCTCGACAACGCAATGACCGGAGGCCGCGCGCGCGAGCCTTCGGTCATGCGTGATCAACGGGCAACCGAACACGCTCGCGAGCGCGACATAGGCCGCGTCGTAGGCCGTCACGTTCTGGCGGAGCGCCAGAATGCGCGGGATGAGGGGCAGCGTGGGGTACAGCTCGACCTGCAGCCGCGAGAGGTCGACGGCGGCGGCCTCGAGCGCGTCATCGGTCAGCTCTCCTCCACGGTTCAAGCCGCGCAACGCGGATGCCACCTCGACGGGAAGCAGATCGGGAGCGAGCAGCACTTCATCGGCCAGTCGTCGGTGAAGTGAAGAGCTCGAACCGACGTTGCAGAGCGCGTCGACCACGACGGAGGCGTCGACGACGATCATCGGTCGTCTCGCCCCTCTCTGATCGCCGCGACGATCGCCTCCGGCGAGATGGCCGGTGCAGCAGGTCTCTCCCCGAGAGCGGCCAAGAGTTCAGGAACGGTGGGGCGGGACGCGATGAGCGCCAGCTCAGATGTCAGGTACTGCTGCAGCGACTGCCCCCGTGCTTCCGCGCGTGCCGCGAGGACCGAGTGGATCGTCGGATCGAGGTCACGGATCAGCACGTTGGGCATGCTTTCAGTATGCATGCGTTCCTCTCGTTCGGCTATGGGGACCATCTTGATTCCTCGCGTGTTCTCGCCGCACGGCACGGGGGTGGCGCACCGGAGAATCGGGAGAACCCGATACCGGGCCCTGTCGTGCAGGAAGCCGCGTCCGCGCGTGCAGCAGAACGGCCCGGAGGATTCCCCTCCGGGCCGTTCTGCATCAGCGGATCAGCTGTGGCGGCGCCTCCGCAGCCAGAGCCCCAGACCGAGACCCATCGCGAGCAGGGCCGCGAGAGCCGCACCAGCCCAGATCGCCCCCTCCGCGCCGGTGGTCGCCAGGTTGCCGCTTCCCGCCGCCGCAGTGACCGCGAGGTCGCCGCGCGCGAGCTCGACGCCCTGGGCGTCGGTCGCGACGAGCGCGTGTGCACCGGCGGGTGTCGCCGCGGGGATCGTGACGGTCGCCACGGCCTCACCGTCGGCAGACATGGTCAGCTCCCCGATGCGCACCGGCTCGGAGTGCAGCCAGAGCTGCACCAGAGCGTCGGGCTCGAAGCCGCTCAGCTGCACGGTCAGGGTCGCCCCGGCCGCCACAGATCCGATGGAGGGGGTGACGGTCGCCTTCTTCCCCGGCTTCGACTTCTCGACCTTCACCGAAGCGCTGGCCAGCTCCGCACCCGCCGCATCCTGCACGATCACTCGGTGCTTTCCGAGCTGCGTGTTCGCCGGGATCAGCAGACGCGTCGTCAACGCGCCCTTGGCGTCGACCGCGGCATCCGTCAGCTTCACATCGTCGAGCCAGACCGACACCGTCGTTCCCGGGCCGAAGCCCGTGAGCGCCATGCCCACCGTCTCCCCGGCACGCACCGCGTCGGCGTCGAGTCCGAGCTTCGGATCGATCACCGGGTTGCAGTCGCTCAGGTCGTCCTCGGGACGCGTCTCGGGTGCGTGACCGTCCTGAGGGGCAGACGAACCGTACACGGCCATCTCCGCGACGGCCGCGAACTGCGTCCCCGAGATCGACGAGGTGGCGGTCACCCGGATGTAGCGGGCCGTGGTCTCCACGAAGTCCACGTCCTGCCACTCGGCGGCGTTCTTCCACTCTCCCGAGGCGACGGGGGTGTACGTCTGTCCGTCGGTCGACACCGCGACCTCGTAGCCCTTGATCGGACCGTTCTGGTTGGCACCGCGGCGCAGGTACGAGATGCCGTCGACCTGCTCGGCGGCGCCGAGGTCGAACGTCACCACGTGCGGGTACGACGTCGCCGCCGAACTCCACCGACTGTGCCAGAACGTGCCGGCGTTGCCGTCGAGCATGTTCGCGGCCGCACCGTCTTCACCCGACGTCTCCTCGGAGCTCGCCGTCACGGAGATCTGCGAGTTGGGGATGCGGGCTCGCGAGGACACCGACACCTCCTGGGTGGTGGTGACCGAGCGCACATCGCAGTCTGCGAGGTACGTCGCGGCGATCCGGATGCCGACGGTCGTTCCCGCGGCCGCGGCCGGTGCGGTGACCAGCCAGGTGGTCTCCACACTGTCGCCGGCCGCGACCTCGCCGAACACGTTCGACGAGCCGTCGGCGACCTCGACCGCGTAGCCCTCCGGCACCTCGAGCTGCACGCCGATGTTCTCGACGGCGATGGACTCGCTGTTGGTGAAGGTGGTCGTGAACGCGGTCTGCGCACCGGGGCTCAGCACACCCGCTTCGCCGGACACCGTCGCGCAGGGAGTGCCGCCGGTCGTGGGGCCGAGGTCGGTGACCGTGAAGTCGTCCAGCACGAAGTCCACGTCCGGTCCCCCGACGCGCTCGAGTCCCACCCAGGTGTAGTCGCCGCATCCGACGATCACGTCCTGCGTGAACTCCGTCGTCTCCAGCGCCTGCGTGATCCCGGTGCGGCTGAGCGTGGTCGAGGTGACCGTGCCGCCAGACACCGCGTCGGTTCCGGTCAGCCAGCGGTACGCGCCGCTCGCTCCGACCTGGTAGTCGAAACCGATGCGGTACGAGTGTCCCTCCTGCAGCGGAACGAGCGTCGGGTCGGTGCGGTAGACGACTCCGTTGTTCTCGGAGTGCGACATGAGCGAGTGATCGCCGTTGAGCGTTGTGTCCACCGCGAGCCCCGCGAGGGGGCCGGCATCGAACGGCTTGGCGGTGTTGCGCCAGTCGCTGCTCGCATACGGGTCGTGCCGGCGCGAGATGCTCGTGCGCGGGTCGTCGATGCCGTTGGCGTCGCCCTTCACGAACGGCCCCCAGCCGGCCTCGTTGCCCTCGAAGTCGTTCGAGTACACCGTGCCGGCCGCGAACGGCGCCGTGGTGTCGGCCGAGACGCGGGCATTGTCGATGCGGACCTTCGCGTCACCCGCGACGGCACCGACGGAGACGGTGACCTCACCGGATGCCGGAGCCAGGAACGACGTCGAGCCGCGCTGGTAGTACTGGCCCGCCTTGGAGTCGGCGCGCATGTAGTTGTACGTCGGCGAGAGGTTCCAGGTGCGCGTCACCGCACCGGAGCCGGTGTCGACCGAGACGCTCACGTCACGGGTGGCGGTGGGGTCGATCTGCACCTGCGCGGAGAACGCGTACCGCTGCCCGGGAGTGAGTCCGGTCACCGTCTGCGAGATCGACGACGCGGATGCACCGAGAACGGCGATGTTGTCGCCCCTGGAGTCGTTCTTCGCGCTGCCCAGGTCGGTGCGCTCGATCGTCACATCCCCCTGCGGGTTCCAGACATCGAGCGAGCCGGAGTTGAACCCGGGGTCGTCGAGGCCGGCGTCGCGGTACTCGACGGCCGCACGCTGCGCGCCGCCCTGGGGCACCACCACGTAGGCCGTTCCCTTCTCTGCACTGAGCGTCAGCTCACCGCCTGCCGCGTTGACCGCGCCGATCTTGACGCGCCCCTGGTCGCCGAGCTCGAACACGTCGAAGGCGGTGTTGCCGCGGAAGGCCTCGGTGAGGCCGAACGTCTTGTCTCCCCCGGAGGCCGAGTAGAAGTACATCTTGTCGGCGTCGACGGGTGAGCCGGAGTCCTCGTTGGACTCCAGCGACTGCCACGGCAGCAGGTACGAGTCGCCGCGCAGCACCGTGGCACCGTCCATCGTGATGACCCTGGTGCTGCCGTCCATGCGCACGGCCACGTCGTCCGTCAGGGTCGCCTCGGCGCCCGCCTCGTAGGTGAGCAGGTCGAAGTGCTGCAGGAACTTGGTCGGCAGGCTCTGCTTCCAGATGTTGTCGACGAAGCCGTCCCAGTTGCGGTTTCCGACCCAGCCCTCGGCGTCGATCAGTCGCTGCTGGCCGAGCAGGGCGTCGTCGTTCCAGACGTCGGTCTGCCCGTTCTGGATGAAGCGCACCATGGTGGAGTTGATGCCCTTGTTGTCCTTGCCTCCGTAGGCCAGGTCGTTCGGCCAGTGCGACCAGACCGTGCTGTCGACGAACTTGTCGCCCCACTCGGTCGCGACCTCGAGGTCCATGCCGTTCAGCTCGTCCGCGAGCTCTTCGGCGACCCACCCGTTGGAGTAGTACACGTCGATGTAGACGCCGCTGAGGCCGGGGACCTCGTCGCGCAGCTGCTGGAAGCGGTCGAGCACCCGGCCGGTTCCGAGGTCGGTCTGCTGGTTGATGTAGTACGACTGGTCGAGCCAGTTCCAGCCCGGCTTGTACGGGGGCGTGCCGTCGAGGATCGCGGAGTCGAAGGCGTTCGCCTGCGGATAGATCTCGGTGGCGTTGACGTGCACGCTCATGTCGGCGTTGAGCTTCGCGCCCTCGTCGACGAGGTTGTTCAGGTCGGAGAGGCCGCCCGCGCGCTCATTGTAGTTCCCGCCGTAGTCGGTGTTCGCCGAGTCGTGGCCTTCACTGCCGTAGCCCTTGTTGAGCACCCACTGGCCGAGACCGTCCGTCTGGTTCGCGATGCGCTTGGTGTTGTCGAGCACCAGGTCGAAGTAGTTCGTCGCGCTGGAGGCGAAGTTGAAGGGGATGCGGCTGACCACGCGCTCGGCGACCCGGTCGGCTCCGAGACGCGGGGTGTCGACCTCGCGGTAGCGGATCGCGGCATCCTGCCAGTCGACCCTCGCGTCGGCGTTGCGGTCGGCGGTGAGGAGGACGGTCACCTTGGGCAGGGCGTACGTCGTCACCCGGCTGTCGACGGCGGTGGTCGGATGGATCAGCCAGGCGCTGGAGCCGATCTCGGCGGTGCGTCCTGCGGCCTCGGTCACACGGGTGGTCAGGCGGGTGTTCCACGATGCGGTGCCGCCGGAGGCCTGGGTGGTCGCGTTGCTGATCACGCTGCCCACGAGAGCCCCGTTGCCGAGGAATGCGAAGGCCGCACCCTTCTGCCCGGTCGCCGTCGATGCGTTCACCGCGATGTGCTCATCGGCGTTCTTCGTGCTGTCGGGGCTGATCACCGTGCGATCGAGCACCGACCCGGCATCCGCGGCACTCGCGGAGAGGAAGGCGTTGTCGGGGAGACCGAGCGTGGTCACGGTCGCCGTGCCCTCGACCGCGGTGACCTCGAACCCGACGGTGCCGTCCTTCGCGACGCGGATGCTGCTGCGCACGGTGACGTCGATGCCCGTCAGCGTCGACACGTAGTCGATTCCGGTGGCCGACGGCGTCGAGGTGGTCTGCGACGCGTAGGCGGTGCCGTTGACCGACCAGGTCTTCGCCGAGGAGCGCTGTCCGGCGATGCTCTCGCTGCCCACTCGGTACCCGGTGATGCGGGGGAACTCCGTCGAGACGACAGCGGTCGTGCCGCCGTCGGCGATCTCGACCGTCTCATCGGTGTCGGGGATCTCGGGCTCGGTGACGATCGGCGGCAGCTGCTCGTCGGAGAGGACCTCGATCTCGCCGGCCCCACCGCCGTTGCCCGCCATGTCCTGCGCATCGATGATCAGCAGGGCGACATATCGACCGTCAACGGCGGTGTCCAGCGAGATGCGCTGCTTCTCGCTGTTCGCGGTCGGCGCGTGCAGAGTCGCCGTCGCGACCGAAGCTCCCCAACTGCCCTCCGCTGGGGACAGGGCTGCGGCCTGGGCGTCGTCGGTCACATAGACCTCGACGCTCTTCGCGTCGATGCGCTGGCCGACCTTGCCCGAGTAGTCGAGGGCCTTCACCGAAAGCGACCGTTGCAGATCGACGACGATCCAGTGCGGGAACGGGGCGTTGGCGGAGTACCGCGATGTCCACTGCGTCGCGAAATCTCCGTCGAACGCACCCAGGGCCGTGCCGTCGAGGGACGGCGGAGCCGGATAGGGGTCCGACTCGCTCGACACCGCGTGCAGGCGGTAGTCGGCCTTGGGGACCGGGATCAGGTCGGCAGCCTGCGCGGCTGGCGCCTGAGTGAGCACGCCACCGAATGCGAGCGCCGTCGCCAGCAGGGAGCTGAGGGCGACGGCGGTGCGGGGCGGTCGGGAAGGTTTCGACACGTCTTGCCTCTCGGTCGGGGTGACGCCGGGAGCACAGACGCTCCGGTGCGTCGCAGATGATCATCGACAACCCTCATCGATGTTTGCGCTATCACAATATGCGCACGATCACCTTAAGATCAAGGCTTTTCACCGAGCGAGCGCAAACATCTTCGAACCGTTACGGCGGCGAAACCCACACTCAGCGCCGAGACCCACCCTCACAGCCGCCGGTGACGATGGGTCTCGGCGCGGAGGATGGGCCTCGGAATGCGACAGGGCGGATCAGGAGCCGATGAACTCCTCGGTCTCCCCGAACGACGGTTCGTCGCGGATCTCGACCGTCGCGCCGAGGCCGTCGGTGTCGAGCACCACGAGCTCGTTGCGTCCGACCTTCCAGAGCGGCGCCGGCGCATAGAGCGTCTCCTGCGGACCGACCTTCCAATAGCGCCCCAGCAGGAAGCCGTTCAACCAGACCATCCCCTTCGACCCCCCGGGGAAGGCGAGCCAGGCGTCCAGCGGCTCGGCGATGTCGAAGAACGCGACGGCGACACCGTCTGACGCCTCCGCGGATCGGTCGAGGCCCGGCGCCGCGGTCGGAGCCTCCTGGGGAACCAGGCGATGCGTCCAGCCGTTGACCAGCCGACGACCGATCATCACGCCGCGCATGATGCCCTTGCCCTCCCCGGTGTAGGGGCCGTAGTTGATGCGTCCGAGACTCTCGACGACGAGCGTGAGCCGTCCCGCTCCGCCATCGACGGGCAGAGCGAGGGAGGTCTCGCCATCACGCTCGAGCACCCCGAGCGCCTGGGCGTCGAGAAACACCACGGCACGATCGTGCAGTCCGTCGATCGTGAGCGTCGCATCGGCGGGGAAGGAGACATCCGCCTCGTAGACGACCAGGCCGTCTTCGGCACCGAGCTCCTCGAACGTGCACGGGCGCGGCGAGACCTCTCCGGTCACGGGAAGAGTGGCGACGAGCTGCAGCAAGGAGCTTCGCTGCTCGAGCGGTGCGGACGCTGCGGCCTGTCGCCGCGGGTCTGCCGGAACCGGAGGGAGCTCGGATGCGTGGAACGGCGCGAACATCGCCCGCAGCGCGTGGAACTTCTCGTTGAGCGTTCCGTCTTCGCCGATGGGGGCATCCGAGTCGTAGCTGGTGACGGTGGGCTGCAGCACCCGGTCGTGATTCGCCCCGTTCCAGAGGCCGAAGTTCGTTCCACCGTGCGCCATGTACAGGCTCACGGATCCGCCTGCGGCGAGCAGTTCCTCGATCGTCCCTCCGGTGCTCGCGGCGGAGCGCACATGGTGCCGCTCACCCCAGTGGTCGAACCAGCCGCCCCACAGCTCGCTGCACATGAGCGCATCCCCCTCACGACGCAGCTCCACGGCCCGGGCCACGCCGGTGCCGAACGTGAACGTCGCCATGGCTCCGGGAACGCTGCCGTGCTCGATCATGTCGCCCGTGATGCCGTCGGCGGTCGTGAGCATCTCGACCATCCCGCGACAGCGGAGCCCCTCGCGCAGGTGCGCCAGGTAGGCGGCATCGCTGCCGAACGAACCGTACTCGTTCTCGATCTGGATCGCGACGATCGGACCGCCGTGCGAGGCCTGGAGCGGGACGAGCCGGGGGATCAGCTCGTCGTACCAGGCGTCGACCGCGGCGAGGAAGCCGGCATCGCTGGTGCGCAGCGCCGCGACGCGCCCCGAGAGCCAGGACGGGATGCCGCCGTTGGACCACTCGGCGCAGATGTAGGGACTGGGCCGGAGGAACACGTCCAGGCCGATGTCCCCGGCGAGGCGGATGAAGCGCTCGATGTCGCGCCACCCGTCGAAGCGCACGTCGCCCTCGACGCGCTCGTGGAAGTTCCAGGCGACATACGTGTCGACAGTGTTCGCGCCCATCGCGGCGAGTCGGCGCAGTCGGTCCTCCCACTGGTCGGGATGCACCCGGAAGTAGTGGATCGAGCCCGCGAGGATGCGGTGGGCGACGCCGTCGCGAAGGATCTCCCCGTCGCGCCAGGTCAGGGTGGGCGCGCCGATCGGCGACGCGGCGGCCGGGGCATCGACGGCAACGGAAGAGCCGTCGAAAGCCGAGGCGAGAAGGTCAGGCATAGCGCTCCAAGCACGAGTGTTTGCGTTCACATTATCGCATCACACGACTCGCCGCCTCCTGGATTTACGCCGATTGATCGCTACCATTGAGCACATGTCACCTCGTCGCCCGAGAGACGACCGCGCCCCCAGCCAGGTCGATGTCGCCCAGCTTGCCGGTGTCTCCACGCAGACCGTCTCCCGCGTCATGTCGGGGCAGGACAACGTGCGCCCCGACACCGCCAGGCGTGTGATGGCGGCGGTCGAGGAGCTCGGCTACCGCGTGCACGCCGCCGCCGCCTCCCTCGCCTCCGGTCGCACCCGCGTGCTGGGAGTGATCGTCGTCTCGACCGACCGGTACTCGTCGGCGGCGCTCGGCGTCGGCATCCAGCAGGCCGCTGCAGCGAACGGGTACACCGTGTCGACGGCCGCTGTCGCCGACCATGCGTCGGCCGAGGCGTTCCTGGAGGCCTTCGACCGATTGGAGCGGCAAGGAGCCGAGGGCATCATCCTCGGCGTGCCGGTCGAGCTCGAGAGCCCGGCGATGCGGGCGCGGACCGAGCGCACACCCGCGACCCGGAGCGAGCGCACCTCTCTCGATGAGGACGCCCCGCTCGCCGTCGACCAGAGGGCGATCGCCCGCCTCGCCGTCGAGCATCTGCTCGACCTCGGGCACAAGACCGTCTGGCACGTCTCGGGCGACGACTACTGGACCGAGACGCAGCAGCGCAGCGAAGCCTGGGAGCAGACGCTCCGCGATCGCGGAATCGTGCCGCCGCCGCTGATCCCCGCCGACTGGACGCCCGAATCCGGCTACCGCGCGGGTCGCACGATCGCGGCGATCCCCGAGGCCACGGCCGTGTTCGTCAGCAGCGACGAGATGGCCTTCGGTCTGATCCGCGCCCTGCACGAGGCCGGCCGCAGCGTGCCCGATGATGTGTCCGTGGTCAGCGTCGACGACATCGCCCTCGCCGCGTACGCCTCCCCCGCCCTGACGACCGTCCGTCAGCCCTTCGAGGCGATGGGCCGTGCCGCAGCTCTCCGGGTCATCGCCCAGATCGAGGGGCACGATGCGGTCGGCGACATGCCCTCCACCGATCCTCAGCTCATCGTGCGCTCGTCGACCGCACCGCCGAGATCCGCCCGATAGCCCTCAGCCGCGCCACGCGGCTCGGTCTGCGGGTCGGATTCTTCGGGGTTCACCAGCGACCGTGCCGGCGCTCCCACTCGTCCTCGACCGTGCGACGACGACCCGCAACGATGCCGGCGGGGATCGCGACGATGAGCACGCCCGCGATCACGAGCAGCGGGATCTGCCAGCCCGCGGTCGTCTCGTGCAGCAGCCCGACCAGCAGCGGGAAGGTCGCCGCGATCGCGTAGCCGATGCTCTGCACGAAACCGCTCAGCGCGACGGCGCTCTCCGGTGTGCGGGCGCGGATGCTGAGCAGCACGAGGCTGAGCGGGAACATGATGGCGGTGAGGCCGAAGATGCTCACCCACAGCGGCAGCGCGACGGTCGGGACGAACAGGAGACCGGCGAGCCCGACCAGCCCGCCGCCGACGGCCACGAAGAAGAGCGGACGCGTCGCCTGGAACCGGACGACGAGGATCGGCACCAGCAGCGAGCACGGCAGACCGATCAGCGCGAACAGTGAGAGCAGGAACCCTGCGGTCGCCGGAGTCACACCGCCGATATCGACGAGCATGGTCGGCATCCAGGCGAACGAGACGTAGGCCATGGTGGATGATGCCCCGAAGACGATCGCCAGCGCCCAGGCGAGCGGCAGCCTCCACAGGCGGGCGAAGTGCCGACGGTTCGCCGGAGCGGTCGAGATCGGACCGGTCGCGACGGCCACCGCATCCTGCACGTCGTCGACACCGTCGGTGGGATCGGGGACGAGCAGTTCCGTCTTCACCGGCTCACCCGATCGCGGGCCGTTCTTCAGCAGAAGCGCCGCCCAGGGCACCAGCGCGATGCCCGCGACGAGGCCCCACATGCCCAGAGACACCCGCCAGCCCAGCGAGTCGGCCACCGGCACCGCGACGAGCGGAGGTAGGAAGGTCGACACCGCCATGGTGGTCGAGTAGATGGTCATCATGACCCCGAGTCGATCGGGGAAGTACTTCTTGACCAGTGGCGGCAGCAGCACGTTGCCCGAGCCGACCCCCGCGAACACCACGGCCGTCGCCGCGAGCAGGGTCGTCGAATCCACGGCGAAGCCGCGCAGGAGCAACCCCAGAGCCATCAGCGTGATCGCGGCGACGGCCATCCGCTCCAGACCGAATCGGCGCTCGAACAGCGGCGTGAGCAGACCGAAGATCGCGAAGCACACCGGCGGCGCGGCGCCGATCAGGCCGATGACGACCGGCGAGACCGGGAAGTCCGCGGCGACATGATCGATCACCGGGGATAGCGAGGCGACCGCCGAGCGCAGCGAGAACGCCACCAGGACGATCCCCACGAGTGCGAGTGCCCGACCCTGCCACAGCGGTCGTGCGCTCGGCATCGTCATGAGGTCTGCGACCCCTCCACCCAGGCCAGATACTCATCCGAGACGGTGCCGGTCACATAGCGGCCGTCGAAGCAGCTCATGTCGAGGTCGGTGAGCACCGATCCCTCGATGATCGCCGCCTTGAGGTCTTCGACCTCCTGATAGACGAGGTGGTCGCAGCCGAGCTCCTCGGCGATCTCGGGAATCGTCCGCCCGTGAGCGATGAGCTCGTGCCGCGAGGGCATGTTGATGCCGTACACGTGCGGGTGCCGCACGGGAGGAGCTGCAGAGGCGAAGGTCACCGAGGCGGCCCCGGCATCCCGCGCCATCTGGATGATCTCCTTCGAAGTGGTCCCGCGCACGATCGAGTCGTCGATGAGGAGCACGTTCTTGCCCTGGAACTCGGTCGACATCGCGTTCAGCTTCTGACGGACGCTCTTCTTGCGCACCGCCTGCCCCGGCATGATGAAGGTGCGGCCGACATAACGGTTCTTGTAGAAGCCCTCGCGGTACTCGATGCCGAGCTTGCGGGCGACCTCCATCGCGGCGGGGCGCGAGGAGTCGGGGATGGGCATGACCACGTCGATCTTGTCCATCGGCACGTGCTTGGCGATCGTGTCGGCGAGACGATCGCCCATACGCAGCCGCGACTCGTACACCGAGATGCCGTTCATGACGGAGTCGGGGCGGGCGAGGTAGACGTACTCGAAGGCGCACGGCGCGAGAGTCGCGGCCGTCGCGCACTGCTTGGAGAACAGCTCGCCGTCGTTGGTGATGAAGACGGCTTCGCCGGGCTCGACCTCGCGCACGACGTCGTAGTCGCCGTTCTCGAGCACGAGCGATTCGCTGGCGACGACCCACTCGTCCTTGCCGTGCGCACCGTCGACCGTCGAGGGACGACGACCCAGGATCAGCGGGCGGATGCCGAAGGGATCGCGGAATGCGAGCAGGCCGTAGCCGGCGATCACGGCGATCACCGCATAGGCGCCCTCGATGCGCTCGTGCGTGCGGGCGACGGCCTCGAACACACGCTCGGGGTCGAGGTCGACGGTCGAGGTCGTGTTCTGCAGCTCGCCGGCGAGCACGTTGAGCAGCAGCTCGGTGTCGCTCGAGGAGTTGAGGTGACGGCGGTCGCGCTGGGCCATGTCGGCCGTGAGCTCACGCGTGTTGGTGAGGTTGCCGTTGTGGATGAGGATGATGCCGTACGGCGCGTTCACGTAGAACGGCTGCATCTCCTCTTCGTTCGAGGCCGTGCCCTTGGTGGCGTAGCGCACGTGACCGAGCCCGACGTTGCCGAGCAGCGCGCGCATGTCGCGGGTGCGGAACGCTTCGCGGACCATGCCCTGCGCCTTGGCGTTGTGCATCACGCCGTTCGCCTCGGCGGTGGCGATGCCCGTCGCATCCTGGCCGCGGTGCTGCAGCAGCAGGAGTGCGTCGTAGATGTCCTGATTGACCGGGGCAGAGCCCACCATTCCGACGATGCCGCACATGGGGTGGTTACTTCATCCGTTTCTTCAGTGGGAGGAGTAGGCGCCCACGAGGCGCACCGCTCCGCCGTCGACGCCCTTGGCGCCCTGTTCGAACTCGCCGGCCGGACGCGCGCCGAAGCCCACGGTCGCGACCTGCCAGGCGGGCATGCCCTCTGCGGCGAGCGCAGCGATGGCGGCATCTTTCTTGTCCTGCGCGATCACCGCGAGGAAGCCGATGCCGAGGTTCCAGGTGCCCTCCGCCGACTCGAGCGAGGAACCTGCGATGTCGCTGAGCACGCGGAAGACCGGGCTGGGCGACCACGTGCCGCGATCGACCTCCGCCCAGGTCCCCTGCGGGAGCACACGGGCGAGGTTCGCCGCGATGCCGCCGCCGGTGACGTGGCTGAGCGCGTGAACGCCGCCGCCGAGCGCATCGATGAGGCGCAGCAGCGGGAGCGTGTAGAGGCGGGTCGGCTCGAGGAGGGCCTCACCCCAGGTGGTACCGAAGTCGGCCGCGGTGTCTGCGTAGCTGATGCCCGCGCCGGTGACGATATGGCGAACGAGGGAGTAGCCGTTGGAATGCAGACCGCTGGACTGCACGGCGAGCACGACGTCGCCGTCCTGCACGCGCTCGGCGCCGAGGATGGCGTCAGCCTCGACCACGCCGGTGGCGGCACCCGCGACATCGTAGTCGCGCGGCCCGAGGAGACCAGGGTGCTCTGCCGTCTCGCCGCCGACAAGTGCGGTACCCGTGGCGGAGCAGGCCTCGGCGATGCCGCGCACGATGTCGGCGATGCGCTGAGGCACGACCTTGCCGCACGCGATGTAGTCGGTCATGAAGAGCGGCCTGGCACCCACCACGACGATGTCGTCGACGACCATCCCGACCAGGTCCTGCCCGATCGTGTCGTGCTTGTCGATCGCCTGGGCGATCGCGACCTTGGTGCCGACGCCGTCTGTGCTGCTGGCCAGCAGCGGCCGACGATAGCCGAGCAGCGCGCTGGCGTCGAACAGGCCGGCGAATCCGCCGACACCGCCGAGCACTTCGGGTCCGTGCGTCGCGCGCACGGAGGACTTCATCAGCTCGACGGCGAGATCGCCTGCAGCGGTATCGACGCCGGCTTCGGAATAGGGATTGGTGGGGGAGGCAGCCACACCTCGATCCTACCGTCAGCAGCCGGTCCGACTCTCCGCGAAGTCGGACCTCGGATCCGGACGCCCTCCCCGCCTACGATGGGGCCATGGCCGACAAGCCGCAGTGGCTCATCCGCGAAGACGCGAGCGTTCCGGTGCTCGTCGCGCTCGCGCTGCGGCAGCACCTCGGGATCAGGGTTCCGGAAGACCTCCCGAGTCTGCGCGAGCTCGCCGTGCGCGCACCGGACGCCGCCGACGCCTCGCCCGCGATCGAGGCGCAGTGGCGCGACTACTGGGACATGACGGTCGAGCCTCGCGCGCATCCCTCCGACGTGCCCCTCGAGCTCATCGACGGATTCGACACCCTCGTCGCGCTGCCTGCCCGCGGCGCGGAGGAACTCGCCGACGCTATCGCCCCGCAGGCCACGTCCGCCCTCCTCTACGCGCGGGCCGCACACGACCGGTATGTGAGCTCGATGAAGAGTCACACCGGCGGCGACGCCTACCGCGCCTATGCGAGCGCGATCGCGGAGTTCGAGCGGGAGGTCGGTCGCCGCGCGCATTCGTTCGAGTTGAACGTGCAGGTACTGCCGTTCTCGCAGCGGGGGATCTGGTGGATCGGAGCACTCACGGTGGCGGTGACCGATGGCCTGCGTCGGGACGTCGTGGCGTTCGACGCCGCGATCCGCCCGGTGATCGCCGAACTCGCGTAGAGGTCAGTCGTCTTCGACGACGGTCTCGCGGTCGACTCGCACGACCCGGTCGTGACGACGGGCGAGGCGCTCCATGATCAGGCCGGCGATGCCGCCGAGCGCGATGCCGATCGGAACCGTCCACAGCAGCAGGAAGCCGAACACCTGACCGGGCGGGTAGACGACGTCGAGGGCCTGCGACTCGTCGAAGCTGCCGGTCCAGGTGAGGATGCCGGCCGCGATCACGCCGACCACGACGCCGATGCCCATGAGCACGCCGTACCGCGGCACGCGGCGCACGGTCGCTTCGACGGTCTGGTGGGAGTCGGTGGGGGCCATGCATCCATTGTCCCACCACCGACGGATGCCGCGTACCCGAGATCGGGACGGAAGAACGGCCCTCCCCGTGTCCGCCGCGGGGAGGGCCGTTCCGTCGTGCGCGTCGACTAGAGCTCGGTCGCCGTGTCGGCGGTCTCGGCCTCGCGGTTGCGGCGGACGATGAGCACACCGCCAGTCGCCGCGAGCAGGATGACGACCAGGCCGCCGACGATCCACGGCCACACCGGGGCGCCTTCGGCGTCAGCAGGCTCGTTCGCGGTGGTCACCACTGCGGTCGCCGCGGAGTCGGAGTCGGGCCTCTCCTCGGCGACGCCGCAGTCGGCGCCGACCGGGATCACGGCGGTGACCGGGTCGAGCTCCTCACCCGCGGCGTAGGTGCCGAACGCGGATGCGCCGGCCTCTGTCAGCGTGGTCGGGATCGCGTCGAGCGTCAACACACCGTCGACCACGGCCGCATCGCCGAGGGGGAACTCTGCAAGACGCACGCCCTTCTGGTCGATGCTCTCTCCGCCCTGCGTGGTGCCGGTCACGTCGAAGACGAGATAGCCCTTCTCTCCGGCGAGCTCGACACCGGCGTTCGCGAGCGTCGTGTTCAGTGCGCCGTCGTGACCGGTGAACGTGATGCTGCCGCCGTACGAGACCAGGCCGGCGAGGGTCTTGTCGTCGAACGAACCGGCGCCGTTCTCCCACACGTAGTCGGGGTACCGGTAGGCGACGTCGGTCAGCGTCCAGCCGCCCTTCGCGATGCCCTCGATGTAGGTGCGGAACGACTCCTTGTAGCCCCACTCGAGCGTGGCGCCCTCGACCGTGCAGACACCGATCGCGGTGGTGGCCCTGTTCAGCGTGAAGGCGAGACCGCGGTTCACCGAGCCCTGGAACGTGAGCGTGTGCGCGCCGTCCTCGAGACTTGCCGGGAGTGCACCCGACCAGGTGGCGACGCCGTTCGCGTCGGCCGTCACGGTGTCGAGCAGAACCGGGGTGGAGTAGACGACGACCTTGATTCCCTGCTCGTTCGCGCGGAATCCGGATGCCGACACCGTCGCCGGCCGCCCGGAGGCGAGGGCCGACAGGTTGGCCTCATCGGCGTCGATGCCCTCGGTCGCCGGCGGGGTCGCCGGGAGCGTGGTCTTCGGCTTCACGACCGCCGCAGCCACTGTGCCGCTCGAGCCGGCCGGCGCCGCCGCGACGGAGCCGATCGTGAACGTCACGGGGTTCAGCGTGGTGCCGTAGCCCGACAGCACGCGGTCGCGTCCCTCGGCAGTCTGCGCCGCGGGGGCTGCCGTGTACGTCACCGCGCCGTTGGCCGCGATGCGCGCCGCATTCGAGAGGTCGAGGGTCGCGAACGGCACCTGCGCACCGCCGCTCGTGACGTACAGCGTCGCAAGGTTCGCGGACGTGATGCGGATCTGCGGGTTCGACACGGTCACATCGAGCACGCCCTGGTGTCCGGTGAAACGCACCGAACCGCGGTACACGACGCTGCCGAGACCGGTGGCGATGTCGAAGTCGCCGCCGACCGTCTGGCCGAACTGGAACTGACCGCCCGAGCGGGTCGCGCCGTCGGAGACCGCGATCGAGCCCTTGGCGATATCGCTCGTGATGTAGTTCGTGAACGTCGAGGAGATCGCCCAGCGGAGGGAGCCGCCGGGAACGTTCGCCGCCGGGGTCGTCGGCGTGACCGGTGTCTCGGGCACCTCCGGCACCTCCACGTCGAACAGTGCGTCCCACTGCGCGGACGTGATGGTCACGCCCGATCGGGCGTAGATCGTGCTCGCATCGGGATTCGAGTGCTGCTTCCACACGATGACCTCATACGACTTCGTGCGGTCGAGGTTCTTCGCCGCCGTCGCGAGATCGACGGAGAAGGCGCCGAACGTGACCTTCTGCGTCCACTGCATCGCGAGGAACCCGCCATCGGCGCTCACGTCTGCCTCGGTTCCTGCTTCGATCAGTGCGACGTATGCGCCGGCGATCTCGCCCAGATTCGTGGCTGCGGCCGCGACGGTCAGACCGTCCTTCGCCGTCGCCGTCTTCACAGTCGTGACGACGGTCGGCCCTGCCGGGAAGAGGGTGTCCCACTGCGCGTCGGTCACCGTGACGGCGCCCCGCGCGTAGATCGTGCTCGCATCGGGCATCGAGTGCTGCTTCCAGACGATGACCTCGTACGACTTCGTGCGGTCGAGCGTGTCGGCGGCCGCGGTCAGGTCGACGCTGAACGCGCCTCCGGTGATGTTGCGCACGTACTGCATCGCCAGGAATCCGCTGCTGCTGGTGACGTTCGCCTCGGTGCCCTTCTCGATGACGGCGACGTACGCGCCGGTGACCGCACCGAGCTTCGACGCGGACGCCGTGACGGTCAGACCGTCCTTCGCGGTCACAGACTTCACCGTGGGCGTCATGGCCGGGGTGACGCCGTAGTCCAGGGCGACGCTGCGCTCCTGGTCGGCATTGATCACTCCACCGGCCGCGTAGGTGTAGACGCCGTAAGAACCGGGCGTCGTGGCCGCGTCCTTCAGCGTCAAGGTCGCCTGGAACGTTCCGTCGGCCGCGATGTCGACCCACTGGGCACGGATCGCGCCCTGATACTGCGCAGGGACCTCGTTCAGCACGCCCTCGGCCAGAGCCCACGCCTGCGAGCCGACCGAACGTGTCGACGATGCGGCACCCGTCGACGGCTGCCATGTCGAGGAGAAGTTGCCGAAGACGACGTAGGTGCCCTGCGGAAGGTGCTTAGGGATCGGCATCCCGCGTCCGCCGATGTTCGCGGCCGGGTCGTAGCCCACGCCCTTCACCACGACCTCGTCACCGGCCTTGAGCGGCACTCCGGCCGCCGGGGTGGTGCCGTCGGCGAGGAACACCTCGATCGCTGCGGAGACCGGGGCGGGCTGCAGGCTCTCCCACTGCGCGTCGGTGATCGTGAGGGTCGAGCGTGCGAAGATCGTGCTCGCATCGGGGTTGGAATGCTGCTTCCAGACGATGACCTCGTAGGACTTCGTGCGGTCGAGCGTGTCGGCGGCGGCGGTCAGGTCCGCCGTGAAGACGCCGCCCGAGATCGGACGCACGTACTGCATCGCGAGGAACCCGCTGCTGCCCGTGACGTTCGCCTCGGTGCCCTTCTCGATCAGTGCGACGTACGCGCCGGTGATCGCACCGAGCTTCGACGCGGATGCCGTGACGGTCAGGCCGTCCTTCGCGGTGGCCGTCTTCACGACCGCGGAGACCGTGGGGTTCTCGCTGTAGTTCAGGGCGACGCTGCGCTCCTGGTCGGCATTGATCACGCCACCGGCCGCGTAGGTGTAGACACCGTACGAGCCGGGGGACGCCGCGGCGTCCTTCAACGTCAGGGTGGTCTGGAACGTGCCGTCGGCCGCGATGTCGACCCACTGCGCGCGGATCGCACCCTGGTACTGCGCAGGGACCTGGTTCAGCACGCCCTCGGCCAGAGCCCAGACCTGCGTACCCACCGAGCGGGCCGATGACGCGGCCCCGGCGGAGGGCTGCCATGCCGAGGCGAAGTTGCCGAACACGACGTAGGTCCCCTGCGGGAGGTGCTTCGGGATCGGCACACCACGGCCCTCGGTCCCGAGGTTCGCGGCCGGGTCGTAGCCGGAACCCTTCACGACCACCTTGTCGCCCGCCTTGAGCGCCACGCCTGCGGCCGGAGTCGTGCCGTCGGCGAGGAAAACCTCGATCGCCGCCGACTTCGGGGTCTCACCCGGATCCGTACCGGGGTCGGTACCCGGATCCGTACCGGGGTCAGTTCCGGGGTCGGTACCCGGATCCGTACCGGGGTCAGTTCCGGGATCGGTGCCCGGGTCGGTGGGAACGGTGCCGAACACCGCATCCCACTGCCCGGCCGAGACGGAAACGTCGCCGCGGCCGTAGATCGTGGTCTCGTTCGGATTCGAGTGCTTCTGCCAGACGAGCACTTCGTACGCCTTCGTGCGGTCCAGCGAGCCGGCCGGCGCGTCGAGCGTGAACGTGCTCTCCCCTCCCGCGACCGTCGGCATGACGAACGCGGCGTACCCGCCCCCGCCGCTGAGCCCGGACTCCGTGCCCTTCACGATGAGGGCCGCGTAGGCGCCTTCGACCTCGGGCAGACCGCTTACCTGCACCTGCACGCTCACCCCCGAGGTTCCCGCGGAGGCGACCGCGGCCGTGACCGCCGCGCCGGCGGCGTGCGCGGGCGGGACGATCACCGCACCGGCGGCGACGAGGAGGAAGGAGACGAAAGCGGCGAGCAGCACGCGTATGCGGGCGCTCCCTGAGGATGCTGTGGCTGAGGCGTTCACGGTTCTCCACGGCTCCGGGCGCGCAGAAGAACACGCACGCCGGCGGTGCCGCAATGCAGTCGGGCGAAGGTTGGATTTTGGTTAGGCTTAGCTAAGTAGGCCGTCGACCTCGAGCGTAGAGGTGCGCATCATCGCGCGTCAAGTTTTAGGATAGCCTTGCCTAATGCGTCGCGTCTCCGCCCTTATCCTCGTCGCCGCTCTCGCCGTCGGGCTCACGGCGTGCGCAGAGCCGGGGGCCACGGCCGCACCGGCTACCGCCGCGGATGACGACTGCCCGCAGGCATCCGTCCCGCTCGATGCGCTCGACCTGATCGACGACGTGCGCGGCCACACCGGCCCCTCCACCGCCTGCCTCTCGACCCATGCGATCGAGCCCGTCGACGACGACAGCGCTCCGAAGCTGCCTGTGACGGTGACCGACAGCGAAGGCCACGAGGTCGAGATCGCCGACATCGACCGCATCCTCCCGATCGACATCTCGGGCACGATCGCGTCGACCGTGTTCGCGCTCGGACTCGGCGACCAGGTTGTCGGCCGCGACGCCTCCACCGTCTTCGCCGGCACCGAAGAGCTCCCGGTCGTGACCAAGACCGGCCACACGCTCAACGCCGAGGCGATTCTCGAGCTGGCGCCGACCGTGGTCCTCACCGACACCACGATCGGTCCGAAGGAGGTCCGTCAGCAGCTGCGCGACGCGGGCATCGCCGTCGTCGTGATCTCCAGCGATCGCCGTCTCGACACCACCGACGAGCTGGTGACCGAGATCGCCACTGCGCTCGGGGTGCCGCGCCGGGGTGAGACCCTCATCGCACGGCTCGACACCTCCGTCGACGAGACGCTCGCAGAGATCGCCGCCGTCGTGCCCACCGACGAGGCCGACCGCGCCCGGATGCTCTTCCTCTACGTGCGCGGCAGCGCCAACGTGTACTACATCTTCGGCGAGGACTCCGGAGCCGACTCCCTGATCGACGCGGTCGGCGGCGTCGATGTGGCGGCCGAGATCGGCTGGGAGGGCATGAAGCCGATGACCGCCGAAGCCCTTGTCGCCGCACAGCCGGACGTGCTGGTGATGATGACGGACGGCCTCGAATCGGTGGGAGGCATCGACGGACTCATCGAGCGGATCCCCGCCGTGGCTCAGACCCCTGCCGGCGCGAACCGTCGCGTGATCGACATGGCCGACAGCGAGATCCTCAGCTTCGGCCCGCGCACCGCCGACGTGATCGGCGCCCTGGCCCGCGCCCTGTACGCCCCCGAGCCCGCGACGTGACCGGGGAGGTCGCCACCCCGACTCCGACGAGGTACCGGGGCCTGCGCTTCGCCCTCGTGACGGTCGGCCTGATGGTCGCTCTCGCGATCACCGGGATCGTGTCGATCACGAGCGGGCAGTACGACCTCTCCCCCACCTCCCTGATCGGCGTACTGCTGCGCGGGGTCGGGATCGACACCGCGTGGGCGCCGACAGCGTCCACCGACTACGGCGTGATCTTCAACCTGCGGATGCCGCGCATCGTGCTCGGCCTCCTCGTCGGCGCCGCCCTCGCCGTCTCGGGCGTTCTCATGCAGGCGATCTTCGGCAACCCGCTCGCGGATGCGGGGGTCGTCGGCGTCTCCTCGGGTGCCGCGCTGGGCGCTGCGGCGAGCATCACGTTCGGGCTGGCGACCTTCGGGATGTGGACCACACCCGCCTTCGCGTTCCTCGGCGGCCTGATCGCGGTGTTCTCGGTGTACTTCATCAGTCGCTCCGGCGGCCGCACCGAGGTCGTGACCCTCCTGCTCACGGGCATCGCGATCAATGCGATCGCGGGCGCCGGGATGGCCTTCCTCACCTTTCTCGGCACCACATCCACTCGCGAGCAGATCGTGTTCTGGCAGCTCGGCTCACTCAACGGGGCCCTGTGGTCGAACATCCAGCTGGTGGCTCCGCTCGTGCTGATCGGCGTGGTGGTAGCGCTGATCGTCGCCCCGAGTCTCGACCTCTTCGCCCTCGGCGAGCGCACCGCCCGGCACCTCGGCGTCAACGTCGAGCTGTTGCGGATCGTGGTCATCGTCACCGTGGCCCTCCTGGTGTGCGCGGCGGTGGCCTTCGCCGGCATCATCGGCTTCGCCGGGCTCGTCGTGCCGCATCTCATGCGCATGCTGATCGGCCCCGCCCACCTGCCGCTCGTGATCGCCTCGGCGCTCGGCGGCGCACTGCTCATCGCGGTCGCCGACCTGGTCGCGCGCACCGCCGTACCGCTCGCCGACCTGCCGATCGGCATGATCACCTCGCTCGTGGGCGGCCCCTTCTTCCTGTGGCTCCTCGTGCGCACGCGGCGTCGCTCGGGAGGATGGGCATGACCGTGCGGCTGCGCGGAGCGGGACTCACGGTCCGCGTCGGCGAGGGGCGGACGATCCTCGACGACGCGTCCATCGAGATTCACTCCGGAGAGATCCACGCCCTCGTCGGGCCGAACGGGGCGGGCAAGTCCACTCTGTTCGGGGTGCTCGCGGGAGATGTCATGGCACAGGCCGGTTCGGTCGAGCTCGACGGCCAGCCGATCGACCGCGTCAAGCCGCGCACGCTCGCCCAACAGCGTGCTGTGCTTCTGCAGGAGAACACCGTCACGTTCCCCTTCAGCGCAGAGCAGGTCGTGCGCATGGGGCGGACGCCCTGGGCGCGCACGCCCGCGGCTGACGATGACGACGAGCGGGTGTCCACGGCGATGGCGCAGACCGAGGTGACGGCGCTCAGTGCCCGTGCGGTGCCCTCCCTCTCCGGCGGCGAGCGCGCCAGGGTCGCCCTCGCCCGCGTGATCGCCCAGAGCACCGGCATCCTGCTGCTCGACGAGCCGACCGCCGCCCTCGACCTGAAGCACCACGAAGACGTCATGCGGCTGATCCGTGGGCGTGCGGATGCCGGGATCGCGGTGGCCATCGTGCTGCACGACCTCAATGCCGCGCTCGCGCACGCCGACCGCGTCACGCTCCTCGCCGACGGCCGGGTGGCAGCGACGGGCGCCGCCGCGGAAGTGCTGACGGCGGGCCGGATCGAGCAGGTCTACGGCCAAGCGGTCGACGTGTTCCCGCACCCCGTGACGGGGGTCCCCCTGGTGGTCGCGCGGCGCTGATCCGAGCCGGGCTAGGACTCCTCGCGCAGCGAACGGATCATGCTCCGGAGGATCTTCAGCGCTCCGGCCTGCTCGTCCTCGCTCATGCCGGACAGCATCCGGACCTCGACCGAGGCGTGTCGGTCGGCGACATACAATCACGATGGCGGCGACGCGCCAGGCCGAGAATCCGGCGCCGACGCGAGGGAGGGCGAGGATGTTCGGTTCGAAGAAGAAGAGGCAGAGCCTCAGCGATCTGATGGACCAGCTCAGGCCCGATCTGAGTCGGGAATCGCTCGGCGTCGGGCCCGCCTTCCCCGGGGTCACGCCGAACCCGCTGCTGAGCGCGAAGGCACGCAGGCGCAAGGCGGAACTGCGCGACGGGGTGCTCGCGCTCGGTGTTCTCGTCGATTGGCGCGAGGTCAGCAGCGACGGCAACCCGCGCGTCGTGCTGATGCTCGATGTGGAGACGGTCGAGGGCACGTCGTTCCGCGGTATCGCCGACGAGGATCTCACGATCACCGCGCTCACCCGGCTCGCACCGGGGCAGACCATGCCCGTGCGATACCGACCGGCCGTCATGGACCACTACGTCGCCCTCGCGCGGGATGCCGACCCCGCCGACGTGCAGCAGGTCACCGACGAGATCGCGCGCGCCAAGCGGGCCTGACCCGCACCGTCGATCGACCGCGCCCGAGTCCGTCAGAAGGCCGACGCCCTCTCCGCGGACCCTGTCCGCACGGTCGCGCTACGGACGCACGGGAAGGACGTCGCTCAGGTCGGCACGCGTGCCGGACGCGTGGATGCGTCCGCCGGACGCGGCATCCGCCCATCGCTCCGCGCCGGTGGAGACGGCGATCCAGGTCGCGGCATCCATCTCGACGACGTTGGGCGGTGTACCACGGGTGTGTCGAGGACCCTGGATGACCTGCACCGCACCGAACGGCGGCACCCGCACCTCGACGCTGTTGCCCGGTGCCTTCTCGTCGAGCAGCTGCAGCAGGTAGCGCACGGCGGTGGCGAGGTCGGTGCGCTGCGGCTTCGCACCCGCGGCCTCCGCGGCGCGGACGGCATCGAGAGCCGTGCGCCCGTCCGCGATGTCGATCTTCCTGGCCATCAGTCCAGACTACGACCGACCGTGCGAGACGAGTTCTAAGCTCGGACGCATGAGCATGCATCCCCAGGGCGCCCGCGCCGAGCTGCTCACGGCCGTCGCCGACCACTCGTGGGGAGTGCGCATCCCCCCACTCGCCGACCCGCAGAGTGCCCACGATGCGGCCGTGCTCATCTTGTTCGGCGTGCTCGATCGCATCCCCGCGTCCACCACCGGCCCCGCCGTCGCGCGTGACCTCGACGTGCTGCTGCAGCGGCGCGCGCCCACGCTCTCCTCACATCCCGGACAGGTCTCCTTCCCCGGCGGCCGCGTGGACCCGGGCGATGCCGATGTCGTCGCGACGGCCCTGCGCGAGGCCGAGGAGGAGACCGGGCTCGATCCGACCGGCGTCGAGATCCTGGCCACGCTGCCCGTGATCCCGCTCGCCGCGAGCAACCATCTCGTCACGCCGGTGCTGGCGTGGTGGAGGTCGCCCTCGCGGGTCGTGGCGGTCGACCATGCCGAGACGGTCGAGGTGTTCCGCGTGCCCGTCGCGCAGCTGCTCGACCCGGAGACCCGGTTCACATCGACCATCACACGGATGGGGCACACGTTCCGCGGCCCGGCGTTCGACGTCGACGGCACGATCGTCTGGGGCTTCACCGCGATGGTGCTCGACGCGCTCTTCGACGCGGCCGGTTGGACCGTGCCGTGGGACGCCACCGTGGAGCGGACCGTCGACCTCTGAGCCGGACCGAAATCCGGAGCTCCACCCTCGGTAGTCTGGACGGGTGAAGATTCTCGTCCTCGGTTCCGGTGCCCGTGAGCACGCGATCATCCTCGCCCTGCGGGCCGAGCAGACGGAGCACGAGATCTTCGTCGCTCCCGGCAACGCCGGCATTGCCCAGGATGCGACCCCTGTCTCGGTCGATCCCCTCGACGGCGGGGCGGTCACCGCATTCGCGCACGAGCACGCGATCGACCTGGTCGTGGTGGGCCCGGAGGCTCCCCTCGTCGCCGGCGTCGCCGATGCCCTGCGGGTGCGGGGCATCCCCGTGTTCGGACCGGGCAAGGCGGCCGCACAGCTGGAGGGCTCGAAGTCGTTCGCGAAGCGGGTCATGGACGCCGCCGGTGTGCCCACCGGTCGCGCCGTCCGCGCCGCCACCACCGCCGAGGTCGAGAGCGCATTCGACGAACTCGGTGCCCCGTACGTGGTCAAGGCCGACGGTCTGGCTGCGGGCAAGGGCGTCATCGTCACGTCCGACCGCGCCGAGGCCCTCGCGCACGCCGAACAGTATCTTCCCGCCGGCCCGGTGCTGATCGAGGAGTTCCTCTCCGGCCCCGAGGTCTCCCTCTTCTTCCTGAGCGATGGCGACACCGTGCGTGCGCTCAGCCCCGCGCAGGACTTCAAGCGTGCGCTCGACGGCGACGCCGGACCCAACACGGGTGGCATGGGCGCCTATTCGCCGCTGCCCTGGCTCGCCGAACAGTTCGGCAGCGAGCAGGCCTTCGTCGAGGAGGTCACGCGCGACGTGGCGCTCCCCGTGGTCCGGCAGCTCGACGCCGAGGGCACGCCGTTCATCGGTCTGCTCTACGCGGGGCTGATCCTGACCCCGGCAGGTGTGCGCGTCATCGAGTTCAACGCGCGTTTCGGCGACCCCGAGACGCAGATCGTGCTGCCGCGGCTGGTCACCCCGCTGTCGGAGCTGCTGTTCGCCGCGGCATCCGGAACCCTCGAGGACCAGCCCGAGCCCGTGTTCAGCGACGAGGTGGCGATCACGGTCGTGCTGGCCAGCGAGGGCTACCCCGAGGCGCCGCAGACCGGGCGGCCGATCGAGGGCCTCGCAGACGCCGCCGCCGTCGAAGGCGTCCGCCTCGTGCACGCCGCGACCGCGAGCCCGGATGCGCCCGGTGGATCGCTCATCGCCACGGGCGGCCGTGTGCTGAACGTGGTGGCCGTCGCCTCCGACTTCCGCACTGCGCGCGACCGGGCCTACGAAGCGATCGCCCACATCCGCCTCGACGGATCGCACTACCGCACCGACATCGCCGCCCGCGTCGCCGAGTAGCCTCCGCGAGCGCACGACCTCCCTACGCAGACTTCCCGTGCACTCGGCGAGTGCACGGGAAGTCGATGCGAATGCGTGGAGCGCGGAGCGGACGCCCCTCAGAGGACCTTCGAGAGGAAGTCCTTCAGGCGCTCGTTCTTGGGCGAGCCGAAGAGCTCTGCGGGCGGGGCCTCCTCGACGACGACGCCGCCGTCCATGAAGACCGTGCGGCCGGAGACCTCGCGGGCGAAGCCCATCTCGTGCGTCACCAGCACCATGGTCATGCCGCCGGAGGCCAGGTCGCGGATGACCTGCAGCACCTCGCCGACCATCTCCGGGTCGAGCGCGCTCGTGGCCTCGTCGAACAGCATGATCTCGGGGTCCATCGCAAGTGCACGGGCGATAGCCACGCGCTGCTTCTGCCCGCCGGAAAGGGACGCCGGCTTCGCATCTGCCTTCTCCGAGAGACCGACCCGCTCCAGGAGCGACAGCGCCCGCTCACGCGCCTCGGCCTTCGTCATCTTCCCGCACTCGACCGGTGCGAGCGTGATGTTCTCGAGCACGGTCATGTGCGGGAACAGGTTGAAGTGCTGGAACACCATGCCGATGCGCTGACGCACCTCGTCGAGCTTCACGCTCTTGTCGGTCAGGTCGACGCCGTCGATGACGACGTGCCCCGACGTGGGCTCTTCGAGCTTGTTGAGGCAACGCAGCAGGGTGGACTTGCCCGAGCCCGAAGGCCCGATGACCGCCACGACCTCGCCGTCCTCCACAGCCAGGTTGATGCCCTTGAGCACCTCGTTGTCACCGAACGACTTGTGCAGGTCCTGCACCAGGATCTTGCTCATGCGTTGAACGTCCTCTCCAGGCGGTTCGCGAGCAGCGTCAGCAGCGTGATCACGACGAAGTAGATGATGGCGACGATCGTCAGCACCTGGGCCGACAGGTACGTCGAGGCGATGATCTGACGGGAGACGAACGTCAGCTCCGCGAGGCCGATCACGCTGATCAGCGACGTGTCCTTGAGGGTGATGATGCCCTGGTTGACGAACGAGGGGATCATGATGCGGAACGCCTGCGGGAGCACGACCTTCTGCATCGTCTTCCAGTGCCCGAGACCCAGCGAGCGCGAGGCCTCGTTCTGTCCGGGATCGACGGCCTGGATGCCACCGCGGATGATCTCCGTCATGTACGCACCCGTGTTGAGCGAGAGCGTGATGGCACCGGCGACGAACGGGTTGAACGTGAGACCGGGGAACAGCTGCGGGATCGCGAAGAACACGAAGAACGCCTGGATGAGGATCGGGGTGCCGCGGAAGACGTAGACGTAGGCGGTGGCGATCCACCGGAACGGAGCGAACTTCGAGACTCGACCGAAGCCGAAGACGAGCCCCAGGATGAACGCGGCCACGATGGCGACGATCGTCGCGAGGATCGTGAGCCAGAGGCCCTCCATGAGTGCGGGCCAGTACTGCACCGCGACCGAGATGATGTCGGTGGGCTGCGTGGACTTCTCGCCGCCGGAGAGATACGTGTCGACGATCTTGTCGTACTCGCCGGATGCCTTCAGGTTCGAGAGTCCCGCGTTGAACTTCTCGATCAGCTCGGGGTGCTGGCCCTTGTTGACCGCGAAGCCGTACTCGCCGCCCAGTTCCGGCTGACCGATGAGGCGGAAGCCGGACCCTTGCTGGATGCCGTAGGCCAGCACGGGGAAGTCTTCGAAATAGCCGACGGCCTGACCGGCCTTGACCGCATCGACCATGTCGGTCGTGTCCTGGTACGGAGTGACCCGGAAGCCGTACTCGTCCTTGTTCTCGTCGGCGAAGGTCTGCCCCTGCGTACCGGTCTTGACGGCGACGGTCTTGCCGTCCAGGTCGTCGAGCGACTGGATGTCGCTGGCTTCGAGCACGCCGAGCTGGACACCACTGGTGAAGTACGGCTCGCTGAAGTCGAAGGCCTTCTGCCGCTCCTCGGTGATCGACATACCGGCCATGACCGCGTCGACCTGGTTCGACTGCAGCGCCTGCACGGCGGCGTCGAAGCCGAGCTGGCGGATCTCGACCTCGAACCCCTGGTCCTTCGCGATCGCACGGAGCAGGTCCATGTCGATGCCGACGAGGTCGCCGTCCTGATCGGTGAACTCGAACGGCGCGAACGTCGTGTCCGTACCGATGACGTACTTGTCGCCGTCGCTCGCGGCGGTGGCGGGTGCGGCTCCGGCCAGGAGCGCTCCGACGGCGACGAAGGCGACGAGCGCGGCAGCACCTGCGGTGCGCACCGAGCGGCGCAGACGGCTCACCGCGGCGGATGGGTTTCGGATCACGACGTGTGCTCCCCGGGTCGACAGCAGCGACCGGACGACCGCCGAGGATCTACCCTAGCTCGCGGCGAGTCGTGTGCCCGAAACGTCGATCCAGTAGCGCCGCACCAGGGGCTGCCCGGCTTCCGGCGCATCGATCACGTCTTCGAGCTCGCCACCGGCCCCCTCGATGGTGCGGATGGAGCCGATGTTGTCGTCGTCGCAGGTGAGCATCACGCGGTCGTAGCCGTCGGCCTTCGCGGCGCGCAGCATGAGGCGCAGAGCCTCTCGTACGATCCCCTCGCGACGCCTCGTCGGGATCACGGAGTAGCCGATGTGGCCGCCGAAGCGGCGGAGGTGGTCGTTGAGTTCGCGGCGGAAGGAGAGGAAGCCGACGACGTGGTCGCCCTCGGTGATCCAGTAGTAGTCGCACGGCACGTGGCCCTCCGGGAGCACCGCGCCAGGCGTGGCGTACAGCTCTGCGCGCTCGACGAACTCCTCGAAAGCGGCCCGGTCGGGGACGAAACCCTTCTCGATACCGCCGCCGTCGATGTGTCCGCCCTCGAACTCGGCCACCGCGGCGGCCCAGGAGTCGAAGAGGTCGATGCTCGGTCGTGAGAGTGCGATCGTCATCGCCCGATGACACCACATTCGCCGGACCACCGCAAAACCCGTCAGCGACCTCGGAGGAGATCGGCGATGGAGACATCTTCATCGAGCTGCGGCCAGTGGATGCCCTCCCCGACGCCGATCAAGCGCCAGACCGCACGTTCCGCGACGCTCGCAGCGGCTAGCCGCGGGAACCAGTCGAGAGGAACGCTGATCGTGCGTCCGTCCTTCATCCGCACGTGCAGTTCGCGCTCATCGATCACGACGCCGACCGCGACAGCGTCATCCACCGAAGTGCTCATGCCACGCCTCCTCGATCAGATCGCGTCGGTGTTCGATCAACCGACGAAGCAGTCGCAGCTCTCGGTCGTCGAATCTCGTCTTCGCGGCCGATTCTACTGGCCGCAGCCAGAACTTCGCGGTGAATTCCGCCCGCTCCACGTGCACATGCGGGGGCTCCGATCCCTCGTTGCTGTAGAAGAAGAATCGGTACCCGCGCACTCCTCCCTCTCCAGGGCGCGAACGAAGACGATCCCGAGAGGTGCGGGATACACACCTCTCGGGATCAATCGTGGAGGGAGGGTCGTCGACTACTCGGCGCGTGCAGCCACGGGCGCCGCAGCCTCCGTCTTGTCATAGCGGCCGAGGAACAGCGAGGCGATGAGGGCGACCACCATCACGCACGCCGGCAGCAGGATCGCCTGCGACATTCCTGCGGCGAAGCCTTCGGCCACCTGGGGCGGCAGCGTCCCTCCGGTGGAGCCACCCGCCGGCGAATCGGCGAGACCCGGAAGGTTCGCCTCGAGCCGGGACTGCATGAACGCGGCGATGGAGGCCGAGCCGATGACCGAACCGATGGTCCTGGTGGTGTTGTAGATGCCGGCACCTGCACCCGCCTGGCGCGGCGGGAGCTTGCGCGTCGCGGTCGTGGCGAGCGGACCCCACATTCCGGCGTTGCCGACGCCCATCAGCGCGGAGGGCAGCAGGAACATCCAGATCGCGGTGTCCATGTTGATCAGAGCCGAGTACCAGATGAGTGCCCCGGCGACGCAGAGTAGCCCCGGGATCAGGATGATGCGCGGATCCACGCGGTCGAGCAGCTTCCCCGCGACCGGAGCGAGAACGCCCGAGAGCACGGCCATCGGGATCAGCAGCAGCGCGGCCTCGGTGGGGGTGAGACCCCGCGCGGTCTGGAGGAAGAACATCATCGGCAGCGACATGCTTGTCACCGTGAAGCCGACCGCGGCGATCGCCACGTTCGCTCCCGAGAAGTTGCGGTCGCGGAACAGTTCGAGCGGAACCAGGGGCTCGCTGCGGGTCTTGGCCTGCTGCAGGATGAACAGTCCGAGCACCACGAGTCCCACGATGATCAGGCTCCACACGGAGATCGGACCCCAGATCACACCCCAGTCGTACTTCTCCCCCTCTTGGAGACCGAACACGATGAGGAAGAGGGCCACAGCGCTCAGCACCACGCCCACGACGTCGAAGCGGTGCGAGTGAGTCGCCAGCTTCGGGACCAGGCGCCAGGCGAGCACGAAGGCGACGATGCCGACCGGGATGTTCACGAAGAAGATCCACTCCCAGCCGAACCCGTCCACGAGCAGGCCGCCGACGAGCGGGCCGACGAGAGTGGCGACACCGGCAGTGGCGCCCCAGAGGCCCATCGCGGCGCCGCGGCGGTCCGGCGGGAACGTGCGGGTGATCACGGCCATGGTCTGCGGAGTCATGAACGCGGCACCGAGGCCCTGCACGGCGCGAGCGACGATCAGACCCTCGAGGGTCGTCGACAGTCCGCACCACAGCGAGGCGAGAGTGAAGACCGCGAGACCGATCAGGTAGATGTTCTTCGGGCCGAACCGGTCGCCCAGGCGTCCGGTGATCAGCAGCGGCACGGCGTAGGCGAGCAGGTAGGCGCTCGTGACCCACACGACGTTGTCCAGGTTGTTCGTGTTCGGGTCGAGCGCCGCCTTGATCGCCGGGTTCGCGACCGACACGATCGTGGTGTCGACGAGGATCATGAAGAAGCCGATGACCAGCGCCCAGAGGGCAGGCCACGGGCTCGTGGGCTTGTGCCCCGCGGAGTAGGTGCCGGTCGACGGACCGGAGGTCGAGGGCGCGGACGCCGGCGGGCGGTCTCCGCCGCGAGGGGTATCTGTCATTGCTGTGCTGCCTTTCGCTGAGCGCGGTAGCGGTCTGAGTTCTGGAATGCCGAGGGACCCCACGGCAGGACTCGGGTCTCGAGGCGGTCGAGGAGGGAGTCGAGCCAGCCGAGCTCGGCGGCCAGCAGAGCCTCCTGGCGTTCGATCTCGACGAGCACCTGCTCGGGAACGCTCTTCTCCCGGGCCGCGTGGAGACCGTCGCGGTGCCTCGCGTGATCCTCGACGAGGGCGAGGCGCCTCGCCCTCAGGAGGTCGATGACCTCCGGTCGCTCGAGGTTGTGCGCCTCGGCGAGCGCGATACGGAAGTCCGCAGGGCGATCGATGCGGGGCAGCTCGCGCTGCACCCATGTCATGACCGCTTCGCGTCCGGCACCCGTCAGGGCGTAGGTGGTGCGCTCCGGGCGGTTGCCCTCGCGGTCGATGCCCAGCTCGTCGATCAGACCCGCGCGGTGCAGTCGGGAGACCGTGTGGTACAGCGTCCCGTTGGTGATCGTGAGCAGGCGGTCGTCGTGACGGGCGCGCATGAGACGCACCATCTCATAGGGGTGCATGTCGCCCTCGCGCAGCAGCGCGAGCACCATCACCCCCATGGGGGTGAGCCGATCGACAGCGTCCTTCGCCATGCCCCTCACCTCAAATAGTCCATGTGGACTATACGCCTCTTTCGGCGGAGCGAACAGCTGCGATCCGCCTTCTCTACAGCGACACGGCTGTGAGTTGGGCCGGATCGAGCGGACGGTCTGCGTAGACGAGGCGCCAGACAGACGGATCGGGGTTGCCCGCATCCGGTGCCCTGTGGACGAGTTCGAGGCCGACCTTCTCGGCGACCTTCGCCGACGCATGGTTGTGCTCGACGAGATAGGCGATCACGGGGCGGTCGGGATCGACCGCGCGCGCCTGCTCGACAGCGGCGAACGCGAGTTCGGTGGCGTACCCGTTCCCGTGATGATCGGCCGACAGCCGGTACCCGAGGTTCCACACCGCGTCGCCGAGGAGCGTGCACCCGCCGTTGCCGATCACCTCACCCGTGGAACGCAACCGGACCACCCACGATCCCAACCCGGCGCGGGCCCAGCTCGCCTCCCAGCGCGCCATGCCCGCAAGAGTGTCTTCCGGTCGCTGGTGCCGAAGCGACGGATAGTGGGTCCACACCCGCGGATCGGCGGAGATCGCGAACAGCGCGTCGAGATCCCCCTCGACCGGACGCGAGAGTCGAAGACGCGGCGTGAGGATGTCGTCCGTCATGCCACCAGGCTAGATCGCCCCTCTGACACCGGGACCACGGCATTCGGTGACCGCGGGAACCGGGATAATGGGCGGGTGAGCACACCTTCAGAAGGCACGGCACAGAGCATTCCCGGCTGGCGGCACATCTACTCGGGCAAGGTCCGCGACCTGTACGCCTCGGAGGATCCGGCGGACACGCGCATCCTCGTCGTGGCCTCCGACCGCGTGAGCGCCTTCGACTTCGTGCTCTCCCCCGGCATCACCGAAAAGGGTGCCCTGCTGACGCGACTGAGCCGCTGGTGGTTCGCACAGCTCTCCGATTTCCCCAACCACATCGCCGAGGGCGAGCTCCCGGATGCGGTCGCCGATCGGGCGATGCTCGCGCAGTCGCTCGAGATGCTGCCGATCGAATGCGTCGTGCGCGGCTACATCACGGGGTCGGGCTGGGTCGAGTACCAGGAGAGCGGCACCGTCTGCGGCATTCCGCTGCCCGCCGGCCTGCAGAACGGCGACCGCCTGCCGGAGCCGCTGTTCACCCCTGCCTACAAGGCACCGATGGGCGAGCACGATGAGAACATCACGTTCGAGCGCGCCGTCGAGCTGGTCGGCGCCGAGCGCGCGGCCGAACTGCGCGACACCTCCCTCGCGATCTACGCCCGCGCGGCGGCGATCGCCGAGGAAAAGGGCCTGATCCTCGCCGACACCAAGTTCGAGTTCGGGACGGATGCCGACGGCACCCTGCGCCTGGCCGACGAGGTGCTCACGAGCGACTCCTCGCGATACTGGGATGCGGAGGCCTGGCGCACCGGCACGACGCCGAACGAGCGGATGGCGAGCTTCGACAAGCAGATCGTGCGCGACTGGATGGCCGCGAACTGGGACCAGCAGGGCGAGCCGCCTTTGCTTCCGGAAGATATCGTCGCACGCACCGCCGACCGTTACCGCGAGCTGATCGAGCGCCTCGGCGCCTGAGCGCTCCCGATCGCCGGGTCCCGATCTCCGGGTCCCGATCTCCGGGTCCCGATCTCCGGGTCCCGCTCTCCGCACGGATGCATGACGATCGGGCGGATGCATGACTCTCGGCCGCGGGACCCTCATGCATCCGTCGCTCACGCCTGCACATGCGAGAGGGTGGGCGCTCAGGGAAAACTCAGGAATCGGTAGTGTTGCTCCGGCACCCCCTGCCATCCCCCGAACCTTGAGGAGCCCGCATGGCCCTGTGGAAGCTGCACGGAAACGGCCGCACGGTCGAGCCCGGCGCCGTCGTCCGTCCCGATGAGCGTTTGAACTGGCCCGCCACGATCGCGATCGGGCTCCAGCATGTCGTGGCTATGTTCGGCGCCACGTTCCTGGTGCCGATCATCACCGGGTTCCCGGTCGCCACCACGCTGCTCTTCAGCGGCGTCGGCACGATCCTGTTCCTTCTTGTAACCCGCAACAAGCTGCCCAGCTACCTGGGCTCGTCGTTCGCCTTCATCGCACCGGTCACTGCCGCGACCGCCTCCGCGAACATGGGAACCGCCCTGGCCGGAATCGTCGCGGTCGGTGTGCTCCTGGCGATCATCGGCGTCGTGGTGCACACGGTCGGTGTGAAGTGGGTCGACCGCTTCCTCCCGCCGGTCTTGGCCGGAACCATCGTCGCGCTCATCGGTTTCAACCTCGCGGGCGCAGCGCACAACAACTACGCCGCCGCCCCTGTGACCGCGACGTTCACCCTCGCCATCACGATCCTCTTCGCCGTCGTCTTCCGCGGATTCCTCGGACGCATCTCGATCTTCCTCGGCGTCATCGCCGGGTACATCTTCGCGGCGTTCCGCGGTGAGCTCGACTTCTCGGCCGTGGAGAAGGCCGACTGGGTCGGTCTTCCCACCTTCACCTTCCCGAACTTCACCGAGCCCGGAACCCTTACGGCACTCGCGATGTTCCTCCCGGTCGTCCTCGTGCTGATCGCCGAGAACGTCGGACACGTACGCGGTGTCGCGACCATGACCGGTGACGCGACCGTGAACCAGCAGACCGGCAAGGCGCTGATCGCCGACGGCGTCTCGACGACCCTCGCCGGATTCTTCGGCGGATCGGGCACCACGACCTACGGCGAGAACATCGGCGTGATGGCGTCGACGCGCGTGTACTCCACCGCGGCATACTGGGTGGCCGGCGCAGCCGCGATCCTGCTCAGCCTCTCCCCCAAGTTCGGCGAGGTCATCAACTCGGTGCCCGCCGGTGTGCTCGGCGGCGTGACGACCGCACTGTACGGCCTGATCGGCGTCATCGGCATCAAGATCTGGGTCGACAACCGCGTCGACTTCTCGCGCCCGGTCAACCAGTACACGGCAGCCGTCGCGCTCATCATGGCCGTCGGCGGGTTCATGATCAAGGACGAGGCCTCCGGCTTCGAGCTCGGCGGCATCGTCATCGCCACGGTGGCGGCGATCGTGATCTACCACCTGGGCAACCTGATCGCTCGCCTGCGCAAGACGGGTGCCGACGACCCGAAGCCGCTCGAAGCCGTCGGCCCGCTCGGCGGAGACCCCGCCTGATCACTCCCGCGCATACTCCGGTCGCACTCCGGTCGCACTTTCTGCCGCTCTCGGGCCTCTAAGACGACAGAAAGTGCGACCGGAGCAGGACTGGCTGCTCAGGAGATGAGGGCGAGAACGGCGTCAGCGGGAACCATCGCTGCGAGCTCTGCACGCTGCGACAGGACCCCTGCCCGGTGGGCGGCGACCGTGGTCTCCATCTTCATGGCGTCGAGGAGCGCGACCGGGTCGCCCTCGCCCACATCGGCTCCGTCGTCGACGAGCCACCGCACGAGGGTGCCCGGAACCGGCGAGCGCAGTTCTGCCGGATCGGCCGTGGGCGTCTCCGCCGCAGGATCGGCCGGCCGACCGAATCCGGCCAGCAGCGCGGCGGGCAGTCCGAGCACGACCCGTCGCCCGTCGATCTCGACAGGGAAGCGCTGCAGAGCGGCATCCGGCACGACTGCAGGCCGCGCCTGCGTCTCCAGCTTCGGCAGCAGGGCGCTCTCGATCCACTGCGTGTGCACCGCGAAGCACTCCGTGGCGAACGCCTCGTCATCGAGCGCCATCACATCGAACGGGATGACCGTCGCCGGGCCTTCGACTGTGAGCTCGCGCAGAGCCCGTCGCGCGCGCACGATGGCCGCGTCGCGGGACTCGGCGTGCACGATAAGCTTGGCGATCATCGAGTCGAACGCCGGCTGCACGACATCCCCCTCTTCGATGCCGCTGTCCCAGCGCACACCAGGACCACCGGGGATCCGCAGCCGCTCGACGCGACCGGGGCTCGGCAGAAAACCGCGGCCGGGGTCTTCGGCGTTGATCCGGAACTCGAAGGCATGCCCGACCGGGTTCGGTGTCTCGACGATCGACGGGCCTTCCCCGAACGCGATGCGGAACTGCTCGCGCACGAGGTCGGTTCCGGTGACCTCCTCGGTGACCGGATGCTCCACCTGGAGCCGGGTGTTGACCTCGAGGAACGAGATGGTGCCGTCGGCCGCGAGCAGGAACTCCACCGTGCCCGCCCCGCGATACCTCACCTCACCGCAGATCGACCGCGCCGCATCGTGGAACCGTGTGCGCTGCTCGACGGAAAGGCCGGGAGCCGGCGCCTCCTCGATGAGCTTCTGATTTCGGCGCTGCATCGAGCAGTCGCGATCGCCGACGACCACGACGCCGCCGAGCCCGTCACCGAGCACCTGCACCTCGATGTGTCGCGGGCTCTCGAGGAAGCGCTCGACGAAGCACTCCCCCCGGCCGAACGCCGCGACCGCCTCACGGGTGGCCGCGTCGAAGGCCTCGGCGACCTCGGACAGCTCCCGCACGACCTTGAGCCCGCGACCGCCCCCGCCGAATGCCGCCTTGATCGCGATGGGGAGTCCGTGCTGCTCGGCGAACGCCACGGCCTCCTCGGGCCCGGCCAGCGGCTCATCGGTGCCGGCAGCCAGCGGCGCTCCGACCTGCTGAGCGATACGGCGGGCGGTCATCTTGTCGCCGAGCGCGTCGATGCTCGCCGGCGTCGGTCCGATCCAGACCAGCCCCGCCTCCTCCACGGCCCGCGCGAACGCAGCGCTCTCCGAGAGGAATCCGTATCCGGGGTGCACGGCGGTCGCCCCGGACTTCCGTGCGGCGGCGAGCAGCGCATCGATGGAGAGGTACGTGTCGGCGGCAGTGACACCACCCAGTCCCACGGCCTCGTCGGCCAGACGCACATGCAGGGCGTCGGCATCCTGATCCGCATAGACCGCGACGGATGCGTACCCGGCTTCGGCGCAGGCGCGGATGACGCGCACCGCGATCTCCCCGCGATTCGCGATCAGGACCCGCTGCGTGGTCGGCACGGTCGACACGGTGGTCATGAGGACTCCTTGACGGTGAAGCGGAGGCGCACTCCCGGAGCCAGCTGACCTGCGAGGTCGAGACTGCGATCCGTGAGCGCTCCGATGATGGGGTATCCGCCGGTGAGCGGATGGTCGGGCAGGAACAGGACCGGCTGTCCGTCGGGCGGCACCTGGATCGCGCCGGTGACGGCGCCCTCGCTCGGGAGCTCTCCTCCGAGGGCGCGCTCGAGCGGCACCTGGCCCTGCAGTCGGATGCCGACGCGGTCGGAACGCGGCGTGACGGTCCATTCCTGACCGGTGAGGGTCTCGACCGCTGCGGTCGTGAACCAGTCGTCGCGCGGGCCGAGGGTGATCTCCAGGTCGACGAGATCCCCAGGGGCGGGGAGCTCGCGCGCAACGACGGACGGGTCGACGGCGTGCCGGCCGGCGTCGCCGATGGGGAGCACCGTGCCCGCTGTCAGTGCGAGGGGCCCGAGTCCGGCGAGGGTGTCGGCGGCGCGACTGCCGAGGGCCGGGGCCGCATCCACTCCACCGCGGACCGCGATGACGTAGCGCAGCCCGTGCTCGGGGTGACCGAGCGTCAGTTCGTCGCCGTCGACGGTGGCGAAGGGCTCGCCGTGCGTGACAGGACGAACGCCTCCTCCGGCCTCTTCCAGCGTGAGCGCGCCGGAAGCCCCTGTGACGGCGGCGACACCGGCTCCGCGGAACCGCAGCACGACACCCCCGACGCTCTCGAGAACCGCAGCCCGGGCCGTGTTGCCCACTGCGCGGTTCGCGTCGCGCATCGCCCGGCGGTCCGCCACCCCGGATGCCGAGACCCCGAGCGCGGCATAGCCCGAGCGCCCGGCATCCTGCACCAGCAGCTGCAGCGACGCACGGACGACCTCGACGGCCGCCTCCGCGCCGCGACCCGCGCCCTCCGCATCGGCTGGAGTGGGTTGCGGCGCGGCTCGCCGGGCGGGCTCCGGAGAGCCTCCGGTTCGGTCCAGCCGAGCAGCGTCCAGCCCCACCACGTCCAGCCGAGCGGCGTCCAGCCGAGCCTCGTCCCGCACACGTTCGAACCGTACGGCGGTCCCCGGCGACAGCAGGGCGGGCGGGTCCCGGTCGATGTCCCACATCGCGGCATCCGTGTGTCCGATGAGCTGCCATCCGCCGGGGCTCTCGCGCGGGTACACCCCGGTGAACTCCCCCGCGAGCGCGACCGATCCGGCGGGCACGCGGGTGCGCGGAGACGCACGGCGGGGCACATCGAACAGGGGGTCGCTGCTCACGACGTATCCGAAGCCCGGGGCGAATCCGGAGAATGCGACCCGCCAGTGGGCAGCGAGGTGCCGGTTCACGAGTTCCTCCGCCGTCACGCCCAGCAGAGATGCCGCTTCCTCGAGGTCCTCGCCGTCGTACCGCACGGGCACCGTGACCTCTCCCGTGCCGGGCAGATGCGCGGTGTCGATCGGCGTCGCGGCGAGCGCGGCCGCAAGGTCGGATGCCGAGACGCGAAGCGGATCGAAGCGCACGAGCACGGTGCGGGCGCCGGGGATGCGCTCGACGATGCCGGGAATGCCCTCCCAGGCGAGGTTCAGACGCATCGCCTCGTCGAGGTCGTACGCCTCGACGAGAAGAGCATGATCGGATGCCGTGCGGATGCGCATCAGACGAGGTGCTCCGTGTTCATCGCGCGCCCGCGAACGGTGCGATCGTGATGCCTGCGTCCTGCAGCATCCGCTTGGTCGCAGCCGCCATCGCCACCGAACCAGGGCTGTCGCCGTGCACGCAGATCGACTGGGCGACCACGGGTACGTCGGTGCCGTCGATCGCACGGATCACGCCCTCCGAGGCGAGGCGCACCATGCGCTCCGCGACCGCATCCGGGTCGTGCAGCACGGCCCCTTCCTCGGTACGCGACACCAGCTGCCCGTCGGGCTGATAGGCGCGGTCGGCGAAGGCCTCAGCGGCGACCGCGAGTCCGGCGCGCGCGGCGACATCGAGCACGACGCCCCCGGAGAGCCCCAGCAGCACCAGGCTCGGATCGATCGCGCGGATCGCCGCCACGACGGCCTTCGACTGCCGTTCGTCGCGCGCGATCGTGTTGTAGAGCGCACCATGCGGCTTGACGTACGAGACCCTCCCCCCCACAGCGGCGGCGAGTCCCACGAGAGCACCGAGCTGGTACTCGACGTGCGCCTGCAGCGAGGCCGAGTCGATGTCGACCTTCGTTCGTCCGAAGTTCTCGTAGTCACGGTAGCCGGGATGCGCGCCGATCACGACGCCGCCCTGCACTGCTGCTGCGAGCGTCTCGCGGATGCCCTCAGGGCTCCCCGCATGGAACCCGCATGACACGTTGGCGCTCGTGACGAGGCGCAGCATGCTCGCATCGTCACTGACGATCCGGTCGGCGACGTTCTCGCCGAGGTCCGAGTTCAGGTCGATCGACGTCATGCGATCACGCTCCGATTCCGAGGAAGGCGAAGATGGGGCCGACCGAGACGATCCCCATGTACCAGGTGAGCAGCGTCACGAGCGTACCGGCGACGAGCAGCCACATCGGGTACTTCTTCGAGCCGAGCAGGTCCCGGCGGAACCAGCCGATGTACATGAACACCGTGAGTCCGATCGGCAGGATCAGGCCGTTGAATCCGCCGACGAAGACGAGGATCGCCGCGGGTGCCGTGCCGATCGACAGGTACACCGCCAGCGACACCACGATGAAGGCGACGGTCGCCAGCTGCAGGGGCCAGCCGCCCTTGAGCTTCTTGGTGAAGGTGGAGAGGAAGGTGGCGGAGGTGTACGCCGCCCCGATGACCGAGCTGATCGCTGCGGCCCAGAAGATCGCGCCGAAGATGCGGAGTCCGGCATCGCCGAGCACCGCGCCGAACGCCTGACCGGCGGGGTTCGCGCCCTGACCGGAGAGGTCGAGCGTGACGCCCGAGGCCACGACCCCGAGGATCGCGAGGAACAGCACGTAGCGCATGACGCCGGTGACGAGGATGCCGTTGGTCGCCGCGCGCATCACGGAGCGGGCGTGCTCCGGTCCGGTGTGGCCGGAGTCGAGGTAGCGGTGGGCGCCGGAGTAGGTGATGTACCCGCCGACGGTTCCGCCGACGATGGTCGTGATGGTGGCGAAGTTCAGTTCATCCGGCGCGAAGGTCTGGCGCAGGGCCTCGCCGATCGGCGGCTGCGCGATGACGGCCACGACCACGGTCATGACGATCATGCCGATGCCGAGCACGACCAGCACGACGTCCATCACCGGCCCCGCCTTCTTCACGAGGAAGATGATGATCGCGAGGGCCGCGGTGACGATGCCGCCGAGCTTGGTGTCGATTCCGAGCAGAGCGTTCAGTCCGAGCCCACCACCGGCGATGTTGCCGATGTTGAACGCCAGCCCGCCGATCACGACGAGCACGGCGATCAGGTGCCCCGAGAAGGGGATGGCGCTGTTGGCGAGTTCGCCGGCGCGCTTGCCCGAGGAGGTGATCATGCGCCAGACGTTCAGCTGCACCGCGATGTCGACGAGGATCGAGATGAGGATCGCGAACGCGAAGGCCGCCCCCATCGTCGCCGTGAACGTGGCGGTCTGCGTGATGAAGCCGGGGCCGATGGCGCTGGTGGCCATGAGGAAGATCGCGCCGATGACGGCACTGCGGCCCGCGCGCTTCTTGACGGACGAGAGGCGGGCCTCGTCCTCCGGGGAGAGGGAGGCGGTGGTCTGCTCAGACATGCGGGGGGATTCCCATCGTCGTTGGTGGGTGTCGGGTGACCCCCAGTGTAGAACGGATAGAACCCGATTGTTCAACAATCATGTTACGGCCGTGCTACAGAGCGGTTGCTTTCGTGTGATCCCTCACTGCCACCCGTAGACGATCCGACCACGGCGCCACCTACGATGAAGGCATGAACCAGCAGGGCGTGCTCGCCGACGTGCTCCGACAGCGCATCATCGACGGCGACTTCGCGCCGGGGTCGCGACTGTCGGAGTCCGCCCTCGCCGAGCAGTTCGACGTCTCGCGCAACACCCTCCGTGAAGCGTTCCGTGTGCTCGCCGAGCAGGGGCTCGTCGAACACATCCCGCATCGCGGCGTCTCGGTGGCATCCCCCACCATCGCCGACGTGATCGACATCTACCGCGCCCGCCGCGTGATCGAGTGCACGGCGCTGCGCCAGTCCGAGCCGGAGCACCCCGCCGTACAGCTCATGCGCGATGCCCTGGCCGAGGCAGAGGAGCAGCTGCCGCACGAGGACTGGCGGCGCATCGGCAGCGCCAACATGGCCTTCCACGACGCGATCGTCGCCCTCGCCGACAGCGCACGCCTCTCCCGCACCTACCGAGACGTCGCCGCCGAGCTGCGCCTCGTCTTCCTCGAGATCGACGAGCCGCGATCACTGCATGAGCCGTTCGTCCGGCGCAACCGCGCGGTGCTCACCGCGCTGCTGGAGCGCGGGCCCGAGGCGGCCACCGAAGAGCTCGAGCGCTACCTCACGGCATCCGAGCGCAGCGTGTTGGGGGCCTTCGCCCGCATGGGTCACCCCTGACCCCCGACCTCTCGCGACGTCGGGCAGCACGTTCGACCAGAACAGCATTCGGTATTTCTGACCTGAGTGCATAAATCTGTGAACGTGCCGGGAGATGCCTTGCGATCCCGTGAAAGGCATGGTTACCGTGAGCGGACTTCGGGGCGATCGACGACGCAGAGTTGCCCGCCTTTCTCCCCGGGGGCCGCGCACCGAGGGGGCGCGCGGAATCGTTCAGATCGAAAAGGACCAGTACTTTGCGACTCACGAGAAAACTGGCGTTCGCCGCTACCGCGGCTGCTGCGCTCTGCCTCGGCACGGTCATCCCCGCTGCCGCGAATTCCGCACCCGACGCCGACGACATCCCCACCTTCCAGGAGTTCGAGGCGTCGACCTACCGAGACATCGACGGAGCCTACGTCGTCAACGGGGACGAGGTGATCTCCAACCAGGGCGAACTGCGGTCGTTCTACGAACAGCTCCTCGGCGCCGATCCCGTGACCAACGGCCTCATCGTCAACACGGTCAACAGCATCGACGACAAGTGGTCCGACGCGCAGGCGAGCGCCCTCACCTACTGCGTCAGCACGGCATTCGGTGCACGTCACGCCGACGTCGTGAGCGCGATGGAAAGCGGCGCCGCGCTCTGGGAGGCCGCATCATCGAAGATCGACTTCATCTACGACAGCAGCGCCGATGCCAACTGCACGACGCGCAACAACGCCGTCCTCTTCTCCGTGGAGCCCGTGCAGACGACGCAGTACATCGCCCGGGCCTTCTTCCCGAGCACGGCGCCGCGCCTGCAGAACGTCCTCATCGACGACTCGATCTGGACCCCGGGCTCGTCCTGGACCCCGACGAATGTGCTGGGTCATGAGCTCGGTCACGTGCTCGGCTTCCGCCACGAGCACACCCGCCCCGAGGCCGGCACCTGCTTCGAGGACAACAACTGGCGTCCGCTGACGCCGTATGACTCGTCGTCGATCATGCACTACCCGCAGTGCAACGGATCGTCCGCCGACCTGTCGATGACGAGCGTCGACACCGACGGAGTCGTCGCACTCTACGGAAACTGACACCGTTCACTCGAACGCTGTCGGAATCAGCGGGGTCCGGTCGTTCACGACCGGACCCCGCGTCCGTGCCGTTCGTCACGCGGATGCGTCCGCACGCTCCTCGTCCGAGCGCAGCGCCGCTGTCGCCCGAGGCCGCGGTTCACCGTCGCGGAGGGGGACCGGCGGCGCGATGGGCGTCGTCGGCTCCGGCAGACCGTAGCGCCGGAACATCCAGCGTCGCGCCTCCTCGAGCGGGTAGGTGTCGCCGAAGACGGCGGACTTCACGAACACGCCCTCGATCGTGCTGCGCAGCATGACCTCCTCGAGAGCCGGATCCTCCGCCCCCCGCGCGCGGAACAGGTCGCGAACCGCGTCTTCCGCTGCGGTCGCTGCCGCTTCGTGCCGCGCCTCCGACACCGCGAACAGCCGGTGCGTCGAGGGCTGCTGCTGCATCGCCAGCACGGCCCGCTGCAACGGAATCGCGTAGGCGGTCGCTGTGAGAGCGCCGTCGATCACCGCCGCGAGCATCTCGTCGGGCGTCCCCTCCACTCGGGCGAAGCCGAGCACCGTCTCGAACCAGCGATCGATCACGGCGATGACGAGCTGCTCCTTGCCACCGAAGTGGTAGTTCACGAGCCCCTGCGCGACACCCGCGCGCTGGGTGATCTCCGCGATGCTCGCACCCGCGACGCCGCGCTCGCTGAAGGTCTCGATCGCCGCCTGCAGGATGTTCTCCCTGGCGCGCTCGCGGGCCAGCCGGTTCTGCTCGTCGGAGCGCGCCATGTGGCATCCACCTCCCGAGTCCTGCCGGCTTGTCTTTTTCGAATCGCCCCCTGCCGTATAGATTACTCACTGAATACGCGTTCAATCTATGAACCGACACGGACATCCCCCTGCCCAGGAGCATCAATGCACTCTCTCGCGAGCGTCGACTTCAACAGCGTCACCTCGATCTTCGAATGGCTCATCAGCCAGTGGTGGGCCTGGGCGATCGTCGGCGTCGTCGCGCTGTTCTTCCTCGTGAGCTGGATCCTCCCCGCGGCCAAGGTCAAGGCTTCGCCGGACTACTCGACCAGCGACACCGAGGCGAACGAGCTCGCGCTCGGCTTCCTGCAGATCGTGAACCTGCCCTCCGGATACTGGAACGATCCGACCGCCTCGCTCCTCGGCGACAGCGAGAAGAAGGTCCTGGTCGACCAATGGGGTGTGCACACACGTGACGACTGGCTCGCCAGCATCGAGCGCCTCAGCACCGTCCGTCGTCGTCGCGAGGTGTGGATGCTCTACCTCGCCGTCCGCGTCGAGCTCGCCCAGCGCCTCGGACGCACCCCGAAGGCGAAGGAGTGGCTTGCCGCGATCGTGCAGGAAGGCGGGGACAAGCGCGATGCGCGCACCTTCGTCACCTCGATCGAATACGCCGAGTCCGAGGTGCGCAAGCGCGTGGGCAAGGACATCGTGGCCCCCGGTCTCTTCGCGAAGACCCTCGACGGTTACGGGATCGGTCAGGCCGTCGCGATGACCACCTGGGGCGTCGCGCTCGGACACGGCGACGTCGCCGAAGCACGCGCGATCATCCACCGCATCAACATCGAGGCACGCCCGGCCTTCGAGTCGTGGGCAGACTTCGGTCTGAGCTACATCGTGGGCCGCGTGGTGCATTGGTCGGACGGCAGTGTCGACGAGAAGTCGTTCGAGAAGTTCGGAGACGGCTGGTCCGACTTCCAGGCCGCGGCGACCGAGAAGCGCAACGGTCCGTGGGCGTCGCTGTCGTGGAGCCTGTAGCCGTCGATCTGGAACCGCTGCGAAGAAGCGCGGGCCTCCGCGACATCCTCACCTACGAACGCATCTGCGGGATCCCGCCGCATCGCCGGTTCCTGGTGGTCCTGGTCGCCGTCCTGCTGTTCGCCGCCGCGATGCTGACGGGTCTGTGGTTCCTCGGGCGCGGCGACATCCTCACGGTCGCACCCATCCTCGGGGTGTTCGTGATCGGGTACACGGTGCTCGCCGCCGTCGGCTTCGTCTGGTGGGCTGTGGGTCTGAGCCGCCGGGTGAAGGTCGCAGCCTTCGCCTGGCAGAACGGCTGGGCCTACGCCGACGCACTCGAGCGAATCCGCCGCCCCGGCACCGCGTTCACGCGGGTCGTGCACGGGCGCGAACGTGCGGTGATCGCCTGCGATGACGAGCGGATGCCGTTCGAGATGGGCATGCACCATTCGGTCTCGCACGGCCAGGAGCGCGCGACGATCCAGCGCCCGTTCGCGTTCATCGAGCTGCCGCTGCCGGCACCCGTTCCGCACATCGTGCTCGCGAACCGGAAGCGCAGCATCATCCCCACGCTGGGTCTAGGGCGCGGGGCTGCGCGCCTGGATCTGGAAGGCGAGTTCGCGAAGACGTTCCGCCTTCTGGTGCCGAAGGGCTACCAGCAGGACGCGCTCTACATCTTCACACCCGACCTGATGGCCCGCGTGCTCGACCTCGGCTCTGGTGCCGAGATCGAACTCGTATCCGACCGGCTCTACGTCTACCTGCCTTCCGGCACGCGGTTCGACCGCGCCGAGACCATGGCGGCGGCGATCACCCTCGCCGAGGAGTTCCACCGCCGATTCGCGGCACGCACCGAGCTGTATCGCGACGATGACGCCGGAGACATCGCCGCCAGAGCGGGCGTGTCCATCGGCCTGCGTGGCCAACGGCTGGGCGGCCGCGGGATCTCCGTCTTCGCGCTCGCCGGCACAGCCGCGGTGCTGCTGCTGTCCGCAGGCATCACCGCGTTCTCCTTGTTCGGCGGTGATCTGCTGACGTCGATCTTCGGCTGACCTGCTCAGCCGACACCGACCCACGGCTGTGGGCCTGGCCCGGAGGGGGCGCCAGGGCCGCAGCCGTGTTCATCCCCTCCGCCGCAGGGCACGCCCCACCGGCGCGACCGCTCAGGCGGAGGCGCGGATCACCAGCTCGGTCGGCAGGATCGTCGTGGTCGGCGGCTCTTCGCCTGCCAGTCGCGACAGCAGGACCCGGGCCATCGCCTCACCCTGCGCGTACATCGGCTGACGCATCGTGGTCAGCTGCGGATCGGTGGTGATGGCGACCGAGGAGTCGTCGAAACCGACCAGGGCGATGTCCTCCGGCACGCGCACACCCGCCGAGCGCAGTGCCGTCAGTGCGCCACGGGCCATGAGGTCGCTCGCGACGAAGATCGCATCCGGTCGTCCGCCGTCGAGCAGCCGTCTGGCGGCTTCCGCTCCGCTCGACTCGCTGTAGTCGCCTTCCTCCTCCGCATACGGAGTGAGTCCGGCGTCCGCGAGAGCCGCGCGGAACCCCTGCACACGATCTTCCGAGGCGACCATCGTGAGCGGACCCGAGATCGTGGCGATGCGCGTGCGCCCGATGTCGATCAGGCGGCGGGTGGCGTTCTTCGCTCCGGCCACGTTGTCGACATCGACGACGTAGTCGCCGTCGCGCCGACGCACGGGGCGTCCACCGAAGACGACCGGCACGGCATCCGCGATCCGATCGACGAACGCGTCGCTCGTGTGATGCGACACGATCAACGCGCCGTCGACGCCGCCGTTGCGCACGAAGCTGGTCATCTTGTCGCCGGGGTCATCGCTCGCGATGAGCAGGTTGAGCAGGTAGTCCGAGCCGCCGAGTGCACCCGTGATCCCGGCGACGATGGCCGCGAAGAACGGGTCGCCGAAGAAGCGGGTGGTGTCCTCCGGCACGATCAGGGCGATCGCGTGCGTCTGCCGGGAGGCGAGGGAGCGTGCCGCGCGGTTGGGCACGTAGTTCAGCTCGTCGATCGCGGCGCGCACGGCGGCGAGGGCCTCCGGGCTCACGGCGGTCGACCCGTTCACGACGCGCGACACCGTCGATCGGGAGACACCGGCGGCGGATGCCACCTCTTCGATGGTCGCTCGGGGCGACATCAACGTACGCACTCTTCCATCGCCCTATTCTCACCGGTCGGCGCGGGCTGCGACGACACTCCCCCTCCGCGTCGCGCAAACTGCCGCCTCTCGACCCCGGACGGGACCACTTGGACGATTCGAATCGGGAGCGACGCGCTGATCAGAGCGCGCGGTTGCCGATGATGCGCGCGTACTCCCGCCCCGAGTCCTTGAGGGTGCGCTCCTGGGTGTCGTAGTCGACGCGGACGATGCCGAAGCGCTTGTCGTAGCCCCACGCCCACTCGAAGTTGTCGAACAGCGACCAGTAGAAGTAGCCGCGCACGTCCACACCCGCCTCCGCGGCGTCGAGCACCGCACCGAGGTGCAGTCGCAGGAACTCGGTGCGGTCGGCATCGTGCACGCGCGTCTCGCCGTCTTCGACCACCACGACGTCGTCGTAGGCCGCGCCGTTCTCGGTCATGTAGAGCACGGTGCCCGCGGGCTCGGCGTACTCGGTCCAGACGCGCTGCAGCACCCGGGTGAGGCCCTCGGGCTGCACCTCCCAGTTCTGCGCCGTGCGCGGCAGGCCCCGCTCGACCGCGTGGATGTCGTCGCTCGACGGATAGGGGCTGCGCCGTACTCGTTCGGTCTCTGGCTCCGCGGAGACGGGCCCTTCGACCGGCGCCGTGCCCGAGACGAGGTCGCCGTGGTAGTAGTTCACCCCTTGCGTGTCGATGTGCTGCGAGATCGTCTCGAGGTCGCCGTCATGGACCGCCGCCTCGAACCCTGCGACAGCCTCGGCGTCGACCGCCCGGATGTCGTCGACGATGTCGGCCGGGTAGCTGCCGCGGTAGATCGGGTCGAGGAACCAGCGGTTGAACTGTCCGTCCACGCGCCGGGCCGCGTCGATGTCGGCCGGGTTCTGCGGATCGGCGGGGTCGGCGACCGTGTGGTTCAGGGTGATGCCGAGGTTGAGCGAGGCATCACGTCCACGGAGCTCCTGCACCGTCCTGCCGTGCGCGAGCAGCAGGTGGTGCGAGGCGAGCAGACCTTCGGCGATGCTGGTGTGCCCCGGGGCGTGCTCGCCGGCGGTGTAGGAGAGGAACGATGAGCACCACGGCTCGTTCAGGGTGGTCCACACGTTCACGCGATCGCCGAGCGCATCGTGCATGGTGCCGGCGTACTCGAGGAAGCGATCGACCGTGTCACGGTTCGTCCAGCCGCCCGCCTCCTGCAGCGCCTGCGGCATGTCCCAGTGGTACAGCGTCAGCCAGGGCAGGATGTCGGCGCTGAGCAGTTCGTCGACCAGGCGCTCGTAGAAGTCGACACCGGCCGCGTTCACCGCTCCGCCGTCGGGGCGCACCCGCGACCACGACGTCGAGAAACGATACGTCTGCAGGCCGAGCTGCTTCATGAGCGCCACATCCTGCGGGTAGCGGTGATAGTGATCGCAGGCCACATCGCCGTTCTCCGCACCGATCACGGCACCCGGCTCGCGCGAGAAGGCATCCCAGATGGATGCGGTGCGCCCGTCCTCGAACGCCGCCCCCTCGATCTGGTAGGCGGCGGTGGCGGCGCCGAACAGGAAGTTCTCGGGGAAGGAGCGGGTCATAGGGGTCATCCTTTCACCGCGCCCGCCATGATGCCACTGACCAGCTGGCGCCCGGCGACCACGAAGAGCACGAGCAGCGGGAGGGTCGCAAGCACCGCGCCGGCGAGCACGATCGAGTAGTCGATGTAGTACCCGGACTGCAGCTGGCTGAGCGCCGTCTGCAGGGTCGGGTTCTGCGGGGAGAGCACGATGAGCGGCCACAGGTAGTCGGTCCACGCGGTCATGAACGTGAAGAGTCCGAGGATCGCCATGGCCGGCCGGGCGGCGGGGAGCCCGACGGTCAGGAAGGTGCGGAACTGGTTCGCCCCGTCCATCCTCGCGGCCTCGATCAGCTCGTCCGGGATGACGTCGACCAGATACTGCCGCATGAAGAACACGCCGAACGCGGTGACCAGCGTCGGAACGATGACCGCACCGATCGATCCGGTCCAGCCGAGCTCGCGCATCAGCATGAACAACGGGATGATGCCCAGCTGCGTCGGGATCGCCATGGTCGCGATCACGAAGATCATCAGTCCGTCGCGGCCCTTGAAGCGCAGCTTCGCGAAGGCGTAGCCCGCGAGCGTCGAGAACGTCACGACCGAGAGCGTGATGATGCCCGAGATGAGGAACGAGTTGCCGAGGGCGAGCCAGAACGGGATCGCGTCGAACACCCGAGCCGCATTGGCGAGGAAGTTGCCGCCGGGGATCAGCGGGAGCGTCTCACCTCGCGTCGCGTTCGTGCCGCTGGCGACCACGACCGACCACCACAGCGGGTAGACGCTGCCGATGATGAACGCGGCCAGGAGGCCGTAGGTGAGGAAGCCGGGGCGGCTGCCGATGCCGGCGGTACCGCCGGCGACGGCTCGGCGCCGGCGGATCTTCTCGGGGACGCTCAGCGCCTGGGTGGCGGTCATCGCGCGTTCTCCTCGGTCGTGGTGGCGATCGTCGATCCGGCGGCGGCCCTGCTCGCCGCCGATCCGGCGGTGCGCGCGCGGCGACGGGCCGCACGGCTCTTAGGGGCGTCTCCGGTGGAGATCCGCCGGGAGATGAGGAAGTTGATCACACCGATCCCGACGATCAGCAGGAACAGCAGGATCGCGACGGCGGACGCCTCTCCGAGGTTTCGTCGGAAGAACGCCAGCTCCCACAGGAACAGCACCGTCGTCTGGAACTGGCGGTCACTGCCGCCGATGCCGCCCGCGGTCGACACGTCGAACAGACGCGGCTCGGCGAAGATCTGCAGCCCGCCGATCGTCGCGGTGATGATGACGAAGATCAGGGTCGGACGGATCGTGGGGATCGTGATGGAGAAGAAGCGTCGCGCGGCTCCCGCCCCGTCGAGCGCCGCGGACTCGTACAGGTCGCGCGGCACGGCCTGCATCGCGGCCAGCAGGATCAGGGCGTTGTAGCCCGTCCAGCGGAAGTTCACCATGACCGCGATCGCGATGTGCGACAGCGCGGTGTTGTGCTTCCACTCCTGGTCGGCGATGCCGATGAGGTTGAGGAGGTTGTTGGCCAGGCCGTCGGCCTCGTTGAAGATGCTCGAGAAGATGATGGCGACGGCGACCGGGGTCACGACGAACGGGATCAGCACGCTCATCCGCCAGAAGGTCGGCGCCCGCAGGCCGCGGTCGAGCAGGTAGGCGATCACGAGGGCCACGGCCAGCTGCGGGATCGCGGAGAGCAGGAAGATGCTCAGGGTGTTGCCGATCGAGTTCCAGAACATCCCGTCGCCGAGGATCTCGACGAAGTTGCCGACACCGACGAACTCCCCCTCGCCCTTCAGCAGATCCCACTCGTGCACGGCGACCCAGACCGTGTAGAGCAGGGGGAACAGCCCCACCAGCCCGAACAACAGGAAGAACGGCGAGATGTAGAAGTACGGTGAGGCGTTCTGGTCGAACCGTGAGACGCGGTGGCGCCAGGAGGGCTTCGACGGCGCATCCTTCGCCGGGGATGCCTTCTCGCGGTTTTCCGCGGGCGGGGCGGTGAGAGTCATGGGGTGTCCTTGTCCCGGAGTTCCGAGGAGTCCCGGTCGCAGTTCCTGTCGCCGACCGTGGGGCGAGGCGACAGGAACTGCGACCGGAAGGGGGATGTCAGCCGACGAGGTCGTTCAGCAGACCGACGGCCTGATCCCAGGCGCCCTGGGTGTCGGTCTCGCGGCGATCGAGGCTGCTGAGCGCCGGGCCGAAGACGTTCTCCTGGATGACCGAGTCATCGGCACCCTTGAACTGGGCCACGACGCCCTTGGCGCGCTCGGCGAGGATCGCACCGGTCGGGGCGTCGTTGAAGAAGGCGTTCGGCGTCGCGTCGGCCGCGAGCGTCTCCTGCGCCTTGATCGTCGAGGGGAAGTTGCCGGCAGCAGCGGACTGCTTCACCTGCTGCTCGGGCTGCGTCAGCCAGTCGGCGAGTTCGGCGGCCGCCTTCTTGTGCTGCGACGACTCCGGGACCGACAGGAACGCACCGCCCCAGTTGGCTGCGCCTCCGGGGAACACGTCGGCGAAGTCCCATCCGGTCGACGCGTCACCGCCGCCGGCTTCGACCTGCCCCTGCACGACGCCGAGCATCCAGCCCGGGCACACGAACGTCGCGAAGGTGCCGTCGACGAACGACTTGCCGCCGTTCCAGTCCCACGCCGTCTGCGCGGCGGACTGCCCGCCCTCGGTCGCGGCGCCCAGGAGCTCGAAGCGCTCCTTGAGCTCGGCGTTGTCCTCGACGTTCAACGTGCCGTCGGCGGCGTAGTACCCCTCGTCCAGCTGGTTGACCATGGCGTTCCAGACGAAGCCGGAGTGGTCGTACCAGGCCTTGCCGGTCTTCGCGGTGTAGTCGGCGCCGACCGCGAAGTAGTTCTCCCAGTCGCCGTTCAGCAGCTCGGCCACCGACTCGCGGTCGCTCGGGAGCCCCGCCGCCTCGAAAGCAGCGCCGTTGTAGCAGATGCCGCTCGGGCCGATGTCGGTGCCGTATCCGATGACGCGACCCTCGGCGTCGGTCGCCTGACCGTACTTCCAGTCGACCCAGTCGTCCTTGCGGTCTTCGATGCCGTAGTCGCGCAGATCGACGAAGGTGTCAGAGACGTCCATGATGGCGCCGAGCCAGCCCTCCTCGATCGCGACCACGTCGCTGAGGCCGGAACCGGCGGCGATCTTGGTGAACGCATCGGTGCGGGCGTTGCCGCCGGTGTCGATGTTGGTCGCCTCGATCTTGACGTTCGGGTGCGCCTTCTCGTACTCCTTGTAGAGGTCTTCGTAGCCGAAGGTGCCGAACGTGGTGACGGTCAGTGTGACCTGTTCGTCGGCGCTTCCTTCCCCGGAATCTCCCGGGTTTCCGGAGCAGCCGGCGAGGGCGAGGGCGGAGACGGATGCCACGGCGGCAGTCACGAGGATCCGGTGGCGGGCACGTGTGTTCACAGTTCACTCCTTTGTGGTGGTCGTGCGGTGTGTGGTGCTTCGGGGTGCCGTGGGAGCGCTCCCACGAACTGAGGAGTCACTCTATGGGAGCGCTCCCACGGTGTCAACCCGACCGACGCGGGGTACCCTTGGGCAGTGCCCGAAGCCACCCTGTCCCCCGCCCTCGTCCGCGCCGAAGCCCTGATCCGCAATGTGCCGGACTACCCGCAGCCGGGCATCATCTTCCGCGACATCACGCCGCTCCTCGCCGACGCCGAGGCCCTCCGCGTGACGACCGAGGCGATCATCGAGCCCTTCGCCGGGCAGTTCGACGTGATCGCGGGCATCGAGGCGCGAGGGTTCATCCTCGCCAGCGCCGCCGCCATCGCCGCAGGCGTCGGACTCATCCCGATCCGCAAGGCCGGCAAGCTCCCCCGGCCCGCGGCATCCGTCGACTACGCCCTCGAATACGGCACCGCCACGATCGAGATGCACGACGATCTGCCGGCCGGATCCCGCGTGCTGCTCATCGACGACGTGCTCGCCACCGGAGGAACCCTCGCCGCGGGGCGCGAGCTCGTCGAGCGCCTCGGAAGCCACGTCGTCGGCATCTCGGTGCTCTTCGAGATCGACGGTCTCGGCGGCCGCGAGGCAGTCGGCGACCTGCACACCGTCTTCCACTCCGCGTAGTCGGTCGTCCGCTCCGCGCGATCGCGCACACGCGCCGGGAAAGAGCGCGGGCCCGGGGCAGTAGACTGGGTGCGCCCGTCCGCCCGCGACTCCCGGAGCCGTTCATGCCCACCATCGTCGTCGACGTCATGCCCAAGCCCGAACTGCTCGACCCGCAGGGGAAGGCCGTCTCCGGCGCCTTCGCCCGCCTCGGCGTCGAGGGCTTCACCGACGTGCGCATCGGCAAGCGCTTCGAGCTCACCGTCGAGGGCGAGGTCACCGACGAGGTTCTCGCCGAGGCCAAGCGCATCGCCGACGAGGTGCTCTCCAACTCCGTGATCGAGGATGTCGTCGGCATCGAGGTCGCCGAGTGACCGTCCGCATCGGCGTCATCACCTTCCCCGGCTCGCTCGACGACCGCGACGCGCAGCGCGCCGTGCGCATCGCCGGTGCCGAGCCCGTCGCGCTGTGGCACGGCTCGCATGACCTCGAGGGCGTCGACGCCCTCGTCCTCCCCGGCGGCTTCAGCTACGGCGACTACCTGCGCGCCGGTGCGATCGCCGCACTCTCGCCGATCATGAGCGAGGTCAAGGACGCCGCGGCGAAGGGCATGCCCGTGCTCGGCATCTGCAACGGGTTCCAGATGCTCGTCGAGGCGCATCTGCTCCCCGGCGGCCTGATCCGCAACAACCACCAGCACTTCGTGCGCCGCGACCAGCGGCTCACGGTGGAGAACTCCGACACCGCCTGGACCAATGCGTTCCGCAACGGCCAGGAGATCGTGATCCCCCTCAAGAACGCCGACGGCGGCTACATCGCCGACGAGCAGACGCTCGACCGCATCGAGGGCGAGGGGCTCGTGGCCTTCCGCTATGCCGGAGTCAACCCGAACGGGTCGCTGCGCGACATCGCCGGCCTCACCAACGAAGCCGGAAACGTGGTCGGCCTGATGCCGCACCCCGAGCACGCCACCGAGGCAGGATTCGGCCCCGACACCTCCGTCGCCATGCGCAGCGGTGTCGACGGACTCGACTTCTTCACCAGCGCCATCGCCGCGGTCGCCCGCGTCGCCGCGTAGCCCCGGGTCACTCGACCGGCAGAGCGAAGGGGTTGTCCCCGGCTGCCGCGAGCAGGTACCACGCGGTCGCACCGGTGTGCAGGCTGGCGTAGTAGAGGTCGCCGAATCCGGAGTCGAGGCCGTCGTTCGACGTCGCGACGATGCCCTTGCCGTCGCCGTTGGGCGCGTCGCGCTGCGCCAGACGGATGCTGCTCAGCAGCGTCTCGGCGCGATCGGCGTCGCCCGCTCCGTCGCGCAGCTTGAGGGCGAGAGCCAGGTGCCCGCCGCCCTCGAACCATGCCTTGGACACGTCGACCTCGCTGATCGACGGCCCCGTGTACGGGCCATCGGTCGCGATCAGGTTCGCGAGTGTCCAGTCCAGAGCGGCGCCGTAGCGCGGATCGCCGGTGGCGAGTGAGCTCCACGTCTGGGCATCCAGGGGGATCGGGCGGGTGTTGACGGTCGAGCCGTCGAGTCCCGTGCCGGTGTTCACGTGGCCGTCGGCGCTCTGCATCGCCGCGACGAAGTCGGCCGCCACGGCCGCCCTGTCCGACCACACCGGGTCCCCCGTGAGTTGTGCGAGCTGCGTGAAGAACCCCGACACATCGCTGTTGTGCTCGGTGGACTTCCAGCTCAGCGACGTGCCGTCCTCGAGCTGACCGCCGGTGTAGCCGTACGGGGCCCTGACCATGTCGGCCGTGTTGTCCTGGATCCACTGCCCCACACGCAGCGCTCCGTCGAGGTACCGCTGATCCCCGGTGGCGTGTGCGAGACGCGTGAGGGCCAGCCCGACCCATGCCTGATTCCCGGTGAACGAACCGGGACCGGTGATCTCCACTCGCCCCTGACGGATTCCGTGCGGCTCGTACGACGCCCGGGTGCGCCCGTCGCCGATCGGGTCGTTGTCCTGCACGAAGAGGAGCGTGTCGCCGATCGCCCGCGCGCGACGGAGATCATCCGGAAGACCGCGCGCGGTGTAGGCGATGATCACGAGCGCGTCGTCGTAGACGAACGATGGTGTGAAGTCCCAGCTCGGAGTGGTGAAGAACCCGCCCTCGTAGCTGCGCGGCAGACAGTGACCGGCCCCGTCGCAGAACTGATCGACACGCGCATCCAGGAACTCGTACGCCAGCGCGACGGACTGCGCGGCATCCGGAGCGCCCGCCCCGGAGCCCTGGTCGTCCGCCGGCCGGATGGCTCCCCAGGCGGCAGGAGCCGCTCCCACGAGCACGGCCGCGGCGACGAGCGCTGCGGCGATCGTCCACGGCGCCGATCGGCGCGAAGAACCGGACATCGGGACCCCTCGGTCAAAGCCGCGCGCCGTCAGGACCACGCGGGCGGCCCGGAGGCCACGAGACCCACACTGACAGCCCCGTCGAGACCGCAGAAGCGGCGAAAGTCTAGGGATGCCTCTCCCATCGGCGAATCCGATGCGCGCCGATCCGCTGACCGCCCCCGATCCCCGGAGTCCGGGCGGTTCGCTAGGCGATCGCCGGCGGCCAGACGCCGATGATGAGCGCCATGACGACGACGGTCACCAGCTCGTGAGCGATGTTCAGGGTGGTGAGCCTGGTCGAGCGCCCCTCGAACGCGTCATGCGTGATGAAACGGGCGGCCGTGAAGCCCGCCCACAGCGTCACCGCGGTGACGATGGCACCCCAGAAGTACGATCCGCCGTAGAAGTGCCAGGCGATCGAGGAGGCTCCGGCGAGCACCCATGCCGTGATGAAGCTCACGATCACGGTGGTGATGATGGGCCAGACCGCCGTCGCCGCCGGACGGTCCATGTCGACGTTCGCGAGCTTCGACCACCGCGTACCGAACACCTTCGGGGCGTACCAGATCGAGCCGACGATCATGCTCGACGCGGTGGCCAGCAGGACCGCCCAGTAGTTGATCTCGGGAACCATGACAGCCTCCACTCATCGGATGCCTCACCCTACTCCCCGGTTGCGATCGGGCCGTCGGCGACACCGGCATGAGACCGTGACGGATGCATGACCACCGCGGGCGAAGAGCTCATGCATCCGGCGAATCCTCCTGCAAACGCCCGCACGCCCGCGCGCGGCTCCCGTCACCGAACCGATTCGATCCCCGCTCTGGCATGAATGTAAGCGTTTGCACTAGCCTGTTCCCATGGCACAGCTTGAGCAGATCGCAGCCCCCGGTTCCGAGTGGTGGCGCAGCGCCGTCATCTACCAGATCTACCCCCGCTCCTTCGCGGATGCCTCGGGTGACGGCATCGGCGACCTGCCGGGCATCACCAGCCGGCTCGACGCCCTGCAGGAGCTCGGCGTCGACGCGATCTGGCTGAGCCCGTTCATGACCAGCCCGCAGCGTGACGCCGGCTACGACGTGGCCGACTACCGCGACGTCGACCCGCTGTTCGGCACGCTCGCCGACTTCGACGACATGCTCGAAGCGGCCCACGCGCGCAACATCCGCGTGGTGGTCGACCTGGTGCCGAACCACTCCTCCGACCAGCACGTCTGGTTCCAGCAGGCACTGAAGGCCGCGCCGGGAAGCCCCGAGCGCGCGCGCTACATCTTCCGCGACGGCAAGGGCGAGAACGGCGAGCTTCCGCCGAACAACTGGGAGTCGGTGTTCGGCGGCGGCATGTGGGAGCGCGTCGTCGAGGCCGACGGCACCCCCGGCCAGTGGTACCTGCACATCTTCGACGCCACCCAGCCCGACTTCGACTGGACCAATGAAGAGGTGCGCGAGGAGTTCCGCTCCATCCTGCGCTTCTGGCTCGACCGCGGTGTCGACGGCTTCCGCGTCGACGTGGCGCACGGCATGATCAAGGCCGACGGTCTGCCGGACTACACGCCCCCGAGCGATGCCGACTCCATGGGCGGCGGCGAGTCGAACGTGCCGTACTGGGGCCAGGACGGCGTGCACGACATCTACCGCGACTGGCACAAGGTGCTCGCCGAATACGACGGCGACCGCGCGCTGTGCGGCGAGGCCTGGATGCCGACGCTCAAGCAGACCGCTCTCTGGGTGCGTCCGGACGAGATGCACCAGACCTTCAACTTCCCGTATCTGATGACGCCGTGGGATGCGAAGGCGCTGGGCGATGTCATCCGCGAGTCCCTCGACGACTTCGGCGCGGTGGGCGCCCCCAGCACCTGGGTGCTGTCGAACCACGACGTCGTGCGCCACGCCTCGCGCCTCGCGCTGACCGCCGAGAACCCCCAGGGCGAGGGCATCGGCCCGAACACCCCGAGCAAGCCGGACACCGCGATCGGCCTGGCTCGCGCCCGCGCCGCGACGACGCTCATGCTGGCTCTGCCCGGTTCCTCGTACCTGTACCAGGGCGAGGAGCTCGGGCTGCCCGAAGCCATGGAGATCCCGGACGAGTACCGTCAGGACCCGACCTGGTTCCGCACGAACGGCGAGCGCTACGGACGCGACGGGTGCCGCGTGCCGCTGCCCTGGGAGGCGGAGGCTCCGGCGTTCGGCTTCAACGACACCGGTCTCTCGTGGCTCCCGCAGCCCGCCGACTGGTCGGCCTACGCCCGCGACGTCGAGGAGGTCGACCCCTCGTCGACGCTCGCGCTGTACAAGCGTCTGCTGGCCGCTCGTCGTGAGCACGGCTTCGGCAGCGGCTCGCTGGTGTGGGAGGACGCCGGTCCCGACGCGGTGGCCTTCCGCCGCGGTGACGTGCACGTGGTCGCGAACCTCGGCACCGCGCCGATCGACCTGCCGGCCGATGCCCTCGTGATCCTGCAGAGCCAGCCGTTCGAAGGCGCATCGATCCCGGTCGACACCGCCGTCTGGTACACCACCGCAATCCAGGCCTGACAGGCCCTTCCGGTCGCGATTCCTGCCGCTCACTCCCCCGTGAGACGACAGGAATCGCGACCGGAGCACTTTTCGAGAAGGAACACATGGCCAGCATCGATGAGGTCGCCCGGCTCGCCGGAGTCTCCACCGCGACCGTCTCGCGCGCACTGAGCGGACGCGGCCATGTGTCCGAGTCCGCGAAGGAGAGGGTGCAGGCCGCGGCGCAGTCGCTCGGCTACGTCGTCTCGTCGCGCGCGTCGAGCCTGGCCTCCGGTCGCACCCGCAACGTCGGCGTCATCGTCCCCTTCCTCGACCGGTGGTTCTTCAGCACGGTGCTCTCCGGCGTCTCCGCCGCTCTCATGCGCGCGGGCTACGACATCACGCTGTACAACATCACCGCCGACAAGGACGTGCGCCGCCACGTGTTCGACACGTTCCTGCGTCGGCAGCGCGTGGATGCCGTGATCGCGGTGTCGATCGAGCTCGACGAGGACGAGACGCAGTACCTGCTCGACCTCGGGCTTCCCGTGATCGCGATCGGCGGTCCGAACCCGAAGCTCGACACCCTCACGGTCGACGACGTCGCGGTCGCGCAGCTGGCGACCGAGCACCTGATCAGCCTCGGCCACACCGACATCGCGCACATCGGAGCGAACCCCGAGTTCGACATCGACTTCCACATCCCGACCAACCGCCGCCTGGGCTTCGAGAAGGCTCTGGCGAAGGCCGGCCTCCCCCTGAACCATGCCTTCCTCGAACCAGCCGACTTCACGGTCGAGGGCGGATACCGGGCGGCCAAGCAGCTGCTCGGACGCCCGGGACCCCGCCCGACCGCGGTGTTCGCGGCGTCGGATGAGATGGCCATCGGCGCCCTGCTCGCGGCTCGCGACCTCGGCTTCAGCGTGCCGGAGGAGCTGTCGATCGTCGGCATCGACGGGCACGAGCTCGGCGAGTTCTTCCGCCTGACCACGGTCGATCAGTTCCCGCTCGGACAGGGAGAGCGGGCAGCGGATGCGGTGCTTGCGAAGCTCGCCACCCCGGATGCCGTGCACATCCCCTCGGCGCTGCCCTACGAGCTGAACGTGCGTGGGACGACCGCGCGCCTGCTCTAGCCGCGAAGCAGGGTGGCGTCGCGCCAGGTGCGATAGCCGCCGTCGAGGTTGCGCGCGTCGACACCGTGCTGCCGGAGGATCCGGGTGGCGATGTGCCCGCGCAATCCGACCTGGCAGTGGACCACGACGGGCCCGTCCGGCAGTTCTTCCCGCCGATCCCTGAGCTCATCGACCGGCACGTTGAGGGCACCGGGAATCGCCCCGGCCGCGAACTCCGCGGGCGAGCGCACGTCGATCAAGGTGGCTCCCGCCGTCTGCGCGGCCTCGAGCTCATGCCACTGGATCGTCGGAGTGGTGCCGGTGCGGGTGTTCTCCGCGACGTAGCCGAGGATGTTCACCGCATCCTTCGCCGAGCCGAACTGCGGCGCGTAGGCGAGCTCGAGATGCGCGAGCTCGGCCGCGGGCATGCCGGCCTGCATGGCCGTCGCCACCACGTCGATCCGCTTGTCCACACCGTCCCGCCCGACGATCTGCACCCCGAGGATGGCGTCGGATCCAGGGTCGGCGAGCAGCTTCATCGACAGCGTCTCGGCACCGGGGTAGTACCCCGCATGGGATCCGGGGTGCACGTGCACGACGTAGAACTCGCGCCCCGCCGCCCGGAGCTGCCGTTCACTCCACCCCACCTTCGCCGCGGCGATCCCGAACACGCGGACGATCCCGGTGCCGAGTGCGGGTCGCACCGTCTCGGTCCGCCCCGCGATGAGATCGGCCACCATGCGGCCGTGCCGGTTCGCGAGGCCGGCCATGGTGATGAGAGCCGTGTCACCGCCCACGAGCTCGAGCTTCTCGACGCCGTCTCCCACAGCGAACACGTCGGGCGCGCTCGTGCGGCACATCGAATCGACCGCGATGCCGCCGGTCTCACCGAGGCGGATGCCGGCGCCCTCCGCCAGCGCCGTCTCCGGTACGACACCGGAGGCATCGATGACCAGTTCTGCGGCGACCGTCGACCCGTCGCTGAGCGTGACGGCGCCGCTCCCCGCCGTGGCGACCTCGACCCCGAGGCGCACGTCGACACCGCGCGCACGGATCTCGGCGGCTATCGGGGCGGCCATCTCCGCATCGAGAGGAGAGAGCAGGTGGGGCCCCCGCTGCACGAGGGTGACCGACGCTCCCCGTGCGACGAGGTTCTCGACCGCTTCCAGGCCCGTGTAGCCACCGCCGACGACCACCACCGGCACTCCGGGGCGTGAGAGCGACGCATCGATCACGTCCGCGTCTTCGACCGTCCGCAGACTGCGGACGGGGACGTCGGAGAGGGGCTCATCCCGCCGCGGGCGCGCACCGGTGGCGAGGATCAGCGTGTCGTAGCGCTGCGTGAAGCGGCGCCCGGTGTCGATGTCCATGACCTCGACCACCTTCTGGGCGGTGTCCACGCGCACGACATCATGACGCACGCGGACGTCGAGTCGGAAGCGGCTGCGCAGCGACGCGGGCGTCTGCAGGAGCAGCGACTCGCGTTCTGCGATCGCACCTCCCACGTAATAGGGCAGCCCGCAGTTCGCGTAGGAGACCTCGGGTCCGCGTTCGAAGACCACGATCTGCGCGTGCTCGTCGAGCCGGCGCAGGCGCGCAGCCGCGGACATCCCCCCGGCGACACCGCCGACGATGACGACCGTGAGCGGTTCGGAGGACGTCATCGCTGGAACATCCGCGAGAAGAAGCCGCGCTGCGTCTGCTCCTTCGGGTGCCCGGAACACCACTGCGATGCGGGAACCGTTCGCCGCACAGCGTCGACGTGCTCACCGCACCCCGCCCAGGTCGTCTTGCCACAGGTCTTGCAACGGACTGCTCGGCACATTGTTCTCGACTCCTCACCGATACCCCCACGGGTATCTGGGTCTCACTATACCCCAGGGGGTATAGTGAGAAGTCCAGCCGACACTCAGGGAGCGAACATGTCATCCGCAGACGCCGAGACTCAGCGCAAGATCGTCAATCGACTCAAGCGCGCGCAGGGACAGCTCGGGGCCGTGATCGCCGCCGTCGAAAGCGGAGGCGACTGCCGCGCGGTGGTCACACAGCTCGCCGCCGTCACCTCGGCGCTCGACAAGGCGGGCTTCCAGATCATCGCCTCCGCCATGAAGGAGTGCCTGACCGACCCGGAGGCGGAGACGGAGACGGAGACGGCCACCGACACCGGTGGGGTGTCGATGGCCGAACTGGAGAGGCTCTTCCTCTCCCTCGCGTGACCGCGAGCACGGCCGGTCGCGCAGATACTCACGGCCGGCCGCACATCACGGTCAGGTCACGACGATGAGACCCTTCGTCGCCGTGCGGGCTGCCTCGAAGCGACGCTGCACGTCGGGCCAGTTCACCAGCTCCCAGAACGCCTTGACGTAGTCGGCGCGCACGTTGAGGTAGTCGAGGTAGTACGCGTGCTCCCAGACGTCCAGCTGCAGCAGCGGGGTGACGCCGAGTGGGGCATTGCCCTGCTGGTCGAACAGCTGGAAGATCACGGGGCGCGCTCCGACGCTGTCCCACGCCAGCACGGCCCAGCCCGATCCCTGCACGCCGAGCGCGGTCGCGGTGAAGTGCGCGCGGAACGCCTCGATCGACCCGAACGCGTCGACCAGTGCGGCCTCCAGCTCGCCCTCGGGGGCGCCGCCGCCCTCGGGCGAGAGGTTCTCCCAGAACACCGAGTGGTTGATGTGGCCGCCGAGGTTGAACGCGAGGTCCTTCTCGAGCTTGTTGACGTTCGCGAGGTCGCCGGCGCTGCGAGCGGTCGCGAGCTGCTCGAGCGCGGTGTTCGCACCGGTCACGTAGGCCTGGTGGTGCTTGGAGTGGTGCAGCTCCATGATCTTGCCCGAGATGTGCGGCTCGAGGGCCGAGTAGTCGTAGGGCAGCTCAGGGAGCGTGTAGAGAGTGGACATGACGTCTTCCTTTCAGTGGTGGGTGTCGTTCGGAAGGGCGTGGAAGCGGCGGTCGAGGTAGACGAGCGGGCGGCCGGTCGGCCCTGCCAGCACGTCGATGACCTCGGCGATGACGACGGTCGACGAGCCGACCGCCACGGTCTGGATCGTCCGACAGCGCAGCGCCGCCCTGGCCTCGGGGAGATGAGGCTCTCCGGTCGGCAGTGCGGCCCACCCCTGCTCGGGCGTGAATCGCTCGGAGCCGCTCACGGCGAAGCTCTGCGCGAGGTCGGCATGCTCGTCGTCGATCAGGTGCACCACGAAGGTCGCAGCCCCCAGGATCGCCCCGGCGGAACCGGTGGCACGGGTCACGGAGAACACGATCGCGGCAGGGTCGACCGCCACAGAGGCGACACTCGACGCCGTGAGACCGACCGGGCCCTCGGGTGTGCTCGCGGTGATGATCGCGACGCCGGCGGGGTGCGTGCGGAACGCGGCCTTGAGCGCCTCGCCGATCGGGGTGGGTACGGGTGTCGCGGTCATCGGCCGGCCTCCATCATCTGTTCCTGCTTGGCATGCATCAGCATCTCCTCACGCTCGACGAGCTTGGTCCGCTCGCGACCGCGGTCCGCGCCGGCGCTGCGCTCGGCCGCATCGATGCGCAGCCACCCGTCGAAGTCGACGGCGTGGGTGAGATGCGCGATCGGGTCGTCGTCGCGGGCCTCGCGCTCCAGGGCGTCGAGGTCGTCCACGAGATGTCCGATGGTCTGTGCGGCGTCCGATTTGGTCGAGCCGATCAGCCCGACCGGGCCACGCTTGATCCAGCCGGTCGCGTACAGCCGCGGGATCGGTGCACCCTCCGCGTCCACGACGCGTCCCTCGACGTGCGGCACGACGCCGAGATCGGCGTCGAACGGCATCCCGGGAACAGGGGTCGAGCGATAGCCCACGGCACGATAGACCGCCCCGACCTCATAGCGCAGCAGGTGCCCGGTACCGACCATCCGGCCCAGCTCGTCGGAGGCGGTGCGCTCCATCTCGATGCCCGTCACGGCGTCGGAGCCGAGCAGTCGCACCGGGCGCTGCCGCAAGTGCAGGTGGATGCGGCGCGAGGCGGTGCGGCTCGCCGGATCGAGGGCCGCCCACTCGGTCATCGTGCGCACGATGATGCGGCGCTGCGAGAACTGGGCGACCATCCGCTCGGCGTGCTCGTCGAGAGCGAGCTCCTCCGGGTCGACGATCACGTCGACGTCGTCCTGCTCGGCGAGCTCTCGCAGCTCCATGGCCGAGAACCGCACGTCGGCGGGGCCCCGACGGGCGAACAGGTGCACGTCGCGCAGCGGGCTGGCCGCGAGCTGATCGAGCACGGCATCCGGAGTGTCGGTGTGGGTCAGCGCCGAGGCGTGCGTGGCGAGGATCCTCGTCACGTCGAGCGCCACGTTGCCCGCACCGAGCACGGCCACCGTCTCCGCCGTGAGAGGCCAGGTGCGCGGCGCATCAGGGTGCCCGTCGTACCAGGCGACGAAGTCTGCCGCGCCGAAGGATCCGGGCAGATCGATGCCGGGGATGTCGAGGGCGACGTCGAGGTCGGCCCCCGTCGCCACGATCACCCCGTCGTACGCCGCACGCAGCTCGTCGATCCCGACGTCGACGCCGATCTCGACGTTGCACCGCAGCCGGATGCGCGGGTTCAAGAGCACCTCGTGCAGCGCATCGGTGATCTTGCGGATGCGCGGATGGTCGGGGGCGACGCCGTAGCGGACCAGGCCGTAGGGCGCCGGCAGCTTCTCGAACAGGTCGATCGCCGCGTTCGGCACGCGGCCGAGCAGGATGTCGGCGGCGTAGATGCCCGCAGGGCCCGCCCCGACGATGGCGATGCGGGGTTCGGCGACGGTCATGCGTGTTCTCCCTGGGGCGCGAGTGCGGCGATGACCGGGTGGTCGAAGGCGAGCATCCCCGTCTTCGCGGCGCCTCCGGGAGATCCGATCTCGTCGAAGAACTCGACGTTGGCCTTGTAGTAGTCCTGCCACTCGTCGGGCAGATCGTCTTCGTAGTAGATGGCCTCGACGGGGCAGACCGGCTCGCAGGCACCGCAGTCCACGCACTCATCCGGGTGGATGTAGAGCGACCGCTCGCCCTCGTAGATGCAGTCGACGGGACACTCGTCGATGCAGGCCTTGTCCTTCACATCGACGCACGGCAGAGCGATCACATAGGTCATCGCGGGGTCTTCGTTCGGGTCACGCTGTCCTCGTTCGGTCGTTCGGCCCGTATCGGGGCCACCTGACAACCGTAAAACCTCAAGTATACTTGAGGTCAAATCGAGGAAGGCACCGGGATGAGTCCGCACGCACCCGACGAGCCGCTGACGATCGGCGAGATGACCAGGCGCACCGGAGTCGCCGCTTCCGCTCTGCACTTCTACGAGTCGCTCGGTCTCATCGCCTCGACCCGCACTCCCGGGAACCAGCGCCGCTACGCCCGGCACATGCTGCGCCGCGTCTCGCTCATCACGGTCGCCAAACGCCTCGGCATCCCGCTGTCCGACGTGCAGACGGCTTTCGCCGACGTGCCCCTGACCGAGACTCCGAGCCACGCCGACTGGCAGCGGGCCTCGAGGCGCTGGAAGCGCGAACTCGAGAAGCGCCGTGAGGGCATCGAACGACTCGAACGCGAACTCACCGGATGCATCGGCTGCGGCTGCCTGTCGATGAAGGCGTGCGGCCTGCTCAACCCCGACGACGCCCTGGGCACCCAGGGCGCCGGCCCCCAGCGCTTGCAGGACTGAACCCTCGCGTCGCCGCGTCACTATCGCCGAGACCCACGCTCGCCCGCCAGACCCATCGCCACAGACGTCGGCGGCAGTGGGTCTCGGCGAGGGGCGTGGGTCTCGGCGGGCCAGGGCTACGACAGGTCAGGCGACCTCGAAGTCCGCGGAGAGGAGAGCCTCGTCGCGGGAGCTGGGGCCGACGAGCAGCTCGAAGGCGCCGGCCTCGACGATGCGGTTGCCCGCGGCATCCACGATCGTGCAGTCGGCGACCGGCAGCTCCACCCGCACGCGCGCGGACTCGCCGGGGGCGAGGTCGACCTGACGGAAGGTCTTGAGCTCCTTGTCGGTCCAGCTCGCGCTCGTCACGGAGTCGCGCACGTACACCTGCACGGTCTCGCGCACGGACCGCTCCCCGGTGTTCGACACCGTGACATGACCGACGATGGTGTCGGACTCCCGCAGCGAAGTCGCGTCGAGCGTCAGGTCGGAGTACTCCACCGTCGTGTACGAGAGGCCCTCGCCGAATGCCCAGGCGGGCGACTGCGTGAGGTCGGCATAGCGATCGCCGTGCTGTCCGCGGATCTGGTTGTAATAGGTCGGCTGCTGGCCGACGTGGCGCGCGAACGAGATCGGCAGGTGCCCCGACGGTTCGGCCGCGCCGGAGATGATGTCGGCGAGTGCGCGCCCGCCCTGCATGCCGGGGTTCGCCGCCCAGATCACGGCGGCGGCCTTCGATGCCGATGCCGGGAGCACGAGCGGCTTCGAGGCGAGCAGCACGATCACGACGGGCGTGCCGGTCGCGATGAGCGCATCGATCAGGGCGTTCTGCCCGCCGATGAGCTCGAGCGTCGCAGTGGAGCGCCCTTCGCCGACCAGCTCGATCCGGTCGCCGACGACCGCCACGACGACGTCGGAGTCGGATGCCGCGGCGACGGCCTCCGCGATCAGCGCGGCATCCGGCTCGCAGGCCTTCACCACCGGCGGACGCGGCTGCTTGTCGGGGAAGAACGGCCCCTGCGGGTCTTCTTCGAGCGTGAGGATGTCGGCGCCGCGGGCGTGCGTGATGGTCCAGCCGTCGACCGACTGCAGACCGTCGAGCACGGTCGTGATCATCTCGCGGGGCTGGCCGTCGAGCCAGCCCGCCTGACCGGAGCCGCCTGCCCAGTCGCCGAGCTGTGTCTGGGCATCGTCGGCGAGAGGCCCGGTCACGGCGACCTTCAGCGCCGACGCGGGGTCGAGCGGCAGCACACCGTCGTTCTCGAGCAGCACCAGCGAGCGTCGGGCGACCTCGAGGTTCAGCTCGGCGTGCGCCGCACTGCCCACCACGGCGTCGAGCTCGGTTCCGGGAAGACGCGGGTTCTCGAACAACCCCAACTCGAACTTGAGCGTGAGGATGCGCGCGGCCGCCGCATCGAACGCGTCGTCGGCGAGCATGCCCTCGGCCACCGCGTCCAGCGCTCCTTCGAAGAACGACGGAGTGGTCATGATCATGTCGTTGCCCGCCCGCACGGCTGCCGCGGCCGCGTGCGTGATGTCGGGCTGGATCCGCTGCTCCCACACCATGCGACCGACGTTGTCCCAGTCGGTGATGAGCGTGCCGGTGTAGCCCCACTCACCGCGCAGCACGTCGCTGAGCAGCCAGTCGTTGGTCGTGATCGGCACGCCGTCGGTGGTCTGATAGCCGAGCATGAACGTGCGGCATCCTTCGCGGGCGACGCGCTCGAACGGCGGCAGGAACCACGAGCGCAGCTTGCGCCGTGAGATGTCGGCCTCGCTCGCATCACGCCCGCCCTGCGTCTCGGAATACCCGGCGAAGTGCTTGGCGGTCGCGAGGATCGCGGTCGGATCGTCGAGTCCGTCGCCCTGGTAGCCGCGCACCATCGCCGAGGCCAGCTCGCCGATCAGGAACGGGTCTTCGCCGAAGGTCTCGTCGATGCGACCCCAGCGCAGGTCGCGCGCGATGCACAGCACGGGAGAGAACGTCCAGTGGATGCCGGTCACCGCGACCTCTTCGGCGGTCGCGCGGGCGACGCGCTCGACGAGGTCGGAATCCCACGACGCGGCCATGCCGAGCTGCGTGGGGTAGATCGTCGCTCCCGGCCAGAACGAGTGCCCGTGGATGCAGTCCTCCGCCACCAGCAGCGGGATGCGGAGCCGGGTCTGCGCCGTGAGCTCGTTCGCCCGCAGGATGCGCTCCGGCGAGGTGTGCAGGATCGATCCGGCGTGACGGCGGGCGATGTGGTCGTCGATGTCGTCGCGGGCGTCGAGCTGGAGCATCTGCCCGACCTTCTCCTCCAGCGTCATGCGGCTGAGGAGGTCGGCCACGCGTTCGGGGATCGAGAGAGCGGGGTCCTGGTACGGGAGCTGCGTGGTCAGAGTCTGAGAGGTCATCACTTCGTGTTCTGGGTCGAGGTCTTCGAGGAGTCTGGGGAAGTCGTCGAGGTTACGGGATCGGGAGCCTTCTCGGGCAGGGGCACGCTGCGGACGGCCGTGACGGCGTCGTTCACGTTCAGCCCCTTCTTCTTCATCGCTCTGGCCCGCTCGCCCGCGGAGCGCAGGCGCGGGTTGACGTACTCGTCGATGCCGAAGTTGATGAGCGAGAGGGCGACGCCGATGATCGCGATGCAGAGGCCGGCGGGCACGTACCACCACCACAGACGCGGGAACGCGCCGTTCTGCTGGGCCCAGAACAGGATGGTGCCCCAGTTCAGGTTGCTCACCGGGATCACCCCGATGAACGCCAGCGTGGTGAGACCGAGGATGGCCGCCGTCACGGTCCCGACGAAGCTCGAGGCGATGAGCGCCATCAGGTTCGGCAGCATCTCGACCGTGATGATGCGGCGCAGCGGTTCACCGTTGGCGCGCGCGGCCTGGATGAAGTCGCGGTTGCGCAGCGACATCGTCTGGGCACGCAGCACTCGGGCGCCCCAGGCCCATCCCGTGATGCCGAGCACGGCGGCGATCACGATCAGGGGCGGGTTCTCGAACTGGGAGGCGATGATGATGATCAGCGGGATGCCGGGGATCACCAGGAACACGTTGGTCAGCGCCGACAGCGACTCGCTCTTCCAGCCGCGCACGTACCCGGCGATCACACCGATGGTGATCGCGATGATCGTGGCGATGAAGGCGGCGAGGAAGCCGACCACGATGACGCCACGGGTGCCGTAGATGATCTGGCTCAGCACGTCCTCCCCCATGTGCGTCGTGCCCAGCCAGTGCTCCCAGGAGGGGGGCTGGCGCAGGGCGGTGCGGTCCTTCTGCGTCGGACCGTACGGCGAGATCCACGGCGCGAGGATGGCGATGAGCACGAACACCCCGAGGATGATGAGCCCGGCGATCGACTTGGGGTTGCGGAACATCGCGAACGCCTGGGAGAGCTGCGACCAGAACGTCTTGCGCGGCGGGGCGGCGGCGGGCGGGGTGCGCAGCGTGGCGGTCTCCGGCATGCCGGAGACGACGGCCGATCCGTCGGGCGCCGTGCTGTGGGCGGTGGTGGGAACGGTCATGTCAGGACTCCATCTGGCGCGTGCGCGGGTCGAGGTAGGCGTAGACCACATCCGCGAGGATGTTGGCCACGAGCACCGACAGCGTGATCACGAGGAACACGCCCTGCATGAGGGCGAAGTCCTTGGCGTTGGTGGCATCGAGCAGGAGCTTGCCGACGCCCGGATAGCTGAACACCATCTCCATCACGATGGTGCCGCCGACGATGAACCCGATCGACAGCGCGAAGCTCTGCACCTGCGGCAGCACCGCGTTTCGGGCGGCGTAGCCCCAGAGCACCCGCTTGTTGGGCATGCCCTTGGCCTGAGCGACCGTGATGTAGTCGTCGTCGAGCACGGTCAGCATCATGTTGCGCATGCCGAGCACCCAGCCGCCGAGCGAGGCGACCACGATGGTCAGTGCCGGCAGCGTGCCGTGCATGATCACCTGCCCGATGAAGTCGAAGCTCCATTCCGGGGATTGCCCCTTGTCGTAGGCATGCGATGAGGGGAACCACTTCAGGGTGGAGGAGAAGATCGCGATCGCGATGAGGCCCAGCCAGAAGTACGGGATGGTGTTGAAGAACGTCGTCACCGGGATGATCGCGTCGAGCTTGCTGCCGCGCTTCCATCCGACGACCGCTCCGGCGACGGTGCCGATCGTGAACGAGATGATGGTCGCGATGCCGACCAGGCCGAGCGTCCACGGCAGGGCTGACGCGAGCACCTCCGCGACCGGGCGCAGACCGTGCAGCGTCGAGATGCCGAGATCGCCGCGCAGCAGCATCCCCCAGTACTCGATGTACTGCTGCCAGATCGACTTGTCCGTGTCGATGCCGAGCAGGATGCGCAGCGACGCCTCGGCCTCGGGGCTCACGCTGCGGTTGCGTGCGAGGTACGAGCTGACCGCATCGCCCTTCATGAAGCGCGGCAGGAAGAAGTTGATCGTGATGGCGGCCCAGAGCGTGAACAGGTAGAAGGCCGCGCGACCGGCGAAGAAGCGCCATGGCACGCGCCGTCGTCCGCGTTCTGCCGCGGTCGCGGTGGTGCCCACCTCGAGGGCGTCGCGGGCGACGAGGTCGTCGTCGTCGAGCTGGGGGAACGCGGTGCTCACAGTGCGCCTCCGGTCGATGTTGCCTGTGCGAAGAACTTGTCCGGGTCGGGGGAAGCAGATCGCAGTTCGCGCGTGTACGGGTCCTGCGGGTTGAGGATCACGTCGTCGGCGGCGCCGTACTCCACGACGCGGCCCTGGTTGAGCACCATGATCTCGTCGCTGAAGTGGCGGGCGGTGGCGAGGTCGTGGGTGATGTAGAGCACGCCGAGCCCCTCTTCGCGCTGCAGGTCGGCGAGCAGGTTCAGCACACCGAGGCGGATCGAGACATCGAGCATCGACACGGGCTCGTCGGCGACCAGGAGCGAGGGACGCGAGGCGAGGGCACGCGCGATGGCCACCCGCTGCCGCTGGCCGCCCGACAGCTCGTGCGGGCGGCGGTCGATCACGGCGTCCGCATCCAGGCGCACGCGGTCGAGGAGTCGGCGCACCTCGGCCTCCGTCTCCCGCTTCGGCACGACATCGTCGAGGCGGATCGGACGCTCCAGGTGGTAGCGGATCGAGTGGTACGGGTTGAGCGAGGCGAACGGGTCCTGGAACACCATGCGCAGCTGCTGCCGGTACTTCCGCAGACCCCTGCCTCGCCGAGGGATGGGTGCGCCGTCGAGCAGCACTTCTCCGCTGGTCGGGGTCTCGAGCTGGGTGAGGATCTTCGCGATCGTGGACTTGCCGCTTCCGGACTGGCCGACCAGCCCGATCGTCTGCCCGGAGGTCAGGGTGAAGCTCACATCGTCGAGGGCTTTGATCTGGCCGGCGCCGCGGACGTTGTAGGCCTTCGTGACGCTTCGGAATTCGAGGGTGGTCATCGCACCAGCACCCCTCTCTCCCCGGTGAGTCGGGGGAACGACGACAGCAGCGTCTTCGTGTATTCGTGCGCGGGCTGCGTCCAGATGCGCTCCGCGGTCGCGAGTTCGATGATCTCGCCCTCGCGCATGATCGCGATCCGGTCGCTGATCTCCAAGAGGAGAGGAAGGTCGTGGGTGATGAAGATCACCGAGAAGCCGAACTCGTGCCGCAGCTGCGAGATCTGCTTGAGGATCTCCCGCTGCACCAGCACGTCGAGGGCGGTCGTGGGCTCGTCCATGACCATCAGCTGCGGGCGCAGGGCGAGGGCCATCGCGATCATCACGCGCTGGCGCATGCCGCCGGAGAGCTCGTGCGGGAAGGAGCGCATGCGCTGGCGTCCGACCTTGACGATCTCCAGCAGCTCCTCGGACTCGGCACGCCGCTGCGCGCGATTCATGTCGGGACGGTGGACCTCGAAGACGTCCTCCAGCTGCGACCCGATCGTCGCCACCGGATTGAGGGCGTTCATCGCCCCCTGGAACACCATCGACACCTTGTCCCAGCGGAACCGCTGCATCGCGTCGACATCGAGAGCGTTGATGTCGATGTCGACGCCGGTGACGTCATGGAAGGTCACGCTGCCGCCGGTGATGACGGCCGGTGCGCGCAGCAGGCGCTGCACGCCGTAGGCGAGGGTGGTCTTTCCGCATCCGCTCTCCCCGGCGAGGCCGAGGATCTCGCCGCGCTGCAGTTCGAGGGTGACGTTCTTCACCGCCTCGACGGGGGGATCGACGTCGTACACGACCGAGAAGTCGCGCACGCTGAGCAGGGGTTCTGGCATGGGGTGTCCTTCGTCGATCTGATCGGGGAGCCCGCACCGCCCTCGGCGCGGGCTCCCCTGCAGGATGGTGCCTACTCGGCGGGCTTCAGCTTCGTGAGGATCTGCACGATGTTCTGCTGCGTCGGGTCGGCCGACGCGTACGGGTCCTCGTCCGAGGGCCACCCGACGTAGTTGCGGGTGTTGAACTCACCCAGCAGCGGGTGCGCGCCCAGCGGGATGGCCGGCACCTGCTCGGAGAAGATCGTCTGCAGCGTGTCGAGGGCCGTCGTGCGCTCTTCGTCCGACGAGGCGTTGGCGTAGGTGTTCAGCGCCGCCGTCGCCACCGGGTCGTCGAAGCGACCGAAGTTGAAGCCGGCCTTGCCCTCGGGCGAGATCCAGCGCGGATCCATGGTCGAGGTGTAGAGGCCGTACGCCGTGCCGCTGTCCTCGAGCCAGTGGATGATCGCCGAGAACGTGCCGTTGTCGCGGGGGTCGGCCCAGCCGCCCCAATCCGGCATGTCGATCTTGACCTCGGCGCCGATGGCCTCGGTGACGTCTTCGGCGATCAGCTCCTGCGCGGTGTTCCAGTCGCTCCATCCGGAGGGGACCGAGAGCGTGAACGACACAGGCTCGCCGTCGGGGTCGATCAGCGCGTCGTCCTTCCAGGTGTAGCCGGCGGTGGTGAGCAGATCGCGGGCCTTCTCGGCGTCGACCGCGTACTCCTTGTCCGTGAACTCGGGCTGGATCTCGTCGTCGAGGATCGAGGAGAGGCCTGTGACCGACCAGACGGGCTCGCTCGCGCCTTCACGCGCGATGTCGACGTAGGCGTCGCGGTCGATCACCCAGGCGAGAGCCTGACGGAATGCGGGGTCGTCGAACGGCTTCTGCTGGAGGTTCATGAACAGCGTCGCGGAACCGGTGGTGGGCGCCGCCCAGAACTTGTTGTGCTCGGGGTCGGCCGAGAGGAACTGCTCCTCGATCTGCGGGATGAACGCCTGAGCCCAGTCGGCGTCGCCGTTGGCGAGTGCCGTGGTGAGCGCGGTGTTGTCGCCGTAGGAGACGTAGTGCAGCTCGGGCACCGCGAGGTCACCGCCCCAGTAGTCGTCGCGGGCTTCGAGGGTGACCGACTCCGTCGACCAGTTCGAGAGCACGTAGGGGCCGGTGCCCACGAGGTCGTCGCCCTTGACGGGGTTCGTGGCCGGGTCGTCGAGGTTCTCCCAGATGTGCTTCGGGACGATCGGCACGTGCAGCACGCGGGCCTGGTTGACGTACTTCGACTCGGCGAAGGTCAGCACGACCGCGTCGCCCTCGACCACGGCCCCCTCGAACTGCAGGCCGGCCGTGTCCAGAGCCGGGGTGGAGACGAGCTCGTATGAGAAGACGATGTCGTCGGCGGTGAAGGGCGTGCCGTCACTCCAGGTGACGTCCTTGCGAGGGACGACCGTGAGAACGGTGTAGTCGTCGTTCCACTCGATGCTCTCGGCGAGCCACGGGGTCACGCCGCGGTCGCCGGTCTGGTTCACGAGGCCGAGGGTCTCGAAGATCACCTTGCCGTAGCCGTACTTCGACGCGGAGGAATCACCGACGAAGGGGTTGTTCGACTCGGTGGTGATCGCGCCGTCTGGCTTGGCGATGGTGAGGGATGCGGAGCCGGCACCCTCGTCGGATCCACCGCCTGTCGAGCAACCGGCGAGGGCCGATACGCCGAGGGCGGTGATCGCGGTCACGGCGATCAGAGACTTTCTGAGCTTCATTGCTTCTCCTAGGGGCACGGGTCTTTGTGCGGCGTCGCCGGAGGACGGGGAGTCCGCCGACTGTCGTGATTTGCTTACTGTCGAGAAAGTAAGCTTCCGTGAGGTTACCGAGTAGTAAGTTTGATCGCAAGCACAATCCGACGATGGAGAGGAGGCCGCGGTGTCAGACAGCGACCAGACCGTGCGCGTGCGCCCGGCGACCCTCGCGAAGCGCGAGCAGATCCTCAAGGCGGCCGTGGAGATCTTCGGCAACAAGGGGTCGACCAACGGCACCCTGGCCGATGTGGCTGAGCAGGTCGGCATCACGCATGCGGGCGTCCTCCACCACTTCGGCTCGAAGCAGAAGCTGTTGCTCGAGGTGCTCGCCTACCGCGATCAGGCCGACGTCGCGGAGCTCGCGGAGAAGCACATCCCCGGCGGACCCGAGCTGTTCCTGCACCTGGTGCGCACGGCATTCGCGAACGAGAAACGGCCCGGCATCGTGCAGGCGTACACGGTGCTCTCCGCCGAGTCCGTGACCGACGACCACCCCGCCAGGGACTACTTCGAGGAGCGGTACACGACCCTGCGTCGAGAAGTCACCGCCGCATTCCACGAGCTGTGCGCCCAGGAGGGCGTGCGCGATCCGGACACCATCGCCGCAGCCTCCGCCGCGATCCTCGCGGTGATGGACGGCCTGCAGCTGCAGTGGCTCCTGCACCCCGGGACCGTCGAGCTCGGGGAGACGAGCGAGTTCGCGATCCAGGCGATCGTGAACGCCGTGCTGCGCCCGGGGCCGCAACTGCCGACCTACGTGCACCCCGCCTGATCCGTCGATCGCGCACCCTCGGCACGAGCCGCTCGCAGGGCTAGGCTCGGGCCATGACGATCGATCTCGAAGCGCTCTACATCGACCTGCACCAGCACCCCGAGCTCTCGTTCCAGGAGACGCGCACCGCCGGCATCGCCGCCCAGCATCTGCGCGACCTGGGCCTCGAGGTCGAAGAGGGCGTCGGAGTCACCGGCGTCGTCGGCGTGCTGCGAAACGGCGAAGGTCCGGTCGTGTGGGTTCGGGCCGACATGGACGCGCTCCCGGTCGAGGAGCAGACCGGCCTGTCGTACGCGAGCACCGCCAAGGGCATCGACCCGGCGGGCACGACCGTTCCCGTCATGCACGCCTGCGGTCACGACATGCACGTCACCGCCATGATCGGCGCGGTCGAGAAGCTCGTCTCCGAGCGCTCCGGCTGGTCGGGAACCCTCGTCGTGCTGATCCAGCCCGCCGAGGAGTACGGCGCCGGGGCGCGCGCGATGCTGGACGACGGCATCCTCGACCGCTACCCGAAGCCCGACGTGGTGCTCGGCCAGCACGTCACGCCGCTTCCCGCCGGCGTGATCGGCGTGCGCAGCGGCACGCAGATGGCGGCCTCCGACGGGCTCACCGTCACCCTGCACGGGCGCGGCGGACACGGCTCCCCCCCCCCCCCCCCCCCCCAGACCATCGCCTCCCGCGAGATCGATCCGCAGGGCGTCGCGGTCGTGACGGTCGGCTCGATCCACGCCGGCCTCAAGAACAACATCATCCCCGCCGAGGCGAAGCTCGAACTGAGCCTGCGCTACCCGAACGAGGAGACGCGCGAGAAGGTGCTCGCGAGCGTGGAGCGCATCGTGCGGGCCGAGGCCACGGCCTCGGGCGCCGAGCGCGAGCCCGAGATCCGCACCGATCACACACTGCCGGCCACGATCAACGACGAGCACGCCACCGCACGCGTCACCGCAGCGCTGCAGCGCGCGCTGGGCGAGGCGGCCGTCATCGACCCCGGCATGTTCACCGGCAGCGAGGACGTCTCATGGTTCGCCCGCGACGCCGGAGTGCCTCTCGTGTTCTGGTTCTGGGGCGGCATCGACCCCACGCGGTTCGCCGAGGCGGTCGCCGCCGGTCGCCTCGGGGAGGACATCCCCACCAACCACTCGCCGTTCTTCGCGCCAGAGATCCACCCGACGATCGAGGTCGGCGTGACCGCCCTCTCGGCCGCGGCCCGGGAGTTCCTCGCCTAGAGGTGGAAGAGAATCGATCTACAGCTCGTCGAGGTACTGAGCTCGGGCCTTCATCGCGTGGATGATCAGCTCGTAACTGTCGTCGTAGATCAGCACGACGAGCTCGAGGAGGCGGCCTGAAGGGTCGGCGGCGATCATAAGCCAGCGGCGCGGGTCGTCTTCGTCGTCGAGCGGGCGCGAGTGCAGGACATGCTCGACGGCATAAAGCACGGAAGAGTCGTCGAGCTGGTCGCGCCGGTAGTGTTTGCGGGCTGATCGGTGCAGGTCAGGCAACGTGCGCCCACTCGCGCACTGCGGCGCGAATCGCCTCAGAACGCGTGGCGATACCCTCGGCATCAGCGCGCGCTGTCAGCGCTGCGATCGTGGTCGCATCGAGCCGCACAGGGATCACCGCGCCGGGGCCATCGCCCACCGTCGGTCGACCTCGACGCGGTTTCGGGAGTTTCGACAAGTCGTAGCCGGCCTCGGCCTCGTCCGCCCACGCCTGAATCTGCTCGTCAGTGACGGGCTTTCCGTTCACCAGGTGCTCACTCATGCACTTACTGTATACGAAAATCACGGAATTGTGTATACGAAAATAAAGCCCCTCGTTGCCGACTGCCGCGCTCACGCGGCGGCGTGCAGTTTCCGCAGGAAGACGTGCAGGCCGAGGGCGTCTCTCCTGCTCGGCTGTTCAACAGAAAGATGGCGGTGCAGCAGGTCGGCGACCTCTCCCGGAATCGGGTCGATCGCGTGGGCCTTCTTCACGTCTTGGGAGCCGAATCCGGCCAAAAGCGTCACGGACTCGCCGCCCGTGCCCCTCACCTCGACGCGGGCGTAGTCCGTGTCGAGGCGGATCAGCACACGAGCGATGGAGGCCCAGGGGAGCGCTCGCTCCACCCCGGCACCCATGATCCGGATCCCCCCCGTCATCCCACTCGATGACGTAGCGCTTCCTTCGCCAGGCGAAGATCCACAACAGGGCGAGCACGATGACGACAGCCACGCCACCGGCGACCGCGACGACACCGGACCTGCCGAGGATGGAATCGGTCTCGAGGGAGATCGCGATCAACGCCGCCGTGGCAGCGGACCCTCCCACAGCCACGCAGCCGACGATGATCGCCACGAGCTGGCGCATGGAGACTCGCGTCGCCCGGATCGTCAGGCGGTACCCGTCACGCCCCTGCCCGATCGGCTCCCACATCCGTGCACCCCCTGTGCCTTGAGTCGGTCCCGCGCGCCCCCTCGGCCCACACGCCGAGAACTCGGACCGGGAGGGTCATGTTCGACCCGCGCTCAGCCGCCGATCGCGTTCATGCCGCGCGCCGGCTGCAGGAACGAGGGGTCGTTGATCGCGTGTCCCGGGAGCTTGCCGTGCACGCAGGAACGCAGCATCGCGGCGATCCCCCCGGCACGCGCGCCCGGTACGGCGTCGGCGCCGCGAAGCACGTCGACCAGGTCGTACTCGACGTTCGAGAACAGACAGTTGCGCAGCTGACCGTCGGCGGTCAGGCGCAGACGGTCGCAGGCGCCGCAGAACGGGGCGGTGACCGAGGCGATCACACCCACCTCGTGCGGTCCGCCGTCGATGCGCCACTTCTCGGCCGGCGCTCCCCCACGACCCTCGACCGGGTCGAGACGCCAACGCTCGCCCAGGGATGCGAGGATCTCCTCGCGCGTGACCATCGAGGCTCGGTCCCAGGTGTGTCCGGCATCCAGCGGCATCTGCTCGATGAAGCGCAGCTGCGCGCCCATCCTCATCGCGAACTCCACGAGGTCGACCAGCTCGTCGTCGTTGATGCCGCGCATGGCGACCGCGTTCAGCTTGAGAGGGCGGAGGGACGAGGCCGCGGCCGCGGCGATGCCCTCGAACACGTCGTCTAGTCGGTCGCGCCGGGTGAGATCGGCGAAGCGCTGACGGTCGACCGTGTCGATGCTGATGTTGAGGCGCGTGAGTCCGGCATCGATCAGGTCGGGGAGCTTCGGGGCGAGGCTGATGCCGTTGGTGGTCATCGCGACCTCGACGGGGCCGTCCTCCCCCTCGATGCGGGCGATGCGCCGCACGACCTCGACGATGTCGCTCCGCAGCAGCGGCTCGCCGCCGGTGAGGCGGAACGTGCGGATGCCGAGAGCGGCGGCGACCTCGGCGACCTCGACGATCTCGTCGGTGGAGAGGATGCTCGTGCGGGCGAGCCATTCGTTGCCCTGCTCGGGCATGCAATAGGTGCAGCGCAGCGAGCAGCGGTCGGTGAGCGAGATGCGCAGATCACGATGCACACGGCCATGCGTGTCGACGAGACCGCCACTGAGGGCCTCCTGGCCGGCCGCCTGCGGCGCCGATGCGGCGTGCGGCGGGCGCACACCGATCACGACCGGTACGGCCGTCATGGCGCTCCCCCGCTCCCCGTCATCGTTCGAGACTAACCCGCCGAGACTCGGTCGGGGCCGCCTCGGCGACGGCGAGCGGGAGATTGTCAGCGTTGCGACGGCCTCCCCGGGGCTGCTCAGACCACGGATACGAAGCGCACGCGCTCGGGGTCTATCCGCAGGCGGACCTGATCCCCCGGCGCGAGCCCGTCCGCTTCGGCGAGCGAGACATCGACCGCGCACGACTCGGTCTGCACCCGCACCCCGGCGAGCGTGGATTCGAGTCGTGTGACCTCGGTCTCCCAGGCATCCGATTCCGCATCACCGACGACCTGCACATGCTCGGGACGGAACACGGCGGCGAGCGGCGAGCCCACGACCGCGGCGAGCGCGAGCGAGGCGGCATCCGTGCTCGCGAGACGCCGGTGACCGCTGCGCCACCCGCCGTCCGCCGCGACGCCCACCAGCCGATTGACGCCCGCGATCGAGGCGACGAAGTCCGAGGCGGGCGCAGACAGCACGTCGCGCACGGGTCCGGTCTGCGTGACACGCCCCGACTCGATGACCACGAGACGGTCAGCCAGCGCGACGGCGTCCGCGGCGTCGTGCGTGACCGCGAGCGTGGTGATCCCGGTGAGCTGATCGCGCAGCATCTGTCGGATGTCGCCCGCCGTCGCCGGATCGAGCGCCACCAGCGGTTCGTCGAGCAGCACCGCGCGCGGAGATGCGGCGAGCGCTCTGGCGACCGCGACGCGCTGCCCTTCGCCGCCGGAGAGCTCGCGCGGCATGCGATCCCCCGCTCCGGGGAGTCCGACGCGTGCAAGCCACTCATCGGCCGAGTCGCGCGCGGTGCGGGCGTCCTCTCCTGCCGCGCGAGGGCCGAAGGCGACGTTCTCGCGCACCGACAGGTGGGGGAACAGCCGCGCATCCTGGCCGAGCAGCACGATGCCCCGGTTCATGGGTGCGGTCCGCACGCGCGGAGCGGCGACGCGGTCGACCACGCGTCCGTCGACCTCGATCTCCCCTGCAGTCAGCGGCTCGAGCCCTGCGAGCGCCTGCAGCAGGGTCGATTTGCCCGCACCACTGGGCCCCATGATGGCGACGGTCTCACCGACCGCGACCTGCACCGCGACCTCGACGGCGAAGTGCTCGCGTTCGACGACCACCTGCGCCCGCAGCCCCGGCGCTGCGGCGGCGTGGTGCTCCGACGGAGTCATCGTGTCACCCCCGGCCGCCAGCCGCGCACCAGCAGCAGTACGACGATCGCGGTGGCGAGCAGCAGCAGCGCGAGGGCGACCGCCGTGCCCTGCGACACTCCCGCTCCGTTGAACGCCGTGTAGATCGCCAGCGGCATTGTCTGCGTGACCCCAGGCCGATTTCCGGCGAACAGCGCCGTCGCGCCGAACTCGCCGATGGCCCGCGCGAAGCACAGCACGACGCCGGCGACGATGCCCGGAGCCGCGAGCGGCAGGGTGATGCGGCGCAGGATCGTCCATCGGCCGGCTCCGAGCGCCGCCGCCGTGCGTTCGTAGTCCACACCCGAGGTGCGCACCACACCCTCCACGGCCAGCACCAGGAACGGCAGCGCGACGAACGTCTGCGCCAGCACCACCGCCGGGGTGCTGAAGGACAGACCGAGTCCGCCGAGCCACCCTGCACGCCCGAACAGGTACAGCAGCGCGACACCGCCCACCATCGGCGGCAGCACCAGTGGCACCGTGACGACGGCGCGCAGCACCGCTGCCAGTCGAGGGCCGGAGCGGGCGATGTACAGCGCGAGTGGCACGCCCACGATGATGCACACGACGGTGGCCACGAGGCCGGTGCCGAGCGAGAGCAGGAGTGCCGAGAGCGCAGCCTGCGACGTCACATCCGCGAGGAAGGTCGACCACTGCACCCGCGCGACGAGAGCGGTGAGCGGCAGGACCAGGAAGACCAGTCCGACGAGGGCGGGAACTGCGAGAGCGCGCGGAGCGTATCCGTGCGCAGGTGCCGCGCTCACGGGGCTCCGAAGCCGAAGTCCGCCAGGATCCTCTGACCCTCCGCCGACAGCACGAAGGCCACGAACGCCTCGGCCGCCTCGACGTTCGGCGCGTCGGAGAGCGCGGTGATCGGGTAGTGGTTGACGACCTCGTCGGCGCCGTCGGGCACGATCACCTCGACATCGTCACGACCGATCACGTCGGTGGCGTACACGAGTCCGGCGTCGGCTTCGGAGGCGGCGACCTTCGTGAGCACGGCCGTCACGTTCTGCTCGAGACTCGCGGCGTCGACCGTCACGCCCGCCGTGGAGAGCAGCTTCGCGGAGGCCGCACCGCAGGGCACCTCCGGCGCGCACAGCACCGTGGTCACGTCGGCCAGATCGGCCAGTGCCCCGACCTCGCCCGGGTTGCCGGTCGGCACGGCGATCACGAGGGTGTTGGAGGCGAACAACGCAGGATCCACCGCGGCATCGGTCGCCTTGTCCATGTTGGCCTCGTCGGCGGATGCGAACACGTCGGCCGGCGCGCCTTCGAGGATCTGCGTGACCAGGGTCGACGAGCCGTCATACACGGGGCTGAACCTCACGCCCGGGTTCTCGGCGGTGAAGGCCTCCCCGATCGCGTCGAAGGCCCCGCTGAGGGAGGCGGCGGCGTAGACCGTGAGGTCTCCGCTCAGGCCGCCCTCCGCAATCGTCGGTGTCGCCGTGCTCCCGTCGGCGCTCGCACAGCCCGCGAGGGCGAGCGCGACGGCGGCGAGGACGGCGACCGCGGAACGGCGGAACGTGCGGTTCATGTCAGCCCTTCGGGACCTCGACGACGACCTGGGTCGCCTTGACGGATGCGGTGGCGAGCGAACCGACCTCGAGCCGGAGTTCGCGCACCGCTTCGGACGAGATCAGCGAGACGACCCGATGCGGTCCGGATTGGATGTCGATCTGTGCCATCAACCCGTCGACCTGCACCCGGGTGACGATGCCGACGAAGCGGTTGCGGGCGCTGGAGAGCACGTCTCCGGCCTTCTTCGCCTCCTCCGCGAGGGCGACGGCTCGCGCCGCGACGGCATCCCCGGGGATCTCTGCCGGAACCGCATCGGTGACCGGCAGCAGCCCCTGCTCGATCCATCGACGAACCGTGTCGTCGCTCACCCCGAGCAGCTGCGCGGCACGGGCGATCCGGTAGGTCTGCATGAAGTGAATCTACCGCAGATACGGAGATATTCATCGATAATCTCCGACTCTGCGACTCTGGGTGGCCGATCACTCCCCTCCCACACGCCGCGGTCCCTGTGTCCCCCCGAATGGCCGATACCGCGTGCGTCGGATGTCCGACATGATGACTATCACCATGACGGCACCGAATCCACCGGCGGACGACCTGTCCGACTTCGCCGAGCTGATGACGCACGAGCAGGAGTTCCTCTCCCCTCGTGATCTCGTCGATCCGGTAGTCCGCCGAAGGCGCAGGCGCCGCGGTCTCCTCATCACGGCGGTCTGCGTCGTCCTGTTGCTGGCCGCGACCGGCGGTTACGTCGGGTGGGCTCTCACCGCTCCCGTCGGTGCGCCCACTATGACCACACAGACACCGCAGGCCCCGACCGTCGATGCGGCGGCGGTCGCCACGCCCCCGGTCGGCGCCTCGGCGATCAGCGTCTCCGGCGCGGACGCCTACCTGGGCGAGTCGGCGAGTGGAATCTGGACGTCGAGCGGCACCGGCGAGCCGCTCCCCATCGCGAGCATCACGAAGCTCATCACCGCGTTGGTCATCCTCGAGGCCTCCCCGCTCGCCTCCGCAGAAGACCCCGGACCGACGATCACGTTCGACAAATCCGATCACGACCTCTACGACAGGTACTACGTGATGGGGGCGACCATCGCCCCCATGCCCACCGGCACCTCGATGTCGCTGCGCGATGCCCTGGCCGCCATGCTGATCCCCTCGGCGAGCAACTACGCCGAGGCGCTGTCATCCCGGATCTTCGGATCGCAGAGCGCGTTCCTCGGCGCGACGCGCGACTGGCTCGCCGCCCATGGGCTGACGGGCACGACGATCACCGAGCCCACGGGGATCAGCCCCCGCAACACGAGCACGCCCGCCGACCTCCTGGCGATCGGGAAGCTCGCCGCCGCGAATCCGGTGATCGCTCAGATCGTCGCGACCCCATCGATCTCACTCCCCGGCGCCGGCCCGCTCTACAACACCAACGGACTTCTCGGAACCAGCGGCATCACGGGGTTGAAGACCGGCAGCCTCGGCGAGGGCACCTACAGCCTGCTGTACACCGCGACCCTCGTCGTGGGCACCACCGACCCTCTCGCGGTGACCGGTGTCGTGCTCGGAGGACCCTCGCGCGAGTCGGTGAACGCCAGCGTGATCGCCACTCTGGACAGCGTCCGCGCCGGTTTCCACCAGGTGCCGGTCGCGACCTCAGGACAGGAGATCGGCACGATCTCGACGCCGTGGGGCGACACCGCGCGACTGGTCATCGGAGAGGCGGCATCGATCTTCACCTGGTCGGACACGCCGATCACCGTGACGATGGACATCGAGACTCCGCCGACCTATCGGGACGGCTCGGTCGTGGGGAGCGTCACCTGGACCGCGGGCCCGAACACCGTCACCGCCCGGGTCCAGATCAAAGGCAGCATCGACTCGCCGTCCGAGTGGTGGCGACTCACCCACCCGTCCGAGCTCGGCTCGATGACGGATGCCGCGCGCTGAGGCGACACGGGCGATCCGATCGACCGTCGTCAGAGCACCCGCGTTCTGCCCTATCCTGACCGCGTAGGTCTTCGGAAGGAACACCATGGCGGATGCTGTCGTTCTCGTATCGGGCGGTGCTGCAGTGACACCGTTCACGGATCCCGACCGCGCCAGCGGGTCGGGCCTCGCCGCCGGCAACACGCTCACCGCCCTTCGCGCTCATCTTCTCGAGCGTGGCGCTGCGGTCTTCACCGCACCCGCCCGCATCGGAGACGGCGAGGTCAGGGAAGACGCCGGGTGGCAGGGTTTCGCTGATGCGCCCGTCGTGCTGCCCGCAGAGATGACCGTCAACGCGGTCGGCGGGATCGACGAGGGCGGTGCCCGCTTGGCCGCATTCCTGCGGTGGCTCGGCGAGGAACACGGCTTCACCGACGTCGACCTCGTCGCGCACTCGATGGGCGGGCTGTTCTCCCGCGCGGCGATCCGCCATCTGCAGGGGGCCGGACCGTCGGTGCATCGACTCCTCACCCTCGGGACCCCGTGGGAGGGTTCGCTGCTCGGCGATGTGCTCACCGGCGAGATCTCCGCGAACGACGCCGCCGGCGACGAGGGGACCGCCCAGATCCTGGAGAGATCGCGCAGCTACGCCGCCGAGAACTCGCAGGGCGCTGCCGACCAGGTCTCGCGCCGGTTCCTGCGCGAGTGGAATGCGACCCAGGTCGGAGTGCTCGACACGATCGCCGTCACCGCGATCGGCGCCGGCCACTTCCACACGGCGTCCGAACCGCTCCAGCTGTGGCCGCACGACGGGCTCGTGTCGCAGCGGAGCGCTCGGGCGGACGACGTGCCGAGCGAGGTCCTCCCCCGCGCTGTCCGTCACAGCTTCGACGACGACGTGCACAGCATCTTCTTCGCCGACGCCTTCGGCCTGCCGTGGGAGCGGGCGCTCACCTGGGATCCCGAGGTGTTCGCGGTCGTCGACGATGCGCTCGAGGCCAGAACCGGGGGCATACGCTGAACCCATGCAGCCCCTCGTCGCCCCCGTCGCCGCGCTGGACCCCGAAGAACTCGTCCGCACGGCCCGGCACGCGGTGCTCTCCGGCATCGGCGAAGAAGGCCAGCGCCGCCTCAACGCCGCGCATGTCACGATCATCGGCGCGGGAGGGCTCGGCTCCCCCGTGCTGCTCGCCCTGGCCGCCGCGGGAATCGGCACCATCACGGTGATCGACGATGACATAGTGGAGCTCACCAACCTGCAGCGCCAGCTGGCGCACCGGGTGGAGGACATCGGAGCGTTGAAGACCGCATCCGCCGCGCGCGCCATCACCGCCCTCGCTCCGCAGACCGTGGTGACCCAGGTGCCCGAACGCCTCGACGCCGTCAACGCCGAACGCCTGCTCGCCGGCGCCGATGTGGTGGTCGACACGAGCGATTCGTTCGCGACCCGCCGCGATGTGGCCGCGGCGGCCGAAGCGCTCGGACTCCCCCTCGTGTGGGGTGCCGTGCAGGAGTGGCATGCGCAGGCCACGGTGTTCTGGTCGGACCCGCCGGAGGGGGAGCCGGTGGTGCTCGCCGACCTCTTCCCGCTGGGCACCGAGGGCGAGCCGCCCAGCTGCGCTCAGGTCGGTGTTCTCGGAGCCCTGTGTGTGCAGGTCGGCGGGCTGCTGGCGGGCGAGGTGATCAAGCTCCTGAGCGGTGCCGGCGAACCGCTGCTCGGTCGGCTCGCGATGATCGATGCGCTCACCTCCCGCCAGCACGAGATACCGATCCGTCCGGCATCCGCGGCGACGAGGGCGGTGCGCGCATGACCGGCCGCCGCACGGTCGAGGAGCAGCTCGCCCGTGTGCTCGATGCCGTCCGCCTGATCGAGAGCGAGGCGCGTCCGGTGGCTGATGCCGCAGGACGCACCCTCGCCGCTCCCGCAGCCGCCGCCCACGACATCCCCCTGTTCGACAACTCCGCGATGGACGGCTTCGCCGTGCGCGGCGCCGATGTCTCTGAGGCCTCCGAGGAGAACCCGGTCACTCTGCGCGTGGTCGCCGACCTCCCCGCGGGCGTCGACCTCGACCCCCCGCTCGGCGTGGGCGAAGCCGCCCGCATCATGACCGGATCCCCCACCCCCACCGACGCCGACGTGATCGTGCCGTTCGAGGACACGGCCGGTGGCCTCGCCGACTCGCTCGACGAGGTGAGGGTGTTGCGCGCTCCGGCGAAGCCCGGGGTGTTCGTGCGCCGACGCGGGGCCGACCTGCACGCAGGCGACGAGGTCGTGCACGCCGGCGAGCGCCTGGGTCCTTTCCAGCTGGCCGCCGCGGTCGCCGCCGGGGTCGCCGAGGTCTCGGTGACGCGAGCTCCGCGCGTGGCGGTGGTGTCGACCGGGAGCGAACTGCTCGCACCGGGGGAATCCCCCACCCGCGGGCGCATCCCCGACTCCAACGGACCGCTGCTCGAACAACTGGTCTCCGAGGCCGATGCCGAGGTGGTGCTGGTCGCGCGCGTTCCGGACGAGGCGGGCGCCGTCAGGGCGGTGACCGCCGAAGCCCTCGCCCTCGGCGCCGATGTGATCGTGTTCACCGGCGGGGTGAGCGCGGGGGCCTACGAGCCCGTGCGCGGGGCCTTCGACGGCGGCGGACAGGTCGAGTTCAGCGCGGTCGCCATGCAGCCCGGCAAGCCGCAGGCCTTCGGAGTGCTCGATGACGGGTGCCTGGTGTTCGGCCTGCCGGGGAACCCCGTGAGCGTGGCGGTGTCGTTCGAGGTGTTCGTGCGCCCCGCCCTGCTCGCGATGCAGGGGCGTGCCCTGATCCACCGCCCTCGTGCGCCGTTCACCGCCGACGCATCGTGGACGCCGCCCCCGGGACGTCGCCAGTACCTGCCGGCCGTGGTCGACCTCGCCGCGCGCACGGTGCGTCCTGCGACCGCCGGCGGATCGGGATCCCATCTCGCCGGCGGACTCGCTCGTGCGCACGCGTTCGCGATCGTGCCGGCCGAGGTTGAGACCGTCGCCGTGGGCGATGTGATCGATGTCATGCTGGTCGGATGAGCTTTCCCCACCTTGACGCCGGCGGCCGCGCGCACATGGTCGATGTGACCGCGAAGCAGCCGACTGTCCGCACCGCGACCGCCCGTGGTTTCGTGCGCTGCAGCACCGACGTGATCGCCGCCCTCCGCGACGGCACCGTACCGAAGGGCGACGTGCTCGCCGTGGCGCGCATCGCCGGTATCCAGGCGGCCAAGTCCACGCCTTCGCTGCTGCCGCTCGCGCACGTGATCGGGGTGCACCGCGCGAGCGTCGAGCTCGACATCGTCGACGACGGCGTTCGCATCGAGGCGACCGTGGGCACCGCAGATCGCACCGGGGTGGAGATGGAGGCTCTCACCGCCGTCTCGGTCACCGCTCTGGCGGTCGTCGACATGATCAAGGGCGTCGACCGCGCGGTCGTGATCGAAGACGTGCGCATCGTGGCGAAGTCGGGTGGGCGCTCGGGCGACTGGGTGCGCCCCGGAGAAGCCGCCCTCGGAGATGCCCGATGACGCGGGTGCGCTACTTCGCCGCCGCCGCAGAGGCCGCGGGGACGGGCGAGGAGGAGCGCGGCGAACGTTCCCTCCTGGCTCTGCGGACCGCCGTCGTGGCTGAGCATCCGGCTCTCGCCGACATCCTGCCGCGCTGCGCGGTGCTCGTCGACGGGGTGCGCACCGACGGCGACATCGCCCTCGACGACGCGGAGCTCATCGACGTGCTCCCGCCCTTCGCGGGCGGCTGACCGCGCACCACGTGCATGACCGCCGGCCACCTGCATGATCGCCGGCCGGCGTTTCCTCCTGCATACGGCAAGACCTCATGCAGGTGACGCGCCGAGAACGGCGATGGTGCGAGGGGCTCAGCCGCCGATGCCCTTCCACGACGACGTCCCGTCGACCTCGAGCTGACGCTTCCACACCGGCAGGTCTGCCTTGATCGCCTCGATGACGGCCCGGCACACCTCGAACGCCTCGGCGCGGTGCTCGGAGGCGACCGCGATCACGACGGCCGCATCGCCGACGTCGAGGCGTCCGATGCGATGGCTCACCGCCACCACGGCGGGGGCCTCCGCTCCGGCACCGGCCTCCTGGGCGATCCTTCGCAGTGCCGCCTCCGCATCGGGGTGCGCGCTGTACTCCAGTCCGACCACGGGCGTCTCGGCGTCCGGGTCGTTGTCGCGCACGCGACCGACGAAGGTCGTCACCGCTCCCAGCCGGGGATCTTCGACCGCCGCCAGGTGCGCATCCAGATCGAGTCGCGCTTCCGATACCGCTGCGATTCGCACGTCGTTCATGAGTGGTCTCCGCCCTCCACTTGATCCAGGATGTGCGCGGCGACGCCGAGCACCACGGGTACACCGGAGGCGACAGCGCGGGTCGAGCCGGGCAGGTTCACCACGAGCATGCCCGCCGGGTCGACGATGCCGGCGAGCCCGCGCGACAGCACGGACAGCGGGGTGTCGGCGAGGCCGCGACGACGCAGCTCCTCGGCGATGCCGGGAAGCTCGCGGGTGATCACACGCCGCGTCCCCTCGGGTGTCAGATCACGTGGGCCGACGCCCGTCCCACCGGTGGTCACGACCAGGCGGATGCCACGTGCGGCGGCTCGGCGCAGGGCATCCGCCACCGACCCCGCACCGTCGGCGATGACCTCCGCGTCGGGGCAGTGCCACCCTGCCTCACGCAGCAGCCCCACGGCGATCGGGCCTCCCCGATCCTCGCGTTCTCCGGAGAACGAGCGGTCCGAGACGGTGATCACGAGTGCGGGGAACGGGCCCATGGCTCCCACCATAGGCCCGAGCGGGTGACCGCGCACGGGTCTCAGTTGACCCGGATGAGCGAACGCTGCCAGCCCGACGATCCGTTCGGCGCGATGGGTGCCCGCTCCTGGATCTGCAGGTCGCCGTTCTTGTTCACCGCGCGCACCGCGACATAGTGCGTGCCCGGTGTGGCATCCCACTCCATGAACCACTGCACCCAGGTGTCGTCGTTGATCGGCGCCGACAGGGTGGCCTGAACCCAGTCGCCGTCGTCGATGCTCACCTCCACACGCTCGATGCCGACCGACTGCGCCCAGGCGACTCCGGCGATCGGGATCTTCCCGGCCGCGACCGCCTCGCCGATCTTGGGGGTGTCGACGCGAGAGGCGAACTTGATCGGCGCCTCGGCGCTGTAGCCACGCGGCGTCCAGTACGCCTCGTCCTGGGCGAACGTCGTCACCTTGAGCTCCGTGAGCCACTTGGTCGCCGACACGTACCCGTAGAGTCCCGGAACCACCATCCGCACAGGGAAACCGTGCTCGAGCGGGAGCGGTTCACCGTTCATCCCGACAGCGAGGATCGCATCGAGGTCGTCATCGGTGAGTGCCGACAGCGGCGTGCTCGCGGTGTAGCCGTCGACGCTGCGCGAGAGCACCATGTCGGCGCCGGACTTCACACCCGCCTTCTTGAGCACGTCGCGCAACGGCACCCCGAGCCACTTCGCGTTCCCGACGAGCTCGCCGCCGACCTCGTTCGACACGCACGTGAGCGTGATGGCGTACTCGTCGAGGCCCATGTCGAGGAGGTCCTGGAAGCTCATCTCCACACGCTGGTCGACCATGCCGTCGATCACCAGACGCCAGGTGTCCGGATCGATCGAGGGAACCGTGAGGGCCGTGTCGACGCGGTAGAAGTCCTTGTTCGGGGTGAACAGCTTGCTGAGCCCGGGGATGTCGAGCTCGGCACCGTCCGGCACCGCGACCGTCGTGCGGGGGGAGGGCAGCTTGAGCGCGCTCCTGATCGCCTCCACCGATGACACGGCCATGCTCACCGTGCGAGCCGTGATACCCACCACCAGCGCGGATGCTCCGGCGAGAGCGGCGAGGACGAAGAAGCGGCGCCTGTCGATCCCCGGCCGCGCAGGTTCCGCAGCGTCGAGGTCGGCACCGGTCTCAGCGGCGTCCGCGGAGACCGTGTCGTCGTTCTCTTCCCCCGGCGTTGCGACCACGGATGCCCTCCACCCGCGCAGGCGCCGGCACAGGAGAACGAGGACGAACGACCCCACGACGGTTCCCAGCACCGGCGGAAGGAAGGCGAGCGGGGTCACCGCGGCGCGGGTCACGATCGCCGCGGTCGAGAGCACGCCCGCGATCACCAGAGCGATCACGCCGAGCGGCGGACGCACCAGCTGCAGGATGCCGGCGATCGCCGAGGCGATGAACACCGCGAGACCGAGGCCGGCCAGCAGCGCGATCTTGTCGTATTCGCCGAAGGTGGCGATCGCGAACTCCTTGAAGGGCTGCGGCACGATGTCGATCACGAACCCGCCGACCGCGAGGATCGGACTGGCCGCGCGCGCGAAGAGCAGCGCGAACAGCTCGGCCGTCGCGAGGAAGACGCCACCGCCGATCACGCCCGCGAGGGCGGCCCAGACGAGGAATCTCTTGCCACTGCGGCGCTGCACCATGATCGTCTCCTGTTCCACCGGGTCCGGTGTGATCCCCCGTTGTTCGGAGCCGAGGCGCGATCGGATGTGAGGATCGACGGAAGACGCTCCCGCAGGTCAGAGACGCCGCACGGTGATGGCCTCGCGTCCCTGGAACTGCCGCAGCGTGCGCATGCAACGGGAGCACAGGATCTCGACCCGACGCGGGTGGCCCTCGCCGCACACGCAGTCGACCGTGACGCGCCACTTCGCCTTGCGCCCGCACGGCTGGTAGCCGTCGTCGTCGCCGTGGTCGCACTCGCACCGCTGCCGTTCGCGGTCGACTCCCGCGAGTTCGTCGATCTTCGCGACTTCGTCGACGTCGGTGTCGGCCTCGACGGCCTCGGCTTCCTGCGTTCTCCCCACCAGCCGATGCTCCCAGGACCGCGGCTGCGCGCGCAACACGCTCTCGCGCGGGCGCGCCCCGGTCAGACCCCGACCACCCGTGGATCGGTGGGAGCGTCCGGGATCGCCGGCGGTGCGGGAGGGGGAGCCGGGGCGAGCTGGCGCTGCGGCACCCCGTGCGCCTCGCGGTGCAGTCGCTCCATGCGGCTGTCGAGTTCGGCGGCGGCATCCGCGGCATCCGAGAGGCTGTCGACGAGGTGCGAGGGCACCTGGTTCGAGAACTTGTAGTAGATCTTGTGCTCGAGGCTCGCCCAGAAGTCCATCGCTATCGTGCGGAACTGCACTTCCACCGGCACCGAGAGCGCACCGGTCGACAGGAACACGGGCACCTCGATGATCGCGTGCAGGCTCTTGTAACCGTTGGCCTTGGGGTGGGCGATGTAGTCCTTGACCGTGCGCACGGTGACGTCGTCCTGCGCGGTGAGCAGGTCGAACAGTCGGTAGACGTCGGCGACGAAGCTGCAGGTCACGCGCACACCGGCGATGTCGGTGATCTCTGCGCGGATGCGGTCGAAGTCGGGCTCGTCGATGCCCTTGCGGGCGATCTTCTCGACGATGCTGTCGGGCGACTTCAGCCGACTCTTCACGTGCTCGATGGGGTTGTACGCGTGGTCGTGCGTGAACTCGTCGCGCAGGATCGAGATCTTCGTCTCGACCTCGCGCATCCCGAACTCGTACTCGCGCAGGAACCGCTGCAGCTCGTCTCGCAGCACGCGGGCCTGGTTGATCGTGTCCTCGGTGACGTGAACAGTCGTCATGCCCTCGACGTTACGGCGTCGTGATCGGAAACCGCTGTGGATCCCTGATGTCCGCGCGGGCGTCGACGAGATGCTGACCGGAGAGGACGCCGGGAAGCCCGCGCCCGAAGCGGGTGGTGAACAGCATCACGATCGCGACGAGGATCAGGAGCGACGAGGCGAGATCGAAGAGTCCCCCCAGCAGTGCGAGCGCGCTGAGCCCGCCGATGCCGCCCGTCCACCGCAGGAGCCGGGCGAACGGTGCCGGCAGGGGTGAGCCCGTGTACCGCAGCTGCACGGCGATGTCACCGATCGAGCGCCCACTGATCAGGATCAGCACCAGGAAGAGGGCCGAAGGGACGATGGTTCCCGCGGCGGACGCGAGGCCGCCGTCGAGCACCGCTGCGCGATCGTCGGCCACGAACTGCAGCCACAACTGCACGGACACACTGACGCCCACGCTCAGGAACCCGAAGGCGAGGCCATCGCACAGCATCGCGAGGGCCCGGCGACCGCGGGTGACGGGACGCGGGAGGTCAGCGTCGGGGCTCGCCTTCGCGCCGCGCAGCGCCCTCGGGACGAGGAGGGCCACTGCGCACCCGACGACGGCGCCCAGCGTGTTCGTCATGAGGTCGCCCACGTCGAAGAAGCGGTACGCGCACGGGTAGACGCCCCACACACCGGTCAGCTGCGTGGTCTCGACCAGCAACGACAGACCGAAGCCTGCGGCCAGCGCGGTCAGGATGCCGCGGCCGGCGAGCACGCGGACGAAGAAGCCGAGCGGCACGAACAGCACCACGTTGAACACCAGCTGTAGCAGGGCCGGGTGCCGCAGCGGGTTCCCCGGCGCCGCGAGGGCCTTCTGCACGTCGCGCACGACCGACATCGGATCGGTGATCGCCCCCACGCAGCGGATCGTGTCGGGGTCGGGCAGCGGAAGCAGGGTGTAGGTCCAGATGGCCCAGAAGTAGATGAGAGCCGCGAGCCAGAGCAGCGTGCGCCCGAAGCCGAGTCGCCCGCGCCGCCGGTAGCTGACCGCCACAAACGGCACGAACAGAAGGATGCCGAAAGCCACCCCCACCGCGATCGCGATGAATCCGAGCAACACTTGATCTTCCACCGCGTGCCAGTGTAGCCGCGCCCGTAAGGATTGCGTGAGGACCGCACATCCCACCGTAGGGATTCCGTGAGGATCGCGTGAGGATGCCATCAGGAGGCGTAGTGTCGCCCGACGTGCCAGACGAAATCAGGGAGGCCGCGGACGCACCGCCGCGCGCCAAGCGCATCCTCATCGGAGAACCGCTGACGAGTCAGCAGGTCGACGACCAGCTGCTCCCGAAGCGCATGGCTCTGCCGATCTTCGCATCCGATGCCCTCAGCTCGGTGGCCTACGCCCCGCAGGAGCTGGTGATGATCCTGCTGATCGGCGGGCTCACCTTCCTGTCGTTCACGCCACTCGTCGCGATCGCCGTCGTCGTGCTGCTTGTCGTGGTCGTGCTCAGCTACCGCCAGCTCATCAAGGCCTATCCGTCGGGCGGTGGCGACTACGAGGTCGCGTCGAAGAACCTCGGCGAGATCCCCGGCGTGATCGTGGCCGCGGCACTCCTGGTCGACTACGTGCTGACCGTGGCCGTGTCGGTCGCCTCCGGTGTCGACAACATCATCTCGGCCGTGCCGGGGCTCGACCCCTTCCGCATCGAGCTCGCCGTCGGCTTCGTGGTGCTCATCATCGTCGTGAACCTGCGCGGGGTGCGGGAGGCCTCCTTGGTCTTCGCGATCCCGACGTACGTGTTCATCGGCTCGGTCGGCGTCATGATCGTGACCGGCCTGATCCGCACCTTCCTGGGCGACGCCCCCGTGGCCTCGAGCGCCGAGTTCTCGGTGCAGGCCGAGAGCCTCGGGCAGGCGGCCGTGATCCTGCTGATCCTGCGCGCGTTCTCGAGCGGATGCTCCGCCCTCACCGGCGTCGAGGCCGTGTCGAACGGGGTCCCCGCGTTCCGCGCTCCGAAGGTGCGCAACGCCCAGTCGACCCTCGTGCTGATGGGCTCGATCGCCATCTGCCTCTTCGCCGGGCTCACCGCCCTCGCCCTCATCACCGGCGTGCACTACGCCGAGAACCCCTGCGACCTCGTCGGGTTCGACTGCACGAATCCGCAGCCCTCCCTGATGGCGCAGATCGCCGCAGCGACCTTCGGCGGCGGCAGCATCGCGTTCTTCATCGTGCAGGCGGCGACCGCGTGCGTGCTCCTGCTCGCCGCGAACACCGCGTTCAACGGCTTCCCGCTGCTGGGCGCCGTGCTCGCCCGCGACGGCTACGCTCCGAAGTCGCTCAACACCCGCGGCGATCGCCTGGTGTTCTCGAACGGCATGATCCTGCTGGGCATCGCGGCGATCGCGGTGCTCGTGATCTTCCAGGCGAAGCTGACCACGCTGATCCAGCTGTACATCATCGGTGTGTTCGTCTCGTTCTCGCTCGGACAGATCGGCATGGTGCGGCACTGGCGACGTGTGCTTCGCGGACCGGTCGAGGACACGAAGGACTCGGGGGTCGACGACGCCTCAGCATCGGATCGCCGCTCGGCGAAGGTCGGCCTGATCATCAACTCGGCCGGCGCTGTGATGACCGTGCTCGTGCTGGTCATCGTGACGATCACCAAGTTCACGCACGGCGCGTATCTGGTGTTCTTCGCGATCCCGATCCTCGCCTTCCTGATGTTGGGCGTGAAGCGGTACTACCGCGACGTCGAGCACGAGATCGCGATCGACGACAGCACCCGGTTCGGTGCGACGGGCGACCTCGCCATCGTTCTCGTCAATCGACTGCAGAAGCCGGTCGTGAAGGCCATCGACTACGCGATCGCGGCCAAGCACGGCAAGACCCTGGCGGTGCACGTGGCCGTGGCCTCCGACGATGCGGCGCAACTGCAGAAGGACTGGGCCGACCACCTCGTGCCGATCCCGCTCGTGATCGTCGAATCCCCGTACCGCTCGTTCGCGCAACCGGTCACGCAGTTCATCAAGCAGTACCGCGAGAAGCACGGCTCGTCCGTCGTCACCGTGTACCTGCCGCAGTACATCGTGGGCCACTGGTGGGAGTCGTTCCTGCACAACCGTCGCGCCCGGCGTCTCGCCAACCAGCTGATGCTCGTCCATGGGGTGTCGATCACCCTCGTGCCGTGGCTGCTCGACTCTTCGGAGCTCATCTACGGCCGCCGCTCACGCCCGTTGCCCGGTCAGGAGCGCGCCGGTCGTCCTGTGGTCGTGAACGGTCGACGCGCGCATCGTCCTGCCGGTCCGCCGCAGGACGGCGCCCCCGAGGCCTGAGTCCGCGTCGTCCCCGCCCCTTCCGGATCTCGCGTTCGAATCTCCGTGAACCCGATGGTCGTTATCGCGCAATACAGAGTGTGAGCATCCACGACGAATCGATCTTCCGCCCCGCCCTCGACCCGGCGTCCGTCTCGCTGCCGCCGACCGTCCAGGTCGATCTCACCTGGCTGTGGACCGACCTCGGAGCGAAGCCCGACCGGCATTGAGCGAGGCGGTCAGCGCTGAGCCTCGACGTTGAGGAGGTTCTCGACGATGGGCCCCGCGACCACGGTGTAGATCAACGCGAGGAAGATCGCGTATGTCGCGGTGAAACCGATCGCTGCGCCTCGCGTCGTGCGGGTGAGGAAGTGCTCACCGACGCGTCTCAGCAGTGCGCCCGGGTGCCGGATGTCCCAACTGTTCACGCGGATGTAGCGCCCCAGGTACATGCCGAACGCGATCGCCACCAGGACGCCCCCGACGGCGACGAGCGATGGCCATCTCGTGAAGGCACCGGCCTGATCTCCGAAGAACTGCAGGGCGAAGATCGTGTGCGCGAGGAACACGTTGACCACGGTGTTGATGACCCCCGACATCGCGAGCGAGATGACGAGAATGATGTCGTACCACAGCGGCACGGGGTCGTCGGCCTTGCGATGAGACTGGTTGAGCTCTGTGATCAGGTAGCTGGCGTTGGGCAGCATGAGCAGCCAGGCCACACCTCCCACGACCAGCGCTGCCACGCTGAGCGGCGGAGCCACCACGACAAGTGCGACAGAGACCGCCATCACCACCGCGAGGATCAGCACGGGGACGATCGACAAGAAGATGTTCCAGAGCATCGGCCGGTACAGCCGGGTGCCGTAGACCCGAGCCCTGAGCAGCACGAGCACCGTCGCGTAGATGTTCAACCCCAGAGAACCCACGAAGAGAATGACCATTCGACGGAGCGTACCCGAAAAGCCCTTATCGTCCGAGTTCGGATAGTATGAATCCATACAATCCGCGGATGAAGAGAGCGATGGTGTGATGAAGGTCGAGATGTGGGCAGATGTCGTCTGCTCGTGGTGCGGTATCGCCAACGAGCGGATCAACGCGGCGATCGAGCAGTTCGAGCACGGTCGCGATACCGAGCTCCAGCACCGGTCGTTCCGGCTTCTCCCCGAGCTGCCTGAGGGCACCGGGTGGGAGTTCACCGAGTACATGTCGACGCAACGAGGTGCGACGGAACAAGAGGCGACGGAGATGGCCCGCCGCATCGAGGACATCGCCCACGCCGACGGCATCGAGGCCTACCACGTGGCCGGCAACACCATCGGCAACACGACGCTCGCGCATGAGTTCCTGGCATGGGCGACGTCGAAGGGAAAGCACCGAGAGGCATGGGACCTCGTCTTCCGCGAGAAGTTCGGCAACAGGGTGGAGATCTGGACGAGCGAGGAGCTCTCGGCGTTCGCTGAACCCCTGGGTCTCGATGCGCAGGAAGCCCGGGCGGCGCTGGATGAGCGTCGGTTCCGCAGCAGCGTCGAAGCCGATCACGCCGAACTGACCGCACTCGGCTCCGGGGGCGTTCCGTTCGTGGTGATCGACCGCACCTACGCCCTCTCCGGCGCGAAACCCGTGAGCACGATCGTCGCGGCCCTCGAACAGGCATGGAACGAAAGGGCATCCGCATGAGCGCATCGCAGAGACCACTCCTGCGGCCTTTCGACGGTGAAGATGAAGCCGGCGGCGAGGAGATGTGCACCCCGCAGGGTTGTGCGCTTCCCGTGGTCGGAACCGGGTCGCACCCCTCAGAGCCGCACCTCACCGAGTCCGCCACCCGAGAGGAGGCCTAGATGCTGATGGTCACGGGTGCCACCGGGCAGCTCGGGCGAGGCGTCGTCTCACACCTGCGCCGATCGAACCTCGAGGGGAACTTCACGATCCTGGCGCGCGATGCCGCGAAGGCTGCACGGTTCGTCGACGTGCCCGTTCGGCTGGCCGACTTCGACGACCCCGCCTCGCTCCCTCCCGCCTTCGCTGGCGTCAGCACTCTCCTGCTCATCTCGACGATGTCGATGAATCGAGCACACCAGCAACGCCAGGTGGTCGATGCGGCCGTCGCGGCAGGCGTCGAGCACATCGTCTACACCGGCCTCGCCATCCGCGACATCGCGTCTTCCGGAGTGCGGGACATCATGAGCAGTCACTTCGAGACCGAAGATCACATCACGGCGAGCGGGGTGGGGTACACCTTCCTGCGCAACACCATGTATGCCGAGGCGATCCGGGATATCGTCAGCCCGGCTCTGCGAGACGGTTCGTTCTCGTTGCCCGGCGGGGCGGGACGCGTGCCGTACGTACTGCGTGCCGAGCTGGCTGAGGCGGCCGCGAACGTCCTCATCGACGGCGGCCACGAGAACAGGACCTACACTCTCACCGCCGACCGCTCCTGGTCGTACGCCGAGGTGGCATCGGCCCTCTCAGAACTCGTGAGCAGCCCTGTCGAGTATCGCGACGTCTCCGCGGACGAGTTCACCTCGATGCTCGCGGGAACCGGCATGCCCGAGTTCGCTAAGCACCTCACGGCGGGGACGGTGGCCGATATCAAGGACGGCCAGTACGAGGTCGTGTCATCGGACCTGACCGCACTGCTCGGGCGCCGCCCTCGCGGGCTCCCGGCGATGCTGTCCGAGTTGTACCAGGGTGCTCTCGCCGAGAGCGGCGTCTGAGAAGCGCGGGAGAAGCACACCAGAAGGGCCGAGCCTCTGACGTGGTCAGCAGCTCGGCCCTTCTCCTGTGAGCAGGTGTCACACCCGAACGACCATCTTCCCGGTGTTCTCTCCGCGCATCATCGCCAGGAATGCATCGAACATCCCGTCGAAGCCCTCTCGAATCGTCTCGCGGTGCCGAAGCGTGCCCTCGGCGATCCAGCCTGAGGCCTCCCTCAGGAAGCGGTCCCGCAGATCCATCTCCTCCGACACCATGAACGCGAGAATCCGCGAACGCGTGATGGAGAGGTGCCAGAGGTTTCGAGGTCCGACCACGGCTTCGTCGTTGTACTGCGAGAGCATGCCGGCGAGCACGAAACGCGCATGCACGCGCAACGCCCCGATCCCGGCTTCCATCGCCTCGCCTCCGACGTTGTCGAACACGACATCCACCCCGTCGGGCGCCAGCTCGGCGAGCTGATCCGCGATCGGCGCAGTCTTGTAGTTGAAGGCGGCGTCGAAACCGAAGACCGCGACGAGCTCTCGCACCTTCTCATCGCTGCCGGCGCTTCCGATCACGCGCTCTGCACCGCGAATCTTCGCGATCTGGCCTGCGACGCTGCCCACCGCGCCGGCTGCTCCCGACACGTAGACGGTCTCGCCGCCCGAGATCTCGGCGAACCGTTCGATCCCCACGTAGGCGGTCAGCCCCGGAATTCCGAGAACCCCCAGGTATGCGGGCAGAGGCGCTGCGTCCGGGTTCACGGGAAATGCCGTGTCGGCATCGAGCACGGCATGCTCGCGCCATCCGAGAACATGGAAGACGTGGTCTCCCACGGCGAAGTCGTCCGATCGCGATGCGAGCACTCTGCCGATGGCAGGTCCGTCCATCGGCGCGCCCACGTCGAACGGAGGCATGTACGACTTCTTGTCGCTCATGCGTCCGCGCATGTAAGGGTCCACCGACAGGTATTCGTTCTCTACGAGGATCTGCCCGTCCTGGAGGTCGGGGAGCGCGAGGACCTGAAGGGCGACGTCGTCCGTCGTGGGTCGCCCCTCCGGGCGACTCACCAGGGACCACGCCCTGGTCGAGGTGGGCAGGGGTTCGGCAGCGTTGTTACTCATGGCTTCTTCCGTCACGGATGTCTGGATCATCATCAGAGGAGAGGTGGTGGACCGAAGCCCACCACCGAGATCATCTATTCCGTGATGACGTTGTAGTCGCTCTCCGGAGCGGAGGTCGCGTACTCCTCCATGCGGGCGATCAGACCGTCGCGGAAGGTGTAGACCTGCACCCACTTCTGGGTGAAGTCGCCCTCGGCGTTGCTCATCGTGAACTTCTCGCGGCCGAACACGGCGATGACATCGCCCTCCTGCACCATGCTGAGCACTTCGAACTGCTCGACAGACATGGTCGTGAAGTTGATCTCGAAGAACTTGGTGACCGCGGCCTTGCCCTCGAAACGCATCGACGGCAGCTTCTGGGTGCCGTGGTGGATCCAGACCGAGTCATCGGTGACGGTCGCTGCCGCGGCGTGCGCGTCCTGCGCACCGAAGGCTGCGAACATGCGATCCAGTACGGACTTCTCTGGGGTGCTCATGATGAATTCCTTCCTGGACGACGACTGTCGGATCCCGACCGCCGCCCATTTATTGAACGATGCGAGATGATCTTATCTCGGATAATCTGCAGGGGCTCGGCCCGGGAAGGACGGGAAGTGGGCCTGGATTCAGGCGATGCCTCTCTCCCGCACGCGCAACGGAGCGCGGAAGGGTCAGCGGAATGCGCTCACCGTCACGGCGCCCGAAGGGATCCGTGGTCACGTCGGCAGAACCCCTCCGGTCCCCACATCGGAGGAGCCCTGCCACGTCGGCAGGATTTCTCCGGCCCCCACGCGGGAGGAACCCTGCGGCCCGACGCAGGATGACACTTTGCACGGACCAAGATCATCTTACAACAGATAATCCTGGGAGGTCTGATATGCCTGAGTACAATGAGGACGTGCTCCCCGACATCGATCTCTCCACACCCTCGATCGCGCCGTGCGCGACCATCGAGGGTCCGGAGGGCGCGGCGCTCGTCTGGATGTTGCGTCAGTCCGAACGCGCCCTGACGGCGACGTTCGATGAAGCCTGTCGCTCGGTCGGGCTTCGAGATGTGCGCGACACCCTCGTCCTCTCCGTCGCAGGAGACGGAGCAGGACACACCCAGACGGAGATCGCTCAGATCGTCGGTCTGGACAAGACCACCCTCGGCGGCATCATCGATCGCCTCGAGAACGACGGCCTCCTCGTGCGCACCGCGCACCCTTCGAACCGCAAGGTGCGCATCCCCACCACCACGCCGGCCGGAGCCGAGGTCCTGGCCGAGGCGAGTCAGCTCGGACAGGAAGCGGTGGAGACTCTCATGTCGAGCTTCAGCGCCCCGGAGATCGCGGACCTCCGCTCCTTCCTCTGGCGCATCTCGTCCTCGCCGACCCCGTAGCCGACCGATCAGCCGCGTGCGAGATCTCAGCACAGGCTGACACATCAGACCAGACAAGATCATCCGCAGTAAGATGATCCTCACCGCTGCACACGCTTCATCGCGCAGTCGGCACTCCTGCGTGGAGACAGGGATCCCCGTTGACCGTCCCGCTCAGACCCGACAGGCCATCGGGAGAATGGGCGAACTCACCGAAACCGAACGGCAGGTAGTTGTGGTGCTCGATCTCGCAAGACCGGTGGTGCTGTGTCGATGGGGGTCACCCGAGGGGATCATGGCTCTTCGAGCTCGCCGGGGGACATGCGCATGAACGACTGGTTGCAGACCTGGATGGATGCCGGGGAGAGCGGTGATGCGGAGCGCGCCCGCGGTGCTCTCGCCGACGACGTGGTCCTCGTGTCGCCGGTCACCGATCAGTTCATCTTCGAGGGCGCGGAGAGCGTGGTCGATCTGCTTCGCGACGTGTTCGACGTCATCACCGAGATCACCTACACCAGAGTGGAGCGAATCCCGTCCGGCGCGATCCTGTTCGCTGAGGCGCAGATAGGCGACGTCCGACTCAACGAAGCGCAGTTCATCGACCTGGATGCCGAAACCGGGCGCATATCGAAGCTCACGCTGTTCTTCCGCCCCCTGCCCGCAGCGACGAAGTTCCTTCGCCGGCTCGGACCCGCCGTCGCGAGACGACAGGGACACGACGGGACCGCGCGACTGCTCAGGGCGACCGGCGCATTTCTCGACTCCGTGGCTGCGACAGGAGACCGCACCTTCGTTCCGATGGCGGCACCAGGCCGAAGCGGAGACGTGAAAGACGGGGACTAGCGCCGAAGCGCTCCGGGACACGACGGCATCGGATGGGCTCGAGCCTGTCGGATGCGAGAGCCAGGCCCGCTCGAACTCCGCCGCGTCGCTAGCCCGAGACCAGCATCAGCACGAGCACGGCGGCGAGCACGGTCGGCACCGCGGCCACCACGCCCCACAGCATGAAGCGGCTCCATCGGATCGTCACGCCCAGCGCCACCACCCGGTGGTGCCAGAGCAGGGTCGCCAGCGAGGCCCAGGGCGTGATGAGCGGGCCGAGGTTCACCCCGATCAGCAACGCCATCAGGGCGACGGGATCGCCTGCTGCGGGCTCGAGCACGAGATAAGCCGGAAGATTGTTGATCGCGTTGGCGCTCACGGCCCCGAGCGCGGCGAGCCGGAACAGGTCGCCGGCAGAATCGCCGTTTGCGGTCGGCGAGGTCAGGAAGTCGAGGAGCCCCTGCGCATGCGCGGCCTCCACGAGCACGAACAGCGATGCGGCGAGCGCGAGCGCCTGCCACGGAACGAGAGAGAGCCGCAGGGCGCGCCGCCTCCGGACGGCGAACAGACCGATCAATGCGAGGGCGGCGACCGTGGCCGGGATCCAGACGTCATGGGTGAGGGCGAGCAGTGGCATCAGCACGAGGAGGATGCCGGTGGCGCTCCAGAACAGCGTCGGGTCGGCAGGCCTGCGCGGCACCGGCGTCTCATACGCACCGAAGACGGTACGCCGATGCATGATCGTGAGGATTGCGACGGGAACGAGGATGCCGACCAGCGTGGGCGCCCAGCTGAGAGCGATGAACGCCCCCGGCCCGTCACCGATCGCGGGGGCGGCGAGCAGGTTGGTGAGGTTCGAGACCGGGAGTGCGAGGGATGCCGTGTTGGCGAGCCAGACGGTCGCCAACGCGAACGGGAGGGGTGAGACGCCGATGCTCTGCGCCAGGACGACCACGACCGGGGTGACGATCACCGCAGTCGTGTCGAGCGACAGGAACACCGTGCTCACCACGGCGAGCGCGACCACCAGCGCCCAGAGCGCCAGCACCCGCCCCCGGCCCCAGCGGGCGAGCCGCTGCGAGACCACGTCGAAGACGGCCGCGTCGCGGGCGAGCTCGGCGACGATCGTGATGGCGACGACGAACCCCAGCACGGGGGCTATCCGCGCGCCGAGAGCTCCGGCATCGGCGCGCGGCAGGAACCCGGTGACCACGCAGACGAGCGCGACGGCGACCAGTCCGGCGACGATCCACGTCCCGGCCCCGATCCTCATCCTTCTGATTCCCACCTCGTGAGCATAGGGCTCGATCGTGAGCAACCCGCATGCATCCGCTCGGAGGGCGTAGGGGAAGCGTGAGGATCGCTGTGACGGCAGCCATGCGGGAGTTGTATCGGATCCGTGCTCGACATCATCTACATCGCGCTGACTCTTGCGCTGTTCGCCCTCGTGTCCCTGGTGGCCAAGGGGGTGGAGCGGCTGTGATCGTCTTCGAGATCCTCGCCGCCGCCCTCGCGGTCGCCGCCGTCGTCTACCTCGTGGTCGCGCTCGTCGCGCCGGAGAGGTTCTGATGGACGCGTCGATCTGGTTCGGCATCCTGCAGCTCACGGCCGTCGTGGTCGTGCTCGTGCTCCTCTACCGCCCTCTCGGCGACTACATCGCCCATGTCTTCACCTCGGCGCGCGACCTGCGGGTCGAGCGCGGCGTGTACCGACTCATCGGCGTCGACTCCTCATCCGAGCAAACCTGGCGCGCCTACGCCCGCGGCGTGCTCACGTTCTCGGTCGTCGGCGTCCTCCTCGTCTACGGCCTGCAGAGGCTGCAGGCGTTCCTGCCGCAGTCCCTCGGACTCCCGGCGGTGCCGGAGGGTCTGTCGTTCAACACCGCCGCCTCGTTCGTGGCGAACACCAACTGGCAGTCCTACTCCCCCGAGCAGACCGTGGGCTACACCGTGCAGCTCGCGGGCCTCACGGTGCAGAACTTCGTCTCGGCCGCAGTCGGCCTCACGATCGCGATCGCGCTGATCCGCGGTCTCGCCCGTCGCGGTTCGACCACCATCGGCAACTTCTGGGTCGACCTGATCCGCGGCCTCGGGCGCATCCTGCTGCCGATCGCCCTGATCGGCGCGGTGGCGCTGCTCGCCGGCGGCGTGATCCAGAACTTCGCCGGCTTCACCGACATCACCACCGTCTCCGGTGGCACCCAGACCATCCCCGGCGGTCCGGTCGCCTCGCAGGAGGCGATCAAGCTCTTGGGCACGAACGGCGGCGGCTTCTTCAACGCCAACTCCGCGCATCCCTTCGAGAACCCGACCGGCTTCACGAACCTGCTGCAGGTGCTCCTGATCCTCGTGATCCCGTTCTCCCTGCCCCGCGCCTTCGGGCGCATGGTCGGCGACCACCGCCAGGGCTACGCGATCGCCGCCGTGATGGGCACGATCTTCCTGGTGTCGACCTTCACGCTCTCGGCGCTCGAACTCGCCGGCCGCGGAACCGCACCCGAACTCGCCGGAGCGGCGATGGAGGGCAAGGAGGTGCGCTTCGGCATCCTGGGCTCGACGCTGTTCGGAAGCGCCAGCACCCTCACATCGACGGGTGCGGTCAACTCGATGCACGATTCGTACACAGCGCTCGGCGGGATGATGCCGATGCTGAACATGATGCTCGGCGAGGTCGCCCCCGGCGGCGTCGGCTCGGGCCTGTACGGCATGCTCGTGCTCGCGATCATCGCGGTGTTCGTCGGCGGACTGCTCGTCGGCCGCACCCCGGAGTACCTCGGCAAGCGGATCGGTCCGCGGGAGATCAAGCTCGCGAGCCTGTACATCCTGGTGACCCCGACACTCGTGCTGGTCGGCACCGCGCTGAGCTTCGCCGTTCCCGGCATCCGCGAAGACGTGGAGTCCACGAGCATCCTGAACCCGGGCGTGCACGGCATGAGCGAGGTGCTCTACGCGTTCACCTCGGCGTCGAACAACAACGGCTCCGCGTTCGCCGGACTCACCGCGAACACCCCGTGGTTCAACACCGCGCTCGGTATCGCGATGCTGCTCGGACGCTTCCTGCCGATCGTGCTCGTGCTGGCCCTGGCCGGCTCGTTCGCCGCACAGGAGCGCATCCCCGCCACATCCGGCACCCTGCCCACGCACCGACCGCAGTTCGTCGGCCTGCTCCTCGCCGTGACCGTCATCGTCACCGCGCTCACCTACTTCCCCGTGCTCGCACTGGGACCCCTCGCTGAAGGACTCGTCTGACCATGACCCTCATCACCACTCCCTCCGAACAGCAGGATGCCCCGGCATCCACCCCCGCAGAACCGCCACGCTCCTTCGGCTGGTCGCAGCTCGTGCAGGCCCTTCCCGGAGCCCTGCGCAAGCTCAACCCGGCAGCCCTGGTCCGAAACCCTGTCATGCTCCTGGTCTGGGTCGGCGCCGCCTTCACCACGGTGCTCGCGATCGCCGAGCCGTTCCTGGGCGGCCCGGCCGACTCGGGCGGCACCCCGGTTCCGGCGCCCTTCACCTGGGGCATCGCGATCTGGCTGTGGCTCACCGTGCTGTTCGCGAACGTCGCCGAATCCGTCGCCGAGGGCCGCGGAAAGGCCCAGGCCGCGAGCCTGCGCAAGACCCGCACCAGCACGATGGCCCGTCGGGTGGTCGGCTACGACAAGGCCGCAGACGCCGCAGCCGAGCGCACCGCCACCGCCCAGGTCTCGTCCGCCGAGCTGCAGCGCGACGACATCGTGATCGTCACGGCGGGCGAGCTGATCCCCGGAGACGGCGACATCGTCGCGGGTATCGCCACGGTCGACGAATCCGCCATCACGGGCGAGAGCGCCCCGGTGATCCGCGAATCCGGCGGCGACCGCAGCGCCGTGACCGGAGGCACCCGCGTGCTGTCCGACCGCATCGTGGTGCGCATCACCTCGAAGCCGGGCGAGACCTTCGTCGACCGCATGATCGCGCTCGTCGAGGGCGCGAGTCGTCAGCGCACCCCCAACGAGATCGCCCTGAGCATCCTGCTCGCGAGCCTGTCGATCATCTTCGTGGTCGTGGTGCTGGCCCTGAACCCGATCGCCTCGTACGCTGCATCCCCCGTCAGCATCCCGGTGCTCATCGCCCTGCTCGTCTGCCTGATCCCGACCACCATCGGGGCGCTGCTGTCGGCGATCGGCATCGCGGGCATGGACCGCCTGGTGCAGCGCAACGTGCTCGCGATGTCGGGACGCGCGGTCGAAGCGGCAGGAGATGTCACCACGCTGCTGCTCGACAAGACCGGAACCATCACCTACGGCAACCGTCGTGCGCACGAGGTGCTTCCCCTTCCCGGCACCGATGCGGACGAACTCCTCCGCGTCGCGGCCCTGTCCTCCCTCGCGGACCCGACTCCCGAAGGCGCCTCGATCGTCGAGCTCGCCGCGGGACAGGGCATCCAGGTGACAGCACCGGACGATGCGGTGGTCGTCCCCTTCACGGCGCAGACGCGCATGTCGGGCCTCGACCTCAGCGACGGCACGCAGATCCGCAAGGGTGCCGGCTCCGCGGTGCGGGCCTGGCTCGGACTCGACGGCGACGACGTCGAGCTCACGAAGCGCACGGACTCGGTGGCCGAGAGCGGCGGCACCCCGCTCGTGGTCGCGGTGACGACGCCCGGTGCCCCCGGCCGCGTGCTCGGGGTCGTGCACCTCAAGGACATCGTCAAGGACGGCCTGCGCGAGCGCTTCGAGGAGCTGCGCGCGATGGGCATCCGCACGGTCATGATCACGGGTGACAACCCGCTCACGGCGAAGGCGATCGCCGCCGAGGCCGGTGTCGACGACTTCCTCGCCGAGGCGACTCCCGAGGACAAGCTCGAGCTGATCCGCCACGAGCAGCAGGGCGGTCGGCTGGTCGCGATGACCGGCGACGGCACCAACGATGCCCCCGCTCTCGCGCAGGCCGACGTCGGTGTGGCGATGAACACCGGCACATCGGCGGCGAAGGAGGCCGGCAACATGGTCGACCTCGACTCCGATCCGACCAAGCTGATCGACATCGTGCGCATCGGCAAGCAGCTGCTCATCACCCGAGGAGCTCTCACCACGTTCTCGCTCGCGAACGACATCGCGAAGTACTTCGCGATCATCCCCGCGATGTTCATGGGGGTCTTCCCCGGACTGGCGGCGCTCAACATCATGCAACTGCATTCGCCGGCTTCCGCGGTGACCAGCGCGATCATCTTCAACGCGATCGTGATCGTCTTCCTAATCCCGCTCGCCCTGCGCGGAGTGAAGTACCGGCCGGCGAGCGCCTCGCAGATCTTGCAGCGCAACCTGCTGATCTACGGCCTCGGCGGCGTGATCGCCCCGTTCATCGGCATCAAGCTCATCGACCTCGTGATCAGCCTCATCCCGGGCTTCTGACCCGGCTCTGAAAAGGAATCCAGACATGTCCTCCACACGCACCGCGGCCCGCACCACCGGTGTCGCCGTCCGCGCGATGCTCGTCCTCACCCTCGTGCTCGGCGTCGGCTACACGCTGCTGGTCACCGGCATCGGCCAGCTGCTGCTCCCCTGGCAGGCGAACGGCTCCCCCCTCCCCGATGAGCGGGGCAGCTCGCTGATCGGCCAGTCCTTCACGGATGCCGACGGCGAAGCGCTCCCGCAGTACTTCCAGTCGCGTCCGTCCGCCGCGGGCGACGGCTACGACGGCGCCGGCTCCAGCGGCAGCAACCTCGGCCCGGAGAACGCCGACCTGGTGGCCTCGATCGAGGAGCGCAAGGCCGCGATCGCGGACCGCGAGGGCGTCGACCCGTCGCAGGTACCGGCCGATGCGGTCACCGCCTCGGCCTCGGGCCTGGACCCGCACATCAGCGTGGCGTACGCGCTGCTCCAGGTGCCGCGCGTGGCCGAGGCCCGCGGACTGTCCGCACAGGAGGTGCGCGACATCGTGGAGTCTAGGATTCAAGGGCGGGATCTGGGATTCCTCGGCGCGGAACGCATCAACGTCGCCGAGCTCAATCTCGCGCTCGATGAACGGGAGGGCGAATGACCGCAGCGCCGCTTCGTCGATCTCACGGCCACTCACGCCGGGGGCGGCTCCGAGTACTCCTCGGAGCCGCCCCCGGCGTGGGCAAGACCTACGAGATGCTCGCCGAGGGGCGTCGCATGCTCGACGAGGGTCACGACGTCGTGATCGCGATCGTGGAGACGCACGAGCGCGCCGCCACGCAGGCGCAGACCGCCGGGCTCCCCGAGGTGCCGCGGCGGGTCGATCTGCACCGGGGCATCGCCCTGACCGAGCTCGATGTCGACGCCGTGCTGGAGCGGGCGCCCGAGATCGCCCTCGTGGACGAGCTGGCCCACACCAACGCCCCCGGATCGCGCAACGCGAAGCGCTGGCAGGACGTCGACGAGCTGCTGGACGCGGGCATCGACGTGATGACCACCGTCAACGTCCAGCACATCGAGTCGCTGAACGCCGTGGTCGAGAAGATCACCGGCATCGCGCAGCAGGAGACCATCCCGGACGCCGTGGTCCGCGCCGCCGACGAGATCGAGGTCGTCGACCTCGCCCCGCAGACCCTGCGCGATCGGCTCTCCGCCGGGTTCGTCTACCCGGCCGAGCGGATCGACGCCGCCCTGTCGAACTACTTCCGCCTCGGCAACCTCACCGCGCTGCGCGAGCTCGCCCTGCTCTGGCTCGCCGATGAGGTCGACAGCGCCCTGCGCAGCTACCGCGCCGAGCAGGGCATCGAGGGCACCTGGCAGGCCAGAGAACGCGTGGTCGTCGCCCTGACCGGCGGCCCCGAGGGCGAGACGCTGCTGCGCCGCGGCGCCAGGATCGCCGCGCGCTCCGCCGGCGGCGAGCTGCTCGCCGTGCACATCTCGGCACAGGACGGCCTGCGCGACGAGACTCCCGGCGCCCTCGCCGCGCAGCGCACGCTCGTGGAGTCGCTCGGCGGCACCTACCACCAGGTCGTCGGCGACGACATCCCGGCCACACTGGTCGAGTTCGCGCAGGGCGCCGATGCCACGCAGCTCGTGATCGGCGTCAGCAGGCGCAGTCGGCTCACCGCCGCCCTGACCGGCCCCGGCATCGGCTCGGAGGTCATCCGCCGCTCCGGCGACATCGACGTGCACATCGTCACCCACGCCGCGGCGGGTGGGCGGATGGTGCTCCCGCGCATCACCGGCGGCGCCCTGGGCTGGCGGCGGCAGCTGCTCGGCTTCGGCGTCGCCCTCCTCTTCGGGCCGATCCTCTCGTGGATCATGTTCACGTTCCGCAGCCCCGAGTCGATCACCGCCGAGGTTCTCGCGTATCAGCTGCTCGTCGTGGTCGTGGCTCTGATCGGCGGCATCCGCCCCGCGGTGTTCGCGGCGGTGCTCTCGGGCGTCACGCTCGACTTCCTCTTCGTCGCTCCGCTCTTCACGATCACGATCGCCCATCCGCTGCACGCGCTCGCCCTCTCGCTCTACGTCGTCATCGCGATCCTGGTCAGCATCATCGTCGACCAGGCCGCGCGTCGCGCCCGCACCGCCCAGCGCGCCGCGGCCGAAGCCGAGCTGCTCGCCGCGGTCGCCGGCAACGTGCTCCGCGGTGACAACGCCGTGCTGGCGCTGGTCAGCCGCACCAGGGAGGCGTTCGGCCTCAGCGGCGTGCGCCTGCTCGCACCCGACGGCGAGGTGCTCGCCAGCGACGGCGAACCCCTGGCCGACGGACGTGCCACGACCATCCCGGTCGGCGTCGTCCCCGGTGGCGGACCCCGCGCGGTGCTGGAGCTGAACGGTGAGCCTCTCGCCGGACCCGAGCGTCGTCTGCTGGACGCGATCGTCGCCCAGTTGTCGGCCGCGATCGAGCACACCGACCTTCGTGCGACCGCGAGCGAGGCCGAGGCGCTGGCCGAGACCGATCAGGTGCGCAGCGCCCTGCTGTCGGCCGTCAGCCACGATCTCCGGCGCCCGCTCGCCTCGGCGGTCGCGGCCATCGGCGGCCTTCGCGGCTCCCACGGCCTGTCGGCATCCGATCGCGAGGAGCTGCTCGCCACCGCCGACGAGAGTCTGGCGACGCTGTCGACGCTGGTGACCGATCTGCTCGACGTGAGCCGCGTGCAGGCGGGCGTGCTCGCCGTGTCCTCGTCTCGGATGGATGCCGCCGGCTGCGTGCTCGCGGCCGTGGACGAACTGGGCCTCGGTCCGTCGGACGTCGAACTGGCCCTCGACCCCGACCTGCCCCCGCTGCACGCCGACCCGGTGCTGCTCCTGCGCGTGCTGGTCAACGTGATCGCCAATGCGCACCGGCACTCCCCGGATGACACCCGGGTCATCGTGTCTACGAGCGCCCTCGGCGATCGGGCCGAGATCCGCATCATCGACCGCGGAGAAGGCGTCTCGCCTGAGCGGCGCGACCGCATCTTCCAGCCGTTCCAGCGATTCGGCGACACCGACAACACGACAGGACTCGGGCTCGGACTCGCCCTGTCGCGCGGGTTCACCGAGGGGATGGGCGGTACCCTGACACCCGAGGACACTCCTGGTGGAGGCCTCACCATGGTCATTTCCCTGCCGCTGGCTGCAGGACCCCGCGACACGGAGGGCACGGAGTGAAGCTCCTCATCGCCGACGACGACCCGCAGATGGTTCGAGCCCTGAGGATCACCCTGGCTGCGCACGGATACGAGGTGGTGGTGGCCCCCGACGGCGCCGCCGCGATCGCCGCCGCCGCGCAGACCCACCCCGACCTCATCATGCTCGACCTGGGTATGCCCCGACTCGACGGCATCGAGGTGATCCAGGCGCTGCGCGGGTGGACCAACGTGCCGATCATCGTGGTGTCCGGCCGCACGGGCTCGGCCGACAAGGTGGAGGCGCTCGACGCCGGAGCCGACGACTTCGTGACCAAGCCGTTCCAGGTCGACGAGCTGCTCGCACGTCTGCGCGCGCTCTCCCGTCGATCGATCCCGGCCAGTGGCGAATCGACCGTGGCATTCGGCGACGTGGTGGTCGACCTCGCGACCAAGACCGTGACCCGCGGCGGCGCGCGCGTGCACCTGACCCCGACCGAGTGGCGGATGCTCGAGCACCTGTCCCGGCATCCGGGGGCTCTGGTCACCCGCCAGGATCTGTTGAAGGAGATCTGGGGCAGCGAGCAGGTCTCCGACTCGGGCTACCTGCGCCTGTACATGTCGCAGCTGCGCAAGAAGCTCGAACAGGCGCCCGGTGCTCCCGTGCACCTGCTCACCGAAGCCGGGATGGGCTACCGACTGGTGCTCTGAGCCGCGGAACTCCTCCGACGGATCGCGGCGACGACGGCGACGAGCACCAGCACGACGGCCACGACGATCGCAGCGACGGCGGTCGGGGTGCTCGCAGGCTCCCCCGTGAGCCTGCCCACGGCGAGCCAGGACAGACCCCAGGCCGTCGCGAGTGCGGGAGCGATGCGTCCGGTGATCCATGCCGCGGCTGCGCCGATCACCAGGACAACGGCCAGCACGGCGATCGCCCAGGCATCCGCCGCCTGCGCCCAGCTCTCGGGAGCGATCTGCGTGAGCCAGGCAGCCGTGTTCGCGACGGTCGCGATCGTGACCCAGCCGAAGTGCAGACCGTTCGCGCCGTCGGTGAGGATGCGATCGGCGAGGTTGCGTGCCGGGAAGCGTCCGAGCACCACGATCACCCGGGCGAGCACGGCCAGCAGCAGCGCGATCACGATGACCGTGAGCCACAGCGTGAGGTACTGCGCCGTCACCAGCCACAAGCCGTTCAGCACCATCGATGCGGCGATCCATCCGCCCACGGCCTGCTGGCGAGGATCCTGCCGCTGCGCCGGGAACGCCTGCCACACCGTGTAGGCGATCAAGCCGAGGTAGATGAGCGACCAGATCGAGAAGGCCGGTCCCGCCGGGGCGAGATACGACCCCTGCGCCGAGAGCGCGCCGTCCTGCAGGTCGTCGACGGATGTTCCACCGAAAGCTCCCGCCCCGATGGTGGCCGCGATCAGCATGAACGTCGCCGCGGAGATGATCAGCGTCTGGCGACCGATGCCCTTCGTGCGTGATTCCATGCGTCGAACGATACGGGGACCGCGAGCGGAGCGCATCGGGGTTGACACCCGATCCCCGTTTCGCTAACCAGGTGAGGCAAATGCGCCTCTCGGATCAGGAGCGAGCGAACGCCGCGTCGATCAGAACTTCGGCGGCACCCCGAGCCTGCACGGCGACGGCCGGATCGGCGGAGATCGCGGCCGTGCTCTGCGCACCCTCGGCGAGGATCGACAGCTGTGGGGCGAGCGCCGCGGGAGCGCCCGTCTCGGCGACCAGGTCTGCCATGTACTGCTGGAACGACGCCTTGTGTGCGCGCACGATCTCGGCGACCTCGGGATTCGTGCCGCCGAGCTCGCCGAACGCGTTGATGAAGGCGCAGCCGCGGAAGTCGTCGGCGCAGAACCAGTTCTCGAGGTATCCGTAGACGGCGAGCAGCCGCGCACGAGGATCGTCACCAGCCCCCGCCACCGCCTCCGACAGCCCCGACTCCCACTGGGCGTGCTTGCGTTCGAGGACCGCCGCGACGATGTCGGTCTTCGCGGGGAAGAGCGAGTAGAGGCGACGCAACGAGACCCCGGCGAACTGACGCAGCTCGTCCATGCCCACGGCCGCGTACCCCTTGCGGTAGTAAAGCTCTTCGGCGGCGGTGAGGATGCGCTCGCGGGCCTCTTCTTCGGTCATGACCAGAAGTCTACTTGACACGAGAACGAACGTTCTCTACATTGGAGACATCGAGCGAGAACGATCGTTCTCACCGGGATCGAAAGGATCAGGATCATGGGTTACATCACCGTCGGCAACGAGAACAGCACCCCGATCGAGCTCTACTACGAAGACCAGGGATCGGGTCAGCCCGTCGTCCTGATCCACGGCTATCCGCTCGACGGCCACAGCTGGGAGCGCCAGACCCGCGAGCTGCTGGCACAGGGCTATCGCGTCATCACCTACGACCGCCGTGGGTTCGGCGGATCGTCGAAGGTCAACACCGGCTACGACTACGACACCTTCGCCGCCGACCTCCACACGGTGCTGGAGACACTCGACCTGCGCGACGTCGTTCTCGTCGGCTTCTCGATGGGAACGGGAGAGCTCGCCCGCTACGTCGCCCGCTACGGCCACGAGCGCGTCGCGAAGCTCGCCTTCCTCGCCTCGCTCGAACCGTTCCTCGTGCAGCGCGACGACAACCCCGAGGGTGTTCCGCAGGAGATCTTCGACGGCATCGCGGCTGCCGCCAAGGGCGACCGCTTCGCGTGGTTCACCGACTTCTACAAGAACTTCTACAACCTCGACGAGAACCTCGGATCGCGCATCAGCGAGCAGGCCGTCACCGGCAGCTGGAACATGGCCATCGGCAGTGCCCCCGTGGCCGCCTATGCGGTCGTGCCGGCATGGATCGAGGACTTCCGCTCCGACGTGGAGGCCGTGCGCGCCGCCGGCAAGCCCACGCTGATCCTGCACGGCACGAAGGACAACATCCTCCCGATCGACGCGACCGCCCGCCGGTTCCACCAGGCGGTGCCGGAGGCCGACTACGTCGAGGTCGAGGGCGCTCCGCACGGTCTGCTGTGGACCCACGCCGACGAGGTCAACGCCGCACTGAAGACCTTCCTCGCGAAGTAGGTCCTCCGCGCCGCATCCGCCCCCGTCGCCCTTCCGGTCGCTCGAGATCCTCGACAGCGACGGCGAGTGCGACGGGGGCGATGTGCGATCAGGCCGACGCCGGCAGCGCCTCAGCCGCGCATGGCGACACCGCGACGCCAGTAGCCCATGAAGGCCACCTGACCACGATCGATGCCCAGGTCCTTGACCAGGTGGCGACGGAGAGTGGTGACCACGCCGCTCTCCCCCGCGATCCAGAAGTAGCGCTCGGCCGGGGCGTCAGCCGCGGCGATCTCCTCGCCGAGCCCGGAGTACTCCGGCGTCTCCCACAGCAGGTCCTCGCCGTCGATGTCCTTCACCCGGATCTCGTCCGCGGCGTCGGCGTCGCCCAGGTAGCCGAGCACGGCGGGGATCAGGCGCAGACCGTGCGGCTCACCGGCATCGCGCGGCAGCCAGTGCACCTCGACGCCGGTCGGCACGTCGATGCGCAGGATGTCGGCGGGCGACGGCACCTCGATGAACGCGACGCCGCGCAGGCCACGAGGTGCGTCCTCCAGAATGCGGGCGATCGCCGGAGCGGCCGTCTCGTCCCCCGCGAGCACGACCGATGCGGCGGTGCCGGGGGCGAACTCGGCGCCACCGTGCGCGCCGACATCGACGCCGCGACGCGGTCCGACCAGGTACAGCTCCTGCCCGACCGCGGCCTGGCTCGCCCACAGCGACGCGGGTCCGGTCAGGCCCGGCTCGAGGTGCAGCACGAAATCGACGTCGACCTCGGTCCCGGTCTCGTCGTCGACGCGCAGCTCGCGCACGGAGTAGGTGCGCATCGATCCGCGCTCCTCCTCCGGCACCGCGAGGAAGGCCTGCCACCAGTTGTCCGATGCCCGGTCGAGGTCGGGAAGAACACCGGTCGCGGGCGGGAAGACCAGCTTGATGCGACTGTCGAACACCTCACCCGGCGTGCCGAACTCGCTCAGCTCGTCGCCGCCGAAGGTCACCCGCACGAACGAGGGCGAGACGCGCACGACGGCCCGCACCTCGGCGCGGGTGAGGATGTAGGTCGGACGGTCGGTCGTGGTCGTCTCAGCGGACATGGTGCCTCCCGATGGGTGTGACCATCGGCTTGCCGGAGACCGGATCGATGGTGATCTGATTGGCGAGGCCGAAGACCTCTTCGACGAGTTCGGCGGTGACGATGTCCTTCGGGGCTCCCGCCGCGTGCACCCGACCGTCCTTCATTGCCACCAGCTCGTCCGCATAGCGGGCGGCGAGGTTGAGGTCGTGGAGGACCATCACGATGGTCGTGCCGCGCGAGACGCTCAGATCGGTGAGCAGATCGAGAACCTCGATCTGGTGGGCGACGTCGAGGAACGTCGTCGGCTCGTCCAGCAGCAGGATGTCGGTCTCCTGCGCGAGCGCCATCGCGATCCACACGCGCTGGCGCTGACCGCCAGAGAGCTCATCGACGCTGCGGTCGGCGAGGTCGGAGATGCCGGTCGCGTCGAGGGCATCCGCCACCACCTCATAGTCGTGCGTGCTCCACCGCGCGAGCATCTTCTGATGCGGGTGCCTTCCGCGACCGACCAGGTCGGCGACGGCGATGCCCTCCGGCGCGACGGGCGACTGCGGCAGCAGACCGAGGATGCGCGCGACCTCCTTGGTGGGGCGGGTGTGCACCGAGGTGCCGTCGAGCACGATCTGGCCTTCGCTCGGAGACAGCAGGCGGGCGAGCGCGCGCAGCAGCGTCGACTTGCCGCATCCGTTCGCGCCCACGATGGTGGTGATGCGACCGGGCGCGATCTGCAGGTCGAGGCCGTCGATGATGGTGCGGTCGCCGTAGGCGAGCGTCACCCCCTCGGCCGACAGGCTGTGCGAGACGGTCATAGCGAACCCCCGGAGCGGTTGGTGCGGATGAGCAGGTAGATCAGATAGGGCGCGCCGACCACGCCGGTGATGACGCCGACGGGGTAGCGGGTGCCGAAGGCGAACTGTCCGATGAGGTCGCCGCCGAGCACGAGCGCGGCGCCGACGAAGGCCGACGGCAGGAGCAGATTCGCCCCCGGACCCGTGATGCGCGCCGCGATGGGTCCGGCCATGAACGCGACGAAGGCGATGGGGCCGGTGGCCGCGGTCGCGAAAGCGAGGAGCGCGACCGCACCGAGGATGAGCAGCAGACGCGTGGCGTTGACCCGGATGCCGAGGCCCGCCGCCGAGTCGTCTCCGAGCTGGAGGGCTCCGAGCGAACGCCCCTGCGACAGCATCAGCGGCACGATGACCACCGCGGCGATCGCCATCGGGAGCACGCGCTCCCACGATGCGTTGTTGAGGCTTCCGGTCAACCACTGCATCGCGGTCTGGATGTCCCAGTTCGCCGCCCTCGACAGCATGTACGAGATGATGCTCTGCAGCATCGCCGCGACCCCGATCCCGATCAGGATGAGTCGGGTGCCCGCGAAGCCGCCCTTGATCGAGAGCAGATAGATCACCAGGGCCGTGGCGACGGCGCCGCCCAGGGCGAGCAGCGACACGACAGGACCGTTGACCGAGAGCACGATGATGCCGAACACGGCCGCGGCACCGGCACCGTTCGAGATGCCGATGATGTCGGGAGACGCGAGCGGATTGCGCAGCATCGTCTGGAAGCAGACACCCGCCATGCCGAAGGCGATCCCGGTGAGGACGGCGAGCACCGCTCGCGGCAGCCGCAGGTCGCCGACGGTGAACGAAGCACCGGGCACGGTCTCACCGAGGATCACGCGGATCACCTCGTCGGGCGTGTAGAACGTGTTTCCCACCATGAGAGCGACCGCGAAGAGGGCGAGCACCAGGACGCCGAGGACGATCGTGGCGACCGCGTGCCGACGGTGACGCGAGCGACGGCCCGCGATGATCCTGGCGATCCGGGCAGATGCCGGCTCGTCGACCCGGTCGAGGGTGTGCACGGCGTGTTCGGTCGACCTCACAGCTCACGCACCTTCTGCCGACGGACGATCCAGATGAAGAACGGCGCTCCGATGATGGCGGTGATGATCCCGACCTGGATCTCCTCCGACGACGGGGCGATCACGCGACCCACGATGTCACTCGCGGTCAGCAGCGCGGCACCGGCGATGGCCGAGAACGGGAGCAGCCAACGGTGATCGGTGCCCACGAGCATGCGGCACACGTGCGGGATGATCAATCCGACGAAGCCGATGGGCCCCGCGATCGCGGTGGCGGCTCCCGCGAGGATCACCGCACCCAGCGCCGAGATCAGGCGCGTGCGGAAGACGTTCTCGCCGAGCCCCTTGGCCATCTCGTCGCCGAGCGCGAGGGAGTTCATCCCCCGGGAGCAGAGGAAGCAGATGAGGGCGCCGACGGCGAGGACAGGTGCCGTGAGGGCGATGCGCGGCCACTCCGCCCCACCGACGCCGCCGATCTGCCAGGACTGGAACGTCTGCAGCAGATCGACGCGAGGGAGCATGACGGCGCTGATGAGCGAGGCGAAGGCGGCCGAGGTGGCGGCACCCGCGAGGGCGAGCTTGAGGGGAGTCGCTCCCCCGCGGCCGAGCGATCCGACCGTGTAGACGAAGACAGCGGCGATCCCGGCTCCCGCGATCGCGAAGGCCATCTGTCCGTAGGGATCGGCGAGGCCGAAGAAGGCGATGCCGCACACGACGGCCAGCGAGGCGCCGTTCGAGACGCCGAGGATGCCGGGGTCGGCGATGGGGTTCCGCGTCACCGCCTGCATGGTCGCTCCGGAGAGGGCGAGTGCCGCGCCGACGAGGAGCGCGAGGACCGTGCGGGGGATGCGCTTGACGATCGCGGCCTCGGCGATCGTGTCGGTGCGGCCGGTGAGGGCCGCCGCGATGTCGTCGAACGAGACCGCCCGCACGCCGAACGAGATCGACAGGATGCTGAGGACGACGAGCACCACGATCCCGACGAGGAGCCAGATGGTTCTCACCAGCACCGGGCGCCGCAGGTCTGCGGCGCCCGGTGCCGGTGCGATGACGGTTGCTGAGGTCACTGAGCATTCACTCCGCTGCGGCGGATCGAACGACTACGGCGCGAGCGGTGCAGCCAGGAGCGCGAGGTAGTCGCTGAGGCCCCACGGGATGGACAGCGGCGACGGGTTCGCCGATGCCGCGATGGGGGTGGCGTCCGGAAGGACGGCGATGCGCCCCTCGGCGATGGCGGGGATCTTCGACAGCAGCGGGTCGGCCTGCAGCAAGGGGATGATCGTCTCATCGCCGTACGTGATGAACAGGTCGACGTCATCGAACTTCTGCGCCTCTTCGGCGCTGACCGTCAGGTAGAACTGGTCGCTGTCCTTGTTCTCCTCGACGATCGAGGGGAACGGCAGTCCGAGGCCGTGGAGGTAACCGGGGCGGGTGTCGATCGCCGTGTAGTACCCGACCTGGCTGAGGTCTGTCGGGTCGATGTAGGAGAAGAGGACCTTCTTGTCCTTCAGCACGCTGTTGGCCTCCAGCGCCTTCTGCGCGTCGGCGTCCAGCTGCTCGATCAGAGCCTTGCCCTCCTTCTCGAGGCCGAGGGCCTTGGAGTCCATCTCGATCATGTCGTTGACCGAGGTGCCCCAGGCGACCGTCGGGTACGCGATGACCGGAGCGATCTTGGAGAGGGTGTCGTACTCCTCCTGCGTGAGGCCGGAGTAGGCGGCGAGGATCACGTCGGGCTCGGTGTCGGCGACGGCTTCGTAGTCGATACCGTCGGTCTCGTCGAACAGCACCGGCGTCTCGGCGCCCAGCTCATCGAGCTTCTCCTCGACCCAGGGCAGCACGCCGTTGTCGTCGTCGTCACCCCACGACGCCTTGCTCATGCCGACCGGAACGATGCCCAGGGCCAGCGGCACCTCGTGGTTCGCCCACGCGACGGTAGCGACGCGCTCGGGCTTCTCGGTGATCGTGGTCTCGCCGTAGACGTGCTCGACGGTGACGGGGAAGGCGTCGTCGGACGCGGGGTTGCCGCCGGTGGTCGAGGTCGACTCCGGCGCGGAGGATGCACAGGCGGAGAGGCCGATGGCGAGCGCGGCGGCCGCGCCGATGGCGAGGATTCGAGAGGTGCGCACAGGCGTTCCCTTCGGGTTCGGGGTGAGGGGGCGGCGCAGATGAAGCGCCCAGCCTTTGGTAAGCCTGGCCTAATCTAACACGGAGGTTAGGTGAACCTCACCCCGGATCTTCCCGAGGTTCCGACCATGGAGGCACGAAAAAACCGGCCGGATCCGTGAGGATCCGACCGGTTTCAGGAAGTCAGCGCGCGCTCAGAGAGCGCGGATGTTCGCCGCCTGCATGCCCTTGGGGCCACGCTCAGCGTCGAATTCGACCTTCTGGTTCTCGCGGAGCTCCTTGAAACCGGAGCCGGCGATAGCCGAGTAGTGGGCGAAGAGGTCGTCCGAGCCGTCATCGGGAGCGATGAAGCCGAAGCCCTTTTCCGCGTTGAACCATTTCACAGTGCCAGTGGCCATGTGTTTCTACTTTCTGTTGATCTAGCCGCTGTTTTACACGGCTTGTGCATCGCACCGGAAGAACCGGAGGATACGAGTGAGCCTCCCTCCGAACGGAAGGGGCGAAGTTTTCAGGGGATCCGTGCCGAACCAATCGGCGCAGAATTCGGATCCAGATGTCGGGCCACACACGTCGCAGCAAGCGTTCGCGGGCCGGTGATGAATGACGCCTCCGGGAAGAGGCACGTTGCCTACCGTACCACGCCATCCCCGCGAGCGCGCCCCCGACTTTCCGACGGCCCGACCGAAGGATGCCGGGCCCGCCTCAGCGACGGGCGCGCCGAGGGCCGGGACCCCTCAGGTGCGACGATCGCGAGCACGCGGACGAGTGTCGCCATCCACAGCAGTCCGAGCCCCACGACGATCGCCTCGACCGCTGTGGCCGAGTACAGGCCGAGCGGGATCCACAGCACGAGCGCGACCACGAGGAGCAGCCCGACGCCGACCGAGGTGACCAGGAGCGCACGAGGGCGCCCGGGAATCGAGGTCACGGTGGTCGCGGCCGCCACGGCGAACAGCACGAGCGTCGCGAAGGCGGCGATGTCATGCGGGATCGGCACCCGGTTCAGCGGCAGCAGCCCGACCGCGGCGAGCGCGACGCCGGTCGCCGCCCACAGCGCGACGACGACGGCGATGCGGGAGAGGACCCCGTCGCCGCGCAGGCGGTGCAGGTCGCGCCCGATGTACGAACCGACGGTCGCGACGAGCAGACCTGCCACGACGAGGGTGCCGTTGAACGCCCACGACCCGGAGCCCAGCTGCGAGAAGTTCTGCTCCCACCAGCGCGGGTCGTCCGCGGTCACCATGGCGAACAGCGTGCCGATCACGAGGAAGCCGAACAGCAGCGCGGCGAGGTCGGCTGTGCGCAGGCCGACACCGGCTCCGAACGCGAAGCGCCCACCGACAGCCGAGACCACCCCCGTCAGGAGCCCTCCGCCGAGCGCCGCGAGCTGCAGCCCTTGGAGACCGGCAGCCAACACCTCGGCGGCGAGCAGCACTCCCATCATCGTGACGGCGCCGAACGCCACGGTGAGGGCGCCCGTCGAGAGGTCGGAGATCACCGCCTGCCAGCGCGGCATCGACCTCGTCTCCCCGCGGCGGTGCATCAGCGTGCTCGCGAGGAACGCGGCGGAGGCGATCACGCCCGCGATGACGGCGGCCGGCATCGCGAGTGCGCCCTCCCCCGTGAGCGGGCGCGCGTCACCGGCCAGGATGAGCACGGCGACCGCCGTGCCGACCCCGAAGCAGATGACGGTCGCCCAGACCGCCCTCGTCTCGCCGCGCAGCTTCGCGTCCTGCTCCATGCGCCCCATGCAAGCACGCACCCATGACGGGCGGAAGCCCCGCTCACCGCATCCGGCGGTTCGCCGCTTCCCGAGGAGCGGAGGAGTTCCTCAGGCGTGCTGCAGAGCCTTGGGGGTGAAGTAGGTGACTTCCCCCGTCTCCTCCTCGATGCCGAAGATGAACTGCCCCGACGGTGTGGCGCGGACGTCGATGATCTTTCCCCGTGAACGAGGAGTGACGACGTCGCCACCCGGCTTGAACGTGCTCTTCGTCATGCCGCGATCGTACAACGCGCGCCGGCGCAGCTCGTCTCAGGCCGCCAGGCGACCGACCGCTCTGGCACGGATGAGCACGGCAGTGCCGTCGGAGTAGGCCACCGGCAGCTCCTCCACCGCGACGACCTCGATCGTCGCCGGGTCCGCGCCCGCGAGCCGCGCGCGCTCGGTCGCCTCGGCGGCGGCATCTGCGCGCGAGGCCCGTTGGTCGGACGGGTCGACCCGGTAGATCTTCTCGACCTGCCCGGCGACCTCGCCGAGGGCCGCGCCCACTGCGTTCGCCGCGCCGAAGTGGTCGGGGCGGATCAGTTCGGCGACCCCGTCGAGCTCGGTCGGAGCGATGATGCCGCCACCCCCGACCAGGATGACCGGGACCGGTGCGGCGTTCGGCTTCATCCGGTCGATCGAGTCCTCGAGGATCTCGCGCATCGCGCTCCAGGCCGCGGCGCCGACCGTCTCAGGAACCGCGGGAGCCTCGAGACCATCGATCCCGGCCCCGCCGACCGCGAGGGCGATGTCGGTGGCCGTGAGGGTGTCCCCTCCGAAGGCCAGGCCCTCCTGAGGAAGCCGATAGCCGACGCTGTCGGGGCCGACCGTCGTGCCCGCCTCGGTCTCGCGGATGATCGTGCCACCGCCGAGTCCGACCGACAACACGTCGGGCATGCGGAAGTTGGTGCGGATGCCGCCGATCTCGACCGCGTGGGCCGACTGGCGCGGGAACCCGTCGACGAGCACGCCGATGTCTGTCGTGGTGCCGCCGATGTCGACCACCAGGGCATCCGTCGCCCCGGAGAGGTGCGCGGCGCCACGGATGGAGTTCGTGGGCCCGCACCCGATCGTCAGCACCGGGAACTCGAGCGCGTACTCGAGCTGCATGAGGGTGCCGTCGTTCTGGCCGAAGTAGGGCGTGGCGGGGATGCCGCGCTCGCGCAGGGCCGCCACGAAGCCTGCGGCCATCTGCCGGAGCGTCTGCATCAGCGCCGCGTTCAGCACGGTCGCGTTCTCGCGCTCGAGCAGGCCGAGCGAGCCGATGCGCGCCGACCGCGACACGGGAACACCCAGCTCCTCCGTGACGATGGCGGCGACCCGCTCCTCCTGGCTCTCGTCGATCGGGGCGAACACCCCCACGACGGCGACCGCGTCGACCTCGCCGCGCATCCGTGCACAGGCCTCGCGCACGGCATCCTCATCGATCGGCGAGAGCACACGGCCGTCGACCTCGAAACCGCCGGCCAGCAGCTGCGCGTGCTCACCGATCGCCGCACGCAGATCGTCCGGCCACCCCTCCAGCGGAGGGACGGCGGTGGTGGCCGGTGCACCGAGTCGGAGGATGCCGACGCGGCCGAGCCCGCGGCGCTCGACGATCGCGTTGGTGCAGTGGGTGGTGCCGAGCATGGCGTGCCCGATCAGGGCGGCGTCGACGCCGGAGGCCGCGAGCACCGCGTCGATCGCCGCGGCCACGCCGTCGCCGGTGTCGGCCGTGGTGGGCCGCTTGACCGAAGCGACGACGTCGAGCCGCTCGTCGAGGATGACGGCGTCGGTGTTCGTGCCGCCGACGTCGATGCCGATGCGATACCTGCCGGCCATCACGCGGCCTCCTCATCCGTCGTGCGCGCACCGGAGCGCTGCGCGATGTCTTCGACCGGAACCCACTCCACGTCGTACCCGAAGTGGGCGGGTCCGGCGGTCTCCAGCCCGATGGGCGTGCGCCACTTGTCGTGGCAGGGGATCGCGATCACCGCGACCCGCGCGCCGTACCGGAGGGACTCGGTCGTGATCGGCATGCCCGTCGCCAGGTCGAGCACGGCGATCAGATCGGGGGTCACGGCCGCGAGCACGCCGTCGCGGCGTCCGAGCAGCATCTCGTTCTGGAAATCGAGCCGGAACGCGCTCCCCCGGTCGACGCCGACACCGACCAGCTCGGCCGCGCCGCGCGTGAATCCACCGTCCACGGCGCGCTGCAGATCGGCGACCTTGCCGTCGAACAGCCGCACGGCGTCGAGGTCGGCGCACAGGGCGTCGATGCGCTCATCGTCGCGAAGCTCGCGTCCGGCGGTATCCCGGCCCCGCAGGATGCGCCCGATGCGCTGAGCGAGTCCGAGGGTGCCGGGGATCGCGCACTCGCGCACGACGTCGCCGCCGTATGCGTAGTCGATCATGGTCGCCCCTCCGCCCATCTCGACGGTGACGGCCCGCGCGATGCGCTCCGACCATCCGCCGTCGATCGGGCGGCTCACCACCTCATTGCCGTGATGGTCGACCAGCACGGTCGTGCCGGGTCCGTAACCGGCCAGGTGGAAGGTGACCATCTGCGCCTCGGGGAACGCCCGACCCATCGCATCGCCGTCGACCACCGGGAGGCCAGCGAGGGCTGCGGCCGCGATCGGGATCATCGAATTGCCGCCGCCGACCTCGATCGGCATCACCGCTGTCGCCTTGCGACCCACGGCGCGCTCGATAGCGTGCAGGGCCGCGAGCAGCTCGGACTCGGCCTGGATGCGCTCCACACTCACGGAGGGGGCGCCGATCCCTCCGATCGGGATGACGAAGTCGTCATCGCTCAGGTCGTCGACGGCGATCAGCGCGACCGGCCCGTGCAGGCGGATGAGTCGCTTGGCGATCAGGGAGCCGACATGCGGGTCGCCGCCTCCTCCGGTGCCGAGCACGGCGGCACCGAGGGCGATCTCGTCGATGTCGGCTTCCGTGATCACAGGCGTCGTGACGACAGCGCTCATGCGCTCACCTCATCCGTGACGGGGGCCGACGCCGACGTCACGCGACGACGCAGCGGCAGCAGCACGAGATACGCGACGAAGCCCACGAGGAGTCCGTCGAGAGCCGAGATCGACGTGAGGGTGAACCAGCCGAAGCCGGGGCCATCCGCCGGATTCGTCGTCGCGACGGCGACGAAGATCCCGACCACCCAGGCCGCGATGGACCAGCCGTCGACCAGCGGCACGGTGGCGCCGTGCGCCCAGCGCGCCGTCTTTCGACCCGTGAAGAACGACGCCAGGTACACGCCGCCGTAGGGGGCGATGATCGTGCCGATGACGAGGATGAACTGCACGAAGTAGTCGGCAGCGCCGATCACCCCGACGATGATGCCGATGGCGCCGAGCACGATCGTGACGGTGCGACGGCTCAGCCGCTCGCTGATCGACGCGAACGAGAGTCCGGCCGAGTAGAGGTTGGTCGTGTTCGTGGTCCACTGCGCAAGGATCAGCACGATCACGGCGACACCGCCGAGGCCGAGCGCGAAGAAGATCGCCATCAGCTCGGTGCCGTCCATGATGCGGGCGAGCAGGATCGCGACGACCAGGATGATCGAGTTGCCGAAGAAGAACCCCACGAAACCGGCGATCATGGCCTGCTTCGGGGTCTTCGCCCACCGCGCCATGTCGGGGGCGAGCACGACGCCGAGGATGAAGATGCCCATGACGAGCGACACCGCTCCGCCGAAGGTGAAGGTCGCCTCGACCGGGGCCTGGAGGCCCGCCGCACCGTTCACCGTGAAGGCGACGATGACGCCGACGATCAGCAGCAGAAGCAGCAGCGGCACCGCGAGGGTGCTGAGACGGTTGATGGAGCGGTAGCCCCAGAACGCGGTGATCGCCATGAGCACGCCACCGATCGCGGTGAACACCTGCACCGGCACTTCGATGCCGGTGAACTCGGCGAACGCGATCTGCGCGTTCGCGCCGAAGAATCCGGCCTGCACGGCGTACCAGCCGACCAGACTCACGGCGATCGCCAGGGCGAGGATCGCGCCGCCGATGCGGCCGAACACGGCGCGGGAGATCATGGCGGTGGAGAGCCCGGTGGCGGCGCCGACGTAGGCGCAGGCCATCGCGAGCAGTCCGAGCAGCAGAGATCCGAGCATCGTCGCGCCGATCGCCGGCCAGAAGGCCATGCCGGAAGCGAGAGAGACGCCGAGGAACGCTCCGGAGAGGTCGATGCCGATCGCGATCCACACGGTGGCGATCGACAGCCAGCTCTTGCGCTGGTCCTGCGGCACGACGCCGTGCTCATAGTCGGTGGTGGTCATCATCTTTTCCTTGAGAAGTGGCCCTGCGAGTCGTCGGCGGGGATTCGGGTTCCCGGAATGCGGACGACCCGCAGGGCGGGTCGGGGGCGGCCTGTCTGTGCGGCCGGGTCGTGCGATGCCGGGTCGGAGTTCGTGGCTCCGTGCCGGCGAGGGGTGATGGTGTCCGCCGCATCGGTGCGGCGGGATTCATCGGGACAGGATCGTGGAGAGGTGTCGCCAGGCTTGATCGAAGCGCTCGCGGTAGATCTCGGGCGTGTAGTGGGTGAGCTGGAGGAAGAGGCCGTCCATGACCACGAACACCAGAGCCGTGAAGCCCTCGGCGTCACCGGCGGCGAAGGTGCCTGCCGCGACACCGTCTTCATAGGTCTGGCGCACGGCGGCCGCGAGGGTCGACTCCGAGTCGAGGAAGATCTGTCGCAGCTGCTCGCCACCGGGACCGTACTCGGTGACAGCGGCCCTGAGGCTGAACTCCGCGAGGTCGGGTCGGTCGCGGTAGTACGCCTCGATGCCCCCGAGGATGTGGTGCAGGCGCGCGAGCGGCTCCAACTCGGAGCTGTTCCTGAGGAGCTCGTCGAAGAACGCGGTGTGATCGACCGAGACCCCGGCGTACACCTCGGCGTACAGCGCCTCCTTGCTGGGGAAGTGCGCGTAGAGGGAGGGCGTCTTGATCCCGACGGCCTCGGCGATCTCGCGCAGGCTCGTCTCGGCGTACCCCTGACGCGCGAAGATCGTGCGGGCCTCCGCGAGGATCGTTGCTCTGGTCATCATCTACCTAACGACTATTAGTTAGGCAGAGCGTAACCCCGCATCTCCCTGCGACGCAAGAGCCACGGGCACAGGACGTCACGACTACCGTGGAGGGCATGCGCATCCCCGCCGCGATCCGCGCCTCCCAGCGCTCCCCGCTGCTGCAGGTCGTGAAGTCGGCCGCGGCGACGATCGCCGCGTGGCTGATCGCCGGATGGGTGTTCCCCGCGCAGCTGCCGGTCTTCGCCGCGATCGCCGCGCTGCTGGTGGTGCAGCCCAGCGTGAACCAGTCGCTGTCGAAGGCGCTCGAGCGCAGCATCGGAGTGATCGCCGGTGTCGTGATCGCCGTCGGACTGGGACTGCTGTTCGGCTCGCCGAGCTGGATCGTGCTGCTGGCGATCGTCGTGGCGATGCTGGTGGCGTGGATCTTCCGCGCCTCGCCGGGCACGGGCAACCAGGTGGCGATCTCGGCGATGCTGGTGCTGGCACTGGGGTCGTCGAGTCCCGAGTACGCGTTCGCACGCATCGTGGAGACGCTGATCGGGGTCGCGATCGGCATCGTGGTGAACGCCCTGATCGTGCCTCCGGTTCTGGTGGCACCGGCTCGCCGAGATGTGGGACTGCTCGGCCGCGAGCTCGCCGCCAGCCTCGACCGCCTGGCCGACGCGCTGCCCGAGCCGCAGACGCCGGCGAGGCTGCAGGAGCTGATGCTGGAGGTGCGGCTGCTGCGGCCGATGAAGGAGGCCGCAGAGGCATCGATCGCCGCCGGGGAGGAGTCGCTCACCCTGAACCCGCGCCGCTCGACCCACCGAGCCGATCTGCGGGAGATGCGTGCGCTGCTCGACCGGCTCTCGCCCATCGTGACCCAGACGATCGGCATGACCCGCGCCTACTTCGACCACTACGACGATGAGATCGGCGAGGAACCCGCCGTCGCCGCGATCGCCGAGCAGCTGCGGCGAGCCGGGCACGATGTGCGCTTGGCCGTGCAGATCGCCGATGCCTCGCCGGAGCCCGACACCATGACCTCGGCGATCCCCGCGCTCACTGCTCCCCTCGTGATCCGGCCGCCCTCGTCGCAGCACTGGATCCTGATCGGCTCGCTCATGGAAGATCTGCGCCGGATCAGGGGAGAGCTGCTCGACGAGGACTGACCCCGCTTACCCTGGAGGCATGTCCGACATGACCGTCGCGGAAGCCCTCGGGGAACTCGCCGCTCTGGAAGACCCGAAGATGCGCGCCGCCAACGAGAAGCGCGGCGACGACCACGGCATCAACCTCAGCCGGATGCGCGCACTGGCGAAGCGGATCAAGACCGACCAGCCCCTCGCGCAGGAGCTGTGGGCCACCGGCGAGACGCCCGCGCGACTGCTGGCTCTGCTGATCTGCCGCCCGCGCGACTTCACCGCCGACGAGCTCGACGCCATGCTGCGCGAGACGCGCCCGCCCAAGGTCAACGACTGGTTCGTCAACTACGTCGCCAAGAAGACGCCGCTCGCCGAGGAGCTGCGGCTGCGCTGGTTCGACGACGCCGACCCGACCGTGGCCGCCGCGGCCTGGTCTCTCACGACCGTGCGCGTGACGAAAGACTCCGACGGTCTGGACCTGCCGCACCTGCTCGACCTGATCGAGCGGGACATGAAGGATGCGCCCGCACGGCTGCAGTGGGCGATGAACGAGACCCTCGCCACCATCGGCATCTTCCATCCGGAGCACCGCGCACGAGCGCTGGAGATCGGCGAGCGCCTGCAGGTACTCGCCGACTACCCGACCGCACCCGGGTGCACCTCGCCGTTCGCGCCGCTCTGGATCGGCGAGATCGTCCGGCGCCGCGAGGGCTGAGCGCCGGAGGGAAGAGCCTCGGACCTGGCGTGTCCGCGACGTGTCGCCTCGCACAGTCGGTAACGTTATACACTTTATCCACTCGCATGTGCACTGGGGGCGATCGCAAGGTGCGGTCGCCGGTACCTGCGAGCGGAACTGGGGACGCATCATCATGGCTACGCAAGATCAACTGAACGCACTCATCGCCGACATCGCGAGCGACATCAACGGCTTCATCGGCGCATCCGTCGTCGACGTCGAGTCGGGCCTGCCGCTCGCATCGCACTCGGTCCGACCGGACTTCGACCTCGACGTCGCCAGTGCGTACAACAGCGAGATGGTCAAGAACAAGCGGAAGACGATCGACGCTCTCCGCCTCGAGGCCACCCTCGAAGACATGCTGCTGACGCTCGACACCCAGCTGCACCTGATCAAGATGATCGAGGGCGATACCTTCATCTACCTCGCAGCCGACCGCCAGGCGACGAACCTCGCCCTCCTCCGCTCCGCCGTGAACCGCCACGTGGCGGCCTTGAACGCTTGAGCGGCGGGGCCGTCGGAGCCGACAGCCCCGGGAGCGAGTCGTGGGTGCGCGCCACCCTGTCGGATCTTCCGACGAGGCGCGCGCGCTGGCGACGCGTGAGCCTGCCGACGCGCTTGCGGCTCGTCTTCGCCGGGCCGGTCGGCGCCGGCAAGACCACAGCGGTGCGCGCACTGAGCGACGTCGCGCCCGTGGACACCGACGTTCCCATCTCGGCGGGCTCCGCAGAGTACGGCGACGCAGGAAAGAAGACCACCACGGTCGGACTCGACTACGGAGCCTGGAAGCCCACGGACGAGATCTCGGTGGCCCTCATCGGGTTCCCCGGACAGGACCGCTTCGCCCACGCACGGCAGAGCTCCTCCTCGTCCGACACGCGCATCCTGCTGTGGTTGCGCGCCGACAGCGAGAGCATCGCCGACGACGCCGACGACTGGCTGCCGCGCTTCGCCGGCGACCACCATCGGCTGGCGATCGCCGTGACCCGTTGCACCGACGACGCGATCGACACCGTGCGCGCCGCGCTCACCGAGAGCCTGGAGCGATACGGCATACCGCCCACGCGTGTTCTCGCGACGGACGCCCGCGACCGCGAGAGCGTCATGCGGGCGGCCTGCGCGGCACTGGACCTCCCGGAAGAGGAGTCATGAACGCCTCCACTCGAGCGGATGGCCCCGCTCCGACGACAGAACCGGCATCGGCGCAGGACGCCGTGCTCATGCATCCGGACCTCGCCGCGAACTGGGCGCTCTGGTCCGGCGTGGTGAGCCAGGCGGCGCTCACCCGGCTGCGTCACCTCGAGGAGCGATTCCCCGAGCTGACGACGGCGGTCCTCTCGACCGCCGACGGCCTGCACATCGCGTCGGTCGGCACCCTCGGGGAGACCGGCGACCGCCTGGCCGCCATGAACGGCTCGCTGTTCGCCGTCGCCAGGGCCGAGGCCGAGATCATCTCGCAGGGAACGGAACCGAGCCTTTCCGCCGTGGTCTCGGTGTCGATCGGGCAGAGTCAGCTGTCGCTGCTCAGCTTCATCCTCGCCCCCTACGGTCAGCTGCTCCTGTCGGTGTCGGCGAAGGGGGTGCAGGTGGGGACCGTCATCGTGCAGGCCCGTTCGGCTGCCTACGAGCTCATCACCGCGCTCGGGCTCGCGGGCGCACCGGGATGAGGCTGACTACGCTGAGGCCATGAGCACCCACATCGCCGCAGAACCCGGTCAGATCGCCCCCATCGTCCTGTTCCCCGGCGACCCGCTGCGGGCGAAGTGGATCGCCGAGACCTTCCTCGACGATGCCGAGCTGTACTCCCAGACGCGGGGCATGCTGGGCTTCACCGGCACCTGGGAGGGGCACCGCGTCTCGGTGCAGGGCTCCGGCATGGGGCAGCCGTCGATGGCGATCTACGCGAACGAGCTGTTCGACGCCTATGGGGTGCAGACGATCGTTCGCGTCGGCTCGTGCGGCGCACTGACCGAGAAGGTGAAGATCCGCGACATCATCATCGCGAACGGCGCCAGCACGGACTCCGGCATCAACCGGGTGCGCTTCCATGGCCTCGACTTCGCACCCGTCGCCGACTTCTCGCTGCTGCGCGCCGCGGTCGAGGCGAGTGAGACCGAGCCCCTGAAATCGGCCGTGCACGTGGGTCAGCTGTTCTCGAGCGACCAGTTCTACAGCACGCGCCCCGAGCTCACGGAGCCGTTCGTGCAGCACGGCATCCTGGGCGTCGAGATGGAGGCCGCCGGCCTCTACACGCTCGCGGCGTACTACGGCAGGCGGGCTCTCGCGATCTGCACGGTCAGCGACCACATCGTCACCGGCGAGGAGACCACCGCGCAGGAGCGGGAGCAGACCTTCGGCGACATGATCCGCATCGCCCTGCGCGCCGCGACCGCGTAGCTCGGCGGGCCGCCGCCCCCGCACGGAAGCTACGGGGTGTCGCCGACGGCGTGCGGGCGGGGCAGCGCCAGCATGACGCCGGTGTCGGTGAACTCCTGCTGGATCTCATCGTCGTGCCGGTAGGTGACCAGGCTCACACCGACCGCCGCGATCAGGGCGAACACGAAGGCGGGAAGCAGTTCGTAGAGCCCGGTGTCGAGCGCCTTCCAGATGAACACCGTCGCGGCACCGACGAACATGCCTGCCAGCGCACCCCAGTTGGTGAGCTTGCGCCAGTAGAGGCTGAGCAGGATGACGGGCCCGAATGCGGCGCCGAATCCCGCCCACGCGAACGACACGAGTCCGAGGATCGTGTCGTTCGGCGTGATCGCCAGCACCGCCGCGATGATCGCGACGCCGAGGACCCCGAGTCGCCCCATCAGCATGAGGGTCTTCTGCGAGGGCGGCGTGCGCCGGAACACGCCGTACAGGTCTTCGACGAGCGCCGAGGAGCAGACGATCAGCTGGCTGGAGATCGTGCTCATGATCGCGGCGAGCACGGCCGCGAGCACCAGGCCGGCGACGAACGGATGCAGCAGCGTCTGCGACATGAGAAGCACGACGGTCTCGGGGTTGGCGAGGTCGATGCCCGTCTTGGCGATGTAGGCGAGGCCCACGAGACCCGACAGCACAGCGCCCCCGAGGGAGACGACCATCCAGGAGATGCCGATGCGTCGGGCGCTCTTCGCCTCCTGCGGCGAGCGCAGAGCCATGAACCTCACGATGATGTGCGGCTGTCCGAAGTACCCGAGACCCCAGGCGAGGGAGGAGACGATGGCGAGGACGGTGCCGCCGGTGAGGGCCGTCCCGGAGAGCATCGAGAGGTGGTCCGGCGCGACCTCGTTGATCAGCGCGCCCGTCTCGGCCAATCCACCGATGGCGACGATCGCCGCCACGGGGATCACGATCAGCGCGATCACCATCATGAGTCCCTGCACGACGTCGGTCAGCGACGCTCCGAGGAACCCGCCGAAGAGCGTGTACGCGAGGGTGACACCTGTCACCAGCAGCATGCCGGTGAGATAGTCGCCGTCGAACGAGCTCTCGAAGAAGACGCCACCGGCCACCATGCCCGAGGAGATGTAGAGGGTGAAGAACACGAGGATGACGACGCCGGACACCACGCGGAGCAGTCGCGTCGTGTCGCGGAGCCGATTCTCGAAGAAGCTCGGCACCGTGATGGAGTTGCGCGACACCTGCGTGTATGCGCGAAGACGGGGCGCGACGAGCAGCCAGTTCAGGTAGGCGCCGATCGTGAGGCCGATCGCGATCCACGCCTCGATGAGACCGGAGACGTAGATCGCCCCCGGGAGACCCATCACGAGCCAGCCCGACATGTCGGAGGCGCCGGCACTGAGCGCGGCCACCCACGGCGGGAGGTTCCGACCGCCGAGCATGTAGTCCTCGTGATCGCCGGTTCGCCGGAAGGCGATCCAGCCGATGAGCAGCATCCCCGCGAAGTACAGTGCGAGTGCTGCGAAGGTGAAGATCTGGTCGGGCATTGTCGTCCCCCCTGGGCGGTGCGGTCACCGCTCCGTGGTCCGTCGATGATGCCACGGGGAGAGTGCGGCCACCTACGAACACCGCGCGAATATACCGGCTCAGAATTCCCCGGGCGCGACCGTCGCGGGCGGATGGGATGATCGAGGGACCATGACTTCCACTCCGCGGCTCGATCCCGCCCTCGTTCCGGACGCCGCGGATCCGGATGCCGTCTACCTCGCGTTCGTCGAGTGGGCGGAGTCCACCGGCATCAGCCTCTACCCCGCGCAGGACGAGGCCGTCATCGAGATCGTCTCCGGCAACAACCTGATCCTCTCGACCCCCACCGGCACGGGGAAGTCGCTCGTCGCGATCGGCGCGCACTTCAGCGCCCTCGTCGCCGGACGCCGCAGCTACTACACCGCGCCGATCAAGGCGCTCGTGAGCGAGAAGTTCTTCGCGCTGGTCTACGTGTTCGGCGCGGAGAACGTCGGCATGGTCACGGGCGACTCCTCCGTGAACGCCGATGCCCCGATCATCTGTTGCACGGCCGAGATCCTCGCGAACCTCTCGCTGCGCCAGGGCACCGATGCCGACGTCGGTCAGGTCGTGATGGACGAGTTCCACTTCTACGCCGACCCCGACCGCGGCTGGGCATGGCAGGTGCCCCTGCTCGAGCTGCCGCAGGCCCAGTTCATCCTGATGTCGGCGACTCTCGGCGACGTGACGGAGCTCGCGGCCGACCTCACCCGGCGCACCGGTCGTGAGACGGCGACCGTGACCGGTGTCGAGCGTCCCGTCCCCCTGCACTTCTTCTATGAGACGACGCCGATCCACGAGACCATCGATGACCTGCTGAGCACGGGGCAGGCACCGATCTACGTCGTGCACTTCTCTCAGGCCGCGGCGATGGAGCGGGCCCAGGCGCTCTCCAGCACGAAGGTCGCCACTCGCGAGCAGCGTGACGAGATCGCGGCGCTGATCGCCGAGTTCCGCTTCACGACCGCGTTCGGCAAGACCCTCTCCCGCTTCCTGCGCGCGGGGATCGGCGTGCACCACGCCGGCATGCTGCCGAAGTACCGACGACTGGTCGAGCAGCTCGCCCAGCGCGGACTGCTGCGCGTGATCTGCGGCACCGATACCCTCGGCGTGGGCATCAACGTGCCGATCCGCACCGTGCTGCTCACCGCGCTCACGAAGTTCGACGGCACCAGGATGCGGCAGCTGAACGCCCGCGAGTTCCATCAGATCGCCGGCCGCGCAGGACGTGCGGGCTACGACACCGCCGGCACGGTGGTCGCACAGGCGCCCGAGCACGAGAGCGAGAACGTTGCGGCCGTGAAGAAGGCCGGCGACGACCCGAAGAAGAAGCGCAAGATCGTCCGCAAGAAGGCGCCGGACGGGTTCGTGTCGTGGGGAGAGCCCTCCTTCCGCAAGCTCATCGACGCCGTGCCGGAGACCCTGACCTCGCACATGCAGATCACCAGCGCGATGATGCTCAACGTGATCGCCCGTGGCGGCGATGTGTTCGCGAATATGCGTGCGCTGGTATACGACAACCATGAGCCGCGGAAGCGCCAACGCGAGCTCGCCATCAGGGCCATCGGCATCTACCGCACGCTCCGCGAATCGGGCATCGTCGAGAAGACCCCGGAGGGAGACGTCCGCCTCACGGTCGATCTGCAGCCGAACTTCGCCCTCAACCAGCCGCTGTCGCCGTTCGCCCTGGCCGCCTTCGAGCTGCTCGACCCCGATACCTCCGCCGGCACTGGTACCGGTTCGTATGCGCTCGACATGATCTCGATCGTGGAGTCGACGCTCGATGATCCGCGCGCGGTGCTGAGCCAGCAGGAGTTCCAGGCCCGCGGCGAAGCGGTCGCGGCGATGAAAGCCGAGGGCATCGAGTACGACGAGCGCATGGAGCTGCTCGAGCAGATCACCTACCCGAAACCGCTCGACGAGCTGCTGACCGCGGCGTTCGAGACCTTCAGCGCGGCGCAGCCCTGGATCCGCGACTTCGAGCTGCACCCCAAGTCGGTCGTGCGCGACATGTACGAGCGCGCCATGTCGTTCGGGGAATATGTCGCGTACTACAAGATCGCGCGCTCCGAGGGCGTGGTGCTGCGCTACCTCTCCGACGCGTACCGGGCGGCCTCGCAGACCATCCCGGAGGAGTTCAAGGACGAGGATCTGCGCGACCTGATCGAATGGCTCGGCGAGCTCGTGCGACAGGTCGACTCCAGCCTGCTCGACGAGTGGGAGGAGCTGATCGCCGGCGTCGACAACGGGCGCTTCGATCCGCACGCGCCCGACGAGCCGATCGTCCCGCCCGCGCCCAAGCGCCTCACGAGCAACATCCGCGCGTTCCGCATCCTGGTGCGCAACGAGCTGTTCCGCCGCGTGCAGCTCGCCGCGAGGGAAGACGTGGACGCGCTGGCCGAGCTCGATCCGGGCTTCGGTGCCGACGCCTGGTCCGATGCCCTCGACGGGTACTTCGCCGACCACGACGAGATCCTCACCGGTGCCGATGCCCGCAGCTCGAAGCTGCTGATCCTCACCGAGGGCGCCACCTCCTGGAGCGCGCGGCAGATCTTCGACGACCCCGCCGGCGATCACGACTGGGGCATCACCGCGACGATCGACCTCGCCGACTCCGACGACGCAGGTCAAGCCGTCGTCACGGTAACGGGAGTGGACCGGCTGTAGCCGCAGCCTCCTCGCGCTCCACACCTTCTCTCTCCACACCGACCACCCGTCCGAATCTCCCCAGCGTCTCCCGCCGGTGGGAGGCGGCGATGACTGTCCCGTCGAAGTCCTCGAGCACATCGGAGATGATGCGCTCCGATTCGGCATCCAGGCTCGCGGTGATCTCGTCGACGACGAGCACCCTCGGCTCCCGGCACAGCGCGCGAGCCAGGGCCAGCCGCGCACGCTGACCACCGGAGAGACGCACCCCGTGCTCGCCGAGGTCGTCGTCGAGGGTGATCCAGCCGTCGGCGCCCACCCGCGTGAGCGCGCGACGCAGCTCCTCGTCGGTGCGGGCGTCGGCGCCGCGCACGAGGTTGTCGCGCACGGTGCCGTGGAAGAGTCGCGCATCCTGCTCCACCACGGCCACGGTCCGGCGGAGATCGTCGTCACGGATGCGGCCGAGGGGGTACGCGAGACCTGCGGCATCGACGAGCGCGACCGTGCCCGCAGCGGGATTCCACAGCCGCGCCGCGAGCGCGATGACCGTGCTCTTGCCGGCTCCGGACGGCCCCGCGAGCCCGACGTGCTCCCCGGGATCGACGTCGATCGACCAGCCGTGCAGCACCTCCGTGCGGTCGTCGTACGAGAACGACACCTTCTCGAAGCGCACGCCGAGCGGACCGTCGGGCAGTGGCAGCGGACGATCGACCGGCGACACCACCGGTGGGCGGTCGATCCCCGCACCCACGCGAGCGGCGCTGGCGATCAGCGGATGCAGCTCGGACACGGTGTGCGCGGCATCCGCGACCGCGGCGACTCCGGCCACGGCGAGTGCGATCACGGCGGGCAGCAGCGCGGCCTGTGTGCCCCCGACGGTGCCGTCGAGAGCCAGGGTCGCCGCGATCACGCCGATCACGACGGCGGTGAGGATCAGCTCGCGCATCCCGTCGACGAGGTGGGCGATGGCCTCCCGCTGGCGGCTGATCCCCGCCGACCTCCGCGTTCCCGCGACAGCCTCGCGCACCACCCGATCCTGCAGGCCGTAGGCGAGGATCTCGCGCAGCGCACCGAGCGCGTCGACCAGCCGTTCGGACTGCTCCTCCCGCTCCCGCTGCTCGCGCGCACCGATCCGTCGCGCAGGACCCGCTCCGGCCCCGGCAGTGAGGGCGACCGCCGCCGCTCCGCCGAGCATCACGACCCCCGCCATCGGCATCACGAGGAACGCGCACACCAGCGCTCCGGCGAACAGCGTGAGCGCGGCGCCGATCTGAGCGACCGTATGCGCGTAGAAGAACTCCAGCTTCTCGATGTCGGTCATCGCCACGGATGCCGCACGCCCGGAGTGCTCGCGTCGGCGCCCGGGAACGCTGCGCGCGTAGGCGTCGAACAACGCCATCCGCAACCGGGCGAGCACCCGGTAGGCGAGGGCGTGCGAGACGTCCATCTCGCGCCAGGTGAGGAACGTGCGCAGCAGCACGAGGGTGCCGAGCGCGAGCCACCAGCCGACCGGCGGCCACTCCGCGTGCACGACGGCCCCGCCCACACCGAGGGCGGTGAGCACCCCGATGGCCGCGAGGGCGCACAGGCTCGTGGTGGCGATCAGGTAGCTGCCGGCGATGCGTCGCCATTCCGGTCTCAGCGGCGGGAGCAACCGGGCGAGGATGCCTGCCGACGAGGTCATGAGGCCTCCTTCACGAGCACTCCGTCGCGGAGCACCCGCACGTCGGCGACTCGGGCCAGGGCCTCGGGACGGTGGCTGATCATGAGCACGATCCTCTCTGCGGCGACGCGTTCGAGCGTCTCGGCCACGGTCAGGGCACTGCGGTCGTCGAGGGCGCTGGTCGGCTCGTCCACGAGCAGCACGGGGCGGTGGGCGAGCAGCGCCCTGGCGAGGGCAAGGCGCTGCCGCTGCCCGCCGGACAGGCTCGTCCCCGCCTCGGCCACCATCGCGTCGAAGCCTCCCGGGATCGCTCGGATCTCATCGAGCACCCCTGCCGCCGCGCACGCGCGTTCCAGCGCCTCCTGCCCGGCGTCGAACAGATCGACGTTCTCCCTGATGGTCCCGGCGAACAGGACCGGCCGCTGCGAGACCACGGCCACGTCGCTCGGGTGCAGCGGACGCCCGTCGAGCTCGACCGTGCCCGCCGTGGCCGGCAGGAAGCCGAGCACGAGGTCGAAGAGGGTGGACTTGCCGGCGCCGGACGGGCCGGCGATCGCATGCACCTGGCCGCGCTCGGCGTGAAGCTCGACGCCGCGGAGCACATCGTGATCGGCGCCGGGGTAGCGGTAGGAGAGCCCGGAGATGCGGAGCACGTCGGCGGAGGTCGCCGGTGTCGTCTCGCGCTCCGTCGCAGCTGCGGGCGACCGGTGGAACGCCCCGAGCGCGGCGAGGCCCGGAACGGCCGTGAGCCCGAGGAATCCGGCGTGCCAGTGGCGGGAGAGCTCGCGCACGGGACGGAACGCCTCCGAGGAGAGCAGCAGCAGCGCGTAGACCTCGACGGCCGGCGGCTGCCCGGTCATGACGGAGACGACCGCGAGCCCGGCGGCGATCACCACTCCCGCCTGCACGGCGAAGTCGGTGATGGCGGTCTCCGCGAGCGATGACCGCATCACGCGTTCGGTGGCCGCCCGCAGTGCCTCCGACCTGGTGTGCAGACGCGACCGCGTGGCCGGCACGTCGCCCAGCGCACGCAGCGTAGACATGCCCCGGAGCGCCTCGAGCAGGTCGCCGCTGAGAGTCTCGTAGCTGTCCCAGTGCTCGAATCCGCGCCGGGCGAGCATCCGCTTCCACAGCAGAGGGCCCAGCACCGCGAGCAGGATCCCCGCGGCGACGCACAGCGCGATCAGGGGTGACAGCACCGCGACCAGGCACACCGCGACCACGCTGCCGACGACGAGCTGCATCACGGCGGGGATGTACTTCGACACGTAGGCGTCGGTGCCGTCGATGCCGTCGCCGAGTGCCAGCTGCGTCGAGCCGTCGCGGAGGCGGGCGTCGTGCAGCCGTTCGGGTACGAGGACTGCCGCGACCGCCGCGCCCCGCAGGTCTTCTCTCACCCTTCCGCCCAGGCGGGAGGCGACATCACCCTGCACGAGCGTCAGCAGCATCCGCAGGAGCCCGATCGCGAGGATCGCGCCGATGCCTCCCACGGCCCCCGCTGCGTCGCCGCGCACGAAGGCCGCGAGCGACCAGGCGAGCGCGAACGCCTGCAGGAGGTGTGTGGCGAACACGAGGAGCAGGAGCAGGATGCTCCCCGTCAGGAGCCAGGGATGCCGTCGCGCCTCGCGCCACAGCTCGGGGACGATCATCATCGTGCACCTCCGGGAGAGTCGAGGAAGGCGAGCGCATGGAGGATCCACCGGTCACCGGTCGCAGAGAAGCCGGAGACGGGGCGGGTGCCCCTGTCTCCGAGGAGCGCGGCCTCGTAGCAGAGGCGAGCCGCGTCGAGATGGGCGCTCCAGAGCGCGGCGCCGACGACCGCGGATGGGGCGGCGACCGGCACCGACCAGGAGTGGACCTCGGTCGCCCCGCGCACCCAGGACTGCCCGGAAGCTCTCGCGATGCGCTCGATCGCGGGCGCGGGCGTGCCGCCGATCCGGGCACCGAACTCCGCGGTCGCGGGCGAGCGCCGGGCTCCGAGAGCACGACGAGCCGCGGGATCCGGCACCGGGTCGTGGGGGATCTCGATCGCAGCGAGCGGGATCTCCGGCGCGAGCCCGCGACGGATCCAGGCATCGGCATCCGTCGCGCGAGGCACCCCGAGCAGAGACCGGAGCCGAGTCGAGGGGCCGACCTCCACCGGTCCGGCCTGCACCCCCAGCAGGAAGAGCACGCCGGCGACCGCGTAGGCGGCATCGGCGATCCACAGCGGCCACGCCCGATGCCGGTAGCGACCGAAGGACCGACCGGGCAGCACCGTGAACACCACGCGCGCGATGCCGTCGTCCGCGGCGGGCGATGGCCATCCGTCCGCACGATCGGCGGCGAGGTCGCGACGGCGGAAGATGCCCTCCTCGTGATCGACCGCCCAGCGTGCGCCGGCCCCGTCGATCAGATGTGTCTGCACCGGGTAGCACGCCCCGGCCGACGGGACAGGACGCTCACGGATGCGTGTGCTCAGCCCGTCCGCACTCCGATGGAACCGCCCCGGGTGCCAGAGGGCATCCACGAGCTCCCGCGCACCCCGGTGGGGTTCATCCGCCACCGCGCCGGTGCGGTGCCAGGCGTTCGTCCGCGGCCCCGGCGGCAACGGACCCGCGGGCATGCGCGACGTCGGCGCCTCGTCGAGCGGGGCGGGAAGACCCGGGAATGCGCTGATCGATGGGCTCATGGCCGACCTCACATGTGCGGGGCCGGGAGGAGCGTGAAGTCCTCCGGGGCTCCGGTCCACGTCGCGCGCCAACCGCGATCCTCCGCCGCCTCGCGGAACCGCGGCATCCCGAGGTACGAGAACGCCGCTGGAGCGTTGGGCACGAGCCCCGTCACGATCGAGCGCACCACGCGCAGGGCCGTGCGGCGCACATCGGTGGTCGTGAGGTCGCGCGTGAGCACGCGGTGTCCACGAGCGTGCAGGCGCTCGTACACCTCGTCCATCGTCACCGGGCTCATCGTGCTCAACGGACGCACCCCCTGCGCGGGCGCACGGAATCGACGCGCCTGGTCGTGCACGGTCGGATCGAGCCACACCTGCACGTGCGCTCCGAGGTCGATCACGTTCTCGAACTGCGACCCCGCAGCGGCCGTGTAGCCGGCGTCTGGGCGGAAGTCGAGGGTCAGGCCCTTCGCCATCAACCCCTCGGCGACCGCACGGAACACCCACCCGTCCGCGGTCGTGCAGCCCTGCGTGTAGATCCAGGTGTGCACGGCTTCGAGCACCGCCTTCCGCGCCGCGCGTGCCGGATCGAGCGCGGCCGAGAAGCCGGCGGCGTAGAGCCCGCGCTCCTCGTCGTGCACGAGCGCGCCGATCGCCGGGGCGAACTCCGAGGGCATCGCCACCAGCCACACGCGCAGGCTGCTGCCTCGCAGATCGTCGAGAAGACCGGGGACCGTTGCCGGGTCGATGCCGAACGTCGGCCCGTCGAGGTGCCACCACACCTCGAGCGCATCCCGCTCGATCACCTCGATCACCCCGCGGTCGCGGGCGTCGTCGAAACCCGCCCCGGTGGCGATGCCCGCATAGTTCAGGTGGTGCGTCCGCGGCAGCGAGCGGAAGCGCGACTGCCGCCAGTTCAGGTGCACGAGCGCGTCCGGCATCCACACCGAGCCGCCGTCGAGGTCTTCGCAGCGCGCCCAGAGCGTCGGCGTCGAGGGAAGCAGCCGCTGATAGGGGAAGCCGGGGCGCGTGAGCTGCCAGTCGGCGAAACGCGGGAGATCGTCCTCGTCGATGACGCTCTCCCCTTCGGCGCGCAGCTCCTGCGCGGTGGCGACGCGCAGCTCGTCCCGAGGGAGCACATCGGGCAGCCAGTTGCCGCAGTACCGTTCCACCCCCTCGCCGATCGCGGCGATGCGTGCCTGAGCGGGGTCGCTGAACGACGTACCGAGGGAGACCCGGTCGGCGGGCCACTCGCCCAGCATGCGCGCGTCGGCGACGGATGCTGTCAGCGCCAGGTAGCGGTGCGGGGCGCCGACCGGGTGGGGCACCTCCCGCACGGAACGGATGATGCCGGTCTCCGCATCGACCAGCGCCTCGGCCGGGAGCGTCGCGCGGTCGGGGGCGTGGTCGAGGGTGTCGTGCGCGGTCATGCTGTCCTCTCGTATCGCCAGCGACCGGTGTCGGGTTCGAAGGCGGATCGGGTGCGGCGGAGCACGGGCGGACCCTGCTCGCGCGCCGTGGATGCCGGCGCGGACACGGGCGCCGATTCCTCCGCTGGCAGCCCGTTCTCGGCGAGCCAGGAATCGAGCACGCGTCCGATGCCGCCTGCGCGGCGCAACCGGGAGCGGACCTCGTCGTCGTCGATGTCCGCCGCGAGCCGGTGCCCCCACGGACCGTCGACCAGGTGGACGGGCCCTCGCCAGGCGGCAGCGAGCCGACCGGCATCCGCGAAGAAGAAGTCGTGATCGCCGCGGATCAGCAGCAGCGGCGCACGAAGCGCGCCGTACGCACGGTCGAGGTCCACGGCCGGGGCGGACCAGAGTCGTCGCCACCCGGACAGTGCCACGCGCGACCAGCCCCACTCCTCGGCAGCCCGGTGCACGCCGACCTCGGTCGCCCGCGCGACGCGTGCCGCGAGCTCCTCATCGGTCAGCGGCGGCTGGGAGCGCGCTCCCCGGCCGTGCTGGTGCCACCACCCGATCCGGTGGTGCAGGTGGGGGTGCCCGTTCTCGTCCCAGGCGGTCTCGGCAAGCCCGAGCGCGGGGACCAGGAGCACCAGCGCGTCGACGTCGGCGGCCCTGGCGGCTTCGAGCGCGGTGTGCGCGGCGTACGAGCCGCCGGACAGCACGAGGGGGAGCCCGGGGTTCTCGGCCCTGACCGCCTCGACCACCGCGCGTCCGTCGCTGCGTTCCGCGAGGTAGGGGTGCCATTCGCCGTCGGACGAGTGTCGTCCGCGCACGTCGTGAATCACGCAGCGGTAGCCCCGGCCGGTCCACGCGCGAGCGGTGTCGCCGTGACGCCAGGCCCCGTAGGGCGTGCGGATGATCACCACGCCCCGAGGCTCGGCGGGCTCCCAGGCCCAGCCGCGCAACAGGGCGCCGTCATCCGCGACGACGGTGTGGAGGCGGGCGTCACGCGGCGGGGTCATCGGAGCACCCGGCGCGGGGCCGCGGGGAAGGGGAGCACCGTGTGCTCGCTGACGGCGCCGGTCGCCGGCAGCAGCTTCCAGAGCGTCGTGCGCAGGCGGTCGAGTTCCGCACCGCCCTGCGCCCAGGCAAGGATCACGTGCAACGTTCGGGCGAGGGCGAGCACCCTGGTCGCGTCGTCGACGGGGACGGCGGCAGGCGGACCCGCGTGCTGCCAGGCCTCGCTCGACGCCGGCGCGCTGCTGGCCGCCAGCCGCCGTGTGGCCACCTGGCTGGAGGTCGGGTCGCTCGCATCGATCGCGAGCGGATCGATCAGGATGCTCTCGCCCTCCCTGTGGACGCGGAGCCAGGCGATTCCGCGCTGCGGAAGGAGATCGAGGGCGGCCCATCGTCGACGATCGTGCGCACCCTCGGCGTAGGCGATCACGAGGGCGGCGTCGTCCACCGGTTCCGACGCGGTGTCGACGACGGTGACCTGCGCGCCCCAGCCCGCGAGCATGCGCTCCAGCTCGTCTACGAACGGGCCGGTGCCGATGAGGCAGACAGCACGGCGATCCACCGGCCACCGGCGCAGCGCGTCGGCAGCCTCGCGCTCCTGCACCTCACGGGTGACGCGGTCGAGGGTGACAGCGGCGTCGCTCTCGGCGTCGCTTTCGAGGGCGCCGAACAGCTCTGCGGGCGGCGCGTCGACCAGGGCGAATCGTCCGGTGCGCAGGCGGATCCGGGGGCGACCGTCGGCACCGACGACGAGATGGGCGCCGGAGCCGGGGAGCGGCAGGATGCGGGGTTCGGAAGTCATGGATTCTCTCGGTGATGGGCCCGGCCGGGCGCGAACGCCCGGCCGGACGGGAGTGCGCTCGAAAGCGCGACGGAAGGATCCGCGATCAGTCGAAGGGGTTCTCGACCAGTGCGTTCGAGTGCGATGCCGACAGGTGCGCCAGCTGCTCGGACTCTTCGATCTCGGCGAGGATCTGCTTTTCCATTTCGTTCTCCTTCAGTGAGGTGGTCCGTCCCGCGGTGTGCGGGGCGGGTTCACGATGTGTGAACACTGACGACCCTAAATGATAATGATTCTCAATATCTACTAGGATCGCTGACATGTCCTCCTCCACACCCCTCCTCGCCGCTGATCACCGGGCCGGAGTCGTCTACGAGATCCACGACGGCTCCCGGCGTGTCGCGGTCGCCGACAGCTGGCTCGCCGAGCACGCGGGCTTCCTCCGACTCCCCACCGGAGCAGCCGGGCGCTGGGCCTTCGCCGACGACCGCGGCGGCGCGCTGGTCGTCGGCGACACGGACGCCGTGCGGCGCATCCCGATCGCCATCCCCGCCGAGCACCTCGCCTGCGATCCGAGCGGCCGCCACGTGGTCGTCACCTCCGGCCTGGGGATGAACGAGGAGGCGTGGAGCGACCTGGTGTCGGTCGTCGACCTCACGACCGACACCTCCGTGCGCTTCCGGGTGCGCACGGGCGAACCCGGGGTCGTGCTCGCCCCCGATCAGGCCTCTGGAGAACCGACGATCGTGCTCCGCCATCGCGAGCCCGGCGCGGTGGAGGCGCTGCCCCTGGCGAGAGCCCTCGACGTCGGAGCCCACGCCCCGGTTCTGCGCGGACACCTCCTCGACGACCTCGCCGCAGACGGCCACGGCGACGTGATGGACCCGGGCTCCGGTGTCGTCGGCATCGCGACGAGCCGCGGCCTCGAACGGTTCGTCGTCGACGCCGGGCTGCCCCGCGCCATCGGCATCGTCCCCTGGCCCGTCCACGGACGCGCGTACTACCTGCGCCTCGCCGGTGACACGGGAAGAGCCACGGGCATCGTCCGCGGCGGACCGGCCTCCCCCGGAGCGTGGCCGGAGTGGACCAACACCTTCGTCGAGATCGACCTCGCGTCGGGAGCGACCCGTTCCGTGCCGTTGCCACCGGGACTCGCCTTCCGGTTCGCACTCGCCACGGGCATCGCGGCGGTGTGCGTGATCCACCCCGACGGCGATGTCGTGGTGGTGATCGATCGTGCACAGGCGCGCGTCTCGCGGATCACTCCGATCCCGGCGATGACACACCCGCCCCGCGCAGGACAGCTGCCGTGGGACGGCGTCGATGGTCGCCCCGCGCAGCGTCGCTCCCTCGCGATCGATCCCAGGACCGGAAAGATCGCGGTCACCAGCGGGGGAGACGGCACGATCCTCCTGCTCGACGATGAGGGCATCTCCACGATCGAGCTGCCCACCCCGCTCGACGAGGGCGGACACCTGCTGTGGGCGGGTGGCGGCGACCGCATCGACGACCTGGTGGGGCGATGAGCGCGCACCGATCCCTGCTCGACGACGCCCTCGCGCGCGCCGAGCGCCACGGCCGTCCGGGCCTGCCGGTCGGCGGCTTCACGCTGGGCAGAGCGGACGACCGCTCCCGCCGCGGTATCCACCGCGTCGACGGCACGACCGTGATCGAGCCCGACGGCCACCTGCACCGGATCTTCCCCTCCCCCGACCGCCGACTCGTCGCCGTCGAGTGGGCACCCTCCGCCGACGAGAACGCCGTGTTCGGCATCGTCGACGTCGCCGCCGGCACGCTGCGCCTGCATCCCGACATCCGCCTGCGCTACGACACCGTGGCGTGGGCAGCGGACTCACGGAGCCTCGACGTCGTCGCGAGCCGCGACCGGATGCTCGTGACCCTCGACCTCGAGACGGATACGCGACGGGCGGTCCCCCTCGCGTCCGAGGCGCGACTGCGGCTGTTCCCGGGCGGGAAGAGCGGACTGCGCGCCCTGAGCTCGGGCTCCCGAGGCACGACGCTGACCGACCGGACCACCGGGACCCTTCTGGGACGGTGGCCCGCGCTCCTGCGCGCCGCACCGCTCGACGCCGGCGTGCTGGTGTGGCACGACGGCGGGCTCGATGCCGTGGCGAACGACGGTGCCGGCGTCGACGGCGACGCGAAGCACGGCCTGCTCTGGCGCTGGAGCGATCCCGACGCGCAGATCGTCGATGTCGCAGCGCACGGGGACCGCGTCGTCGTGCTCGCCGTCGCCGACGGGCGCAGCGTGCTCGTCGACCTGGTCGACGGCGTCGAGATCGAACGCTCCGAAGCGGACTCGGCCGGCTCCGACACTCTCACGATGACGGCGATCGGGTTCGACGACGGTGTGCTGCACCTGGGCGTCGAAGGGCCGCTCACCCCACCGCGGATCGTCGAGCGCACGAAGGAGAACGCCACGATCGCTCCCCCTCCCGCGGAGGCCCTCGGCGCCACCGTGCGCCACGATCTGCCCGCCGACGACGGCGCGACCCTGACCGTCCACGTGACCGCTCCGCCGGGCGCAGAGGGCCCGGTGCCGCTGATCCTGACCTGCTACGGCGGCTTCGGCGTACCCCATCTCCCGCTCTTCGAACCCACCGTGCCCGCATGGGTCGCCTTCGGCGGCGCCTACGCCTCCGCGCAGCTCCGCGGTGGCGGCGAGCGCGGAAGGGCCTGGCGTGAAGCGGGCCGCGGCGCCCGCAAGCATCGCACGATCGCCGACCTCGCCGACGTCGCACGCGGACTCATCGCGGCCGGGATCACCCGCCCCGATCTCCTCGTCCTCGCCGGGGCCTCCCTGGGCGGGGTCATCGCAGCCGGGTGCGCGATCGAGCACCCGGAGCTGTGCGCGGGCTTCGTGACCACCGCCGCTCCCCTCGACCTGCTCGCCCTGGACGATCATCCGCTCGGGGCGCGCTGGCGAGCCGAGTTCGGCGATGACGGCACCCCGGGATCCCGCGCTCGCCTCCGCACCCTCTCTCCCCTCGCTCAGGCCGAAGCACTCCCGGTCGGGACTCCGATCCCCTCCTACCTCGGTGTCGTGCTCGGTGAGGACACCCGGGTGCTTGCCCGAGACACGCACCGGATGGTCGAGGCGCTGCAGCAGGCGGGCGGCTCGGCCCGTCTCTGGACGGCCGCCGGAGCAGGGCACGGCGCGAACGAATCCGCTGCCCTGCACGCGCTCGGTCTCACCGTGCTCGACTTCGCGGCCGAGGTCACGACCGCCATGCCCGCCGACGCCCCGAACGGAGCCTCCCTGTGAGCGCATCGACCGCCACCCTCGCCGAACGGCGCATCCGCTTCCCCCGGCGCCGAGGCGGCGAGCGCCGCCGGGCCCGGAGCGGAGGCCGCCGGATGCTACCGGTCGGCCCCACCGTGACGACCATCGCCGTGCTCGCCGTGCTCGTCCTCGTGCTCTCCGCGGCCACCGGGCCCGTCGCCGTCTCCCCCCTCGACGCCGCGAAGATCGTGATCGGCCATCTGATCCCCGGCATGCCCTGGATGTCCGATGGCACGCTCACCCCGTTGCAGGACCAGGCCGTGTGGCAGTTCCGGGTGCCGCGATCGCTCCTGGCCGCGCTCTCGGGCGCAGGGCTCGCTCTCGCCGGGGCGATGATGCAGGCCGTCGTGCGCAACCCGCTCGCCGAGCCGTACATCCTCGGCGTCTCGTCCGGGGCGAGTGTCGGCGCTGTACTGGTGATCGTCTCGGGCGGGGCCACGTTCCTCGGCCTCACGATGAGCGGGGCGGCCTTCGTGGGCGCTATGGTCGCCTGCATCCTCGTCGCCATGCTCGCGCGCATCCGCGGAGAGCTGTCGCCGACCAGGATGATCCTCGCCGGTGTCGCACTCGGCGCCCTGCTGAGTGCCGTGACCAGCTACCTCACGCTCACCACCGACGCCCAGAACGTCGTCAGCGTGATGTTCTTCCTGCTCGGCAGCGTGTCGGCCGCCGACATGTCGTCGCTGCTGATCCCCGCGGTCGCGCTCGCGATCGCCTGCATCGCCGTGTTCGGGCTCTCGCGGTCGATGAACGCACTGCTCGCGGGCGACGAATCCGCGATGGCGGTGGGCGTGCGCACGACCCGGCTGCGCGGTCTGCTGCTCGTGCTCGCCTCGCTCCTGACCGGTGCGATCGTCGCCGTGAGCGGCGGCATCGGCTTCGTCGGCCTCGTCGTGCCGCACATGGCCCGGCTCCTGGTCGGCTCGGATCATCGGCGGATGCTGCCGATCACGGTCCTCGGCGGTGCGCTGTTCCTCATGGTCGCCGATCTGCTCGCCCGCACGGTCGCGATGCCAACCGAGATCCCCCTCGGGATCCTCACCGCGTTCGTCGGGGCTCCGTTCTTCCTGTGGTTGATGCGCAGCGGCGGCGAGCGGGCGGGGTTCGACCGATGAGCGTGCTGTTCGACGACGTGAGCGTCGCACGCGGCGGTCGCACCGTGCTGCACGGCATCGACCTCGAGGTCGGCACCGGGCGCATCGTGGGACTCCTCGGCCCCAACGGCAGCGGCAAGTCCACGCTCCTGCGCGCGCTCTTCACGGGTCAGCGTCCGCACGCCGGACGCGTCCTGATCGACGGCGCCGACGTGTCGCAGCTGGCCCCGCGCACACTCGCGCGCACCGTGTCGGTCATGCTGCAGGACTCCCCGTCCGAGTTCGATCTGACCGTGCGGGAGACCGTGCTCGTGGGCCGTTCGCCGCATCGTCCGCCTTTCAGCCGGGACACCGCGGAGGATCAGCGCATCGTCGACGAGGCCCTGCGCACCGCCGACGTGCACGACCTCGGCGACCGCCTGGTGCGACGGCTCTCGGGTGGTCAGCGCCAGCGAGTGATGCTCGCCCGTGCGCTCGCGCAGAGCGGCGAGATCCTCGTGCTGGACGAACCGACCAACCACCTCGACATCGCGCACCAGCTCGACCTGATGCGCGTCGTGAGCGGACTCGGCACGACCGTGATCGCGGCCCTGCACGACCTCAACATCGCCGCGGCGTTCTGCGACGACGTCGCCGTGCTCGACGAGGGCAGGCTCGTCGCCTTCGGTCCGCCCGACACCGTGCTCACCCCCACGCTCGTCGACGAGGTCTTCCACGTCACCGCCCGCGTTGCCATCGAGGTCGACACCGGGGCGCGGGCGATGACGTTCCATCCGCGACAGTCCGCCGGCTGATCCGCTCGACACCTGAACCCACACCCCTACCAAGGAGAAGAAGAATGACACCCCGTACCCGAACCACCCGTCTGCTCGCCGCCGTCACCGTCGGACTGGGCGCGATCGCCCTCACCGGATGCGGCGGCGGCGTCTCCGCCGGATCCGCACCCGACTCCGCCGGCGAGGCGATCACGATCGAGAACTGCGGCCGCACGGTCGAGATCCCGACCACGCCGACCGCCGTCGTCGGGCTGCACCCGTCGCAGACCGAGCTGCTGCTGCGCCTCGGTCTCGCCGATTCCCTCGTCGGTCAAGCGCAGGCCACGGCCCAGAAGCTGCCGGCCGACGTCGCGGGCATGGCGGCCGATGTGCCGGTCATCGGCGGAGACGCCCCGCCGAGCCGTGAGGAGCTGCTCGCCGTCGAACCCGACTTCGTCTACTCGCCCACCACCTACGAGTTCACCGCCGAGCAGGGCTTCGCCAGCATCGAGCAGCTCGCAGACGCCGGTGTCGCCGCGTACACCGCGACCGGCGGATGCTTCGACCGCCGCATGGAGGGCACCGTCGACGACCTCTTCATCGACCTCGACAACCTCGGCGCGATCTTCCACGTCGAGAAGGAGGCGAACGACCTGATCGCGTCGTCCCAGGCCGAGCTCGCCACCGTCGACACCGCGATCGAGGGGCAGGACCGCCCGCGCGTCGCGCAGGTCTTCGTGGAGGGGACGACCCTCACCGCGATCGGCGCCGGCATCGAGTACGACATCCTGCAGCGCGCCGGCGCCGACAACGTCTTCACACCGGACGACCCCGCATTCGCCGACTTCTTCGCCGCCGAGATCACCCCGGAATCCCTCGCCGCCGAAGCACCCGATGCACTCGTGTTCGCGGTGACCGACTCCGCGCACGAGGCCGCTGTCCGCTCGTACCTCGCAGCGACCTTCCCCGACATGCCCGCCGTGCGCGACGGGCGACTGATCGCGGTGCCCTCGACCGACCTGTTCCCCGGCACGCTCGGCAACGTCTCGGCGGTGCGGCTGATCGCCGAGGAGCTCTACCCCGACGCGGTCTTCGACTGACCCGCACCGGCGACACCTCGGGGAGCGTGATCCCCGAGGTGTCGCCGTCGAATGCTCAAGGGGTGTCGCATCAGATCGATCCCGCCCCGAGCGCGGCGTTCAGATCTCGTATACGTCTCGGCGGTGAGCGACCCGCACCACGGTCACGAGCACCTGGTCGTCGATCACTTCGTAGAGAACGCGGTAGTCGCCGATGCGCACCCGCCAAGCGTTGTCATAGCCGGAGAGTTTGCGGACCCCATGAGGGCGGGGTTCGCGCTCGAGTTCGGCGATCCCGGAGAGCACCCGTCGACGGATCTGCGCATCGAGTTTGCGTAGCTCTTTGGCGGCCGCTGTGGTGAACTCCACCCGATAGGTGGTCACGCAACTTCCGTGAGGAGCTCATCGAGCGACACACGCTGTCCATCGTCTGCAGCCTTGGCCGCCGCGAACTCGGCCGCATCGCGCGCGGCCTCGAGCTCTTCGAGCAGTTCCAGGTCGGCCACGCTGATCACGACGGCCGTGAGCTTCCCGTGGCGAGTGACGCCCACACGCTCGGAACCATAGGCGACTCCACCGAGGACGTCGGCCAAGCTGTCGCGAAGATCCTTCGACGGGACGCTGCGGCTGATCGTGTTCATGATGTCATTCTACCGCTTATGTACATAAGTGGAAGAAGATACAGAAATCAGGCCTGCATGACAGCGAGCACATTGCCGGCCGGGTCGCGGAACCACGCGATGTCCGGGCCGCGACCGTTGCCGCGGACGATACCGCGCTCATCGGAGGGGAACTCCTCGTCGCTGTAGATCTTGGTCTGCACACCGCGGGCGATGAGCTCGTCGACCGCGGCATCGACATCCGCCACAGGGAAGTTCAGGATCGTGAAGCTCGCCGGCGTGTGGTTCGGCTTCGAGTAGACGAGGATCGACCCGCCGCTCGGCAGCCGCAGATCGAGGAAGCCCATCGCGTTGCGCTCGACATCGAGCCCGAGGGCCGTGCCGTAGAACTCTTCCGCCGCGTCGATGTCGTCGACGCTGAATCCGCTGAATGCGTTGTCCGCTGTGAAGGCCGCCATGGTTCCAGCATCCGCCGTCCTCCACCGATTGTCGAGGCCCTTCATCGGCGCCCTTCATCGGCGCGGTCGCGGCACCAGGCGGTCGGTCGCCTGCAAGGGGTCGAACAGCACCCCGAGCCCGCAGCGCATCAGCAGCGCATGCACGCCCAGACAGATCACGATCACGGCCGCCGTCAGCACGATAGGGCCGATGGCTTCGAGCACCGGCGTCGTCCTCCCTCCCGCAGCATCCAGCCCCGCATCGATGAGCGCGAGCGGCATCATGTGCAGCACGTAGATCGGCAGGGTGCGCTGTCCGATCCAGCGCAACGGTCGCGCGATCACTCCCACCCGCCGATCGAGGAGCACGCTGAGCGACACCCCGAACGCCACCGCGATCAGCGCGAGCGCGGGCCACACTCCCGGCAGCAGGCGGATGGCGAGGCCTGCCACGAGCGCCAGCGCCGCGACGTACACGGCCGCGAGCGCGAGCGTGCGCCACACCCCGACGCTCTTCGCGAAGCGTTCGACGACCGCACGCAGCCGCAGCCCCACGAGGAAGAAGAACAGGTTCTGTACCAGCTGCCACAGGTTGCCGAGATCGGGGATGACTCCGGCCCCGGCGACCGCCGCGACCACGAAGGCGACCGACAGCACCACGGCGGTCGGCAGGGCGCGGGTCAGTCGACCGATCGCCAGGTATACGGCGAGCGCAAGCAGATACCAGAGGTTCGTCGGGCTGATGGTCAGCTGCGCGAGCAGCTCCCACCCGTCGGTCGCCCGCGCTGTGTCGAAGTCGGGCGCCAGGGCGAGCACGAACGTCTGGATGAGCACCCACACGACGTAGAGCAGCGAGAGCCGTGCCGCCCGCCGTCGCCAGGAGTTCCCGTCGTCGGCGAGCACGGCCCGTGCGGCGAACATCCCGGAGACCAGGAAGAACAGCGGGATCCGCAACGGCAGCAGCTGGGCGTTCAGCATCGCCCAGGCGTCGGTCACGGGACCGGCACCCGCCACATCGATCGCATGCTTGGTCACCACATGCCAGAGCACCACCAGGATGATGCAGATGCCTTTCGCGACATCGGGCCATCCGACGCGAGAGGCGGAAGACGCCGTCACGACGCCGCGCGCACGAGCCGCGCCACCAGGTCGACGTAGGTCACGCCCGCCGCCGCGAACATCCGCGGCACCTGCGACGCAGCCGTCAGACCTGGCATGGTGTTCACCTCGTTCAGTACCGGACCCCGGTCGGTCAGGAAGAAGTCCATCCGCGCCACCCCATCGCAGCCGAGGGCGTCGAACACCGCGATCGCCGCCCGCTTGAGCGCGGCCACCTCGGCCGCATCGAGCTGCGCCGGAACCGTGAACCGCGCGCTGCCGTCGTACTTCGTGGCCGTGTCGAACAGTCCCGTCGCGTGGATCTCGAGGGGCGGTGCCGCCCAGCGGATGCCGCCCTTCTCACGCAGCACCGCCACGTCGATCTCGCGCCCCCGCACGACCTCTTCGACCAGGATCCGGCGGTCGAAGCGCGCGGCCTCGTGCAGCGCGGCGAGCAGATCCTCCTCCCGCGTCACAAGGCTCACGCCGTGGCTCGACCCGGCCGACACCGGCTTCACCACGATCTCGCCCTCGAACTCCACGTCGCCGATGTCGTCGGCCGAGACGAGACGACCGCGCGCGGTGCCCAGCCCGACGGCATCCGCCACCAGCTTCGTCGTCCACTTGTCCATGCCGATGGCCCCGGCCCGCAACCCCGAACCCACCACACGCACTCCGGCGAGCGCGCACAGCGCCGCGAGAGCTCCGTCTTCGCCCAGGGCGCCGTGCACCGCGGGGAAGACGACGTCGGTCCGTGTGAGCAGCGGAAGCGCCAGCGCCAGCGACTCGGCAGGCGATCCCCCGTTCGGGCGACCGTCGACGCGCCAGATCCCGTCGCGGTCGATGGTCACACACGTCACCTCGTGATCCCCCATCCGCAGCGCAGCGGCAACCGCGGCGGCAGACGCCAGCGACACCTCGTGCTCGGCGTTCTGCCCGCCGCCGACGACCAGCACCTTCGTCGTCATGCGATGCTCCTGCGCACTCGCGCCCCGATTCCGGTGACGACCGTGTGCGGGATGGTCCCCGCCCACCGCGCCCACTCCTGCACCGAGGGAACGGCTCCTCCGTCGGGTCCGAACACCGTCGCGACCGCACCCCGAGGGAACAGTGCGGCGCCCGTATCGACCACGATCTGATCCATCGACACCCTCCCGACGATCGGATGCCGCGCCCCGCCGATCTCCACCCCCGCGCCGGGCGCGAGCTCGCGCGGAACACCGTCGGCATATCCGACGCCGACGACGGCCAGATGCGTCTCCCGAGCGGCGAGGTGGGTGCCGCCGTAGCCGACGGCGGTCCCCGCCGGCACGAGGGCACTGTGCACGACGGGCGCCGTCCACCGCGACGCACCGACCAGCGCGGTCGTCGCCGAGGGATCGATGCCGACCAGCCCCGCGCCGATCCGCACCATACCGAAGTGCGTGGCGGGGTCGGTCAGGGCGCCGGATGTCGCGGCGAGGTGCACGAGCACAGGGCCCAGACCTGCGCGCAGCATGGCATCGCGTCCCTGCCGCATGCGCAGCACCGCAGCCGCGTTCGCCGTGGGATCAGCCTCGTCCGCTCGTGGCAGGTGACCCATCAGCCCGACGACCTCGACCCTGCCCCGTCCGGAGCGCGCGAGTCGGAACAGCTCGGACCAGTCGTCGAGAGGACACCCTCCCCGCGCCATGCCGGTGTCGAGATGCAGATGCACGCGCACCGGGTCCGCGGCGTCGGCGATCAGCTGGCGCAGCTCTTCGACCGAGCCGATCGCTATATCGATGCGGTGCGCGGCGGCGGCTTCGGCATCGACGCCCGACGGGTTCAACCACGACAGGATCGGCACGTCGAGTCCGGCCTCGCGGAGCGCGACCGCCTCGGCGACGTCGGTCACCCCCAGCCAGTCGGCGCCGGCGGCGACCGCGGCTCTCGCGACGGTGACGGCCCCGTGTCCATAGCCGTCGGCCTTCACCACGGCCATGATCGGCACGGCGGTCACGGCTCGCACGCGCCTCAGGTTCTCGGCGACGGCATCGGGCAGGGTACACAGTGTCGGCGCGTGCAGGCGCGAGAAGGTCACGGGTTCGGTGGCGAGAAGAGTGGTCATCGCTTCGTCCTCGGGTCGGCGGTCGGGTCGGCGAGCATCTCGGGGCATCCGTCGTCGACGGCCTCCGGGCGCAGCTCGTAGTGCCAGGACTCGTTGGCGTAGATCTGGCAGAGGCCGTAGCGCGAGCCGCGCTGTGCGAGCCAATCGAGCGCCGACCAGGGACCGAGATCGACGGCACCGCCCGTCACGTGCTCCGAGGTCTCGGGGGTGGCCACCCAGCGACGCGCCTCGTTCTCGGATCCGTACTGGATGATCGCGTCCTGCAGCATCCGCTCCTGGAGTGCGGGCGAGCGCCATCCGCTGTTCACCCGGAAGGTGACGCCGTCGCGCTCCGCATCGGATGCTGCGCGCTGCAGAGCCTCGAGCAGGGCGGGGTCGAGGTTACCGACGGCAACCCTGTCCACCTCGAAGACCGTGGGCTTGTCGTCGTCGCGGATCACCCCGTCGGCCTCGCTCGGGGCGATGACGGAACCGGTGATGTCTCCAGTCGGAACAGGGGTGGACGCGGGCGATGGGTCCGAATGCGTGGCGTCGGCGAAGGCCACGGACAGCGACTGCTGCACCGCGATCGCGAGGATCACGGCGGCGGCGAACGCGATCGCGGTGATGATGACCCTGCGGCGACGGCGCGCTCGGAGCGGAAGAGGGGTGGTGCGGGTGTTCATGCTCCCAGTGAAGAAGAGGGCCGGTTGCCAGGGCGTATGCGCTTTTGCATACGCTGCCGATATGCCGCACTGCGTAGGATCGCAGCCATGCGTGTACTGATCGTCGAGGACGAGCCCTACCTCGCCGAGGCGGTACGCGATGGGCTGCGCCTGGAAGCGATCGCCGCCGACATCGCGGGCGACGGCGACACCGCGCTCGAGCTGCTGAGCGTCAACTCCTACGACCTCGCCGTGCTCGATCGCGACGTTCCCGGCCCGTCCGGCGATGACATCGCCCGATGGATCGTGGCCTCGGGCAGCGGCATCCCGATCCTCATGCTCACCGCCGCCGACCGGCTCGACGACAAGGCGACCGGCTTCGAGATCGGCGCCGACGACTATCTCACGAAGCCGTTCGAACTGCGCGAGCTCGTGCTGCGCCTGCGCGCCCTCGACCGGCGCCGACAGCGCAGCCGTCCGCCCGTTCTCGAGGTCGCGGGCCTGCGCCTGGACCCCTTCCGCCGCGAGGTGTACCGCGACGACCGTTATGTGGCCTTGACCCGCAAGCAGTTCGCCGTGCTGGAGGTGCTCGTCGACGCCGAGGGCGGGGTGGTCAGCGCCGAGGAGCTGCTGGAGCGCGCCTGGGACGAGAACGCCGACCCGTTCACGAACGCCGTGCGCATCACGGTCTCCTCGCTGCGCAAGCGCCTGGGGGAACCGTGGCTGATCCTCACCGTGCCGGGTGTCGGATACCGGATCGGGACGGACGCCGATGCGTAGGCGCCCCGGCATGAGCGCCCGCCTCAAGCTCACCCTCAGCTACGCCGCTGTCGTGCTGGTGTCGGGGTTGCTGCTTCTCGCCGCCGTGGGCCTGTATCTGCTGCGCTACGTACCGGACGTGCAGATCCCCTACATCGACTTCCGGGTGCCGAACCGCTCCGACCTGATCAGGGCGTTCGTGCCAGTCGCCTCGGTCGTCATGGTGGTACTGCTCGCCCTGGGACTCGGCGGCGGCTGGTTGCTCGCCGGTCGAATGCTGGCGCCTCTCGAGCGCATCGGCGACGCGGCGCGGCTGGCGGCGCAGGGGTCGCTCTCGCACCGGATCGCCCTCCCCGGCCCCCGCGACGAGTTCCGCGACCTCGCCGACGTCTTCGACTCGATGCTCGAGCAGCTAGAGGCCCACGTCGCCGAGCAGCAGCGGTTCGCCGCCAATGCCTCGCACGAGCTGCGCACCCCTCTCGCGATCTCGCAGACGCTGCTCGAGGTCGCCCGCGATGACCCCGAGCGCGACGTCGATGCGCTGATCGCCCGCCTGCAGGAGGTCAACGCCCGCGCGATCGAACTCACCGAAGCGCTGCTGCTGCTCAGCCGCGCGGACCGTCGCGCGTTCACCCGCGAGATCGTGGATCTGTCGCTCCTCGCGGAAGGAGCGGTCGAGGCGCTGGTGCCGCTCGCCGACCGTCGCGGCGTCGCCGTGGAGGTGGGCGGTGCCCCGGCCCCTGTGCTCGGCTCCTCCACGCTGCTGCCGCAGCTGGTCACGAACCTCGTGCTCAACGCGATCGTGCACAACCTGCCGTCGGGCGGAGCCGTCGCCGTGCGGACGCACTCGATGACCCACGCCGTCGCACTGGTCGTGGAGAACACCGGCGAGCTGCTGCCGGCGCACCGCGTGGCGACGCTCATCGAACCCTTCCAGCGCGGTGCCGAGCGCACCCGCAGCGACGACCATGCCGGGGCGGGACTCGGTCTCGCGATCGTCGACCGCATCACGCAGGCCCACGGGGGCACGCTGGTGCTCACCCCGCGGACGGACGGCGGCCTGATCGTGACGGTGTGGCTGCCGCATCCGTACCCGGTCGAGCCTTCCGCCTGACCAGGCTGCCGTCCCCGTGACCGTCCCGGTCAGCGCGAGCTCACCAGGGGCTGGGCTCGTAGTCCTTGAGGAACACGCCGTGGATGTCTTCGCCGGCCTCGCCGCGCACGATCGGGTCGTACACGCGGGCGGCGCCGTCGACGAGGTCGAGCGGGGCGTGGAAGCCCTCTTCGGCCAGGCGCACCTTCGTGTAGTGCGGACGCTCGTCGGTGATCCACCCGGTGTCGACGGCCGTCATCAGGATGCCGTCCTTCTCGAGCATCTCACCGGCACTGGTGCGCGTGAGCATGTTGAGTGCGGCCTTGGCCATGTTCGTGTGCGGGTGGCCTGGCCCCTTGTAGCGGCGGGAGAACTGCCCCTCCATGGCCGAGACGTTCACGACGTACTTGCGGTGCGAACCCGAGGCGGCCATCGACGCGCGCAGACGGCTGATGAGCAGGAACGGTGCGGTGGTGTTGGCGAGCTGCACCTCGAGCATCTCGAGCGGATCGACCTGCTCGATCGACTGCACCCAGCTGTTCACGCGGTTCACGTCGGGCACGAGGCCGCCGGCGTCGATCGCGGTGCCGTCGGCGTGCTTCTCCAGCGACGAGGATCCGGGGGCCATCGCGAGGCGTGCGAGGTCTTCGGCCGTCAGCGCCTGGCCGCCCTGCTCGGCGACCGTGCCGCCGAGGGCAGCGACCGAGAGCAGCGGATGCGCGTCGACGGATGCCTGCAGCGCCTGCGGGTGCGGGTCGGCCGTGTGACCGAAGGTCTCCATCTCGGGCAGCGGTCCGTCGGGAAGCGGCTGCAGCTCGGCATCCGCCAGCAGCGAGTACGCGCCCGGCGAGCGGCGCACGGTCTGCGCGGCGTTGTTGATGAGGATGTCGAGCGGACCCTGCGCGGCGACGGAGTCGGCGAGGCCGATCACCTGGGCGGGGTCGCGCAGATCGATGCCGACGACGCGCAGACGGTGCAGCCAGTCAGCCGAGTCGGGCAGAGCAGAGAAGCGGCGGACGGCGTCGCGCGGGAATCGGGTGGTGATCGTGGTGTGCGCCCCGTCGCGGAGCAGCCGCAGCGCGATGTGCATGCCGATCTTGGCGCGGCCACCCGTGAGCAGGGCGCGCTTGCCGGTGAGGTCGGTACGGGCGTTGCGCTTGCCGTGGCTGAAGCGGGCGCAGTCCGGGCAGAGCTGGTGGTAGAACGCATCCACCTGCGTGTAGGGCTGCTTGCAGATGTAGCAGTTGCGGGGCTTGAGCAGCTCGCCCGCGATCGGGGCGTCGATCACGCTCGTGGCGAGGTCGTTGCCGCGCGTCTCGTCGTCGATGCGGTCGGGCGCTCCGGTGGCGGTGCGGGCGACCACGGCCTTGTCGGCCTCGGCGATCGCATCGCGGATCTCCTTGCGGCGCACCCGCTTGACGGCCTTGAACATCGCCGCGGTCGCATGGCGCACGGCGACGAAGTCCGGATGCTCGTTGTCGATCTGGTGCAGCTCGGCGAGTACGCGAAGAGTCGTGGCGAGATCGTCGGGGTCGACGCCCGGTCCGAGGTCGGGTGCAGCGTCGGAGGGGGCGTCGGTCATTGTGCTGATTTTACGCGAGTGTCCTGGGGGTACGCCCGCCCCCCGCCCGCGGGGCACATGAGCCGGTCGTCGAGCGCACGGCGCGACGTCGAGAGCCCGCGCACTCGACGGAGTGCGCGGGCTCACCGCAGCTACGCGATCCCGCCGCCGTCGACGACGAGCGCCGACCCGGTGACGTACGAGGAGTCGTCGCTCGCGAGCCAGACCACGGCCTGCGCGACCTCGCTCGGCTCGCCCATGCGTCGCAGCGGACGATCGGCGGCTTCGGCGAGGAAGGCGTCGGTGTCCTGCGCGAGCTGACGGGCCTCGTCGCGCAGCATCCCGGTGTTCACGTCACCGGGGTTGACGGAGTTCACCCGGATGCCGGCAGGGCCGTGGTCGATCGCGAGCGCACGCGTCATGTTCACGACGGCGCCCTTCGAGGCGCAGTACGAGAGGGCCTGGCCGCCGCCCTTGAGGCCCCAGCCCGATCCGGTGTTGATGATCGAGCCACCGCCGGCCGCCTCCATGATCGGCACGACGTGCTTGCACATCAGGAAGATCGAGCGCACGTTCACGCCGAACACGCGATCCCACTCCTCGACAGTCGTCTCGACCGCCGTGGTGCGACGGATGATCCCCGCGTTGTTGAAGACGACGTTCACTCCGCCGAGCTCCTGGAGAGAGGTGGCGATGACCCGTTCGATGTCGGGTTCGCTCGCGACGTCGGCCGCGATCGCGATGGCGGTGCCACCCGCGGCACGGATCTCCTGCGCGACGGCCTCTGCCGCCTCCGCGTTCAGGTCGACGACAGCGACGGCCGCGCCCTCGGCGGCGAGCGCGAGCGAGGTGGCACGACCGATGCCGCCGGCACCGCCGGTGACGATGGCCTTCTTGTTCTCGAGACGCATGGGGTGTCCTTTCGGGTTCGTTCAGAAGATGTCAGACGCAGTCAGGGAGTCAGTTCGGGGGCGCTCACGGCGTACAGGCTGCTGGTGCCCGAGCCGGTGACGATGCGCATGTGTCCGGCGAGTCTCGCATCCAGTTCCGGGTCGCCGGTGTCGACGAGGAGCGGGCGGCCGTGCAGATCGATGAGCTTCTGCTCGGGGGCGACGACGAGGAGCGGGTCGTCGCCGAGAGCACGCAGGACGGCAGCCGAGAGCTGCTGGTTGCCGCGCCCGAGCAGGAATCCCTGGCCGCCGATCACGGTGACCACGGCCTGAGCCGGCCCCTCGGCGATCTCGGCGAGGAGTTCCTGCTCGCTCGCGCCGCAGACGACGGCCGTGCCGTCGAGCACGACATCGACTCCGAGCGGTGATCCCTCGACGCCCAGCTGCCGGGAGATCTCGGCGGTCGTGCCGCCGGGACCGAGTAGATAGCGGACGCCCGGGAGCATGCGGGCCACGGCGCCACGCGCCGCCGCCTCGACCGCCGCCGCCTCGGTCACGGGTGTCGGCGCCTTGCGCGCCTGGGTGCGGCCGCTCCGGTACGGCACCCGCAGCATGCCGTACAGCGTGGGGTCGACGCGGGCGCGCCGCATCGCGGCCTCGTCGATGTCGAGTACCTCGCGCTCGTCGGTGGGAAGCCCTCCCAGGTCGATCCAGTCCGCGGCGATCGCCCCCGCCGCCCGCGGGCTGACCGCGAACACGGGCGAGTACATCTTCACTCCGGCCGGCACCCCGAGCACGGCGGGCATGCGCGTATCCGCGTGCTCGGCATCCGCGTGCGCCTGTCGGGCGTCCATGCCCCCGGGTGCGGATCTTTCGGCGTGTCTCCCGACATCCGTTCCGGCTCCCGACGGATGCTCGGCCCCTTCGAGCCCCGCGACCGCATCCCGCAGCGTCCCGTCACCGCCGACCACGAGGATCAGGTCGACGCCGTCCGCGGCGAGCGCCGCCACCGCACGCGAGGTGTCCCCCGCCTCCGTCTCGTTCCGCTCGACACCGAGCGCGGGAGCCACGACACGCGGAACCAGCCCGGCCGCGCGCACGGCGTCGGCGCCCATCGCACCAGCGGCGGTCGCCACCTCGAGCCCGGGATGCCGTTCGGCGAGCGTCGTCAGGGCGAGGACCGCCCGCTCCTGCACGCGCGAACGGGCGCCGCGCGCGAGGGCGAGGCGCTGCACGTCCGCGCCGTCGGAGCCGGCGAGGCCCGCAGGCCCGCCGACTCCGGCGACAGGGTTGACGACGAGGCCGATCACGACGCGACAGACTCCGCGGGGAAGTACTTCCGCTGGTACGCGCGCCACGTGATCGCCCACCGGTCGGGGTCGTCCAGATCGTCGTGGTGCGTGTGGTGCACGGTCTGGTTGTGCGGGGCGGTGCGCACCACCTCGGGGGTCTCGCGTGCCTCTCGCGCCACTTCGGCCAGGGTGTCCGCGTACTCGTCGAGCTCTGCCATAGAGTACGACTCGGTCGGTTCGAGCGTGAAGGGCTGCGGCACCACGTAGGGGTGGTGGCTGGTCCAGTAGTGCATGCCGAAGTCGGTCATGCGCACGCCGATCTCCTCCGACGAGATGCCGGTCTCCTGGTACAGCTCCTCCCACGAATAGCGCACCTGCTCGATGCGACGGCGGCCGGTGGCGTACGGCGCAGACGCTCCGGGAATCCCGAGAACGCGAGCCATCAGGTAGTTGTTGTTCAGCACGGCGGTCTCGGCGGCGGCCAGCAGCCCCTCGGCTCCGAGCGCCATGATCCACGAGTAGGCCTTCACGAGGGCGGGGATGACGCCGAAGAACGGCCCGACCGCACCGATCGAGAGCTCTCCGCCCTCGGCGACGGCGAAGGTCCCGTCATCGTCGCGCACCACCCGCGGCCCCGGCAGGAAGGGGGCCAGCGCCGCGCTCACGGCGTTCGCGCCCGATCCGGGTCCGCCGCTGCCGTGCGGGGTGCCGAAGGTCTTGTGCAGGTTGAAGTGGCACACGTCGAAGCCGGCATCGCGGGCTCGCGTGACCCCGAGGATGCCGTTCGCGTTGGCCTGGTCGTACGAGGCGAGGGCCCCGACCGCGTGCGCGGCATCCACCCACTCCCGGATCGCCGGGTTGTAGATGCCGGTGTCCTCGGGGTTGGTGACCATGATCGCCGCGGTACGGGGCGACAGTGCCGCCTTCAGCGCGTCGAGCGAGGGGTAGCCCTCGGCGTCGGGATACACGGTGATGACCTCGTAGCCCGCAGCCTTCGCGGCGGCCGCGTTCGAGGGGTGGCTGAAGATCGTGGTGATGACCTCGCGGCGCTGCTCGCCCTCGCCGTTGGCCTCGTGGAAGGCGCGGATCATGGCGATGTTCGCCCAGATCGCGGCCGATCCGCCCTGTGTGTGCAGCGAGACCTCGTCCATGCCGGAGATCTCGGCGAGCATCCGCTCCAGCTGCCAGACGATCTCGAGCACACCCTGTGCGTCGGCCGGGTCCTGGTGCGGGTGCATCGCGGTGAGCTGCGGGGTGTTCGCGAGCTGGTCGTTGATCTTCGGCGCGTACTTCATGGTGCAGGTGCCCTGCCCGATGTCGACGTTGAAGTCGGCGCCGAGGTTCTCCTGCGACAGACGCAGATAGTGCTTGAGAACGCGCATCTGCCCCATCTCAGGCAGCTTCGGCTTCGACGCACGGCGCAGGGAGGCGGGGAGTGCGGCGACCACGTCGCCCACCGCCTCGCGCACGCCGGGCTCGACCTGCGAGACCAGTACGCCGCGCTCGCCGGGCGTGGTCAGCTCGAAGATGATCGGCTCGTCCCAGCGAGCCTGCTGGAAGCGGCGCAGCGCCGGCTTCGGGGCGACGGGGAGGCTCATCGGTTCTGCTCCTTCGCGAAGAGATCGGATGCCGTGACCTCGGCGAGTGCGCCCGCCAGAGTGTCGATGTCGGCCTGGGAGGTGAGTTCGGTGACGCAGACGAGCAGGCGGTGCTCGTCCACGACCACCCCGGGTTCGATGCCCCTGGCGCGCAGCGCGGTGACGACCGCCTGCGCCGTGACGTCGGCGAAGGTCACCGTGAATTCCCGCAGATGAACGGCATCGTCGTCGAGCGCGACACCGGGCACCGCGGCGAGCGCCTGCTGCGCGTACCGGGTGCGGGCGAGGAGCACCTCGCCGAGCTCGGCCATGCCGGCAGGTCCCATGAGTGCGAGGTAGACCCCGGCGGCGATGCCCCAGAGGGCCGCGGCCGTGCCGACCCACTCCTTCCCGTCCTCGCGATGGGCGAACGAGGTGCGGTCGTAGGCCACGTCTCCGAAGCCGTACTCGCCGGGCACATCGGTGGTGGCGAGCCCGAACAGCCGCGACGGCATCTCCATCACGAAGGTCGGGTCGTCGTGCACGGCGATGAAGCCACCGTGGGCGCCGCCGAACCACTGGTGCAGGCCGAGGGACTGGATGTCACCGGTGACGATGTCGGCTCCGGCCACCGCGGGAGGGGTGAGGACGCCGTAGCCGATCGGGTCGGTGCCGACGACGACCACGGCGCCCGCGGCGTGCGCGGCCTCCGCGATCTCCGACAGCGCGGCCTCGACCGCTCCCGTGGCGCTGGGCGTCTCGACCCAGACCGCGGCCACGTCATCGCCCAGTGCCGCACGGACGGCGGCCACGTCGGCCGTGCCGCCGACGGTCGGCACGTGATCGAGCGTGAGGTGCGCGCGGACGTAGTCGTGCACCTTCGCGAGCTTCGCGGGGAGCACGTCGCTGACGACCAGCACCCGGCCGCGGCCGGTGAGGCGTCCCGACATCGTCAGGCCCGTCGCCGTGGCCTGGTAGCCGTCGTAGGTCGGCACGTTCACGACGTCCATCTCGAGCAGCTCGGCCATCAGCGACTGGTACTGGAACAGCGCCTGGAACCGGCCGTGGTCCTCGTAGGGCTCACCGGCGTAGGCGGTCAGGAACTCGCTGCGCCCGATGACCTCGTCGACGACCGCCGGCACATAGTGGTTGTAGGTGCCCGCGCCGAGGAAGCTCAGCCGCTCCGCGGTCGAACGGTTCTTGGCGAGCAGCCCCCGCACGTGGCGGGCGAGGTCCTGCTCGGCCACGAACGGGGCCGGAAGGTCGAGCGGACGGCTCAGTCGCAGCGATGCCGGGATGTCGGCGTAGAACTCGTCGACCGACGCGGCACCGACGGCTGCGAGCATCGCCGCTCGAGACTCCGGGGCGGTGTTGGGGATGTACGGATGCACGAACGGGGCGGTCATGCGTCCTCCTTCTCATCGTTGTTGCTCAGGGACGTGTCACGCGAAGACGCGATCGGGGTGGCGAAGGGGATGGATGCGGCGCGGGGCGCGGCGAGGACGGCGACTCCGTAGCGGTCGAGCTCGAGCCGGTCCGCGTGACGGATGCCGGTGAGCAGGTCGACGCCCGGGGTCGGGATCTCGAACGCGACAGGGGAGCGTCCGTGGTTCAGATAGAACGTGTAGTCGGTGGTGTCGTCGGCGCGCGTGACGACCTCGACCTCGACGTCGGTGTGCGCGCAGGCGGGAACGCCGGCCGTGCGCAGCACATCACGGAAGACCGGGAGCAGGCCCTCAGGGTCGAACATCGCGCTGACGTACCAGGCCGAGCCCGCCCCCGCCGTGCGACGGGTCACCGCGGGCAGGCCGTCGAGCTCGCCGCTCGCATAGGTGCCGCGCACCTCCACGTCGTCGTCGGCCTCGAGCCACTCGCTCCACGACGGCACGGTCAGGGTGTCGCCCGCGTAGTCGATGCTCTCGGTCAGGCCGTCGGCGATCGGCCACTGCTCGTCGACCTCGATGCCCAGCAGGTCGCGCAGGGGTCCCGGCGCTCCGCCGTCGTGCACCTTCTCGGTGGCGTCGACCACACCGGAGAACGGTCCGACCACGAGGTGCCCTCCGCGCTCGACGAAGGCCCGCAGCGCGTCGGCCTGCGGCTGCTCCACGATGTAGAGGTTCGGCACCACGACCACGTCGTACGCGTCGAAGGGACCGGTCGCCCTGACGGCGTCCACCGGCTGGCCGAGCGTGTACAGCGCCCGGTGCCAGGCTCGGGCCTGCTGCGCCCACTGCAGACGCTGCGAGGGCAGCGACTCGACGGCGCTGGTGCCCCACCACGAGTCCCAGTCCACCACCAGCGCCACGCGCGAGCGCACCCGGGTGCCGCGCACGGGTTCGAGCTTCTTCAGCTCGTTGCCCAGCGCCTTGGTCTCCCGGAAGCTGCGCGAGCGCTCTCCGCGATGACCGAGCATCGAGGAGTGAAACTTCTCCTGGCCGTACTTGGCCTGACGCCACTGGAAGAACATCACGGCGTCGGAGCCGTGCGCGACCGCCTGCAGGCTCTCGATGCGGATCTTGCCCGGCGCCTTGGGCACGTTCACGTCGCGCCAGCTGGTCGCACTGGCCGAGGATTCCAGCAGCAGCCACGGCTGCCCGCCCTTGAGCGAGCGCATGAGGCCGTAGTTGAGGGCCGCGCCGATGTGCGAGGTCGGGTCGGCGGGCTCGGGGTAGGCGTCATCGGTCACGACGTCTTCGACAGCGGCGAAGCCCCAGTAGTCCAGGTCGCGGAACATGCTCATGAAGTTCGTGGTCACCGCGATGTCGGGTGTGACCTCGCGCAGCACGTCGATCTCGACCTGGAAGAGCTCCAGCAGGGCGTCGGACGAGAAGCGCTCGAAGTCGAGCAGCTTGGTGGGGTTGACCGGCCCCGGCGCCTTCTTCGGCGTCTCGATGTGCTCCCACGACGTGTAGCGCTGACCCCACACGTTCACGCCCCACGCCTCGTTCAGCCCGTCGAGGTCGCCGTAGCGGTCCTGCAGCCAGCGACGGAAGTGCCGTGCCGACTCGGGGCACCAGCAGCGGGAGGTGTGATCGCCGTACTCGTTGGAGATGTGCCACATGGCGAGACTGGGATGGTCTCCGTACCGTTCTGCCATCGCCCGGGTCATCCGCGCGACGTTCTCCCGCCAGATCGGCGACGACGGGCAGTAGGTCTGGCGGGATCCGAACTCCAGGCGGTGACCGTCGGCATCCCACGGTGCCATCTCGGGATGAGCGCGCAGCAGCCACGACGGCGGGGTCGCGGTCGCTGTGGCGAGGTCGATCGCGATGCCCGCCTTCCAGAGCAGCTCGATGATGCGGTCGAGCCACGCCCAGTCGTAGACGCCGGGCTCCGGTTCCAGCTGGGGCCAGCTGAAGATCGGCAGGCTCACCATGTTCACGCCGGCTTCGCGCATCAGACGGATGTCTTCGTGCCAGGTCTCTTCCGACCACTGGTCGGGGTTGTAGTCGCCACCGTAGGCGAGGGCATCGAGGCGGACGCGTCGGGTGGGCTGGTCGCCATCGGGTGCGGGCACGAAGTCTCCTCTCTGAGTCGTCACCGGCCGATCCGGGGGTGCACTGGTGCGAATCCCGGATAAGCTGTATTCTGTATACAACACACTAGGACGTCGTCCGAGGCCCGTCAACCCATAGGCTGACGGGCAGGCGGCAGAAGAGGGGACGCATGGCGATCGAACGCAAGAACCTGCGCTCGCAGGTTCGGCAGGAGCTGCTGAACCGCATGCGCGCCGGACTCGTGCAGCCCGGCGAGGGCATCAACGAGGTCCAGCTCGCCACCGAACTCGGCGTGAGCCGCACGCCCCTGCGTGAGGCGCTCATCGCCCTCGAGTCGGAGGGGCAGATCGAGAGCGAGAACGGCAAGGGCTTCCGGTTCGTGCCGCTCAGCGCCTCCGAGTTCCGCGATCTGGCCCCTGTCCTGGCGGCGCTCGAGAGCCTCGCGATCGAGCTCAGCCCGCCCGACGAGCTGCGTCGCATCGGTGGACGGCTCAAGGAGATGGCCGACGCATTCGCCGATGAGCTCGTGGAGCATCAGCTCGTCATCACCAAGGACGACGAGTGGCACAGCGTGATGCTGTCGGCCTGCCCGAACGCCCGACTCCTGGCCGTGATCGACAACGTGCGCAGCTCGTTCCACCGCTACGAGTCGCTGCTCGTGCCCGAAGACGTCAAGGTCGAACGCGTCGCCGCCGAGCACGTCGAGATCGCCCGCCACCTCGCCGACGGCGACATCCCCGGCGCCGTCGAGGCCCTCAAGCTGAACTGGATGCACGGCATGCAGCGCATCCTCGACAACGCCACGAGCTCGTACTTCACGGCGTAGACCGCCCCCGTATCCCCTCACCCCTTCACCGCGCCGCCGAGGAGACCTGCGACGAACTGCTTCTGGAAGATCAGGAACAGCAGGAGCAGGGGCAGGGTGGCCAGCAGCGACCCCAGCATCAGCCCCGAGTAGTCGACGCGGCTCATGCCGATCATCGTGTTCAGCGCGACCGGAACCGTGTAGTTCGCCTCGGTGTTGAGCATGAGCAGCGGCCAGATGAACGCGTTCCACTGGCTGATGAACGTGTAGATCACGAGCGCCGCGATCTGCGGCTTCGCGACTGGCAGCACGATCCGATAGAACGTGCGCAGCTCGCTCGCGCCGTCGATCCTGGCCGCCTCGATCAGGCTCGGCGGGAAGTCGAGGAAGCCCTGGCGCATCAGGAAGATCCCGAACGCGTTCGCCAGGAACGGCAGGATCACGGCCTGATAGGTGTCGATCCACCCCATGCCGGCCATGATCTGGAACAGCGGCACCAGCAGCACCTGCATCGGGATCATCATCGTCACGAGCACGAGAGCGAGCAGCACGCCGCGGCCACGGAATCGATAGGTGGCGAGCCCATAGCCGCACATGATGCTGACGATCGAGCTGAAGACCGTGTAGATCACCGCGATCAGGAGGCTGTTGAGCATCACGCGACTGAAGCCGATGCTCTCCTCCAGGCGGGCGAGGTTCTCCCACAGCGCGTCGCCGGGGAGCACCGGGAGCGGCGTGCCGAACAGCTCGGAACTCGGATGGGTGGAGGCGATGACCATCCACAGGAACGGGATGATCGACACCACCGAGGCGACGATCAGCAGCAGGTAGAGCGGCAGCCGCAGCATGCGCGAACGGGCGCCGCGCTCCCCCGCGCCGAGGCTGCGGGTGTCGCGGCCGGAGGTGACCAGGGTGCGGGTGGCGAGATCTGTCATGGCTTCTCCCTCATGACCCGGAATTGCACGACGGCGATGATCGCGGTGATCAGCACCAGCATCCAGGCGATGGCTGATGCGTAGCCGAAGTCGAACTGTCGGAACCCGACCTTGTACAGGTAGAGCACCGGGGTGAGCGTGGCGTCGTTGGGGCCGCCGCCGGTGAGGATGAAGTTCTCGTCGAACAGCTGCAGTGCGCCGATCGTCGAGGTGATCCCCGTGAAGATCAGCACCGGTCGCAGCTGCGGCAGCACGACGCTCCAGAACGTCTGCCAGCGTCCGGCGCCGTCGACCTTGGCCGCCTCGTAGAGCTCCGGGGGGATCGACTGGAGGCCGGCGAGGATGATGACCATGTTGTAGCCGGTCCAGCGCCAGGTCACCGCCGCGATCACCGAGACCCGTGCCCACCACTCGTTGTTCAGCCAGTCGATCGGGGCGACGCCGAGCACACCCAGCATCTGGTTCACGGCGCCGCCGTCGGTGGCGAGCAGCACGCGGAACACCACCGCGTACGCGACGAGAGTGGTCACCGCCGGGAGGAAAGTGAGAAGGCGGAATCCCGATCGCCAGCGCAGCCACGACTGGTTGAGCAGATAGGCGAGACCCACGGCGAGCGCCATCATCAGCGGTACCTGGACGATGAGGATCAGTCCGGCGTTGAGCAGGCTCTTCGCGATCAGCGGGTCGGAGAACAGCCGCTCGTACTGGCCGAGTCCGACGAAGCTCGTCACGCCGCCCTCGGTGCGGAACAGGCTCTGCCAGAGCGAGGCGCCCAGCGGATAGGCGAAGAAGAACAGGAGCAGGGCGGCAGCCGGCAGCACGAACCACCGTCCGGCCCTGCCCGGGTCCAGCCGTCGGCGGCCGGACCCGGGCGAGGTCCGAGAGGTCATGGTTACTCCGCGACCTCTCGACCGGTGGAGGTAGCGAGCTGCTTCGCCGCGTCGGCGAGCACGGTGGCGGGGTCGGCGCCGTTCAGCACGGCGGCGGCGACGGCGTTGGCGACGATGTCCGAGGCCTCTGCACTGTCCGAGGTGTAGACGATCGGCGGGATCTGGCCCGTGAGCTCGGCGAAGGTCTCGTAGACCGGCTGACCGCCGAAGTACTCGACCGGCTTCGAGAAGTAGTCCGACTCCAGCGCGGGCAGGTACGACGGGAAGAGACCCTCGTTCGTCATCATCGACACCTGGTTGTCGGCATCCGCGAGCACGAAGTCGACGAACGCCGCGGCCAGCTGCGGGTTCTTCGCCTGCGCAGGCACCGCGAGGCCGGATCCGCCGTTGTTCGACGTGCGGGCGCCGCCCTCGTCGAACACCGGGAGCGGGAGCACGGCGTACTTGCCGCTCAGCTCGGGGGCATCGCCCTGGAGCGTGCCGATCCACCAGACCGCGTCTGCGGTCACGGCGGAGTCGCCGTCCTTCGCGGAGGTGACCCGCCCGTCCCATCCGGTGACGTTCTTGATGAGACCGGCCTCGTTCATCTCCTGCAGCATGGTGAGCACGCGCACGGCTTCCGGCGAGTCGAGCGTGATCTCTCCCGCCTCGTTGAACAACCCCTGCCCGAGCTGCTGCAGCAGCATCTGGAAGCCGCCACCGGCGGAGAGGTCGGTGGACAGCAGCGTGTGTCCGGTCTTCTCCTTGATGACCTTGCCCGCCGCGATCAGATCGTCCCAGGTCTCCGCGGCCTCGATGTCGACGCCCGCCTGCTCGACGATGTCGGTGCGGTAGTAAAGCGCGACGGTGCCGGAGTCCCACGGGGCGATGCGCAGCGAGCCCTCGGAATCCGATCCCGCCGACCACTTGAACGGGTCGAAGTCGGCTTCGTCGTCGCCCAGGATCGGGTTCAGATCGAGCATGCCCTTCGGGAACTGCGTGATGTAGCCGGGGGCCGCATCGGTCTCGATCGTGACGACGTCGGGCAGCCCGGTGCCGGCCTGGAAGCCGACCGACATCTTGTCGTACGCGTTGTCGTATCCCACGTCGACCACCTTCACGGTGGTGCCATCGTGAGCCTTCTCGAAGTCGGCGGCCAGACGCTCGAGCGCGACGGCGCCCACGTCCCAGGACCAGACCGTGATCTCGCCGTCGAGCGTCGCATCGGGGTCGAGCGCGACGCCGGATCCGCCGCCGGGCACTCCTCCGGCCGCACATCCGGCGAGGCCGACTCCCACTGCCACGAGCGCGGCGATTCCGGTGAACTTCTTCTTCATGACTGACTCCTTCGTCCGTGAAATGAATATTGAATACAACAGGAGAGCGCAGAGCCCCGCGATGTTCCGCGACGCGGGGTCAGCTGAGCTGCACCGCGAGGTCGACGAACAGCGCGGCCGACCAGCCGAAGGCGGTGGTGGCGGTGCGGGCCTTCTGGCCCGTCTGCGGATTGAAGTACTCGTGCGGGCCCCCGCCGTGGATCACCAGGGCCACGGTCTGCTCACGCAGCTCCCGCGCGCGCTCGGGATGCCCCGACGCCTCCAGCCCCTCGGCGACGAGCATGCTCGTGTTGACCCACACCGGTCCGCGCCACATGCGCTCCTCCGAGAAATCGGGATCGGAGGCCGCGACGGTCGGCAGCCCCCAGGGCAGGGCGAAGCGCTCGGGGTCGTCGACGGCCTGACGCAGCGCCGCGGCGATGGGAGCCGGCAACGTGCCCGTGAGCAGCGGCATCAGCCCGACGACGGTGTCGCTGAGCTGCGGCTCTCCGCCGCCGAAGGCGAGGAACCGGCTCCGCTCGGGATCCCACATGCGCAGCAGCAGCTCCTGTGTGGTCTCGGCCCGCGCACGAAACCACTCCACGTCGGCATCCGGCTCGTACTTCACCAGCAGGGAGGCGAGCTCCCGATCCTGCTGCACGAGGTAGGCACCGAGGTCGGGAGCCGCGGTCGGCAGGGGACCGTCGAAGATCGGGCTGTCGTCGAGCCCGGAGGAGTACGGATGCCCGTACTCGGGCATCCCGTCGTGGTCGAGGTCGCTCCCGGCGAACCACCAGTCCTGCGAGCGCACGATGCGGGCCAGCTGCGTGCGCGCATAGTCGGGAGCATCCTCGACCTCGAGCACCTTGCGCAGCGCCCACGCGGCGAGCGGCGGCTTGGTCAGGGGCACGGGCGCACTCGGATCGGCGATCTGCGATCCGGCACGACGCAGGTTCGCGCGGTCGCTCTCGGGAAGGTCGTCGCTGGTCGCCAGCACTCCAAGCTCGTGCACGACATCGGGCAGCTGCCCGTCGGGCTGCGGGAACCGGAAGGCGATATCGAGCTGCTCACGAGCGAGCTCGGGGTCGCCGTGCCGCAGGCCGACGGCGATGAAGTAGGCATCCCACTGCCAGAGACCGACGTAGCCGATCTTCGACGGCACGATCGCCCTGGCATCGCCCAGCGACGGCAGCTCGACGATGTTCGCACCGAGCACCCACCAGCAAAACGCCGCCATCTCCTGCAGATCGTCGCGCACGCTCGGGCACTTCGCGAACCAGTCGGCCCAGATCGCCTCGGTCGCGGCGAGCGCTGCGCAGTGGTCTCCGCTCTCCACCGCGACGGCACGGTCCGCGGCGACGTGCAACCGGATGCCGCCGCCGAGCAGATGCTCCTCGACATGACCGTCCGGACGCCGCAGCCGCACCCGCGCCCCCGGTTCTCCCCCGAGGCTCAGCGTCGACGGATCGGCGAAGGTCAGCGTCGCCGCAGCAGCGCCGAACGTCACTCGCGCAGGATGCACGTCGGTCACCGGAAGCACCTCGCCCCCGGCGCCGATCACGGTCAGCGCATCCAGCACCCGGCAGTCCGACAGCCGTCGCTCGTACTCCGAGGTGTGCACGCGCACGCCCTCGCCGTCGTCGGCGCGGAACACCAGCACGCGCGAGCGCGGCAGCGTGAAGGGCGCGGACACCAGGTCGAGGCGGCGCCCGGCGAGCGCGGCGGCATCCGTCATCATCGCCCTCCGAGTCCCGAGGCGGCCATGCTGTTGAGGATCTTGCGCTGACCGATCACGAACACGATCAGCATCGGCACGGTCGCGATCGCGGAAGCCGCCATCACGAGTCCGTAATTGATGGATCCCTGCTGGCCCTCGAAAGCGTTCAGCAGGAGCGGCACCGTGAACAGGTCGGGCGAGTTCAGCAGCACGAGCGGGAACAGGAAGGCGTTCCAGACGTCGAGTGCGACGATGATGCTGAGTGCCGCGAGACCGGGCTTGAGGTTCGGGAGCACGACACTCCAGAAGATGCGCCAGCGGCCGGCGCCGTCGACGATGGCCGCCTCTTCCAGTTCCCGCGGCAGGGCGAGCACGAACTGCCGCATCAGGAACACCGCGAACGGGTTCGCCATGATGCCGGGCACGATCAGCGCGAGGTGCGAGTCGACCCAGCCGAGGTTCGACATCAGCAGGTAGAACGGGATCAGCGTCACCTGCTTCGGGATCATCTGCGTCGCGAGGAAGACGATGAAGAGCACCTTGCTGCCGCGGAACCGGATCCGCGCGAACGCATATCCCGCCATCGACGCCGTGAGCAGCGTGCCGACCACCACGAGGATCGCGATGTACGCGCTGTTCAGGTACGCCTGACCGAACGGGACCGCGTTCCAGGCCTGCGTGTAGTTCTCGAAGGTCCAGGGATCAGGGAGGAACTGCAGCGGGTTCTTCAGCAGCTGCGGCAGGGTCTTGAACGAGGTCAGCAGCATCCAGACGAACGGGAACACCATGCCGATCCCGGCCACCACGAGCACCACGTGCAGCAGGGTCGACCCGAACCGGCGGCGCGCGCGATCGACGGAGGGGCCTCCCCGCCCGCGCGAGCGGTATCCGGGCGCGGTGATGGCGATGGTGGAGTCGGTCGCCGGAGCGGGGCCGGTCAGCGGAGGAGTCTGAATGCTCATGCGGGGTCATCCTCGTAGTGGACGAACTTCTTCTGCGCGCCGAACTGCACCGCGGTGATGACGAGCGTCAGCAGCAGCAGGATGATGCTCGCGGCACTCGACGGACCGAACTCGAAGCGCCCGAAGCCCAGATCGAAGATGTGATAGACGATGGTGCGGGTCGCGTTGTCGGGGCCGGCGTCCTGCACCAGCACGTAGACCGTGTCGAACGTCTGCAGGGAGGAGATGAAGGCGACCACCGACGAGAAGAACACGATCGGGGACAGCAGCGGCAGGCGGATGCTCGTGAACAGCCTCCAGGGCCCTGCGCCGTCGATGCGGGCGGCCTCGATCACCGAGGGGGAGATGTTCTGCAGCCCGGCGAGGAAGATCACGACGTTGAGGCCCATCGACGACCAGATGGTGACGATGCAGACAGCGAGGAGGGCGAGCTTCGGGTCCTGCAGCCAGTCGGGCGGGGTGACCCCGAAGACCTTCGAGATCGTCGTGGACAGCAGCCCGTCGGAGCGGAACATCTGCTGCCAGATCATCGCCACCGCGACCGTGGAGGTCACGACCGGGGCGAAGAACAGGATCAGGTAGAGCGTGCGCGTCTTGAGCTTCTCGAGCGCGACGGCGACGATCACCGAGAGCCCGAGGCCGATCGGCACCGTGACGATCGCGATGATGAGCGTGTTGAGGATCGCGCGACCGAGGAGCGGGTCGGTCAGCTGATCGGCGAAGTTGGCGAAACCCACCCAGGTGAGGTCGGTCAGACCGTCCCAGTCCGCGAACGCGAGCACCAGGCTGGCGGCGAACGGCAGCACGACGAACAGCCCCATGCCGATCATCTGAGGGCCGACGAAGACGTAGCCCCACAGGCGGTCGCGGCGACGCCAGAGCGCCTCCTTGCGCAGGGGCGGGGCGGATGCCGCAGGGGTGACCTGCGGCATCCGCCCGTTCTCGGTGAGAGTGCTCACTCGTTCTACTCCGACCGTTCCTTGACCAGGTCGGCGATGGTGTCGAGCGTCTCCTGTGCGTCGGCCTTGCCCTGGTAGAGCTTCAGGAACTCATCGGCGATGGCGGTCGGCAGGCCGGGCACGCGTGCCTCGGCGGGGTAGTCCTCGAAACCGATGTCGCGCATGTCGAGGAAGGTCTGGGCGTGTGCGGGATAGTCGCCCTCGAGCACGACCTCGTCGGCGCCCTTGATCGAGGGGACCGCGTTGCCGCCGCCCTGCAGACGGAAGGTCTGCCCCTCGGCGGAGAGGAACTCGGTCCAGAACGTGAAGGCCGCGTCCTTGACCTTGGTCTTGCCGTTGATCGCGAGGAAGCTGGTCGCCACGCCCGTGGGAGCGGCTTCGCCGTCGGGAGTCGGCCACTGCACGATGTCGTAGCTGTCCTGCTCGCCTGTCGCATCGACCGTGCCGATCGTGTAGCGGCCCTGCACGAAGAAGCCGGCCTTGTGCGTGACGAACACGCTGTCGGCGCCGGCGCCGTCAGGGAGCGTGTCGGCGACGACGAAGGTGCCGTCCTCGAACAGGTCGCCGAGCTGCTGCACCGACTCGACGGTGTCGGCATCCTTGTTCGCGACGAAGGCTCCGGAATCGTCATAGGGAGCATCGAGGCCCTGCGACGAGAGCCAGCTCCAGTGCGTCGCCCAGTAGTTCCAGTACATGGTGCCGGTGAGACCCGCGTCGTGGAGCTTCTTGTTCATCTCCAGGAACTTGTCGGTGGTCCACTCGCCGTTCTCGGCCAGGGTCGCGGGGTCCTCGGTGATCCCGGCGGTCGCCAGCGCCTGCTTGTCGTACCAGAACACGTCGGGGTTGGAGTCGTTCGGAGCAGCGTAGACCTCTCCGTCGTTCTCGGCGGCGCCGAAGAGACCGGGGAAGAAGTCGTCCTTCTTTGTCTTGCTGTCCTTCGAGTCCATCAGCTCGCTGAGCGGCATCAGGCGCTTCGAGTCGACGAACTGACCGATCTTGTCGTCACCGACGTAGAACACGTCGGGCGCGGTGTTGCTGGTGAGCTGCGCGAGCAGCTTGGAGTGGTAGTCGCCGTAGTCGGCGACGGGCTGCAGCTTGACGGTGATGTCGGGGTGGCGCTTCATGAAGTCCTTGTTGAACTCCTCGTAGCGGGTGAGCTCGTCGGCCGTGCCCCAGGTGGACCAGACGACCGTGGCCTTGCCGTCGGCGTCGACACCCCCTCCGCCTCCTCCGCCCCCACCGCTGCACGCGGCGAGTCCGAGTGCCAGAGCGCCGGCGGCACCCAGTGCCAGATACCGCGTCACGTTCGCACGTGCCATCTCGCTACCTCTTTCATCATTGGAAGATCAGGTCGGGATCACCCCTTCGGGCGTACTGGTATTCTGTATACAGAACGCAATCCTGTCAAGGATCGCCGGTCCGGATCGCTCCATCGAGACCATCCCGTGACGTGCCGGTCACCCGTGGCGCAGACTGGATGCATGACCGATTCCGATCCGCACCTGCTCGGCCCCGGACTCCTGCCGACGCCGTTCACCGCCGCCGAGATCCGCGACGCCACCGGAACAGGCACCGTGATCCGGCTTCTGTTGGAAGGCCCCGACGGCCCGATGGCCGAGCACGTCAACCGCTTCCACGACACCGATGACGAGGGAGCGACCCTCGACCGCTGGGCCGCGGAGGACCCCAAGGCCGTCGTCTCGAATCGGGTGACCTGGGCCGAGCTGCAGGGCCATGCCGCCTTCGACGCCGGCACCACGAGCGTGTCGACCGTGAGCCTGTCGACACCGCTCGGCGCGCTCACCTGCCGCCGGTACGACACCGAAGACGGCATCTTCTGGTTCTCGATCGACCACCCGGGCATGCCCGTGCAGTACGAGTCCGACGGACTGCGTACGACCGTTCTGAGCATCGAGCGCGACTGACCGGGGCGTCGACCGGAGAAGTTCCCCGGAACGCGGGCGAGACCGCTCGAACGTCGGCCCTCCGGCGTAGGGTCGCAGCATGAGCAGCACAGCATCCGCACAACATCATGGAGTGGTCCCCTCCTACCTGCTCGCGCGCCTGGCCGAGTCGGGTCGCTTCCCGAAGGCCGCGGCCGCCGCACGGCAGACGCTCACGGCCGGCCGCCCGCCGTTCCGCGCGCGCATCGACCTCTCGATCGACGAGAACGGCGACCTCGTGGCGCAGCTGTCCGAGGCCCCGAACCGCACGATCAGCGATGCGGGCAACACGCAGCAGCTGCCGGGCGCGATCGTGCGCGGCGAAGACGACGGGCCCGTCGAAGACCCCGCGGTCAACGAGGCCTTCGACGGACTCGGCGCCACTTTCGAGATGCTCCTGGCCGCTTTCGATCGCAACTCGCTCGACGATGCCGGGGCGCCGCTCGATGCGACCGTGCACTACGGCGTCGACTACGACAACGCGTTCTGGGACGGCGAGCGCATGGTGTTCGGCGACGGCGACGGCGAGGTGTTCCAGCACTTCACCGGCTCGCTCACCGTCATCGGACACGAACTCGCGCACGGCGTCGTGCAGCACACCGCGAACCTCGAGTACCAGGGCCAGCCCGGCGCACTGAACGAGTCGATCGCCGATGTGTTCGGCGCCCTGACCGAGCAGTACGCCCTCGGCCAGACGGCCGACCAGGCGACGTGGCTGATCGGCGCCGAGATCTTCACCGACGCCGTCGAGGGCGCGGCTCTGCGTTCGATGATCGCGCCGGGCACCGCCTACGACGACGACGAGCTCGGCAAAGACCCGCAGCCCGACCACATGAGCGGCTTCGTGCGCACCACGGAAGACAACGGCGGAGTGCACATCAACTCCGGCATCCCCAACCGCGCGTTCGCCCTCTTCGCGATCGACCTCGGTGGCAAGGCGTGGGAGCGCGCGGGCACCGTCTGGTATCGCGCGCTCACGGGCGGCCTGTCGAGCACCGCGACCTTCACGCAGTTCGCCGATGCCACCGTCGCCGCGGCCGCAGCCGTCGACGCCGCCACAGCCGCAGCGGCTCGACGCGCGTGGACGACCGTGGGAGTCTATGGAGATGAGCGAGTCCCCTCCACCGACTGACGCGCAGGTCGCGATCGCGGTGGTGCGCACCGGCGGCATCGCCGGCATCCGCCGGCAATGGCGGGTGGAGGCCGCGCCCGACGATGCGGTGCACTGGATCGACCTGATCGACCGCTGCCCGTGGGACCAGGAGACGGACGCCGGATCCGGCGCCGACCGGTTCGTGTGGAGCATCCGGGCGCGCACACCGTCGGAGCGCCGCGAACGGGAGCTGCCCGACTCGGAGCTCGACGGCCCCTGGCGCGCGCTCGTCGAAGCCGTGCGTGCGGCCTCGGCCTGAGGCCCCGACGTACGCTCTCAGATGAGCCGTGACCGACGGCACATCGAAGGGGGATCATGCTGACGACAGACGAAGCCGAACGACTGCTCGGCGCGGCACGCGAGGCACACACCCGCGGCGACCCCCTGCTGCACCTGCACGTCGAGGTCAGCCGTCTCACCGGAGCCCCGTCATCGTGGGGTTCAGCGGCGAACGAGTGCCTCCAGAACGAGAGCGTCGGCTACTTCCTCGGCGAGGTCGAGCGCGTCGGCTGGCGACTCGAGCACACCGGATACGCCTTCGTCGACTCGGGCGCGACCACATCCGATCGGGTGATGAGCACCGGAACGGGCGTGGTGAATCACGGGGCCGTCTCGGGATACTTCACCTTCCGCCGCGCGGCCGCGACCTGACGTCGTCACCCGCGCGGGCCGTATCCGATCAATCCTGTTTGAATCCGGCCTCTCCGCCGCGATGCGGGTTCACAATGGAACCCATGGGACTGTTTCAGCAGAAGCCTGAAGAGCAAGAGAACCAGTGGGTGCTGCCCTCGGAGCCGCTCGAGCGCTCCGAGACGGATGTGCTCGACTCGGCGCCGGTCGTCGATCCGCTGTCGATCGGCCTCGGCGCGGAGGCCAGCGGCGACCTGAGCTCTGTCCTGTTCCCGGTCGCACCTCCCGTCCCCGAGGCCGCCGCCACTCACGACTCCGCGGAGCCCACCTCCGATGAAGACCCCGGGGCCGACTGAAGCTCCATCCGTGTGCGGGGCAGCGCCTCGGGGTGCTCGCGCTGCAACCAGCTCATCATCTTCTCGCGCACCTCACAGCGCAGCGCCCACTGATCGTCGGAGTCCTTCGCCGACATGACCAGTCGCACCGTGACGAACCCGCCCTGCGCATCGGTGACCAGAGCGCTCGCAGACCGGCGGTCCCACGCCGCTGACTCCTCGATGATCCGCTGGAACTCGGCCCGAAGTGGAGCCATCGGCACGCGCCAGTCCAGATCCAGGTACACCGTGCCGAGGATCTTGTCAGACCGCCGCGTCCACGTCTCGATCGGCCGTGAGGTGAAGTAGCCGCAGGGGACGACCAACCGACGCTCGTCCCAGATGTACACGACCACGTACGACAGGTTGATCTCTCCGATACGACCCCATTCGCCTTCGATCACGACCACATCGCCGACTCTGATCGCGTCGGTGAACGCCACCTGCACCCCGGCGATCAGGTTGCCGAGGATCGACTGCGCCGCAAGGCCGGCGATGATGCTCGCGATCCCGGCAGAAGCGAGGAGGCTCGTGCCGACCGCCCGCATCTCGGGGAACGTGAACAGCACCGTCCCGAGCGCGAGCACGGCGATGGTGACGAGGACCAGCCTGTGGATCACCAGGAGCTGCGTGCGTCGCCGCCGAGCCTCCGGCCCGAACAGGACGGTCTCCTCGCGAGCGATGAGCCGTTCGAACCCGAACGAGATCGACGCGGCGAGCAACCACGAGCCTGTGAGGATCGTGGCGATCAGGAACAGTCTCGAGACCGGCGGCCACCATTCCTGTTCCGCCGGGGCCGTAACGGCGCAGCCGATCCAGACGGCGACGACCAGCGCTGTGGACGCCATCGCGCGTCTCACCCGGCGGGCGAACTCGCGAACCCATATCAGGCGGCGGCTGATCAGCGCCGTGAGCAGGTGCAGCAGTGTGAGGACGGCGGCCACCGAGACGATTGCGACGGCGATCGCCACCGTCGTGCCGAGCCAGGGTTCCCATTCGAAGCCGGAAGACATCCGTCCACCCTAGGCGGCGGCCCTCGATCACACGAACGAGCCGGAGGCGCGGGAAGTCGACGCTGCGCCCCGAGGCGGGACGCTCGCCGGCGGCGCCTGAAGGCGAGATCACCCCCGTGGTTCGCCCAGTCGCCAGTATCCCGAGAACGTGATGCGGTCCTTCGATACGCCGCGCTCGACGAGGTGTCGGCGGATCGCCTGCACCGCCAGGCGTTCCCCGCACACCCACGCGTAGTCGATCGCTTCGGGAAGCTCGGCGGCCTCCACCGCCTGCTGCAGCCGCGCCCCCGGCACCTCGCCGCGGCGCTCGATCCAGGTGACGGCGCCCGCCAGATCCTGCTTCTCCGCGGCATCCGCGATCTCGATGAAGGCATGGGTCTCCGGGGCATAGGTCGCCTCGAGGATGCGCGCGATCGCGGGCAGTGACGACTCATCGCCGATGATCACCCGCGCGCGCGTCTCGGGCGGGGGCGCATACAGTGCCGTGCACTCGCGGATGCCGAGGGCCGAGCCGACGCGCGCTCGTCCGGCGAATCGAGTTCCCGGGCCCTCGTCGCCGTGCACGACGAAGTCGACGTCGATCTCGCGAGCCTCGGGGCGGTGGTTGCGCAACGTGTACCAGCGCAGATCCGGCCGCTCCTCCTCGGGGATGGCCGCGACAGCTGCACGGATGTTCTCCGTCCCATCGTTCGCGGGCAACACGAGCGGAACACTCTCATCCCGCGGCAGCAGCAACCCGAGGTACTCGTCGGGGCCCGCGGGTGCGTAATCCGCGAACTCCGCGGCCGAGATCGTGAGCCGCCGCATGTGCGGGGTGAGATCGCGTACGGCGGTGATCTCGGCGGCGAAGACGCGTGCTCCGGTGCGACGAGGACGCTGCGGTGGGCGGACGCGGTGGACGGTGCGCTCAGCCACGCCGAGCCCCCTCTCTCCAGAGCAGCCACAGGAAGAATGCGCCGCCGACGGTGATGGTGACGACTCCGACGGGGATCGGTGCCGGGAAGATGTTCTGCGCGAGCAGGTCGCTCGCGAGCAGCAGAAGCGCCCCCACGAGTCCCGAGGCGAGAAAGCTGGTCGTGCCGCTCAGACGCCGAGCGATATGCGGGGCGATCAGCGCGACGAACGAGATCGGGCCGGCGGTGGCCACCGCGACGGCGACCAGCAGCGTGGCGGCGGCGAGGAGAATCCATCGCGCACGCACGGTCCGAACGCCGAGGGCGGTCGAGACGCTGTCGCCGAGCGCCATCATCCGCGCGTCCGGAGACGCCACGACCAGTAGGGGCATGATCAGGAGCAGCGCGATCAGGGCCGGGAGGAGGTCACTCCATCCACGCCCCTGCAGCGAGCCGATCAGCCACGTCTGCGCCGTGGTGGCGCTCGCGACGAACACCTGGGTGAGCACGTAGTCGACGACGGCCATGGCGGTCGCCGACAGCGCGACCCCGGTGAGGATCAGCTGCACTCCGTGCAGGCCGGAGCGCGCAGTGAAGAGCACGATCACTCCCGCGATCACGAGAGCACCGACCACTGCGCCGAGAGCCGCCTGCGCAAGGGAGCCTCCGAGCACGAGCATCACGGTGACGGCGCCGACCGACGCCCCGCTGCTGATGCCGATCACGTCGGGGCTGGCGAGCGGGTTGCGGGTCAGACTCTGGAACACGGCGCCGGCGATCGCCAGGCTGGCACCGACCACGATCGCCACCAGGCTGCGCGGCAGGCGGCGCCCGAGCACGAAGAACCCGTCCAGCCGCTCCGGTGGGCGTCCGAGCAGCGTCTCGACCAGCGCTACGGGCGTGACGACGTACTCGCCGATCATGAGTGCGGCGATCAGCAGCACCAGCAGGGTGCCCGCGAGGACACCGCACACGACGGTCGTGCGGTGGCTGACTCGGAACGACCAGCGTGCTCCTCGGACTACGCGGTCGTCGGCCGTCAGGGTGTCGGTACGAAGGCTCACGAGATCCCCGCCGTCCGCTTGCCGACGACGAAGGCGATGAGCAGCGGGCCACCGATCAGAGCGGTGACGATACCGACCTGCACTTCGCCCCCTCCGCCGATCACACGGCCGAGAGTGTCGGCCAGCAGCAGCATCGCCGGTGCGGCGAGCAGCGACAGCGGCAACACCAGGCGCAAGTCCGGCCCCACGAGCCGTCGGAGCAGGTGAGGGATGACGAGGCCTACGAACGCGATGGGTCCAGCGATCGCGGTCGCCGTGCCACACAGGAGCGTGACGGCGACGAGCACGAGCGCGCGCACGACACCGGGCTTCACCCCGAGCGCGATCGCACTGTCGTCGCCGAGCGCCATCAGATTCAGCGCGGGGCCGAGCAGCAGGGCGAGGGCCGCCCCGACGACGATGAAGCCCACGAGCGGCAGAGCCTCCTCCACCGGTCGGGCGGTGAGCGAACCGACCCGCCAGAAGCGGAATGCATCGAGCACGGTCTCGTCGGTGAGCACGATCGCCTGTGCGGCCCCAGCCAGGATGGCCGAGAACGCGACGCCCGCGAGGATCAGCCGCACGGGCGAGCCCGAGGCGAAGCGGGTGCCGGAGAACCAGAAGATCACCGCCGAGGCGAGTGCGGCTCCGGCGAGCGCGAGCCAGATCGTGCCGTCGACGCCGAGCGCCCCGAGCACGCTCATGCCGGCCACGACGCCGAACGAGGCACCCGCACTGACACCGAGCATGCCCGGATCGGCGATGGGATTCCGGGTGAGCGCCTGCATCAGCACCCCGGCTGCACCGAGAGCGACGCCGCAGATCACGGCGTTGACCGTGCGGGTGACGCGGAGCTCGCCGACGATGTTCAGGACGTTCTGGTCGCCCGTGCCGAACAGCGAGAGCACGACCTCGTCGATAGGTACGAAGCGGGCGCCGACGGCGAGGCTCAGCGCGAGCGAGATGGCCAGCACCACCGACACCAGGATGATCCCGAACCAGGCCGGGAAACGGGATGCCGAGACCGGAGCGCGACGGCGCTCGACGATGGCGGTGTGGGAACTCATATTTGGATAGCCTAACCAAACATCGCTAGTGTCGTTACCCGTGAACAGACCTCTCCACACTCGCTTCCGTCCGCTCGCCACCGCTGCCGCTTCCCTGGCCGCAATCGCCCTGATCGCTACCGGATGCGCGGGCACCCCCGCTGCCGAGGAGTCCGCTACCGACGCGAAAGGCTCGAGCTACACGGTCGAGCATGCGATGGGCGAGACGGAGTTCGAGACTGTTCCCGAGCGCATCGTTGTGCTCGACTCCCCGCAGATGGACGCGCTGGTGGCCCTGGGCATCACCCCCGTCGGCGCGCCGGAGATCGGTGCGGGTCGCGGTTTCCCCGCGTACCTCGCCGACGACCTCGACGGGACAGAGTCCATCGGTTTCATCGCCGAGCCCGACGTCGACGCGATCGCCAACCTCGCCCCCGACCTCATCATCGGCTCGAAGGTGCGCCACGAAGCTCTCTACGAGGAGCTTTCGGCGATCGCCCCCACCGTCTTCTCCGAGGACACGGGCACCAACTGGACCGAGCAGGCCGTGCTGACCGCCGCCGCCGTGAACCAGAGCGACGCGATGGACCAGCTGATCAAGGGCGTCGAGGATCGTGCCGCCGAGGTCGGCGCAGCGGTCGAGGCCGACGGCATCACCGCATCGATCGTGCGCTTCCGCGCCGACAACTTCCGCCTCTACGGCCCCGGCACGTTCTCGGGTTCGCTGCTCACCGACATGGGCTTCGACCTCGGCGCCGACCGCGACTGGAACGAATACTCGATGATGGAGCTCAGCCCCGAGCTCTACGAACAGATCGACGGCGACGTGGTGTTCTACATGAGCCCCGGCGGAGACCCGAGCGCGACCACGCAGGAGCGGATCACGGGCCTCTGGGGCGCGCAGCCCGGCCCCGCAGGAGACAAGGCGTTCGAGGTCGAGGACGACACCTGGATGGTGGGCATCGGCGTGATCGGTGCGAACCTGGTGATCGATCAGGTCGAGGACCTGCTCGGCTGACTGACCGCATCCGAGGAGCGCAGCCGTCGCGGTCGCGACGGCTGCGCTCCTCTCCGGTGAATGAGGAAGACATGACCACGCAGCACCCGACGCTCGAAGCCCGCGGACTCGTCGTCGCCTACGACGGCAAGGTCGTCGTCGACGGGGTCGATCTCGCACTGCCCGAGGGGTCGTTCACGGTGATCCTCGGACCGAACGCCTCGGGCAAGTCGACCGTGCTGCGCGCGCTCGCCCGGGTGTTGAAGCCCGAATCCGGCGACGTGCTGTTCGACGGCCGCGCGCTCTCGGAGTACGGCTCCAAGGAGCTCGCCCGACGGATGAGCCTGTTGCCGCAGGACGCGATCGCCCCCGAGGGGATGCGGGTCGCCGACCTGGTCTCGCGCGGCAGGTACCCGCATCACTCGGCGCTGCAGCGCTGGACCTCCGCCGACGACGCCGCCACCCGCGAGGCCCTGGCGGCGACGAACACCGCCGATCTCGCTGAGCGCTACGTCGACCAGCTCTCCGGTGGTCAGCGGCAGCGGGTCTGGGTGGCGCTCCTGCTCGCCCAGCAGACCCCGGTGATGCTGCTCGACGAACCGACGACCTTCCTCGACATCGCTCACCAGTACGAACTGCTCGACCTGCTGCGAGCGCTCAACCAGCAGGGCAAGACGGTGATCGCCGTGCTGCACGACCTCAACCAGGCCGCTCGCTACGCCGACAACCTCGTGCTCATGAAGGAGGGCCGCGTTGTCGCCAGCGGCAACCCCTCCGAGCTGATCACGGCGGAGCGGATCGGCGAGGTCTTCGGCATCGACGCGATCGTGACTCCGGACCCCGTGACCAGGACCCCCATGGTGATTCGTCGGTGACTTCGCCGTCGGCGCCCACCGTTACGGTTGAAGGATGACGATCACCGCCGCCGCAGACGGCTCCGCCCTGGGCAACCCCGGCCCCAACGGCTGGGCCTGGTACATCGACGACGAGAATTGGGCGGCCGGTGGATCCCCGCACGGCACCAACAACCAGGGCGAGCTGCGGGCCGTGCTCGAGCTGCTGCTCGCGACGGCGGGCACCGACGAGAAGCTGCTGATCGAATGCGACAGCCGCTACGTGATCGACTCCGTGACCAAGTGGATGCCGGGGTGGAAGCGCAAGGGCTGGCGCAAGTCCGACGGCGGGCCCGTGCTCAACCGCGATCTGCTGGAGGGCATCGATGAGGCCATCCGTGGCCGGAACGTCGAGTTCTCCTGGGTCAAGGGCCACGCAGGACACCCGCTGAACGAGGCCGCCGACGAGCGCGCGAACGCCGCGGCCAAGGCGTACCAGGCGAAGCAGGAACCGCGCCGAGGGCCCGGCTTCACCCGCGCGACAGACGCCGGAGCCGCCGTCGCCGCGTCGGCACCGGTCGCCGGTTCCTCGTCCGCCGCGCCGTCATCAGCCGCATCGTCATCCGCATCGTCGAGCACGTCGGCTGCCGCAGCACTCGCGCCCTCCCCCGCGGCCCCGACGTCGGTCGCTGAGCCGCTCTGGGCCGAGGCCGCCGACCTCCTCGACGGGTGGGACGCACCGGCGGACGACCCGATCGAGCTGCGCATCCCCCTCTCCTCCGACGAGCACGCGCGGCTGCGCGACCGCGCCGAGGCTCAGGGCATCTCGCTCGAAGAGGCGCTCCGCCGCCTGATCTGAGCGCAGCGACCGCGGCGTACACTCGCACCATGTCGACTCCCACCCGCACCATCGGCCGTATCTTCCTCGGCGCCTCCCTCGTCTTCGCGGGCGTCTCGCACCTCACGGTGGCGCGCGAGGAGTTCCAGGCGCAGGTCCCCGAGTCGCTGCCGCTGGATCCTGACACCACGGTGCTCGCCTCCGGCGTGGCCGAGGTCGCACTCGGATCCGCCCTGCTGCTGGCACGACGCCGTCGGCGCACGGTCGGCACGATCGCCGCTCTGTTCTTCGTCGCCGTGTTCCCCGGCAACGTGGCGCAGTGGATGCACCACCGCGACGGCTTCGGTCTCGACACGGACATGAAGCGCTTCGTGCGACTGTTCTTCCAGCCCGTGCTCGTCGCGCTGGCGCTGTGGTCGACCCGCGAACCCCGACGCTGACAGGCCGGGCCCCCGCACGGGATCACCACTGTCAGGGACGCGTGCCCTCTACGGCACGACGGGTCCTCCGAGCTGAGGTCCGTAGACTCGGCAGATGAAGGAATGGCGGGTGACGCAGCGGTGAAGGCGCGTACCGTCTTCGGCCTGCTCCGCCTCAGCGCGGCCGCCGTCTGTCTCGTGGCGCTCATCCACCGGCTCGCCTGGGGTCTCGCATCGAACACGATCGCGAGCCAGAACTTCTTCGCATATCTGACGAACCAGTCGAACATCGCTTTCGTGGTGCTGCTCACCGTCGCCGGCATCCTCGCGCTGCGCCGCGCGAAGGATCCTCGCTGGCTCACCGTCGCCCTGGCGCTCGTTCTGACCTGGACGATCACGGCCGGACTCGTGTTCGCGATCCTGGTCTGGCAGGCCGGCATCCGCGGCATCCGCATCGACGTGCCCTGGTCGGATCAGGTGCTGCACTTCTGGCTCCCCGCCGTCACCGTGGCGGCCTGGGCTCTCGCACCCGGTCACCGCTCCGTGCCCTGGCGCGTGATCCCGGTGTCGCTGGCGTACCCGGTGATCTGGGGCGTCGCCACCATGATCCGCGGCCCACTGATCGGCTGGTACCCGTACTACTTCCTCGATCCGCGACAGGTGAGCGGTCCGATGGAGTTCCTGATCTCATCCGCGATCGCGCTCGGCACGTTCGCCGCCGTCGCCACCCTCCTCGTGCTCATCAGCCGCATGCCGGTACCGAAACGGCTGCGCGGGAAAGCCGAGGGCACTGCGCAGGCATCGACGCCGGAGCAGGCGAGAGCCGGTGAACGGGTCGGTCAGACGTAGAGGGCGAGCGAGGCGAGGGCCGCTTCGATCGCCTCGTCTTCGTCGAGCTTCGCGAACTCCGCTGCCGCCGCGCCGCCGACGATCCCGACGAGCACGTTCTCGCCGGTCGCGGGTCGCAGATTGATCCAGGTCGCGATGGCCACGTCGGCGCCGACGGAGTGCCAGATGGCCTCGTCGTTCTCCCAGAACGGCTCGTCCCACCGCAGCCAGACCGTCTCGATCGCGCCCATGCCGAGTGCCGAGATCGCCCCGCGATTGGAGAACGGCAGGGGCGGGTCGAACTCGATGCTGCGGTCTTGGAGCACGCCGAGTGGAACCGTCACGATGACCCGATCGAATGACAGCGCCTCACCGGTGCCGAGGCGCACGCTCACCCCGGAATCGTCGTAGGCGAGGCGGGCGACCGGAGAGTTGAGCCCCACCTTGACCCCGTCGAGGGCCTGCTCGATGAACGGTGCGACATCGCCGGTCGCGGCCTTCGGGTCGCTCATGGGGAGGGGAGGCGCGAACCAGCTCGACAGTTCGTCGGCGCCGGCACCGGTGCGCGCGGCGAGGATCGCGAGCAGGGCCGCGGTCGCCGGATCACTCGGATCGATGCCCGCGGCGGTCAACGCGTCGGTGACCGAGGAGTCTTCGGGGGCGGCCTGCGCCGCAGTCATCGCCGCGTCGAACGGCTGGGGGTCGATCGGGTCGAGGTTGCCCTCGGCGCCGTGCCAGAGCTGACCCGCCAGTTCGACGACGCCGACGTCTCCGCTGCTCATCAGGTCGAGCACCTCGGCGTCGTCCGTGCCGAAGAGCCAGGCGCCGAGCTGCACCGGCAGGGGCCACGAGTCGTCGACGCGGGAGTGCATGCGTCCGCCGACCCGGTCCCTCGCCTCGAAGACGGTGACCTCCATGCCGCCCTCGGCGAGCACAGCGGCAGCGGTGGCGCCGGCGAGCCCTGCCCCCACGACCGCGACGCGCTCCCCCGAGGTCGCCGGGACCAGAAGCTCTTCGGCCGCACGTGTGCCCGAGCTGATCGCACCGCGCAGCGTGCCGGGAGCGTCCTCATCCGTCGCCTCGCCTGCGAAGAACAGGCGTGCGTTCACGGGGGCGCCCAGCGCGAGGCGGGTGCCGGCGAGCACGCCGACGGGTGTGAAGCTGGCGGCGCCGAGGGCGTAGGGATCGGTGGTCCAGGTGCTGCGGATGCTGCCGGCTGCGGCGGGGACGCCGGGCGGCGGCTCCGGCTCGCGGGTGCGAGTGGGCGTCGGCGTGGGTGTCGGTTCCGGGGTGCAGGAGGCGAGAAGAACCGAAGCGACACCGGCTCCGGCGCCGAGGAGCAGAGTGCGGCGCGTGATCCTCATCGTGTCGCCACTTTATCCCGAGCGGCCGGGTTCCGCCTGTCGGCGTCCGCCTGCCGCGTTCACAACTCAGGAAGAGGTGTGCCCGCAGACGGCGAAACCGGCCGGATCCTGGCGGATCCGACCGGTTCGTCCGGAGTTGTGCGCGCTCAGACGGAGAGCAGCTCCCGCTCCAGGCGGGCGAACGACGACTCCATGCCGTCGGCCATGCCGGTGGCGAGGATCATGTCGCGCGTCTCCTTGTCGGGGTACTCGATGAGCACCGTGACCAGGGTCGCGCCATCCTCCTCGTACAGGTTCAGGTCGTTGAGCGTCTCGACAGGCATGCCCTGCATCCGCTCGGTGCTGACTGCGCGACGCGGGGCGTCGATCAGGAGCGCCTCCCCCTCGAAGCCGAACGGCTCCCCCTCGGTGTCGCCGACCGGCGCCCACGAGTTCCGGTAGGACTGGCCCACCTCGGTGGCGGCGACGCACTCCGTCATCTCCCAGCCGTCGGGTCCGAGCATCCACTTGCGGATGAGCTCGGGCTCGAAGTGGGCGCGCCACACCAGCTCGCGCGGCCCCTCGACCAGACGCGTGATGCGCACGTGCGTGTCGTCGAGCAGCTCGACGCGCGTGCCCTTGCCCTGTGCGTAGTCGCGGAGGTCCTGCAGCACGGTGTCGAGCTGCGCCATCGCCATCTTGAGGCCCTCGACCTGGCCCATCTCGACGACCTGCTCGAGCGCATCGACCGAGTCGAAGTGGCTCGTGGTGACCATGCGGGTGCCTTCGGCGGTGGGCTCGAAGACGAAAGACATCCGCTGCGCGGGGAAACCGTCGAGCGGCTTGCCGCTCTCATCGACGAACGAGTCGATGACCTCGAAGCTGTTCGGCGCGTCGATCGACACGAACTCCCACGCCCCCGACGACTTCTCCCCGCGCGGACCACTCATCGAGTAGACGGCACGACCGCCGACGGTGTGGTCCCAGGCGGTGAAGGTGGCCGGCCACCCGGGAGGACCCCAGAAGCGCTCGAGCTGACGCGGGTCGGAGTACGCGCTCCACACCCGCTCGATCGGGGCTGCGAAGTCGGCGACCACGGTCATGGTCAGATTCTCGGCATCGGTGGTGACGTCGGTGACAGGCATGTTCAGTCTCCTTGCTCGTTCTTGTAGTTGTCGCTGGTGTCGGATGAGCCGGACCGAGGCGTCTCGGCCAGCAGGTCGTCGAGTCGGGCGATGCGCGACCGCCACAACTCTTCGTATCGGGCGAGGAGCGCCCTGGCGCGGGCGATCATCTCGGGGTTCGCGCGGACGAGCCGCTCGCGTCCCTCGGCGCGCTTGACGATGAGGTTCGCGGCCTCGAGCACGGCGACGTGCTTCTGCACCGCGGCGAACGACATCTCGTAGTCTGCGGCGAGGGTCGATACCGACTGCTCGCGCTCGATCGTCCGGCGCAGGATGTCGCGCCGGGTCGACGCGGCCAGTGCGTGGAAGACACGGTCGACCTCCGCTTCGCTCAGTTCTCTTTGTGCAACCATTTGGTTGTACGTTATGCCTGAGCGGGGCCGGTGTCAAGAGCGACCTTCGCTAGACGCTTCAGGAGCGCCCCTCGGCCGCACGGATTCAGGAAGCCTGTGCGAGTCGGCGCTCGAACCCCTCGAGGAGGAGATCGAGACCGACGTCGAACTCGTCGGCGAAAGAGTACGTCCCCCCGCTCATGAGCCCCTCCAACGCTCGCGCGAGATGCGGGTACTCATCAGGGCTCGGTGCGACGTCTTCCGCGAAAGAGTTCTCGGCCCCTTCGGCGGGAGCGAAGGGAAGGGTGGACTCGGTGAGGGCGAAGCCGTAGATGTAGGCATCGAGCGCCGAGAACATGTGCGTGGCGAGCTCCGGCGAGAAGCCGGAGTTCAGGAGGCATCCGTAGACCCGATCGAAGTGCCGGAGAAGCGGAGTCCCGGGACGAGGGCGCGCCTCGATCATGCCGAGCGCCCACGGATGCCGGACGAGCACCGACCGCGCCGATCGAGCCCGACCGACCATCGCCGACCGCCACGGGGCATCGACCTCGGGGGCGCTGATCTGTTCGAACGCCCAATCGGCGAGCGCATCCAGCAGAGCACTCTTGTTGGCCACGTGGTGGTAGAGAGACATCGCCTCCACGCCGAGCTCGGCCGCCACCGAGCGCATGCTGACGGCGCCCACACCGCCTCGATCCGCGACCACCGCCGCAGCTTCCACGATCCGGGCCTTGCTGAGCAGCGCTCGTGCATTCATGAGGTCATTGACTCCTTACACGCGTAAGGCTAGCATCGCTCTCATCCTTACAGCTGTAAGGAACGAACAAGGGAGCCCATGATGAACACCCGTCGACCCACCAGTGCACTCGAAGATCACCGCATTCCCGTACACGCCAAACTCGCCGCCGCGTGGACCAGCTTCATGTTCCTGTACATCTACGTCGACTACTTCCACCTCTACAAGCCCGGCACCGTCGACGGCATCCAGGCCGGAGTCGTTTACGAGTTCGACATCAGCCCGACCCTGCTGACCGGCATGCTCGCGTCCGTGGCGATCCCCGCACTGATGGTGACGCTCTCCATGACCCTTCACTCCCGGGCGAACCGGATCACGAACCTCATCGTCGCGGCGCTCTACATCCCGTATTCGCTGTTCAACGCAGCCGGAGAGTCGTGGGACTGGGCGTTCTTCTACGGGCTGTCCATCGGCATCGAGGTTCTGCTCCTCGCCTTCATCCTGCGTTCCGCTTGGACGTGGCCTCGCGTCCGCTCCGGCGCAGAAGCCGCAGGCCCTGCGGCAGACGATCGACAGCACGAGCGAGCCACCGCCTGAACCGCTGCGCCCGATGCCCGCATCCATTCACGTGAATCCACCCCCGCGTTTCGGGCGTAGGCTGGAGAGAAGGACGGACCGTCCGAGAAGATCTCCCGGCACCGTGCCCGCCCGGAAGTGGAGTCACTCGTGGCTCAGTACGACGTCTCGAACCGCTCGGCGATCGTGACGGGCGCAGGAAGCGGAATCGGTCGCTCGACCGCCCTCCTGCTGGCGAAGAACGGCGCATCGGTCGTGGTCAACGACCTGAATGCGGATCACGCGAATGCGGTCGTCGAGGAGATCCGCGCGGCCGGCGGCACGGCCGAGGCTTCGGTCGGCGACGCGACGGATGCGGCGTGGATCGCGTCGTCCATCGAACTCGCGAACTCGCTCGCACCCCTGCGCATCGGCGTCAACAACGCCGGCATCGGCGGTGCCACCGCTCCGACGGCCGAGTACGAGGACGAGGCCTGGGACAAGGTCATCGCGATCAACCTCAACGCGGTCTTCCGCAACATGAAGGCGCAGATCCCGTCGATCCTCGCGAACGGCGGCGGCTCGGTCGTGAACATCGCCTCGATCCTCGGCAGCGTCGGCTTCGCCGGCTCCCCCGCCTATGTCACGGCCAAGCACGGCGTGGTCGGGATGACCAAGTCGGCGGCGCTCGAGTACTCCGCCAAGGGCGTGCGCGTGAACTCGGTGGGCCCCGGCTTCATCGACACCCCGCTGCTGGCGAACATGGGCGACGAGGCGAAGGAGTTCCTCGTGAGCAAGCACCCGATCGGCCGCCTGGGGCAGGCAGACGAGGTCGCGAACCTCATCGCCTTCCTCGCGAGCGACGCGGCGAGCTTCATCACCGGCAGCTACCACCTGGTCGACGGCGGATACACCGCCCTCTGAGACCTACAGCCCCTCCGCGATCTCCTTGATCGCAGCGAGACGACGATCCCACTCGCGTCCGATCGCATCGAGCTTCGCCGCCGTGGCGGAGAGCTCGGTGCCGACGACGCGGAAGCGCACCTCGCGCCCCACCGGCACGGGCTCCACGAGCCCCACCTCCTGCAAGACCGCGAGGTGCTTCGCGATCGCCTGGCGAGACACCGGAAGGCGCCCGGCGAGGGCGGATGCCGAAGCATCCCCCTCGCCGAGAGCCGTCAGGATGCTCCAGCGTGTCTCGTCCGCGAGTGCCGCGAACATGGGCAGCAGGGCTTCTGAGATCACGCGTCGCCCTCCACCAGTGCCACCATCTTGTCCAGCTCCAGGTCCCAGCCCGTGCGATGCGACTCGAGGTTGGCCCGCGGCTCGGACGTGCGCTCGAAGCCGCTCTCGACGACCGTGAGCCGCGTGCCCCCATCCACCTCTTCGAGAGTGAAGGTGAACACGGTCGAGGTCGACTCGTCGATGCTGTCCGGCAGCTTCCCGAGGGCGTCGTCGTTGTTCCAGCGATAGGTGATGCGCCGCGGTTCCTCGTGCTCCTCCACGCGAAGAGGAATCACGTCGTAGTCCGGGAACGTCATCGTGCCGGTCGCGCCGACACCGACGCCGTCGAGCTCGGTGCGCCCGAACCAGCGGGAGATGTGCTGCGGCTCGGCCACGGCACGCCACACCTTCTCGACGGGTGCCGTGATCTGGATGCTTCGCCGAACCGAGAACGACTCCTCGTCGACGACAGATGCCTCGTTGTGGGTCATGCTCACCATGATGGGTCCTTTCGGGATCTCCCGCATGTTCCGTCGACCGGTCGGCCGACCGCAACCCCAAGGTTGCACATGCAACCCCTGGTGCGCAACCCTCAAGTTGCACTAATCCCTTCACGTCGTGCCACTTGTCGGAGGAAATGACGGATGCAGGACGAATCGCCGTGCGGGCTCCCTGCATGCGTGCATCCTTCCGACATCTGAACCGTCCGCGCCGGACCGCACGCCCGACGCCTTCCGTCCGCCCGTCCGCCCCGCGCCACACATCACCACATCCCCTACCGATCGCCGTCACACCCCGCAACCCCGTTCCTCTCGGCGCCCTCCCGGCCTACGCTCGTGGCATGCCCGAACTCACCCAGCCCACCGGCCGCGAAGAGACTCTGCGCGCCGTCCCCCGCGACGACGGATCCGCACCGCGCGCGCTCGTGCTCGGCGCGACCGGATACATCGGCGGTCGGCTGACGCCGCGCCTGCTGAACGCGGGGTACCGGGTGCGGGTGCTGGCACGGGATGCCGCGCGTGCGGCGTCGTTCCCCTGGGGGGCGGACTGCGAGATCGTCGAGGGCTCGGCAGACGATGCGGATGCCGTCGCCGAAGCCATGGACGACGTCGATGTCGTGTACTACCTGATCCATTCGATGTCGGCGGGCAAGGGCTTCGAGGAGAGCGATGAGCGTGCGGCGCAGACCGTCGCCGCCGCCGCGGCACATGCGGGCGTGCATCGCATCGTCTACCTCGGTGGGCTGCATCCGAACGACGCGAAGCTCTCGCCGCACCTGCGCTCGCGTGTGCATGTGGGCGAGATCTTCCTGCGGTCGGGCGTGCCGACCCTCGTGCTGCAGGCCGGAGTCGTGATCGGATCGGGGTCGGCATCGTTCGAGATGATCCGCCACCTCACCGACGTGCTGCCCTACATGCCGGCGCCGAAATGGGTGCGCAATCGCATCCAGCCGATCGCCGTGCGCGATGTACTGCACTACCTGCTCGGGGCGGCGCGAGTCGACGCCGATGTGAACCGCGCCGTCGACATCGGGGGCCCCGACGTGCTGCGTTACGGCCAGATGATGAATGGCTATGCGGTCGAGGCGGGACTCCGCCAGCGCGCGATCGCCGCCCTCCCGGTGCTGACGCCCGGGCTCGCCTCGCACTGGGTAAACCTGGTGACCCCGGTGCCGCGCTCGATCGCGCGCCCTCTCGTGGCGTCGCTGCAGAACGAGTGCATCATGAAGGACCACGAGGTCGACGAGCTCATCCCCCGCCCCGAGAACGGCCTGACACCCTACCGACGCGCCGTGGACCTCGCGCTCGGTCGGGTGCGCGGCGACACCATCGAGACCAGCTGGCAGGATTCCGAGGTCTCCGGAGCGCCCAGCGACCCGCTGCCGAGCGACCCGGAGTGGGCCGGACGCACGGTGTTCACCGACTCCCGTTCCGTGACAACCAGCGCCTCACCCGACGAGCTGTGGCGCGTGATCCTCGGCATCGGCGGGGAGAACGGCTGGTACTCCTCGCCGCTGCTCTGGGCCGTGCGCGGGTGGATGGACCGCATCGTCGGCGGTGTCGGACTCCGCCGCGGCCGCCGCAATCGCACGGCCGCGCGCGTCGGCGATGCGATCGACTTCTGGCGCGTCGAGGCCGTGGAGACGGCGGATGCCGGTTCGCTGCTGCGCCTGCGCGCCGAGATGAAGGTCCCGGGCGAGGCATGGCTCGAACTGCGCGCCCTTCCCGACGAAGAAGGCGCCCGCTACGAGCAGCGCGCGATCTTCTTCCCCCGCGGGCTGACCGGACGGCTGTACTGGCTCGCCGTGCTCCCGTTCCACGGGGCGATCTTCGCCGGCATGGCCGCGCGCATCACCGCCACCGCGGAAGCGGCGAAGGCGAAGTAGCGCTCAGTCGGCGCGAGGACGCTCCGGAGCATCTGCCACATCCGGTGCGACGGGGCCGTCCTCCAGAGCCGCATCGACCACCGCATCCACGTCGGCCGGCGGGATGATGTCGATCGCCTCGGTCGCCGCTTCGTACACCTCGGCGAGCGAGTCGTCGACGGTCGACTCGTCGATCCAGTCGAGGTCGTCCTCGGAGTGGTCGTACTCGACCGCCACGAGAGCGAAGTCGTCGCCATACTCCTCGAGCCCTGCCATGACGCTGTGCCGCACCGCGGCCTTGGCGTAGCGCTCGCGAAGGATCAGCGGATCACGCCGCAGGTCTTTCATGAAGGCGACCATCATGAACGCCATGATGATCGCGAACGGCAGCGCGGCGATGATGGTCACGTTCTGCAGAGACTTCAGACCGCTCCCCTCCTCGCCGGTGACGAGCAGCACGGCGGCGATCACGCCGACGAGCGATCCCCAGACGATCGTCACCCAGCGGGTCGGCTCGGGTCGCCCCTGCTGCGACAGGGTGCCCATCACGAGGGACGACGAATCCGCACCGGTGATGAAGAAGATCGAGATGAGCAGGATGAGCAGCACGCTCGTGATCAGCGGGAACGGCAGGTTCTCCAGCACACCGAAGAGCACTTCCTCCGGGGGGTCCACCGTGAGCCCCGCTCCATCCATCTGCTGCTGGATGGCTGTCGAGCCGAAGATCGCGAACCAGACGAGGGAGATGGCCGAGGGGACGAGGATCACGACCGACACGAACTGACGGAGCGTGCGTCCGCGTGAGATCTTCGCGATGAACATGCCCACGAACGGAGACCATGAGATCCACCAGGCCCAGTAGAAGATGGTCCAGCTCGACAGGAAGGCCTGAGCTTCCTCACCCTGTGATGCCGAGCGTGCGATCATCTGCGGCAGATCGCCGACGAACTGCACCGCGATGGAGGGGATGATGTTCAGGATGAGCATCGTCGGACCGACGAAGAACACGAAGAAGGCGAGCACGAGCGCCATCACCGCATTGATGTTCGACAGCGCACGGATGCCCTTGGAGACTCCCGAGACCGCCGACGCGATGAAGCACGCCGTGAGCAACGCGATGACGGCGATCAGCACACCGTTTCCGAGCTCGCCGATCCCACTGACCAGCTCGACGCCGTGCCCGATCTGCAGAGCGCCGAGACCGAGCGAGGCGGCGGTACCGAACAGCGTGACGATGATCGCGAACACGTCGATCGTGCGACCGAGAGGCCCGGCCGTGCGCCCCTCGCCGAGCAACGGCGCGAAGATCGAGGAGATGAGCGGGGTGCGACCGCGGCGGAACGCCCCATACGCGATGGCGCCGCCGACCAGGGCATAGAACGCCCATGCCTGCGGACCCCAGTGGTAGAGCACCTGCGCCTGAGCCGTGTGCATGGCCTCGAGGGTGGTCGCCTCGACGGTGCCGGGCGGCGGGCTCTCGAAGAACGTCAGCGGCTCAGCCGCGCCCCAGAAGACGAGTCCGATGCCCATGCCCGCGGCGAAGAGCATCGAGATCCAGGAGAACATCGAGAACTCGGGCTCTTCGTCGTCGCGGCCGAGGGGGATGCGACCGTATCGGCTGAAGCCGACGAAGAGCATGAACACCAACACGATCGTGGCGATCGTAGTGAAGAAGAAACCGAAGTACTCCACGACCCAGCCGAGAACCGCAGAGGTGGTGCCGGAGAGGTTGTCGCCGGCGAAGATGCCCCAGGCGATGAAGGAGACGACGAGGGTGACCGCGACTCCGAACACGAGCGGGTCGGTGCGGTAGGTGCGTCCGGTCTCCTCGACCGAGACGCCGGGCACGAGGGCCGGGTGCACACTGCGCGGGGGGACGGCGGCGATGTCGCGGACGATCTTCCTCGCCGTCGCGGTGGCCTTGGTCGGGAGGCGGTTCGCGCCCGTGCCGACGGCATCCGTGCGAGGACGCGGAGGTGTGTGTCCTGCGGAGCGATCGTCGGGCTTCTCGTCAGGGGTCTCCATGGCATCCCATCCTGTCATGCGAGCCGTGGGCCCGCGAAAGCGGAGGACCGGGACCATCGGCCCGATCCGCCGCGTATCGGGGAACGGCGCGGCGACCCGATGACGTGTGGTGCGGGTTTTCCCGGGCGCGCCGCGGTCAGCGTGGGCCGCGGCGGCCGAACCCTGCGAACAGGGCGTGCAGCAGCGGAAGCGCCGAGATGCAGATCAGCGTGATGCCCAAGGGCGCGATCGACGGGACCAGCAGCGCACCGCCGATGAGCAGGGCCGCGAACAGCACTCCCGAGGCGATGCGACGGGCGATGCCTTCGAGGCGATCGAGGCGACGTTCCAGACGCGAGGTGTCGAAGGAGATGTTGCCGTCGTCGATGCGGGTGATGATCCTGTCGATGCGACCGGGCAGGCTCCAGGTCGTGCTCATCGTGTCCATCGCCTGATTCGCGAAGGCCTGCACGATGTTGCCGCTCTCGTCGCGCAGCAGACGCCCGGCGTAGGGTTCGGCCGCGTCCCACACGTTGAAGGCCGGGTCGAGCCCGCTGCACATGCCCGAGGTCAGCGAGACGGCACGGATGAGCAGCAGCATGTTCTCGGGCAGCTGGAGCGGGAGGGAGCGCACCATGTCGCCGAACTCCTCGGCGAAGTCGCGAAACTCGCGCGGATCGACCTTGCTCAGCTCAGCGAAGCCCATGCCGCCGAAGCGGGCGAACAACGCCGTCAGCGCACGTTCGAGCTCGGCGGTGTCGGCGGAGGGCAGCAGCACGCCGATCTCCTGCGCCGCCGCGACGAGGCCGCGGCTGTCGCGCCCGGCGACGGCGATCAGGAGCATGCGCAGCCCGTCGCGAAGACTCGCGGGGATCTCGGCCATCATCCCGAAGTCGATGAAGGTGAGCCGGAAGCCCCGATCAGAGCCCTGCTCGACCGCGCCCTCCGCAGAGGGCGACGGCGTGACGAAGATGTTGCCGGGGTGGGGGTCGGCGTGTACGAAGCTGTGCGTGAAGACCTGATCGAACATGACCTCGGCGAACACGGCGGCGACGTCGGACGGATCGATGCCGGCCGCGCGAAGAGCGTCGGTGTCGTTGATCTTGATGGCCGTGACGTCCGACAGCGTCAGCACCCGACGCGTCGAGCGCTCCCACACGATCTCGGGGGTGCCGACGCGAGGGTCGCCGGCGAAGTTCTCGCGGAACCGTTCGGCGCTGGCAGCCTCATGAAGGTAGTCGATCTCTTCCAGACTGGTCTCGGCGAACTCCTCCACGAGCGCCGGGGCGTCGACGCGGTCGGCGACCAGGCGCACACGGGTCAGCCACCGCGCGACGCGTCGAAGCGCCGCCAGATCGACCGCGACGATCTCATCGATGCCCGGACGCTGCACCTTCACCACGACGTCGTCGAGGCCGGTGTCGGCGGCGTCGAGCTCCGAGAGACGGGCACGGTGCACCTGACCGAGGGACGCCGCAGCCACCGGCGTCTCGTCGAACCAGGCATACGCCTGCGCGAGCGGTCGGCCCAGCTCCGCCTCGGCAGCGCGGCGGATGTCGGCGAACGGCACGGCAGGCACCTCGTCCTGCAGCCCCTCCAGCTCGGCGGTGATCTCCGGAGGCAGCACGTCCAGGCGCGACGACATGAACTGCCCGACCTTGATCATGAGACCGCCGAGCTCGATCGCGAGCGCGTGGAAGCGCCGTGCGAACTTCTGCATGCGCGGTCCACGCGTGCGCTCCGCGACAGCACTCATCCCGAACCGCGGGAGGACGAGCTCGAACCACCAGATCTTGACGAGTTCTCGCGCCGCGAACGAGAGGATGCGGCGGTAGCGGGCACGATGGGCGCCCTGCGCCGCGGCATCCTTCATCGCGTCATCCTCTTTTCGCCGCTCCTCACCGGATGCCGCACTGCGCGATCAGTCCTGGGCGAGGATCGAGTACAGCCTACGGCGCGCCTCGTCGAGGATCTCGATGGTCGCCTGCACCTGCTCCGGGCTTCCGCTACGACCGACCTGGGCGGCCGCGGCGGCGAGGTCTACGCCCGCCTTGGGCAGCGCGTGGAAGCGGGCGTTGTCGCGGTTCCCGTCCTTGCTGGAGGACGACTCCCATGGAGCCGGGGTCTCGGAGCTCTCGTCGGCGATCGCTCGCCCTGCTTCGGTGAGCGAGTAGGTCTTGCGACCGTTCTGCTCCTCGGCCTCGATGAGTCCTTCATCGGCGAGCAGCTGCAGCGTCGGGTACACGGAGCCGGCGCTCGGCTTCCAGGTGCCGCCGCTGCGCTCGGCGATCTCGTTGATGATCTGGTAGCCGTGCATGGGCTTCTCGGCGAGGAGTGAGAGCACGGCCGTGCGGACGTCGCCGCGGGCCATGCGCGAGCCTCCGGAGGGGCGGGACTCGAAGGACTTGCGGAGCTGGTCCATCGCCTCGAAGATCGCGGAGGCCGGACCACCGGGGCCCGCTCCGAAGCCGGAGCCGGAGCCGCCGAAGAGTCCGCCGGGTCCGCCGTTGCTCCCGGAGCCGCCGTTGCCGCCGAACGGGTTGGAGGGGAATGCGTTGTTCATGATGACCTCCTGCTGTGGTGAACGATACTCAACGATATATCGTTCATGCTGTGTGTGGGGTGGGAGTCTCCGAGCCCGGGGTGCACACGCCCGGGCGTCGCGCAAGCCCGGTGACGCACACAGGAAGTCGTGGTTAGCTCGGTGACTTGTCGACTTGGGGGAGTGAGACGTTTGTCACAGAGTGATCGACCGGAGAACAGCACCAGCGCCGGAGACGCCATCCGCGTGAGCGTGGTCGTCCCGGTGTTCCGCCCCGGGCCCTCGTTCGACGACCTCATCGCTTCGCTCGATCGCCAGACCTTGGGCACCTCGGCCTTCGAGGTGCTCCTGTGCGACGACGGCTCCGGCGAGCCCACCGGCGCGCGCCTGGCGGCCATCGCCCGCGATCGACCCCACGTGCGCGTGCTGTCGCTGGAGCACTCCGGTTGGCCGGGCATGCCCCGCAACCACGGAGTCGATGCCGCCCGCGGCACCTACGTGCAGTTCGTCGACCAGGACGACTACCTGTTCGACGGTGCGCTCGAGAAGCTGTGCGACTACGCCGACCTGAACTCGTCCGACGTGATCGTGGGCAAGGAGGTCGGCATCGGTCGTCGCCTCCCGAGCCGGATCTTCAGCCACGACGTCCCTCGCGCAGTGCTCGGGACCGATCCCCTGCTGGAGATGCTCACACCGCACAAGATGTTCCGCACCTCGTTCCTCCGGGCCAACGGCATCCGTTTCCCCGAGGGCAAGGTGCGACTCGAGGATCATCTGTTCGTGATGCAGGCCTACTTCGCCGCATCGACGATCTCGATCCTGGCGAGCGAGCCCTGCTACGCCTGGGTGAAGGAGCCCGGCAGCGCGAGCTCGTCGCGCATCGACCCCGACACGTACTTCCCCCACCTGGAGACGGTGCTCGATCTCGTCGAGGCGCACACCGAACCCGGGAAGCTGCGTGACCGCCTGCTGCGGCACTGGTTCCGCGGCAAGATCCTGAAACGGCTCTCCGGACGACAGATGGTCCGGTATCCCGACGACTACCGCGACCGCCTCCTCGACGTCGTGACCCCGTTGGTGCAGGAGAAGTTCGGCCCGGGAGTCGATGCCGGCCTCGGCTTCCCCCACCGGATCCGCGCGGCCCTGCTCCGCGCCGGCCGTCGCGATGACCTGCTCGGCCTTGCAAGGTTCGAGGCCGAGACCGTGTGCCGGGCCGTCGTGACCGAAGCGCACTGGTCTCGTGGCGGCGGCCTTCACCTGACCCTCCGCGTGACGCTCACGAGAGACGGCCACGACGCCTTCGTCTTCGAGACGTCGCGCTCCGAGGTGAGGCCATCGGCGCCCACCGACGACGGCGGCTCAGATTCCGCACACCAGGACGCCGCGGCGAAGAGCGTCGGTGCGGCGGATGCCGGATCCACGCCCACGCGCTCGAAGAAGGTCACCCGCCTCATCTCCCTCCCCGTCTCCACGATCGAGGGGCTTCCGGACAACCTGCTGGTCGCCGGCCGCGAACTGCGCAACGACCGGGTCGACCTGTTCCTCCGAGATGGAGAGACCGGCGCCGAACGTCACATCGGCGGCCGGCACCCCCGCAATCTCGACGCCGCCCGCGTCGCGATCGATCCGTTGAAGGTGTTCGGCCCGAGCGACGAGTCGCGCGGAGGCGCCCTGACCGTGAAGGTCCGCCGCGCGGGGTGGACGTTCGAGACCCCACTCGAGGCCAGCCCCGCCGTGCTCGCCCGCGCCGGGCGGTCGCCTCTGCTCGCCGGACGCTCATGCGCTCTCGTGGCGACGGATGACGGCGACGTCGAGCTCCGCCGCGAATGGCCAGGTGGACGCGTGAAGGACTTCGCCGGACGAACCGCCCGCAGACTCCGCGCTCTCCTGCGGAAGCACTGAGGCCCCTCCGAGGTCTCCATCCGAGGGGGCCTCGACGGTCGCTCGGAGTGATCCGACTTGCCAGATCGAACGAATATCGATAGATTTCCCATGTTCTTCGATGAAAGGTCACTCCATGGGAAAACTGACGATCCTCGTGCTGCGCATCGTGATCGCTGTGGCGATGCTCGGCTCCGTGGCGGTGCAGGCCCTGATCGTCCCTCTGCTGTGGCTCGACCTCGGCGAGAACGAGCTGTGGGGCCGGATCTTCCTGGTCTCCCTCGTCGTCCTGGGTGTCGGCACACTCCAGGTCTTCGGCGTGTGCGTGTGGATGCTGCTGACCAGGGTGCGCGCCGGCTCGATCTTCTCGGAGTCCTCCTTCCGGTACGTCGACGTGATCATCGGAGCGATCCTGACGGCGGCGCTGCTCACCTGGATCCTGGCGGCCCTGCTCGCACAGGGATCGATCGCTCCCGGTGTCGTGGCGCTGATCGGGGGCGCAGGAGTGGTGCTCGCCGGAATGGCGCTGCTGGTCGTGGTGATGAAGGCGCTGCTGCGGCAGGCGATCGACCGCGAGGCAGAGGCGCGCTCGTGGCGCTCAGAGCTCGACAACGAGGTGATCTGATGCCCGTCGTGGTCGATATCGACGTGATGATGGCGCGGCGGAAGATGAGCGTCGGCGAACTCGCCGACAGGATCGGCATCACCCCGACCAACCTCGCCGTCTTGAAGAATGGTCGCGCGAAGGCCGTGCGGTTCACCACGCTCGACGCGCTGTGCGCCGTGCTCGAATGCCAGCCGGGCGACCTGTTGCGCTGGGAGCCCGATGTGCCCGCGGGCCGCGCAGACTGACATCACAGCGACGGCGCTCCAGCAGCCGTCAGCCGTCAGCCGTCAGCCGTCAGCCGTCGACCGCCACCGCCCTCACCACAGAGCTGCGCCCGCGACGGCGCGCATCGCTGGAGAGATCGATGCGAATGCTCCGGGCGACGAGAGGGCGCACAGGCTCTCGACCACCCGCCGCACCGCATATCGATCTCCGGATCCGCGCTCCGCGTCGCCCTCCCGTTGCGATCGCAGTGACCACTCGGAGAACCTCCCGCCGTGGCCTCGCCCCTCGTCGACCGCAGCCTCACCGCGCGTGACGGTTTCGGGAAGCTCGTCGAACGCCATGACCGACCCGTCGGCGACGGCCAGCAGTGCGAGGGTGACGGCGCGCAGCTGCCCATGCGGGAACAGCCGCTCCTTGCCGTGCGCTCTCACGATGCCGACGACCCGGAGGAAGCCGCGCGCTTCACCGTTCGCCAGCGCGTGCCCGAGGTGCGTGACCACGATGCGACCGCGCAGCCTGCGCACCGCCTTCGTCTGCCGTGCCAGCAATGCCAGGGCATCGACGGGGTCTGGCACGTCGGACGCCTCCGCGTCGTGCCACCCGAGGTCTTCGACGGCCTCGGCGACGGCCTCGCGGGGCAGCCACCCGGCTACCGGGTCCTGCTCGACGCCGTCGGGGCCGATCCGCGCAACGAGACCCCGCAGTCCTGCGGTCGCCGATTCCACGGTCGCCGAGTCCGCGGCCACCTGGCCGGGCGGAGCGGCGTCGATGAGCCCCGTGCCTTCGAGGTGTGCGAGAAGCGCCAGTCGACGGACGGGCGTCAACGACTCGCACAGCGTCACCAGCGAGGAGGAGGCGCGCAGGCCGTCGCCCCGCTCACTCGCAGTGATCGGGTCGAGTCGCGGCTGCACCAGTCCGAAGCGCTGCGCGAGTTCGAACGCCACATGCTCCGCCCGGAACGGTGGTCGCTGCACCTGCCAGCCCGCGGCCTCCGTCTGCTCTTCCGCCTGCACGCGACCCGCATCGACGACGGTGACGCGCGGCTCCCCCATCGTGGTCTCGAACGGTCCGCTGATCGTCACGTCGACCACGTCAGCGACGCCGGGGATCGACACCCGCTGCGTGTTGCCCCTCCAGGACACGAGATCGATGAGGGGCGAGTGGTCGGGCCCGTCTTCAGAGTCGGGCGTCTCGGGCTCGAGCCCGAGGCTCAGCCGGTAGGCCTCCACGATCCAATAGGAGGGCGCGTCGCGCGGCACACCGATGACCCGGGTGAGGTCAGGCCGATCGGTCACCGACATCTCGACGTGAAGAGCCCAGGTGACGTGGACGTGCTCGGAGAGGTTCATCCGCGCAACGCTAGACCTCTCCCGGCCCTGCTCCCCGCCACGAAAGCACGAACTGTCGAGAACTTTTCGAACCTTCTGGTCGTGCAGGAAGACTCGGAGCATGCACCGGTCCTCCGGCGGACGCCGGGAGGCCCTGCGGTGCGAGAGGACACGGCCTCGCCTCACCACAGGGCCCCACCTCTGCATGTCAGCGCAGCACGAACTCCACCGTCGTGACATTGCCGGCGACGTCGTAGACGAGAAGCGTGTTCTCCCCCTTCACCCCGCCGAAGGTCCCCGGCTTCACGAAGTTGAGGTCGGACCAGGCGTTGTTCGTCAGATCCTTCTCGACGCCGTTGAGCGCGATCCGGTCGACCTTGCCGGCATCGTTGAGCTTGAAGCTGACCTTGTCATATCCCGCTGCATCGCCGACCGTGAACGAGCCGCCGGTCTTCACGGTCACCGTGGGGGCTGTGGCGTCGACGACGACATCGAAGGTCGAGGTCTTCGAGATGTTGCCGGCCGCATCCTGGGCGTTGTACTTGACCGTGTACGCACCGTCGGGAAGCTTGACCGTCGCGACATGCGAGCCGCTCGCACCCGAGACCGCCGACTGCGTGCTCTTGACGAGCTTCCCGCCCTGGTAGATGTTCGCGACGATGCGGGCGAGCCCCACCTCATCGGTCGCATCGACCCGGATGTCGATGGACTTCGAGGGGCCGGTCGACGCCGGACTGACGAGCGTGACCTGCGGGCGCGTGGTGTCCGGCACCTCGCCGGCGACGAATGCGACCGAGGTCTTCTCGGAGCGGTTGCCGTACATGTCGACCGCGGTGACCTCGGCGATGTAGCTCGTCCCCTTCGTGAGGGTGAGGAGCGGAGCATCGGCCTGTCGGCCATTGCGGATGGCGAGCGGGATCTCGAGCACGCTCGGGCGCGGCGCGATCTGGAAGTCGGCGAGCACCTTCGCCCCGGCCCTGATCGGCAGCGCCTCGGCGCCCGTGACCGCGTCGCGGACCCGCACGTCGTAGCCGTACACCGCTTCGTCATCGGTCGCGGCGGGAACGCGGAGCACATCGGCCCCGTTCGTCACGATGTGCTCGGGTGCTCCCTGCTGCACCGGAGCGACCGCATCGCGCGCGGCGGCCGTGTAGTCGAAGTTCGCGCGCACCTCTTCGGTGGTGCTGCCGTCGAGGCGGACGGTCCACGTCGGCCCTGCGAGCGTCCCCGCGCTGGCGAACGGGTAGCCGGACTGGTAGCCCCACGCACCGTTCGTGTAGGTGCGTTCGTCTTCGGCGGCGAAGTTGATCCGGTCGATCTCGGTGCGGTCTGCGTAGACCTCGACGTAGAGGGCCTGCGCGGTCGGGATCGTGAACTCGTCCCAGAGCGCATCGCCGTAGATCTGGTACGCGTCGTGGGGAGTCTCGGTGTACGACATGGATCCGTCGTTCACAGCCGTGAAGGCCCCCTGCCAGATGGAGCGCTCGTCGTTCAGGTGCAGGTGCGAATGGCCGGAGAAGTAGACGGCCTGCGGGTACCCGGAGAGGTCGCTCGTGAGCGCGGCGTTCGAGGCCTGGGCCCCGTCGTAGACCGTGTTGGCGGTCGGCCGGTGGCCGACGACGAAGATCGGCGTGTTGAGAGCGCCCGACTCGGCCGAGAGGGCGGCGAGACGACCCTGCAGCCACGTGCGCTGCGCGCCCGAGTACCGCTCGGTGTCGATCACGAGGAAGGTCTGACCGTCGAACGTCTTCTCGTAGTAGCCGCCGGACGCGTTGGGGAACCAGTCGCCGTAGTACTTGGCCATGTCGGCGTTGCCCACGTCGTGGTTGCCGTGGGACATCAGGATCGGAGTGTCGTCGAGTCCGAGACGATCGATGTTCTCGTCGAAGATCGTCTTCACGACCTGGTGGTCAGGCGCGGTGTTGTTGTTGTTGTCGTTGATCTGGTCGCCGTTGGAGATGATCAGGTCGGGATCGGGGTTGATCGAGGCCAGGGTGTCGAAGTGGCTGCTCCAGATGCCCCGGTTCTTGTCGTCGAGGGACGACGTGTGCACGTCGCTCATCACGAAGAACGACAGCTGCGGCTCCTCCTCCGTCTTGATGATGTAGCCCTCGATCTCGGCGGGCGACGTGACACCACCCTTGATCGAGACCGCGGCGAGGTTCGTCGTCTCCTCGATGACGAGCGGCTTCTTGTAGATCGGGCTCTTCGCGGTCGGCGTCGAGCCGTCGAGTGTGTACCTGATCTCGGCGCCCTGCGGCGCGGTGAGCGCGACGGTGGCCGACTCGGTGAACCGGCCGCCCTCCTGACTGAACGTCGGTGCGGCCAGTCCGTCAGCGGCGTTCGCCGCGAGGGGGAACGCGACGGCTGCGGCGACGGCCGCGAGCGTGCACACTCCTGCGATCTGTCTCTTCACTTGATCCTCTTCCACGTGTATATCTACGACGCACCGAACCGGCGCTGAGATCGACGCTAGGGAGCCGTTCGAGACAGGGAACAGCGAAAGCAGGAACGTTAGGTAAACAACTTGGCCAAGAGGGCCGGGGATGTCGCGAGAAGAAGTAAATACAAGATCACGAAGGTGTCAACGCCCCGCGAGCAGCTCCTCGAGGCGCGCGGCCTCTTCTCGCGCCATGGAGTACCCGTGCTCGACCGCCGGGTAGGCGCCGGAGCGCACCTCGGCCGCATACGCCTCGACACCCGCGATCGCCGCTGCGCGCAGGTCGGCGTAGCGCTTGACGAACTTGGCGGCTCCGCCGTCGTAGAGCCCGAGCAGATCGTGGAACACGAGCACCTGTCCGTCGGCATCCGCGCCGGCTCCGATGCCGATCACCGGGATGTCGAGCAGCGGCACGAGGGCGGCCGTCACCTCGGCGGGCACCGCCTCGACCACGAGCATCGAGCACCCGGCATCCTGCAACGCCAGCGCATCGTCGATCACGGCGAGCGCGGCCTGGGCGGTGCGCCCCTGCGCGCGGTAGCCGCCGAGCGCGACGGCCGTCTGCGGGGTGAGCCCGACGTGCCCGACGACGGGGATGCCCGCCTGCACGAGCGCTCGCGCGCGGTGGACGGTGGTGCCGCCGCGCTCGATCTTCACCAGGTCGCAGCCGGCTTCCTTCACGAAGCGCTGCGCGGTCGCGATGGCCACCTCGTCGGAGGCTTCATACGAGCCGAACGGCAGGTCGCCGACGAGCAACGGGACCGTGAGGCCGCGTCGAACAGCCTTGGTCAGCATGAGCATCTCGTCGATCGTGACCGGCACCGTGCTGTCGTAGCCGAGCACGGTCATCGCGGCCGAGTCACCCACGAGGACGACATCGACGCCCGCGGCCTCCGCGATCTGCGCGCTCGGATGGTCGTACGCGGTCACCATGACGATCGGCTCTCCGGCCGCCTTCTTCGCGGCGAGGCCGGCGAGTGTGACCCGCGTGCGGGGAGCGGCATGAGCGCTCATGCGCCGGCCTCCTTCTCTCTGTGATTTGAAGCTTCCGCCGCGCGCAGGACGTGGTTGTCGATCAGTCGTGCGGCCCCGACGTGCGCGGCGACGGCGAGCAGGGCGTCGCGGTCGACCCGCGCGAGGGGGCGCAGCGTCTCGGCGTCGCGGAGCTCGAGGTATTCGGGGTCGATCCCGGCGTCGCCGAGCACGTCGCGCGCGGCGGAGAGGATGCTCCCGGCGGCGGCGTCACCCGCCTCGAACACTGCGGCGCCCGCGTCGAGGGCACGGTTGAGCGCGGTCGCCTGCACACGGGCGGCGGGGTCGAGGTACACGTTGCGCGAGCTCATGGCGAGCCCGTCGGCTTCCCGCACGATCGGGCAGGCGACGATCCGCACGTCGAGGTCGAGGTCCCGCACGACACGGCGGACCACGAGCACCTGCTGCGCGTCCTTCTGCCCGAAGTAGGCGGTGTCGGGCCGGACGATGCCGAACAGCTTCGTGACGACCGTGGCGACCCCGTCGAAGTGGTGCGCCCCACGGCTCGCACCGTCGAGCACGTCGGTGAGGCCCGCGACGTGGATGTTCGTCGCGAACCCCTCGGGGTAGATCTCCGACGGTGCGGGAGCGAAGAGGATGTCGACGCCTGCAGCTTCCGCGAGCGCGGCATCGCGCGCCTCATCGCGCGGGTAGGCGCTGAGGTCTTCGTTCGCGCCGAACTGGGTCGGATTGACGAAGAGCGAGACGACGACCAGGTCGGATGCCGCGCGCGCGGCCCGCATCAGCGACAGGTGCCCGTCGTGGAAGGCACCCATCGTGGGCACGAGACCGATCATCGAGCCCCCGACCCTCGCTTCGCGGATAGCAGCTCTGACCTCGGGGATCGTGCGGAGGATTCTCATGTGGAGGGCTCCTCGGTTGCAGGGGCGGGGCGGGCGGCGATCGTGCGCGTGACGGCGGCGAGGGCGTCGAACAGGTCGGACAGCTCGAGCTCCGCCGCGGCGGCACGTTGGCGCGCGACGGTCGCCTCATCGCCCCGGGCGATGGGTCCGGTCAGAACCGCAGGAGCACCACTCGCCTCCCAGTTCTCGACCGTCCGCCGCACGAGCGGTGCCAGGAGCGCCCGCGCGTCGTCGCCGGGAACACTCGCGGCGGAGGCGAGCCTCTCCGCGGAGTCGAGGACGGTGAGGAGGAAGTTCGAGGCGAAGGATGCGGCGGCGTGGTAGCTCGCACTGTTAGCGTCGTCGACCGGGAACGGACGAGCGCCGAGGGCGATGGCGAGCTGTTCCGCGACCTCGCGCGCTGCGGACGTACGGCCGGCGACAGCGGCGCCGATGCCGTGGAACACCTCAGCCGACTCCGTGCCGGTGAAGGTCTGCAACGGGTGGAGGCTGAAATCCACGTCGTCGAGAGGGGTCGCACCGGAGACGTGTCCGAGCACACCGGCATGCGGGCGAGCCGCGAGGGCGGTCTCGGCAATCGCGGCATCCGGCACGCAGAGCACGACGATGTCCGCATCCGGGATTTGCTCCGCGCGGCCGAAAGGGCCGAACACGTCGAACCGCGCCGCGCGCAGCGCCCGCGCGAGTACGCGTCCGAGACGCCCGGCGCCGACGATGGCGATGGTCGTTCCTGGTGCGAGAGAAGAGGGTGTCTGCATGGGGATGCCCCGGTCCGGATCACGCGGTTCGGGTGCCAGAAGTATCCGCCCTTCTCGGCGCCTGCTCCAAATCCGAGAGCAGATGACGAAACTGAATGGGCACAATAATTCTCATTATGATCTGTGAACCCTCAATCCACTTATCACATTGGCTTCGGCGCGGAGCGATCGGCTGAGCGCCCCGTGGCCTCAGCCGATCGCTCGCCCGTCCTTCCAGACTGCCCGCACGAGCGGAACGCCGGGTCGATAGGCGAGGTGGATGCGGGTCGGCGCGTCGAGCAGCACGAGGTCGGCCCTCGCACCGGGTGCGAGCACGCCCACGTCGTCGCGGCGGAGCGCCTTCGCGCCCCCGGCGGTCGCCGCCCAGACCGCCTCGGCCGGAGTCATCCCCATGTCGCGCACGGCCACGGCGATGCAGAACGGCATCGACGAGGTGAAGCTCGACCCCGGGTTCGTGTCGCAGGCCAGGGCCACGGTCACTCCTGCGTCGATCAGGCGGCGGGCGTCGGGATACGGCTGCCGCGTCGAGAACTCGACCCCCGGCAGCAGCGTGAGCACGGTGTCGGAGCCGGCGAGCGCGTCGACGTCGGCATCCGTCAGATAGGTGCCGTGGTCGATGGATGCCGCACCGAGCTCGACCGCCAGACGCACACCCTCCCCCGGACCGAGCTGGCTCGCATGCACCCGAGGCACGAGGCCGCGCGTGATCCCGGCTTCCAGCACCCGGCGTGACTGCGCCACCGTGAAGGCGCCGGTCTCGCAGAACACGTCGACCCACTTCGCGTGCGGTGCGCAGGCATCGAGCATGGGCCCGGTGACCAGTTCGACGTACTCGTCCGGCCGGTCGGCATACTCAGCAGGCACGACGTGCGCTCCGAGGAAGGTCACCTCGGGTGTCACCTCTGCGGCCAGGCGCACGAGGCGCTCCTCGTCGGCGACGCTCAGCCCGTAGCCGCTCTTGATCTCGACGGTCGTCGTGCCCTGCGCGAGCATCTCGTCGAGGAAGCCGCGCAGGCGTGCGCGCAGCTCGTCATCTGAGGCGGCCCGGGTCGCGGCGACGGTCGAGCGGATGCCGCCGGCAGCGTACTTCTGCCCTGCCATGCGGGCCTCGAACTCAGCCGCGCGGTCGCCCGCGAAGACCAGGTGGCTGTGACTGTCGACGAACCCGGGGATCACCGCACGCCCACCGGCGTCGACGACCTCAGCGGCCTCCGGTGCGTCCGCGGCGGCGCCCACCCAGGCGATCCGCTCGCCCTCGATCAGCACCGCGGCATCGAGAACGGTCCCGGTGAGGTCGCCGCCGGTGGAGACGTTGGTGGTCAGTTCCGCGATGTTCGTGATGAGCGTCGACATGCCCTCACCCTCTCAGAGCATCGGCACGTTGAGGCCGCGCTCGCGCGCCACCTCACGGGCGTGCTCGTATCCGGCGTCGACGTGCCGCATCACTCCGGTGCCCGGATCGTTCGTCAGCACGCGCTCGAGCTTCTCTGCCGCGAGGGCGCTGCCGTCGGCGACCGTGACCTGACCGGCGTGGATGGAGCGACCGATGCCGACGCCGCCGCCATGGTGCAGCGACACCCAGGAGGCACCGGATGCCGTGTTGAGCAGGGCGTTCAGCAGGGGCCAGTCGGCGATCGCGTCGGAGCCGTCCTTCATGGCCTCGGTCTCGCGGTACGGCGATGCCACGGAGCCTGCGTCGAGGTGGTCGCGACCGATCACGATCGGGGCCGACAGCTCGCCCGAGGCGACCATCTCGTTGAACTTGAGCCCGGCGAGGTGGCGCTCCTTGTAGCCGAGCCAGCAGATGCGGGCGGGCAGCCCCTCGAAGTGCACCTTCTCCCCGGCCTTCTCGAGCCAGCGGTGCAGGGCGGCATCCTCGGGGAAGAGCTCGGCGATGGCCCGGTCGGTCTTGTAGATGTCTTCCGGGTCGCCGGAGAGGGCAGCCCAGCGGAACGGCCCGCGTCCTTCCTCGAACTGCGGGCGGATGTACGCCGGCACGAACCCGGGGAACTCGAACGCCCGGTCGAACCCGCCCAGCTGCGCTTCGGCCCTGATCGAGTTGCCGTAGTCGAACACCGCGGCCCCCGCATCCTGGAAGGCCACCATCGCCGCGACGTGCGCGGCCATCGATTCGCGCGAGCGGCGCGTGAACTCCTCCGGGTCGCGCGCGGCCTCGGCCTTCCAGTCCGCGACCGTGATGCCGAGCGGCAGGTAGGCGAGCGGGTCGTGGGCGCTGGTCTGATCGGTCACGATGTCGATCGGCACGCCGCGGCGCCGCAGCTCGGGGAAGACCTCGGCCGCGTTGCCGACCACGCCGACCGAGAGGGCTTCGCCCGCCTCCTTGGCGGCGACGACCCGGGCGACGGCCGCATCGAGGTCGGTCGTGTACTCGTCGAGGTAGCCGTGCTCCACGCGACGGGCGAGACGCGACTCATCCACATCGACGATCAGCACCGCTCCGTCGTTCAGAGTCACGGCGAGCGGCTGAGCGCCGCCCATGCCACCGGCTCCACCGGTGAGGGTGAGGGTGCCGCGGAGCGAGTCGCGGCCGAGCGAGCGGGCGACGGCCGCGAACGTCTCGTACGTGCCCTGCAGGATTCCCTGCGTGCCGATGTAGATCCAGGATCCGGCGGTCATCTGCCCGTACATGATGAGGCCGAGCTCTTCGAGCTTGCGGAACTCGGGCCAGTTCGCCCAGTCCCCCACCAGGTTGGAGTTGGCGATCAGCACACGCGGCGCCCACTCGTGGGTGCGGAAGACGCCGACCGGCTTGCCCGACTGCACCAGCAGGGTCTCATCCGGTTCGAGCTCGTCGAGAGTGCGCACGATCGCGTCGTACGCCTCCCAGCTGCGCGCGGCCTTGCCGGTGCCGCCGTAGACGACCAGGTCTTCGGGGTGCTCGGCGACCTCGGGATCGAGGTTGTTCATCAGCATGCGCTTGGCGGCTTCGGCGCCCCAGCTCTTCGCGGTGCGCTGGTTGCCGCGGGCGGCGCGGACGACGCGGGGCCCGGATACGGGGGACTCAGCCATGGGTGTGCTCCTTTGCGATGCGGGCGACGGCGCCCGACTGGACGAGTGCGGTGACGGCTTCCATCTCGGGCGAGAGGAAGCGGTCGGGGCCGGGACCGGCGGCGACGGTGCGCACCAGGTCGCGCACGGCACCGGTCGCGGGTCCGGCCTGCAGCGGGGCGCGCAGGTCGAGGGCGCGCGCACCGGTGAGGATCTCGATCGCGAGCACGCGTCCGAGTCCGTCGATCGCGCGTCGCAGCTTGCGCGCGGCGGCCCACCCCATCGATACGTGGTCCTCCTGCATGGCGGACGACGGGATCGAGTCGACGGATGCCGGCACCGCGAGGCGCTTGAGCTCGGAGACGATTCCGGCGGCCGCGTACTGCGCGATCATGAGACCGGAGTCGACGCCCACCTCATCGGCCAGGAACGGCGGGAGACCGTGGCTGCGGGCCGGATCCAGCGCGCGGTCCGTACGACGCTCGGAAACCGAGGCGACGTCGGCGACCGAAATCGCGAGGAAGTCGAGGACGGCCGCGACGGGAGCGCCGTGGAAGTTACCGTTGGACTCGATGCGGCCGTCGAGGGTGATGACGGGGTTGTCGATCACGCTGGCGAGCTCGCGCCCGGCGATCAGCGTCGCATGGGCGAGGGTGTCGCGCGCGGCGCCGTGCACCTGGGGCGAGCAGCGCAGCGAGTAGGCATCCTGCACCCGGCCGTCGTCCGGTCCCTTGTGGCTCGCGACCATGGGGGAGTCGCCGAGGAACGCGCGCAGGTTCGCCGCCGACGCGGACTGTCCCGTCTGGGCGCGCAGCGCCATCAGGTCGGCGGCGAACACGGCGTCGGTGCCGAGCTGCGATTCGACCGACATCGCCGCGGCGATGTCGGCGGTGAGCAGAAGGGTCTCCAGGTCGTGGAGTGCGAGCACCAGCATGCCGAGCATGCCGTCGGTGCCGTTGATGAGTGCCAGCCCCTCCTTCTCGACGAGGGTGAGCGGCTCGATGCCCGCGGCGGCGAGGGCGTCGGATGCGGGAACCAGGGCGCCGGAGGCATCGCGCACGTCGCCTTCGCCCATCGTGGCCAGGGCGATGTGGGCGAGAGGGGCGAGGTCGCCCGAGCAGCCGAGCGAGCCGTACTCGCGCACCACGGGCGTGATGCCGGAGTTGAGCAGGGCCGCGTAGGTCTCGACGACGACCGGGCGGACACCCGTGCGCCCGGAGGCGAGCGTCTGCAGGCGCAGGAGCTGAAGACCGCGGACGACCTCGCGCTCGACCTCGGCGCCCGTTCCGGCGGCGTGCGAGCGGATCAGGCTGGCCTGCAGCTGCAGGCGGCGGTCGGGAGCGATGAACGTGGTCGCGAGGGCCCCGAAGCCGGTGGAGACGCCGTAGTGCGGGTTCGGATCAGCCGCGAGGCCGTCGATCACGCGGCGGGTGTCGGCGACGCGTGCGAGCGCCTCCGCGTCGATCTGGACGGGAGCGTCGTGGCGGACGACGGCGACGACATCGGCGGGAGACAGCGGAGCCGCTCCGACCAGCACGGGGGCAAGTTCGGTCATGTTCTGATTCCACACCCGCGGTGTCGACGGGGATACCCGTTCGTGCGATGCTTTGTCTGTGATCCCAGACAGGAGTGCGGCCTCCCGCGCAGCCGAGCCGCAGGTCCCGGCGGCCGAGAACACCCTCCGCATCCTCAGCTACCTCGCCGGACGCCCGGCTCCTGTGGCGGCATCTGCGATCGCGCGCGAGCTCGACCTGCCGCGCTCCACGGTCTATCACCTCCTCACCACGCTGGCCGCGCACGGCTTCGTGCTGCATCTCCGTGAGGAGCAGCGATGGGGTCTGGGCACCTCGGCGTTCGAGCTGGCCGGCGGCTACACCCGCCAGCAGCCGCTCGCCCGACTCGGCCGACCGCTGATCGCCGCGCTGTCCGACCGCCTGGGCGAGAGCGCCCACCTCGCCGTGATGAGCGGTGGCGACGTTCTCTACATCGTCGAGGAGCGCGCACCCCGCCGCCCCGCCCTCGTGACGGATGTCGGCGTACGCCTTCCTGCGCACCTCACCGCGAGCGGGCGGGCGATGCTGGCCGCCCTGCCCCGCGAACAGGTGCGCGCGCTGTATCCGAGCGCGTCGGCGTTCCCCGACCGCACAGGGCTGGGGCCGCGTCGCCCCGCAGAGCTGCGCGAACTCCTGCGGGAAGTGCGGGCGCGCGGCTATGCGGTCGAGGACAGCGAGGTGGCAGACGGGCTCCGATCGGTCGGAGCCGTCGTGCGCGACCACACCGGCTGGCCGGTCGCCGCAGTGGCTGTCACGTGGGGCGGCGAAGGACTCGATGAGCGGACGCTCGCGGATGCCGTCATCGACACCGCAGGGGTTCTGGAGTCGCGGGTCAAACGGTGAGCGGACGTGTCGCAGGCTTGCGACAACTCCGCGACAGTATCGCCACACCGGCTGGATACGCTCGATCCATGACCACCGCCGCACGCACCGCCTCGTCTGCCTCCCGCCGTCGCCGCCAGGGCGTCGCACTCGGACTCCTGGCCTCCCTCGTCGTCACCGGGTGTGCCGCGACCCCGCCGAGCATCCCGAAGCCGAGCGGCGCCCCGACGTCGCCCGATGCCCCGACTTCCGCCGTCGCCACGCTTCCCGGATACGACGTGGGCCAGTTCCCGCCCGTGCCGCTGTTCGTGCTCCCCGACCTGTCACTGCTGGACTCGTCGGCATCCGCCTTCGCGATCGAGGTCAACGATGCGCTCGCCGACATCCCCGGGGTCACGGCGACACCGGCGCACTGCGATGCCACCGGGAATGTGATCTCCGGCAACGGCACCGCGTTGCTGTACGGCGACGGATCCGGCACCTTCACGGGGCCGGACGGAACCGTGCAGAACTTCGGCGACGGATCGGGTACCTCCACGATCAACGGCGTCACGATCCAGAACTTCGGCGACGGGTCGGGCAACTACACCGATGGCGCGGTCACGATCCAGAACTTCGGCGACGGCTCCGGCAACTACACCGATGCGACCAAGACGGTGCAGATCTTCGGCGACGGTTCCGGCAACTACACCGACGGCGACGTGAGCATCCAGAACTTCGGCGACGGGTCGGGCAACTACGAGGCCGGGGCCGTGACCATCCAGAACTTCGGCGACGGATCGGGCAACTACACCAGCCGCGACATCACCATCCAGAACTTCGGCGACGGCACGGCACAGGTGAACGGCGAGCGGGTGAAGGCCGAGCCGTTGCCGGTCGTCCCCACTCTCGGGGTGTTCCCGCCGCTGGGCACGCTCGCCCCGTTGGAGTCCTGCGGCACGACCCTCACATTCGAGGACGGGGTGCTGTTCGACTTCGACAAGAGCGACATCCGCGCCGATGCGGCCGCCACGCTGGACGCCGTGGCCGACGCGCTCACCGCGCTCGAGGTCGCGCAGGCCTCGGTGTCGGGCCACACGGACGCCATCGGATCGGATGCCGAGAACCAGACACTGTCGGAGGACCGCGCGGATGCGGTGGTCGATGGCCTCCAGGACCGCGGGGTCGGCACGGCACTCACCGCCGAGGGCTTCGGGGAGTCCCGGCCTGTCGCCGCGAACGAGATCGACGGCGTCGACAACCCCGCGGGGCGCCAGCTCAACCGACGCGTCGAGATCTTCATCCCGGCGACCTTCTGACACGAGAAGATGGATGCCATGCGCGCTGCACGCCGGCACATCGCCGCGATCACTCCTGTGGTGATCGCGGCGCTGCTGCTCTCCGGATGCACGGTCCGCATCATCGATCCCTCCGCAGACGATGCCCGCTCGCCTGCGCCACAGGAGGCCGGCCCCGCCCCGCAGGACGAGACCACGCCGCGCGCGACCTCGTCACCGGACGAGGAGGATGCCGACGCGACACCACCGGCGCTCTCCGCACCGAACGCGGCCGAACGCGAGCGGCTGATCGCTGCGGCCACGATCACGATGACCTGCCCGAGCGGGCCGCTCGACCACGACGGCGCCGTGGTGCGCGTCGAGGGGTCGTGCGCGAGTCTGGTGATCGACATCGATGCGGGCGTCGTGATCGCCGACGACGTCGATGAGCTCCTGCTCCGCGGCTCCGGCACCGTCGTCTATGCCGGGACGATAGGCACGGCGACCGTGTCGGGGAGCGCCAACGAGGTGTACTGGACCGGGCCGACGCCGACGCTGGAAGACGACGGCAGCGCGAACTCCCTCGGGCGGGGCTGATGATCACCGAACAGACCGAGCGCCCCCGGATCCTGCTCGTCGACGACGACGAGGCGATCACCGGGGCGCTGGCCGCGTTCCTGGGGAGGAGCGGCTTCGACGTGCGCATTGCCGAAGACGGGCGCGCGGGTCTGGCCGAGGTGGAGCGCGAGGTGCCCGACCTGGTGGTGTGCGATGTGATCATGCCCCACGTCGACGGACGCGAGTTTGTCCGTCGCATCCGGGGCCGGCAGCTCTGGCTCCCGATCATCCTGCTCACCCAGGTCGGCGAGTCGTGGGAGCGCAGCGCGGCCCTCGACGAGGGCGCCGACGACTACCTGAACAAGCCCTTCGATCCGCACGAACTGATCTCGCGCATCCGCGCCGTGCTGCGTCGAAGCTCGCAGGGCGCCGGTGCCCTCCGGGGCTCACAACGGCTACAGGCCCTGGACATCACGCTGGATCGCACCGCGCGTCGCGTGTGGCGGGGCGACACCGAACTCACCCTCACCCCGAAAGCACTCACGCTGCTCGAGTACCTGATGCTGCATCCGCAGGAGGTGCACACGCGAGAGCGGCTCCTGTCAGCGCTGTGGGGCTTCGACTTCGCCTCATCGAGCCGTGCCGTCGACCACCGCATCGCCGAGCTGCGCCGGGTGCTCGGCGACTCCGCAGGAGAAGCGCGCCTCATCGAGACCGCGCAGAGCATGGGCTACCTGTTCGTTCCGCGGGTGGTGGGCGCATGACCGACCGCAGGGGCGTGGCACTCGGGGTGGCGTCGGCCGTGCCGGTCGGGGTGTGCGCTCTCGCCGCGGGGGTGATGACTGCAGCCGGCGACCAGCGCCTTCTCGCGATCGACCTCGCGCTGCCCGGTGCCGTGGTGCTCGCGGGTGCCCTCGTCTCCGCCGTTCCGGCGATCATGCTCGTCATTCATCGCACGCGGCGTCGTGAGCGCACCAGGATGCAGAAGACCGTGGCCGATGCCGCCGCGCAGGCGGCACAGACCGAGCACGCGAATCACCAAAGGTTCCTTGCGCGGCTCGATCATGAGTTGAAGAACCCGTTGACCGCGATCCGGGCGACGGCGGCCGCAGCTGCGGCGCAGGATGGATCCTCACTCGACGAGTGGCGGGTGGTGGACACTCAGGCGACGAAGCTGAGCGCTCTGGTGCGCGACCTGCGCAAACTGGCGGAGCTGGAGACGCGCCCCTTGGAGCTCGAGATGGTCGATCTCGAGCAGGTCCTCAACGAGGCCGTGGCAGCGTTGGCGGCCCAGAACCCTGCGGCAGGCGCACGGATGTCGTTGACGGTCACCCGAGTGCCGTGGCCCGTACCACCGCTGCATGCAGACCTCGACCTGCTGTCGCTTGCGATCGACAACGTGCTGTCGAACGCTGCCAAGTACTCGGCGCAGGGTCCGATCGAGGTGCGGCTGCGTGAACAAGACGGCTGGGCTGTCGTCGACGTCGCGGATGCCGGCCGGGGGATCCCCGCGGGTGACCTGCCGACGGTGTTCGATGAGCTCGCGCGGGCTCAGAACGCGCGAGACGTCACGGGCTCAGGCATCGGGCTCACGCTCGTCGCCACGGTGATGCGGCATCACGGTGGGGATGTGTCGATCCGCTCCGCCGAGGGCGCCGGCACCGTTCTCACGCTGCGTCTTCCGATCCGCCGTTGAGCTGAACGCTCCCTCGACGTGCGACGTCAACGAAGAAGAGCCACCCCTTGCGGGATGGCTCTTGCTTCTGTTTCGTACGCACTCGCGTGTAAACGCAAAATGGCCACCCAACGATGGGTGGCCATTTTGACTAAAAGGAGTCCGGCGGTGTCCTACTCTCCCACAGGGTCCCCCCTGCAGTACCATCGGCGCTGTGAGGTGATGTCGTCGATCGTGATCTCGGAGAGACCGTCGATGAGCTT